>NZ_MUHF01000001.1 GCF_002217435.1 Flavobacterium reichenbachii
ATTTTAAGTTATAAGTTAATAAAAGAGCCTGTCTAAAATTAGCAGGCTCTTTTCTTTCAAAAAAAATAAAAAACAAAAAAACAAAGTTAACGGATTCAAATTCACGACGTTCAAACTCCTGATATTGGAGTCAAAGGTTGATGTTTGGAGCTCTAAGGCTGTCAAACATTGAATTTATAGAAGCAAATATAACACTATTTAAAACAATTCTAAATAAAAATATTTTAAAATGTATAATAAAACACTAACTAAATGATAAATAGTGTTTTAATTAAAAAAGGGGATAAAAAAACCGCTTTATTCTTTGAGAATAAAGCGGTTTATAAGTAATTTGAAACTGAGAATTAAAAACTTATTTAGTTATTTCTCTAAACACAGCTTCCAGATTTTTATTTTTTTGATTCAATTGCAGTGTCTTTAATCCGTTTTGGTTAGCAAAGTCAAAGATGGCAGGTCTCATATCTTTTTCTGTAATAAAAGTTAGTTCCCACGTCATGTCATGAGTATTTTTGTACAAACTGATATTTTCAAGTTTGGCCAAAAGCTGTTCTTCTACCTGGTAATCAAACTCTACTTCAATAACTTGCTCTTTATTTACAGCAACTAAATGATCTAATTTGTTATCTGCAACAATTTTTCCTTTGTCAATAATTATGACACGATCACAAATTGCTTCTACTTCCTGCATGATGTGTGTCGATAAAAAAACTGTTTTATCTTTTCCAACATTTTTAATAACGTTTCGAATTTCCATTAACTGATTAGGATCCAGTCCCGTAGTTGGTTCATCCAAAATTAAAACGTCTGGATTGTGTAATAAAGCATTTGCTAGTCCTACGCGCTGGCGGTATCCTTTTGAGAGCTGGCTGATCTTTTTGTGGCTTTCTGGTGTCAGTCCTGTCAGCTGAATTACTTCTTCAATTCTTGATTTTTCTACATGATAAACATCAGCATTAAATGCCAAATACTCACGAACATACAAATCCAAATACAAAGGATTATGTTCCGGCAGATAACCAATAGAAAGCTGTACTGCTTTTGCATTTGTCATGACATCGTGGCCATTTACAAGTGCTGAGCCACTATCGGCAAGCAGATAAGTGGTCAGGATTTTCATTAAAGTAGATTTTCCTGCTCCGTTTGGTCCAAGAAATCCTACGATTTCTCCCTTCTTAATTGAGAATGAAATTTCATCTAAAGCTTTTTGCTCTCCGTAACTTTTTGATATGCTGTTTACTTCTATCGACATAGACTTTTTATTTACTACAAAAGTAAACAGAAATAGTATTGATTGCTAAAATTTGGCTTTCAAATGAAATTTTAATTAAATATAAATTTTAGGCTGAGTCGGCATCGTTATTGTTAAAAGGAATCTGAATTTAAACAAAACTCAAAAATGAAAAAATTTTTAATCGTAGCGGCATTAGCTATCTGCAGCTTTGCAAATGCACAAAAAGGAACAGTTTTAGTTGGTGGAAGTATTGGTTATGCTTCAGAAACTAGAACACTTGGTAACACTGAAATTAAAGATAATGAATTTAATTTTTCTCCAAAAGTAGGTTACCAATTTCACGATAACTGGACAGTAGGAGGTGAGGCTTCTTTTGGTTCTTCAAAAACAAAACAAGGAACTAATGAAGACAGATTTAATACTACAAAAGTTGGTGCATTTTTACGTTACACTATTCCTTTGAATCCAACTTTCGCTTTCTTTGCTGAATTTGGAGCTGGTTTTCAAAGTGAAAAAGATAAAACGTACACAGGACCAATTACTACAACTGCAAAAGGAGATGGTATGTATGTTGGTTTAACTCCAGCTCTTTTCATCGATATGAAAAAAGGTTTTGGTCTTAACTTCAACATTGGAGGTTTAGGATATAGTACAATCAATTACGATAATAACGGTCCAGAGTACAAAAACTTTGACTTTAATTTTGGTAGAACATTTAATATTGGAGTTTCTAAAAACTTCTAATCTTAGGTTATATATTCAATTTCAGAAAGCATCCGCCACGGCGGATGCTTTTTTTTTATAACAATTTCTTTTAGTTTTTTTTAATTCTGTCTTGTTAAATCAGCGTCTTTTTTAATTAATTGTTACTAAATATAGTGCTGCTTAAGATTGGTATTTTTATTGTTCTTTGTATGTGAAATCTTAATAAATAAACACATGAAAAAAATGCTACTTATTCTTGCATTGTCAGTTTTTGGCTTTGCAAATGCCCAAAAGGGAACAATTTTAGTGGGAGGAAATATTGGTTATACTTCTGAAAAAATTGATCGGGAGGTATCTGCGCTAAAAACAAATACTTTTCAGTTTTCTCCAAAAGTGGGCTATCAATTTCACGATAATTGGACGGCAGGTGCTGAATTTGTTGTAGAATCTTCAAAAACTAATAATGGAGGACTTGAAGGAAAAGCTAATAATTTTAAAGCTGGAGCATTTGTACGTTATACAATGCCGTTGAATGAAACTTTTTCTGTTTTCGCTGACTTAGGAGCAGGTTTTCAAAATCAAAAAATAAAGACAAATGACAATGGAGTATTTCTTTCAGAAAGTAAAGCTGATGGTTTTTATGCGGGTGTAACTCCAGCTCTTTTCATTAATATGAAAAAAGGTTTTGGTCTTAATTTCAGTATTGGCGGTCTAGGGTATGAAACTTTAGCTATTGATAGTGAGGATGTTGATTATAGTAAATTCTCGTTTAATTTTGGGAAAACGGTTAATATTGGAATTTCTAAAAACTTCTAATCTTAGATTATATATTTAATTTCAGAAAGCATCCGCCATGGCGGATGCTTTCTTTGTTTACAAAGGTCTTATGAAAACTAAAACTTGATTTTTAGCCCTAATAAAAGCGGCATCCTTTTGTGGTGCTTAAAATTTTAGTTCAGGATATGGCTAGCTATCAGGATTTTGTAATGGGAGAAATTAAGCATAGTACAGCATTAGAATTTTAATGATATTTTGCCGCAGATTAGAATCTTTATTCGCCACGAATTTCACGAAGTTTCACGAATTAATTTAAGCACAATGATTTGTATTAATTAGTGAAATTCGTGGCGAACAAAACATTTAATCTTTTAAATCAAATTAATCTGTGGGATATTTATATCCTAAAATAAAATGTATTTTTGGCTTTTAAATCTGAAGTCTAAATGAAAAAAGAAGATTTTGAAATCGCAAATTATTTACTGGCATCAAAACTAAAACGATTTTTGAATTTTATTATCGATGCAATAATAATTATGATTATCGTTAGAGTCGTAATACAGTTTTTAAATATTTTAGAGATTTCAAATACAATAAATTCGTTTGATCGAATCGAGCGCTATTTATTTTGGAGTGGCGTAAGTTTTGTGTATTACGGAATAACAGAATCCTTTTTTTCTCGTTCTCCTGCTAAATATTTGACTAAAACAATTGTTGTGATGGCTGATGGATCGAAACCAACTTTGATGGTTATCTTGGTCCGAACAATATTTCGTATTTTGCCTTTGGAGCCGTTAAGCTTTTTAAGAGGACGTGCTTTAGGTTTGCACGATGAAAATTCCAGAACTTTTGTTGTTATAAAATCAAAATTCGAAATGCAAATGAAAGAACATTTCGAGTTACTATCTTTAGATAAATCCTAAAATAAAAATGTATTTTTGACCTTTTAGATTAACAATCTAAAATCATCAATCTATAATCTAAAATTAAAAAATGAACTGGGAACAACTTTTATCTCTTAAAAAACAAGGCGACACAGGCAAAAGATTACGTATAGAACAAGACGATACCCGTTTAGGCTTTGAGGTAGATTATGACCGAATTATATTTTCGGCAGCTTTTAGATCTTTGCAGGATAAAACACAAGTTATTCCGCTTTCTAAAACAGATTTTGTTCATACACGATTAACACATAGTTTAGAAGTTTCTGTTGTCGGCCGTTCTTTAGGCCGTTTGGTTGGAAAAAAGATTATCGAAAAATACCCCTATTTAAAAGAAGTTCACGGTTATCATATGAATGATTTTGGAGCCATTGTCGCTGCCGCATCTCTGGCACACGATATAGGAAATCCACCATTTGGTCATTCTGGAGAAAAAGCAATTGGAGAATATTTTTCTATCGGAAACGGATTAAAATATAAAGACAAACTAACTGCAAAACAATGGCAGGATTTAATAGATTTTGAAGGAAATGCAAATGGTTTTTCTGTACTAACAGCAAGTCGTCCCGGAATTGAAGGCGGACTTAGGATTTCATATGCCACTTTGGGCGCATTTATGAAATACCCAAAAGAAAGTCTTCCTAAAAAGCCAACCAGTAATATTGCAGATAAAAAATATGGTTTCTTCCAGTCTGACAAAACTTTTTTTGAAGAAGTAGCCAAAGATATGGGAATGATTGCCAATAAATCTGGAGAAGATATTGGTTTTGAAAGACATCCTCTGGCCTATTTAGTTGAAGCAGCAGATGATATCTGTTATACAATTATTGATTTTGAGGACGGAATAAATCTAGGACTGGTTTCTGAAGATTATGCTTTAGAATATTTAATAAAATTGGTAAAAGACAATATTGGTGTTTCTAAATATAAATTGTTAGAAACCAAAGAAGACAGAATCAGCTACCTGCGCGCACTTGCAATTGGAGCTTTGATTAATGATGCTGTTGATGTTTTTATCGAAAATGAAGAATTGATTCTGGCAGGTAATTTCCCTTTTGCATTAACAGATAAAAGCAAATACAAAGCTCAAATGAATGATATTATCAATTTAAGTGTTGATAAAATTTACCAAAGCCGAGAAGTTATTGAGAAGGAAATTGTGGGTTATCAAATCATTCAAACACTGTTGGATAAGTTCATAACAGCATTCAATAACAAATATGAAGGAAAAGCTTCGAATTACGATAATTTAATCCTGAAAATGCTTCCTGAAAAGCATCGTTTAGAAAAAAATAATCTATACGATCGTCTGCTTCATATTTGTCATTATGTTTCGCTGCTGACTGATGGAAATGCGTTAGAATTATTTGAAATGATTAACGGAAGAAAACCAAATTAATTATTGAAAAGCATATACTAAACCTACGCCTAAAACCTGGCGTAACTGCATTCTTGGACCGTCATTGACCTGACTTTTTGCTCCAGATACTGGATCTACAACATCTTTTTTGGTTTTGATATCATCATCATAAACAAGATGAACTCCAATATTTGCTTTTACGTAAGCATTGACCACAAGGTCTAGGCGCGTGTCGTAATCAATATCGACATTACCAAAACGGTTTAGATAATCGGTATATAAACTTAATCTGTTTTCGTAAAAAACATTTTTATAAACTTCGGTTTTCATATATCCGGTAAATAAAATACCAAATTCGGCTTTTACTTTCTGTCCTTCTTCAACTAATATCTGCGCATCTGGATTTAGAGGGTCAGCCATGTAAACCGCTTTTTTAACACCAAATGCTCCTTGATTTGCCAAATACTGATCTAAAACCAAAGTAGTCTTTAGCGTAATTGGAGAGAAATAAAATGTCCTGTTTTTTGCTTTATTAGAATTCTCAGCTCCAGCTCCTAAAAAGATATAAGCCGGTGCAAAAGGTTTAGAGATTGCAATATCTCTGTTTGGATAATTGTAACCGTTGGTAAACTGCGTATTAAAATTTAACTTAGAAGAATAGTACCAGTTAGACAGGGTATCGCGTCTGTATCCGTAAGTTGAGTTAAATTGAAAAGCATCGTCTGTTTTTCTTAATTCGATACCATCCTGTTTGTTTAAACCATATTTTACTATAAGTTCATTAACCCATTTATGATTTTCTTTTGCGTAAGTTCTATTAAATTCACCTTTAAATAGGCCAGAAATAGAACTTGTTCCCCCGGCACTCCAATTCACAAAAGCAATTTCCGAAATATCAAAACCAAGCTGATTTTTCTTAGACCAATTTGAAGGCGGCGGAGGCGCTTGATTTGGACCTAAAGTTGTTTGAATAATTTGAGCAAAGTTATTTGAGGTACACAAAAGCAATAAGAGCAATAGAGTAGAACGCAATAATTTCATTAGTTTTAATTTTTTTTTTGGTGCTGCAAAATAATTATTTTGTATCGTTTGAAAAAAGATTTCTTAAACTTTTAACGTCGATGCTGCAAAATTGTTGTAATTGGTTTACTGTTCCATGCTCAATAAAAGCGTCAGGAATACCCAGAATTTCAATGTCGTTTTTAAAATTATTTGATGCTGCAAATTCTAAAACGGCACTTCCAAAACCACCTGTAACAGTTCCATCTTCGATAGTAATGATACGTTCGAAACTAGAAAGAATTTCCTTTAAGAGTCTGTAGTCTAGTGGTTTAATGAATGAAAAATCATAATGTGCTATTAAATCAGGGTTCGTACATTCACCTATAGCCTGAGTAACATTATTACCAATCGTTCCAGTTGATAAAACAGCCGTTTTTGTTCCTGTTTTCAGGCATTTTCCCTCACCGATTTTAACAGATTCGTAATGTCCGAAATTTTTTACTTCCCAATCAGGAATAACGCCTCGACCTCTCGGATATCGAATTGCAATCGGATGATTGAGTCCCAATTGTGCAGTATATAGAATGTTTTGCAGCGCAATTTCGTCAATTGGTGCATAAATAATCATATTTGGAATTGCGCGTAAATAAGCGATATCAAAAACACCGTGATGTGTTGCGCCGTCTTCGCCGACTAAACCAGCACGGTCAAGGCAGAAGATTACGGGTAAATTCTGCAAAGCCACATCATGAATTACCTGATCGTAAGCGCGCTGCAAAAATGTAGAATAAATATTGCAGTACACAATCATGCCTTGTGTGGCCATTCCGGCAGCAAGAGTCACAGCATGCTGTTCTGCAATTCCAACGTCAAAAGCACGTTCCGGAATTTCATCCATCATAAATTTTAAGGAACTTCCAGAAGGCATTGCAGGCGTGATTCCAATTATTTTTTCGTTTTTTCTGGCTAAATCCAAAATAGTTAAACCGAAAACATCTTGAAATTTCGGAGGCAGATTTTCTTCAGATTTTAAATGAATTTCTCCTGTCGAAGCATCAAATTTTCCAGGAGCATGATATTTTACCTGATTCTCTTCTGCTTGCTGCAGGCCTTTTCCTTTTGTAGTTACAATATGAAGAAATTTAGGACCTTTAATTTTCTTTAAGCGATCTAATTCTTTGATTAAAATAGTAAGATCATGACCGTCAATGGGACCTGAATAATCAAAATTCAGCGACTTGATCATGTTATTTTTCTTCGGATTTTTTCCTTCTTTTACAGCAGTAAGATATTTTTTGAGTGCACCAACACTCGGATCAATTCCAATAGCATTATCATTCAAAATGACCAATAAATTAGCATCCGTAACTCCGGCATGATTTAGACCTTCAAACGCCATTCCGGAGGAAATCGAAGCATCGCCAATAACTGCAATGTGCTGTTTTTCGAAATCGCCTTTTAAATTAGAAGCAATCGCCATTCCCAACGCTGCAGATATAGAAGTAGAAGAGTGTCCTACCCCAAAAGTATCATAAATACTTTCGCTTCTTTTCGGAAATCCTGAAATACCGCCGAGTTGTCTGTTGGTATCAAAATTTTCTCTTCTTTCTGTTAATATTTTATGTCCGTAAGCCTGATGCCCAACATCCCAGACTAATAGATCTTCGGGAGTATTAAAAACATAGTGTAAAGCAATAGTAAGTTCTACAACGCCTAAACTGGCTCCCAAATGCCCTTCTTTTACCGAAACAATATCAATGATAAAATCACGTAATTCTTTGGCCAATTCTGGTAGTTGAGTTTCGCTGAGTAAACGTAAATCGGCTGGATTGTAAATATTTGAGAGTAAATTGCTTTTCATTGTAAGGTAAAAAGCAAATTTACGGTTTTAAATTTAATTTTAATTAGTGAGCGCTATTGTAATACAATCGGTAGAGAATATTGCATCTTAATTTTTTTTCCACCCAATTCTCCAGGCTTCCATTTAGGACATACGCTGAGTACTCTAATGATTTCGTTTTCTAAAGTTTTTTCAATAACAGGATCTGATTGTATATAAGACATCGAGCCGTTTTTTTCGACTGCAAACGAGATATTAATTTTAAGATTTTTGATATAAATATCTTTAGGCTTTTTAAATTCTTTTCCCCAAAAGGTATAGAATTGGTCAATGCCACCCGGAAATTCTGCATTGGTTTTAGAGACTACTTCTCCAGTAGGACCAGCGTAAACTTCGACTTTTGCATCGCTATTTTTTTTATTGTCTATTTTCTCAGATTTTAGATTATTATGTTCTTTGGGTTTTACAAATTTTACCTGATCCACTTTTGGCGGAGGCTGTATATTATGAGGGGAATCTTTATTGTTGATTAAAGCTTTGCCAATAGTGGTTTCGTTTTTAGCAGTATCAGTAACGACTTCAACTTTATCAATTTTTTGTTTATTTCCTTCTTTATTTACACAACTAAACAAAGTAGTTCCCATAGCAATAAACAAAGCCAGTAAAAATATTTTAAGATAATTGGTTTGCGAATACAGAACCTGACCAGGAATTTGAATATCAATAGAATTCAATTGCGATTTCTTAAATCTTCCACAAATTTTATTGTTTTGATTTTGAATGAAAAAATGCTGAATTTCATCTGGAAGCATCGAAGTAAAATCAACAACCGTTTTAGAACAGGTCATGCAGAAACGCCCATTTTCATCGGGAGACATTTTATTCCAATTTTCATGGCAAGCCTGGGGAACAGTTAGTTTGTGTTTTCTTTCCATTGTTTGATGTCTATTTTATTTCTGCACCTTCTATTTCTTGAATTTGAACAGAAGTTATCTTTGAAAATTTTCTCTTTCTTCTTTTTTCGTTAAGACTATCCTTTTGTATCACAATAAATAGATTGTAATCGTTTGTTGTTTTTCTGCCATATTCTTCACCAGGAATCCATTTGGGGTTAATAGTTTTTAAGACTCGCATCAGTTCATCACCAGTTCCATCTCCAATGTCCTCAATAATTTTGAAATTATCCAGACTACCATCTTTTTCAATCGAAAAGGATGCTTTGATTGTGCCAATGTTTTTTTTTGCTTTTGCAGGTGTCTCAAATCTTTTTTGTATAAGGTCATAAAATTTTTGGATTCCACCGGGATATTCGGGCAGTGTAGAAAGCAATCCAATACCTCCCATTATATGATTATCTGGCTCATCAATTATTGCCATGGCAGCTCGGCCAGGCGGTTCGGGAACAGCCAGTGTTATGGATAACTCCTTTTGTTTAGTCCTTTTGAGATGAGAAGGCTTTTCATCCAAGCTATCTTTTAATGATAAGTTTTTATCAATGGCTTTTGTTTTTAAAGAATCCTTAATAACTTCTACTTTTTCAATTTTTTGTTTGTTCCCATCTTTATCCTGACAACTAAATAAAGTGGTTCCCATGGCAATAAACAAAGCGAGTAAAAACATTTTGCCATAATTTGTCTGCGAATACAGAACCTGATCTGAAATCTGAATTGTTACTGTAGATAATTGGGATTTTCTAAATCTTCCACAAATTTTGTTGTTTTGATTTTGAATGAAAAAATGCTGAATTTCATCTGGAAGCATCGAAGTAAAATCAATAACGGTTTTAGAACAGCTCATGCAGAAACGCCCATTTTCATTAGGAGTCATTTTGTCCCAGTTTTCATGGCAGGGTTCTGAAATTGTTATTTTGTGTTTGTTTTCCATTATTCAAATGTTATTGGGAAACTATATTTCGTTCGGGTTCTTTTACCATTTTGTTCGCCTGGAATCCATTTTGGTGATTTTTTTAAAACCCTAATTATTTCTGCACCAATTCGAGGATCTGCATTTTTTGGAATATCAAACGATGACAAGGAGCCGTCTTTTTCTATAACAAAAAAAGCAATAATCGGCTTTTTTGGATTTTCTGCTTCTTCTGGCAGTTTAAATTCATTCATAAAAAATTGATAAAAGTTATTAATCCCGCCAGGATAGTTTGGTGAGGTTTCTATAGAAGCGCCCATAACTATAACATCTTCTTCTGCAACTTCTTGAATTGTATTATTTTCATCAGCAATTATTGTAGTAGGATGATCTGGTACTATTAAGGCACAGATTATTGTCGAAGAAGTAACAGTAATTGCTTTACTGTTTTTTTTTGCCGTTTTTTGCAATTTAATCTGCTCGACTTTTGCTGCAGGAGCGTTTATTTGATTTAAACTGTCTTTTGGATCATGTTTTGGAGGTAAAAGAATCCCAATTGTTTTGGTTCTTATCATTGTAGAATCTTCAACAAGTTCTACTTTGTCAATTTTTGTTTTATTTCCATCTTTATCAGCACAGCTAAACAAAGTGGTTCCCATTGCAATAAACAAAGCCAGCAAAAACATTTTATGATATTGTGTCTGTGCATACAAAACTCGACTTGGAATCTGAATAGTTACATTGTCTAACTGCGATTTTCTAAACCTTCCACAGATTCTTTCGGTTTGATTTTGAATGAAAAAATGCTGAATTTCATCAGGAAGCATCGAAGTAAAATCAACAACCGTTTTAGAACAGCTCATGCAGAAACGACCGTTATCTTTTGGTGTCATTTTATCCCAATTTTCATGGCAAGGTTCTGGAACGGTTATTTTATGTAGAGGTTTTGTCATTTTATTTTTTTAATGGATATGGGTAACATGTAAGATGATCGAACGATACGATCGTTTAACTTTCCTGGAATCCATTTAGGAGACCGTTTTAGTACTCTGATTGCTTCCATTCCAGTTCCGAAGCCAAAATCTTTTTTTATTTTGAAAGTACTTAAGCTGCCGTCTTTTTCTATAATAAATGAGATAATAACTTTTCCTGTATATTCCTCTGCTCCATCTGGAATAACATAATTAGCGTAAATAAAGTTATACAGATTTTTCATGCCATCTTCTGGAACAGGTGTAATGTGTAAACTAGAGGGTTCGAAAACAGCATCATAATCAATAGATTTATGAATTGAATCTTCTACCTTAAAATTTCCTGTTACAGTTCTGTTTTCATTTTTTTGTGAGATTGTTTTTGGTGGTACAGGCGGTGGCGCTGTTTGTTTTAAATTCTCATTTGGTTTTTGTACAGATTTATTTGCCACACTATCTTCAACAACTTCTATTTCATTTATATTTTGTTTGTTCCCTTCTTTATTCTGGCTAAATAAAGTAGTTCCCATGGCAATAAACAAGACCAATAAAAACATCTTACGATAATTTGTCTGCGAATACATAATCTGGCTGGGAATTTCGATGTTAATCGTTTCTAACTGCGATTTTCTAAACCTTCCGCAGATTCTTTCGGTTTGATTTTGAATCAAAAAATGCTGAATTTCCTCTGGCAGCATAGAGGTAAAATCAACAATCGTTTTAGAACAGCTCATGCAGAAACGGCCGTTATCTTTTGGCATCATTTTATCCCAATCTTCATGACAAGGTTCTGGAACGGTTATTTTATGTATAGGTTTTGTCATTTTATTTTTTGAATGAGTATAGGTAAAATATAAGATGATCGAACGATGCGATTGTTCAATTTTCCTGGAATCCACTTTGAAGCTGTTTTTAAAACTCTTATAGCTTCTGCTCCGCTTTTTTGGTCTGTGTTTTTAACAATGTTGAAATTGCTTAAAGTGCCGTCTTTTTCTACAACAAACAAAATAAATATTTTTTTCTGTTTCTCCTCTGTATCGTTTGGAGTAATGTAATTTTTATTTAAAAAGGTATATAATTTTTTCATTCCGTCTTCTGGAACAGGTAAAATATCTAAATCATTTGAATTATATATAATATCATACTCAAAACTTCCTTTTTCAAAAGAGTCAGGAGCAATTAGGGCTCCCATTATAGTCCTTTCGAGAGGTTTTTTGGAGTTTACCTTTTTTGATTCGATCTGATGTCCATAACATACAGAAACAGATTCGTTTTGTTCAGGATTATCAACAAGTTCTACTTTGTCAATTTTTGTTTTATTTCCGTCTTTATCAGCACAGCTAAACAAAGTTGTTCCCATTGCAATAAACAAAGCCAGCAAAAACATTTTATGATATTGTGTCTGTGCATACAAAACTCGACTTGGAATCTGAATAGTTATATTGTCTAATTGCGATTTTCTAAACCTTCCGCAGATTCTTTCGGTTTGATTTTGAATGAAAAAATGCTGAATTTCCTCCGGCATCATTGCTGTAAAATCAACAACCGTTTTAGAACAGCTCATACAGAAACGACCAGTATCGTTTGGAGTCATTTTGTCCCAGTTTTCAGTGCAAGGTTTAGGAATGCTGATTTTATAATTTGTTTCCATATTTGAATATCAGGAAATAAATGTAATAAAAAATAATACTAAAATCTTATTTTTGCATTTATGATAAATCCCTTCACCGACGAATATTTTATGAAAAAAGCTTTGCAGGAAGCTGAAATGGCTTTTGATAAAGGCGAAATTCCTGTTGGTGCTGTAATTGTTGTTGCTGATAAAGTAATTGCAAGAAGTCATAACCTGACCGAATTACTAAAAGATGTTACTGCTCATGCAGAAATGCAGTCGATAACCGCCGCAGCTAATTTTCTTGGCGGAAAATATCTAAAAGATTGTACCTTATATGTAACGCTTGAACCTTGCCAAATGTGCGCAGGCGCCTTGTATTGGAGTCAAATTTCGAAAATTGTTTTTGGCGCCCGCGATGAACAAAGAGGTTTTATAACTATGGGGGCAAAACTTCACCCTAAAACCACAGTTGTTTCTGGTATTATGGCAAATGAAGCTGCCGACTTAATGAAGCGTTTTTTTGTCGAAAGACGTAAATAATGTAATTTAATTCTTTCAATTTTTTTGCGAATTTTCTTCTTAAAAGTATTATAAAATATTCTTACATTTACCGTAACATAATTAGGTTTTACAGCCAGTTCTGTTATATACAATCTAATTTCTAACCGTTAATTCTATTTAAAGTGAAAGCAAAAAGATTAGTTTACGTATTTCTGGTGTTTTTTATTATACAAGCCTGTGGCAGAAAATCAGCTGCCGATTTTAATTCCGATTTTTCATTATTCAGAGAGTACATAACTAGTTTTACCAGCGGTATTGTCCCCTCGCAATCAGACATACGTGTGGTTTTGGCTTTCGATAAAAAAGAATGGAAAATCAATGAAGAACTTGATGACAATTTATTTGATATTTCACCAAGTGTCAGCGGAAAAGTTGTTGCTCTTTCGAGTAATACAATAGCTTTTATACCAGAGAAAAAACTAAAACCAGGTACAGAATATCAAGTTACATTAAACTTAGATAAACTGATCACGCTTCCTAAAGAAAAAGAAGCATCGCTTTCTAAATTTAATTTTACAGTTAAAACCATAAAACAGGATTTTACAGTAAATACACTTGATATCCAATCACGAAGCAAGGAATATCAATATTTAAACTGTGTGCTGAAAACGGCAGACGAAATAGATATTGAAACCGCACAAAAGCTGGTTTCGGCAAGTCAGAAAGGAGACGACCTAAAAATCATATTTGATAATGCTGTAAAATCAGGAAGAGAGTTCAAATTTATTATTGATAACATCAAGCGTTTTTCTGAGGAAAGTGAAATCGAAATTGCTTATGACGGAAGTGACTTTGATATTGACCAAAAAGGAAAAATAGATTTTCCGATTACAAGCATAAATGAATTTAAGGTTATTAAAGTAGAAGTTCCGGATGAAAACAATCAGTCGGTCTCCATAAATTTTTCAGAACCTCTGGAAAAAGGACAAGATTTTGCGGGTTTAGTAGCAATTCAAAATACCGGTAATTTTAAATTTTCAACCCAAGGAAATACATTAAAAGTATATTTTAATAAAGAAAAAACAGCACCAGAGCCAGAAGTAGTTCATGAAGTTGTAGTAGAAGAAGCAGTAGATTCAGTTGCAGTAGATTCAGCAAGCGTTGTAGTAGATAGTGCTGCGGTAGCTGTACAGGAAGAAGTTGTAGAAGAAGAACCTGAACCTGCAGCAGTAGAAGAATCAACTTCAGGGCAAAACCTAACAGGAGAATTGCTATTAGAAATTTTTCAGGGAATAGAGAGTCAGTATGGCAAAAAAATGGAAGAAAATTTTACTCAGAAAATTTCTTTTGACCAAATAAAACCAAACGTACGTTTTGTTAAAAACGGAACGATTCTGCCAAGTTCCAACAATTTGAAGCTGAATTTTGAAACTGCCAATCTAAGTGCTGTAGATGTAAAAGTTTACAAAATTTACAAAAACAATATTCTGCAGTTTCTTCAGAATAATGAACTTAACGGATCACAAAATTTGAAACGTGTTTCGCAGCCTATTGCTAAGACAACCATAAATCTTAAAGAAAACCGATTGGTCAATTTAAGTAAATGGAACACTTTTGCTTTAGATTTATCCAAAATTATCAAACCCGAACCAGGCGCAATTTATAGAGTTGAATTCTCATATAAGAAAAAATACTCTTTGTACAGATGCGAAACTCCATCAACTGATCCAGAGGAAAACGAAGAGGAAGAAGTAGATGAAAATGATGTGAACTACAGCAGTAATTCATACGATGATTATTATTACGAAGATTATGACTGGAGAGAAAGTCAAGATCCTTGTTCTGGTTCTTATTATTATAATGCCAGAATTGCGACCAATATTCTAGCTTCAGATTTAGGTGTAATAGCAAAAAGAGGAGAAAATAAATCGTATTTATTTGCAGTAAATAACATTCTTACTACAGAACCAATTTCTAATGCTCGTGTAGAATTATACACTTTTCAACAGCAAAAAATTGCTACAGAAGCAACAAATAGTGAAGGGATTGCAACATTCCAAATCGATAAGTTTGCATACTTTGCCATTGTAACTTTGGGAGATCAATCTACTTACGTGAAGCTGGACGACGGAAATTCTTTATCGGTAAGTAATTTTGATGTTGCCGGAGAAACACTTCAGAAAGGACTTAAAGGATTTATTTATGGTGAAAGAGGAGTCTGGCGTCCGGGTGATAATTTGTATTTGTCTTTTATTTTAAATGACGCTTCAAATAAATTGCCTCAGTCACATCCGATAAAATTCAGGCTTACAGATCCAAACGGAAAAGTTACGTATCAAACCGTTCAAAGAACAAATGAATTAAATCACTATTCTTTTATTGTACCAACAGATCCAGATGCGCCAACAGGAAGCTGGGAGGCGATGATAAGTGTTGGAGGTGCAAAATTCTATAAAAACATCAAAATTGAAACGATAAAGCCAAATCGTTTGAAAATTAAAAACAGCTTCAAAAAAGCAATTTTATCATCTTCATATCCTAATTCAAGCAATCTTGAGGTTACTTGGCTGCATGGAGCAATTGCAAAGAATCTGAATGTAGAAATGCAGGCAAAATTCTCAGAACAGAAAACTACTTTTAAAGGATACGAAAAATATAGTTTTGATGATTTAGTACGCCGATTCAGCACAGAAGAAGTGAATATTTTCTCAGGAAAACTAGATGCCGGAGGAAGAGCTGCCGTAAATATTAATCCTAAATTACAAGGTCAGGCACCGGGAATGCTTCGCGCTTCATTTATTACAAAAGTCTACGAAGAAGGCGGTGATTTCAGCATGGATGCAATGGCTGCAACATATTCTCCATATAAAACGTATGTTGGAGTAAAATCTCCAGAAGTAAACCGTTACGGAATGCTTGAAACCAGAGCCAGCAATCGCTTTGATATTGTGACTGTAGATGAGAACGGAAGACCAAAAGCGGTGCGTGATCTGGAAGTAAAAGTTTATAAGGTAGAGTGGCGCTGGTGGTGGGACGCATCAAGCGATAATCTTTCGAATTATAATTCTTCTGAAGCGACTACTTCTTATAAAACATTTAGAGTCAATACAGATTCAAGCGGAAAAGGAAGTATACAATTTGCTTTATCAGATGAAGAATGGGGACGTTATTTAATTCGTGTTTCAGATGAAACAGGCGGGCATGCAACTGCATTGACCGTAAATATTGACTGGCCAATCTGGTCTGGAAAAACCAGAAATACTGATGCATCAACAGCAAATATGCTTGTTTTTTCTACAGATAAAAATGATTACGCCGTAGGCGAAAAAGCGCAGATTTCTTTTCCATCAAGTGAAGGCGGACGTGCTTTAGTTTCAATAGAAAATGGATCAAAAGTAGTTCAGACACTTTGGGTAGAAACAGAGCAGGGAGAAACAAAAGTTCAAGTTCCGATTACGGCCGCGATGGCTCCAAATGTGTATTTTAATATTACACTTTTGCAGCCCCATGCGTCTACCAAAAATGATTCGCCGATACGTATGTATGGAATTGTTCCGATTGGAGTTGTAGATAAAAACACAAAACTGGAACCAGCACTTGCAATGCCTGATGTTTTAAGACCAGAACAATCATTTCCTATAAAAGTGAGTGAAAAATCCGGAAAAGAAATGACCTATACCATTGCTATAGTAGATGACGGATTATTAGACTTGACAAGATTTAAAACGCCAAATGCTTGGGATAGTTTTTATGTTCGTGAAGCTTTAGGCGTAAAAACATGGGATGTTTATGATGATGTTATTGGCGCTTACGGCGGAAAAGTAAATCAGATTTTTAGTATTGGAGGTGATCAGGATTTAGGCGGAGGAAAAGCAAAAAAAGCCAATCGATTTAAACCGGTTGTCATTTATCTTGGGCCATTCAAATTAGAAAAAGGTCAGACGAAAACACATCAGATTACATTGCCTAAATATATTGGATCTGTAAGAACTATGGTTGTAGCAGGTGATGCATCGACGAGTGCTTACGGAAGTGTTGATAAATCCACTCCGGTTCGCAGTCCGTTGATGGTTTTAGCTTCATTGCCAAGAAAAATTTCCCCATCAGAAAAAGTTACAATTCCGGTAACTGTTTTTGCAACAGAGAAAAATATTAAGAATGTAAAGGTTCAGATTAAAACCAGCGCTGGTCTGCGCGTAATTGGAAACGCAGCGCAAAATGTTGCTTTTTCTCAGCCAGACGAGAAAATGGCCTATTTTAATCTGGCGGTAGGAAATCAAACCGGAATTGCAAAAGTTCAGATTATTGCCACTTCAGGAAACGAAAAATCATCTTACGATGTTGAGATTGATATGACAAATCCGAATCCGGTTACGAATACTTATACAGATGTGATTTTGGAACCCAATAGCTCTAAAACCATTTCTTGGAAAACCTTTGGAGTTTCTGGAAGTAACAAAACCAAACTCGAAGTTTCTTCAATGCCGACAATTAATTTGAATGGAAGACTGCAGTATTTAATTCAATATCCTCATGGTTGTGTCGAGCAGACCACTTCTTCTGTTTTTCCGCAATTGTTCTTAAATGACATTGCAGATATTGATGAAACACGCCAACAGCTGATTCAGAAAAATATCACGGCAGGAATTGCAAGATTAGGAAGTTTTCAACTGCCAAATGGAGGACTTTCTTACTGGCAGGGAAATACAATTGCAGACGATTGGGGAACTTCTTACGCAGGACATTTTATAATTGAAGCAGAGAAAAAAGGATATGTACTTCCAATTAATTTTAAATCAAAATGGATTGCCTATCAGAAAAAAGAAGCTAAAAATTGGCGTTTTGAACAGCGCTATGGGAATGATTTAGCGCAGGCATACCGTTTGTATACTTTAGCTTTGGCAGGTTCTTCAGATCTGGCTTCTATGAACAGATTGAGAGAAACAAAAGGAATTGCAAACGAAAGCAAACTGCGTTTAGCAGCAGCCTATGTTTTGGCAGGACAAAAAAGTGCCGCTTCATCGTTGTTGTTAAACAGTAATATTGATGATGATTCGAATGATTATAATTATTACTATTATGGTTCCAGTGATAGAAACAGAGCGATGGTACTCGAAACTATGCTGTTGTTAAATCAAAAACAAAAAGCTTTTGCAATGGCATCAAAACTAGCTAAAAATATGGCAAGTGATCAATGGATGAGTACGCAGACAACAGCATATTGTTTGTACGCAATGTCAAAATTCTCACTAAATAATGGTCCGAAAGGAATAGATGTTCAGTTTACTAAAGATGGAAAAGCACAAGCCATTAAAACCGCTAAAACTGTTGCAGATAGGAATTTGACTGTAAAAACAGGAGCAAATAGTATAACGTTAAGAAATAATAAAAAGAATACTATATATGTTCGTGTACTAAATACAGGAATTCTTCCGGTTGGAGAGGAAAATGTGGTTCAGAGTAATCTTTCTGCAGCAATTGTTTTCAAAAGCAAAAAAGGCAATGTAATTGATGTGTCTAATATTGCTCAGGGTACAGAATTTACAGCTGAAGTTACCGTTCGAAATCAGAAAAATGAGCGTGTAGAAAATGTTGCATTGTCTCAGATTCTGCCTTCAGGATTCGAAATTGTAAATACACGTTTTACAGATTATGGAGAAGCAACAAACAACACAGCCGATTATATCGACATACGAGATGATAGAACAAATTTCTATTTTGGATTAAAAGCAGGAGAAACGAAAACCTTCAGGATTTTATTGAATGCATCTTATCTGGGAACTTATTATCTGCCTGGTTTACAATGTGAGGCAATGTACGATCATACATTCCTGGCCAGAACAAAAGGATTTTGGGTACAGGTTGTAAAGTAAAACATACGTATCCTAACAGGTTTCCAAAACCTGTTAGGTATTAATAGAATTTGAATATAAGTTAAAAATAAAGCTGAAGAAGATACCTAACAGGTTTTTAAAACCTGTTAGGATAATAAATTTGACAGAGTGTGATGAAGAAGGATTTTTTTTGAAGAGGGACAATATTACCATATTTATAATAGAGGAAATAATAAAGAGAATATTTTTATAGAAGAGAAAAATTATAATTATTTTCTTCAAAAATTGAAGCAATACATTTTGCCAATAGCTGATATTTATGCTTATTGCTTACTTAAAAACCATTTTCATATAGTTTTAAGGATTAAGGGTAAAAACGAAATGCCGGAAAAATTTAAAGAAAAAATTCATTTGCCATTTTCGAATTTATTTAATTCGTATTCTAAAAGTATTAATAAAGCTTATAATAGAACAGGGAGTTTGTTTCAAGAACATTTGCAGAGAAACAGAATAGAAAATGAAGAATATTTAAAGCAATTAATTTTATATGTTCATTTAAATCCTGTTAAGCATAAGTATGAGAAACAATTTGAATCATATTTGCATTCCTCTTATCGATCTTATATTTTAGATAAGTCAACAAGTATTGATAGAGATTTTATTCTTAATTTATTTGAAAATGTAGAAAATTTTAAGTTTTGTCATGATAAAGAAGAGTAGTTTATAAAGGAGTAATAGATGATGTTAATATGATGGACGAATAGTTTTTCGTATCCTAACAGGTTTTGGAAACCTGTTAGGTATTTAATAGAATTTGAATATAAAAAAGCTAAATCATACCTAACAGGTTTCCAAAAACTGTTAGGATATCAAACGAATAAATAACTTTGAATATAAAGTTTAATAATACATTAAAGGCGTTCTTTCAACGCGTCCTAAACTGGATAAAAAAGAACAAAATAAAATCAGCAACAGCATTTCTGCTTTTGCTGATTTACTATTTTTCGATACCCCGAACTTTATTTAAAGAACCCTATTCGACAGTTATAGAAAGCCAGGAAGGCGAATTGCTGGGCGCCAAAATTGCTCGTGACGGACAATGGCGTTTTCCCGCACAAGACAGCGTTCCGGATAAATTTAAAAAATGCATTGTCTATTTTGAGGATGAATATTTTTATAGACATCCGGGATTTAATCCTGCAGCGATGGTGAATGCGATTGAACAAAACAGAAAAGCTGGAAAAGTAGTTCGTGGCGGAAGCACGCTTACACAACAGGTTATAAGACTTTCCAGAAAAGGAAAGAAGAGAACGTATTTCGAAAAAATCATAGAAGTTATTCTGGCAACAAGATTAGAATTAGGATATTCTAAAAACGAAATTCTAGAATTGTATGCTGCTCATGCTCCTTTTGGCGGGAATGTAGTTGGATTAGAAATGGCTTCCTGGCGTTATTTTGGAGTGCAGTCGAATCAATTATCATGGGCAGAAAATGCTGTTTTGGCAGTTTTGCCGAATGCTCCCAGTTTAATTTATCCGGGAAAAAATCAAATAAAGCTATTAGAAAAACGAAATAGGCTTTTGCTGAAATTAAACCAAGAAGGTGTAATAGATAAGCAGACTTACGAACTTTCTGTAGACGAACCATTGCCTCAAAAACCTTATAATCTTCCGCAGATTGCCCCGCATTTATTACAGCGTGCAGCAAAAAATGAAGAAGGAACGCGTGTAAAAACAACTGTAGATTTTGCGCTTCAGAACAGAGTCAATCAAATTGCAAAATATTACTACAATCAATATAAGCAAAATGAAGTTCATAATCTGGCAATTTTAGTAATTGATGTTCAAAATAGAAATGTGATAAGTTACGTCGGTAATTCGCCAACAGACAAAGACCATCAGAAAGATGTAGATATTATTGATGCCCCCAGAAGTACAGGAAGTATTCTGAAACCGTTATTGTACGCCGCAATGCTGGATGACGGCGAATTACTGCCCAATACTTTGGTGGCAGATGTTCCTACTCAGATTGCAGGCTATACTCCTCAGAATTTTAATCTGACTTTTGATGGCGCGGTTCCGGCTCATCGTGCGCTGTCACGTTCCCTCAATATTCCGGCAGTTTTAATGTTACAGGATTTTGGAGTGGATAAGTTTTATGAAGAATTACAGAAATTCAAATTAAGAAATATCAATAAATCGCCTGATCATTATGGATTGTCTCTTATTTTGGGTGGTGCCGAAAGTAATTTATGGGATTTGTGCGGGACCTATTCTAATTTATCTTCGACATTAAATTATTTTAATAAAAGCGACGGAAAATATCGAACAGCCGAATTTGCAGAATTAAATTACAAGCATGATTTTGAACCAGATTTTGGCTCAGAAACTACACAAAAGAATGTACTAGGTGCCGGGTCGATTTGGCTTACCTATAATGCAATGGAAGAAGTGAACAGACCGGAAGGCGATGAAGCCTGGAAATTTTATGACAGTTCATTAAAAATTGCCTGGAAAACAGGAACCAGTTTCGGAAATAGAGATGCTTGGGCAATCGGTACAAATTCCAGATATGTGGTTGGAATCTGGGTTGGAAATGCGACAGGAGAGGGAAGACCGACCTTAACAGGTGTAACCAGCGCGGCGCCAATCTTGTTTGATGTATTTAATTTACTGCCGAGACAAAGATGGTTTGAAACACCTTACAAGGATTTAGAAGAAGTTGAGGTTTGCAAATTAAGCGGTTATTTGGCTAAAGAGGATTGTCCGAAGATCAAACAATGGGTTTCTAAAAAAGGGAAATCAACAACGGTATGTCCTTATCATAAAATGATTCATATAGATCAAACGGAACAATTTCAGGTAAACAGCAGTTGTGAAAGCATAGATAAGATAATTACTAAAAACTGGTTTGTACTCCCTCCTGTTATGGCTTGGTACTATAAAAGCAAACATATCGAATATCTGCCTCTGCCGCCTTTTAAAGAAGGATGCGAAGGAAATCAAACAGTTTCGATGGATTTTATTTATCCAAAAACAAATAGTAAAATCTACTTAACAAAGAATTTTAATAGTGAAGTACAGCCAGTAATTTTTAAAGTGGCGTATTCGCAAAGAGAAAAACAATTGTTTTGGTATGTAGATCATGTGTACAAAGGCGCAACTAAAGTTTTTCATGAAAAACCCATTATTATGAGTGCAGGATTTCATTATATCACTGTCGTGGATGAAGCAGGTAATGAAATTGGAAGAAAAATTGAGGTTGTCCGGGAGTAATTTGGCTTGTTAAAAAAGTTTTAGTTTGATGTATGCTTTTTTATTATTGGTAATTCTCATAGTAAAGAATAGTTAAATAAAAAATTCCGAGCACGCAAAGATTACATCATTTTTAATTTGGTATATACTTTTTTATTATTGGTAAATCTAAAAGTAATTCCAAAAGTAAAGCCTTTGATTATGGGGAGTTCGTTTTTGTTAAATTGCTGAGAATAGCCAAAACCTAAATCTACTGCGTTAAGAATAGTAAATCCGGCCAGCCCATAAGCATGTTTATCTGAAACTCCGCCTTTGATAAATAAGAAGTATGGTGCGTTGTAAGATAAATGTAAATCTGGTAAACCGTAATAGATGCCATTATAAGATGTTATTCCGTAGCCGGCGCCTAAAAAGAGTTTGTTGTCATTTTTACAATCTAAGCAAAACTCTAAACCACCTATAAATTGACTTTTTGTCGCAATTTTATAGTCAATATAAACTATCGGTAATTCTAGAATTCTATATTTCTTATTATTATTCTCCTTCCTGTAGAAATCGTTTGTGTAAACCTCGTTACTGTTTTCATCGTACCATTTCGCAACTCCAACGAGATCTTCGCCATCGTAGTCTTCCGAATACCCTTGAAATTGTATGGCATTGTTTTTTAAATAGTAGTCATGAATTACAAAAAGAGAATTAACATCTTTTATTTTATAGCCTACTGCATCTTTGGTTTTAATTTTAAGAGGTTTGATTCTGTAGTATAATGCGACATCTTTACTGGATATTTTCCAATCTTTGTCAAAAAAGATTGTGTCATTTTGAGCACATAATTTCGCTGAAAATAAAATTATGATGAAAGTTATAAAAGTTATTGCTCTTTTCTTTAATGGTTTGACAGTTTTTTTAGATTGCATGTGCTTATTTTTAATGAAGAGAAACTGTACTAAACTAACTAATACTTTTCTTTTTTAGAACAACTAAAAGTCTTTTTTGTAATACTAAAGGGTAAATATTTAGAAAGTAGAAGTTTGCGAGGGAGAGTCAGAGTTCTTTCGGAGTATAGTGAGATAATCTTTCTCAAAGTTTTAAACTTTGAGAAAGATGTAGTATGGTTTTGAGATTTGTTTCTGCAATTGAAAGGACAAAATAAAATAAACTTCTTATGGAAACGAGTGTCTAGCCCAGATAGAAGTGGAAATCCTTTTATTTTTTCCTTTAAAAAATAAAAGATTGAAACGGATAGCTGGAAATTGCTTCTAAATAAAATTATTCGCAACGAATTCACAAATTAGTAAGGAAATTAATTCGTGAATTACTTTAGCTTATTTATTGCTAAAAAAAAATAAAGTGCATAAAAAAACCGCCAGTCTTTCGAAAGGCGGTTTTTATTTTATTCTGAAATAACATTCCCTTTTTTATCGTAGAAATGGTATTCTAAGTACGTGTAAGCGTCACGAGGTATGATTTTCACCCATTTTTTATGTTCAAAAAACCATTTTGAACGTAATGATGGAAAACCTTTACTGAGGTATGCAGCCACAAATGGATGTACATTGAGTACGACATTTTTGTGGATTTTTAGAATTCTATCTAGATCGGATGCGATTTTATCAATGATTAAAATTGGCGCTTCAATTTCGCCATTTTCATTATTTGGATCTTCTTCTCTAGTTTTAATATTAACTTCTGGTCTCACGCGTTGTCTTGTAATTTGAACTAAACCAAATTTACTAGGCGGTAAGATTTTATGTTTTGCTTTATCGTCGCTCATTTCTTCTCGCAAGAAGTCGAACAAAACTTTCCTGTTTTCGGGATTAGACATATCGATGAAATCAACTACAATTATTCCGCCCATATCACGCAGACGAAGTTGTCTTGCGATTTCTGCTGCGGCAATCATATTTACTTCCATGGCTGTATCTTCCTGGTTGGTTGCTTTGTTTGAACGGTTTCCGCTGTTTACGTCTATAACGTGCAGCGCTTCAGTGTGTTCAATGATAAGATAGGCACCTTTACTCATGGAAACAGTTCGGCCAAATGAAGTTTTGATTTGTCTCTCTATATTGTATTTCTCAAAAATCGGAGTGTCGTTTGATTGATAAAACTTAACAATCGATTGTTTTGAAGGTGCAATTTCTTGCAGATATTCCTTCGTTTGATGGTACAACTCTTCATCATCTATTTGGATACCGCTGAAAGTATCGTTAAAAACATCTCTTAATATTGAAGAAGCCCTGTTGAGCTCTCCTAATACTTTTGACGGATGATGAGCAGTTGGTAATTTTTTACACATTGCATTCCATCTGCTAAGCAGGTTCTGCAAATCTTTTTCTAATTCGGCTACGTTTTTGCCTTCGGCTACTGTGCGAACAATAATACCAAATCCTTTAGGTTTGATCGATACTACAAGTTTTTTTAAACGATCCTTTTCTTTTTTGTCTTCTATTTTTTGAGAAATAGAAACACGGTCAGAAAACGGAACCAGAACAATAAATCTTCCTGCCAGAGAGAGCTCAGCGCTTATCCTAGGACCTTTGGTAGATATTGGTTCTTTTACAACTTGTACTAAAACAGATTGATTGGCACTTAAAATATCAGTAATGATGCCATCTTTGTCAATCTCTTTTTCAAACTGAAAGGTTTTTAGGGAGAAATCTTTTATTTTACCTGCGCTTACAAGTTTTATGAATTTCAGTTGGGAAGCTAAGTTTGGCCCTAAGTCATGATAATGTAAAAAGGCATCTTTTTCGAAGCCTACATTTACAAAAGCAGCATTAAGTCCGGCAACTGGTTTTCTGATTTTGGCAATAAAAATATCACCAACCTGAAAGTTGCTTTTCTCTTCTTCCTTGTGTAATTCAATTAGTTTTCCATCTTTTAATAAGGCAAAATCTACGGCTTCAGAACTAGATCTAATGATTAATTCTTTATTCACACTGTAAATTTTTATCTGTTTTTTCAGAAAATAGAATATAGAGAGAAGAGCATAGATTTAAAAAATCTAAAATCTAAAATCTAAGATCTAAAATCTTATCTACAGATGGATTAAACAATATTTTAACAGGTATTGAACCCGGGGAAAAGAAGATTAATAAAGAAGAACAAAGAGAATAGGCTTAAAGCCTGTAATCTATTTTCTTTACTCTTTCATCTTTTTTCAATTTCAATGAACGTTAAAAAGAAAAAAGTAGTTTAAAACTACTTTTTCTTTTTGTGACGGTTAGCTCTCGCTCTTTTTTTACGTTTGTGAGTAGCTACCTTATGTCTCTTTCTTTTTTTACCACTTGGCATATCGTGTCGATTTTATAATTAATTAATATTATTTTGCTTCGTTGTTTGTTTTAACTCCCTCTACAAATACTTTTGCAGGTTTAAAAGCAGGAATGTTGTGTGCTGGAATTTTGATAGTGGTGTTTTTAGAAATGTTTCTACCTGTTTTTTCAGCTCTCGTTTTCACGATAAAACTACCAAAACCTCTTAGGTAAACATTGTCACCAGTTTCTAATGAAGTTTTAACTTCTTCCATAAAAGTTTCAACTGTTGCCTGAACGTCTCCTTTTTCAAGACCTAGCTTCTCTGAAATTTTTGCTACGATGTCTGCTTTCGTCATTTTCTTTCCTATTTTATTTTATAAATGATGTACTATTTTTTTGAGTTTGCAAATATAGGAATTAAAAAAATAATTAATCAAGCTAATTCGTTAAATTTTAATTACATAAACATTTACTTTTGTATTCTAAGTATTTTGCAATGGATTTTCATAACATATTGATAAATTGGTATTTACAAAACAAGCGTGATTTACCATGGCGAAATACGGTCAATCCGTACCATATTTGGCTGTCAGAAATTATGCTGCAGCAGACAAGAGTCGCTCAGGGAATGCCGTATTTTTTTGCTTTTACAAAGGAATTTCCTACTGTATTTGATCTTGCAAATGCCTCAGAAGAGCAGGTTTTGAAACTTTGGCAGGGTTTAGGGTATTATTCTCGCGCTAGAAATCTTCATAAAACGGCTCAATATGTTGCTAATGAGTTAGACGGCAAATTTCCGGATTCGTATAAAAATTTATTAAAATTAAAAGGTGTAGGCGAATATACTGCAGCAGCAATTGCTTCTTTTTCTTATAATGAAGAAGTTCCTGTAGTCGATGGAAACGTTTTTCGGGTGCTTTCGCGCTACTTTGATATTGAATCGGATATTGCACTGCCTGCTTCAAAAAAAGAATTTACAGCTCTGGCCGCTCAATTAATGCCCAAAGATAATCCAGCAATTTTTAATCAGGCCATAATGGAGTTTGGTGCATTGCAATGCGTGCCTAAAAGTCCGAATTGCGAAATTTGTGTTTTTAATGAAAGCTGTGTTGCACTGCAAAAGAAGAAAGTGAACATGCTTCCGGTTAAATCTAAAAAGATAAAAGTGACCAATCGCTTTTTTAATTACATAGTGCTTGAAGATTTTTCGGGAAATACTTTAATTCAAAAAAGAACGGCAAAAGGAATCTGGCATAATTTATATGAATTTCCTCTTCTGGAAACTGAGAAAATCGTTGATGTTGATTTCGTTTTAAAAGCCGTGAAAGAGGAGATTTTTTCATCGTATACTATATTAGGTATAGAAGAATGCGAGTCGGCAGTAATTCATAAACTTTCGCATCAGCGTCTTCATATTCAATTTTGGAAAGTCAGAATAAAGGAAATAGTACAAAATGGTGTTAATGCATTAGATTTAAAAACTTTTCCTTTTCCTATAGTGATTTACAATTTTATAGAAAAGCAGGAAATAAATTGCTAAAAAAATGTATCTTTGATAGAAATACCACCAAAATTATGAACGGAACATTAAATAAAGTGATGCTCATTGGCCATTTGGGCGATGATGTAAAGATGCATTATTTTGATGGAGGGAATTGTATTGGACGTTTTCAGCTGGCTACAAATGAAGTTTATATCAATAAAACGACTAATGAAAAGATTACTTCTACAGAATGGCATAATCTAGTTGTGCGAAATAAAGCAGCTGAAATTTGTGAAAAATACCTTTCTAAAGGAGATAAAATTTATGTTGAGGGACGTATAAAGTCACGTCAGTGGCAGGCAGAAGACGGCGTAACAAAATACACAACCGAGATTCAGGTAACGGAATTTACTTTCTTGACAACTAAAAAAGAAACCGTAAACCATAAACAGAACAACGATTCAGAATCAGTAAAAAACACTAACTTTGACGCAGCAAATGAAGGTTTACCTATAAACGATTTACCTTTTTGATACGTTTAATTAATCTTTTACAATTTGGACCCGGAGCCCAGTTTATTTTTAACTACCCATTTAGACAGCCATTTAATAATAGGTTTTGTCGGGATATTTGTCTTGCTGCTTTTGTCGGCAATTGTTTCAGGTGCTGAAGTTGCCCTTTTTTCTTTAACTCAAAAAGAAATTGACGAAGCACTGCATGAAAATATTTCAAAAGGAAAAATTATTTCTCAGCTTTTAGATAGACCCAAAAAGCTTTTAGCGACTCTGCTTGTAGCAAATAATTTTTTGAATATTGGTGTAGTTATTTTATTCGCTTTTATAGGACAGGATATTTTCTCTAATATTGATTCTCCAGCTTTAAAATTCCTTTTAGAAGTTACCGTAGTTACCTTTCTTATATTATTATTTGGAGAAGTTTTTCCTAAAGTTTACGCCAGCCGTAACAATCTAAAGTTTGCCAAACGTTATGCCTATCCATTAGCTTTTTTAGATAAATTACTATCTCCAATTAGTCTGCCAATGCGCAGTCTTACATTATATTTGCAAAATAAATTAGGAAGACAAAAAAACAATTTTTCTATAAACCAGCTTTCTCAGGCTTTGGAACTTACAGATTCTGAAGGAACATCTACCGAAGAGCAAAAGATTTTAGAAGGAATTGTATCTTTTGGTAATACTGATACCAAGCAGGTTATGAGTCCTCGTATTGATATTTTTGCTTTGGAAATATCCGAAACATTTCAGTCAATTTGTCCGAAGATTATAGAAAAAGGATTTTCCAGAATTCCGGTTTACCGAGATAATATTGATCAGATAGAAGGTGTCTTGTTTGTTAAAGATTTACTGCCTTATATTGATAAAGAAGAATTTGAATGGCCGACTTTGATGAGAAAAGCTTTTTTTGTTCCTGAGAATAAAAAACTTGATAATTTATTGAAGGATTTTCAGAGTCTTAAAAGCCATTTGGCAATTGTGGTAGACGAATACGGAGGAACATCTGGTTTAGTGTCTCTGGAAGATGTTATAGAGGAAATAGTGGGAGATATAAGTGATGAATTTGATGACGAAAATTTAAACTACTCTCAAATAGATGAAAAGAATTTTCTCTTTGAAGGGAAAATTAATATGAAAGATTTTTATAGAATAATAGATGTTGATGAAGATGTTTTTGAAGCTCAAAAAGGAGAAGCCGAGACTTTAGCTGGATTTATTCTTGAAATTCTGGGTAATTTTCCCAAAAAAGATCAAAAGGTAGCTTTTGAAAACTGTGTTTTTACAATAGAAACAGTAGATAAAAAGCGCGTAAAACAAATAAAAGTAACAATAGAATAAAATGTTCAAAAAAACAATTTCAATAGCGTCAGTTTTGCTGGCATTGACTGTTTTAAGTTGTAAAAATGATGTGCTTCCTAAGCCGGGAAGTTTTCTTCGCTTAGATTATCCGGAAGCAGAATATGTTCATTTTGAAAATAGCTGCCCATTTGAATTTGAAATGAATGAATCGGCAATTATTAAAGGAGAAAAGGAATGCGGTTTTACGATCACGTATCCAAAAATGAAAGCAACTATTTACCTGACTTATAAACCTGTAAATAATAATATAGATAAATTGCTGAAAGATGCTCAAAAACTAACATACGAGCATGTTATCAAAGCCGATGATATATTGGAACAGCCTTATTTAAACCCGGAAAAAAAGGTTTACGGAATGTTTTACCAAGTTGACGGAAATGCGGCTACAAACTCTCAGTTTTACGTTACAGACAGTACAAAACATTTTATAACGGGTTCTGTTTATTTTTATGCGAAACCCAATTTTGACTCCGTTATGCCGGCAGCGAGCTATATTAAAAATGATATGCAAAGGCTTATGGAAACTTTGAAGTGGAAATAAAAAAAAAGAATCCAATTTGGATTCTTTTTTTTGGATGTGGATTTTTTGAGTTCTTAATGATATTCTAGCCCCAGCGAAAGTCTTTCGATATTTCTAAACTTTATTGATAGTAAAGCCAAACACCCGCTGTGCTTCCTTTTGTAATAGTTTTATTTTTCTTTGTTCATCATTAAAGTGCGTAAGAAGTCATTAAAAGTATTTCGGATCTGTCATCCAGGTTACTGCATCATCTTCATGAAATATTGGACAAAGAATTATCTTTTTTTCACCTTTTTCATTAATAATATACCAATCTGTAGTATCAATAATTAAATCAAGAAATTTTGTTTCTTCTTCAGCTAAATACATATCAGGTTCTTCAACTCCTTCGTCTAATAAAAGGCTGTATTTTATAGAGAATTTTATATAGTCTGCCAAATGTTTGTTTTCAGATGGCTCAGTCAAATAATCAAACTTAAACAAAATATCACCAGAACTTCTCATATCCCAGTTGGTTTCAACAATCGATCCTATATTGAGATCTTTCCAATACAATTCGAATTTTTTCATTTCTTTATTTTCTAACAAATGTAAAGTAAAAAGGCACTCAAATTGAGCGCCTTTTGTAATTATTGAATTTAGAACTTAAGATTTGAAGTTCGAAACCTTGTAAGTTTTTCCATCTCCTGTTTCCTGAACAATTTTAGTTAAAGATTCTTGATTTTGAATGGTTTTGTCAAAAGTAACAGTTGCTGTTTTTTTATCGAAATCAACTGCAGCTTTTTCAACTCCTTCAAGATTAGATAATTCTTTTTCGATCGTTTTAGCGCATCCCATTGCACAAGTCATTCCTTTGATTTCGAAACTGGCTGTCTGTACATTTTCAGCTGTGATTGCTTTATGTTCTTTAGAAGTTGTTTCTAAGGGTTTTATATTAGCCAGATTTTTATCTTCTTCTTTTTTACAGCTTGTAAATACTAAACCCGCAATTGCTAATGCAGCTATGATTTTTGTAAATTTCATTATATATAATTTTTAGATTGTCAACATTTTCATAGCAAAATTAATAAAAATCAAGCGGTCAATTGATAAAAATAGTACAAATTTGTGGTAAAATATCAATTATGGATGCAAGACAATTAAAGTGGATTTATTTATTTGTGCTTTCGCTAATTTGGGGAAGTTCTTTTATTTTAATTAAAAGAGGTTTAGTTGGTTTAACGGCAATTCAGGTCGGTTCGTTCCGAATTATCTTTGCAGGTTTGTTTTTGCTGATTATTGGTTTTAAAAGTTTAAAGAAAATTTCCCGTCACCAATGGAAATATATTGCTTTAACTTCGGTTTTTGGAACTGGGATTCCTGCTTTCTTTTTTGCAATTGCAGAAACACAAGTTGATAGTTCTATTGTGGCTATTTTAAATTCGCTTACGCCTCTAAACACATTGGTTTTGGGAATCTTGTTTTTTGGACTTCAGTTTCAGCAAAAACAGGTTATAGGAGTTTTTATAGGACTTGTTGGCTGTTTATTATTGGTTTTGAGCGGCGCATCGGCACATCCTGGACAAAATTATTACTATGTTCTTTTGGTTGTAATTGCAACACTTTGTTATGCTGTAAATGTAAATTTAATCAAGAAACATTTATCAGATTTAAATTCTCTTAGTATTACAACAGGAAATTTTGCTGTTTTACTTCTTCCTGCTCTAATTATTTTGAGTACTACAGATATTGGACAAAAAATACATTTTGAAACCGCACAGCATTCTATTTTGTTTGTAATGATCTTAGGCGTTTTAGGAACCGGAATTGCAAATGTGGTGTTTTTTAAATTGATACAAATGTCGTCTCCGGTATTTGCAACATCAGTAACTTATTTAATTCCGATAGTAGCATTCTTCTGGGGGTTGTTAGACAATGAAATGCTGACACCAATTCAGTTTTTTGGCGCTTTCGTTATTTTGATTGGAGTGTATCTGTCTGCTAAAAAATAAAGCTTTGTCAAAGTTTAAAACTTTGACAAAGCTTTTAAAATCTTAGAGACTTAGAATCTTAGTATCTTATTTTATAAAAAATCTCCGTCAGAAACTCCTTCGTTAATTTTAATGTCAGACATTTTAATATCCAACTCAAAACCAACGTTTTGAATTAGGTTGAAAGGAACTTTTACACCTTTTACTTCTTTATAATCATTGAAGTTTGTAATTTGAGAAACTGATTTACCGCCTTGTTCTCTATCTTTGGCTTCAGCAGTTTTCAGGCCAGATTTAACATCATAGAAATATGTTGTTTTACCGTCTTTAATTACATATGCATCGCTTCCATTTACAGGTTCTATTCGGTCGACTTTTAAATCAGTTCTTTTTCTTAACACAAGTTCTTCAAAAGGAGCTGCATTAGCTTTCATTTCGGCTAAATCGTTGCCTTCTAAATTTTTACGCTGACCTTGTTGTTCGATGTAAGCACCTTTGTCATTCACCACTTGTTTCATCAAATTCATGCTTCCCATAGAAAGAGAAACCATCATTTTTCCTTTAGAATCTAATTTAGATGTAAAAGTTAAAGGCACAGGAGCCTGAGGGACAGTAGTGCTGCCGTTCATCGCTAATGTTTTTACTGCCGTAACTGCTTTTTCGCCACCAATTGCTTTAATGTAATTTTCAAAAACCGTTTTGGCAGTTATTCCCGCCGGAATTGCTTTTGATGCTACTGCAGGCTTATCAGTAGGATTTCCGTATTTATCAAAATAGAAAATCGGAATCTGAAGTTTTTCTAAACCAGCTACTACATCTGTTCCTTTTCCTGCAATTATAATTCGCATATTATCAAGAAGGAAATATTTGTTGGCAACACGATAAATGTCCTCTGGAGTAACACTGTTAATTGTCTGGATGTATTTTTCGTAAAAATCAGCAGGAAGCTTTTCTGTTTCAATATTTAAAGCATAACGAGCCACAGACTGTGGTTTTTCTACCTGCATTACAAATCTGCCGATATATCCTGCTTTTACATTTTTTAAGATATCTTCGGAAACTTTTTCAGTTCTGATTTTTTTAATTTCTTTTATAAATTCAACTACTGCACTATCTGTAACGGTATTTCTAACAGCAGAAGAAGCCTTAAATTTTGTAACATATTTTCCGCTTCCAATACTTGAGCTTGCTCCATAAGTCCAGGCATGCTGCTCACGTAAATTCATGTTTAAATAACTATTAAAATCACCGCCTAAAATTTGGTTTGCGATTACTGCGGGGAAAAAATCAGGATCGCTCATTTTTAAATTCACAGTATTAACCAATGAGATTTCAGATTGTACCGCATTTGGAACATCTACAAAATCGATTTGAAGTTTTGAAACGTTTTGAGGATCTGCATAACTGTTTTTTGGAGCAGTTTGTTTTTTCCATGCGCCAAAAAGTTTTTCTACAGCCGTTTTTGTTTCTTTAAATTTAACGTCTCCAATAATTACTAAATAAGCATTTTCGGGAACAAAATAAGTATTGTAATTATTTTGAACATCTGCAAGAGTTACGTTTTTTACAGTTTCCTCAGAAGTATATTCTCCAGAAGGATGATTTCTTCCAAAAGCTAAAACATCAACAACGCGATTGGCAATTGCAGGAACGCTTTTTTCGTCTGCTTTTAATCCTTCTAATAATTTTGCTTTTTCTTTATCAAATTCAGTCTGAGTAAAGTTTGGCTGTAACGAACCTTCGGCCAAAAGTTCTAAAACGCGTCCGGAATATTTTGATAATGAACTCGCATAAGCGCCGCGCGATGTAAAATTAATATTTGCGCCGTAAAAGTCTATTTCTTCATTAAAGGCTTCTTTGTTTGTTTTTTTAGATCCGTTACCAATCAAACTGCTGGTTAATTCGTCTACACCTTTTTTGTTGCCTTCTGTAAAAGGAGCATTGTCTAGTGTCAGATTAAAACTAACTCTAGGCAGTTTATGATTTTCAACAATCAAAACTTTCATTCCATTTGGCAAAACAAATGTTTGAGGTTTTTTGATGTTGACTACAGGCGGGTTGCCTGGTTTTGGTTGTGGACGATCTTGTGCTTGCATAATTCCAGTTAGGAATAAAAGGATTAAAACTGTATGTATATTTTTCATGATTCGATTCTTAGTTTTGAACTTTTGTTGAAGGAACATAATCTAAAATTAAGCGTTGATTTGGGTTAAGGTACTTCTTGGCAACTTCTCTAATTTCTTCTCTTGTAATAGAATGATAAAGATCAATTTCTGTATTAATAAGATTTACATCTCCGTACAGTAAATAATAAGATGCCAGATTTTCTGCAATTCCTTCAACATTCGAATTGGCGTTCACAAAATTATTATCGAATTTATTTTGTAATTTTTTATAGTCCTTTTCAGAAATCAAATCGGTCTGAATTTTTACAATTTCTTCATCCATTTCTTTTAAAATGTCTGCAGAGGTATATCCAGCCATTGGTAAACCATACAAAATGTAAGTTCCGTAATCTTCCTGACTAAAACCTACAGCACCAATCTGAAGTGCCATTTTTTTATCATCAACAATCTTTTTGTATAATTTTGAGCTTTTTCCGTCGCTCAGATAAGAAGAAATTAAGTCTAAAACTCTAGCATCTCGCGTTTTCATTGACGGCGTTCTGTAAGAGGCAACAATCATTGGAATCTGAATGTTTGGGTCTTCATACGTTGCTTTGATAGTCTGCGTAATTGGCTCTTCTGTATAAGTTTGTTTTTTTACAACTTCTCCTTTAGGAATTGGTCCAAAATATTTCTGAATCCATTCTTTTGTTTTTGTTTTATCAAAATCTCCCGCAACAACTAAAACTGCATTATTAGGTGTATAGAATTTTTTATTAAAAGCCTGAAATTCTTCAAGAGTTGCAGCATCCAAATCTTTCATAGAGCCAATAGTGGTCCAGCGATAAGGATGATTTTTGAACATGTTTTTCTTTACCTCAGGAAGAATATTTCCGTAAGGCTGGTTGTCGTAGCGCATTCTTTTTTCTTCTTTTACAACTTCATTTTGCGTTTCAACCCCAATTTTATTAATAATAGGATGCATTAATCTCTCAGATTCCATCCATAAACCAAGTTCCAGACTGTTAGAAGGAAAAACTTCGTAATAGTAAGTTCTGTCGTCAGACGTGTTGGCATTGTTTACACCGCCATTTGCCGTTACGATTTTCATCCACTCACCTCGCTTTATGTTCTGTGTTCCTTCAAATAATAAATGTTCAAAAAAGTGCGCAAAACCAGTTCTGTCCGGGCGTTCATCCTTAGATCCTACGTGGTACATTACAGAAGTAATGACAACTGGTGCAGAAGGATCATTGTGCAGAATAACATGCATTCCATTGTCTAGATTGTATTCTTCAAAAGCTACTTTTTGAGCATGGGCCACTCCGCCGAGCATTAGAGCTGCGCTTAACATCATTATCGAATTTTTCATAAAGATTAATAATTTATAATTACCTAATTGAGTAGGTTGCCAGGGATTGATTTTAGTTACATCAAAAATAACTTTTTTTAACCATCTATTTAAGATTGACACTATTTTGAGTGTATTTTAACAGTGTTTTAGCTCTGGAAGATGTTTTAGAAGAGTTAAAAGGCCTTAAAAACAGACTTTAACGGGATAAAAATATTTTTAAAATTAGATATTGCACAATAAATTATTAATTGTATATTTGCAACCTTAAAAATCAATAAATCAATTTGGTATGTATGCAATCGTAGAGATAGCAGGGCAACAATTTAAAGTAAGCAAAGACTTAAAGGTTTATGTTAACCGTTTGGCTAATGAAGAAGGTTCAAAAATTTCTTTTGACAAAGTTCTTTTATTAGACGATAACGGAAGCGTAACTTTAGGCGCCCCAGCTATAGAAGGTGCTTCAGTAGAAGCTAAAGTGTTACAACACTTAAAAGGTGATAAAGTTATCGTTTTCAAAAAGAAAAGAAGAAAAGGATACAAAAAAAGAAATGGTCACAGACAATATCTTACTCAAATTGTAATTGAAGGTATTACTGCAGCAGGTGGAACTAAAAAAGCAGCAGCTAAAAAAGCGGTTGTAGCAGAAGATACAGCAGTATCTGAAGAAGCTGAAGCTCCAAAAGCAAAAAAAGCAGCAGCTCCAAAAGCAAAAAAAGAAGCTACTAAAGAATAATAACAATATTTAAACTTATACGTCATGGCTCACAAGAAAGGTGTCGGTAGTTCGAAGAATGGTAGAGAATCAGAATCAAAACGTTTAGGCGTTAAGATTTTTGGTGGTCAAGCTGCTATTGCTGGGAACATCATCGTTAGACAAAGAGGTTCAAAACACAATCCAGGTGAAAATGTTTACATTAGTAAAGATCACACACTACACGCAAGAGTAGCTGGAGTTGTTAAGTTCCAAAAGAAAAGAGATAACAAATCTTATGTATCTATCCTTCCATTCGAAGCATAATCATTAAGATCACTTATTTACAAAACCCGTTCTGAAAAGATCGGGTTTTTTGTTTTATAACTATTTGCTAATTGAGACGAAGCAATTTAACGTACTTGCAGATTAAATTTAATTATTTGTATTTTTGATTGATTAATTTATTCAATTTTGAGAAAAATAATATTCCTGCTTCTTTTTTGTATTAGTATATATGCAAAAGAAAACCATGCTGAAAAAGATACTACTGTTGCAAGCGAAATAGTTCGGTTAAATGACGCGCAAAAAAAGATACTCTACGAGTTTTCCGTATTACAGCAAAATAGTTCTGATGCCTCACATTATTGGCTGAAACATAAAAATCAGTTTCCGGCATTTAATGATAGACTTAGAGATAAATTGGCGAATGAGGTTTTTATAAATTCTAATGTCCTTTATAAACCAGCAAAAAACTCGTCTGTTCAACTCTGGATGCAGGCACAATCATTTACCAATTGGATGTTGTATGCGGCAGCATTTATTGCAATCTGTGCAGTAATAGGTTTGTTGCGTAATTATTGGAATTTACTCATTGATATATTAATCAGGCAGTTTGCTCCTCTATTCAGACTTTTATTTTCGGCAATTTTACTGACTTACGAATTATTGTTAATCGGAATTGCCTGTATTGCTTTTGGATACCTTATCGAAGATATGTTTATGAGAACAATAGTGATACATATTGGTTTGTTCTTATTATGGAGTCAATCAACGGCTATTTTTACCAAAAAATATTTGGTGCATAAATATATTTTTGAAATAAATAATAACTTCTGGAAAAATGACAAATGGTTAACTGTTAAAACAATTTGTTTTCCCGCAATCATAGTTAGTATTGCTCTTTTGTATGTATTATATAAAGTTCCAAATGATACGTTTTATAATTATGAAATCGTTGTTTCGGTATTAGCAACTATTTGTGCTATGCCTTTCTGGCGTACTTTAGAAAAATATATTTCTCCACTTCTGATTCCTTTTAAAGATGAGCGAATCGAGAGAGCAGTTTATTCTCTTGCGGCGTGTACAGTTTTAGCTTTATTAATTTTAGGATTGCTTATAGGGCTGTTAAATCCTATTTTTTTGTATATAATAACAGCATTAATAATTTTATTAATTATATCATTTTTAATATTATCATTAAAAATAAACCTTAGAAACAGGTATCAAAATTATTATTATCAGCAATTAATTACCACAGCTTTTTTGGCCGCTACTTTGTTCTATGGTTTTCAGACAAAGTCTGGCGAAATAATCTGGGTATCGCTGGTTGGGATAAGTGTCTTTGCAGTAATAAAATATTGGGAAATACCAACTTTTTTTAATAGCTGGAAAAAACGAAACACGTGGACCTGGGGCTTCTTAGGTATGGCAGTATTGTTGTGGCTTCTGGCCAAAGGCATATTATATGTTTCTCAGGTATTGTATGCAGGATAATGAATTTATATTGAAAATTTTGCTCACTATAAAAGAACAGCCTTTATTAAAGTTTTAAACTTTGATAAAGGCTGTAATTGTTTTATTAAATAAGAAGCAGAATTGGAATTGATTTTTTATTCTGTATCAACAGTTTCTTTTAAGTCTTCTGTTTTTCTTCCTGCTTTTATTTTTGGATTATCCTGAGTTCCGGTTACCGTCATTGGAATTCCGAAGATTCCAAGAGGAGGAAGTCCCAAACGCATTTTCAAATTTAATTTACCATCCAGACTTGTTGTTCCTTCTATTCTTGGTCTAAAGCCTGCAAATTTAAATTTAAAGCGCTCAACGGTCATGATGTTATTTTTGATTGTTGTTTTAATATCAACTTTAGAAAGATCAGGATTTTTCATTGCTTCAGAACTGGTTTGTTTGCTTACAGCGTTAAACATCTTTAAACCTCTAACTTTTACATTCTTTATAGAAAGCGTTCCTCCACCCGCAAGAGACGGATAAACAGGTTCCATGTTTCCGTTTAATCTTCCTTTTAGCTGATAATCCAAAGAAACAATTCCTTGTGCTTTCTCAGCTGCACTGGCCATTTTTTTGAAAACATCAATTTCATTATAAGCTCTTTTTATGTCAAAATCGCTTGCCTTAACAGCATAATCAAAATTTGCTTTTTGTGGTGTTACAGCTTGATAATTAGCATTCATTGTCACACTGCACCCAATCAGATTAAAACCAGTATTCTGCATGGTTAGTCTGCCATTATTCATTTTTAAATTTCCAGCAGCATTTTGAATGTTCAATTTATCGAAATTTACTTTTTGAGCATTTGCTGTAAACTGCAGATTCAAATTAGCTGGAATTATAATTACTCCAGTTTGTTTTGTTTCGGTTTTATTTTGAATTTCAGGCTGTGTTACAGAAGCATCAGCTGTTGTTTTCGACATAAACTCATCAATATTGATATATCGCGCCGAGACTTTAAAAGAACCTCTTAAAATGCCTGTTTTGCTTGTTGCATAATTAAAAACATTTTGCAAATAACCATTCATGGTAAAATCAGACTGTCCGTAAGCGGCCAAAAAGTTATTGAAGGTCATTTTATCCTGATTGATTTTGAAAATACCTTCTTTAATTACAAATTTTTGAGGAAAGTATTCAGAAGCAATTCCAATGTTTCTAAGTTCCAGAGTTCCTTTATTGTTTAGTTTGCTGTAATTCCCTTTTTCGGCATCACTTTGTCTGCCTTTCAGAGCCAGATCAGCTTTTACGTAGCCATCTAAATTTAGGCCGTCGTGAGAGAAAACTTTGTATATTTTATTAACATCAAGTTCTCCTCTTGCTTTAATATCATAATTTAAATCATTAAAATCGCTCAGAGCAGCTTCTACAAAAACAGGTTTTCCTTCAAAGGTAAATTGTGCTGGTTTAAGGTTGATTTTTAAATCTTTGAAAGTTCCTTTTTGATTCTCAATTTTTGCATTTAAAGCAATTTTGGTAATTGCATTTGGATAATATTTCGTTTTTAAATATCCATTTTTTAAATCAATATTTCCTTTTGTAACGGGAAAAAGTTTGTTTTTTTGATCAAATTTTCCTTTTGCAGTAACATCTCCAATTAAACTTCCTTTTAAAGTTAAATCTGGTATTCCAAGCCCTTTATTTAGTTTTTCCAAATCAATTTTAGCTTTAAAATCAGCATTGATATCGGGCGTATTTAAACCTTTCATGTACAATGTTGATTTTAAATAATCTTTATTGACATTTAAAGATAAATTTTTAGCATCAACAATTAAAAGGTCTGGATTTAGTGATGGAACAGTTGTTTTAATCTCAAAATTTAAGTTCGAAACCGGAAATGGGCTTTTATTATAGTTTACAAAACCGTTTTCTAGTTTTAAATCAAGATTTAGATCAGGAGCAACATGCTGAGACGCAATATAATTTCCCTTTAAAGTTAAAAAAAGATTGGTATTTCCTTTTAATTCTGTTTTAGAAAGCCAGGTAATATATTTGGGAGGAAAAGCAGTAAACACATCGTATAAGTCGCTGTTGTCTGATTTTAAAACAAGATCCATATTATAACCATCTTTTAGGAAATCAAATTTTCCTTTAAAATCGACCAAAAGCTGATTGATTTTTAAGTTGTTTTGTTCGAAGACAAAAGATAGAGAATTGACATTAACCTTAGTAATTAAGTCGGCATCAATTTGTTTGTTCATTAAATACGGTTCGCCATCATAAACAATATTTAATTTTTCAATTTTAGCTTTTGAGTACAAATCGAAAATGGCTTTATCTAAGTTTCCTTTTCCCAGATAATTGAAACTAAGAGCATCAAAATGGACTTTAGTAGATTGATCATCATAAACAATTTTACTGTTTATAATCTCTATTCTTTCCAGTTTCAAGGCGGTATCAGTGCTGTCTTTTGTTTTTGGAGTCTGCGCAGATGATTTGTAAACGTTATAATTGGCTTCCCCTTTTTCGTTTACTTTTATATTGATAGACGAATCAGAAAGATAAATCTGGTCAATTTTAACCGATTTACTAAAGATTAAACTAGCAACGTCTATACCAAAAGAGACCTCTTTTGCGGTAATAAATTGCTGATCTTTATAAGGTGCTGATCCGTTTAGTTTTAGATCATTTAAGGTTAAAGTTAATGATGGAAAATGGCGAAAGAAAGAAACAGAAACATCAGAATAATTTAATTCGGCGCTTAACCTTTCGTTAGCCGTTTTTTTGATTTGTTCCTTAATTTGATCTGCAAAAACGATTGGGGTTAAAAACAACAATCCTAAAATAACGGCAAACGTTATTCCGACGTATTTAGCAATTTTAAATACGATCGATTTGGATTTATTTTTTGACATAACAAATTTGTTAAAATTGAATTTTATAAAGTAAAGATGGTAAAATGGTAAAAAAGTTAGCCGTGAACGGTTTCACTTTTCCCATAATTTGTAATAATCGAACCTTCATATTCAATCCACTCTTTCCAGCGTTTGTCAATATCGATATTGTCTGTATATTTTCTGGCAAATCCTAAAAATGTGGTGTAATGCCCGGCTTCAGAAATCATTAAATCACGATAAAATTTTGCCAGTTCTTCGTCTTTTATATTTTCAGAAAGCACCTTAAAACGTTCGCAGCTTCTTGCTTCGATCATTGCAGAAAATAGTAAACGATCGCAGAGAGCGTCTTTACGACTTCCGTCTTTCTTCATAAACTTAAAAAGTTCATTTACATAATGATCTTTTCTTTCGCGCCCCAAAGTCAGGCCTCTCTTCTTGATTATATCATGCACCATCTGCAGATGCTCTAATTCTTCTCTTGCAATTACCAGCATTTCTGTTACTAATTCCTCTAGTTCAGAGTTATACGTAACTAAACTTATTGCGTTCGAAGCGGCTTTTTGTTCGCACCAAGCATGATCCGTCAAAATTTCTTCGATATTTGATTCGACTATATTTACCCAGCGTGGATCCGTGGCCAATTTTAATCCTAACATAATTATTGCAGATTTTATATTTTGCAAAATTAGTCTTTTTTATCTCCTAAAATCAGGAAACATCGTGTAATTACGCCTAAAATGCATTATTTTGCAGTTCAAAGAATCAAAATGAATCAAACAAAAAAACTTTTAATAATTGGTTTTGTCTGGCCCGAACCAAATTCGTCTGCAGCCGGTGGTAGAATGATGCAGTTAATAGCTGTTTTTAAGGAAGATGGATTTGAAGTTACATTTGCAAGCCCGGCTCTGGACAGTGATTTTATGGTGGATTTGTCTGTATTTGGAGTTGAAAAAAAATCGATCGAATTAAATAATTCCAGTTTTGATGATTTTATAATTCAATTAAATCCAGATGTTGTTTTGTTTGATCGTTTTATGATTGAAGAGCAGTTCGGATGGCGTGTTGCAGAAAATTGCCCAAAAGCAATTCGTGTTTTAGATACAGAAGATTTACATTGCTTAAGGACAGCAAGACAGAAAGCTTTTAAAGAAAACAGAATTTTTGAACTTCAGGATTTATTGTCTGAAGAAGTTGCCAAACGTGAAATTGCTAGTGTTTTGAGGTGTGATTTGTCTTTGATTATTTCAGAATTTGAAATGAAAATTCTAAATAATATTTTTAAAATCAATTGTAGATTGTTGTTTTATCTTCCTTTTTTAACAGATGAAATGGATGAAAGCGATCTTCTGAATTTGCCATTATTTGAACAACGTGAGAGTTTTGTTTTTATCGGAAATTTTCTTCACGAGCCCAATTGGAATACTGTTCAGCATTTAAAAGAAAGTATCTGGCCTTTGATTAGAAAAGAATTTCCTGAAGCTGTTTTGCAGGTTTACGGTGCATACCCATCACAAAAAGTTTTGCAATTACACCAGCCTAAGAATGGATTTTTTATTATGGGAAGAGCCTCTGATGCAAATGAAATTGTAAAAAAAGCAAAAGTAGTTTTGGCTCCAATTCGGTTTGGCGCAGGTCTTAAAGGTAAACTTTTAGAAGCCATGCAATGCGGAACTCCAAGTCTAACAACAGAAATAGGTGCAGAAGCAATGCATGCCGATTTGCCTTGGAATGGTTTTATTACTAATGATATAGAACTTTTTGCTAAACAAGCCGTAACGTTATATCAAGATAAAAATCTTTGGGAGCAATCTCAAAAAAACGGAATTGCTATCGTAAATGAATGTTATCAGAAAGATAAATTTGCTTCGATTTTAGTAAATACTGTAAATGATTTAATGAATGATTCAGAAAATCATCGTCTGCACAATTTTATGGGAAGTCTGCTGCAACATCATACTTTAAAAAGTACCAAATACATGTCTAAATGGATCGAGGCGAAAAATAAAAATTAAACCATTTTTCCAAATCCTACTGTTTCACGATACAATTGAGGCGAAACATCTGCATTGGTTTTAAAGAATCGGCTGAAATAATGCTCGTCATCATAGCCTAATTCGTATGCAATTTCTTTTATGGTTTTATTCGTCATATACAATTCTCTTTTTGCTTCAATAATAATTCTCTCTGCAATAAGATCTGTAAGGGTTTTGTTGAAATAATTCTTAGATAATTTTGCCAAGGCTTTAGGCGAAATATTTAATAAATCGGCATAATTTCCGGCAGAATGTTTGGTTTTAAAATGATCTTCAATAGCGTCTTTTAGATTCTGTAAAATAAATGGTTCTTTAGAATCCGGAGTCGATTTTGATTCTTCTAATTGTTCGTTTTTTAATCGTGATGCAGTAATTAAAAAGATTTTCAGATACGAAATCAATAGTTCGTATTGGGCTAATTCTGCATTTTGTATTTCGGTTTTCATTTGGTCAATAACCATCTGAAACGTAGCTTTTGCCTGATCTGTAATTCGTGTAAATGGAGGCTGATAAACATTATTAAACAAAACTCCGTTGCACGAAACCTCTTTTTGATGCATATGGATGCAGTAAAAATCGGGATGAAAATGAATTGCAATTCCCTCAATATCTTCTTTTGTACAAATCATAAAGGGCTGATAGGGAGAAAAGGCGAGGAGCGAACCTTCTTCAAACTGATGTTCTGCAAAATCGGCTTTTACTTTTCCATTTCCTCTGTTAACCCAAATCAGAGAAAAATAATTATTACGCTGAATATGGTCAAAATGACTGTTGTCTTCGAATGAAAGAAGTTTAAAAGCAAGATTTCCATTTTGTGGATTTATTAAGGTAAAAGCGTTCTGATTGCTCATAATCTGAATTGTTTAGGTAAAGATAAAGATAGTTATGAAATGAATCATAACTATCTTTAGGGAGTTGTTGTGTTGTTTTTTTTGAAATTATACAGCCTGAACCACAGGAAAATCAATTTCTGTATTTGCTGTATTGTTAAAGTAGTTTGTAAATACATTCAATCCTACGTGAGCAATAATTTCTGAAATTTCTGCATCTGTTGCGCCAGCATTTCTTACTGCAGCAACATCCTGATCATTTACTAATCCGTTTTTGCTGATTAATGTTTTTGCAAATTGTAAAATTCCTGCTGTTTTTTCATCAGCTGCATTTCCTGATCTGGCATTGTGTAATACTTCCGGATCTGCTTTTACTAATTTCTCACCAATAAAAGTGTGAGCGGCTAAACAATAATCACAAGAATTACTTTCAGAAACTGCTAAGGCGATAAGTTCTCCTGTTTTTGCACTTAATTTTCCGTGGCTTAAAGCACCGCTTAAATTTAAATATCCTTCTAATACCGCAGGAGAATTTCCCATTGTTCTCATCATATTCGGAACTACGCCTAATTTTGCCTGTACAGCGTTGAATAAATCTTTAGTTTTTCCTGTAACTTCTTCTGGGTTTAATGCTGTTAATCGTGTCATTTTATTTAATTTTTAAGTTATAATTATTTGTTGTCTTTTGACATTACAAAGTTGCAACGATTACAGATTTTAGAACATGGAGAATTTACGCTATGTGGTGGACAATTTTCCCTGACTTTTTTTAGGAGCTGATCCAGCTTTCCGTTTCATCCCGATAGCTATCGGGACAAAAACCTGATTTTTCTAAACCATAAAACGAGCTTCTCCCGAAGCCTCGGGAGTCGCTGTTTTCTGGCAAGAAAATCAGGTTTTTGAGTTCCGGGCTTTCCACTTCAATCTGGGCTAGGGCATTCGTTTTCACAATAATGTTTTTGTTTATTTGTGAGGAATGACAGACTTTGTGTGTAATCAACTTTGTCAAAGTTTCAAACTTTGACAAAGTTCCTCACCAACCACTTCCGTAATCTTGTCATTTCGAGGAACGAGAAAATCACCCACAGAAATTCTCTAATCTTTATCGATTTATGAGTTTTATTTCTCCTTACGAAATGACAAGCAATATGTAAAAAAAATAGGTTGTCCCTTCAAGGACAACCTATTTTTAAAATTATATTCTTGAAGAACTTATTTCAAAATACCTTCAACAGCCTGAATCGTTGTAGCATGATAACCAGATTTAGCTTTGTTAAAAATCTGTTTCGCCCAAACTTTTCCTTCCGGAGTTTTTGCCATTTCTTTATAAAGCATCATTACAGATCCAGTTCTGCTAATTCCAATTAAAAATTGCTCGATTGCAGGATTTGCAGTTTTGTATTGATGACGAATTGCCTGAACAAACCATTGACGTTTGATAATGAAGTTTCCGCCTTTTGTAAAGTTGAATTCTTTGTCAATTGCTTCCATCTCTTTTACTGTAATATCAGCTGGAAGATGATCTATAAAATGCTGTTTTTCTGCGGTTGTTGTAATTTTTTTACTCAAACCTGCAACACCAGTTTCTCTCCAGTTTTTTTGGATAGCATCGATAGCATCAAAATCCGCTGAACTTACCGGAGTAATGTTTGATGGAATCCCAGGCTTGTAAATCCAGTCGTCTAATTTTATTTTATCTGCTAAAGCTTTGTCATCTTTGATTAGATTTTCGTTTAAATATTTCACAAAATCTTCTGTTGTAATTGATTTGAAAGCATGCGAATCAAAATAATTTTTGATAAACGAATCAAATTTTTCGCGCCCAACGGCATTTTCAATAACTCTTAAAAAAGCATATCCTTTTACATATGGAATTTGACTGATTCCATCATCCGGATTTCTTCCAGTCAAGCTGACTTTTAATCTTGTATCCGGATTTGTATCACCATATTCTGCTACGTTATCGATCAATTCTTTACGAGTGATCACGTTTTGCATTTCAAATTCTTTTTTGCCAAAGATTGCTTCGCCAATTCGGTGTTCAACATAAGTTGTAAAACCTTCGTTTAGCCAAATATCATCCCAAGTCGCATTGGTTACTAAGTTACCGCTCCAGCTGTGACCTAATTCGTGCGCTAACAAACTTGTCAATGAACGGTCTCCTGCAATAACTCCGGGAGTTAAGAAAGTTAGGTTTGGATTTTCCATTCCGCCATACGGGAAACTTGGAGGTAAAACCAAAACGTCATAACGTCCCCAGCGATAAGGTCCATAAAGCTTTTCGGCGGCCACAACCATTTTTCCAAGTTCAGCAAATTCCCAAGCTGATTTTTTCAACATAGATGGTTCTGCGTAAACTCCGGTTCTGTTGTCGATAGATTGAAATTCAATATCTCCAACAGCAATAGCCATTAAATAAGAAGGGATTGCTTTATCTTGTTTAAAAGTATAAACTCCTGTATCATTTTTCTTCTGTGGATTTACAGCGCTCATTACCGCTAATAAATCTTTTGGAACCGTAACTTTTGCATTATAAGTAAAACGAACTCCCGGTGAATCCTGACACGGAATCCAAGTACGGGACCAAATGCTTTCTCCTTGAGAGAAAAGAAACGGTTTCTTTTTGTCAGCAGTTTGTTCCGGTTTTAACCATTGCAAAGCAACAGCATCTTTTGTTGTGCTGTAGTAGATATTTACTTTAGTTGTATTAGGTTCGATGGTAACATGAAGTGGTTTTCCATGAAATTCCACGTTTGTACCTAATTCGAATTTTGTTTCCTTTTCGTCATCACCTAAAGTTACTTTGGTAATGTTAAGAGTATTTTCGTCAAAAATGATTTCATTTCCTTTGCTGCTATTGTCAATTGTCCAAGAAGCTTTTCCAGAAATAGTCTGCGTTTCAAAATCAACTTTAATGTCAAGATCCAAATGTTTTACAACTGCAAGTTCTGGTTTAGAGTAGCTGTGTTCGTCAATAACGGCAGCTATTTTTTCGGTTTGCTCTTTTTTCTGGCAGGCAATTGCTGTCAGAAATAAGACTGCAATGATTAGTTTTTTCATGTTATGAAGTATTGAATTTGGGATGAAAATTAAACAAAAAATCCCGTTTTGAATAAACAAAACGGGATTTTATTATAAATACCTTAAGCTTGGCTCAGGCTGACATTGAAATTATGCCAACATTGTAACTGGGCTTTCGATGTATTGTTTTAGTGTTTGTAAAAATTGAGCGCCAGTTGCACCGTCAATTGTTCTGTGGTCACAAGCTAATGATAACATCATAGTGTTTCCAACTACAATCTGACCGTTTTTAACGACTGGTTTCTCAACAATTGCACCTACAGAAAGGATAGCAGAGTTTGGCTGGTTGATAATTGAATTGAATTCAGTAATACCAAACATTCCAAGGTTAGATACTGTAAAAGTACTTCCTTCCATTTCCTGAGGGCCTAATTTTTTGTTTTTAGCTCTTCCTGCTAAATCTCTTACCGAAGCACCAATTTGAGATAAACTCATAGCGTCTGTAAATTTCAATACAGGAACTACCAATCCGTCTTCTACTGCTACAGCAACACCAATATTTACGTGGTGGTTAATTATGATAGCATCTTCTTTCCACTGAGAGTTAATTTTTGGATGTTTTTTCAATGCTAAAGCACAAGCTTTAATTACCATATCGTTAAAAGATACTTTCGTGTCCGGAACAGTATTGATAGTTGCTCTTGCAGCCATTGCATCGTCCATGCTTACTTCGATCACTAAGTTGTAGTGAGGTGCAGTAAATAATGATTCAGCAAGACGTTTTGCAATAATTTTACGCATTTGAGAGTTTTTGATCTCTTCTGTGAAAACTTCTCCTGCAGGAACAAAAACTTTTGGAGCAGCTGGTGCAGCAGTCTCTTGTTTTGCATCAGTTTTTGCAGCAGGTTGTGCCTGTGCAGCTGGTGTAAAGTTTTCGATATCGCTTTTTACGATACGTCCATTTTCTCCAGATCCTTTAACCTGGTTTAATTGAATTCCTTTATCAGAAGCAATTTTTTTAGCTAAAGGTGAAGCTAAAACTCTTCCGTTTGAAGTTTCAGCAACGGCTTCCGGTGCTTTTTCAGCAGCTGGAGCAGCTTTTGTTTCTTCGGCAGCAGGAGCACTTACAGGTGCAACGCCTCCGGCAGTATAATTGTCAGCAATTCCAGAAATGTCAGTTCCTGCAGGTCCAATGATAGCTAATAAGCTGTCAACAGGAGCAGTATTTCCTTCTTGAATTCCGATGTATAATAATGTACCAGCATTGAAAGACTCAAACTCCATTGTAGCTTTGTCTGTCTCAATTTCTGCTAAAATATCACCTTCTGCTACAGCATCTCCAACTTTTTTTAACCAAGTTGCCACTGTACCTTCAGTCATTGTATCACTCAAACGTGGCATAGTTACTACTACAACACCTTTAGGTAATTCAGTTGCTGCTTTAGCAGGAGCAGCAGTTTCAGTTTTTGCTTCAGCAGCAGGAGCATCCGCTTTTGGTGCAGAAGCTTCTGGACTAGCAGCAGGAGCATCACCACCAGCTAAAAGAGCCGAAATATCTTCTCCTTCATTACCAATGATTGCTAATAGTGAATCAACTGGAGCAGTTTCTCCAGCCTGAATTCCGATATGTAAAAGAGTTCCTTCGTTAAAAGATTCGAACTCCATTGTTGCTTTATCTGTTTCAATTTCAGCTAAGATATCTCCTTCGCTAATTTTGTCGCCTACTTTTTTTAACCAAGTCGCTACCGTTCCTTCCGTCATAGTATCGCTCAAACGAGGCATTGTTACTTTAATCGCCATGATGTTATAGTTTATGAGGTGTAAATGGATAGTCTTCTTGTGCGTATACTACATCGTATAATTGTTGTAAGTCTGGATATGGAGATTCTTCAGCGAATTTCTGACATTCTTCAACTAAGTCTTTAACTCTTTGGTCAATTACTTCGATTTCTTCCTGTGTAGCATATTTTTGATCCATGATTACATCAAGAACCTGAGTAATAGGGTCGATTTTTTTGTATTCTTCAACCTCTTCTTTAGAACGGTATAATTGTGCATCAGACATAGAGTGTCCTCTGTAACGGTACGTTTTCATTTCAAGGAAAGTTGGTCCGTCGCCGCGACGCGCTCTTTCGATTGCCTCATGCATTGCTTCAGCAACTTTTACAGGATTCATTCCGTCAACAGGTCCGCAAGGCATTTCATATCCTAAACCAAGTTTCCAGATATCAGTATGGTTAGCAGTTCTTTCTACAGAAGTTCCCATTGCATAACCGTTGTTTTCAACGATAAATACAACTGGTAATTTCCATAACATAGCCATATTAAAAGCTTCGTGAAGAGAACCTTGTCTAGCAGCTCCATCACCAAAATAAGTCATGGTAACACCGCCAGTATTAAAATATTTATCAGCAAAAGCTAAACCAGCTCCTACCGGAATTTGTCCACCCACGATACCGTGACCTCCGTAAAAACGGTGTTCTTTAGAGAAAATATGCATAGAACCTCCCATACCTTTAGAAGTTCCTGTTACTTTTCCTAAAAGTTCCGCCATAACGTTTCTAGGATCAACTCCCATACCAATTGGCTGTACGTGATTTCTGTAAGCAGTAATCATTTTGTCTTTAGTCAAGTCCATTGCATGTAAAGCACCTGCTAATACAGCTTCCTGACCATTATATAGGTGTAGAAAACCTCTAACTTTTTGTTGAATGTATAACGCTGCAAGTTTGTCCTCAAACTTTCTCCAAAGCAGCATGTCTTCGTACCACTTTAAATATACCTCTTTTGTAACTTCTTTCATTTGAATTCTTTCTTTTGCTAAAGTTGTTGTGTTATCAATTGTTGCCTGTAACGCAAAATAGTTTCCTCCCACAAATTTGCGCCCGAAAGGTCGGGATGCAAAAATAAGACTTTCCTATTAAGAACTAAAATTTAAAAGCTACTTTTTGGCTTTTTTTTACAAGAACTTTTTATCAAACATAAAAGGGAGCAGATTTTTTAGGGATGAAGATTTATAAACCTCACCAATTTCACCCATAAAATAGATTTCTATAGGGGTTTCCTGTCTGATTTCGTATTCTGCAATTGACTGTCGGCAAGAACCGCAAGGCGGGATTGGAGCAGTGGTCTGATTAGTGTCTGAAGCGGCAGTAATAGCCATTTTTAAAATTTTTGCATCAGGATAAGCGCTTCCGGCATAAAAAATAGCAGTTCGCTCTGCACACAATCCTGATGGATATGCAGCATTTTCCTGATTTGATCCTAAAATTGTTTTTCCGTTGTCAAGAAGTAAAGCTGCTCCAACTCTAAATTGCGAATAGGGGGCGTAAGCTTTTTTACGAACTTCAACAGCCTCGTTCATTAAGTCCTGAATTTCTGTAGGGAGTTCTGCAAGGCTTTCGTAAACTGTAAATGATGATGTTATGCTTATTTCTTTCATTGTTTTTATGGGAAAAAAAATCCAAATTCCTAAAAAATAGAAATTTGGATTTGTATTGCTTTATATTTTATTGTTTAATAAACTTCGTATTTGTCTCCAAAGTTAAAGGTTAAAGAAAAGCGAAGTGTGTTTTCTAAAGGATTTTTAACATTTGACGCCGAAAATAAATAAGAAACATCAACTTTTACTACGTTATATTTGAAACCAGCTCCTAATGAGAAAAATTTTCTGGCTCCTTTTTCCGGACTTTCGTGAAAATATCCTAAACGCATTGCAAAAGCATCTTGATAAGTATATTCTGCTCCTACGCTGTATGTTATTTCTTTTAACTCTTCACTAAATCCGCCTGGTGCATCTCCAAAAGATTTGAACATTCCAGAAACCCATCCAATATCATTGTATTTATTGTAGCTGATGTCGTTTGCTTCTTGCTGCGAAATGTCTCCTGGATCTGTAAAGTTTCCATTTCCGTTTAAATCTACTGCAGTTCCTGGTCCTGGAGGAGTTGGAACCATAAGTTTAGAAAACTCTACACTTACTCCAACCTTATTATAATCGTCTAAAATAAAATCAAAACCTCCACCTAATCTCAGATTTGCAGGTATAAAGTTTGAACTTATATCATCATTATCATAACTTATTTTCTGACCCATGTTTTGCAGGTTGATACCGGCTCTCCATCTTCCGTTAAAGTCTGTATAGGCAATTTCTTCAGATTGGTAAAATGCAGCGACGTCTATTGCAAATGTGCTTGCAGCTTTTGCATCTACATTTTCTGAAGCAACTTTCAAATTAGAGTTGATAAATCTCGCGGCAACTGCCATAGAAAATTCATCACTTAATTTTAAGGAGTATGATCCGTCCAGGGCAAATTCGTTAGGAGTTACTTCTCTTACGGCTTCGTTTGGGTCGCCGGTTTCTCTAAGCTCGATTCCTCCAAAACCAAAATAACGAAAACTTCCCGCAAAGGCGCTTCGCTCATTAATTTTGTTATAATAGGTTACTTGTCCGAGTGAAATGTCATTTGCTAAATCTGTCAAATACGGGGTGTAACTTATAGATAAACCTTGTTTGTCTACAGAAAAAGCGTATTTGGCAGGGTTCCATTGCTGAGAAAAGGCATCAGCAGAAGTAGCAACACCCTGATCAGCCAAACCGGCCGCTCTGGCATCTGCTGCAACTAATAAAAATGGAACTCCAGTAGTAATAGGTTGTAGTTCTTGAGCTTTAGCGTATGAAATAATTAAAAAGCAAATTAGTAAAAGTGATATTTTTCTCATTATGGGGTTAATATAATTTAGGTGATGCAAATATATATAATTAAAGGATTACAAGCTTTTCATATTTTTCTGCTTTTTTATTTGTTAAATTTGATTTAACTGTGAGTTTATATATATAAACTCCTTTTCCGATTCTATCCCCAAAATCATCTCTCCCGTCCCATGTTATTTCTCGTGATAAAAAACCTTCTGTTGTAATTATTTGATTTTTTGTCCAAACCACTTTCCCGGTAATAGTCATCACTTGAACCTGAACATCTAAAGGTTCATATGGTCGATTGTGTGAAAACCAAAACTGTGTATAAGTTGAAAAAGGATTCGGATAATTTAGAACGTGTGTTAATGTCAATGATTCGTCTCCAACAACTGTAAATTGTATTTCGCTTGTTACCGGATTGTTGTAAACATCCCAAGCAGTAAAGCTTATTGTGTGCAATCCCGGAGCTAGATTTCTTAAAGGAAAACGTAAATTTCCATTGGTATAATCGTCTAGTTTTGTCTGATAATAGTCGTTTAATATATAAGGATTAGATACATCTCCATCCAAAACCGCTATAATATCATGTCCGATGCCGCTTGCTGTATTGATTCCGTTTTCGTCTTCAAGAAACGCTAAAAGGAATGGAGATTCGTTTGTAATACCTCCTGACACAAAAGTCTCATCATTCATATATAACTTAACTTTCGGATTTATATTGTCCTGCGCTGCATTTTCATTAATTCCTCCTATTTTAATAACGTTATTATAACCTGACTGGTTTTCTAAAACCTCATTTTTTTTCGAATAAAAGCTAATTCTTCCATTGTCTACCGGAATTCTAATATCTCTTGGTACAACAAAACTAAACTCAAATTGACCGTTGGTGACAGAAGCATTTCCTCTAAAAATAGTTTCTCCGAGTGTCTTAAATTGCATTACAGGGCTAAAACCATCATTGTTTAAAGTAGAAGTCGTGATTAATTTATCAAAAATTGAAGTCGCTAATTCTCCATTATAATTGCTTAAAAGAATATTATTTTCATCTGTAATTTCGCCTGATATTTTAATTTTTGCTAATGATTTAAAGTCAGGAATTTGCTGTGATACTGCAATGTCGTTTACTTTTGTTAGAATTATTCGAGGTTTTGGAATTGCCAGCATTAAGGCGGGATCACCAATATAAAAAACAACATTACTCGACGAGCTTGGGTCTTCATTTTTAGAAATTCTAAGCGCTTCTGCAATAGTTGTATATTGATTTGATCCATAAGAGAGAAGGTTTTTTGCTAAACCGTCGCTAAAATTTTCTGCATTAGGCTGACCTATTTCGCGAATTGTGGTAAGCATGGAAATAGCTCCGCCTTTAGGATTCCAGAAAGTATATTCGCCGGCAGTTGGCCTTGTAGGATCATCAAATCGGGAAAACTCGCAGGTTATAGTAATAAATAATGGATATTTGTATTGGTTGTTTAAGTTTTGACTATCAGATTTTTCCCAAATGCGTTCGCTGGCTAGTCCGTCTTCTCCTCCGTGTCCTAAATAATTAAATACTAAAGCGCCTTTTTCAAAAGCATTAAATATATCAGTTCTTGCTTTAGGATATCTTGATCCTCCTGCCGAAGCTTCCTGTGTGTAAGAATCAAGAAAAATTTTATCGATATTAAAAAATGGTTTTTCTGTGGCTATTAGATCTGCTAAGCTGTTTTGGCGTGCCTGCAGTGTGGCATCAGAACTTTGATCAGAATCATCGCTGATTAAAACAAAATTGTTTCTCCAGTTTCCAAAAGATTTAATATTATGGTATTCTAAAACTTTATTTACCATCTCCTGAGCCTGAGCATTATCAGAAACCAGCATTCGTCCGACGGCTATATCAATCCCGGTTGCATAATAAAGAATGTTTCCTTCATCAGAATCCATAAGTCCGAAAAAATCGTCTGAAGCAAAAGAACCTTCTCCAACAGTATCACTTCTTAAGGATTGATAGGTAGGTACAATATTATTATTGTTTACAGTGCGGTCTTTATAATCGTATGAAGCATCGCCAAACATGTTTAGGTATTTTATTCTTTTTTCTGGAGAAGAAGCGTTTTCATAAATGTATCGAATGCAGTTTCTGATAGCAGCAACGTCTTGTTTTCCAGAAGAGAATTCCTGATATATATTTTCTAAAGAAATTACCTTTACATTTAAATTAGAATACGTTCGATGAAAATTGGCTAAATTCTCTGCCTGAGATACTAATGATCTGGGCGTAACAATTACATAGTCTATATCCTGAAAAGTATTTTGAGCATTCTTAAAAAGAGTTCCTTTTAAATTTTGATTGGCAATTTTTGATTGACTTTCTTTTAAAGGAGTATAATAATCTGCAGGATCAACAGCAATATATTTTCTGATTTCGCCTAAAGTGGCTTTGAAGCTGAAAGAGGTTTGATTTGCAGTTTCAGCTTTTGATACATTATATAGGTCTGTAATATCCCAAATTTGAGAAATACCAGCGGCGTTTCCGATCGTGTAGTTTACTGTTCCGGTAACTGAGCCTGCTAAATCATACTGGAATTTAAATTGTTTCCCGATTCCTAATAACTTTCTTTTGGCTATTAAATTAATATAATCCAGATAGCCTTTAGATCCCGGTACACCATTATTATTATAGGTAAGTTTTATTTTTACATTCTCTGCGCCAGTAAATGTGCTGTTTGCAGGCAGATTTCTACTGTAAAATTTGATGTCAGAATTTGATACTAAAGTGTTGAAGTTTAATGTTCCGATCGTTTGTCCATTTCCGGATACTACAAATGAAGTAGGAGTATAGGCTGCTGAAACAACGCTTAATTCTATTTTGATTGGTGTTGAAGTTTCAAGATTTGGAAAATTAAAATCAAATTCCTGTTCTGCATTGATGTCAAATGATTCTCCAAACCATTGACGGCCTGTATGAGCTATATTTATTTTGTCAATTTCATGGTGTTGATAGTCGTCATAAGTGCTTAATTCTAATGTACTGTTGTTAGTAGGCTGGTTGAATGGTGAAATTCGTTTGCCATCTCCACCTGTAGTTGTGATATAATAATATGATTTTGTGCTATATGCATTAATATTGGTTTGACTTTCTGTATTCCAGTTTTCAACTCCTTCGCCATAAAAAAGGATATAATCTTCATTATTAAAGACGCCGTCATTTTCTCCGGCAATTTGTAGCGCATTTTCAGTTAGATCTTCTGGATAATATACATTATTTGCAAGAGGAAGCATATTACCGCCATTACCGTAAATTTTAATTTTTCTAGGATCAACTTTGCCGGGATCGAATCCTAAACTTTGCAAAAAAGACTTCGAGATTTTATAAACGCCTGATTTCTCGATGTAAAATCGATACCAATCTCCAGACGCCAGAACTGAATTTGAAATTTGATTTGATTTTTGAAAAGCTGAAGAACTGCTGTTTTTAGATGTACTGTTATTTATATTGTAAGAAAATGATTTAATGCGTTTAAAGGTGTTTCCTTCTTTTATTATTGGTGAAAGTGAAATAAAAGTATGCGTTTTATCCCTTGCTGATGTTGTTTGCAGCGTTTCGTTGGGCTTGTCAGGTATGTTTGAGAGTGTTAAATCTCCTAATTCGGCTGCTGAAATGGTCTCGTAAAAAATGCTGCTTAGCTGCACAGAATTGTTGTTAGAATAGTTCGATGTTCCCAGGTTTAGCAGTAAGGTTATGCTTTTTTTGCCAGCATCGAAGCGAAAATGACTTCCGGAAAAGTAAGGAATAATAATTTTCCTATCACCAAAACTTACTTCTTTTTTGGCTTGCCAATCCAGCGTTAAGCTCCCATTTATCTGGGAAAATGAGATAATTGGAATCAAAAAAAGGTATAAGATTAGGGCCTGTTTCATCGGTCAAAAAAACGGAATTAATTTAAAATCATTTTGGCTAGTAAAAATATAGTATTTCATGTTATAGTAAATAATAAAAAGTATATTTTTGCGTTCGTAACTATAGGTTATTTTCTGGTAAAAAACAGCTAAATAAAATTATTAGAACAGATGTTGCTAATTAAATGTTAATTATTATATTGCAGCACCTAAATTTATCACCTAAGAATGAGTATGAAAGTAAACAAAATTGTAGTCTTGCAATTAATGATGTCAATGGTATTGATGTTGGGCACGGCTAGTTGTAGCAAAAAATCGAGTTCAAGCCATGCTTCTAGAGCCACTGGTTGGGATGTAGATAGTCAGAATGGAACTGCTGCTAGAAACGCAGGGAAAAAACAACAGGCTGGTCCTGGTTTAGTTTTTGTTGAAGGAGGTACATTTACTATGGGTAAAGTACAAGATGATGTTATGCATGATTGGAATAACACAGCAACTCAACAACACGTTCAGTCATTCTACATGGATGAAACTGAGGTTACTAATGGTATGTACTTAGAGTACCTTGAGTGGTTAAAGAAAGTGTTTCCTCCAACAGAAGAAAATTACAAAAATATTTACGAAGGAGCATCGCCAGATACTTTAGTTTGGAGAAATCGTTTAGGTTATAATGAAACGATGACTAATAACTATTTGAGACATCCATCATACGCAAACTATCCTGTAGTAGGTGTAAACTGGATTCAGGCTGTTGAATTTAGTAAATGGAGAACTGACCGTGTAAACGAAGCAGTTTTGGAGAAAAACGGATATCTTAAAAAAGGTGCTAAATCTCAAGATGTTACTGCAGAAAGTTTGTTTAATACAGAAGGATATCTTGCGTCTCCATCAACAACATACGGAGGAAACGAAGAGTTGGTATTGAAGAAAAACCCTAACGGAAGAAGACCAAAAGCTGGTAAAGACGGAGTAGTTCCAGAAGAAAAAAATGTTTATGCACAACGTTCTTCAGGTGTTATTTTGCCAGAATATAGACTTCCTACCGAAGCTGAATGGGAATATGCAGCAGCAGCTGATGTTGGACAAAGAGAATACAATATATATAAAGGACAAAAGAAATATCCTTGGTCTGGTGATTATACTCGTTCATCTAAACGTAAAAACAAAGGTGATCAATTGGCTAACTTTAAACAAGGAAACGGTGATTACGGTGGAATTGCAGGTTGGTCTGATGATGGTGCAGATATTACAAATGCTGTAAAAAGCTATGCCGCTAATGATTTCGGTTTATACGATATGGCTGGTAACGTTGCAGAATGGGTTGCCGATGTTTACAGACCTATTATTGATAACGAAGCAAATGATTTCAACTATTTTAGAGGAAATCAATACGGGAAAAACAAAATTGGTAAAGACGGTAAGTTAGAAATTGTTACTCCAGCTACTATTAAATACGATACTTTAAGTAATGGAAAAGTTGTTGCAAGAAATCTTCCAGGAGAAATTGCTCAGGTTCCAGTTGACGAAAATGAAACGTATTTGAGAACAAACTTCAGTACAAGCGACAATATCAATTATAGAGATGGTGATAAACAATCATCTAAATATTTTGACTTTGGAGATCCTGAGTCTGGAGCAAAAACAGATCAAACGATGTACAATTCTCCTAAACATAATATCACTACAGATAGTTTAGGTAAAATGACAAGAAAATATGATAACTCTAGTAAACGTACTACTTTGATCGATGATAAGGTAAGAGTTTACAAAGGAGGTTCTTGGAGAGATAGAGCTTATTGGTTAGATCCAGCTCAAAGAAGATATTTCCCTCAAGATATGGCAACTGACTACATTGGATTTAGATGTGCAATGTCTAGAGTTGGTGCTAAAACTGAAAGAAGAAAATCACCAAGGAATTAAGATTTAGAAATTCCAATATAAAAAATTCCAAATTCCAAAAGCTGAATATTCAGTATGGAATTTGGAATTTTTTTATTGTTTTTTTTCTACTTTTATGACTTATTAAAATATAATTAAATGAATATTCAAGACCTTCATAACTTGTTTTTGCAATGTAAATCCCTTTCAATTGACACTAGAAAGATTGAGAAGGATTCTATGTTTTTTGCCATCAAAGGAGAAAATTTTGATGCTAATACTTTCGCTAAAGAAGCTCTTGATTTAGGTGCATTGTATGTTGTTATTGATAATCCAGCTTATATTGTAGATCAAAGAACTATTTTGGTTGATAACAGTTTAGAAGCACTTCAGGAACTCGCGAACTTTCATCGTTCTTATTTAAAACTTCCTATAATAGCCCTGACAGGGAGTAATGGAAAAACAACAACAAAAGAGCTTATCAATGTAGTTTTAGCTGAAAAGTTTAAAACAAAAGCAACTATTGGAAATTTAAACAATCATATTGGTGTTCCGTTAACTTTGCTTTCTTTTACAAAAGAGACAGAAATTGGTATCGTTGAAATGGGGGCAAACCATCAAAAAGAAATTGAGTTTTTATGTGAAATTGCTCAGCCCGATTTTGGTTATATTACTAATTTTGGAAAAGCGCATTTAGAAGGTTTTGGCGGTGTTGAAGGTGTAATTGCCGGTAAAAGTGAAATGTATCAATATCTTTCTAAAAACAGCAAAATAGTTTTTGTTAATCTTGAAGATTCAATTCAGATTGAGAAATCAAAAGGGATAAAATCATTTACATTTGGAGTTCAGAAACAAGAAGCTGATGTCAATATTAGTGCTATTGAGGCAAGTCCTTTTGTTAAAATTGAATATAAGGATTTCACTATTGCATCTCATTTGATAGGGCTGTATAATGCTAATAATATTAATGCAGCAGTTTCTATTGGACGTTATTTTAAAGTAGAAGACGACAAGATAAAAAAAGCAATTGAAAATTATATCCCGGCAAATAATAGATCTCAATTGCTAAAAAAAGGGTCAAACGAAATTATTTTAGATGCCTATAATGCTAATCCAAGTAGCATGGAAGTGGCAATTACTAATTTTTTACAACTCGAAAATCAGAATAAGATTATGATTTTGGGGGATATGTTTGAATTAGGAAATGAAAGTCAGCAAGAACATAAAATCATTGTTGATTCTTTGTCAGGAAAGCATCATTTTACTTGTTACTTTATTGGAAAAGCTTTTTATGAAAACAGAATAGCTGCTGAAAACATTAAGTTTTTTGAAACTTTTGATTCCTTTATAGAATTTCTAAAAACCATTCATTTTAATGAGAATACCATTTTAATAAAAGGTTCAAGAGGAATGGCTCTGGAGCGGACATTAGAATATATATCATAACAAGAAAGCCATTCGCTGCGACGAATGGCTTTCTTGTTTTTTAAATATTCATTAAAAATCCAATTAAATTTTCTTTTTTATTTAAACCCAGTTTTTTTCGCAGTCGATAGCGGGCAAGTTCGACGCCTCCAGTAGAAATGTTCATGATTTCTGCTATTTCCTTAGTTGACATATTCATTAATAAATAAGTCGATAAATCGAGCTCACGAGGAGAAATTGTAGGATACTTTTCTTTTAAACGTTTTAAGAATTCAAAATGTACGTTTTTAATGTGCTTTTCTAAATCTTTCCAGCTCTTGTCTGTGTTAACTTCTTTTACAATACTTTTATTTAGTTTGCTAACTTGAAATTTGGTAGAATCATCGAGCGCTTCAACATCAATTTCCTTAAGTTTATGAATGATTCCGTTTAATATCTTGTTTTTCTTTACAACCTGAAGCGAGTTACTCACCAGCTCTTTGTCTTTTGCTAAAATTTTGATTTGCAGCTTATCGTTTTTCAGCTTTTCAATTTCTTTTTCAAGATCATATTGTTCCTGTCTTATTCGGGACTCTTTTTCAAGATATAACCTTCTTTGTTCTATGGTTTCGTAATATTTGTTCTTTCTAATCTTAATTTTTATTCGATTAGAAATCGTATATATTGCTATAAGACAGAAGATAAAATAGAACATATATGCTAAAAAGTGTCTGTACCATGGTGGAGAAATGGTAAACGTAATCGTTGAAGCCTCTGATTGAATTCCGTTACTGTTTCTAACTTTTACATTCATTGTATAATCTCCTTCTCTTAAATTGGTGTACTCTTTAATAGAAATGTTAGACCAATTGCTCCATCGATCATCGAAAGGCTCTAATTGATATGAAAACTGTACATTTTCGAGGTTTTCGTAAGTTGGAGATGAAAACGTAAAGCGAACATGGTTTGATGCGTACGGAATTCTGATGTTTTCGATTTTGTTTTGGTTGTTGCCAAGAACAATGGTATCGCCGGGAAATGAAAAACTTCTAATAAAAGCCTTCGGTTTATTGGAAACGTTGTTTAATAAATTAGAATTATAATGCGCTAATCCATCTGTTAATCCGATAAAAATGTTGTTTGGATCAATAGTGTTTACTGATAAATAATTGCTGACTAAATTTCCAGTCAGATTCGAAAATGGTGCAACAACATTTGTGTATTTGTTGTTTTTTTTCATCAAAACGCCTAAAGATTCATCAAACGCATACCATAGATTAGATTGAGAATCTTCGCTCAAAGCACTGATCATTGGAATGTTTTTAAATAATCTGGTTAGGTTTGCATCTTCATAAAACAAATCTTGTTCATTTGAATACTTGTAAAAATGATTGCTGACCTGAAAATAAACTTTCCCGTCAATTTTTTGCAGACTTCCAATATTTTTAAATTTAGAAGTAAGTCTGTCTATTTTTTTGATCGAAGAAAATCTGGATAAATTATCGCTGAGAAGCATTCTATAAAGTGATTCATCTTTTTTGAGCCATAAATAATTTTCGTCAAGTTCAAAACTATTTGATGACTTGTCAAATCCCAAGATTTGATTTCTAAAAACCAATCCATTTGATGTTTTCTCAAAAACAGCAAAACCATCATAATTTGAGCCGATATAAAAACCAGAATGATTTGGTATCTGCTTAAAGCCAAAGTAACCTTTAGAATCAATTATTTTAGTTACTTTTCCTCCATTTATGGCTAGTGCGCCTCTATTATTAGCACAAATAAGTTCACCATCAATTACCTGAACATTCCAGGATTGTGCCGTAGTTCCTTCGACTAATTTAAAAACATCTTGCTTAAAATTGCTGTTCCAATCGTGATAAAAAACTCCCTGATTTGTTGCTACATACAAATTGCCCTGATGAATTACTGAAGCATAAACGGTACTGATGTCATAGCTGAAGCCGAAATATGTGAATGGAGAACTTTCGTTGACAAAGGCGATACCGTTGTCTAGTCCAAGCCAAAGATTATTTTTATTATCTCTAAAAGAGGTTAAAACTGTATTGTTCTGCAATCCTTTGTTTTGGTTGATATGCTGAATTATCTTCCCTCCAAAATCGCATATGATAATACCATCTAATACAGAGTTTAAAACAATGAACTTATTATTGATAATTGCGCCACCAAGTGAATTATTTTTCTTTACAAAATTATTTGCATCAGTATTCCAAGGAGTAATAATGTTGTTTTCATAAATAAATAAGCCTTTTTCCAGGGTTATTATTAGAGTTTTGTTTTTTCCTATTGCGTACATTCCCCATATCTCTGTATTGTTTAGAGATGTTGTGTTGGGTAATGGGTATAGTTTGCCTTCTTTATATTCTAAAATGCCTTTTTCGACATCTTGAAAGTAGAGTTTATTATTTACTACAAATGAAAACTGAAAACGTTTTGGCGCCTTTAGAATTGATAATTTTCCATTCTTAAAAATATATGCCCTCGCAAAAGATTGAAAAATGATCTGGTTTTTAAAAGAGTGGATTTTCCAGATGAAATCAATTATCTTAATTTTATTTTTATCTACATATTGTGATAATGAAGTGTATTTGAGTTTTCCCTTATTATCAGAATTAAAGTATCCAAACTCATTATATCCTCCAACGAATATTTTTCCTGAATCATCAATCTTTAAACATCTGACTGAAGTTAGATTGGGTAACGGATATTTTCTCCAGGAAGATCCGTCAAATTGGAGAAGACCATTATTGTTTGCAAAATACATGTTCCCATTTTTATCCTGGCCAATATTCCAATTTTGAGTTCCTGCTTTGTATTCATTTCGTTTGTAATTTCTTACATCTGGAAGCCCGATATCTTTAACTTGTGCATAAATTGTAATTGTGAATAGTGTAAAAAAAGTAATATAAAAATATGATTTTGTCAATTTCATAATTTTTTCTGGTTGTTTGGAAATTTAATGGTTAAGTACTTTTATAATAGGGTTTTAACTTGGTATTTGTCCTACTATTTCGTTGTAGATTATTGTTTTTTTTATAAAAATAAGCATTCTTATCCTAGTGTAGTGTTTATTTTTACAATTAACATTTTCATAACATCCTTTATTTGTATTTTAATTAATTATATATCATACAGTTATAAAAAAAATGATGTGTTTTTGTAATGTATAAAATTTTACTTTGATGTGTTTTTGTAGTGAAATTTAATTGATGATAGTAAAAAATTAAGATTATTATTGCATCAAATTACTAATTAATTAACCAAAATTTTTAGAAAAATGAAATTAACAAAATTACTTGTTTTTTGTGTTTCGTCTTTGTTATTCTCGGTTATGGCGGTGGCGCAGGATGTCACAGTCAGCGGAATTGTAAATGATGAAAGTGGAATGCCTGTTCCAGGCGCAACTGTTTTATTAAAAGGCACTACAAAATCAACTGCGTCAGATTTTGACGGAAAGTTTCAACTGCAGGTTCCTTCAAACGGAACTTTAACAATTACATTCATAGGTTATACAACAGTAAATGAAGCTGTAAATGGAAGAACAAAAATTTCAATTCAATTAAAACCAGAATCACAGTCTTTAAATGAGGTAGTGGTTGTTGGATATGGTACTCAAAAGAAATCGGTTGTTACTGGAGCAATTTCTAGTGTAAAAGCAGCTGATCTTGAAAAAGTTCCCAACGGACGTGTTGAACAATCTTTGCAAGGTAGAGTTGCCGGAGTTTCTGTTGCGGCTACTTCTGGGCAGCCAGGTTCTGCCTCAAAAGTTCGTATTAGAGGTATAACTACTTTTAGAGAAGGTGGAAATGATCCTTTATGGGTTGTTGACGGTATTGCTGTAGATGCTGGTGCAATTGGTTTTATTAACCAAAGCGACATCGAGTCTGTAGAGGTTCTTAAAGATGCTGCTTCTGCCGCAATCTATGGTACTCGTGCGGCTACTGGGGTAATCTTGGTGACAACTAAAAAAGGTAAATCAGGAAAGATTTCAGTAAACTATAGTGGTTTTGCAGGTGTTTCTGGACCAGCTAAAAGATTAAACTTATTGAATGCTCAAGAGTATGCAACAGTAATGAATGAAAAATCGGTGAATGATGGAGGAGCAATAAAATATACTCCTACACAGATTGCAGGATTAGGTAAAGGTACTGATTGGCAGGATGCAATTTTTAATGATTCAGCTCTGAGATACACTCATGAATTAAGCATTAGCGGAGGTGGAGAAAAATCTACTTTTTATGCTTCTTTTGGTATACAAGATCAGGAAGGTATTGTTACAACAGATATTTCAAATTATACAAAGAAAAATTTCCGTTTAAACTCTACACACAAAATCTCTGATTATTTTACGTTTGGACAGACTTTTGGATATACACGCCAAAAATCTAAAAGCTTAGGAAACGTAAACAGTGAGTTTGGAGGTCCTTTAAGTTCTGCAATTAACTTAGATCCACTTACTCCCTTAGTGGTTACAGATCCAGCAGTAGCTAATACCGGTTTTTATACAAATCCAAATATTGTTAGAGACGGAAATGGAAATCCTTACGGAATTTCTTCTTTAGTACAACAAGAAATGACAAATCCTCTAGCTTATACCCAAACAAGATTAGGAGGATACAATTGGTCGGATGATTTTGTTGGTAATGCCTATTTGGAGGCTAATATTACGAGTCATTTAAAATTTAGAACTACACTTGGCGGTAAGTTAGCTTATTGGGGAAGCGAAGCTTTTACACCTGTCTTCTTCTTAAATCCAAATATGAAAGCAGACAAAAATAACTTTAACCAGAACAATGAAAAATCATTTGCATGGACTGTTGAAAATATCTTGACGTACAGTAATAAATTTGGAAATCATAGTGTAAATGTTTTAGCAGGTCAAGGTGCTTATGTAGAAAACATAGGAACTGTTGTTAATACAACAATGTTTGGACTTCCAATAACAAATTATAAAGATGCTTCTTGGAATTTTAATGTTCCTCAAACAGATAGATCTACCAATACAGAGGATAAAGTTGAGCACAAATTGGCGTCATTATTCTTACGTGCGAATTATGATTACATGGAGAAATATCTTTTTACCGGAATTATTCGTCGTGATGGATCAACTCGTTTTGGTGAAAATAAAAAATGGGGAGTTTTCCCGTCATTCTCTTTAGGATGGGTAATTTCAAAAGAAGGATTCTGGAAAGAAAACGAAACAGTTAATAGTTTAAAACTACGTGGAGGTTATGGAGTTGTTGGAAATGACAATATCGAAGAATTTAAGTACAGAGGTTTAGTTGTTGGAGGATACAACTATTCTGTTGGAAATAATGGAGATATTACAACAGGTTATGGTAACTCTACTTTACCAAACGCAGACTTAGGATGGGAAGAAACATCTCAAACTACAGTTGGTCTTGATGCAAGAGTTTTTAATAATTTTACACTTACTCTTGATTACTACAAGAAAAGAACTACTGGAATTTTAAGAAATGTTGTTATTCCTGGATATGTAGGAGTTGTTGATGCGCCTTCTGCAAACGTTGCAGATATGAATAACAGTGGTTTTGAAGTTGAATTAGGATACAAGAAAAGACTTGGAGATTTTAATTTAGGTGTTAATGCTAATGTTGCTTACTTAAAAAATGAAATCACTTATGTAGGTTCATCTACTAACTACATTGTAGGAGATGCTACTTTTCAATCTATGGGACCAGTTACAAGAACAGAAGTAGGCCATTCATTTAATGAGTTTTATGGTTTTAAAACTGCTGGGATTTTCCAAAATGCTGCAGAAGTTGCTGCCTACAAAAATGCAGCAGGAAATTTGATTCAGCCAAATGCTAAACCTGGAGATTTCCGTTGGGTAGATACAAATGGTGACGGTACTATTACAGATGACGATAAAAGATACTTAGGAACAAATATCCCTAAATATACTTTTGGTCTTACGATCAACTTAGATTATAAAAACTTTGATTTCATGGCATTTGCTCAAGGAGCTGCTGGAAGTAAAATTTTCCAAGGTTTAAGAAGATTAGATGTATTAAATGCCAATTACCAGACAAATGCTTTAGATCGTTGGCATGGAGAGGGAACTTCTAATGATTATCCTAGATTAACAAACAATGATCCGAACAAAAACTACACTAATATGTCTGATTTTTATCTTGAAAACGGCAATTACGCACGTTTAAAAATTGTTCAGATTGGATATACATTCCCAGCTAGCTTATCATCTAAAATTGGTTCAGATAAAATTCGTCTTTATTTAACTGGAGAAAACTTAATCACTTTTACCAAATATACAGGATACGATCCTGAAATTGGAGGTCAGGTTTTTGGAGTAGATAAAGGAGTTTATCCGCAAGCTAGATCTTTTCTGTTAGGAGCTAACGTTCAATTTTAAAAAAATTAAAGAATTATGAAAACTAAAAAATTTAAATATATATACGCAGCTGTTGCACTGGCTTTTATGGGATCTTGTTCTGAAGATTTCGTAACCATTAATCCAGAGGGGAAATTTGACTCAAGCATCTACTTTTCTAACGAACAACAATGTTATGCTGCTTTAATGGGAACTTATGATCCATTAAGAAAAAATACTGGAGGTTTTGAAAATTTAGTAGCAATGCTAAATGCAGGTTCTGATGATTTTTATGCTGGCGGAGGTAGTTCAACAGATGGAAACGGAATTCAAAATTTTTCAACGCATTCACTTAGTTCAATTAGTATTCCAGGAAGTTTCTGGAACGATCATTATCAAGGTGTTGCGAGAGCAAACATGCTGATCTCAAAACTTCCTGCCGCTTCAATGACTGATGCAGTAAGAACAAGATTCGCAGCAGAAGCTAAAACACTTCGTGCATTTTACTATTTCAATTTAGTAAGATTGTTTAAAAATATTCCTTTGGTACTAGAACCTTTAACCACTCAGACTATTTATAATCCTGAGCAGGTAACCCCAGAGGTGATTTATGCACAAATCGAAAAAGACTTGTTAGAAGCTATTCCTGCTCTTCCAAATACTGTTGTAGCAGCAACTGAAGCAGGAAGATTCAATAAAGGTGCCGCTCAGGCCTTACTTGGAAAAGTGTATTTGTTTGAAGGTAAAAAAACTCAGGCAGTGACAGTTTTAGCAGAAGTAAATGGTACACCTGGAGCGACTAATCAATACGGAAATAAATTGCTTACAAATTTTAGTGATTTATGGGTTACTTCTAACAAATTTAATGCAGAATCACTTATCGAAGTATCTCATAGTAGTGCAGGTAATACTGACTGGACCTTTTGGGGGCAAGGTAAAGACGAAGGTAACTCTTTAAACCAAATGATTGGACCAAGAGGATATTCAAGACCAACAGGATCTGATGCTGCTGATCTTCCTTCAGGATGGGCTTTCAATCCTGTAACACAAAATTTATACGATGTAATGAAAAATGATCCAAGATTTGGAGCTACTATTTATGATTTAAAAGCTTTAAAAGCAGCTGGTAAAGCAGACTACATTCCAGCTTATCAGGATACAGGTTATTTCTTGAATAAATATCTTCCAAGACAATCAGATGTTCGTACAGGTGGTGGTAACCAAGAGTTAAATTACAAACAAAATTCGTATGTTATCAGACTTGCAGATACTTACTTAATGGAAGCAGAAGCTTTAGGATCTGGTGCAAGAGCGCAAGCTTTACTAGACGCCGTTAGAGCTAGAGTTGGATTAACTCCTGTTCCAGTAACATTAGCAGCCATTAAATTAGAAAGAAGAATGGAATTAGCTGGTGAAGGACACAGATTCTTTGATTTAGTAAGATGGGGAGATGCAGCAACTGCATTAGCAGACAGAGGTTTTAATGCAGGAACAGATGAGATTTTTCCAATTCCTTACACGGAACTTAATGGTACTAAATTGAAACAGAATCCTAATTATCAATAATAAATAGTAAGCAATCATAGCAAAAATATAGCTTAGAACATAATAAGCTGAACATTTGGGATGGCTGTAAAAATAATTCTCAGGAAGATTAGACCGCATTAGAATGGTCAATAAGTTTACAATCTAAAAATCTAAATGAGAGAAAAATAAAGAGTTAAGTTAAGTTTAAGTTTGGTTGTAAATAGCCCATAATCATTATGAGTATGGGCTATTTTTTAAATCCTTAAACAGCCAGAAACTATTTAATCGTTTCTGTAATACTTTAATTCAGAATCTAATAAACTAAGGGAGAATGAGAAAAAATACTTTAAAAATTCTATGCCTTTTGTTTTCATTAACGGCATTAGCACAACAACAGAAAACAAAAAAAGAATTTACAACCAAAGGAAAAAAAGTAACAGTTTATACAACAGCTGAAGATTTGAATTTACGACTATCAACAACAGATAATCTGACTTTTTCAGAATCAAAACAGCCTCTGGAAACCGAAACATCTGTTTTTGTAGAACCATCTAAAAAGTTTCAGACTTTTATGGGAATTGGCGGTGCAATTACCGATGCGAGTGCCGAAATTTTTGCTAAACTTTCTAAAGAAAAACAAACAGAATTTTTAAATGCCTATTACGATAAACAAAAAGGAATTGGCTATTCTTTGCTAAGAACAACGATACAAAGTTCTGATTTTAGCAGTGGAAGCTACTCCTATATCGAAGAAGGTGATAAAGATTTAAAAACTTTTTCTATTGATCATGATAGACAATTTCGTATTCCTTTAATAAAACAAGCCATAAAAACAGCAGGAGGTAAATTAACAACCTATGTTGCTCCGTGGTCGCCAAATGCATTTATGAAAAGCAATAAAAATGTATTAAAAGGCGGGAAACTATTACCTGAATATTATCAGACATGGGCAGACTTTTATGCAAAATTTATAAAAGCTTATGAGAAAGAAGGAATTCCGATTTGGGGAACTTCAACTCAAAATGAGCCAATGGCAGTTCAAACTTGGGAATCATGTATTTACAGTGCAGAAGATGAAAGAGATTTTATCAAAAATTTTCTGGGTCCAACGTTAAAAAGAGAAAAACTAGGAAATGTAAAAATAATTGCATGGGATCATAATCGTGATTTAATGAATTATAGAGCCAACGTAATTTACTCAGATCCAGAAGCTTCAAAATATGTTTGGGGAATGGGTTTTCACTGGTACGAAAACTGGTCTGGCGGTGCATCAATGTTTGATAATGTAGCAAAGGTTAATGAAGCATATCCAAACAAAAAACTATTATTTACAGAAGGATGTGTGGAGAAATTTGATGCCAAAAAATATCAGTTTTGGGCAAACGGAGAACGTTACGGAATCTCTATGATTAATGATTTCAATAACGGAACAGCCGGCTGGACAGATTGGAATATTCTTTTAGACCAGAACGGAGGTCCAAATCATGTGGGGAACTTTTGTTTTGCACCAATTCATGCTGATACAACAACCGGAAATTTAATCTACACACCGTCTTATTATTATATAGGACATTTTTCAAAATTCATTCGATTAAATGCCGTACGAGTAAATACTGCAGTTAGCAGAAGCGCACTGTTAAGTACTTCATTTTTAAATGCAGACGGTACAATGGCGACAATCGTAATGAATCAATCGGAGAAAGAATTGATCTATAACTTAATTATTGGTGCAGAAAAAACTGTAGTTAGAATTCCTGCACACGCAATACAAACGCTTGTTTATTAATATTTTGTAGTAAGTAAAACGAGGGTGAATCATTAAGATTTACCCTCGCTTTGCTTGAATTTCAATTAAATCTATTTTAAAAGTTAAATGAAAGTCATACCAATAATTTTATTAGCTCCGATTTTAGTACTCCAAATGAGTTGTTCCTCAGTAAAAACTTCGGCGGGTGATATGGCTGTTTCATCCAATTCAAACAAAAAAATAGAACTCTATACAACTGCAGAAAATACAAACTTAAAGTTGTCTTTGTCGAATAATTTAATTTCAAATACAACATTACAAAAATCAAAATCAACAGTTTCTATTATAGTAAATACCGAAAAAACAGATCAGACTTTCTTAGGAATTGGCGGCGCAATAACAGATGCGAGTGCAGAAGTTTTTGCTAAATTATCTCCAAAAAAACAACAGGAATTTTTAACTGCTTATTACGACACAAACAAAGGAATTGGTTATTCATTAGCCAGAACAAATATACACAGCTGCGATTTTAGCAGCGAAAGTTACACTTATATAAAAGAAGGAGATAAAGATTTAAAATCATTCAGCATAGACCACGATCAAAAATATAGAATTCCATTACTCAAGAAAGCAATTAAAACAGCCGGCGGACAACTAACTTTATTTGTTAGTCCATGGAGTCCCCCAGCTTTCATGAAAGATAATAATGATATTTTGCACGGCGGCGTTTTATTGCCTGAGTTTGCTCAATCCTGGGCAGATTATTATTCAAAATTCATAAAAGCATACGAAAAAGAAGGAATTCCGATTTGGGGATTAACCATACAAAATGAACCAATGGCCAAACAACGCTGGGAATCTTGTATCTATACTCCTGAAGCCGAAAGAGATTTCCTCAAAAATTTTCTTGGACCAACTTTAAAAAAAGAAGGTCTAGGTTCTAAAAAGATTATTATTTGGGACCACAACCGAGGCGAAATGTTAGAGCAAAGAGCCAGCTTGGTTTTCTCTGATCCGGAAGTTTCAAAATATGCCTGGGGAATTGGATTTCATTGGTATGAAACTTGGAATGGCGGACCTCCAAAATTCGAATCTGTTGCAAAAGTTCACGAAGATTTTCCGAATAAAAATTTACTTTTTACCGAGGGATGCATTGAAAAATTTGACGCACAAAAATTTCAATTCTGGGGAAATGCAGAAAGATACGGAATCAATATGATTAACGATTTTAATAATGGTACAGTCGGCTGGACAGATTGGAATATTCTTTTGGACCAGAACGGAGGACCAAATCATGTTGGTAATTTCTGCTTTGCGCCAATTCATGCAGATCTTGCAAAAGATGAACTAATCTACACACCAATGTATTATTATATTGGTCATCTGTCAAAATTTATCCGTCCGGATGCAAAACGCATAATACAAACTATAAGCGATAAAAAATTAATAAGCACCTCATTTAAAAACTCTGATAACAAGCTGATTACAGTTGTTATGAACCAATCAGCAGAAGAGATTGTTTATACCCTTATCAACCACGATTTGCAAAATACTATAACTATTCCGGCGCATGCTATACAAACTATTGTGTATTAGTTTCGGAACCAAAAAAACTATAAAAATGAAATTAAATTTTAAAAATACCATAAAGGCATTATTCTTTGCAATAGCAGTCTTTGCTCAGGCAAAATGCTCGTCTTCTAATGATGCTGTCGATCCAATTCCTGTTGATCCTCCGGTTACAGTTACCAACGATATTGATTTTTGGCTTACAAAAGGAAATCAAAGTGTTTTACTGGCAAAACAAGGCGGAATTTTGGGATTTGGCACCACAAGTAATACGTATGCAAATATTGAGGTTGAGGCTTCTCAAAAATATCAGACTATTGATGGTTTTGGATATACGTTAACCAGTGGCAGCGTTGATGTTATCAATCAGTTAAATACATCAAAAAGGAGTGCTCTTTTGCAGGAATTATTTGGGGCTTCCGAAAATTCAATAGGAATAAGTTATATAAGAATCAGCATTGGAGCTTCAGATTTAAGTGCAGAAACGTATACCTACAACGACCTCGCAGCAGGAGAAACAGATTTGAATCTGATTAAATTTAGTTTAGAAAAAGACAAAAATGTAATTGCAGTTTTAAAAGAAATCTTAACAATAAACCCTAAGATTTTGATTTTGGCAACACCTTGGTCAGCACCGCTTTGGATGAAAGATAAAAACAGTTTTATTGGCGGAAAACTGAAAGCAGAATATTATGATGTCTATGCAAAATATTTTGTAAAATACATTCAGCAGATGAAAGCTGAAGGAATCACCATTGATGCCGTAACTCCACAAAACGAACCACTTCATGACGGCAATAATCCGAGTATGTATATGGCGGCCACAGAGCAGGCAGACTTTATTAAAAATAATTTAGGACCAGCATTTAAAACTGCAAATATCACAACAAAAATCATTGCTTACGATCATAACTGCGATAATCCAAATTATCCTAAAGTAATTTTAGCAGATGCCGGTGCATTCCCTTTCGTAGACGGATCAGCTTTTCATTTGTATGCGGGAGATATCAGTGCATTATCAGACGTTTATAATGCTTATCCAACCAAAAACATTTATTTCACAGAACAATATACAGCATCAACCGGAGATTTTGGAGGAGATTTAAAATGGCATCTTAAAAATGTTATTATTGGTTCGATGAGAAATTACAGTAGAAACGCATTAGAATGGAATTTGGCTAATAATGCTTCTTTTCAGCCTCATACACAAGGCGGTTGTACAACTTGCAAAGGGGCAATAACGATAACGTCAAACGATAATTTTCAGCGTAACGTAGCCTATTATATTATTGCGCATGCTTCAAAATTTGTACCGGCCGGATCTGTTAGAATCGGAAGTAATATTAGTGGAAATTTACAGAATGTTGCTTTCTTAACTCCTTCAGGATCAAAAGTATTGATTGTAGAAAATGATGGATCTGCCAGCCAAACTTTCAATATTAAATTTAATGGAAAATGGGCAGCAGTCTCTCTCGATGCAGGAGATGTTGGAACTTATATTTGGAAATAAACAGCAAGTTGTAAAATTAATTTTCACATGAAAAAAATACTTATAGCAGTACAACTTTTAGTATCGATTGCTTCCTTCGGGCAGGGATTTTTGCATAGAGATGGACAAAAAATCGTTGATGGAAACGGGAATAATATTATTTTAAGAGGATTAGGACTCGGCGGATGGATGGTACAAGAAGGATATATGCTGCAGACACAAGCTTTTGCAAGTCCGCAATATCAGATAAAGCAAAAAATTGAGGATGTAATTGGAAAACAGGGCACAAAAGAATTTTATGCAGCTTACAAAGCAAACGGAATCACAAAACGTGATATCGATTCGCTTGCAGCGTGGGGGTTCAATTCTATTCGTCTTCCGATGCATTATAATCTGTATACACCGCCAATCGAACAGGAAAAAAATGGTGAAATCACTTGGATTGAAGAAGGTTTTACCATGACTGATAATGTATTAAAATGGTGCGAAGCAAACAAAATCTATCTTATATTAGACTTACATGCAGCGCCTGGAGGGCAGGGAAATGATGCAGCGATTTCTGACTATGATACTACAAAACCAGCTCTTTGGCAGAGTGAAGCCAATCAGAAAAAAATGATAGCGTTATGGAAAAAACTTGCTTCTCGTTACAGAGACAATCAGTGGATTGGAGCTTATGATATTATTAATGAACCAAACTGGAATTTTACCGGAAGTAATAAAAATGGCTGTGATGAAAATTCAAACGGACCTTTGAGAGATTTGATGGTTGCCGTTACAAAAGCAATTCGCGAAGTCGATACAAACCATATGGTAATTATTGAAGGAAACTGCTGGGGAAATAATTATAACGGAATTTTTCCTTTGTGGGATGATAATATGGCGTTGAGTTTTCATAAATATTGGAATTATAACGATAAAGAATCCATACAGAAAATACTGGATTACAGAACTCAATATAATGTGCCAATTTGGTTAGGAGAAAGCGGAGAGAACTCCAATGTTTGGTTTAAAGATGCCTTGACTCTTGTAGAAACCAACAATATTGGCTGGGCGTTCTGGCCAATGAAAAAAATCGAAAATATTGCAGGAGTAACCTCGGTAACCAAAATTACGGAATACGATGTTCTATTAAAATATTGGAAAGACGGCGGACAAAAACCAACAGCAGACTTTGCAAAAAAAGCATTAATGAAAATGGCAGATAATTACAAAATGCAAAACGTAACCGTTAAGCCAGATGTAATTGATGCCATGTTTAGACAAGTACAAACCAATGATACTAAACCGTACAAAAAACATGCAGTTCCGGGTAAAATCCCAGCAACACAATATGATTTAGGAACAAATGGTTATGCTTATTCAGATAAAGATTTTGTCAACTACAAAGTTGCGACAGGAAAATTTGACGAGTGGAATAAAGGAAATACAATGAGAAATGATGGTGTTGATATTCTGCCGTGCAAAGATCCCGGATCAAACGGATATCAGGTCTCTTTTATTGAAGATGGAGAATGGCTGCAATTTACGGTTGAGGCTAAAAAACAAAATACATACAAAGCAGCAATTCGATATTCGAGTGAAAATTTAGAAGGAAAAATATACTTCGAAACCCAAAACGGAAAAAAATCTGAGACCATCATTTTACCGCCAACAGGAGGAAATGAAAAATGGAAAACCATTATTTTATCTGGAATAGAATTGAATGCCGGAACAAATAAAATTAAAACAGTTTTTGAAAAAGGTGGTTTTAACCTTAATTATTTAGATTTCTCAGAAGTGAAAAAAGATAAAGTAAAGAAATAACTTTTAATGTTATAAAATCAATTTTTTAAGGAACTTAAGATTCAGAATTAACAATATCTTACCGCTCTTTTTTATCGTCAAAGTCAATGAATAACTAGCTTTACGAAATTAAATTTTTTAACATGAAAAAGACAAACACTTTTATTATAGTATTGATAATGCTTTTGATAAGCCATTCGTTTTTTGGTCAAAATTTAAAAATTATGACCTACAATATTCGTTTAGATGTTGCTTCTGACGGAGAAAATGCGTGGCCAAACCGAAAAGATTATTTTGCTTCTCAAATTCAATTTTACAGTCCGGATATTTTTGGAGTTCAGGAAGCAACCCCAAATCAGGTACTTGATATTGCAGCTGCCTTGACAAATTATAACAGATTTGGAATAGGAAGAGAAGAAAAAGGTACAGGCGAAGCGTGTACGATTTACTATAAAAAAGATCGTTTTAAAGTAGAGCAGACCAATACATTCTGGTTGTCAGAAACACCAAATGTGGTTTCTCGCGGCTGGGACGCAGCCTGCAATAGAGTTTGCACGTATGGACTTTTTAAAGATTTGAAAACAAAGAAAATATTCTGGGTTTTTAATATGCATTTGGATCATATGGGTAACGAAGCAAGAATAAAAGGAGTAGAGCTGATTCTTGCAAAAATAAAAGCGCTGAACACCAAAAATTACCCGGCATTTTTAATGGGAGATTTCAATTCAGAACCCGAAACAAAACAAATTGTCGAAATCAAAAAAGTGATGGATGACACTCAAAATGTTTCCAAAGAAAAACCATTTGGACCATCGGGTACATTTAATGGTTTTAAACATAACGAGCCTGTTACTTTATTAATAGACTATATTTTTATTTCGAAAAATAGCGGTCTTAATATTCAAAAACACGCAGTTTTAAGTGATTCTAAAGATTTAAAATATCCGTCTGATCATTTGCCTGTATTAATAGAAATAGATTAAATGAAAAATAGCAAAAAACTTCAAATTTTACTTTTGCTGCCTCTTATTGCAGTACAAATAAAATGCGGTTCTTCAAAAAATGCAGTAAGCAATTCTAAAGCAGAAGCTTGGATTACGGCATCAGATGAATCTTCAAAACTTAAAAAGCAGAATGATTTGGTTTTTAGTACAGAGACCAATTCCAATCAGACGATTTTGGTAGATGCTTCTCAAAAATTCCAGACTGTAGAGGGTTTCGGATTTTCTCTTACAGGCGGGAGCGCGCAAACCATTTTGAAATTAGACAAAACAAAAAGAGAAGCCTTGCTTCAGGAATTATTTTCTAGAAAAAGTGATGCAATCGGGTTGAGTTATCTGCGAATTAGTATTGGAGCTTCAGATTTGAATGAAAAAGTTTTTTCTTATGATGATATGCCCGAAGGCCAGACAGATCTAAAGCTCGAGCATTTTAATCTTGGTCCCGATTTAAACGATGTTGTGCCGATTTTAAAAGAAATTTTAGCCATAAATCCGAACATCAAAATTATGGGTTCACCGTGGTCGCCGCCAGTTTGGATGAAAGATAACGGGAGCTCAAAAGGAGGAAGTTTACAGCCCAAATACTATCAGGTTTATGCCGAGTATTTTGTAAAATATATTCAGGCAATGAAATCTCAAGGTATTACAATCGATGCGATTACACCTCAAAACGAACCATTGCATCCTGGAAATAATCCGAGCTTGTTAATGCTGGCCGAACAGCAGGCAGAATTTATTAAAAATAATTTAGGTCCCGCTTTCGCGAAAGCAAAAATCAAAACCAAAATTATAGTTTACGACCACAACTGCAATAAACCAGAATATCCTTTAACGATTTTAAATGATCCAAAAGCACTGCCGTTTGTTGCAGGATCTGCCTTTCACTTGTACGAAGGAGATATTAGCGCATTGACGACGGTACATAATGCTTATCCCAATAAAGACTTATATTTTACAGAACAATATACAGGTTCAGGAAGCAGTTTTGAAAATGATTTGAAGTGGAGTGTAAAAAATGTTGTAATTGGTTCTATGCGTAATTGGAGTAAAAATGCACTTTCGTGGGGATTGGCCAATGACGAATTTTACAAACCATTTACACCAGGCGGCTGTTCGACTTGCAAAGGCGCTTTGATGATAGATCAAAATCAGAACATAAAAAGAGAAGTGGGGTATTATATTATTGGCCACGCTTCAAAATTTGTTCCCGAAGGATCAGTTAGAATTGGAAGTAACATAAGCGGAAATTTATACAATGCAGCTTTTAAAACACCATCTGGACAAATTGTTTTAATAGTAGAAAATGATGGAACCGCAGCAGAAACATTCAATATAAAATACAACCAAAAACAAATTTCAACCACATTAAATGCAGGTTCAGTTGCAACTTACGTTTGGTAAACAAAACCAATTTCATGAAAAAAATAACCACTTTTACATTCCTGTTCGTCTCGTTTTTTGCGATGGCACAACAAGAAACAATAGATCAGAAAGTAAATGCTCTATTGAAAAAAATGACCATTGAAGAAAAAATTGGTCAGCTTAATCAATATACGGGAGACAATTCGGCAACGGGTCCAATTACGATAAACCCAAACAAGCAAGCCGAAATTAAAGCGGGTTTAATAGGCTCGATGCTCAATATTATCGGAACAAAATATACCAGACAATATCAGGAACTGGCAATGCAGTCAAGACTTAAAATTCCGTTGTTATTTGGCCAGGATGTTATTCACGGATACAAAACAACATTTCCAATTCCGTTGGCAGAAGCAGCAAGCTGGGATTTAAAAACAATAGAATTAGCAGCAAGAGTTGCAGCAACAGAAGCATCTGCAAGCGGTATTCACTGGACCTTTGCGCCAATGGTAGATATTGGGCGTGATCCGCGCTGGGGACGTGTAATGGAAGGTGCAGGAGAAGATACCTATTTGGGTTCTAAAATTGCTTACGCAAGAGTAAAAGGATTTCAAGGAAATAAATTAGGCGATTTAAACTCTGTCATGGCCTGCGTAAAACATTTTGCAGCATATGGAGCAGCAGTTGGAGGAAGAGATTATAACTCAGTAGATATGAGCGAAAGAATGCTTCTAGAAACCTATCTGCCTCCGTTCAAAGCGGCTCTTGATGCAGGAGCAGCCACATTTATGAATTCATTTAATGATTTAAACGGAATTCCGGCAACAGGCAATGCACATTTGCAGCGCGATATTTTAAAAGGTAAATGGAACTTTCAGGGATTTGTAGTTTCAGACTGGGGATCTATTGGGGAAATGGTAGCACACGGTTACTCAAAAGATCTGAAAGAAGCGGCTTATGCTGCTATTACTGCGGGCAGTGATATGGATATGGAAAGTAATGCTTACCGATATAATCTGGCAGAATTAGTAAAAGAAGGAAGAGTTTCTATTGATTTAATTGATGATGCTGTAAAAAGAATTCTCCGTAAGAAATATGAACTAGGTCTGTTTGACGATCCGTACCGTTATTCAGACGAAAAAAGAGCAGAAAAAGAACTTAATAATCCGGAAAATAGAAAAGCAGCACTTGAAGCAGCAGAAAAAAGTATTGTTTTATTAAAAAACGAAAACCAGACATTGCCACTTTCTAAAAACCTAAAAACGATTGCTTTTATCGGACCAATGGTAAAAGAATACAAAGCAAACATGGGATTTTGGTCTGTAGAACTTCCAGAAGTGAACTACGATAAATGGGTTGTTTCTCAATGGGATGGTTTACAGAATAAAGTGGGTAAAAATACAAAACTGCTTTATGCAAAAGGATGCGAGGTAGATGGCGATAATAAAGATGGTTTTGCCGAAGCAGTTGCTGCTGCAAAACAAGCAGATGTTGTAATTTTAAGTATCGGAGAAAGACGCGATATGAGCGGAGAGGCAAAAAGCAGAAGCGATCTGCATTTGCCAGGAGTTCAGGAAGATTTGGTAAAAGCAATACAGGCAACAGGAAAACCAGTTATAGTTTTGGTAAATGCCGGAAGACCGCTTATTTTTAATTGGACAGCAGATAATGTTCCTGCAATCCTTTATACTTGGTGGCTGGGTACAGAAGCAGGAAATGCTATTGCAAATGTGCTGTTTGGCGATTATAATCCGTCTGGAAAACTGCCAATGACTTTTCCTAGAGAAGTAGGGCAGATTCCAATTTATTATAATCATTACAGCACCGGCAGACCTGCAAAAGATGAAGATTCAAAAAATTATGTTTCAGCTTATATCGATTTAAAAAACTCACCAAAATTTCCTTTTGGATACGGGTTGAGTTATACAAAATTTGATTATTCCAATCTGAAATTATCTTCTGCTTCGATGAAAAATAACGAAACAATTAAAGTTTCTTTTCAATTGTCAAACGTTGGAAAAGCAGCTGGAGAAGAAGTAGTGCAGTTATATCTTAAAGATAAATTTGGTTCTGTAGTAAGACCAGTTTTAGAATTAAGAGATTTTCAAAAAATAAAACTAAATGCAGGAGAATCTAAAACAATCGAGTTTACGATTGATAAAGAAAAACTTTCTTTCTACAATAATAAATTAGAATGGACAGCTGAGCCTGGAGATTTTGAAGTGATGATTGGAGCTTCGTCTGCAGATATTAAGCTTAAATCTGATTTTAAGTTCAATTAAAATTACAATCTCTAAAAATCATGTAATTGAAAAAAAAGCGGAGTTTTGATGACTCCGCTTTTTTGTATAAATTTAATTAAAATGCTTTTTGAAACTGAATTTTAGTTTATTCAAAAAGCCTTCTTCTATAATATCGACTCCAATTCCAAAATTGCTGTCTGCAACTTTATGATGAGCCGTTCTAAATTCTTCAAAGTCTTTTTCTGGAATTTCTAAGTTAACCAATGGTTTGTAATCAATATAGACCGTCCCGCCATTTTTGGTGATTTTTTTACGGCTGGTATAATCAAAATAAGGATTATTGATTGTGCTTTCCTGAATCGTAAATTTCTCGCTTACATCTATTGTCTGATCCGTCAGAAGACTGATTTCATATCTTTCGTTATCAAAATTATGCCAGAAAGTAACGTCTTTATGCATAAAATCTCTTGCACTGTTTTTGATAATATTACGATCAAAATACATTAAGAAACGATTGTTTTTTCCATCTGTAAAATATGGATTTTCTATAGTTGTTTTATATTCAACGGTAAATTCGTTAAGTTTTTTGTCGTCGCTTACAATTTCAATTACAGCATCTTTAAATATAATTCTAAGGTCAGTTCCGTTTCTGTCGTTACTATAATTAAGAGTATAAAAAAAGAAATTATTCCAGCTGTCGATGATTTCTCTTTTGTTTGTGTTTTTAAAGTATTTGCGCATATTATTTGCGCGGTTTCCTTTGTATTTTGTTGTTAGTTTTAGTTTTCCGATATTATTTTGCGCGACCAATTCCGATTTTTCATCAACCGCATAATAAGAGAAACGAGAAGGTTCCTTAATATGCAATTGTTGATTTGGTTTAACTTCCAAATAATGCATAAAATAGGTAAATCCGCGGTTTTCTATTAATCCAAATTCGTCACGAAGTGTAGCATCAACAAAATGATTTTCATTTTTATAATTTACTTTTACAATAACATGGTTAAAAGTTAATAACGAAGGCAGATAATATTTAATATAGAAATCTGTATTGAAATTGACCAATATAACAGACGAATCAATACCAATGTAGTCCAGAATTACTTTCAGCAAAACCGATTTTGCCTTGCAGTCTCCTTGTTTGTTTTCATATGTTACGGCCGGTTCCTGTGGTTTATGACCGTTCATTTCGTCAGCATTAAAAATGTAATTAATGTGATTTTGGACATATTCTATCGCAAACTGCAGCTGATCATCTTTATCTGTAATTTTATTAAGTTTTTCAACCAAATCTGGTGCAAAAACAGGAAGAGAAGCTTTAGCAAAAATATCCTCATAAATTGGCGAAATATAATTTGATAAATCGGTCCAATTACTCTCTGTTGCAAAATCTATAAAAGCAGAAACTTCTCGATTTGAATCAACAAAGTTGATGTAATCTTCTTTTTCGATTATAAATTTTTCACCTTGTTTCAAGTAATTAATTTCAGGTTCTAAAACATTTCCGTTTTCATCTCTAAAAAAAGTCTTTTTGTATGCTACTGTTTTTTCGCGGTCATTGATAAAGGTAAATTTATATTTACCATAAGCCCAATAACTGTCTGGTCCTACCCAAACATATTTAGAAAACTCTCTGCGTAAAAAATCACGTTCAGAAAATACTTTTACTTTAGAATCTTCCATAATCAAGATATCATACAAACGTAAATCCTTGATCGTAATATTGATTTTTTTATTACTGCTCAAAACACCGCCGCTGCTTTGGTTTTCGCTGTCTAAAACTTTGATTTTTGTATCTGGAATTTTATCTACCAAAACGCCGTCTCTCAAAACACTTATTCTGTGTATAATATAAGTTTCACTTTCCTCCACAACTACATCTACAACAGAAGCTCTTTCTAAGTTAGAAGGGTCGTTCAGTGTATAAGCGAGGCAGGCATATTCACTGTTTTCGTTATCATTTGTATAATAAATTTTATCCAAAAAATAACAATAGTCGCGTCCTTCATCTGTTTGTTTGATAGAAAAATCAGATTCTTTTATGTTTTCAATAAGTTGATCGTCAGAGATGTTAGACGCCCAGGCTTCGGGTTTTTGAATCTTATAATTTTCTGCTTGAATAATGTTTTCCATAAATATATTTTACGTAAGTATAATCTTTCTTTTTTATCTTTCAAAAATACCAAATTTTTGAATATTTAAAGTATCAAATTACTGATTAATTTTTGAAATACGTATTTGAAAATATATTTTTTTTGAAGATTTAGAGTACAAGCATTCTAGTGTTGAAAAGTGGGTGAAAAAGACCACAAAATGAGCTAAAGAGTAAAGAATTATAAGATGATGAGAATCAGGCAAGTTTTTAAATTAAAATGCAGAATTACAAAAAGAAATTGAATTATTTTAAGACAGTATTTATAAAATCCATAGCACCAATTCCTTTGTAAGAAGCATATAAAGCTTTATCGAAAGCTTCACGTTTTGCCTTTTTATCTTTCGATTCCGTTTCAACAATCATCTGGTTGAAAATTCTTTCCTGCTCTTCACTATATTTTATAGAAGCTTCTAAAAGATAAGTTTTAGAAACAAAACCAAAAGATGTCCATATTTTGGTTGTTATTTTTTTGTTTAAATTTTTTAACGGATTGGTAATCATAACTTCGCGTTGATTTACTGATTCTGTTCTTTCTTATCTTTTGACATTCAAACATCAATAATTTTGTAGTATTATTCTTTTAATATTTTAAAAAACAACAATTTTTAACATAAATGTGTTATTATGACGCAATGTACTTAATTTTTATTGTTATTTTTCATTTTAAGTAAAAATTGTGATTTATACACTTTTAAAATTTTCTGTAAAAGCAGAAAGAAGTTTTAAAAATAAAAATTATTAAATTGCATCTTTAATATAAAACATACTAGTAACTTAACTTAATAAAATGCTTAAAGACATTATAGAAAACAATCAAAATTACCAACCTGGACTTTCTATAGATTGTGTGATTTTTGGTTTTCATGACAATCATCTAAAAGTGTTATTAATTAAAGTGCCACGAAGCACAAAATCGTCGCTTCCAGGTGGTTTTATTCCTATTGATCAGGATATTGATACAGCAGCGGTCACAGTTCTAAACAGCCGGACTGGAGTTGAAGGAGTTTTTTTAAGACAATTTGCAACTTTTGGAAAAATAAGCAGAAACGATCAGCATTTTGGAAAAAATGTTTTAGAGTATCTTAAAATTGAGGAAGAAAAAGGAAAATGGCTGACACAGCGTTTTGTAACTATCGGATATTATGCTTTGGTTGATTTTCTGAAAATAATTCCTAATCCTGTAAATCATGACGAAATTGTAGAATGGATTGACCATAAAGAAGTGCCGGAATTAATTTTAGATCATAAAGAAATTTTAGATAAAGCTTTGGATACACTTCGAACAGAATTGAATTTAATGCCTGTTGGCTATAACTTACTGCCGGAGAAATTTACTATTCCGGAACTTCAGAAATTGTATGAAACTATTTTGGATAAAAAGTTAGACAGAAGAAACTTTCTCCGTAAAATAACCAACATCGGAATTTTGACTAAGCTGGACGAAAAGAAGAGTAATGTGGCGCACAAAGCTCCAAATTTATATTCTTTTGATAAGGAAAAATATGATGAGGTCTTGAAAAACGGATTAACTCAAGGCTGGTAAAATGATTAATTAAATAAAATATGGTTACGATTGAAACATTTAGAACCTTAGCTTTAGCATTTCCAGACGCAGTAGAAGAGCCTCATTTTGAAAAGACGTCTTTTCGAATAAAGAAAAAAATCTTTGCCTCTTTTGACGAAAAGAATAATCAGGCAGTTTTAAAATTAAGCGAAATTGAACAATCTGTTTTTTGTTCGTCAAGCGAAATGATTTTTTACCCTATTCCGAATAAATGGGGAAAGCAAGGCTGGACCATAGTAGAAATTGCAAAAGTAAGACCAGAAATGTTTGAAGACGCGTTGCAGCTTTCGTATCAAAATGTTATTTCGAAAAAGAAATAATTAAATTTTTAAATCTTCACTAATATCTTACGGTTAAAGTATTTTTAAATCAATAGTCCTAAAAGTCAAATTAACTCTAGGTTTTTGAGTAGTTTTGGTTGGCGGCAGCCGATGCAGCCAATGTGTCTGCGTTTCATCTTTCATTACCAACAGACTGCCGTGTTCTAAAATCAATGAAACAGTTTCTTTAGATTCTTTATGTTTGAAAGCAAATTTGCGTTCGGCGCCAAAACTTACAGAACCAATAGCGCCATTTTTTTTCAAATCTTTTTCGGCATCGCTGTGCCAGGCCATGCCTTCTTCACCGGAATGATATAAATTGAGGAGACAAGAATTGAAAGTTTCACCTGTTTTTTCTTCAATTATTTTTTTTAATTCTAAAAGTTCTTTTGTCCACGGTAATGCTTTTTTTGTAGTATTCGAGTATGTATATTCAAATTCCTGGTCGCCATACCACGCTACTTTTCTTTTGGTTAAAATTAATTTGCCAAAGATAATTGCTTCGTCATTTTTCCATTCAATAGTATTCAATAAAATGTCACGATAAAAATGGGCTTTTTCTCTGGAGAATAATTTTCCATAATAATTCACCGTTCCATCTTTCGGAAGCAAATTTGTAGTTTCGTCTGTATGCGGATTAAATAAGTCCATTTTTCCAGTTTTGATATTCGGTTTTCATACAATGTCCGCAAGGTCTGAAACCTTTTTCTTTAGCTCCATTTTCAGAAGAAAAGAAAACCCGATTTTCTCGTTTCATCCTTTTTCCGGAACTGCATTTTAGTGTTCCGTAAATTTTTAGTTTTCTGTTGCCACCGAAACAAATTTCCGCATTTTTAATTTTATTTCGAAGATCTGAATCGGATATTTCACAATGGTTTTTCATTTGTTTGTGTGTGTGTGTTTGTCGTAGAGACGCACAGCAGTGCGTCTTTCAAGTGAGTAACTCTCTCGCAAAGTCGCGAAGACGCTAAGTTTTTTTGACAAAGTTCCATACTGTTTGTCATTTCGACGAAGGAGAAATCTTCGCAAGTAACTCCGCAACGAGAATCTCATCTTTGTCGAGATTCTCGCGAAGATTTCTCCTTCGTCGAAATGACATAAAATGAGAAAAAACTTTGCGCCTTTGCGCCTCTGAACCTTTGCACCTTAATTTAACGCATCATGAAAAATAATTCCAAGTGTATATCTTTCACCAGAATGAATTTCGCTGACGCCATGTTTCATATTTACGCGATAATAACCTTTTGTGCCTTTTACAGGTCTAAAATTGGTCGTAAAAACTAAAACATCTCCCTTTTTGGGCTTTAAAACAATAGCTTTTGATTGTGCTCTCGGAGTTTGCTGCGTTAAAACAAATTCTCCGCCCGTAAAATCTTCGTCGGGTTCATTTAGAAAAAGTACTATTTGAATAGGAAAATAAATATCTCCGTATAAATCCTGATGCAGAGTATTAAAACCACTTTTACCATATTTTAAAATTAAAACGGTTGCTTTAAGCTGATTATTTTCGTGACATTGTTTGAGTAATTCTTCATGAAAATTAGGAAATACAGTATTGATATTTAAAGCTTTCATCCATGCATTGGCAATGGGTGCTAATTTAGGATAAATTGACGTCCGTATGTTTTGAATTAACTCAGGAAGAGGATAATTGAAATATTTATATTCGCCCAAACCAAAACGATATCGTTCCATAACAACAGTTTTTCGATATAAATTAGGACTTAAATAATCTGCTTTTAGAGTTTCGCATGCTGCATTAGTGAGAATATTTGAAAGAATGGCAAAGCCATTTTCGTGCATAGATTCGGTGATGCTTTCCCAGTTTTGAGAAGCAATTTTTTGTTGTATATTTTGCATAAAGGTTTTTTTGTTTTTTTTTTTTGCCACGAATTACACGAATGAACACGAATTAATTTTTATTAACGAAATGAAAAATTTGTGCAATTGGTGTAATTCGTGGCAAAAAAAGGTTATAGATTTATCTGAGAACCTTCCCAGCCAATTATCGCTGTTTTTCGAGTATTTCCCCACATGTAACCGCCAAAAATTCCAGAAGATTGAATCACACGGTGACACGGAATTAAAAAAGCGACAGGATTACTGCCAATGGCTGTTCCTACAGCTCTTGATGCATTTGGTTTTTCGATTTGCTGGGCGATTGTTCCGTAAGTAGAAAGCTGTCCCATCGGAATTTTTAATAAAGTTTCCCATACTTTCAGCTGAAAATCGGTGCCTTTTAAATGAAGTTTAATTTCCGATAATTTACTCCAGTCATTTTGAAAAATAAAAAGTGCGTTTTGCTGTAATAGATCTAGTTTTTTCAGAAATTGGGAATTTGGGAACTTGTGTTTTAAAGCTTCAAATCCGACTGCTTCATCTTCGGCGAAAGCCATAAAACAAACACCTTTTTCAGTCGAAGCCACAATAATATTTCCAAATGGGCTTTCGGCAAAACTGTAGTTTATCTGCAGATTTTTACCGCCATTTTTATATTCTGCGGGTGTCATTCCTTCAATATTTACAAATAAATCGTGAAGACGGCTTGTACCCGAAAGTCCTGTTTCGTAAGCTGTTTCAGAAATGGTTGCCTGATTTTCTTTGAGCAATTTTTTAGCGTGTTCGAGACTGGTATACTGTAAAAATTTCTTCGGACTTGTTCCTGCCCAATCGCTAAAAAGCCGCTGAAAGTGAAACGGACTCAAATGCACTTTTTCTGCAACCTCATCGAGATTGGGTTGTTCTTTAAAATTAGCTTTAATATAATCGATGGCTTCTGCGATACGATTATAATTGATAGTTTCCTGTGTGTTCATCTTCTTTCCATTTTATAAGACAAAGATCGATTGGTTTCTGCGGAAATAAAATCCGAAACTTGCTGAAAAGTTTTTGTTTTGTTTGTTTTAAGTTTCAGTTTTCAAGTTGGTTGGGATGTGAAACTTGAGCCTGAAACAAAAATTCTAATGTGCCGTAGTTTTAGAAAAAACATTAATTACAATAACTCCAATTACAATTAAACTCAACCCAATAATTGCTGGCAAATCAGGGATTTCTTTGAAAAAAACAGCGCCAATAATCGTTATCAAAACAATTCCGACCCCAGACCAAATGGCATAGGCAAAGCCAACAGGAATGGTTCTGATGGCAAAACTCAAAAAGTAAAAAGCACCACAATAACCAATTACGGTAATGATACTGGGAATTAGTTTGGTAAATTCTTCAGACTTTTTTAATGCTGATGTGGCGATAATTTCGAAGATTATGGCAATGAATAGAAATAAAAAATTCTTCATGGTTTCGGGTTTATGCAAAGTTAAGCTTTGTATGAAATGAGAAGAAATTATTTAAGATTATCTTTTCCTGATTTGGTTAGATAATAGCTTTCCAATTTATCGTTTATTTAAGATTCTACATTACTTCAATTAACTTAAATCTTAATTGATTATTGTCAAATTCGGTATGTAAAGTTAATTCGGTTTCTTTGTCGTTAGCGGTAAATAATTTTGCTTCGATTCCAAATCCTTCAATCGAATCGTATTTAAAGATGCTGAAATGAGTTTCCAGTATTTTTAGTTTTGGTAAATCTTTGGTTTCAAAATACTCGAATAATTCTTCCTGGATTTCTTCAAATACAGCCGCATTAATCTCAAAATGGGTTTTCAAATTTTCTAAATCCATTTCATTTATATATTCAACTAATTCGCAGTTCAATTTAAAAGTCCTTTTAATACTATCTTCCATTATCATAAATTCAGTTACAAAAAACCCGACAGGTCTAAATCTGCCGGGTTTGCATATTTTTAATTTTTAACTTCTTTCTCCAATCTTTTCTTTTCTTCCTTTTCAGCTTTTTCCTGTTCGTGGATTCTCTTTTCTTCTTCTTGTTTTTTGGCTAATTCTTCTTTTTTCAATTTAGCAGATTCAATATCTTTTTTTAAAGCTTCAATTTTTTCTGAACTGGATTCCAAATCTGTTTTTGATTTATTTAGTTTAGTTTCAGATTTGCTCACTTGTTTTTTAGCTTTTTCAATCTCTTTTTTATTATCAGTATTGCTGCTTTCTAGAGCAGCTAATTGTGCTTGTTTTGTTTTGAGATCGGCTTGTTTTTCTATTGATTTTTCTTCGAGTTTTTTTTGTCTTCGCTCTTCTTTTGCTAGTTTGCTTTCTGTTGTCTGAACGTTATGAAGCATGCGGTTCATATCTCGTTGCTGCTGCTGTTGCTGCATGAACATTCTGTTTTGCTGTGCAAACATAGCATTAGAAGACTGCATTTGTCTTTGCGCGCTCGAAAACTGTGCGTTGGTAAGAATTGGCAAAAGCATTAATAGGATTAAAATATGACGTGTTTTCATAATTTGGTGTATAGATATTGGGGGATTTATTATAATTCAAATTTATGTTTAATTTTTAAAAATCGTCTAAAATATCTGATTAATTTGATTGGTCTGTTTTACGTATGCATGAGGGATAGGAGCTAACTGCCGAAGCAGTGCGGATAGCGCGACAGCATTTTGAAAAAGGCCCAATGTAAGCAAAAGTGATTTGGGCCTTTTTTAAAATGGTGGCATGCCCAGATTGTTTTAGATTAAAAAAGTTTCAGTTTCAGGTTTCGAGTTATGTCAGAACTGGAAACAAAAAACCCGACAGGTTTTTAAAACGTGTCGGGTTTGATATGGATAATCAAAGAAATCTAATCCCAAAGTTTCGGGACAGAAATCTTCAATCTTAAATTTATTTAGTATCTGTAGTATTCTGGTTTGAAAGGACCTTCAACCGGAACACCGATATAAGCAGCTTGATCGTCACGTAAAGTTTCCAATTCAACTCCTAATTTCGCTAAGTGCAAAGCAGCAACTTTTTCATCTAAATGTTTTGGTAACATGTAAACGTCATTGTTGTAAGCAGCGCTGTTTTTCCATAATTCGATTTGAGCCAAAGTTTGGTTAGTGAATGAGTTACTCATTACAAAACTTGGGTGACCTGTAGCACAACCAAGGTTTACCAAACGACCTTCAGCAAGAATGATGATGTCTTTTCCAGCGATTGTATATTTGTCAACTTGTGGTTTGATTTCGATTTTAGATGCACCGTGGTTTTTGTTCAACCAAGCCATATCAATTTCGTTATCAAAGTGACCGATGTTACAAACGACAGTTTTATCTTTCATTTGCTCGAAGTGCTCTCCAAGAACGATATCTTTGTTTCCTGTAGTGGTAATGATGATATCTGCAGTAGCAATTACAGTGTTTAATTTTTTAACTTCATAACCGTCCATTGCAGCTTGTAAAGCACAAATTGGATCGATTTCAGTAACTGTTACGATAGATCCTGCACCTCTAAAAGAAGCAGCAGTTCCTTTTCCAACATCACCATATCCGCAAACGATAACTCTTTTTCCAGCTAACATTAAGTCAGTTGCACGACGTACAGCATCTACAGCAGATTCTTTACAACCATATTTGTTATCAAATTTAGATTTAGTAACAGAGTCGTTAATGTTGATTGCAGGCATTGGTAAAGTTCCAGCTTTTACTCTTTCGTAAAGTCTGTGAACTCCAGTTGTAGTTTCTTCAGAAAGACCTTTTATTCCAGGAACCAATTCTGGGAAACGATCAATAACCATATTAGTTAAATCTCCACCATCATCAAGGATCATGTTTAATGGTTTTCTATCTTCACCAAAGAAAAGAGTTTGCTCAATACACCAGTCAAATGACTGCTCATCAAGACCTTTCCAAGCGTAAACCTGAATTCCTGCAGCAGCAATAGCAGCAGCAGCCTGATCTTGTGTAGAGAAAATGTTACAAGAAGACCAAGTAACTTCTGCACCAAGAGAGATTAAAGTTTCGATTAAAACTGCAGTCTGAATCGTCATGTGTAAACATCCAGCGATACGAGCACCTGCAAGAGGTTGTTCGTCTTTATATTCAGCACGAAGCGCCATTAAACCTGGCATTTCAGCTTCAGCTAATTCAATTTCTTTTCTTCCCCAAGCCGCAAGAGAAATGTCTTTTACTTTGAAAGCCACAAAAGGCGTAGTTGTAGTACTCATTTATAGTATATTTGTTATTGTAAAATTTTTGCAAATTTACGGAATAACTTTAGAATTTTTACTATCTTTTGTAAGATTTGTGAAATGTTTACTTTCTTAATATATAGATCATTAGTTTCAAAATTAATTTTCACCATATAAATTATGTAAGTACATTTAAAAAAGATTCTTTGGAATGTACTTTCTTTACTAATTGCTTAAATTTACTAAACGCATTTTTTAGATTCTAAAATTATATTTGCTTATATTACTTATATAGTTTAAAAATGCACAATTCACAATTTACAATTCATAATTTAAAAAAATGCCTTTATTTCAGACTATACAATGCAGTGTAAATACTAAGATTTTAATTTGGGAAATAACCGAATCTTTTGACGAGTTATTAAGTAAAGTAGTTTTAAAAGAGAAAACAAAACTGCGATTGGACGGAATGAAATCACAGCTGCATCAGCGTGCCTTTTTAAGCGTTCGAATGCTGATTCAGGAAATGGGTTTTACAGATCACGATCTGCATTATGACGAATTCGGAAAGCCCTATTTCGATTGTCATAATTATATTTCGATTACGCACTCTTATCATTTTGCGGCAATCATTATTAGTCATGAAACTGTGGGAATCGATATGGAATTGCAGCGTGAAAAAATCCTTCGCATTGCTGATAAATTTGTGGATACGGAATTTGAATATCTGAATCCGAATGTTTTGCAGGAATACGTTAAAAAACTTACCGTGATCTGGGGTGCGAAAGAAGCGATTTTTAAAATCAGAAACGAAAAAGGAATCAGTTTTAAAGATCATATCAGAATTTGTGATTTTTCGCTAAACGAAAATCAAACAGAAGCCAGTCTTCATTTTGATGATTTAGTAAAAGACTTTGATGTTCATTATAAAGAAATCAAATCGGATAATTTTGAAGGGAAGTTTACTTTAGTTTATGCTTTTGAAAAATAAAATTGGGTAAAATTCCAATAAAGGTGAAGTTGGTCTTTGCGAGTAATGAAGCAATCTCATTTGCTAAATCAATTAATGTTACTGTGATTGCTTAGTTCCTCGCAAGGACATAGAATGCGTTACTCTCTAAGATTCTCAAGAATTTTCAGCCAATTTCTTACGATGTTCAAACATGCTCACAAACAAAAAAGTGCCCATTTTTCTGGCGCGTCTTTTTAGTGTTTCTACATTTTCTCCTTCAAAATGTTCGTCCAAAGTTTGAAACCAATAGTTAAGCCAGATTCCAAATTCGTTCGAAGTAATCTGTCCGTCAAAATGCTCGTCTACTTTGTTGTGCACTTCATGCGGATTACCTTTGTATTTTTTTATGGCAAATAAATTGGTTTCCCAGAAATCTGTCAGCTTTTCGAGATGTGCTTCCCAGTCTTTTATCATCGTATTAAAATAAAAGCCGATTTCTTCATCGGCTCTTATTTTAGCATAGAACTGATGGACTAAAAAAGAAATGTCAGCTCTGGTTTCTATTTGTTTTTTCATAATATGAAATTGTTCACAATTATAAATATAATACTTAATACAACACTTGAGAGAATAAAGTTAAATACTACTTTATGTTTCATTTGCGCTAAAATAGAAGTATTTGCTAATATACACGCCAATACTATAATAGCCAATTGTATCATTTGACCAATTGAGGTTCCGTGAGAAAGAATATACATTGCAGCGGCTGCACCTAAACAGCTTTGGCCAATTACAGCCATTGTTGCAGAACCAATATAATTTTTATTGAAATTTTCGAATGTTGTTTGATATAGTGTCATGATATTGAGATTTTTATACCACAAAGATACGCTCACTATACTGCTGCGTTTTATGACTTAAATCATAAAACAAGAACTATTTTATCGGTATACTTTTCTGTTTATAATCTTCAAAACACCTTTTTTTTCCAAAGCCTTAATCGTTCTAATAACAGTTTCTACCCGTAAACCCGTTAAATCTCCAATTTGCTGTCTGGTAAAATTAATGAGATAACCGTTGGCGTCTTTTTTAAAATTAAAATATTCAATTCCGTGATCGATTAATTTTAAAACACGGTGTTCAGGTTCATGCGTAGACATTTCGGCTGCCATAACCGATTTATAGTATAAACGCTGGGCTAGATTTTCGATTATTTTAATACTAATTGATGCATTTTCTTCCAGCATTTTCATGAAATTTGTTTTAGGAAGAAAAAGAATTTGAGAGTCCTCAACTGAAACTGCACTCGCAGGATATTTTTGATTTAAAAATAAAGGGGGCTCACCAAAAGATTGGTTTTTATAAAAAATGCCTTGAATAAATTCACGTCCGTCATCATTATAATTGTTCATTTTTACTTCTCCAGTAATAATTTGATAATAATGTGTGGGCAGATTTCCTTCTTCAAAAATTACAGAAGCCTTGTCGTAAAATTTCTTTACAGCACCGTATTTTTCCAGCAGTTCAATAGCGATCATAGGTTTATCTTTTTTTATTCAAAGCCTGACACAAATATAATTGATTCAAAATAGTTCTTCTACATTAAAAAACTTTTACTTTTACGCCCAATTATGAGATTAAAAATGCCACATATATACCAGCAGATTATAGAAGCTAAGCAAGAAAAACGAAAGCTTCTGGCTATTCTTTTAGATCCTGATAAAATTGTCTGGGAGAATCTGGAACACCTTTTACTAAAAATAAACGAATCGCCTGCAACTCATATTTTTGTTGGCGGCAGTATTGTTCAGGCTACTATTTTAGAAGAATTAATTGCAGCATTAAAACAGAAAACAAATCTTCCGGTTATGATATTTCCAGGAGATCCCTCGCAGATTTCTCCTCAAGCCGATGCTATTTTGTTTTTATCGCTGCTGTCTGGGCGTAATCCAGACTATTTGATAGAATATCAGGTACAAGCAGCTCCGATTTTAAAGAAAACCAATCTGGAAATTATTTCGACAGGATATATTTTAATAGAAAGCGGTAACGAAACAGCCGTTGCAAGAGTCAGTAAAACCCAGCCTCTGGATCGTGAGGATCTGGATTTGGTTTTGGCCACTGCGCAGGCAGGAGAAATGCTCGGAAATAAGCTTGTGTATTTAGAAGCGGGAAGCGGTGCAAAACAGGCTGTTCCTTTAGATATGATAGAGTTAATAGCTCAAAATGTTCAAATTCCAATAATTGTTGGAGGAGGAATTGTAGATTTGCATGGTATTCAAGATGCTTATAAAGCAGGTGCAGACTTAGTGGTAATTGGAACAGCTTTTGAAAATAACAGCCATTTTTTTGAATTATAACTAATAACCAAAAATATCCCCAATGATCGATTTTTTTTTACATAATTATAAAGATGCTCCATTATGGCATATTCTTTTAGAATTTTTGGCTTTTGTGTGCGGGATTTTAAGTGTTTGGTTTGCTAAAAAAGAAAATATCTGGGTATATCCAACGGGTTTAATTGCAACAGTAATTTCGGTATATCTTTTATTTATTGCGGGTTACATCGGCGATATGATTATCAATGCTTATTTCTCTATTATGAGTATTTATGGCTGGTATGTATGGTCAAAAGGTGGAACTGAAGAAGATAATCTGCCTATTACGAGAACAAGTTTTAATGAAAAAATAATCGGAGTTCTGCTCTTTTTTATAACCATTTTTGTAGTTTTCGGCATTTATAAATATTTTGGAAAAGAAATCAAAGAAGATAATTATGTCGATATGATTTCATCAGGAATATTTTTTGCAGGAATGTGGTACATGGCCAGAAAAAAAATCGAAAACTGGACGCTTTGGATTATCGGTGATATTATTGTGGTACCCCTTTACGCTTACCGCGGTTTAGGGATGATGTCACTTCAGTATTTAATTTTTACAATTTTGGCTATTGCAGCTTATTTAGAATGGAGAAAAATCTTAGACAGCAAAAAACAACAATAATAAAAATTGCTTTATTTGGGCCTGAAAGCACAGGAAAAACAACTTTAGCAAAACAACTCGCGGCATATTATGAAACCGAATGGGTTCCAGAATTTGCACGCGATTATCTGCAGAAAAAATGGGAGGAAAACCAGCACGTATGTGTGGCCAATGACATGATGCCTATTGCTTACGGACAGGCTGCATTGGAAAATGAAAAACTTTCTTCGGCAAAAAAATACTTGTTCTGCGATACTAATTTGATGGTAACCAAAGTTTTTTCTGAAGTATATTATGGTTTTTGTGATCCACTTTTAAATGAAGCGGCGCTGGAACATGATTATGATTTATTCTTCCTGACGGATATTGATGTGCCTTGGGAAAAAGATGACATTAGAGATACTGCGGAAGGAAGAGAAACGGTGTTTTCTGTTTTCAAACAAACTTTAATTGATACTAGAAAACCTTTTATAACGCTTTCTGGTGACAAAGAAAGTCGTTTGGCAAAAGCCACAAAAATTATTGATGCTTTGAGCAAGGCAAAAGACAAAGGCTTTTCGTCTGAAGATTTTGTTGAAATCTATAATCACGGTATTCCTTTTGAAAATATTTTAAAGCAATTAAAAATATTCAAAAGCGGCATAGCCAAAAGTAATTTGATAAGTCCTGCTACAATTGATAACGGAATTCTAAGTTTATCAGAAGCAGATTTTGAAGAAAAAGCATTGTTTTTTGACAGTCAAAAGGAAAAATTAAAAATTAAAAAATTCGTTCCTGCTTCTGGTGCAGCAACTAGAATGTTTAAGTTTTTGAGCGCTTTTATAAATGATTTTGACATTCAGAAAGAAACTATAAATGCCTACATTAATAGAAAAAAGGATAAAGAACTTGCAATCTTTATTATTGGAATGGATAAGTTCCCGTTTTTTAATACGGTTGATAAAAAGTTAAAAGAGATTTATCCTGATTTTGAAATTTTAGAAAGAGATTATAAAAACTACTATTTCATAAAAGTTCTGCTGTCTTCTGATTATTTTAATTCGGCTAACAAACCAAAAGCAGTTCTGCCTTTTCATCAATATAAAACCCATATTGCTAACCCAATTGAAGAACACTTAAACGAATGTGTGCATTATGCTACAGCAGAAGGAAGTTCGAATTTGCATTTTACAGTGTCAGAAATTCATCAGGACTTATTTGAAAAAGCAGTTGATGAGGTTAAAGAAAAGATAGAAAAACCATCTGGAACAAAAATTAATATAAAATATTCCTATCAGAGCAAAAGTACAGATTCTATAAATGTTGATCTAAAAAATAAACTTGTAAGAGACAAAAATGGATGTTTGATTTTCAGGCCGGGAGGACACGGTGCTTTAATTGAAAATTTGAATAATCTGGATTCAGATATCATTTTTATTAAAAACATAGATAATGTAATTCAAAACCATATTGATAAAATTACCTTGTATAAAAAAGCTTTAGGCGGAATTTTAATTGCAATTCAGCAAAAAGTATTCGACTGTTTAAGAACTATCGAAAAACAAGAAATAAATGAAAACAGTCTTGCTGAAATTGTAGACTTTTTGACTCAAAAATTGAATATTAAAATGACTAAAGATTTTAATAAATTTACATTTGAGAATAAAATAGCTAAAATTAAAGATTTGTTAGACAGACCTATTAGAGTTTGCGGAATGGTTAAAAATGAAGGGGAACCAGGCGGAGGACCATTTTGGGTAATGAATAATAAGGGAGAAATTTCTCTTCAGATTGTAGAAACATCTCAGGTAGATTTAGGGAATAAAAATCAGGTTGCAATTTTAGAAGAAGCAACACATTTTAATCCTGTTGATTTAGTGTGCGGAATTAAAAACTACAAAAATGAGAAATTTGATTTGAAACAATTTGTAGATCAAAAGTCGGGTTTTATTGTAGAAAAAAGCATTGAAGGAAAATCAGTTAGAAGTTACGAATTGCCGGGATTGTGGAATGGATCAATGACAAACTGGCTGACTGTTTTTGTAGCTGTACCTTTGATTACTTTTAATCCGGTAAAAACAGTAAACGATTTATTAAAACCTGCACATCAGCCACAATAATGGATAAAGATAAAATCATATCAGAATTAGGTTTTAAAGCAGTTAGAAGCAGTGGTGCGGGCGGACAAAATGTAAACAAAGTGTCATCAAAAGTAGTTTTGACTTTTGATTTGAATGCTTCTCAGGCTTTGTCTGAAGAAGAAAAACTGCTTTTGCAAACAAACATTGGTGCTCGTTTGACCACTGAAAATATTCTTATTTTAAATTGTGACGAAGACAGAAGCCAGCTTAAAAATAAAGATATTGTTATAAAACGTTTTTTAGAAATTATTAAAAAAGGATTATTTGTTCCTAAAGTTCGTAAAGCAACCAAGATTCCGAAATCAGTAATAAAAAAACGAATCAAGGATAAAAAGAATGTTTCAGAAATAAAGCAGTCACGAAAGAAACCAAATTTAGATTAAATTCATTGTTTAGAATTTATTTTTGATTTTTGATATTGTTTTGATTTTTGAAATTTTTAACATTACATTTGCACTGTCTCAAAGGGGTGCTCTAAATAACGAGCTGAGATCATACCCAAAGAACCTGAGCAAGTAATGTTGCTAAGGGAAAAAACGACAAATTGTAGTGTATACAATGCATTTTTGTCGTGAAACACATTTTATTAATTTAACAAAAAGAATAATTCCCCCTTTTATTCGTAATCTTTTACGAATGAAAACATTTATTAAAGGTACTGAGGTACTAAGGTTCAAAGGTTCAAAGGCGAACCAAAAATCCATTTTCTTTACTCTATTTTCTATTTTCTTTACTCTATTTTCTTTTTCTCAGGAGCAAGATTCAACCAAAGTCAATCAGCTTGATGATGTTTTGGTTTCTGCAGTTCGTGTTACTTCAAAAACTCCGGTTACATTTAGTAATATGGATAAAAAGGAGATTAAATTTCGAAATCTCGGACAGGATATTCCAGTTTTAATGAATTATCTGCCATCGGTTGTTACAACATCAGATGCTGGAGGAGGAATTGGTTACACCGGAATAAGAGTTCGCGGGAGTGATGCTACAAGGGTCAATGTTACCATAAACGGAATTCCGTACAACGATGCCGAAAGTCAGGGAACTTTTTGGGTAAATATGCCCGATTTTGCTTCGTCTGTAGAAAGTCTGCAGTTACAACGCGGTGTAGGAACTTCAACCAATGGTTCTGGAGCTTTTGGAGCAAGTTTAAACATGCTTACCGATAATTATGCATCTAAGGCTAACGGAGAGGTTTCGAATTCATTTGGAAGTTTTAATTCTCATAAACACACTGTGAAATTTAGTACAGGTTTACTAAATGATCATTTTGAAATCGCCGGACGTTTGTCTACAATTAAATCAGATGGATATATTGACAGGGCAAGCTCTGATCTTAAATCGTATTTTCTTCAGGGAACTTATATTGGTAAAACTACTTTGATAAAAGCGCTGGTTTTTGGTGGAACTGAAAAAACATATCAATCCTGGAACGGAATTGATACAGAAACATTGAATGAAAACCGCAGATACAACTCTGCTGGAAAATTTACCGATGAATTTGGAAACACACGCTATTATGATAATGAAACCGATAATTACAAACAAGACCATTATCAATTGCATTGGAGCGAATCGTTTTCTGATAAATGGAGTTCAAATCTAGCATTTCATTATACGAAAGGAAAAGGTTATTACGAAAATTATAAAGAAGATGCCGATATGGCCGATTATAATTTAAGTCCTGTTGGAGCCATAGTAACAACTGATTTGGTACGACAAAAATGGTTAGACAATGATTTTTACGGAACAACTTTTTCTTTAAAATATAAAGACGAAAAACTGGATGTTATTTTTGGTGGAGGCTGGAACAAATACGAAGGTGATCATTTCGGAAAAGTAATCTGGGCGCGATATGCAAGTCAGTCAGAGCTTGGAGATCACTACTATGATGATTATTCAGCCAAAACAGACGGAAATATTTTCGCGAAAGCAAATTATCAAATAACAGAAAAATTGAGTTTCTACGGAGATTTGCAATATAGAAAAGTTACTTATAAAGCCAATAGTATTGAAACTGGTTTAGTAGACGATGATTTTAATTTCTTTAATCCAAAAGCAGGTTTAAACTTCGAAATCAATCAGAAGAACACTTTGTACTTTTCTTATGCAAGAGCGAACCGCGAACCTAACAGAACCGATTATGAAGGCGGCAATGTAAAGCCTGAAAAATTAAATGATTTTGAATTAGGCTGGAGATTCAACTCTGAGAAATTTCAATTGAATTCTAATATTTATTATATGGGGTATAAAGATCAATTGATTTTAACTGGAAGATTAGATGATGTTGGCGCTCCAATTCGTTCTAACAGCGAAAAAAGCTACCGTTTAGGTCTTGAAGTTGATGCATCGATTGCACTTTCAGAAAAATTCATATTGAGACCAAACTTTACATTAAGCAGTAATAAAAATGTTGATCTGGCTGTAGAAGGTCAAAATTACGGAACAAAAGATATCGCTTTTTCTCCATCGGTTATTGCAGGAAATATTGTGGTATACAGTCCAATTAAGAGTTTACATCTTTCATTGCTGCAAAAATTTGTTGGCGAGCAGTATATGAATAATATAGAATTGCCAGAAGCAAAACTGGCAGATTATTTTGTAAATGATTTTAATGTTTCTTATGAAATAAAACCAAACTCCGTTTTTAAATCAATTATGATAACGGGTTTGTTAAATAATTTTCTAGACAAACGTTATGTGTCAAATGGAGCGATGTACGATATTTATCCGTACTATTATCCTCAGGCAGGAATTAATTTCCTTGTCGGACTGACTTTGAAATTCTAAAAAAACTAATTTCATTAAAATAAAAAAGCCTGAAAATTTTAAACTTTCAGGCTTTTTTATTTTTAATTATAGACATGTATTACAGTTCCTGTAAGCTCTACACGATATTGTTTCATTGGGTATTCTTGACCTCCTTGTCCTGTAAATAAATTGTAAGAAGTTTTATCGCAGGAGCAAACCGCATTTATACCGTCAATTGTCATCGCCGTACATGAAGCTAAAGCCTGATTTGGACATGCAGCGTCAAAAGCATTGTATGTTCCTTCTCCGGTTTTCATCACAATTAATCCTTTAGCTCCATAATTGGAAACAAAAACAGGATTACTGATGAATTTCAGGTTGTTATATAAAGGCAGATTATAATCAAGATACGCATTAATAGAATAATTCGGAATGTTAGGGTTCTTGTTACTATTGCTGCTGTCACTACATGAAAAAAGCACAGAAATGAATACGATAAAGAGGCAGATTTTTTTCATTATTTTAATAAGAATTAGTAAAACAAAATTAAATTATTTAGATTTGAATTCTATATGATTAACATATAATTATGTACTATAAAAAAATATAGTATATTTGTGGTAAGAAAATCCCGTCGCGATGGGATTTTTTGTATTTATATAAACGATGAAGTTATGAGTAAAGTATCTTATTATACAGCAGAAGGATTAAAAAAATTAAAAGATGAATTGGAGCATTTAAAAAGTGTAATGCGTCCAAAAGCATCTCAAGATATAGCAGAAGCAAGAGATAAAGGTGATTTATCTGAAAATGCTGAATATGATGCTGCAAAAGAAGCACAAGGTTTATTAGAAATGAGAATTGCTAAACTGGAAGAAGTATATTCTAATGCCAGATTAATTGACGAATCTCAATTGGATGTGTCTAAAGCATTGGTGCTTTCTAATGTTAAAATAAAGAATCAAAGTAACGGGATGGAAATGAAATATACTCTTGTTGCAGAAAGTGAAGCCGATTTGAAAACAGGTAAAATTTCAGTTACTTCTCCTATTGGAAAAGGTTTACTTGGAAAATCAGTTGGAGAAGTTGCAGAAATTACAGTGCCAAACGGTATTTTGAAATTTGAAATTCTTGAAATTTCAAGAGACTAAAAATTTAACTGTTTAATCGATTATTTGTTTAATCTTTTAAAAGTAAAATAGTTAAATTCAAGAATCTAAGAATTCTAAAAATCTAAACAATGTCAATATTTACCAAAATAGTAAACGGAGAAATTCCATCATATAAAATTGCTGAAGACGATAATTATCTTGCTTTTTTAGATGTAAATCCAAATGCCAAAGGACATACGCTTTGTATACCAAAACAAGAAATCGATAAGATTTTTGAAATGGATGACGAATTGTATTTAGGATTGATGAAATTCTCAAAGAAAATTGCCGCTGCTTTAGAAAAAACTGTTCCATGCAAAAGAGTCGGAATGGCAGTTGTTGGACTTGAAGTTCCTCACGCACACGTGCATTTAATTCCGTTAAACGAGATGGACGAAATGCGTTTTCATAACAAAGTAAAACTTTCTAAAGAAGAATTTGAAGCTTTGGCCAAAAGCATACAGGCAAACTTATAAAAAGATCATAAAGAACAAAATAGAAAGTGCAGTAATTATTTTTACTGCACTTTTTTATTTAGTGAAATCTGAAAAGTAGTTCCTTTTCCCAGCTCAGAATTCAAAACTTTTATCTTACCATTATGATATTCTTCAACAATACGTTTTGTTAGAGAAAGTCCCAATCCCCAACCGCGTTTTTTAGTCGTAAATCCAGGTTCGAATATTGTTTTAAATTGTTTTTTAGAAATTCCTGTTCCAGAATCCTTTACATTTATTTTTACATGATGAGAATCTTGTTCTATCTGCAGCTCTAAAGTTCCTTTTCCTTTCATAGCATCAATTGCATTTTTAACCAGATTTTCTATAGTCCAGCTGTGAAGCGTAGGGTTTATCAGGGTCATGATTGGCTCTTCTGGCCCCTTATAAGAAAACGCCACTTGTTTTGAGAAACGCAGCTGTAGATATTCATAAGAATTTAATGTTTCGGCTACAATATCATGCTCACCTAAAACCGGAACAGAACCAATTTTAGAAAAACGATCTGTAATAGTCTGCAGGCGCTCAATATCTTTTTCTATTTCTATAGTAATCGATTGGTCGATATTCTCTGTTTTCAAAATTTCGACCCAGCCAATCAACGAAGACAAAGGCGTACCAATCTGATGTGCCGTTTCTTTTGCCATTCCAGCCCAAAGTTTGTTTTGGGTTGCCATTTTGGTGCTCTTATAAAAATTGTAAATTAAAGCAATACATAAAAAGATAATGAGAAGTAACGCAATCGGGTAATATTTAAGTTTATTAAGTAATGCCGAATTTCCATAATATAATGTCTGATATTTTCCTGGAGAGTATTCAAAAGTTATCGGCTCATTTTCGCCTTTCAATCTATTTAAATAAGCAGCCCTTTTTTTCTTGTTATTAAGAATTTCGTCCGGAACATTTCTGGCGCTTACCACTTTGTCATACAATATTAGTATAACAGGTATCGAAGTGTTATTGCTGAAAATCTGCAGAGGAAGTTCTACATCGGTATTTTCGTTTGCATTAACTAGTGTAATTTGTGCATTTACAAAAAGCTTCATTTTCAGGCGTTCCTCATTTTTAAAGATTTGGAAGAAGGTATAAGTATTCCAAAGAATTAGAGAAATGATAATAAAGCAAACTGAAATAATGATCCAGCGTGTTGTATTTGTTCTTTCAGAAAAAGACATAATTAGTATTTTGAGGTATAAATATAACGAAATATACACATTTAATATTTTGTAATTTGATAAAGATTTTTGTTTTTAAGTCCAAAACTATTTCCTCGGATTAAACGATTTTTCTACTTTTGTAGCTGCTGAAATGAGATTCAGTAAAAAAAGAAAAATATGATTAGCATCGATCCAAAAGAGATACCAACGGCAAAACTGCACGGATATCTGCAAAGTGCTGTAGGTCCGAGACCTATCGCGTTTGCAAGTACAATAAGTGCAAAAGGGATTCCTAATTTGTCGCCTTTCAGCTTCTTTAATGTTTTCAGTGCCAATCCGCCAATTTTGGTTTTTTCGCCTGCAAGGCGCGTACGTGATAATACGATCAAACACACTTTGATTAATGCAGAAGCAACCCGCGAAGTCGTAATAAATGTTGTCAATTACGATATGGTGCAGCAGACTTCTTTGGCAAGTACAGAATATGGAGAAGGTGTAAACGAATTTCTGAAAGCCGGATTTACACAAATTCCTTCAGATTTAGTAAAACCATACCGGGTAAAAGAATCTCCGGTGCAGTTTGAGTGCAAAATTACGCAGATTATTTCTTTAGGAACAGAAGGCGGAGCAGGAAATCTGATTCTTTGTGAAGTAGTAAAAATGCACATTAGTGAAGATATATTAGACGAAAACGGAAGTATAGATCAGCATAAAATTGATTTGGTTTCCAGATTAGGAAAAGATTGGTATTCAAGATCAAACGAAGGCCTTTTTGAAGTACCAAAACCCCTTACCACTTTAGGTGTTGGTGTAGATGTTATTCCGAATTTTATTAAAGAAAGTACTATCTTTAATGGAAATGATTTAGGAAAATTGGGTAATATAGAAGTCTTGCCTACAAAGGAAGAAGTTAGTATATTTGTGAAAGAAAATTTTTCTGTAAAAGGAGTATTAAGCTCCGATGATCAGGAAAAAATACATTTAGAAGCCAAAAAGTATCTAAATAAAGATGATATTGTGTCTGCCTGGAAAGTGCTTTTGGCAAAGAAATAAGAAAGAATAATAATTAAATTATAGACGAAGATGGAAGTTATAGGAAAAGTAAAAGTGGTTAACCCAGAGCAGCAGGTTAGTGCATCATTCAAAAAAAGAGAATTGGTTGTTACTACAGATGAGCAGTATCCACAGCACATTTTAATCGAATTTACACAAGATAAATGCGATTTATTAAGCAGCTATAAGCAAGGAGAACCGGTAAAAGTTTCTATCAATTTAAGAGGAAGAGAATGGGTTAATCCACAAGGAGAAACTAGATATTTCAATAGTATTCAAGGTTGGAGAATCGAGAGAGTAGGTAACGAAGCACCAGCACAAGGAGCTCCAATGCCTGCAGCAGAAGCTTTTGCTCCAGCAACAAATTTAAACGAAGACGAACCAGACGATTTACCGTTCTAAGAGTTTAAATCCTAAAAAGATAAATTCCAAATTCCAAATCATCATATGTATTGGAATTTGGAATTTTTTGTATAATCGCAATCTTGATCCTAAGACTAAAATTACGCTGGAAAACCAATAGAATAAAAAAATCTATATAGGTCCTCTTGTGAAGATTTTTCTCCATTGAAATAACAAGATTGAGAATAACTTAGAATTTTTAATTTCAGTTTAAATTGAAATTTGAAATTTAAAAAAAATGATTATTTTTAAGAATGCATTATCTATCAAAAGACGTGTTTTTTCCTCCGGTTTCAGAATCCGATGAAGAAGGAATTCTTGCTATTGGAGGCGATTTAAGTTCAGAACGACTAAAATTAGCTTACAATAGTGGTGTTTTTCCGTGGTTTAATGAAGGAGAACCAATCTTGTGGTGGGCGCCAGATCCTAGAATGGTTTTATTTCTGGATGAATTAGTTGTTTCCAAAAGCATGCGGAACATTTTGAATAGGAATCAGTTTAAAGTTACTTTCAATCAAGATTTTGCAGCAGTAATGTCCAACTGTCAAAAGATAAAACGTGACGGTCAAAACGGAACGTGGATTTCTAACCAAATGATTGACGCTTACTGTAAACTGCATGAAGAAGGAATTGCAAAATCAGTTGAGGTTTGGCAGGATGATGTTTTGGTTGGCGGTTTGTACGGAATTGATTTAGGCCACGTTTTTTGCGGAGAAAGTATGTTTTCTAAAGTTTCAAACGCTTCAAAAACAGCTTTTATCAGTTTGGTAAATCATCTTAAAAAAGACAATTACAAACTTTTGGACTGCCAGGTTTATAATCCGCATTTAGAAAGTTTAGGCTGTCGCGAAATTGATCGTGTTGAATTTATGTCCATTTTAAAAAGCAAATAAAAATGAGTGCACTTTATGTTGTTAAAGAAATTTATATCTATCCGATAAAAAGTCTTGCCGGAATAAGCTGTAAGTCAGCTTTGGCAGAAGAAATGGGATTCGAAAATGATAGACGCTGGATGCTTATTAATACAGAAAATCTGCATGTTACGCAAAGAGAATATCCTGTAATGAGTCAGTTTTATCCACAAATTTCTGATGGAAAGATTAGTATTTCTTTTGAAGATCATAAACATGAATTTTCTATTGACGAACATTTACCAAATAAAATTGAAACCAATGTTTGGGACGACAAAAGTGACGTTTTTGAAGTAAATGAAACAACATCAAAATGGTTTAGCGATCGATTGGGTTTTGAATGTAAACTGGTTAAAATTTTAAAAAATGGCGACAGAAAACATGAAAGTTCAAAGTCAAAAGAAATTTTCAATGTAAGTCTCGCCGACGGATATCCATATTTATTAGTTGGAACAGAAAGTCTCGATTTTTTGAATGAGAAACTAGATGAGAAAATCACCGTTAAAAGATTTCGTCCAAACATCGTTATAAGCACTAAAATTGCTCACGAAGAAGATGATTTTAAGGATTTTAGAATTGGAGAAGTTGAATTTAGAAATATAAAACCATGCGGAAGATGTATTATGGTTAACAATGATCCGCAGAAAGCGATTGTAAAAAAGGAACCTTTAAAGACATTAAGTAAATACAGAAATGTAAATAACTCAGTCTTGTTTGGGACCAATATTGTGAGTTTAAATTCGGGAACTATTCATGTAGACGATGAGGTAGTTTTTTAAAAGTTCAACTTTGTAAAATTCCAATTTAAAGTATTAATAATTATAAGTTCATTTTTGAGCGTTGGCAATTCTAAGATTAATTTAAGAGTTTCGTGCGCCATCATATTGCCTATAATTCCGGGAAGCGTTCCTAAAACACCATTCAAATTACAATTTGGGACCTCTTTCGGGTCTGGCATCTCTGGAAATAAATCACGCAGATTTTTACTTCCTTTATGGTTAAAAACAGCTGCTTGTCCTTCAAACTTTAAAATGCTTCCATAAACTAAAGTCTTTTTTAGTTTAACGCAAGTATCATTGATTAAATATCGAGTCGAAAAATTATCTGAACCATCCACAACAATATCGTATTGCTGAATAATTTGAGATGCATTTTCTGTTGTTAATTTTTCCTGAATCGCTTCAGCTTTAATCAGCGGATTTAGTTTAGAAACCACTTCTTTAGCAACAACAGCTTTGTATTGTCCGATTTCATTTTCGGTATATAAAATCTGTCTGTGAAGATTGTGAATTTCAATTGTATCAAAGTCCATAATTCCAATAAAACCAACACCAGCAGTTGCAATATATTGTAAAATTGGACAGCCCAGACCGCCCGCGCCAATTACTAAAACTCTTGCTTTTTTTAATTTTTCCTGACCTTCGTCACCAATTTCCGGAAGGATGGTTTGTCTATTATAACGTAAAAATTCTTGAATAATACCCATGATTTAAGTCTTAAAGTTTGAAAGTCGAAGGTCTGAAAGTCAAAAGTTATAAATGAAAGATTAAAGTCAAGTATGGACTTTATGATTGTGGCTTTCAAACTTTCGACTATATGCTTTATCCCAGTCTTTCCAAACAGGTTCGTAACCGGCATTTTTTATGATTTTTGAAATTTCTTCTGCCGAGCGTTCATCGCTGATTTCAAATTGTTCCAAAGATTGCGGATCCACAACATAGCCGCCCGGATTTGTTTTAGACCCGGCACTCATACTCGTAACCCCAATTGGAATAATGTTGTTTCTGAATTTTTCGTTTTCACGGGTTGAAATGGATATTTCCAAATCTTCATTCCACAAACGATAAGCGCAAATAAGCTGTGTCAGATCCTTATCATCCATAATAAAATTGGGTTCGATAATTCCTTCTGCGGGACGTAATCTCGGAAACGAAACAGAATATTTTGTCTGCCAATATTTCTTTTGAAGATAATCTAAATGCAAAGCGTTGAAGAAACTGTCGGTTCGCCAATCTTCCAAACCTAATAAAACGCCCAAACCTATTTTATGAATACCCGCAGTTCCTATTCGATCAGGCGTTTCGAGTCTATAATCAAAGTTTGATTTCTTGCCTTTGGTGTGGTATTTTTTGTAAACTTCCTGATGATACGTTTCCTGATAAACCAAAACCGAATATACTCCAGCATCATGCAAACGCTGATAATCTTCTATAGAAAGCGGCTGGACTTCTACAGAAATAATAGAAAAATCTTTTTTGATTAATTCAATTGCATTCAGGAAATAATTGATGTTTACGGTATAATTTGCTTCTCCGGTAACTAATAAAACATGATCAAAACCTGTTTTTTTTAAAGCTTCAGCTTCGAGTTTTATTTCTGCATCAGAAAGTGTTTTTCGTTTAATTTTATTGTCTAAACTAAAACCACAATACGTACAAATGTTCTGGCATTCATTACTCAAATAAAGCGGTGCATACATTTGGATTGTTTTTCCAAAGCGCTTTTTGGTGATCTCATGGCATTTTTGTGCCATTTCTTCTAAATAATTTTGAGCGACAGGAGAAATCAAAACTAAAAAATCATCAAGATTTCGTTTGGTTTTAGATAAAACTTGCTCGACATCTTTTGATGTGGTTTGGTATATTTTGGATTGAATGGAATCCCAATTGTATTGCTCAAAAATAGATTTGAATGTTTTCATTGGTTTGTATTTTATTTTTACCGCAGAGTACGCTANNTAGCGTACTCTGCGGTAAAATTTATTCGTAAAGAAAAGATGTCAAAGGACTAGAAGCCACTGCATAATTTTGTTGATTAGCAACTTTAGCTTCAAAAGCTTTTCTGCCAGCGATAACCGCTTCTCTAAAAGCCTCTGCCATTAATTTAGGATTTCCTGCAACAGCAATTGCAGTATTGACCAAAACGGCATCGGCACCAATTTCCATTGCTTTTGCAGCATCAGAAGGAGCTCCAATTCCGGCATCTACAATAACAGGAACAGTACTTTGTTCAATTATAATTTCAAGAAAATCTATGGTTTTTAAACCTTTGTTGCTTCCAATTGGCGAACCTAAAGGCATCACGGCAGCTGTTCCGGCACTTTCTAAATGCTTGCATAAAACAGGATCTGCATGAATGTAGGGTAAAACAATAAAACCAAGTTTTGCTAATTCCTCTGTCGCTTTTAAAGTTTCGATAGGATCTGGCATTAAATATTTTGGATCGGGATGAATCTCTAATTTTACCCAATTGGTTTCGAGTGCTTCGCGCGCCAATTGTGCTGCAAAAATGGCTTCTTTTGCATTTCTTGCTCCCGAAGTGTTTGGTAATAAGTTGATATTCGGATGTTTTAAGTGCGATAAAATAACATCTGTATCGGTTTCGAAATCAATGCGTTTTAATGCAACCGTAACCAATTCGCTTTCCGAAGCTAAAATCGATTCTTCCATTTCCTGATTCGAGCCAAATTTTCCTGTTCCCAAAAACAAACGGGATTTAAAAGTTTTATCTCCTATATTAAACAATAACTTTTGCATTTAATTTTTCGTTTAATTGTTGAATTAATTTTTGTTTTTCATCGCTTTCCGTGATGATTCCAGAAACGGCGATTCCATAAATTCCAGTTTCCATTAGCGGATTTACATCGCGCAAAGTGATACCGCCGATAGCATATACAGGAATGTTGATTTTATTTTTTTTTAATTTTTGAAGAATATCGAAATAGCCAGACAAACCTAAAATTGGACTTAGTTTTTCCTTTGTATTTGTAAATCGAAAAGGACCTAAACCGATATAATCACAGCCATTTTTAACATGGTTCTGAATGTCTTCAAAAGTATTGGCAGTTCCTCCAATAATTTTCGTTGTGCCTAAAACCTTTCTTGCTTCGTCTATTTTAATATCGGTTAATCCCAAATGAACACCATCAGCATCAATTTGAAGGGCGAGATTTAAATCGTCGTTTACAATAAAATTCGCCAGATATTTTTCGCATAAAGGTTTTACCGCTTCTGCTAAAGTATAAGTCTCTTTTGCAGTTTGGTTTTTGAATCGCATTTGCACCCAATTGCACCCGGCATCAAGAGCCTCATGAATATTATACAATTGCTTCTTATTGGTTTGACCTTGCGAGATGTATTGCAGTTTTTTATACATAATGATATCCTATTAAAGTTGGTGTTGAACTCAGGTAATTTTCGATATATATTTTAGCATTTTTGCACGCTTCTTCGATAGTTTGGTTAAAAGCTAAATTGGAAGCAATCGCAGACGAAAGCACACAGCCGGATCCATGTTTCTCAAAACATTTTTTTTCAGTTGGAAATATTTCTAAAATTTCATCTTTTAGAAATAAACGATCGGTTCCAATTGATTTTTCATTGTGTCCGCCTTTCAGCAGAATAGGAGTTGAAATATTAGTTTCTTTAAAAAGATTCTGCGAAATAAATCCGGGAAATAAAATTTCGATTTCATGATAATTGGGTGTAATTAAATCCAGTTTAGATAAAACCTTCTTTAAATCTAAATGATTTCCAATATTCATAAATTCAAATTTTGTTGTTGATTTTAAAACAGGATCCCAAACGATTTTTGTCGAAGGAGAAAGCAATTTTATAGTCGAAATAATTCGATCTAAATCATATAAAGAAGATGTAATCCCGATTTTAACGGCACTGATTTTATAACTTAAAAACAACGTTTCAATAGAACGAATAACAAAGCTCAAATCTGTCCATTGAATCTCATGAAACTTACTTTCCGTCTGAATTGTATTTGCTGTTGAAATAGCAAAACCATTTACTTTATGCTGCTCAAATGTTTTGATGTCAGCCAAAATTCCAGCTCCGCCCGAAGGATCTAAACCGGCGATTGTGAGTACGAAAGGGCGATCTGCTGACATAATTTAAATTGTTTTAATGGATTTTCATTCTTCCAAATACTTCCTAAAAGAGCTGCATTATCAAAACCTCTCTCAAAAACTTCCCGAATGTTTTCAGAATTAATTCCTCCTAATGCGATAACTTTTGTCTTGTAATTTGTTCTGGATTTTAATGCCTCGAATAAATCAGTTTTTGGCAGATAATTTTCTTTGGAAATACTCTTAAAAACTGGACTTAGAAACGCATAATCACAATCATTTTCTAGAGCATTAAAATCTTCAATTGAATGTGTTGATGTTGAATTATACCTACAAGGTTTTGGAAACCTTGCAGGAAAGTCATCAATATGTTTTCTTTCTTTTTCAGAAAAATGAATTCGGTTAAGACCAAAATCTTCTGCCAGATTATGATGATTATGCAAAACCAAATTAGGTCTAAATTCTAATTTTATCTGATGAACAAACTGCGCCATTTCCAACTCAGAAAAATCAGGTTTCCGAATATGGAGCAAAGGCAAACCTTCTTCAAATAAAGAATGAAGAATGTCTATTTCGTTTTCAATTGCAGAAGGATTTGTAATCACAATCATATCTTTCCTCTTGACTCTTAATTTTTTCTATACTCTTTGATTCTTGGCTCTATTTTCTTTTAGATATAAATCTCTTTCCCCTGTTCAATAAACTCTTCTGACTTCTCCTGCATTCCTTTTTCCGCGGCAGCGACATCCCTGATTTCCTGAGATATTTTCATAGAACAGAATTTCGGGCCGCACATGGAGCAGAAATGCGCGACTTTGGCACCATCAGCCGGAAGCGTTTCGTCATGAAATTCCCTCGCAGTATCTGGATCTAAAGACAAGTTAAATTGATCTTCCCATCGGAATTCAAAACGGGCTTTACTCAAAGCATTGTCGCGATATTGCGCACCCGGATGCCCTTTGGCCAAGTCTGCAGCGTGTGCCGAAATTTTATAGGTAATCACACCGTCTTTCACATCTTTTTTATTCGGTAAACCAAGATGTTCTTTAGGCGTTACATAACACAACATCGCACAACCGTACCAGCCAATCATAGCGGCACCAATTGCAGATGTAATGTGATCGTAACCAGGTGCAATATCTGTAGTTAACGGACCCAAAGTATAAAACGGAGCTTCATGGCAATGCTCTAATTGTTTGTCCATATTTTCTTTAATCATGTGCATTGGTACGTGTCCCGGGCCTTCAATAAAAACCTGAACATCATGTTTCCAGGCAATTTTGGTCAGTTCGCCTAACGTTTCTAATTCGGCAAACTGAGCAGCATCGTTGGCATCTGCAATTGAACCCGGACGTAAACCATCACCTAAAGAAAATGCCACATCATATTGTTTCATGATTTCGCAGATTTCTTCAAAATGTGTGTACAAAAAGTTTTCTTTATGATGAAATAAACACCATTTTGCCATAATCGATCCGCCACGCGAAACGATTCCAGTTACACGATCAGCGGTTAAATGAATGTAACGAAGTAAAACTCCGGCATGAATCGTAAAATATGAAACGCCTTGTTCTGCCTGTTCGATTAACGTATCACGGAAAACTTCCCAAGTTAAATCTTCAGCAACTCCTTTTACTTTTTCTAATGCTTGGTAAATAGGCACAGTTCCAATTGGAACTGGAGAATTGCGAATAATCCATTCTCTGGTTTCGTGAATGTTTTTTCCTGTAGACAAATCCATAATCGTATCGGCGCCCCAGCGACAAGCCCAAACGGCTTTTTCGACTTCTTCTTCAATACTCGAAGTCACGGCGCTGTTCCCGATATTGGCATTAATTTTTACCAAAAAGTTGCGACCAACAATCATCGGTTCGCTTTCTGGATGATTAATATTGTTTGGAATTATCGCTCTTCCGCAGGCAACTTCAGAACGAACAAATTCTGGAGTGATTTTGCTTTTTGGAGTGTTCGCACCAAAACTATGTCCACTATGCTGACATTGCATGGCTTTGGTTTGTTCGTTTAAAAGTTCGATTCTTTGGTTTTCACGAATCGCAATGTATTCCATTTCCGGGGTAATAATTCCTTGTTTGGCATAATACAATTGGGTAACGTTTGCACCTTTTTTAGCCCTTTTTGGCTGATGCAGATATTCAAAACGAAGATGATTCAGACTTTCATCTTTCAATCGACTTTGACCGTAATCTGAAGATATTTCGCTTAGAATTTCAACATCATTTCGGTTTAGAATCCAGCTTTCGCGTAAGCGTGGTAATCCTTTTCTAATATCAATTTCAATGTTTGGATCTGTGTAAGGACCAGAAGTATCGTAAACTGTTACGGGGGGATTTTTTTCGATTCCGCCGTTCGAAAGTTTGGTGTCGCTTAGATGAATCTCGCGCATCGCTACTTTTATGGGATGAATTTCGCCGTCTATATAGACTTTATGAGAATTAGGAAAGGGAGTTCTGGAAATTTGTTCTTCTGTAGTCATAGTTTTTTGTTTCAGGTTTGAAGTTTAAAGTTTCAAGTTGTTCGGATTGCGTTTATTTACAGTATTTTTCCGTAGAGGCGCACAGCAGTGCGTCTAAGCCTAGTATGCAATTGGAATTTTGAATTTAAAAATTTTTGAATTTAACTCTATCCACCTTGAGTGGCTGAAATAATCAGAATTTCGTCAGTTTCTTGTACGAGGAATTCGTTCCATTTTATTTTTGGAACAACGGTATTGTTGATGGCAACGGCGATTCCGTTTTGTTTGTTGGGAATTTCGAGATCGAGCAATGATTGAACGCTTAGCGATTCAGCATTGAATTTTTTAATTTGTTGGTTGATTTTTAGCTCCATTCCTTTTTGAATTTAGTATACAGTTATACTTTAGGAATGGCTACAGAAGCGCATAAAAATGCGCGCAGAAGTCATCTTACTTTTCCCTACGCTAGTATGAACTAGATCAGGTTCAGAGGGTAAAATCTCAGCCTACAAGTTTGTAGACACCCCTAAAGTGTGAAGCAAATATAGATAATTTTTGTTTAAAAGTTTCAGGTTTCAAGTTTCAAGTTGTGCAAAATTTAAAACTTTCACTTAAAACCGAGGTTGTTTATTGGATATTTTTCCAGCAGTTTTCCGCGTGATCATTGATCATTCCTGTGGCTTGCATGTGTGCGTAAACAACAGTGGAGCCGACAAATTTAAATCCTCTTTTTTTTAAATCTTTACTGATTTCGTCTGAAAGAGGGGTTGTGGCAGGAACATCTTTTGAGGTTTTCGGACTGTTTATTATTGGTTTTCCGTTGGTGAATTTCCAGATATAATCTGAAAAACTTCCATATTCTTCCTGAATTTTTATAAAAGCCTGGGCGTTTGAAACGGCTGCTTTTATTTTAAGTTTATTACGAATTATTCCGCTATTTTGAAGTAGTTCGTGTATTTTATCTTCAGAATAATTGGCAATTTTTTTATAATCGAAATGGTCGAATGCATTTCTGAAATTTTCTCTTTTGTTAAGAATTGTAATCCAGCTTAAACCGGCTTGAAAAGTTTCTAGAATTAAAAACTCGAATAAAGTAGGGTCGTCGTAAACGGGAACTCCCCATTCTTCGTCGTGGTATTTTTTGTATAAATCGCTGGAAGTGCACCAGCCACATCGAATAAGATCTTTTTCCATTATTTTCCGATTTGCCAACTGTATCCTTTTACGGTGGGAATATACGCTGAACTGCCAATTATTACTAAATCAGTATAAATTTTTTTATCGTATTTAATGCCAATTGCTGTTCCTGAAGTGTACAATTTATTGGCTTTGAAGGTAATTTTCATTAACCCGTCTTTGAATTTTGCATCAGAAACTTTTTCTAAAAACCAAGTCGATTTCCATTTTACCTCTATTTCATCTTCTGCAGTTTTGGTGATACTTTTAACTATCTTAACAGCTTCTTTTGGAATTTCAAAATTTTGCGTTAGTTCTTTTTGAGTAAACGTTTCCCCAATTTCACTGCTGGAAAGTATTTTTTTAAAATTATCAAATGTCATTAAGCTCTTATTCGATTGTTTTGGATCTATTAAATTGCTTTCAGCAGTCGTTTCTAAATTTTGTATTTGAGGTTTATTTTCTGTTTTTGGGTTCAACGTAAAATTGTTTTTTTTATAAGATTTTGAACCTTTTTCCAGATTTTTTACTCCTGACTTTTCTAAATAGCTTCTTTTAAATTTTTTTTCAGAAGCAGGTTTTAATTTATTGACAGAAGAAATTAGTTCCTTTTTTGGCTGTTTTTTAGCATCATTGCTACAGCTTATTAGGAAGTAAGTTATTGAAAGTAATATGATTGCGCAAATTTTTTTCATTATGTTAAGGTAACCCTATTCCTTGAGAGAAGTGTGCTCATTTAAATATTTTTTTATCAAATAATGACCTAAATAAATTAAAGGAGTTAATACAATTGCGATTGAAAGTTTAAAAGTGTAACCAACCAGTGCAGACGACAGGAAAGTATCGAAATCAATTTTTCCAGGTAACCAAAAAGCAATTCCAAGTACTATAAAAGAGTCAAATAATTGAGAAATTACAGTAGATCCTGTTGTTCTAAGCCATATTTTTTTGTCACCGGTTTTATTTTTAAAAAACCAAAAAACACTGACGTCTATTAATTGCGAAACCATAAATGCTATGATACTGCCGACAATAATCCACATACTCTGTCCAAAAACAGCCTGAAATTGTTCATCATTAACCGGACTGATGCCTTTAGCGGCCGGAATTACAATTGCCATAAATAAAATAAGAAATGCGTAAGCGATCAAACAGGCAGTAATAAAAGAAAGTTTTTTTACACCTTTCTCTCCAAAATATTCATTTATCAAATCTGTAGTAAGAAAAACTATCGGCCAGGGAAGAATTCCGATACTCATAACAAACGGTCCAATCTGAATTAATTTTCCTCCAATAAGTTCAGCGACAACGGCATTAGTTATAAAAATGCCTGCTAGAATTATAAAAACAATTTCTCTTTTGGTTTTAAACATAATGATTCGGTAAATGAATTTTCAAATTTAAACTATTTCTTTTTAACTAAAAATGATTTGATTTTGATTTAAAGTTAGTTTTAGAGCGTTGTGTAAGTTAAATTTTCTGTTTGAATGGTGAATTTTAGTTATTTTTGAAACATAACAAGTTATCAAATTAATTATAATGAAAAAATTACTCACAATTTTTCTCATGGGAACAACCTTTTTTGCGTCAAACGCACAAACTAATGCTGATAATCCTTTATTAAAAAACTGGGCAGGCCCTTATGGCGGTGTTCCGGCTTTTAATGAGTATAAGGTTTCAGAATTTAAACCAGCAATTCAGTTTGCAATTCAGGAAAAGCTAAACGAAGTTGATGCTATCGCTAATAATCCAAAAGCAGCTACTTTTGAAAATACTATAGTTGCCTTAGAGCGTTCTGGACAAACAATCGATAGAATTTTAACGGTTTATGGGATCTACAGATCAAATTTAAGCAGTGCCGAATTTAGTGCAATTGACCGCGAATTATCACCTAAATTTTCTGAGTTTTCAGATAAAATTAATCAGAACAAAAAATTATTTACAAGAATTGAAACGGTTTATAATTCAAAAGAAAAAAACAAACTGACAGGGGAGCAGCAACGATTAATCTGGTTGTACTATACCAATTTTGTTCGTCAGGGAGCTAAGTTAAATGAGGTGGACAAAACAAAAGTAGCAGGCATAAACAAAGAATTGGCTTCTCTTTTTACACGTTTCAGCCAAAATTTATTAGCAGAAGAGCACAATCAATATGTTGCCTTAAAAACAGAAAGCGATTTTGATGGTCTGCCGGCAGAAGTTAAAAATGCAGCTATAGCTGAAGCTAAAGAAAGAAAATTAGACGTTATGGGCTGTATTGCAAATACACGTTCTTCGATTGAGCCGTTTTTGACTTTTTCTACACGTAGAGATTTGAGAGAAAAAGCTTTTGACATTTTTGTAAAACGTGGTGATAACGGAAATGCAAATGACAATAATACGACATTGGTTTCTATTTTAGATTTGCGTACAAAAAAAGCCAAACTACTTGGCTATCCAACTTTTGCAGACTGGAGTTTGTCTAATAAAATGGCAAAGGATCCTAAAAAGACTTTAGCTTTAATGGAGTCAGTTTGGAAGCCGGCTGTTGAGCAAGTACACAAAGATGTGGCTGAAATGCAGAAAATTGTTGATGCTGAAGGAGGAAAATTTAAAATTCAGCCTTGGGATTATCGTTTTTATGCTGAAAAAGTTAGAAAAGCAAAATATGACTTAGATCAAAATGAAGTTAAGCCTTATCTTCAGTTAGAGAACTTACGTGAAGGAATGTTTTGGGTTGCGGGCGAATTGTTTAATTTAAGCTTTAAACAAGTAACGAATGTTCCTGTTTATCATGAAGATGTTCGTGTGTGGGAAGTAAGTAATAAACTAACAGGAAAAGTTGTTGGTTTATGGTACTTTGATCCTTATGCTCGTGCAGGAAAACGTTCTGGAGCATGGATGAATGCATATCGTGACCAGCAAAAATTAGATGGAGATGTACTTACAATTGTGTCTAATAACTGTAATTTTATTAAAGGAGCTTCAAATGAGCCAATTTTAATTTCCTGGGAAGATGCTTCTACATTATTTCATGAATTTGGCCATGCATTACACGGTTTATGTTCAAATGTAAACTATCCAAGTTTAGCAGGAACAGCTGTTGCGAGAGATTATGTTGAGTTTCCTTCGCAATTGTTAGAACATTGGCTTGCTACTCCAGAAGTGTTGAATAAATTTGCTCTGCATTACAAAACAAATCAGCCATTACCACAGACATTGGTAGACAGAATAGAAAAAGCTGCCAACTTTGGAGAAGGTTTTGCTACTGTTGAAACTATTTCGAGTTCTTTGGTAGATATGAAGCTTCATTTAACTACAGAACCGATTGATCCTCATAAATTTGAAAAAGAGACTTTAGATGCGCTCCATATGCCGTCAGAAATTGTAATGCGTCACCGTATTCCGCAATTTGGACATATTTTTTCAAGTGATGGATATGCTGCAGGGTATTACAGCTATTTGTGGGCTGATGTTATCAATGCAGATGCATGGGAAGCTTTTACAGAAGGAAAAGGTCCTTATGATAAAGCAGTGGCAAAACGTCTTTATGACAATGTATTTAGTGTTGGGAATACAATAGATCAGGAAAAAGCGTATGAAAACTTTAGAGGAAGAGCTCCAAAGTCTGATGCTTTAATGAGAGCTAGAAATTTTCCTATTACCGCTAAGAAATAATAGCAGATAAAACTGAAAATAAAAAAGCCCGAATAAATAAATATTCGGGCTTTTTCTATTGAAATAATAATATATTAACCTAAAGTAACTCTTTTGAAACCTGTAATTTCAACGTTGAATCCTTTAACGTAATCACTTACTTTTTTACTATCATCTTTGATGAAGTTTTGATCTAATAAAGCTTTCTCTTGATCTAAAGTAGTATTGTCAGAGATGAAACGCTGTACTTTTCCTGGAATAATTTTATCCCAGATTTGTTCTGGTTTACCTTCAGCTTTTAATTCAGCTTTAGCATCTTCTTCCGCTTGTTTGATCACTTCTTCAGTTAATTGAGAGTAAGAAATATATTTAGGAACATTTTTTAAAGTTTTTCCTAAACGTTTTGCTTCTTCATTATCTTTTTCGATTACAGCAATACGAGCAGCAAGTTCAGATTCAACGAAAGCAGGATCAAAATCTTTGTAAGATAATGTATCAGCTCCCATAGAAGCAACTTGCATAGAGATGTCTTTAGTTAAAACGTCACCATTAGCAATTGGTGCAGAAATTGCAGTTAATGCAGCAATTTTATTAACGTGAACATAAGATCCAATGAAAGCACCTTCTAAGATTTCAAAACCACCGATTTCGATTTTTTCACCGATAACACCAGTTTGCTCGATTAATTTTTCAGCAACAGTAATTCCGTTGAAATCAGAAGCTAAGAATTCTTCTTTAGAAGAGAAGTTAATAGCTCTTTCTACTAATTCTTTAGCCAAAGTTACGAAAGCCTCATTTTTACCTACGAAATCTGTTTCGCAGTTTAAAGTGATGATAGCTCCTTTAGTTTTGTCAGCATTAACAAAAGAAACAGCAGCTCCTTCAGAAGACTCACGGTCAGAACGATTAGCAGCAACTTTTTGTCCTTTTTCTCTAAGGTTTTGTATAGCTTTATCGAAATCTCCATCAGCTTCAACTAAAGCTTTTTTACAGTCCATCATTCCGGCACCTGTAGTTTGTCTTAATTTATTTACGTCTGCAGCAGTAATTGTTGCCATAATATTTTGAATTTTAATGTTAAAAGTAAAAATTCCATCTTTTAAATCCCAGACTCCAATTTTATTAAATTATCAACATAAAGTTTTTAATTTTTGTATTTGGAATTTGGAATTTAAAATTTGGAATTTAAAATTTGATTTATTCTTCAGTTGCAGGAGCAGTAGCTTCAACAGCCGGTGCAGCTTCAACAGCTGGAGCTTCTTCTGTAAAAACTTCAGTTTCTTTGTCAGAACCTCTGTCAGAAAGACCTTCAATTACAGCAGCAGTTACTAAAGATAAAATTTTGTCAATTGATTTAGAAGCATCATCATTTGCAGGAATAACGTAATCAACCTCTCTTGGGTCAGAATTCGTATCAACCATTGCGAAAACTGGAATGTTTAATTTTTGTGCTTCTTTTATTGCGATGTGTTCAGCTTTGATATCTACTACGAACAATGCTGCAGGTAGTCTAGACATATCAGCGATTGAACCTAAGTTTTTCTCTAATTTAGCACGTAGACGATCAACTTGCAAACGCTCTTTTTTAGATAACGTCATGAAAGTACCATCTTTCTTCATTTTATCAATAGAAGACATTTTTTTAACTGCCTTTCTGATAGTTACGAAGTTAGTAAGCATTCCGCCAGGCCATCTTTCAGTGATGTAAGGCATGTTTGCAGCTTTTGCTTTATCAGCAACGATGTCTTTTGCTTGTTTTTTGGTAGCTACGAATAAGATTTTTCTACCTGATGCAGCAATTTTTTTCAAAGCTTCGTTAGCTTCTTCAATTTTAGCTGCAGTTTTATATAGATTGATAATGTGAATACCATTACGCTCCATATAAATGTAAGGGGCCATATTTGGATCCCATTTTCTAGTCATGTGTCCGAAGTGAACACCTGCTTCTAGTAAGTCTTTTACTTCTATTTTGTTTGCCATTTTTGTACTAGTTTACGTTCTGTTGATTAGCAATGTGTTTTGAACTTTAGCTTTAGGCAATATGCTTTAGGCTTTAAGCTTTATGACTTTCAGACTTTCGACTTTCAGACTCAACCCATTTAGATGCTAAACTATTTCCTACCTCGATAGGAGAGCAACAACAACTGTGTTTTTTAATTTCAATAAATTGATGATGTCTTGTACCATTTGTACAAGACAGGTAATATTAACGTTTAGAGAATTGGAATCTCTTACGAGCTTTCTTCTGACCGAATTTCTTACGTTCAACCATTCTTGGATCTCTTGTTAATAAACCTTCTGGTTTTAAGATAGCTCTGTTTTCGATGTTCACTTCACACATAACACGTGCTAATGCCATTCTTACTGCTTCTGCCTGACCAGTTGAACCACCTCCGTAAACGTTTACTTTTACATCAAAGTTACTAGCATTTTCTGTCATAGATAATGGTTGTAAAACTTTGTATTGTAAAGTTGCAGTTGGAAAGTAAGTTGCGAATTCTTTTTTGTTTACAGTGATTTTTCCTGTTCCTTCAGAAACATATACACGTGCAACAGCGGTTTTTCTTCTACCGATTTTGTGAATAACTCCCATTACTTAAGATCGTTTAGGTTAACAGTTCTAGGTTTTTGAGCTCCTTGTTTGTGCTCAGATCCTACAACAACATTTAGATTTCTAAAAAGTTCTGCTCCTAATTTGTTTTTAGGTAACATTCCTTTTACAGCTTTCTCTACTAATAATGCAGGGTTTTTAGATTGCAATACTTTAGCAGTTAAAGTTCTTTGTCCTCCTGGGTAACCTGTATGACGCATGTAAATTTTGTCATTCATTTTTGTACCTGTAAGGTTAATTTTTTCTGAGTTGATAACAATTACGTTATCTCCACAGTCAACGTGCGGTGTGTAACTTGGCTTGTACTTACCTCTTAAGATCATTGCAACCTTTGAAGCAAGACGTCCTAAGTTATGACCTTCAGCATCAACAACAATCCACTCTTTAGTGATAGTGGCTTTGTTAGCTGAAACTGTTTTGTAGCTTAATGCGTCCATAATATTATTTTAATTAAACATTCCATCCCCAATAAAGGGGATGCAAAAGTACAATTAATTATTTTAAAACCAAATACCTGAAAAGAATATTTTATATGCTGAAAATCAAGGGGTCAGTTTTTTATTTAAAACAATAAAAAAAAACCACCTTCTCAATAAAGCGAAGGTGGTTCGGTATTTGGAATTGTTTTGTTAAACAATAAATATATTTGCAATGTCAACTACTTGCTGCGTAGTTAGAGGCTCATCGTAAGCTTCAGACCCCGCTGCAGCTCCAAATGCAGCTGCAGTATTAAAGCCTGCCTGCATGGTTACTCCTTCGCCTGCGTAAACGGCTTGTGTCGCTGCCGGCATTCCGGCACCTCTTTCATCGTTAGAAATCCATCCTTTTAATCCGCGTAAGCGTCGTACTTCAGAAGCATGACGTGCTTCCACAGAATGAATCTGCAATGCTGCAGTTAATAAATCTGGTGTGGTAATTAAATTAGCCGCCTGACCTTTGTAAGCTCTAACTCCGGTGTCTTCAAAGGCTTGTGCGAGCGCTAAAAAAGTTGGATAATCTCCAAAAGGATTAAATGCTCCTCCAACAGTAAAGTCAAAAGTAGGTTTAGGGACAAAGTTTGCACTTGCGGTGCCGCCTAATCCTGCAATTAAAAATTTTACGTGATCTGCTTCATGGTCTGCAATCTGTTGAAAAACTTTTAAATCACGTCCGCCATTTTCTGATGCCGGAATTACTCCAGAATCCAATGCCATCGCATAAAATTCATTTTCAAGATATTCTAAAGTCAATGCAAACTGCAAAGCTCCAATAGGAGTTGCCGGTGTTGCTGTAATATCTTTTGCAGATGCTTTATTTACAAGTGCCGATAATCCGAATGGGATTGAGGCATATGCCAGATTTTTTCCGATATTTCCAAACTGATTAAAACTATCTCTTCGAGAGCCAGTGCTTTTCATTAAATTATCATCAGTGAAGGATTCTATAAATTTTAAAATATTCATAATTTCTAGTTTTAGATAGTTAGGATTAAGGTAAATATTTGGCAGAAAATTTTGTGGTAATAAATCCTCCAGCAATTGGTAATATTTTAGAAGGATTCTGAGCAGCGTCTAACCCAGTTGACGTGTTTACAATATCATCGCCTGCAAAGTCTTTAGAATTAGGATTGATAAGACTTCGTATTGCAGAAGCGTGTCTGGCTTCTACCGAAACAATTTTTCCGGCTAATAATAAGTAGTCAGCGCTTTTAATTAATCTTCCGGCTCCGTTATAAGCAGCAACTCCTGTGTCTTCAAGTGCTTTTGCAGTTGCCAGTACTTCGGCACGGTTATTAAAGTTTAGAGAACCATAATTAAAAGCCAGCGTTGGCAGTAACTGTGAGCTGGGATCTGGAAGTGCTCCGGTTAAAGCAGCTTTAAAAAAATCTCTGTGAACGACTTCGTGGTGGTACAAGTCGGTTAAAACCTGTCGTTCGGTAACATTAAAAGTTGCATTAAAACTTGTTGCATTTACTACTTTAGTATAAAAATCTGCTTCCAATTGCTCCAAGGCATAAGCATAAGTCAATACTCCAAAATCTCCTGAGCCTAAATCAAAAATACCATTTCTGATTCCTGGAAGAGTTGTGTCCTCCATATCATTATCATTGTCATTATCGCTGCAGCCTGCTAAAATCAAACCTGTGGTTGCTAATGTTAATCCACTGAGCTTAAGAAAGCTTCTTCTGCTATTCAGTGAAGGGTCAACTTCATGAATTTTAACTTCGTTTTTCATAATCAAGTTTTATTAGGTTAATAACATATATTAAGGTATTAACGAAATTTTTAGATATGAGGTTTTAGAAATAGCGTTAAATTCTTTCTTTTTAAAAAAGTTGTACTGTTTTGAGCAGGACTTGTGTGATTTTTGTTTTTTTTTCGCTAATTCTACTATATTTGTATTAATTACATAAAATTCAATTGGATGAAAGCTAAAGCAACTCTAAAACAAATAGCGAAAGAACTTGGCGTTTCTGTGTCGACAGTTTCTAAGGCATTAAATGACAGTCCGGAAATCAGCGAACAAACAAAGGTGAAGATAAAGGAGTATGCCAAACTCAAAAATTACAAGCCGAATGTTATTGGTCTGAATTTAAAAAATCGTAAAACCAAAACGATCGGAGTAATTATACCTAATATATTAAACTCCTTTTTTGCGAAGGTTTTTAGTGGAATAGAGAAAGTAGCCGATAAAAAAGGATATAATGTAATTACCTGTATTTCTAATGAGTCTTTGGAGAAAGAGGTTCATACGCTCGAAATGCTGAGCAACGGGACAATTGATGGTTTCATTTTGTCTGTTTCTCAAGAAGCACAAAAACTTCAGGATTACAATCATTTTTCTGCTATTATAAATGATGGAACTCCAATTGTAATGTTTGATAGAATTGCAGATGAAGTAGAATGTGATAAAGTTGTAGTAGACGATTTTGATTCGGCATTAAATTCTACACAGCATTTAATTAATTTAGGGTGTAAAAATATTGCACTGATTTCTTCTGTAGATAATTTAAGTGTTGGAAAGTTAAGAGCAGATGGATATTTGAAAGCGTTAAGCGATAACAATATTCCGGTAAATGAAAAAATTATTCTTCGTACCGATTCTGAGGAAGATATGAAAAGTAAAATTGATGCTTTGCTTGATAACAAGATCGACGGAATTTTTGCGTTGGACGAAAATGATTCAGTTGCAGCTTTAAGAGTAAGTTTGAAAAAAGGGTACAAAGTTCCCGAAGATATTTCGATAATAGGTTTTGCAGATGGTATATTGGCTTCTAGACGTTTGTCACCAAGTTTAACAACCGTAAGCCAGCACGGAATTGAAATTGGAGAAGTAGCAGCCAAAAGGCTTATCCAAAGGCTGGAAGAACCAGAAGGGGAAACCTCAGATTATGAAACGATCGTGATTAAAACAAAATTGAAAGAACGAGAATCAACAAGAAAAGTATAAAACATAAAAAACCATTCGCCGCGACGAATGGTTTTTTATTTTCAAGAACTATATTTTTAATCTATTACTTTATTTTTTTTGATAATGTATAAGCTTTTGCTGTCATTGTCAGAAATTAAGGTAAACTTCAAATTAGGATTAGAATAATAGCTGTATTTTTCTTTCACTGAGTTTTCCATTTCTTGTTTATTGTCACTCTTGGTGTCATATATGGATTTTTCCTTGTTGCTATAATCATCCAAATAAATATCTTCTTTTTTAAAATGTAGTGTGTCGTTTGCAAAAGGTATATCGATATAGGCAATTCCTTCCCAGTAATAATAAGTATAAGGACTGTTGGACTGAGTTTGTCCAGCCATGTTTGAGTTGTACTTTGTTTTTTGATAATATTTGACCTTTATTTTATCGTCAGGTATATCCTCTAATAGATTTTCATTAATGATTTTTTTATTATTATTCAGGCTTATATTTCGAGCATCATTATCTATATTTGATCCAACACCATAAAGCACATACCATTGATTATTTGCAAAATACATTATAGATTCTCTTTTATTTACTGGTATTGATGTATCTCTCCAAGCAAGAAAAGTTTCCAGATAAATACAATTTGGCACAACAGTGTCATAGTAATATTGCGATAATTTTTCAGCAGACCACGTTAAATCTTTGTTTATCGCAATAAATGATTTTTTTTCTTTGTTGCCATCAGTTGGCCAGGTTTGATAGTATAAAAGTGCTTTGTTTACTATTTGTTTATTAAGCAAAACAATTTCGCCAAACTCAGATTGATTTGAAGTTGAGGTCTTAAAATTAATTGTATCTAAAACCTTCCCAGAGGAATCCAATTTAAATAATGTATTAGAAAAATTATTACCGGTATTTCCTCCTCCGTGATCATAAGGTTCTGTTTTGGTGATCGCTTTAACCATAATTTCATCATTAGAAATAGAAAGAACCTGAAAGTTAAAATTATATGCTCCTCCTTTATGAAGTAGTGTTATATCATGACTGCCGAATTTTTTTACTTCGGATAAGTTTTTATAATCTACAAATTCACTTGGTAATTTTGTGCGAGGAAAAAGATTTATAAAAAAAGTATCGATTCCTAAAGCCAGAACAACATTAATTTTATAAACTAAAAATAAGACAACTATTGTTACGATAGAGTACATTATTGTTTTCTGTTTCATTTCTGTTTTCTTAATGCGCTCCTAACCAATCTTTACCTAAACCAAGTTCAATATCTAAAGGAACGCTCATTATAATTGGCGAAAATTGGTTCAAATCTATTGTCTTTTCATAATTATATTGTGAATTTTATTTAAGAATTTTTTGCAACTATAATTAGTCCCAATATAAAAGGGAGAGCATAAAAAGCTAATATGACATAATTGGTATTTCTTAAATATATTTTATTCTTCTTATTAAGGTTAGAAGCCTCAATTAAAAGTGTAACAATTATGAAAAAAAGGATAAAAAGGGAAATAAAAAAAACTATATATGCTATTCCTATATTGCCTGAATAATCTACAATCGAGTATAATAGAAAAAAAATAAAAAGTGGAATGATTATTCTGATCACGAGGTGAATAATTATGTTGAATACATCTGAGTCCGTACTTTCTTCTGGCTGAGCATTTTTAATCTCAAAAAGTTTATTTAATTCTTCATTCATGATAACTTTATTCATTGTTTTTTGTATAATGCTACAAAAAAAGGCAATAATCCCGCATACGCTAGAAATTTTAAAAATTCTATGATTTGAGATAACCTATAGTACGTTGCCTGATCTATTGATATTGAGGCAGTAGATTGTATAAACCAAAATAAATTTACTGTTACAAGTATGCAAATTGATATTATTGCTAATAAGGTGTTTTTTTTCATTTTTATTTTTAGAGAAGATTAGTCTTATTATTTTATATTTTTTGTAATATGTGAATTTTCTTATTCTTGATTTTGATTTTTTTAATGAAGAGACTCAATTGAGAAATAAATGTAATAAACTTTTTTTTTGTTTTTAATGTGCCTCTAACCAATCTTTACCCAAGCCAAGTTCAACTTCCAAAGGAACTGCCATTTTAAATGCATTTTCCATTTCGTGTTTAATCATAGGCTGAATTTTTTCTAATTCATCATTGTGCACATCAAACACAAGCTCATCATGAACTTGTAACAACATTCTTGATTTCCAGTTTTCTTCTTTTAATTTTTTATGAATGTTAATCATCGCGATTTTAATCACATCGGCAGCGCTTCCCTGAATTGGAGCATTTACAGCATTTCGCTCTGCAGCACCTCTTACTACTGCGTTTGCCGAGTTAATGTCTTTTAAATAGCGGCGACGTCCTAAAATAGTCTGCACATATCCTTTTTCGCGTGCAAATTCTATTTGTTCATTAATGTAAGATCTTAATCTTGGATATGTTTTGTAGTAAGCTTCGATCAAAGCAGCACTTTCGCTTCTTGAGAGCGAAGTTTGGTTACTCAATCCAAAAGCAGAAACGCCGTATATAATTCCGAAGTTTACGGTTTTGGCGTTGCTTCTTTGTTCACGGCTTACTTCCTCCAGTGCCACATCAAAAACTTTTGCTGCAGTTGCTCTGTGAATGTCTTCTCCGTTCTGGAAAGCAGCAATCATATTTTCTTCTCCGCTTAAGGCAGCAATAATTCTCAATTCAATCTGCGAGTAATCGGCAGAAATTAAAGTATGGTTTTCATCGCGAGCGACAAAAGCTTTACGAATCTGACGTCCTCTTTCTGTACGAATCGGAATATTCTGCAAGTTCGGATTGTTAGAACTCAAACGTCCCGTTGCGGCAACTGTCTGCATATAATCGGTATGAACACGTAACGTTTTTTTGTCTACTTGTTCCGGCAGAGCCAAAATATAAGTGCTTTGTAATTTTACCATCTGGCGCCAATCCAGAATTTGTTTTACAATTGGATTGTCATTGGCTAAATAAGTCAAAACTTCTTCTCCGGTTGCGTATTGACCAGTTTTAGTCTTTTTCTGTTTAGCACCGCCAATTTTAAGTTTATCAAATAAAATATCTCCCAATTGTTTTGGAGAAGCAAGATTGAATTTCTCGCCGGCAGTTTCGTATATTTTTTCTTCTAAAGATTTAATTTCAACATCCATTTCTTTAGACATTGCGCTTAAAAATTCAACATCAAGACGAATTCCTTCGGTTTCCATATCGGCTAAAACACTTACCAGCGGAATCTCGATTTCATCAAACAGTTTTTTAGTTTCTGTTTTGTCTAGTTCTGTTGTAAATACTTCTTTTAATTGTAGCGTAATATCAGCATCTTCGGCAGCATATTCCTTAATTTCTTCAAGAGCAACATCGCGCATCGAAATCTGGTTTTTCCCTTTTTTACCAATTAAAGTTTCAATAGATTTAGGAGAATATTTCAAATAAGTTTCGGCCAAAATATCCATATTATGACGCATATCCGGATTAATTAGATAATGCGCAATCATAGTGTCAAAAAGTTTTCCTTTTACGGTTATATTATAATTAGAAAGAATTTTTAAATCGTATTTTAGATTCTGGCCAATTTTTTCGATGTTTTCGTTTTCAAAGAAAGGTCTGAATTTTTCAATTAAAACCTGAGCTTCTTCCTGACTTTCCGGAAACGGTACATAATATCCTTTTCCTTTTTCATAAGAAAATGAAATTCCGACCAATTCTGCGTGCAATGCATCGAGACCTGTCGTTTCAGTATCAAAACATACGGCAGTTTGTTTTTGTAAATTCTGCAAAAGCAATTTTATTCCCAAATCGCCTTCAATTGCCTGATAGGAGTGGGTTGTAGTTTCCAGAGTTTCGTAAAACGAAGTTCTTGCCTGTTCTGTGTTTTCAGTATCGATTGTTCCTCCTCCAAAAAGATCAAATTGATCTTCGTTTTTCGGCTGTGGTTTTTTGTATAGTTTGGCGTCAGAAGCTGTAGATGCAGTTTCAGTTCCTCCAAACTTAAATAAATTATCAAATTGTTCTGCCATCCTTCTAAATTCCAATTCCTGAAAAATAGCATCTGTTTTTTCAATATCAGGACGAGTTAACTCATAATCTGTTTCATTAAAAGTAACATCGCAGTCTATAATAATTGTGGCCAGTTTTTTAGAAAGTAATCCTTTCTCTTTATTGGCTTCAATGTTTTCTTTCATCTTTCCTTTTAACAAATGTGTATTTGCTAAAAGATTTTCCATCGACCCAAATTCTTTTAGGAATTTCTTAGCCGTAACTTCGCCAACACCTGGTAATCCGGGAATATTATCGACAGCATCACCCATCATTCCGAGAAAATCAATTACCTGCTCTGGTTTTTCGATTTCAAATTTTGCCAAAACTTCGGGAACTCCCCATATTTCGATTCCGTTACCCATTCGGGCTGGTTTGTACATAAAAATATTTTCAGAAACCAATTGTGCAAAATCCTTATCTGGAGTAACCATATAGACTTTGTAATTTTGTTTTTCTGCCTGTTTTGCAATAGTTCCAATTAAATCATCGGCTTCGCAGCCATTAGCTTCAATAATCGGAATGTGCATTGCATTTAATAAATCCTGAATATATGGAATTGCAAGTCTTATTGCCTCTGGAGTCTCATCACGATTTGCCTTGTACTCAGTGTACATTTCTGTACGCACATGACTTCCGCCTTTATCAAAAGCAACTGCCAAATGATCTGGTTTTTCTCTTTTAATAACATCCAAAAGAGAGTTCATAAAACCCATAATTGCAGATGTATCCATTCCTTTTGAGTTTATTCTTGGGTTTTTTATGAAAGCGTAATACCCGCGAAAAATTAATGCATATGCATCGAGAAGAAAAAGACGTTTTTGAGTTGACATATAAAAAAATTTAGTGTGTAAAAATAATCAATTGGGTTTAAAAACGATTCTGTTTAAGAATTAAAATCATTAAGTTTTTTAAGTTGAATCAAGAAGTTGCCCGAGTTTAGAGTATTTAAAGAATTTGTAGTGTTTAAAAGCGTCTGTTAATGCGAAGTTAAAGTTTTAACTGCTTCAATTTTCTTCATTTTCTCTTCATTTTACAGATGTAAATTTGGGTTATAATTAAAGAGTTATTAATTTAAATCTATAGAAATCATGAGAAATTTTTTGATGGTACTCACAGCAGTTTTAGGAACAAGTGCAATGGTTCACGCCTTTCCACCGGCAAAAACTAACCCGGCAAAAGAAGTTAAAGCAACTAAAGATCCAAAAGTAAAAGCTGAAAAAAAAGCAGAGAAAAAAGCTAAATCAGAGAAAAAAGGAACTGCACAAAATGAAACCGCAAAGGTTAAAAAATAAATATTTTTTTGTTTTGCTTTCGAAGAATTGTAAGGATGCAAAACAGAAAGATAATTATGGATAATGCAGAGGAAGAAAAGCTGGTAAAGAAATTTATCAGCTTTTTTAATTCGTTAATATTTTAATAAGGTCCAGTTATGCTTTTTATAATTTGTTACTTTGTAACTGTACTTTCAATCTTTATAAGTTATGAATATTTTAATTGTTGAGGACAATAAAGAACTTGCTGTCGAGGTATATGATTTTTTAATTAATGGAGGTTATATCTGCAAAGTAGTTCACAATTGCAGTGATGCTCTCGAAGAAATCAACAGCAATGATTACGATGCAATGCTTTTGGATCTTGGACTGCCGGATGGCGATGGTTTTGAAATTTTGAAAGCAGTTAGAAAAACTAAGTCTAAAATTGCGGTTATTGTTATAACAGCCCGCGGCGAATTAGATGATAGAATTAATGGGCTCCATCTTGGGGCAGACGATTATTTAACGAAACCTTTTGCCTTGACAGAGTTGAGTGCGCGCTTATTTGCAGTAATCAGAAGAATGCACGGCTATACTTTAAATGATTTAATGGTACATGGATTCTGCCTGCAGCTGCAGGACTATAAAATAAGTTATAATGATATTGCGATAAGTTTGACTAAAAAAGAATTTGATATTTTTCAATATTTGGTTTTAAATAAAAATCGTGTTATTACAAGATTACAGCTTACAGAACATATTTGGGGTGATATTCTGGAGGTAAATTCAGATTCGAATTTTATTGATGTTCATGTTAGAAATCTCCGAAAAAAATTAGATAAACATACTGACATCAGCTGGTTTGAAACCGTTAGAAATGTTGGATATCGAATTAATGTTTAAAAAGAAACTACTTTGAAGATAAAACACCAACTGGCTATTTTTAATGCATTAACAAGATTACTGCTGATCTTGATTTTGTGGCTGATGCTTCCAATTTTGGTAGAAAAAGTGGTTTACAGACATATCAACAATAGTTTAATAGAAAAGCAGAAAAAGTTTATTGATCATTTAAATCAAAATGAAATCAATGATTTTATAGAAAATTCTGATTCTACAGATATATACTCACAATTTTCAACTTTGCACAGTGAGTTTTTGGTACTTTCAAAAACCACAGTAAAACCTGCACAAAAGAAAACAACTTTTGCTAATGATTACCGGGTTATAGAAGGAGAAGAAAATGAATATCGAATTTTACAGCATCATTTTGCATACGAAAACCAAAATTATCAGCTTGAAATAGGAAGCAGTCTGGCCGAAATAAAAGATCTTACCTTTATTATTAGGTTTTTTATCATCATTGTTTTTGTAGTGCTTCTTTTAATTACTTTTTTGGCAGATACTTTTTATGTAGAATATCTCCTCAAGCCTTTTTATAAAATAATAGATACGAAAATCAGACGTGTTAACGAACCAGAAGCTTTTGATCATACACCAATAAAAGCAGCTTCCCGCGATTTTAGAGAACTGGATTTTGTTTTAAACCAAATGATGGATCGGATAGCAGAACTTTTTAAAAAAGAAAAACAGTTTATTTCTAATGTTTCGCACGAACTTCTTACGCCAATTGCGCTGCTTAAAAATAAATTTGAAAACTTATTACAAAATGATTCTCTTGATGACAATGCTGTCGATAAAATAGCTGGTTCGCTCCGGACTCTTGACATGCTGAAAAAAATCATCAATAATCTATTGTTGATCTCCAGAATAGAAAATCATCAGTATGCAACAGATGAAGAAATTCATTTTTATGAAATGATTAAAGATATGAAGGAAGATCTTCAGGATAGGATTGAAGATAGAGACATTACTTTTGTAAACAATATGAAACATGATTTTAGCTTTAGAGGAAATAAAACTTTAATTCATATTTTGATTTATAATTTGATAACAAATGCCATTAAATATAATAAGAAGAAAGGTGAAATAATTGTTTCTGATGAATTTGTAAACCAGCAGTATTGTATTTCTATTTCAGATTCAGGTATTGGCATGGATGCTTCGCAGATCGAAAAAATATTTAATCGATTTACCAGAATCAGCTCAGATCAGGATGGGCAAGGGCTGGGTCTGGCTATAGCTAAGAGCATTGCATCATTTCATCATATTAAAATCACGGTTGATTCTATAATAAATCAAGGAACAACCTTTACACTTTTATTTCCAGAAAGATTAAAAACTTAATTAAAGGTTAATTTTTTTTAACACTATAAATCTTCATTTAAACTTCATTTGCTGATTCTATCTTTGGCTTATAAATAATCAAATAATAATAATTTATAAAATTCAAATCATGAAAAAATTAGTAATGTTAGCAGTAGCAGTTTTAGGAACAACTGCAATGGTAAGCGCACAAACAACTCCAGCACAAACAGCTCCGGCAAAAGAAGCTAAAGCTCCAAACAAAGAAAAAAAACATAAAAAAGAACACAAAAAAGGAGAAGGTGCAAAAACAGAAAATGCAAAGCCTGAAGCAAAAAAATAAAAATCTAATTTAGATTTTTGGTTTTCATAAAATAGTGGTTTTGTTTATGAAAAAAGGTTATTAATAGTTTTACAAGAAAAAAGGCTGGTGGAGAAATTTATCAGCCTTTTTGTTGTTTTTTGAGTTAAATTTTTGATAATAAAAAGCGATACAATTTTCATTCTTTGTTACTTTGTGTAAAACTATATTTAATGATCCTTCGTTTTATAATTCTTTGTGCTCTTTTTTTATTTATAGAGTTTTATTCGTATCAGGCTTTCCGTACTTTAATAAAAATTAGATGGGTCCTGATTAGTTATCAAATTATCAGCTTACTGCTTTTAATTTTTATAATCTATTCTTTTACGCAATTTGACAGATCTGTTGGTCAAACCAGGCAAACGATGTTTACCATGGGGCTGATGCTCTTGATTTATGTGCCCAAAATTGTACTTACAATTATTTTATTTGGAGAAGATATTGTTAGAATTGGCGCTAGCATTTTAAACTATTGTATGTATAATGCGCCACGAAAGGAAATGATGCCCGACAGGCGAAAATTTGTCAGTCAGATCGCTTTAGGATTGGCTGCAATCCCGTTTCTGTCTTTGATTTATGGAATTTTTGAAGGAAAGTACAATTTTAAAGTTTTTAAGCAAACGATATTTTATCCTGACCTGCCAGATGCTTTTGATGGTTTTAGAATTACTCAGATTTCTGACGTTCACAGCGGCAGTTTTGATAATCCTGATAAGATAAGCTATGCCATTGATCTAATTAATCAGCAGGAATCTGACATGATTTTATTTACTGGGGATATTGTAAATACCCATGCAAAAGAAATGCATCCATGGTTAGAAACTTTTAGCAGAATAAAAAATTATAAGTACGGAAAATTTTCGGTCTTAGGAAATCATGATTACGGTGAATATGTTACTTGGCCATCTGAAAAAGCAAAAGAAGAGAATTTTCAGGAAATCAAAAAGCTATATGGGCAAATAGGATTTAAACTTATGCTGAACGAGCATACCTATATTCATAAAGGTGAAGATAAAATTGCTTTAGTAGGAGTAGAAAACTGGGGAGAGAATTTTAAGAAAGCTGGTGATTTAAATAAAGCTTCTCAAGGTGTGGATCAGAAAGATTTTAAAGTTTTGATGAGTCATGATCCAAGTCACTGGGAATCTGAAATTAAAAATCATCCTAAAAACTTTCATCTTACATTGGCCGGACATACGCACGGAATGCAGTTTGGAATTGAAATTCCGGGATATTTTAAATGGAGTCTGGCACAATATATTTACAAACAATGGGCTGGATTGTATGAACATGTCGGGCGTTACGTATATGTCAACCGCGGATTTGGTTTTCATGCCTATCCTGGCCGAGTTGGCATCATGCCGGAAATTACAGTCATTGAACTAAAAAAAGGCAAGAATGTGGCTTAATTCGTTAAAAATGCTACATTTGTAGAATGTATATCTCTTTTTAGTAGATTTAAAAATTAAATTTTTGCTTTTATGTCAAAATTTGGAGAACTAATAAATGCTCAAGTCCCTGTGCTAATTGATTTTTACACAGATTGGAATGAATCGTCAGTTTCTATGCATCCCGTGATTAAGGATGTTGCGGCTGCACTTGGTGATAAAGCCAAAGTAATCAAAATTGATGTAGATAAAAACCAGGAGCTGGCAGAAGCACTGCGCATTAAAGGACTTCCTACTTTAATGATTTATAAAGAAGGTCAGATGATTTGGAGACAGTCAGGAGAACTTGATGCTAATACAATTATAGGAATTGTTCAAGAACAATTCAAGGTGTAAAACTACTTCTAAGTTGATGTTATTTAATGAATGATATCGAATGTATATCCATTTTCTTTTAAAAAATGTAACGTTTTAGGCAATGCAAATTTTAAATTTGGCGATGCTTTTACACTGTCATGAAATACAATTACACTTCCTGATTTTACGTTTTTAGTAACGTTTTCAAGACATTTTTCAGGAGTAATAGATTGATCAAAGTCTGCACTTAAAACATCCCACATTATAATTTTATAGCCTAAACTGCGTAAAATTTTAGATTGGGCCTTTTTAATTTTTCCGTACGGAGGACGAAACAATAAATGATTGCAGGCTTTTCTTTGCTCTTCTTCTAGCACATGCTCGCAATTTTTGACATTTTCGATATAATCATTAGTGTCAATTTTCCATCCGTTTACATGATTCATTGTATGATTTCCGATAGAATGTCCATCAGTTATCAATTTTTCGAATAATGCAAGGTTGGCTTTAATGTTTTTTCCAATACAGAAAAAAGTCGCTTTTGCATCAAATTTTTTCAATTCAGATAAAACCCAGTCTGTTATCTCTGGAGTTGGGCCATCATCAAAAGTCAGGTATATTTTCTTTTCGTTGTTAGGAATATCCCAGCAATATTTAGAAAACACCGTTTTTATAAATGAATTTGTTTTTACCCAATAAAAGCCCATTTTGAAATGTTTTAGATATAGTAAATTTAAAAAATGCGGCGCTATTTATCAAACAGCGCCGCATTTTTTTAATCATTAAATTATTCGTATATTATTCTTTTTCTCTTCCAAATCGTTCGAAGATGTTTACATACGTATTAAATGTTTTTTTATGCTGGTCATAAAAGACTTTGTCATTGTTGTTCTTCATAACCTGTAGTAAACTTCTGTAGCGTTCTATATCTGTAATGATATCAATCGCTAAATCAGTTTGGTCAGAAGGTGGTAAGGTTCTGTAGTAATCAAGATCTTCCTTGTATTTCTGAACAAGCTTGTTTAATAAATCCTGAGCTTTTGCAGTTTCTCCAACTTTGTAATACCCATTTGTAAATGGTTCTACAAGAGAATAATAACCATATTTGTCCAAAGGCATTTTTGTCATTGCCAGATCAATTACTTTTTTTGCTTTGTCAATTTTACCTTCTGCAATAAGCTGTTCTGTTAAACGAGATAAATTAGTACGGTATGTAATACTATTTCTTCTAGTTTCAGGGTCATGGTAAATGTTACCGTTGCTATTACCCCAATCCCATTTCATTACAATATTATACATTTTATCAGCATCAATTTGTCCCATGTCCATTGGTCCGCCATCTTTAGATGGAGTGTTTTTAACCGGAACCAATTTATAAACCATGCCGTCTAACTGAAGGTAATCTTTCATCCATAGGTAATCTTCATCATCAAAAGCACCACCGCTAAAATAAATTGGTCTCTTCCAATTGTTGTTGGCAAGAATATCCAGCATCATTAAACGGTTTTTGTAAAGAGCACTTCCTTTGATTGTAATATCAATAAATGGCACAATAGAATCGTTGTATTTAGGGTCAACAACTTTGTTTTTGATTATAGTATTTTTATCAACGTTGACTCTAATTTTATTTGTCGGATAAAAATGAATTGTTTGTCCGTTTTGTAAACCAACAGTAGATTTCGGATTTTTAATAAAATCGATGAAATCAGTAATGTTCCAGCGTGTTTCTATTTTTGGTATATAAGCCACATAATCGCGTTTATCTCCAACATATTCATCATGTTTAAAAGAAATCGGCAACGGATCAGATTCGTAAGCTTTGGCTTTCATCTGGTCTATGTACCAATCGGTCATAAATAAACTGGTATTTACGATTTTTACATCAGTTCTAAAATGTTCAATTTCTTGTGCATACCACAGCGGGAACGTGTCATTATCTCCAATAGTAAATAAAATAGCGTCTTTATCGCAAGAGCTTAAGTAAGCTTTTGCCATTGCAACAGCAGTATATTTTCCAGATCTGTCATGATCGTCCCAGTTTTGAGACGCCATTAATACTGGAGCCACCAATAAACTTCCGGCAATAACAATTGGTCCGGCGATTTTAGGAGTAACGTATTTTTGAAAACTTTCATAAAGAGAATAAACTCCAAACCCAATCCATATGGCAAAGACATAAAATGAACCCACCAGAGCATAATCTCTTTCGCGAGGTTCAAAAGGTCTTTCGTTTAAGTAGATTTTAAGTGCAATTCCAGTAAAAAGGAATAAGGCCAGCAATACATAAAAACTTTTAAGATCTTTATTCGCATGATACATAATTCCGATAATACCTAAAATAAAAGGCAGGAAGAAATAAACATTACGTCCCTTATTGTTCAAAACGTCAGTTGGGAGATTGTCCTGAGAACCTAAATGTATAGAATCAAGCAGTTTAATACCACTGATCCAGTTTCCGTCAAGATTGTCATATTTTCCTTGATTGTCACTTTGACGACCAACAAAATTCCACATCAAATATCTCCAGTACATGTATCCAAATTGATATTCGAACATAAAACTGAAATTATCTGTCATACTTGGTTTTTCGATTATTAAATAATCGCCATAGCTTTTTAAGAATTTAACGTAACCTTCGTTGTCGATTTGTTTTTGTGCGTACGCTTGTCTGAATTCAGAAACTGTTTTCTCGACTTCATTACGTAATTGTGCAATAGCTTTATTGTATTCTTCCTCGCTTAATTGAGCAGGGTCAATTCCGTATTTAGATAAATCATCTTCATAATTATAATTAGGATCTATTCTAAACTTCGGTGGATTTGTAAAGTTGATATAGTTTTGAATGTGTCCTGTTTCGGTACTCCACATTCTTGGCAAAATTGTTTTTTGATTATCGTCGCTGTTCTGATCAGCGTTTTTGAAATTATTGGTAACGATATATTTGCCTGTTTTATAATCTCTCTCGTAATTTGGCTTTTTGTCTAAGTAAGGAGTTGTTGCATCAAGACCGGCAAAAACTTCTGTATACTGTGGTCCGTAAAACAAAGGATTTACACCATATTGTTCACGATTATAGTAAGCTAAAACTTCGGCAGCATCAGAAGGTTTATTTTCGTTGATAACTGTATTTGCATTTGCACGTACAGGAAGCATCATCCAGGTCGAAAAACCAATGAAAATAAATAAGATGCAAAGAATAATAGTATTGTAGAAAATTAATCCCTTTTGTTTGGTAAATTTTAATCCAAAGTAAAAGAAAGCAATAAGTAATAATAACACAAAAATAGTTCCTGAGTCAAAAGGCAGTCCCATGCTGTTTACCATAAAAACTTCTGTTTTTCCGAAGAAAGCCATAGTTAAAGGTAAAAGTAATTTAAAAATGAAAAGTAATATACCAATAACTACAGCATTGGCTATAATGAAGTTTTTAAGGGTTACCTTTTTATAATGTTTAAAGTAATATAAAAAACCAATTGAAGGAATTGTCAACAAAGCCATAAAGTGAACTCCAAAAGAAAGTCCTACAACAAGCGAAATGATTAGCAGCCATTTATTTCCTTTAGGTTTGTCCATGTCTTGTTCCCAGCGCAATCCAAGCCAGAAAAGCAATGCAATTAATAATGAAGCCATCGCGTAAACCTCGGCTTCAACAGCATTAAACCAAAAACTGTCTGAGAATGTATAAGCAAGAGCTCCAACAAAAGAACTTCCTAAAATAACAATCGAATTATTTTGATCTATTTCTGCAAAACGCGCTACGATTTTCTTTAAAATCATAGAAGAAGACCAGAACATAAATAAAATAGTAAAAGCACTAGAAAAAACAGACATCATGTTTACCATTAGTGCTACATGCTGATTGTCTATAGCAAACATGGCAAAAAAGGCTCCCATCATTTGGAATAAAGGCGCTCCCGGAGGGTGGCCGACTTCTAGTTTGGCTGCTGTAGCGATGTATTCGCCGCAATCCCAGAAGCTCATGGTAGGTTCAACAGTTAGTGTATAAGTAATTAAAGCGATTGCAAATGCAAACCAACCAATAATTGTATTCCATTTATTGAAATTGAATTGTGCCATATTTAGGTGTTATGATTTCTATGTTTTTCTATCCTACAAAGAAAATGTTTTTTTACGTAAAGAAAAGGTCATTAACAAAAAATTCTACAAAAGCATCTATGAGCAGTAATTTGTTGTGTATGAGTTGTTTCTAATGTTTTGTACGGTTTTAAAGAAAAAAAATCCAAAAAAAATCATTTTTTTTGACAAAAAAGCTTGTACAAATTAAATAAAACCTTAAATTTGCACTCGCTTAATAGCACTGCTGGTCTATGGTGTAATGGTAACACAACTGTTTTTGGTGCAGTCTTTCAAGGTTCGAGTCCTTGTAGACCAACATAAAAGCCTCTCAATCGAGAGGCTTTTTTTTATGCAAAAAAAATACCTCTAAAATTTGCACAAACTAAATAAAGCTTTAAATTTGCACTCGCTTAACCGCACTACTTTATTGGTCTATGGTGTAATGGTAACACAACTGTTTTTGGTGCAGTCTTTCAAGGTTCGAGTCCTTGTAGACCAACATAAAGCCTCTCAATCGAGAGGCTTTTTTTATGCAATAAATTTCGGGGTTTAATTTTGAATAGATTTTAAGTGTTATTTGGAAAACAGGGAAGAAGGAACAATTCCGAATTTCTTTTTAAATGAAAATGAAAAGTGCGACAAATCCTCAAACCCTACATTTAGATAAACTTCAGAAGGCGCTTTTCCTTTTTCTTTAATAAGGTAATAAGCTTCCTGAAGTCTTTTATTTAGAAGCCAGTGTCCAGGTGTTTCTTGAAAGACTTTCTGGAAATCTCTTTTGAATGTTGCCAGACTTCTTCCGGTAAGATAAGCAAAGCGATTTAAGTGAACATTGAAATGAAAGTTCTTATTCATAAAAGCTTCCAAATCTATTTTTCCAGGTTCGTTAAAGTCAAATAAAATATCTTTAAGCTCTGGATTTACTTTGAGTAAAAGATGAATGGCTTCTTTAATTTTTAAATTGAATAAAACTTCATTGTTTTCCTGCTCGACTTCTAAGTAAGATAGAAGGGAGTCCATGAAAGACTTGTATAGAGGATGTGTGTTTAATGGAATTATGGCATCTTCCTGAGGTTTTCTGTCAATTTTGATTTTGTATTCCTGACTAACTTCCCGCAGTATTTCCTGATCCAAAAACAATGATATGGCTTTAAATTCGCCTCCTTCGGGCGGAATTTTTAAAAACTTAGCTAAATGATTTCTCTTGCTGATGCGAAAATCCCCAGCTTTAAAAACGTAAGTTTTTCTGCTGTCAGAACTAATCATTTCTCCAGATATCTGATAGCTGAAAACATGTTCTGGTATAAAATGCTCTCCTTCACGGCTGCGTGCAAAATAGCAGGAATATAATATTTTTGGTCTCGTGTGTGTTTTGCTTGATGACATAATGTAAAAATACAAAAAGATGCAGAAAGTTGTGCTTGTTCAAACTTTCTGCATCCAGAAGTTGTCTTTATCTGATTAATGCTCTTGGTTCAAGATAAGCTTCTAGTCCTAATATACCGAATTCTCTTCCGATTCCTGATTGTTTAAAGCCTCCAAATGGTGCCATCGGATCATGTCCTAGTTTGTTTATCTGAACACGGCCTGCGTTTAACTGCGAAGCAACATTGTAGGCTCTGTCTTCGTTGGAGGAGCTTACATAAGCTTGCGGTCCGTAAGTGGTGTCGTTTGCGATTTCAATTGCTTCTTCTTCAGATTCATAAGTGATAATCGATAGAACTGGCCCGAAAATTTCTTCTCTTGCAATTCGCATCTGGTTTTTTACGTTTACAAAAACGGTAGGTTTTACAAAATTTCCGTTTTCTAATCCGTCAGGTTTTCCTAAACCGCCAATTAATATCTCGGCGCCTTCATTTAATCCTGTCTCAATATAGCTTTGTACGCGGTCATATTGTTTTTGGCTTACCATTGGTCCAACTGTTGTTTCCGGATTTTTTGGATTTCCAACAATTACCGCACTTACTGTTTTTGTGATTAAAGATTTTACTTCTTCCAGTTTATTTTCAGGAACCAATAGACGTGTTCCGGCAATGCATGCTTGACCGCTGTTCATAAATGCTGCGGCGACTGCCATAGGAATAGACTTTGATAAGTCGGCATCATCTAAAATAATATTTGGTGATTTTCCTCCTAGTTCCAGTGTTATGCGTTTCATTGTGTTTACCGCTTCTTTTGCTATTAATTTACCTACATTAGTTGATCCTGTAAAAGAAATTTTTGCAATGTCTGAATTTCTGCTTATTTCTGCTCCGACCACATCGCCAAGGCCATTAACAATATTGAATACTCCTTTTGGTAATCCTGCTTCATGAAAGCATTCTGCTAGTAATTGAGTTTGTTGAGCGCTCATTTCGCTTGGTTTTATTACGGCTGTGCATCCTGCGGCAATTGCAGTGGCTAATTTTCCACAAATAAAGCCATTACTTGAGTTCCACGGAATAATAATTCCGACAACTCCTATAGGTGTCATTTGAACTTCGGATTCTCCCATTGTTTTAATAAAAGGATAAGTTTTTAATAATTGTATTGCCGAATCAAAGCTTTTTAGCATATAATCATAGCTGACGCTTGCAAATTGAAAAGTTCCTCCATATTCTTCTGTGACAATGTCAATCAATTCTTGTTTTCTTTTTTCAATAGAAGATTTCATTTTGTTTAAATATTCAATTCTTTCTTCTTTTGTGGTTTTAGAAAACGTTTTAAAAGCTTTTTTTGCGCCATTTATCGCATTTATGGTGTCTTCTTCGTTTCCTAAAAGCACTTTTCCTAGTTGTAAATTTGTTGTTGGGCTTATTAAGTTAAAATAGTCAGTTCCTTTTGGGGCTACAAACTCTCCGTCAATGTAGATTTTGTCAATAGTTTTCATGATATATTGTTTATGAATTTATATAAGGCAAATTTCGCGGCTAATGCCTTTGGTAGCTTTGTTGAAAAGCTCAGTTTGACTTTGTTTAAAAGTTCAGGAAAGGATATAAAAAAAGCTTCCATTTAGGAAGCTTTAGTATTTGATAATCTTAAAAAAAGTATTTTTTTTACATAAATCTATTAGATTTTAAAAGTAATTACAGGTTTTACGGTATGATTAACTAATCCTTCGCTGATGCTTCCGTTAAAAAAATGTGCAAAACCAGTTCTTCCGTGTGTGCACATTCCAATGATGTCTGCATTAATGCTGTTTGAGAAATTAATAATTCCTTTTTCGATGTTCGTGTCGTTATAAATATTTGTGGTGTAATTGATAAGGTTGAATTCTGAAATGTACTCATTCATTGATTTTTCAATAGTATGAGTTGATTTGAAACTGTTTGGAGTGCAGATTGTTACCAAATGTATTTTTGATTCAAATGTTTTAGCAAAATTCAAAAGTTTTTCAAACGGTTTCTTGGTTTCTTCAGAAAAATCAGAAGCAAATACAATGTTTGCACCTGTAAAATCTGAAATATCATTTTTAATTACCAAAACAGGGATTTCAGAATTTCGAACTACTTTTTCGGTATTAGAGCCAATTAGTAATTCGTCGATACCAGAATTGCCGTGAGAGCCCATTACGATTAAATCAACATCATAATCCTTGCTTACTTGCGTAATCCCATGAATAGGTTTGTCTATTTTTACCACTTCAGTTACAGAGATTCCGTCTAAATACGGTTTTGAAGAAACTTCATCCAGTGTTTCATTTGCCTTTTTCATGAAGATCAATGTCTCTGGAATACTCACGCCGTCTGTAATTGCATCATTCATCTGGTGCGGTAATTCGAGCATGTGTAAAACGATGATTTCAGAATTGTTTTTTCGGGCAATTTGTGCAGCAACTTTTAGAGCGTCTTGAGCATGTTGTGAGAAGTCAGTAGGAACTAAAATTCTTTTCATAATTTTTGGGTTAAATTATTGAGTAATCTGTTAGAATTAATGCTTCTATAAAGATAAGAAATATTTTTAGAGCAATCTATTTATTTTGATTTATAAAAAAAACACTATATTTGCACTGTTATTTATTAAAATCTAAATAATGAGGGGACTAGATGTCCCCTCTTTTTATAAAATTATGACATTTAAAGAAAAGGTAAACGGATTAATTACGGAGGCTCTTTTAGAAAAGCCATCAATCTTTTTGATTGATTTGGCGATTTCAGATGCTTTCAAAATTAGTGTTGGTTTAGACGGAGATAATGGAGTAGCGCTTCAGGATTGTATTGATATAAGTCGTGCAATCGAGAATAATCTTGATCGTGAAGAGCAGGATTTTTCATTAGAAGTAGCATCGGTTGGAGTAGGTTCTCCGTTAAAATTAATAAGACAATACAAGAAAAATATTGGTAGAACATTGATTGTTACTACAAATACTGAAAAAATTGAAGCAGAATTGGTGGAAGCTAATGATGTTTTTATAATTTTGTCTTGGGAAGCAAGAGAACCGAAAAAAGTAGGAAAAGGAAAAGAAACAGTTCAAAAAGAGCAACAAATACCTTATACAGAAATTAAAGAGGCAATTGTTACAGTAACATTTTAATTAAAGAATTCGCATGGAAAATTTAGCATTAATCGATTCATTCTCAGAGTTTAAAGATAATAAACTTATTGATCGTGTAACGCTTATGGCAATTTTGGAGGACGTGTTTAGAAATGCATTGAAGAAAAAATACGGTTCTGATGATAACTTCGATATCATTATAAATCCTGATAAAGGAGATATGGAGATCTGGAGAAGAAGAGTAATTGTTGCCGACGAAGATCTTGATTTTGAAAATGAGGAAATTACTTTGACAGAAGCAAGAATGATTGAAGCAGATTTTGAAATCGGCGAAGAAGTTTCTGAAGAGGTTAAATTGATCGATTTAGGAAGAAGAGCTATTTTGGCTTTGCGTCAAAACTTAATATCTAAAATTCACGAACACGATAATACTAATCTTTACAAGCAATTTAAAGATATTATTGGTGATATTTATACAGCAGAGGTGCACCACGTGCGTCCTAGAGTAGTTATTTTGGTTGATGATGAAGGAAATGAAATTGTGCTTCCAAAAGAAAAACAAATTCCATCTGACTTTTTCCGTAAAGGAGATAATGTTCGCGGAATTATTGAAAGTGTTGAATTAAAAGGAAATAAACCGCAAATTATCATGTCTAGAACTTCTGAGAAGTTTTTAGAAAAATTATTTGAACAAGAAATACCAGAAGTATTTGATGGTTTGATTACAGTTAAAAATGTAGTCCGTATTCCTGGAGAAAAAGCAAAAGTAGCGGTAGATTCTTATGACGATAGAATTGATCCGGTTGGAGCTTGTGTAGGTATGAAAGGTTCTCGTATTCACGGAATTGTTCGTGAGTTAGGAAACGAGAATATTGACGTTATTAACTATACAAATAACATTCAGTTGTTTATAACAAGAGCATTAAGCCCTGCAAAAGTTTCTTCTATTAAAATTGATGAAGAAACTAAAAGAGCAGAAGTATTCTTGAAATTAGAAGAGGTTTCTAAGGCAATTGGTAGAGGTGGTCATAACATTAAATTAGCGGGCCAGCTTACAGGTTATGAGTTAGATGTAATTCGCGAAGGAGATGTTGCCGGAACAGTTGCAGATGAAGACGATGTTGAATTAACAGAGTTTTCAGATGAAATTGAAGATTGGGTAATTGAAGAATTCGCTAAAATAGGTTTAGATACTGCAAAAAGTATTTTAAAACAAGAAGTAGAAGATTTAGTAAGAAGAACAGACTTAGAAGAGGAAACAATTCTGGATGTTATGAAAATACTAAAAGAAGAGTTTGACAGCTAGAAAACAGCTGAATATCTGCTCTAACAACACAACGAAAAAGGTAATAATAAAAAGGTTATATGTCTGAAGAGAGAGTAATAAGAATAAACAAGGTTTTAAGGGAATTAAATATTTCGTTAGAAAGAGCTGTTGATTATCTAAAAGATAAGGGAATTGCTATTGATGCAAATCCAAACGCTAAAATTTCTGATAGCGAATTTAATATCCTACAAAGCCAATTTGCGGGCGATAAGGGGAATAAGGAAGCCTCTAAAGAGGTAGGAGAAGAGAAAAGAAAAGAAAAAGAAGCATTGCGTGTTGAGCGTGAGAAAGAGATTGAGGACAAACGCAGACAAGACGAAGAGCGACAAAAACAACAGGAAATTATAAAAGCGAGAGCTGTAGTAACCGGACCTGTTCAAGTTGGTAAGATTGATTTAAATCCAAAAAAGCCTGCTGTTGTTTCTACGCCTGAAGAGCCTGCTAAAATTGAAGAACCTAAAGAAATAGTTACTCCTCCTGTTCAAACAGAAAAACCTGTTCAAAAAGAAATTGTGCAGTCTGAGCCAGTTGTTACACCTGTAGTTTCTGAAGAGAAAAAGGTAGAAAAACCTGTTGTTGCAGAGAAGAAAGAAGTAAAAGCAGAAAATACTAAAGTAGCTCAAGAGCCTGTTGTTTCAACAGATCCTGCAACTGCTGAGGAGACTATAACAACACAATATCAAAAATTATCTGGAACTACTCTTACAGGTCAAACAATTGATTTATCTCAATTTAACAAGCCTAAGAAAAAGAAAGAAGATCCAAAAATAACTCCTAATAAACCAGGAGCTCCAGGTGCAAATAATAACGCTAATAAAAATAAGCGTAAAAGAATTGCTCCTAAGCCAGGAGCGCCGGGTGCACCAAAACCTGCTACAGGTAATGCGCCGGGAACTCCAAATCCTAATAAAATTACTCCAAATACAGGCGGCGGAGGTTTTAATGCTAACAGAAGTGCTAGACCTGGTTTTGTAAAAGGAAACCGTCCTGCAATTGTAGCTAAAGTTGAGCCTACTGAAGAGGAAGTAAAAAACCAAATTAGAGAAACTCTTGAAAAACTTCAAGGTAAAGGTGGTAAATCAAAAGCGGCTAAATATAGAAGAGATAAAAGAGAAACGCACCGTCAGAAATCTGATGATGAGCAAAGAGCACTTGACGAAGGAAGTAAAACCATTAAGGTTACAGAATTCGTTACTGTAGGTGAAATTGCAATTATGATGGATGTGCCGATTACTAAAGTAATTGGAACTTGTATGTCTCTTGGTATCATGGTAACAATGAATCAGCGTTTAGATGCTGAAACATTAACAATTGTTGCTGATGAATTTGGTTACGAAGTTGAGTTTATTACTGTTGATATCGAAGAAGCAATTGAGGTTGTTGAAGATAGAGAAGAAGATTTAGTATTTAGAGCGCCAATTGTTACTGTAATGGGTCACGTCGATCACGGTAAAACATCTTTATTAGATTATATTCGTAAAGAAAATGTTATTGCTGGAGAATCTGGAGGTATTACACAACATATTGGAGCATACGGAGTAACTTTAGATAACGGTCAAAAAATCGCATTTTTAGATACACCGGGTCACGAGGCGTTTACCGCGATGCGTGCACGTGGAGCTCAAGTTACCGATATTGCTATTATCGTTGTAGCGGCAGATGATGATATCATGCCACAAACAAAAGAAGCTATTTCTCACGCACAAGCTGCGGGAGTGCCAATTATATTTGCAATCAATAAAATTGATAAACCAAATGCTAATGTTGAGAAAATCAAAGAGCGTTTGGCAAGCATGAATTTACTTGTTGAAGATTGGGGTGGAAAAATTCAGTCACATGATATTTCTGCAAAAGTTGGAACAGGTGTAAAAGAATTGTTAGAGAAAGTTTTATTAGAAGCTGAAATTTTAGATTTAAAATCAAATCCAAATAAAGCTGCACAAGGAACTGTTGTTGAAGCGTTCTTAGATAAAGGAAAAGGATATGTATCAACAATTTTAGTACAGCATGGAACTCTTAAAGTTGGAGATTATATGTTGGCTGGAAAGCATCATGGAAAGGTTAAAGCAATGCATGATGAAAGAGGGCATATTGTTTTAGAAGCTGGTCCTTCGACTCCGGTATCTGTTTTAGGTTTAGATGGAGCTGCAACAGCAGGTGATAAGTTTAATGTATTTGAAGATGAAAAAGAAGCAAAACAAATTGCATCTAAACGTTCTCAATTAATGCGTGAACAATCAGTACGTACACAACGTCACATTACACTGGACGAAATTGGACGTCGAATTGCTCTTGGTCAATTTAAAGAATTAAACGTAATCCTTAAAGGAGACGTTGATGGATCTGTTGAAGCATTATCAGATTCGTTCTCTAAACTTTCTACTGAAGAAATTCAAATTAATATTATCCATAAAGGTGTTGGAGCAATTACAGAAACTGATGTTATGCTGGCTTCTGCTTCTGATGCAATTATTATCGGATTTAACGTTCGTCCTGCAGGAAATGCAAGACAATTGGCTGATAAAGAAGAAATCGATATCCGTTACTATTCTATTATCTATGCCGCTATCGATGACTTAAAAGATGCGATGGAAGGAATGTTAGCTCCTGAAATGAAAGAAGAAATTCTTGGAACTGCAGAAATACGTGAGATTTTCAAAATTTCTAAAGTTGGTTCTATTGCAGGATGTATGGTTACTGATGGTAAAATTTTAAGAACTTCTAAGATTAGAGTTATTAGAGAAGGAGTAGTGGTTCATACTGGTGAACTTGTTGCCTTGAAACGTTTTAAAGACGATGTTAGGGAAGTTTCAAAAGGATACGATTGTGGTATACAAATTAAAGGATTTAATGATATCGAAGAAAGAGATGTTATTGAGGCTTACCATGAAGTAGCAATCAAAAAGAAACTAAAATAAATTTCAATAATTATATTAAAAAGTCCCAATGAAAATTGGGACTTTTTTTTGAATAAATGATTCTTGTGGAATAATTTATTTTAAATTTTTAATCCTATTTTTGATAAACTAAATTATTATAATATGAAATTAGGAGTATATACACTTGTTTTGTTTTTAAGTTTTTCTTCTTTATGTTTTGCACAGGAAGATGTAGAAAAGCCATCGCCACCTGCAGGTAATGCATTAGTAGGGGATTATTATGGTGCAGATGTTTCAAAAACTTCTGCAAATAGTGCCATATCAGTTGAAAAATTAAATGAAAAATTAAAAAGTAAAGAGAAAATAGAGGGCGTTGTTGTAAAAGGGGAAGTGACAGATGTTTGTCCAAAAAGAGGTTGTTGGATAAGTGTAAAAACACAAGACGGGGCTTCTTTCTTTGTAAAGATGAAAGATTATGCTTTTTTTGTGCCCACTGCTTTAAAAGGAAAGAATGTAGTTTTAGAAGGAGTTGCGGAAAAGAAAATTACATCTGTGGACGAGTTGAAGCACTATGCTAAGGATTCTAAAAAGACGAAAGCAGAAATTGATGCTATTAATGCCCCAAAACATGAAATTCGATTTATGGCAAATGGAATTAAAGTTGTTGATTGATTGAGGAAATTTTTATACTTTAATTTTTAAGGAAGGTGTTTGTGTTATAAAGTTGCAATTAATTTTAGATTTCTTTCTCGAGTATTTTGTATTAATTTGATTGAAAATTAAATAGATTGTGCTAATTAAATAAATTTTAAATTTGAGTTTAAACATAGATAACTTTATGCTTATTTAACTTCTTAAGGTTGAATTTTTTCTAACAAAAAAGCGAGATATCATCTCGCTTTTTTGTTTTTAATCCTTTTTTAAAAGGATTATTTTCCTGGTTTTAGTAAAAAAATACTCTTGTATCTTTTTTTGATTTCTGTTAAATTTCTTTCGGCTTCTATTCTTGTTTTGAAATTGCCAACAATTACTTTGTAATTTGGAGTACTGAAAATAATTGTTCCATCAATTGTTGCGTTTTCTCTTTTAAAATCAGAAAGTGTTTTTTTTGCTTCATCGCTTTTACCGCTAAAGATTTGAATTCTATACGTGTCGTTTGTATTTATTGATGTGTTAATTTTTCGCTTCTCATTTAACAATTGCTCAAATTTAGGGTCTTGATTCAATGTTAAATTTTGGTCTTGTGCATTAATATTGTGTGCAAAAGCAATCGTTGCAATTGTTAATAAAAGTTTTTTTGAAGGAGTTAAAATTCTCATAATGTGATGGTTTTTGTGCAAAAATAGTGTTTAAAGTTTGAGTGTGAAATTTTAATATTATTTAGAATTGATATAAATTGATATTTAAGGGTATTTTAAGGTTTTGAGAATAGTTCATAAGTCGTATTTTTGTGCAAGTTTTAAAAGAAGGTGTGTGTTTTGACTGGATTTAATACAGAAAAAATCATACCAAAAATTAGTAGATAATTATTATACTATATGAAAAAGGTGGGTAACCATAATTCGATCTCAAGAAAATTGATGCTTAGCTTATCGCTAACGCTGATTTTCTCCCTAACTTCATTTGCTCAAGAAGCTGCAGCTGCTCCAGCTGCCGCAGAAGCTGTTGCTGCTCCGGCTGCAACTGCAGGAGGTGATCCGGTAAAAGGGAAGGAACTTTTTAATGCAAATTGCGCTGCATGTCACAAATTAGATGCTAAATCAACTGGTCCTGCTTTAAGAGGGGTTGCAGGAAAGCATGACATGGCTTGGATTTACAAGTGGGTGCACAACAGTTCTGACATGATTAAGTCAGGAGATGCTGTGGCCGTTAAGCTTTTTGAAGAAAACAATAAAGCGGTAATGACTTCTTTTCCTCAGTTATCAGAAGGGGATATTGACAATATTATAGCTTATACTTCAGAAGAAAAAGCTGCGCCACCAGCTGGTAAAACTGTGTTGCCAACAGGTCCTCAAGAAGGAGGTAGCGGGATTTCTAATAATATTATTTTAGGAGCTCTTGCGCTTGTTATGGCTATTTTGGTTGTGATGTTATTCATGGTGAATAAAGTATTAACTAAAGTTGCAAATAAAAATGGTATTGTAGTTGCTCCAAAAGAAGCTAGAATTCCAATTTGGAAAGCTTTTGCAAGAAATCAATTTCTAGTATTAGTTACTGCTATATTTTTGCTTTTAGCTAGTGGATATTTTGTTTACGGATATTTAATGCAGGTTGGTGTTGATCAAAATTATGAGCCAATTCAGCCTATTCATTATTCTCATAAAATTCACGCTGGTGATAACGAAATCAATTGTAAATATTGTCACTCTGCTTCACGTGTAAGTAAGACTGCTGGTATTCCTTCGTTAAATGTTTGTATGAACTGTCATAAAAATATTTCTGAAGTTGCTGAGACTACAGCTACTGCTGAATACAGCAAAGCATTTTACGATGCTCAAATACAGAAACTATATGATGCTGTTGGTTGGGATAAAACTAAACAAGCTTATACTGGAAAAACACAGCCTGTAAAATGGGTTCGTATTCATAATCTGCCTGATTTTGTTTACTTCAATCACTCACAACACGTTTCTGTTGCTGGAATTGAATGTCAAACTTGTCACGGTCCAGTGCAGGAATTTGAAATCATGAAGCAATATTCTAAATTAACAATGGGATGGTGTATTGACTGCCATAGAAAAACTGATGTTAAGATGGAAGGAAATGCTTACTATGATAAAATTCATGCTGAACTTTCTAAAAAATACGGTGTAGAGAAATTAACTGCAGCGCAAATGGGAGGTTTAGAATGCGGTAAATGCCACTATTAATCGAATTATTAAGATTTTAATATTTATATACAATGTCATCAAACAAAAAATACTGGAAAAGTGTTGAAGAGCTAGAAAATAGTTCTATTGTTGAGGCGCTTAGAAATAACGAATTTGTTGAAGAAATTCCTACTGAAGAATTTTTAGGAAATGCAGATGCTTTAGCTTCATCTGGAACTTCACGTCGTGACTTTTTAAAGTACGTAGGGTTTAGTACTGCAGCGGTTACACTTGCTGCTTGCGAAGGTCCAGTTCACAAGTCTATCCCTTACGTGTTACAACCGGAACAAATCATTCCTGGTGTTGCTGATTACTATGCAACAACTGTTTTTGATGGTTTTGATTTTGCTAATCTTTTAGTAAAAACTCGTGAAGGTCGTCCAATTAAAATTGAAAACAATACTATCTCTGGAGCTAAGTTTTCAGCCAATGCTAGGATTCACGCGTCTATTCTGTCTTTATACGACAGTATGCGTTTGAAAGAACCTAAATTGGATGGAAAAAATAGCAGCTGGTCTGCTGTTGATTTAAAAATTAAATCAAGTATAGCTGATGCAAAAGCGAAAGGCGGACAAGTAGTATTATTAACAAATACTTTAGCAAGTCCATCTACAGAAAGATTGATTTCTGAATTCATTGCTAAAAATCCAAATGCAAAACATGTTGTTTATGATGCGGTTTCGTCATCAGAAGCATTAGATGCATTTGAAACAGTTTACGGCGAAAGAGCTTTAGTTGATTATGATTTTTCAAAAGCTTCTTTAATTGTATCTGTTGGTGCTGATTTCTTAGGAGATTGGCAAGGTGGTGGATATGATTCTGGATATGCAAAAGGACGTATTCCTCAAAATGGAAAAATGTCTCGTCACTTCCAGTTCGAATCTAATATGACATTATCTGGAGCTGCTGCTGATAAGCGTGTTCCAATGACTACAGCTGATCAAAAACAAGCTTTAGTTCAAATATATAATATTGTTGTTGGTGCTTCTGTTCCAGTTACTTTAGATGGTAAATTTAAAGCAGAGGTAGTAAAAGCAGCGCAGCAATTAAAAGCTTCTGGTACAAAAGGTGTTTTGGTGTCAGGAATTGAAGATAAAAATGCTCAATTATTAGTTTTTGCTATCAACCAAGCGTTGGCTAGTGAGGCTTTTAATACTGCTGGAGCAAGACAAATTAGAAAAGGATCTAATGCTGCTGTTTCTCAGTTGCTAAAAGATATGAATGCAGGTAGTGTTCATACTTTAATAATGAGTGGAATTAACCCAGTTTACACTTTAGCTGATTCAGCTTCTTTTGTTTCTGGATTGAAAAAAGTTAAAACATCAGTAGCGTTTTCTTTAAAAGAAGATGAAACTGCGTCTATCGCAACAATCGCTGCTCCGGCACCTCATTATTTAGAATCTTGGGGAGATGTTGTAATTACTTCAGGAACTTATAGTTTAACACAGCCTACTATTCGTCCGATTTTTAATACAAAACAATTTCAAGACGTTTTATTATCTTTAAATGGTGTTGCAGGAAGTTTTTATGATTATTTAAAAGCTAATTCTGGTGCAATCACTACGGGTTCATCTTGGAATAAAGTTTTGCATGATGGTGTTTTTGTAATTGGTTCTACTGCTTTGGCTGGAGGTTCTTACGATTACGCTGGAGCTGCAAATGTACTTTCAAAATCAAAACCTGCGAGTGGTCTTGAATTAGTATTGTATACTAAAACAGGTATGGGAGATGGACAACATGCAAACAACCCTTGGTTGCAAGAGTTTCCAGATCCAATAACAAGAGTTTCTTGGGATAACTATTTAACAATTTCTAATGCGGATGCTGTAAAATTTGAATTTTCAAATCCTATTGTTGCAAATGGTGGTTTAAACGGAAATTATGCTACAGTTACTGTTGACGGAGTTAAATTAGAGAATGTTCCTGTAATTGTTCAGCCAGGACAAGCAGTTGGAACAGTTGGTTTAGCAGTTGGTTATGGTCGTAAAGCGGCTTTAAAAGAAGAAATGCAAGTAGGTTTAAATGCTTACGCTTTATATAAAAATTTCAATAGTGTTCAGTCAGTTTCTATAGCAAAAGCTAGTGGAGAGCACGAGTTTGCTTGTGTGCAAGGACAGAAAACATTAATGGGTAGAGGAGATATTATTAAAGAAACTACTCTAACAGTATTTAATTCAGAAAGTGCAGAGCACTGGAATGAACAGCCGATGGTGTCATTAGACCACCAAGAAGTTGAAGCTACCACTGTAGATTTATGGGAATCATTTGATCGCTCTACAGGACATCATTTTAATCTTTCTATCGACTTAAATGCTTGTACTGGATGTGGAGCGTGTGTTATTGCTTGTCATGCAGAAAATAACGTTCCTGTTGTTGGTAAAGCAGAGGTTAGAAGAAGTCGTGATATGCACTGGTTGCGTATTGATAGATATTATTCTTCAGAAAGTACTTTTGAAGGTGATAATAAGAGAAAAGAAAATATTGCTGGTTTATCTAGTTCGTTGTCTACATTTAATGAAATGGAAAAAGCAGGAGAGAATCCTCAGGTTGCTTTCCAACCAGTTATGTGCCAACACTGTAATCATGCGCCTTGTGAAACGGTTTGTCCTGTTGCGGCAACTTCTCACGGTCGTCAAGGTCAAAACCATATGGCTTATAATAGATGTGTTGGAACACGTTACTGTGCGAATAACTGTCCTTATAAAGTGCGTCGTTTTAACTGGTTCTTATACAACAAAAACAGCGAGTTTGATTATCACATGAATGATGATTTAGGACGTATGGTATTAAACCCAGACGTAAATGTTCGTTCTCGTGGAGTTATGGAAAAATGCTCTTTCTGTATCCAAAGTACACAAGCTGTTATCCTTCAGGCAAAACGTGAAGGTAGAGTTGTAGCAAAAGATGAATTCAATAATGCTTGTGCATGTTCGGCTGCTTGTTCTTCAGGAGCAATGGTATTTGGAGATGTTAATGATAAAGAAAGTGAAGTTGCTAAACTTGCTGAAAGTGAAAGAATGTATCACTTATTAGAGCATGTTGGTACAAAACCAAACGTTTTCTATCATGTTAAAGTTAGAAACGTTTAGTAAAAATAATTATTAATTAGAAACAATATAAAGGATTATGTCGTCTCATTACGAAGCACCCATTAGAAAACCTTTAGTTATAGGTGATAAATCTTATCACGACGTAACAGTAGATGTAGCTGCTCCTGTTGAAGGACCTGCAAACAAGCAATGGTGGATTGTATTTTCTATCGCATTAATAGCCTTCCTTTGGGGACTAGGTTGTATTATTTACACCGTATCTACCGGTATCGGAACTTGGGGATTAAATAAAACAGTTGGCTGGGCTTGGGATATTACCAACTTCGTTTGGTGGGTTGGTATCGGTCACGCAGGAACATTAATTTCTGCAGTACTTTTACTTTTCCGTCAGCGTTGGAGAATGGCTATTAACCGTTCTGCGGAAGCGATGACTATCTTCTCTGTAGTTCAGGCAGGTTTATTTCCAATTATTCACATGGGACGTCCATGGTTAGCATATTGGGTTTTACCTATTCCAAATCAATTTGGATCTTTATGGGTAAACTTTAATTCGCCGTTACTTTGGGATGTATTCGCAATTTCAACGTATCTTTCAGTATCATTAGTTTTCTGGTGGACTGGTTTATTACCTGATTTTGCTATGCTTCGTGATAGAGCTATAACACCTTTTAATAAAAGAGTTTATTCTATTCTAAGTTTTGGATGGAGTGGTAGAGCAAAAGATTGGCAGCGTTTTGAAGAAGTATCTTTAGTATTAGCTGGTTTGGCTACTCCTCTTGTACTTTCTGTACATACGATTGTATCTATGGACTTTGCTACATCTGTAATTCCAGGATGGCATACAACAATTTTCCCTCCATACTTTGTTGCTGGAGCGGTATTCTCAGGATTTGCAATGGTAAATACATTGTTGATCATCATGAGAAAAGTTTCAAACTTGGAGGCATATATTACTCTTCAACATATTGAATTGATGAATATCGTAATCATGATTACAGGTTCGATTGTTGGTGTTGCTTACATCACTGAGTTATTTGTAGCTTGGTATTCAGGTGTAGAATATGAGCAATATGCATTTTTAAACAGAGCTACTGGTCCTTACTGGTGGGCATATTGGTCAATGATGACTTGTAACGTTTTTTCTCCACAGTTCATGTGGTTTAAAAAACTTAGAACAAGTATTATGTTCTCATTTATTATTTCGATTGTAGTTAACATCGGAATGTGGTTTGAAAGATTCGTAATTATTGTTACTTCTTTACATAGAGATTACCTTCCATCTTCTTGGACAATGTTCTCACCAACATTTGTTGATATTGGAATTTTCATTGGAACAATTGGTTTCTTCTTCGTATTGTTTTTATTATACTCAAGAACATTCCCTGTAATTGCTCAGGCAGAGGTTAAAACAATTTTGAAAGGAACAGGAGATAATTACATTAGAGAAAGAGCAAATAAAGATTCACATCATGAGTAATAAAGTAATATACGCCATTTATAATGACGATGATATTTTGATGGATGCAGTAAAGAAAACCAGAGCTGCACATCATCATATTGAAGAGGTTTTTACTCCATTCCCAGTTCACGGATTGGATAAAGCTATGGGATTAGCACCAACGAGATTAGCAATTTGTGCTTTTATCTATGGATGTATTGGTATCTCTGTTGCAACAACAATGATGAGTTATATTATGATTCATGACTGGCCACAGGATATTGGTGGAAAACCAAGTTTTAGTTTCATTCAGAATATGCCTTCATTTGTGCCGATTATGTTTGAGATGACTGTGTTTTTTGCAGCTCACTTAATGGTAATTACTTTTTATATGAGAAGTAGATTATGGCCGTTTAAAGAAGCCGAAAATCCTGATGTAAGAACAACAGATGACCATTTTTTAATGGAGGTTGCTGTTAACAATAACGAAGCAGAACTAGTTTCTTTCTTCGAGGGTACTGGAGCAGTTGAAGTTAAAGTAATTGAAAAGAATTAATTGTAGCTATGAAAAGGATATATAAAATAACACTTTTAGTTGGTATAACGATTTTAGTTTCTTCTTGCCACAATAATTCGGCACCAAACTATCAGTATTTCCCTAATATGTATGAGTCTGTAAGTTATGAACCTTACTCTGAGGCTAAAATATTTAAAGGAGGAAAAGAAGGGCAGCTTCCTGTAGAAGGAACTATTAATAGAGGTTTTGAACCTTATGAATATGAAAATTCAACAGCAGGTTATGAATTGGCAAAAGCTAATTTAAAATCTCCTTTGGATTCTAATGAAAGAAATTCAGGAAAAGGTAAAGAGCTTTTCGAAATTTACTGTATCAGTTGTCATGGTGCAACTGGAAACGGTAAAGGTAAGTTGGTTGAAAGAGAAAAATTTCTTGGAGTGCCTAGTTATAAAGACAGAGTTATCACAGAAGGAAGTATCTTTCACGTAGAAACTTATGGTTTAAATGCAATGGGTTCACATGCAAATCAATTAAGTGCCCACGAACGTTGGTTAGTTGCTGACTATGTTCTAAAACTAAAAAGCCAATTATAATTGTTGAACAAACTGATCGTAATAGATATGTATACATTTTCAAGTAAATTAAAAACTTTTTCTATCATTCTAATGGCCGTTGGTATATTAGGAATTGGATATGGTTTTTTAACTGCTCCTAAAAATATTGAAGAGGTGGAAACTCTTCTTGCAAAAGAAGCATCAGAGCACGGTGGAGGACATGGTGATGCTGTAGTAGCACATGAAGAATCTGCTAAAGAAGAGCACCATGAAGAAACTTCTGAGGCTCCTGCTAAAGAAGTAAAAGATTCACATTCCGAAATTTCTGTAAATAATGACTCAGTTATTGGGGGTAAAGATTCACTTATTGTAAAAGAAGAAGTTGCACATGAAGTAAAGTCTGAAGAAGCACATACTCCAGCTGTTAATCATGAAGTAAAAGGCGGAGGTCATGGAGATGTTTCTAAAGGACATGATCCTAAAGCACATGCTGAGCACGTATTGCACCAATTGCAAAACAAGCCTTGGTCTGCATTATATGTAGCTTGTATTTTCTTTTTACTGCTTTCAATGGGAGTTTTAGCATTTTATGCGATTCAACATGTTGCTCAAGCAGGCTGGTCTCCAGTTTTATTTAGAGTAATGCAGGGAATCACAGCTTATCTTCCTGTAGGTTCTGTAATCTTTTTTATCATATTAATATTATGCGGATTACATTTTAACCATATTTTCGTATGGTTAGGAAAAGGAGTTACTGTTCCTGGAGATCCAAATTATGATGCTATTATTGCTGGTAAATCTGGTTATTTAAATTTTCCTTTTTGGATAGCTAGAGCAGCAGTGTTCTTGTTAGGATGGAATTTATACCGTTATGCTACTAGAAAAAATTGTTTAGCTCAAGATGAGGCTAATGATGATTTGAATTATAAAAAGAATTTTAAACAAACTGCTGGATTTTTAGTGTTTTTCATAGTTTCTGAGTCTATTATGTCTTGGGATTGGATTATGTCTTTTGACCCACACTGGTTTAGTACATTATTCGGATGGTATGTATTTGCTTCTTTCTTCGTAAGTGGTATTACAACAATTGCATTGGTTACTGTATATTTAAAATCTAAAGGATATTTAGAATTTGTAAATACAAGTCATATTCACGATTTAGCTAAATTTATGTTTGGAATTAGTATTTTCTGGACTTACTTATGGTTTTCTCAATTTATGTTGATTTGGTATGCAAATATTCCAGAAGAGGTGACTTATTTTATAACAAGAATTCAATTATACAATCTTCCTTTCTTTGGAGCTGTTGTTATGAATTTTGTTTTCCCTTTATTAATACTAATTAATACAGATTTCAAACGTCTTAACTGGATAATTGTTATGGCTGGTGTTGTAATCTTATTAGGTCATTATCTTGATTTCTTTAATATGATTATGCCTGGTACAGTAGGAGATAAATGGTTTATTGGTGTTTCTGAAATTGCATCTATTCTTTTCTTCCTAGGATTATTTATTTTTGTTGTATTTACTGCATTAACTAAAGCTCCTCTGTTGGCTAAAAGAAATCCTTTCATAGAAGAAAGTAAACATTTTCATTATTAATATTTAAAGAAATAAACAGATGACAAGTTTGTTGGTAATTATAGTTGTAGTTTTATTAGCAGTTGCATTATGGCAATTGACCAAGATATTTGATCTTACTCAGGTAGGATCTGTTTCGGACGATTCTCAGGTTGCATCAGATAATGATAATAATATTCAAGGATATATTATGTTTGCTTTCTTAGCTTTCATTTATATATTTACAATTTACGGTTTACTAAAATGGGGTAATTTAGCACTTCATACTCCAGCTTCTGAGCATGGTATCTTAGTAGATAGTTTAATGAATATTACTTGGGTTTTAATTTTTACAGTTCAGGTTATTACGCAAGGTTTATTATATTGGTTCTCTTTCAAAAACAGAGGTCATAAAGATAAAAAAGCATTATTCTTTGCTGATAGTAATAAATTAGAGGCAATGTGGAGTATCATTCCATCTGTTGTTTTAGCTTGTTTGATTCTTTATGGATTATATGCATGGAATAACATTATGTTTGTTGATAAAGATGAAGATGTAATTGAAATTGAATTATATGCTCAACAATTTAAATGGACAGCCAGATACGCAGGACAAGATAATGTTTTAGGAAAAGCGAATGTTCGTTTAATTGAAGGTATTAACACTTTAGGTGTTGATATGTCAGATCCTAATGCTCAAGATGATATTGTCGTTAGTGAATTACATATTCCTAAAGGTAAAAAAGTACATTTCAAAATGCGATCTCAAGATGTTTTGCACTCAGCTTACATGCCTCACTTTAGAGCGCAGATGAACTGTGTTCCGGGTATGGTTACAGAATTTGCTTTTGTTCCAACTTATACAACGGCAGAATATAGAGAATTGCCTTTTATGGTAGAAAAAGTTTCTAATATTAATAAACTTAGAGCAGAAAAAAGTATTGAATTAGTTGCTAACGGTGGAACTGCTTTAGATCCTTATACATTTGATTACTTATTGTTATGTAATAAAATATGTGGAGCTTCTCATTATAACATGCAAATGAAAGTTGTTGTTGATTCTCCAGAGGATTATAAAAAATGGCTAAGTGAAAAAACTACTTTAGCTCAAGATATTAAAGCAGCAGCTGCTGCTGAAAAACCTACTGAAGAAGTTAAAGCTTCAAATGACAGCACTGTTAAAGATACTGTTAAAACAGTTATAGATACTGTTAAAGCTGTTGTGGCTAAGGTTGCAATGAAATAATATTTATTAAGAAAATTTAAAGTACACATATATGTCAGCAGAAGCACACGATCACGGACACGAACACGATCACGAGCACGAACATCATCATAAAGACACTTTCATTACCAAATATATATTTAGTATTGATCACAAGATGATTGCTAAACAATACTTGATTACTGGTATTGTTATGGGAATTATTGGTATTGCTATGTCATTACTTTTTAGAATGCAGTTAGCATGGCCAGAAGAATCTTTCAAAATATTTAATGTTTTATTAGGAGATAAATTTGCACCAAATGGTGTGATGGCCAACGATATTTATTTAGCTTTAGTTACAATACATGGTACTATAATGGTATTCTTTGTATTAACGGCTGGTTTAAGTGGAACTTTTAGTAACCTTCTTATTCCGCTTCAAATTGGAGCACGTGATATGGCTTCCGGGTTTATGAATATGATTTCATACTGGTTGTTTTTCTTATCTGCTGTAATTATGTTGTGTTCATTATTTGTTGAAGCTGGACCAGCTTCTGCAGGTTGGACGATCTATCCTCCACTAAGTGCTTTACCACAAGCGATCCCTGGATCTGGAACTGGTATGACTTTATGGTTAGTTTCGATGGCTATCTTTATCGCATCTTCTTTAATGGGATCTTTAAACTACATTGTAACTGTTATTAATTTAAGAACTAAAGGAATGTCTATGACAAGACTTCCTCTTACAATCTGGACATTTTTTGTAACAGCTATTATTGGTGTTATTTCATTTCCAGTATTATTATCTGCAGCTTTATTATTGATTTTTGACAGAAGTTTTGGTACTTCATTCTTCTTATCTGATATTTATATCGCTGGAGAAGTTTTACATTACCAAGGTGGATCACCTGTATTGTTTGAGCACTTATTCTGGTTTTTAGGACACCCTGAAGTTTATATTGTAATTTTACCAGCAATGGGACTTGTTTCTGAAATTATGGCTACGAATTCTCGTAAACCAATCTTCGGATACAGAGCAATGATTATGTCAATACTTGCAATTGCATTTTTGTCTACAATTGTTTGGGGACACCACATGTTTATTTCGGGTATGAATCCTTTCTTAGGATCTGTATTTACTTTTACTACTTTATTGATTGCAATTCCATCTGCTGTAAAAGCTTTTAACTGGATTACAACTTTATGGAAAGGTAATCTGCAATTCAATCCTGCTATGTTATTTTCTATCGGAATGGTTTCTACTTTCATTACTGGAGGTTTAACTGGAATCATTTTAGGAGATAGTACTTTAGATATTAACGTTCACGATACTTACTTTGTAATTGCTCACTTTCACTTAGTAATGGGTATCTCTGCACTTTATGGAATGTTTGCTGGTATCTACCACTGGTTTCCTAAGATGTACGGAAGAATGTTAAATAAAAACTTAGGTTATATTCACTTTTGGATTACTGCAGTTTGTGCTTATGGTGTGTTCTTTCCAATGCACTTTATCGGATTAGCTGGTTTACCAAGACGTTATTATACAAATACAAACTTCCCATTATTTGATGATTTACAAAATGTGAATGTTTTAATTACAACATTTGCTCTTGTAGGAGGTGCGTTCCAATTAGTATTCTTATACAATTTCTTTAGTAGTATTTTCTATGGTAAGAAAGCAGTTCAGAATCCATGGAAATCTACAACTTTAGAGTGGACTACTCCAGTAGAACATATTCACGGTAACTGGCCAGGCGAAATTCCTCATGTATACCGTTGGCCGTATGACTATAGTAACCCGAATCACGATGTAGATTTTGTTCCTCAAAATGTACCAATGAAAGAAGGTGAAGAAGTTTTACACCACTAAAAATATTTTAAAGGCTGTTCATTTTGAGCAGCCTTTTTTTATTTATAAAAATCCTTAAGGCCTAACTTTACTGTTTTACAAACTGATTAGTTTGTCTATCTTTGTAAAATGAATGAAAACTTAGATCCCACTACAAACGGATATAACTCAGAAGAATTAGATCTGGAAAAAAGACTTCGTCCGCTGTCATTTGATGATTTTGCCGGACAAGATCAAGTTTTAGAAAACTTAAAAGTTTTTGTTGCCGCAGCAAATCAGCGAGGAGAAGCGTTAGACCATGCATTGTTTCACGGTCCTCCAGGATTAGGTAAAACTACATTGGCAAATATTTTAGCCAATGAACTTCAAGTAGGAATTAAAATTACCTCAGGTCCTGTTCTTGACAAGCCTGGAGATTTAGCTGGTTTGTTAACGAATCTTGATGAAAGGGATGTTTTATTCATTGATGAAATTCATCGGTTGAGTCCAATTGTAGAAGAGTATTTATATTCTGCTATGGAAGATTTTAAAATTGATATTATGATCGAGTCCGGACCAAATGCAAGGACAGTTCAAATCAATTTGAATCCTTTTACACTAATTGGAGCTACCACCAGATCAGGTCTATTGACAGCACCTATGCGTGCTCGTTTTGGAATTTCTTCACGTTTACAATATTACACTACAGAACTTTTGACCACAATTGTGGAAAGAAGTGCCAGCATTTTAAAAATGCCAATATCCCTTGATGCTGCTATTGAAATTGCAGGTCGCAGTCGAGGAACACCTCGTATTGCAAATGCCTTACTCCGTAGAGTTCGCGATTTTGCGCAAATAAAAGGAAATGGGACTATTGATTTAGAAATTGCACGTTATGCTTTAAAAGCGCTTAATGTTGATGCACATGGACTTGATGAAATGGATAACAAAATTCTGCTTACTATTATCAGCAAGTTTAAAGGAGGACCTGTTGGACTTTCGACATTAGCAACCGCAGTAAGCGAAAGCAGTGAAACTATCGAAGAGGTTTATGAACCATTCTTGATTCAGGAAGGTTTTATTATGCGAACTCCTCGTGGTCGTGAAGTTACAGATAAAGCATATAAACATTTAGGTAAGATAAACACAAACATTCAAGGCGGATTGTTTTAACCCTTTAATAATGTCTGACAGCAGTAAATATAATTATCCTAAAAAGCTTTCATTAACTAGATTTTTTTTGGATGCCGAAGGAGTGCGAAAAAATCCCATTCCTTATCATACCACTTATTTTAATAATTTCGGAGATTCTTTTTCTATTAAAATCGGGCGCTCTCGACACATTATTTTGTCAAGGGACAATGAAGTTGCGCAATATATTTTACAGAAAAACCAAAAGAATTATCACAAGTCCAAATTTCAATCTGTTTATCTTTCAAAATATTTAGGAAAAGGACTTCTAACTGTTGATGGAGAGTTCTGGATGAAGCAGAGAAGACTTATTCAACCTGCTTTTCATAAACAAAAAATGAATCAGCTGGTTGGTAACATGCAGCAAACTATTTTGACTGAACTTGATGGATTAACCGAAGATAAAACCGTTGATTTGTTTCCTGTAATGAGTGAATTAGCTTTTAATGTTGTGGCTAAATCATTATTTCAATTTACTATAGCTGAAGAAAAATTAAATCGAATAAAATTTATTATTGAAGAAGTTCAAAATTTTTTAATCAAAGAAATTAGACTTCCTCATAAAGCTTGGTGGTTTGCAATAACGGGCCAGGTAAAAAAACATCTTAAACTGGCTGAAGAGAATAATTTAATTATTAAGGAAATTATTGAAGAAAGAAATGCTTCAAATAATGAAGTAAATGATTTGCTTAATATGCTTCTCGAAACACGTTATGAAGACACAGGTGAAGGAATGTCTATTGATCAATTAATAGATGAGATAAAAATTCTATTTATTGCTGGACATGAAACTACTGCAAATGCTTTAACTTTTACATTACATCTATTAGGAAACAATCCAGATGTTCAGCAGAAGATTATTGATGAAATTATAAAAATTGAATCAGAAACTAATGATGTAGTAGAGCAGCTTCAAAAAATGACATATACTAATGCTGTTTTAAACGAATCTATGCGACTATTTCCTCCAGCATGGATAACTGACAGACAAAATATTGCAGATGATACTCTAGGTGAATTCCATATAAAAAAAGGAACTTTAATTGGAGTTTCTTTTTATGAGCTTCATCGTAATACTAAATATTGGGACAATCCTGACGAATTTAATCCAGAGAGATTTCTTGGTGAACAAAAAAAACAGTCGATGCAGTATTTTTACCCTTTTGGAGCTGGCCCAAGAATGTGTATTGGAGCTGGATTTGCTATTTATGAAATGTGTCTGGCGGTTTCTCATATTGTAAAAAAATATAAGATTACTTCTGTTAGGAAAGAAATTCAGTTTAATCCATTAATAACATTAAAACCCGTTGATGTTGAAGTTGTTTTTTCTAAGAGGTGATGATTAATGCTAAAGAAACATACTCAAAATTTATAAAAGAAGAAGCCAAAAGACTTGGCTTTCTTTCCTGTGGGATCTCAAAAGCTGGATTTTTAGAACAGGAAGCGCCACGATTAGAAAATTGGCTCAAAAATAATAGAAATGGTCAAATGGCGTACATGGAAAACCATTTTGATAAACGTTTAGATCCGACTTTGTTAGTAGATGATGCTAAAAGTGTAGTGTCAATTTTACTAAATTATTACCCTGATATAGCGCAAAATGATGAAAGTTTTAAGATTTCAAAATATGCTTATGGGCAGGATTATCATTATGTGATCAAAGAAAAACTTAAGGAATTTCTCCATTCCATTCAAGAGAATATAGGTGAAGTTTCTGGCCGCGCTTTTGTAGATTCTGCTCCGGTTTTAGACAAGGCATGGGCCGCCAAAAGTGGTTTAGGATGGATTGGTAAAAACAGTAATCTGCTTACGCAAAAAGTGGGCTCATTTTATTTTATTGCCGAACTTATTCTAGATTTAGAATTAGAATATGATCATGCGACCACAGACCATTGCGGTTCTTGTACCGCGTGTATTGATGCCTGTCCAACACAGGCGATTGTTGCTCCTTATGTCGTAGATGGCAGCAAGTGTATCTCTTATTACACTATAGAATTAAAGGAAAATATTCCCTATGAAATGAAAGGGAAATTTGATGAATGGATGTTTGGATGTGATACCTGCCAAGATGTTTGTCCTTGGAATCGCTTTTCCAAGCCTCATTCAGAACCTTTATTTAATGCAAACCCAGAAATTCTTTCTTTTACCAAAAAAGACTGGGTCGAAGTAACTGAAGAAACTTTTCGAATTGTCTTTAAAAATTCTCCAATTAAAAGAACAAAATTTGAAGGGCTAAAACGTAATATTAATTTTTTGAAATAGATATTAAATTACAAAAAATTTACTTTTTATTAACATGTTGCTATTTAGTTATTTAGGTTTGTTTTTCTGAGTTTTTTCGTACGTATTTTTCTTACCTTTTATTGAATTTTTATTAGTTTAATTTGTAAGAATTTGAGATATTGATAATTATTGATGTAATTTTAACTATTTAATTATCAAATATTCATATTTAAGTCTTTAAAAAATTGCTAAACAGTCGTTAAAATATGTTGTTTAACGAGTTTCTGCGTAGTTTATCGGATAAAGTAGCTAGTAATTAGAGTGTTACATACTTTCGTTGCTCCAAACTACTATTAATCTATAAACACAATAGTGTAAGAACCTATCATGACTATGGTCCACACGCTGCTTAATCCTTATAAGAATCTTAAAAAGATTTTTACAGAGTTTAAATCCACTCATTCTATTTTTTCGTATTTCACTCAAATGCATAAAATCAAATTTGGTTTTGCTGCGTCTGATATTTCTGTTCCACAAATTCAAGTTGTTTATGCGTAACTCTACTTTTCTAAAGTTTAATTTATTTAAACTTAATTTTTTATTATTATTTTTTCTTGCAGCTAATTTTAGTGCATCAGCGCAGTTTTATACTAAACATTACATCGCGCCTGCACCTTGGCAGTATTTTAGTAAAGCAAATGAAATTGTGATTGCTACAAATTCTGCTGCTACAGTAAATGTTGTCGTTTCTAAAAGTGACGGTACTTTGGTTGCTAATTTAACAGCGACAAAAGGAGCGCCGGCAGTTTATAGATTTGCCGGATTACCTAAAGACGCGCCTGCATTAGAATTAAATAAAGTTTTGAATGCTGCAGGATTAATCGTGACAGGAAGCGAAGCTATATCCATAAACTTACGAAATGTAGCATCTGATGCTTTAGGCGGAGACGGAAGTGACAAGGATATTAAAGGAAATGCAGCATTAACAAGTTTTGGTGATGCAGGATTGGGAATACGTTACAGAATTGGATATTACAGAGATGGATCACTTGGTAATTTTAATAATTATGGAGATCAAAGACCTATTTACACCATTATGGCTATTTCTAATGGGACGTCTGTTAAATTAAATAATACTGTTATAGCGACTTTAAATGCTGGTCAGAGTTATTTGTTTAAAGCTCCGATTGGTTCTTTGGTAGAGTCTTCAAATATAACTGTGATGAATACTTCAGCGGCGATTGATACTCCTGATGGATGTGGAGATGGAGCTTATAATCAAATTCCGCCAGAGGCTGTATTGGGTTCAGAATATTTTATAGAAAGAGGAAAAGGAAACGATACTGCAGAACAGACAACTGTAGTAGCGACAAAAGCAAATACAACAGTTACGGTTGATACCTTTTCGGCAACAGGCGCACTTACAGCTACTGTAAATAAAACTTTAGTAAATGCAGGTGATTTTTTCACGTTCAAAAATGGTGTTTCTAATACTAATTTTTCAGCGTCAAGGGTTTTTGCAACTAATAATGTTGCAGTATATTCAGGTACAGCAAAGGATTGTGAAGTTGATATTTCTACCATTGCACCAGTTTCAGAATGCGGTGGCTCTAAATTTATTGAAACGGCCAAATTTAGAAATTATGGTGTAGGTTCGCTGCCCTATTTTGGATATGTGCTTCTAAAAGATGCAACAGCAAAAGTTTATGTAAATGGAGTAAATATTGAAACAAAATCTGGTGTTGCAGCTCGTCATCAATTGGGAACAACAGGTTGGTATCTAATTAATTTTGAAGACACTCAGATCGGAAGTCCAGATATTCTTTCTATATCAAGTGATGCGAAGTTAACAGTTTCGATTGTACAGCAGGGCGGTGGATTTTCTATGGCAGGTTTCTTTTCTAACTTTGCCGCTCAGCCAACAGATCCAACCTTAACTTATGTTTCAGGCGGTGGATGTACTAATAGTTCTGCTACCCTGACAACACCTTCTGGATTTGCGCCTTACCAATGGTACTATAACGGAACTGCAATTACGGGAGCAACTTCGGATACTTATGTAGCAGCAAAATCAGGTTCCTATTCTGTAGGATCTACTTTAGTTTGTGGTTCTATAACACAGTCAAAACCAGTTGCCGTTACATTATGCACAGATTTAGAAATTAAACAAACTGTTGATATTGCTTCGCCATGTGTAAATTCTAATGTAGAGTTTACGATTAAAGTAAGTAATTTGGGTGTTAATAATGCCACGGGTTTATCTGTAGATGATCTATTGCCTTCGGGTTTTACATATTTAAGTTCGGTACCATCTACGGGAACTTATAATGCAGCTTCAGGAGTTTGGAGTATTGGAGATTTGGATGCTTCTGCTGTTATTACCTTAAAAATTACAGCAACAGTAAAATCAAGTGGATCTTACACAAATACGGCTTCTCTAGCCGCTTCAATGGCTGATAATAATACAGCTAATAATTCTGTTGCCTTATCAATTACGCCTAAAGATACACCAGTTGCTTTATCTCTGACAGGAAGTGTAATTTGTGTTTCGCCAGGAGCAAATGGAACGATTTCGTCTACTGCTTCGGCAAGTGGTATAAATTACCAATTGTATAATTCAAGTAATACAGCCGTTTTAGCTTCAAAACCAGGAACAGGAGCCGCGCTTATCTGGTCTGGTCTTAGTGCGGGAACAGGATATTATGTAATTGCTGCTAACCCGACAACATCTTGTACAGCAACTAGTAATAAAGTAGATGTTGCAACAACTCCAAATCCTATTGCGCTTTCTCTAACCGGAAGCACTATTTGTGTTTCTCCTGGTACAGATGGGCAAATAAGTTCTAGTACTTCTGTAAACGGAATAAATTACCAATTGTATAATTCAAGTAATACTGCTGTTCAATCTGCAAAATCAGGTACGGGAGCAGCATTAAATTGGACAGGACTTAGTGCTGGAACGGGATATTATGTTATTTCGATTAATTCTACAACATCATGCACCGCTACTAGTAGTAAAGTAAATGTTTCTACAACACCAAATCCTGCTGCCCTTTCTTTAATAGGGAGTACAATTTGTAGTTCTCCAGGAACAAATGGAACAATTGTTTCCAGCACTTCGGTAAGTGGAATTAACTATCAATTATATAATTCAAGTAATGCAGCTGTACAAGCAGCTAAATCAGGAACAGGAGCAGCAATTACTTGGAGCAGTCTTAGCTCGGGAACAGGATATTATGTTATTTCAACTAGTACTACTGGAACTGTATGTACAGCAGAAAGTAATAAAGTTGATGTGTCAACAAAACCAACACCAGTAACACCAGTTGTAAATGTAATACAGCCAACTTGTACTCTTAGCACAGGTACAATTACAGTTACAAGTCAGAATGCAGGAGAAACATATAGTTTTAATGGGGTTGATTTTCAAACAGGAAACTCAAAATCCGGATTAATTGCAGGCAGTTATAATGTTATAATTAAGTCAGCTGGCGGTTGTGATTCACCGGTAAAAACTGTAGTTATTAATACACAGCCTTCAACACCGTCGCAACCTGTTTTAAATGTTATGAGTCAGCCGACATGTGCGAATCCCAACGGAAAATTTATTATTACAAATTATAATCCATCTTATACTTATACTATAACACCAGCTGCAGTTCAAAACGGAGACGAAATAACAGCTTCAACAGGAAGTTATAAAGTAAGTGCTGCTTTAGGAAGCTGTACTTCTGTAGATTCTTCAAATATTATTTTGTGGAGTGTTATTTGTGCTGTCAAAGAAAATCTAGGTCCTGTAAACGGCAGTATTGGAGGAACAACTTCTTCGCTGATTGCGGGTGATACATTCAATGGTGCTCAGGCTGTAATTGGTTCAGCGACAGGAGAGGTAACTTTAACCGGAACAGCTCCAACAGGACTTACCATAAATGCAAACGGAACAATCACCGTAAATGCAGGGACAAAAGCAGGAGATTATGACGTAACTTATACAATTTGCGATAACGATAATACAGGAAACTGCTCAACGGTTACATCAACAGTTACAGTAACGGCAGGAATTTTAGTAGCAAATCTTGATGATGCAGGATCTGTAGTCGGCTCAAACACAGCTCAGACACTTATTAATGCTTTTGACAATGATACTAAAAACGGAGTAAAATTAGTTCCTTCAGAGGTTACGCTTACGACTTCTACGCCAGATCCAAAAGGATATTTGACTTTAGATTCAAACGGGAATGCTGTTTTAGGCGCCAATGCACCAGCGGGAGATTACGAATTGACATACACCATCTGCGAGAAGCTAAACCCATCAAACTGCAGTTCGAATACTGTCAAAGTTACGGTGACTGCTCAAGTTATAGATGCAATTGAAGACGTTATAACTTCAATCAACGGAAATAATGGAGGCAAAACAGTATCGATAACAGCAAATGATAAATTAAACGGAAATACTGTAGTTGTTGGAACAGCCCTTGGAGAAGTTACGCTGAGTATTGTTGGAACTCTTCCGACAGGATTAACTCTAAATGCAAACGGAACAATTACGGTTGCACCAAATACTCCGGCAGCTAATTATAATGTAGAATATCGTATTTGTGAAAATACTAATCCGACAAACTGCGATTCAGTTACTATAATTGTACCAGTTACAGCAGGAAATCTTACTGCCAATGCAGATGCAGTTGCTTCAGTAAAATCAAGCAGTCTTGCGCAGACTTTGAGCGTAAATGTTTTTGATAACGATACTAAAAACGGAGTAAAATTAGTTCCTTCAGATATTACGCTTACGACTTCTACGCCAGATCCAAAAGGATATTTGGTATTGAATTCAGACGGTACAATAACTTTAGGCGCTAATGCACCAGCGGGAGATTATGAATTAACATACACCATCTGTGAGAAATTAAACCCTTCAAACTGCAGTTCAAATACCGTAAAAGTTACAGTAACCGCTCCAGTTATCGATGCAGTTGAAGACGTTATAACTTCAATCAACGGAAATAATGGAGGCAAAACAGTATCGATAACTGCAAATGATAAATTAAACGGAAATCCTGTAGTTGTTGGAACAGCTCTTGGAGAAGTTACGCTGAGTATTGTTGGAACACTTCCGACAGGATTAACCCTAAATGCAGACGGAACAATTACGGTTGCATCAAATACTCCGGCAGCTAATTATAATGTAGAATATCGTATTTGTGAAAATACTAATCCGACAAACTGCGATTCAGTTACTATAATTGTACCAGTTACAGCAGGAAATCTTACAGCCAATGCTGACGTAATTGCTTCAGTAAAAGCAAGCAGTCTTGCGCAGACTTTGAGCGTAAATGTTTTTGATAACGATACTAAAAACGGAGTAAAATTAGTTCCTTCAGATGTTACGCTTACGACTTCTACACCAGATCCAAAAGGATATTTGGTATTGAATCCAGACGGGACAATAACTTTAGGCGCTAATACACCAGCTGGAGATTATGAATTAATATACACCATCTGCGAGAAATTAAACCCTTCAAACTGCAGTTCGAATACTGTAAAAGTTACGGTGACTGCTCAAGTTATAGATGCAATTGAAGACATTATAACTTCAATCAACGGAAATAATGGAGGCAAAACAGTATCGATAACAGCAAATGATAAATTAAACGGAAATCCTGTAGTTGTTGGAACAGCTCTTGGAGAAGTTACGCTGAGTATTGTTGGAACTCTTCCGACAGGATTAACTCTAAATGCAGACGGAACAATTACGGTTGCACAAAATACTCCGGCAGCTAATTATAATGTAGAATATCGTATTTGTGAAAATACTAATCCGACAAACTGCGATTCAGTTACTATAATTGTACCAGTTACAGCAGGAAATCTTACAGCCAACGCAGATGCAGTTGCTTCAGTAAAAGCAAGCACTCTTCCGCAGACTTTAGGAGTAAATGTTTTTGACAATGATACTAAAAACGGAGTAAAATTAGTTCCTTCAGAGGTTACGCTTACGACTTCAACGCCAGATCCAAAAGGATATTTGGTATTGAATCCAGACGGGACAATAACTTTAGGCGCTAATGCACCAGCTGGAGATTATGAATTAACATACACCATCTGTGAGAAGTTAAACCCTTCAAACGGCAGTTCAAATACTGTTACGGTAACTGTTACATCACCAATATTTACCATCATAGCAAATGACGATCAAGCAGGTCCGGTTGATACTAAAAAAGATACAAGTGCAAATCTAAATATATTTGATAATGACTTATTAAATGGAGTTAAACCAAATCCGGCTGATTTAATTTTAACGGTTACAGTTCCAAATGCAAATCTTACATTAAATGCAGACGGATCAGTTAGTGTAAAATCACAGACACCATCTGGAGTTTATCAGTTAACATATCAAATTTGTGATGCAGCAAATACTGCAAATTGCAGCCAAGCGATAGTGAAGGTTACTGTTGCAAACAGCGTTGTAATAACTCCAAATCAAATTACTGCAGTAAATGACGGAATTATAAGTGTTGACGGAATAAATGGTTCACTTGAGTTTGTCAACATTTTGGATAATGATTTGCTAAACGGTTCGCCAATTAACGCTGCAGATGTAGTGATTTCTAATACATCTGCCAACTCTAATTTTGAATTTAACATTGACGGAACTGTTAATGTGAAACCAAATACACCGGGCGGAAGCTATGCACTAAGTTATCAGATTTGCGAAAAAGCAAATTCATCAAATTGTGCAACGGCTGTACTAAATGTTTTTGTAGAAGTTCCTTCTATTGCAATCATCAAAACAGCAATTTTTAATGATGAAAATGCAAGCGGATTTGCAAATGCCGGAGAAACCATTACCTACAAGTTCAAAATTACAAATACAGGAAATGTATCGCTGAAAAACATTATGGTTACAGATCTTTTACCAGGTATCGTAATGTCTGGACAGCAAATTGATTTAGATGTAAATGAAGTTGATGAAAACAATTTTGTTGGTCAATATGTAATCAAACAGGCAGATATTAATTCTGGAAGTATAAGCAATCAGGCAACTGTAAAAGGAAATAGTGTAAGAGGAGTTCTGGTTGAAGATAAGTCAGACGATTTAAGTAACACAGATGATAAACCTACAGTATTGCCGCTAAAAGGTTGTCAAATTAAAGTTTTCAACGCATTCTCTCCAAATGGAGACAATAAAAACACAAGATTTTATATTCAGGGATTAGAGTGTTATCCTGATAATACTGTAGAAATCTACAATCGCTGGGGTGTTCTGGTGTTCAATATAGATCGTTATAATAATGAAGACAGAGTTTTTAAAGGCTTTTCTGAAGGGCGTACAACAGTAAAACAATCAGACGGATTACCAGTAGGAACTTACTATTACATTCTAAAATATAGAGACAGCGACTCAAATTCTCACGAATTAACGGGTTACTTATACATCAATAAATAAAAAAAATAAAGAGTTTAGAGAATTGCTAAGCTCTTTTTAAAACTTATTAAATGAAAAAGATAATTTTATTTTTTGTTTTCTTTCCACTTGTATGTGCTGCGCAGCAAGACTCTCAGTACACGCAGTATATGTACAATACAATCGAGATTAATCCAGCTTACGCAGGTTCGCGTGGTGTATTAAGTGTTTTAGGATTGTACCGTACGCAGTGGGTTGGTCTTGACGGAGCGCCTGAGACAAGTACATTTTCAGTAAATACTCCTTTAAATAACAGTAATTTAGGTTTAGGAGTTTCTTTGGTCAACGATAAAATTGGGCCAACAAACGAGAACACACTTTCGGCTGATTTGTCTTATAGTATTCCTACTTCTGAATCGTTTAAACTGTCTTTTGGAATAAAAGCAACAGCTAACCTTTTTAATTTAGATATAAACAAGTTGAGTTTTGAAAATCAGGGTGATCCGCAGTTTCAAGATTTAAGCAACAAATTCACGCCAAATGTTGGAGCAGGTATTTACTGGCATTCAGATCGTGCATACGTAGGATTATCGGTTCCGAATTTTGTAGAAACCAATCGCTACGACGACAATGATACTGCAATTTTCAAAGAAAAAATAAACTACTATTTTATTGCAGGTTATGTATTTAATCTGGATCATTTAGAATACATAAAATTCAAACCAGCAGTATTAACAAAAATGGTCGAAGGAGCTCCTTTACAAATTGATGTTTCTGGAAATTTTATGTTTAATGACAAATTTGTAGTCGGTGTTGCGTATCGATGGAGTGCATCTTTAAGCGCAATGGCAGGTTTTCAGGTAACAAAAGGAATGTATGTTGGATACGGTTACGATCATGAAACTAGTAATTTAAGAAGATACAACTCAGGATCACACGAAATTTTCCTTCGTTTCGACTTTTTTAATAATTACAATAAACTTACATCACCAAGATTCTTTTAATTTATTAAATATGAAGATTAAAAATTTAGCTTATTCCTTTTTGTTTATTTGCTTTTTTTTCAATGTAAATGCCCAGACCGCTAGTGTCAAAAAGGCTGACAAACAATATGATAGTTACGCTTACGCGGATGCTGTAAAATCGTATGAAAAATTAGTAGAAAAAGGATACAAAGAAGAAAAAATATTCCAAAAGCTTGGTAATTCATATTACTTCATCGGTGAGTTAAAACAAGCTTTAAAATATTACGAAGAATTGTTTTTGTTGAATGATAACCAACAGGCAGATTATTTTTATAGATATTGTGAATGCTTAAAAGCAAGCGGAAACTATAAAAAAGCAGATGAAATTCTGGAAAAATTAAGCGAGAAAACCGTTTTAGATAACAGAACCGTTTTATTTAAGAAAAACAGAAATTATCTAGAAGAAATAAAATCAAATTCTGGTAGATTTGAGATTGCAGATGCTGGAATTAATTCTAAAGATTCGGATTATGGAAGTACTATTTTAGGTACTAAATTAGTTTTTACTTCTGCAAGAGATACCGGATCAATCATCAAGAAGAATTTTAGATGGACAAACAAGGCAATTTCGACGCTGTATGCTGTTGAAATGATGCCAGACGGAAGCATCGGAAAACCAATGTTTTTTCATAAAAAGAATTTGGCCGTAAACCTAAATCAGTCAACTCCTGTTTTTACCAAAGATGGAAAAACTATGTATTTTACCAGAAACAATTCTGTAGATGGTAAAAGAAAACAGAATGAAAATAAAATTACATTTTTAAAACTTTATAAAGCGGTATTGATTGATGAGGAATGGAAAGAAGTAAAAGAACTTCCTTTTAACAGCGATGAATATAGTGTGGCGCATCCAGCATTAAGTGCCGACGAAAGAACATTATATTTTGCATCAGATATGCCGGGAACTTTAGGACAGTCTGATTTGTTTAAAGTAAGTATAAATGCAGATGGAACATATGGAAAACCAGAAAATTTAGGCACTGAAATAAATACTGAAGGAAGAGAAACATTTCCTTTTATATCAGAAGATAATGAAATTTATTTTTCCAGCGACGGACGCCCGGGTTTAGGTGGTCTTGATGTGTACGTTTCAAAAATTGCCAAAGACGGTTCTTTTGAAGAAGTACAAAACGTTGGAGAGCCAATAAACAGCCGTCAGGATGATTTTGCTTTTATAATTAATAATAAAAACAGAAACGGTTTCTTTTCTTCAAACAGAGAAAACGGACAAGGACTTGATGATGTTTACAGGTTTACTGAAATTCGAAAATTGATTTGCGAACAAGAATTATCAGGAACAATAACAGATATAGAAACAAAAGAAACACTTGCAGGAGTAAGCTTGATTTTGTTTGATGAAACACGACAAAATGTTTTTGAAGCCGTTTCAGATCAAAATGGAAACTACATTTTCCCAAATGTAAAATGTGGTAAAAAATATACTTTAAAGACATCAAAAACCGATTACGAAATAAAAGAAATTCCAGTAATCATAAAAAGAGGAGCTGCAAAAACAACATTGATGGTTTCGATAGAAAAGAAAGCGAAACCCATTGTGGTAAAAAACGCAGTAATAAAGTCAATAAAAATAAATGCAGTAACAATCAAACCAATAGCCATTGGTACTGATTTAGCAAAATTACTAAACATTCCGATGAACTTTTTTGATTTAGGAAAAGCAACGATCAAAAAAACATCAGAACCACAATTAATGAAAGCGGTGGCAATATTAAAACAATATCCAACAGTACAGCTGGATATTCGCTCCCATACAGACAGCAGACAATCAGCAGAAAACAATATGATTTTGTCTGATAAAAGAGCAATCTCTACTAAAGAATGGCTGGTAAAAAAAGGAATTAACAGCAGCAGATTGACAGCAAAAGGATATGGAGAAACGCAATTAGTAAACAAATGCGCTGACGGTGTAAAATGTACAGAAAAACAACACCAGCAAAACAGACGAAGCGAATTTATTATTGTCGGTTTATAATGAAGATAATATAAAATAAAAAATCCCTTNNAAGGGATTTTTTATTTTATAAAAGGATGTATTTTAAAAACGCTGTCTTTTCTACAAAAAAGAATCAAAATAAGTATACTTCTTTAGCAGAAAAATCTTAAAACGCGAAATTTGGTATATTATGTTTAAAATGAGTTTGTTATGTTTTAAAAAGTAAGATTCACCGCAAGTTTTATTCATTATTTTTTTAACTTTATAGTTCTAAATTTTTCAGCTATGACAGTAAATCAAATTTTAAATTCAAAAGGAAAAAATGTTTATTCTGTACTTCCTTCCAATACCGTATATGAAGCGCTAAAAGAAATGGGAGAGAAGAATATAGGTGCAATTCTGGTTATAGAAGATCATGCTCTTAAAGGAATTTTATCTGAAAGAGATTATGCTCGAAAAATTGTTCTGAAAGATAAATCATCAAAGGAAACTTTAGTACATGAAATTATGGAAAGTACAGTCTTTACTGTATCCTTGGCAGATAATTTAGACGCCTGCATGGAGCTCATGAGTACTAAAAGAATTAGACATCTTCCGGTTTTAGAAGATGGAATTGTAGTAGGAATTATTTCTATCAGTGATGTCGTTAAAGCTATAATTGAAATTCAAAAAGATACTATCCAATATTTGAATTCTTATATTTCTCAGTAATATAAATTCATAAAAATCACTATTCAGAAGCGGTTCAGTGTAAGTTGAGTTGTTCCTGAAGGCTGTTTATTGTTATTTTAAGAAAAGAAAGCGGTAAAAGCATACCTTTTTAAACCAAGACTTATATCTTTGTAAGCTAGAATAAAAGCTAATAACAATGAATAAAGACAGTAAAAGAGAAGAGGCATTATTATATCATTCAAAGCCTACTCCAGGAAAAATTCAAGTAGTTCCAACAAAGAAATATGCAACTCAAAGAGATTTATCTCTGGCATATTCACCAGGTGTTGCCGAACCGTGTTTAGAAATTGAAAAAAACATTGAAGACGTATACAAATATACAGCAAAAGGAAATTTAGTTGCCGTAATATCAAACGGTACTGCTGTTTTAGGGCTTGGAGACATTGGTCCGGAAGCTTCTAAACCAGTTATGGAAGGTAAAGGCTTATTGTTTAAAATTTTCTCTGATATTGATGTTTTTGATATTGAAATTGGAACTAAAGACGTAGAAGAATTTATCCAGACTGTAAAAAATATTGCACCAACCTTTGGAGGAATAAACTTAGAAGATATTAAAGCTCCGGAATCTTTTGAAATCGAAAGAAGACTAGTAGAAGAATTAGACATTCCGGTAATGCACGATGACCAGCACGGTACTGCAATTATCTCTTCTGCAGCCTTAATTAATGCACTTGAATTAGCTGGAAAAAAAGCCGGAGATATAAAAATGGTAGTTTCTGGCGCAGGATCTGCTGCAATTGCATGTACTGATTTATATGTGTTATTGGGCGTAAAAGTCGAAAATATTTTAATGTTTAATAGTAAAGGACTTTTAACAAAAGACAATCCTGCATTATCAGACTTGCAGTTAAAATATGCAATAAACGGTCCTTCACAAAGTCTGGCAGAAGCCGTAAATGGTGCCGACGTTTTTATCGGATTATCATCAGGAAATATTTTGTCACCTGAAATGTTATTGACAATGAATGCTAATCCGATTGTTTTTGCAATGGCAAATCCAAATCCGGAAATCGATTATAATCTGGCTGTTGAAACACGCAAAGATGTTATAATGGCTACAGGACGTTCTGATTTTCCTAATCAGGTAAATAATGTATTAGGTTTTCCTTATATTTTTAGAGGAGCACTGGATGTAAGAGCTACAAAAATTAACGAAGAAATGAAAATGGCAGCTGTAAAAGCTTTAGCTATTTTGGCAAAAGAACCAGTTCCAGAGCAGGTTAACGTAGCATATGGTGCAACAAAATTAGGTTTTGGGCAAGAATATATTATTCCTAAACCATTCGATCCTAGATTGATTACCATTGTAGCGCCCGCAGTTGCAAAAGCAGCAATGGAATCTGGAGTAGCAAAAAATCCTATTACAGACTGGGCAGCTTATGAAGATGTGCTTCGCGAACGTATGGGGAACGATAATAAAATGGTTCGTTTAATTACTAACCGCGCAAAACTAGAACCTAAGAAAATTGTTTTTGCTGAAGCAGATCAATTAAATGTGCTGAAAGCAGCACAAATTGTTTATGAGGATGGGATTGGTTTTCCTGTTTTATTAGGAAATAAAGAGGCAATTTTAGAATTAAAACAAGAACTAGGTTTTGATGCTGATTTGGAAATCATTGATCCTAAAACTGATCAAGAAGAAGAAAGACGCAACAGATTTGCAAAATCATTCTGGGAAACAAGAGGACGCAGAGGTGTTTCTAAACTAGATGCTGAGAAATTCATGCGTGAAAGAAACTATTTCGCAGCAATGATGGTAAATGAAGGAGAAGCAGATGCACTTGTTACCGGATATTCAAGAAGTTATCCTTCTGTTGTAAAACCAATGCTTCAATTAATTGAAAAAGCACCTAATGCGTCTTTAGTAGCCACTGCAAACATGATGCTTACTTCTCGCGGACCAATGTTTTTATCAGATACAGCTATAAATATTAATCCATCTGCTCAGGATTTAATTAATATTGCAATAATGACTGCTAAAACAGCCAAAATGTTTGGAGTTGAGCCTGTAATAGCAATGGTTTCCTATTCAAACTTTGGATCATCGAGCAACGAAAGTGCTGCAAAAGTAAGAGAAGCAGTAGCTTATTTGCATAAAAATCACCCTGAGATGGTTGTAGATGGTGAAATTCAGGCAGATTTTGCTTTAAATCAAGAAATGCTGGAAGAAAAATTCCCTTTTTCTAAATTGGCAGGAAAAAAGGTAAACACCTTGATATTCCCTAATTTAGAATCTGCAAATATTACGTATAAATTGCTAAAAGAATTATATAAAGTAAATTCTATCGGCCCAATTATGATGGGAATGGGTAAACCTGTTCACATTTTTCAATTAGGAGCAAGTGTAGAAGAAATGGTAAATATGGCCGCAATTGCAGTTATTGACGCTCAGGAAAAAGAGCTTAAAAAAAATAAAACTGCTAAATAGTATATAAGGTAAGAATTCGGCAGTATTGTCTTATTTTTATTGCATTTTTACTATATTTGGCACTTACTTATTACATTATGATAGCACATTTGCAAGGAAAATTAGTTGAGAAAAATCCAACAGAAGTTGTGATCGATTGTGGCGGTGTTGGATATCATGTAAATATTTCTTTACATACCTTTTCGCTAATTCCAAATGCAGAACATATAAAATTGTATACGCATCTTCAAATCAAAGAAGATGCGCATACTTTATTTGGTTTTGTAGAAAAATCAGAGCGTGAAATTTTTAGAATGCTCCTGTCTGTTTCAGGCATTGGTGCAAACATTGCAAGAACAATGTTATCTTCTATTGAACCCAGACAAATTATTAATGCAATCGCCTCCGGAGATGTAGGTATAATTCAGTCAATCAAAGGAATTGGAAACAAAACGGCTCAAAGAGTTATACTTGATTTAAAGGAGAAAGTGTTAAAGTTATACGATTTAGATGAAGTTTCAGTAGTCCAAAACAATACAAATCGAGATGAAGCGTTATCTGCTTTGGAAGTTTTAGGATTTGTTCGCAAAACTTCAGAAAAAGTAGTGGAAAAGATTGTCAAAGAAGATCCCGAAGCTACTGTTGAAACAATCATCAAAAAGGCTTTAAAAAGTTTATAAATTCACTTTATATAAGAATAATTGTATGCGTAAAATTTGTATTTTGTTGCTGGTTTTGTTTTGCGGTAATGTTTTACGTGCGCAAGTAAATCCCTCGCCTCAAGATACCACAAAAACAAGTTTTACAGTAGGTAAAGTAGAAGTTGAAAATCCGCCGAGTGTACTTTCGGCTTATCGATACGATCCTATTACAGACCGTTATATCTACTCTAGTACTGTTGATGGTTTCTCAATTAACTATCCTATTATTTTAACACCGCAAGAATACGAAGACTTAGTTCTAAAAGAATCCAGAAGAGATTATTTTAGAAAAAAAGCCGACGCAATTGATGGTAAGAAAAAAGGAAGTGAAGCAGCAAAAAAAGATCTGCTTCCTCGTTATTACATCAATTCCAGCCTTTTTGAAAGTGTTTTCGGAAGTAATACAATAGACGTAAAACCTACCGGATCTGTTGAGATGGACCTTGGTTTACGATATACTAAACAAGACAATCCATCCTTTTCTCCCAGAAATAGATCCAGCCTTACTTTTGACTTTGATCAAAGAATCAGTATGAGTCTGATGGGGAAAGTTGGAACCCGATTGGAGGTAAATGCCAATTACGATACACAATCTACTTTTGCTTTTCAAAATTTATTTAAGCTTGCTTACACGCCAACTGAAGACGATATTATTCAAAAAGTTGAGGTCGGTAACGTTAGTATGCCTCTTAACAGCACACTTATTCGTGGAGCACAAAGTTTATTTGGAGTAAAAACACAGCTGCAATTTGGAAGAACGACTGTTACTGGAGTTTTCTCAGAACAGAAGTCTCAAACCAAAAGTATAGTTGCAGAAGGTGGCGGCACTGTACAAAACTTTGATTTGTACGCCTTAGATTACGATAATGACCGACATTTCTTTTTATCTCAGTATTTTAGAAATAAATACGACGCTTCTTTAAAAAATTACCCATTAATTCAAAGTCGTGTTCAGATTACGAGATTAGAAATCTGGGTTACCAATAAACAAAACAGGGTAGCATCAAATAATAATAACTTAAGAAATATTATTGCACTTCAGGATTTAGGAGAGGCTCAGATTACCGGTGTTCCAGAAAATCAGGTTGTAGTAATAAGTTCTACAGCAGGTTTTTTTAGTAAACCAATTGATACGCCAACAGATAACGAGAACAATAAATATAATCCCGCAACAATAGGTCAGGCAGGTTCATTCTTAAATCAGAATATTAGAGAAATTGTAACAGCAAAATCTGGTTTTAATAATACTAATGTTAGTGAAGCTGCAGATTACTCTGTATTAGAAAATGCCAGAAAATTGGCAGCTACAGAATATACATTTAATCCGCAGTTAGGATATATCTCTTTACAACAGCGTTTGGCAAATGACGAAATTTTGGCAGTTGCTTACGAATATACAGAAGGAGGCACTGTGTATCGTGTTGGAGAATTTGGAAGTGACGGAATTGATGCTACTGTAGTTACAGGAAGCAATAATTCTGATCAGGCTATTATTACGCAGAGTTTGGTTTTAAAAATGCTGAAAAGTAATTTAACAAACGTACAGAATCCAGTTTGGAATTTGATGATGAAAAACGTTTATCAAATCCCGCAGGCATATCAAATTAAACAAGATGATTTTAGATTAAACATTCTTTATACAGATCCTTCGCCTATCAATTATATAACACCAGTTTTAGGATCTTCATTTCCTGCAAATCCAAGTCCGGACAATAAAGTTGATCAGACACCATTATTGAATGTTTTTAATCTGGATCGTTTAAATTACAATAATGACCCGCAGACAGGAGGAGATGGTTTCTTTGATTATATTCCCGGAATAACTGTAGATGTACAAAACGGTCGTATTGTCTTTACAACCAAAGAACCTTTTGGGGAACTATTATTTAAGAAATTACAAAATACCGGATCTGTCGAAAACTACGATGATACTAATACCTATAACCCAAACCAGCAGAAATATGTGTTTAGAAGCATGTATAGAAACACGCAGTCGGGAGCTTTGCAGGATAGTGACAAAAATAAATTCTTATTAAGAGGAAAATACAAATCATCAGGAAGTAATGGTATCCCAATCGGAGCTTTTAACGTACCTCAGGGTTCTGTAGTGGTTACAGCTGCAGGGAGAGTTTTGGTAGAAGGTATAGATTATAGTGTAGATTATCAATTAGGGCGAGTTCAGATTCTGGACCCTTCACTTCAGGCGTCAAATACACCAATCGAAGTTTCGTTAGAAAATAATTCTATTTTTGGGCAGCAGACCAGAAGATTTATGGGTTTCAATATAGAACATAAAATTTCTGAAAAATTTCTTATTGGCGGAACTTATTTAAAAATGACCGAAAGGCCTTTTACTCAAAAATCAAGCTATGGCCAGGAGTCTGTAAATAATACAATATTTGGTTTTAATGGAAATTATTCAACAGAAGTTCCTTTCTTGACCAGATTGGTAAACAAATTACCGAATATCGATACAGATGTTCCTTCTAATTTATCTATCCGAGGTGAGATTGCTTTCCTAAAACCCGATGCTCCAAAGGCAAGTGATTTTGAGGGAGAAGCCACTATTTACGTAGATGATTTTGAGGGATCACAAACTACGATTGATATGAGATCAGCGTATGCATGGAGTCTGGCTTCTACACCTTTTGTAAATTCTATAAACGATAATACTTTTAATGCCAATTCAAATACATTAGAATACGGTTATAAACGTGCTAAGCTGGCCTGGTATACTGTCGATCCTGTTTTTTATTCTTCAAAACCATCAGGTATTACAAATGATGATTTATCATTAAATACAACAAGAAGAGTTTACAGCAGAGAACTTTATCCAAATACAGATATTGCTCAGGGACAAATACAAGTCATCAATACACTTGATTTAACTTATTATCCATCAGATAGAGGACCTTATAATAATAACCCAAGTTTTAGTACAAGTGCTCCGTCATCTAATTTTGGAGGTATTATGCGTGCTTTAAATTCAACCAATTTCGAACAAGGAAATGTAGAGTATATTCAATTTTGGGTATTAGATCCTTACGTAGGAAATGGAGAAGCACAGACCAATAATACGGGTAAAATTTATTTCAATTTAGGTGAAGTTTCAGAAGATGTACTGAAAGACGGTAGAAAGCAATATGAAAATGGACTAGGACCAGACCAGATTATGGTAAAGCCACAGCCAATTTGGGGAGATGTTCCTGCCTCTCAATCTTTAATTTATGCATTTGATACCAATGCCGATAATCGAAGAAATCAAGACGTTGGTTTAGACGGTCTTCCTAATTCAAGAGAAGGTGCTGTTTATACTAATTTTGCTTCAGAACTGGATCCTGCAGCAGATGATTATACATATTATTTGAATACACAGGGAGGTGTCTTAGATCGATATAAAAATTATAACGGACTTGAAGGAAATTCTGCAGTGAGTGTAGACGACCCTAATCGAGGTTCTACAACCCTTCCGGACGTGGAAGATATAAATCGTGATAACACGATGAATACTATTAATGCTTATTATGAATACAGCATTGATTTAAAACCAGGAATGCAGGTTGGGCAAAACTATATTACTGATGTTCGTGAGGTAACCAATGTTGAACTGCCAAACGGATCAACAACAAATGCAAGATGGATTCAGTTTAAAATTCCGGTTTCACAACCACAAAATACAATTGGAAATATTACTGATTTTAGATCTATTCGTTTTATGCGAATGTTTATGACAGGATTTAGTGATCAGATGACAGTTCGTTTTGGAGCTTTAGATTTAGTTAGAGGTGAGTGGAGAAGGTATACAGGAACACTTGATGCAAACGATACAAATCCTGACGATGATGGCGTTGAGTTTGATGTTGCAGCAGTTAATATTCAGGAGAATAGTACAAAATGCCCTGTAAATTATGTGATTCCGCCAGGAGTTCAGAGAGAGCAGTTGTACAATAACAATACAATTATTAACCAAAATGAGCAATCATTGGCGGTTAGAGTTGGAGGAGCTGGATTAGAATATCAAGATTCAAGAGCTGTATTTAAAAATGTAAGTGTTGATATGCGTCAATACAAAAAATTAAAAATGTTTATGCATGCTGAGTCTTTACCAAACGAAAATCCTCTTTTAGATGATGAAATGATTGGATTTATCCGTTTCGGAAATGACTTTACACAAAACTATTATCAAGTTGAAATTCCATTAAAAGTAACAGGAAGCGGCGGTTCATGTACAATAAGTGCCGATAGAGTCTGGATGGAAGATAATGATATTGATCTTGCTCTGGAATTATTAACCAGAATGAAGATTAAAGCAATGAGCATTGATATTAACTCAGATAAAAGAGATATAAATGGTGTTTATTATCCTGATGATGATTTGGGTTTAAGCGATGGAGATGGTGATTCAAGATTAAGATTGGGTATCAAAGGAAATCCGAATTTTGGTTTGGTACGAAATTTAATGGTCGGAGTAAAAAGTCGTGCTATTAATAAAGATATTAAAGGAGAAGTTTGGTTTAATGAACTTCGTCTTGCCGATTTGGAAAATAAGGGCGGAATGGCAGCATTGTTAAATGTTGATACCAATTTGGCAGATTTTGCTACAGTTTCTGCTTCTGGTAGAAAAAGTACAATTGGTTTTGGATCTTTGGAGCAGGGAGCAAACGAAAGAGATCGTGAAGATGTACAACAATATAATATTGTTACTAATCTTAATTTAGGTAAATTATTACCACCAAGATGGGGCATAAACCTTCCTTTTAATTATGCTATCGGCGAAGAAGTAATTACACCAGAATACGATCCTTTTAATCAGGATATTAAATTAGATCAATTGATTAGAGAAACAACTGATCAGGCAGAAAAAGATAACATCAGAACTCGTGCTGTAGATTATACAAAACGAAGAAGCATCAATTTTATTGGAGTACGAAAAGACAGAGCGCCAGAACAAAAACCACATATATACGATGTGGAGAATTTGACATTCTCTCAATCTTACAATCAAGTAGAAAGACATGATTATGAAGTTGAAAATTATGATGATGAGCAAACAAGTACCTCTGTAAATTATGCATACACTTTTCAGCCAAAAGAAGTAGTTCCTTTCAAACAAACCAAATTCATGAAAAGCAGTGAGTATTGGAAACTGCTGAGTGATATTAATTTTAATTATCTGCCGTCGAATATATCTTTTAATACCAATATTTTAAGACAAAGTAACCGTCAGCAATACAGACAAGTTGATGTAGAGGGAATTGGTTTAGATCCTCTTTACAGACGAAATTTTGCTTTTAATTATCAATACGGATTTGGTTTTAACCTGACAAAATCATTGAAGTTAAATTATACAGCTGCATCTAATAATATCGTGAGAAATTTCATGAACGATGACAATACGCCTAAAGAAGATTTTAATATCTGGGATGATTATTTTGATATCGGAACACCAAATCAGCACGTGCAGCAATTAGTTTTGAATTATGATATTCCGATTAATAAAATTCCAATTTTTGGATTTATAAAAGCAAACTATTCTTATACCGCAGATTATAACTGGCAGCGTTCTTCGACAGCGCTTTCTCAGTACGAAGATGAAAATGGATTACTATGGGATTTAGGAAATACCATTCAAAATGCCAATTCAAATACATTGACGACGACCTTTAATATGAATACACTGTATAAGTATTTAGGTCTGACTCCGGGAGCAAAAGTAAAAGCAAAAGCGAAGCCGGCAGCACCGCCAAAACCTGGAGAGAAAATTGTCAATACAGCAAAACCAGTTACAAGCAGCAATCCGTTTTATGATGGTTTGATTGGCATATTGACCAGTGTGAAAAATATACAGGTTAATTACACGGAAAACAGCGGAACAGTTTTACCTGGATACACTCCAAGTGTCGGTTTCTTCGGAACCTCGAGACCAACATTAGGATTTGTTTTCGGAAGTCAGGATGATGTTCGTTACGAAGCGGCTAAAAACGGCTGGCTGACTACTTATCAGGAATTCAATCAAAACTTTACTCAGGTAAATAATAAGCTTTTAAAAATCACGGCAAATATTGATTTGTTCCCGGATTTGAAAATTGATTTAGCAATGGATCGTTCGTATTCAGAAAATTCATCAGAGCAGTATAGTGTTAATCAGGCTACTGGAGAATATGTGCCCCTTTCACCTTATACTTATGGAATGTTCTCTATATCAACAGTCCTAATTAAAACGGCTTTTTCTACAAGTAACGAAACACAATCTGCCGCATTTGATGATTTTAGAGAAAATCGTTTGGTAATTGCGAATCGTCTGGCAGAAGAAAGATACGGAGCAACAGTTCCAAGATATGATGCTTCGGCTCTTCCATTGGCAGATGCTACAGCACCATTAACAGACATTGCAAATCCAGAAAATGCAGATAGAAAAAAGATCATTTCAAATGATGGATATCCAATAGGATACGGAAAAAGCAATCAGGCAGTATTGCTGCCTTCTTTCCTCGCAGCGTATTCGGGTAAAGATGCTTCTAGCAGTTCGACAGATATTTTTAGAAATTTCCCTATTCCAAACTGGAGTATAAAGTATAATGGATTAATGCGCTACAAATACTTTAAAGATAAATTTAAGCGTTTTTCATTACAGCATAACTATAGAGCATCTTATACAATCAATCAGTTTAGGTCTAATTTTGATTATACTGAATCTCCAAATGGGGTAGATGTAAATGGTAATTTCTATAATAAAACAGTGATGTCAAATATCAACTTGGTTGAGCAGTTCAGCCCGCTGATCCGTGTAGATTTTGAGTTGAAAAGCTCGCTGCGTGTACTGACCGAGATCAAAAAAGACAGAGCATTGTCTATGAGTTTTGATAACAATTTATTGACAGAAGTAAAAGGAATAGAATATGTTGTAGGTTTAGGATACCGTTTTAAAGATGTTATTTTCTCCTCTAGATTAGCTGATAATCCAACAGGAATTATTAAAAGTGATATCAACATAAAAGCAGATTTCTCTTTTAGAAACAACGAGACATTGGTACGTTATTTAGATTACGATAATAATCAATTAGGAGCAGGTCAGAATATTTGGTCGCTTAAACTTACTGCAGATTATTCTTTCAGTAAAAATCTAACGGCTATATTTTATTACGATCATTCGTTTTCAAAAGCAGTTATTTCAACATCATTTCCTTTGACAAACATCAGATCAGGATTTACATTACGTTATAATTTTGGAAATTAAATTTGAATTTCTAAACCAAATTTAATTAGAAGATTGTTACATTTGTGACACAAATTTTAAATTATCAATTTTTCAAACATACTATTATGAGCATACCAGCAAATTTAAAGTACACAAAAGATCATGAATGGGTTAGCATCGAAGGAGATGTGGCAACTGTAGGAATTACTCATTTTGCACAAAAAGAATTAGGAGATATCGTGTATGTTGAAGTAGAAACTTTAGATCAGACACTTGATAAAGATGAGGTTTTTGGAACAGTTGAAGCTGTAAAAACAGTTTCAGATTTATTCTTGCCTTTAACAGGAGAAATTATAGCTTTTAATGACAGTTTAGAAAGTGCGCCTGAAACTGTAAATTCAGATCCTTATGGAGCTGGATGGATGATCAAAATAAAAATTGCTGATGCATCAGAAATAGATACTCTTTTATCTGACGAAGCTTACAAAGAACTTATCGGTGCCTAAACAGCTATTATTATGCTGGGCGATTCTCTGCTCAGGAGTTATTACTTATTTCTGTTTGATAGATTCAAGTAACATTCCCGCAGTAAATTTTCCAAGCATTGATAAAATCGTACATTTTTGTTTTCATTTTGGATTTACATTTTCATGGATTTTGTTTTTCAAAAAGGAACTAAAAGGTAAAGAAGCCGATGATTATAAAGCTTATTTGATTTCTTTTATTTTTTCAGTTTTTTTTGGAATAACGATAGAAATCCTGCAAAGTGTTTTTACTATAACAAGAGCGGCAGATGTGACGGATATTTTAGCAAATACAATTGGAGGTACAGCAGGTGTTTTTACATGTATAGCCTTTAAGAAGCAGATCGATAAAATATAAAATAGATAACCCACTTCGGTGGGTTTTTTATTACAAGAAAATGAAGCTTTAAAAAGAGTGTTTTTTTTTGAATTTAAAATGTACTTTTGTGCCAATTCGATGAAACTTAAAAATTATGAATGTTAAGCCATATCTCGATTCAACTTATTTAAAAACAGCCCATCAGGCCGGACTTTCGGAAGCAGAAAATACAATTGTGGTAAAAAATGCAATTGAAGAAGCTATTGTCGAAGGTTTTAAGCTCATTATGATTCGGCCTGAATATGTTAGTCTGGCTAAAACTATGATTATTAGTGCGGAATCAAAACTGCTTATTGGTACCGTTATTGATTTTCCAGAAGGCAGTTCAAGTTTAGAGTCTAAAATAAAAGAGGCAGAAGAAGCAATCAAAAACGGAGTTGATGAATTAGACTTTGTTTGTAATTACGAAGCCTTTAAAGACGGATATACAGCCTTAGTAAAACAAGAAGTTTTAATAGGAACGCAAATTGGACTTGCAAAAAATAAAACCATAAAATGGATTATTGAAACCGCAGCTTTAAGCGACAAAGAAATTATACAAATTTCGGCCTTGATTAAAAATGTTGTTTTGTCCAATTTTAGAGAAGACGAATATACTTCTGTTTTTGTAAAATCATCAACTGGATTTTATAAAACAGAAAATGATCTGCCAAACGGTGCAACAATTCCCGTTATTTTGATGATGCTTGAAAATGCATCACCACTGCCTGTAAAAGCGGCAGGCGGCGTAAGATCGTACGAAGATGCAGTAGAAATGATTAATCTAGGTGTTAAACGCATTGGAACTTCGGCAGCAAAAAAAATTGCAGACGGAGAAAATACCACAAATCAATATTAATGAAAACCCAAACTTACGTGAATAAGCTTTTATTATCATTTGCTTTTATTTTATCCTCCTTATTTACTTTTTCGCAGGAAAATGGTAACTCTTCTATCAAGCCAGGTTTTACAGCAGAACAATTTCCTGTTTTTCCGAATTGCGAAAATTTAAGATCTAAAGATTTAGAAAATTGTTTTTACAGAGAAGTTCAGAATTTTGTCTATAATAACTTTCAGGTTCCCGAAAATTTAAAGCAAAACAATTATAAAGGTGAAGTTAAAGTGCTTTTTGAAGTTGACCAGGAAGGCGAGTTTAAAGTAATTTATGTAAATGCTGTAAATGATGAATTATCTAAAGAAGCGACACGTGTGTTTGATAAATTCGATAAAATAAAACCATCTACTTTTAGCGGAAAACCAACTTATTCAAAATATACAATTTCAATTGATATTCCGTTAAAAAATGCCGATCAACTCGCTGCAGAAGCTTTGGCTGCCGCAGAAATTCTAAAGCCGGAAGAAAAACCAATGACAGAATTGGATAGTATCGTTTATAAAAAATATACTAATCCTGAATTTCAAAGTCATTTAAATATTCCATTCTCACACAGTTATTATGCGCAGTTTGATGGAGCAATGAATAAAATTGGCAGTAATAACCATACTGCATCTAAGCCTTTTACTTACACAGAGGTTTCAAAATATTACAACTTAAAAGCAGTAAACGAATCGCTTCAGAAAAATGTATCCAGCTGGCTGGGAAGAAAATTCTGGAACGAAAATATGGTTCAGATTCAGGGAGAAGATTATTGGTTTACATTAAATCCAATTCTTGATCTGCAAATGGGTAAAGCCTCAGATATTGATGCCTCTTATACGTATGTAAACACACGTGCCTTAAACTTTAGAGGAGGATTAGGAAAACAGATTAATTTTACCACAACTTTTTTTGAAAGCCAAGGTCGTTTTGCGGGTTATTTTAATAATTATGCAGAATCTATAAAACCATCAGGAGGAAATCCTGCGATTGTGCCCGGAATCGGAATTGCAAAAAGATTTAAAGAAGATGCTTATGATTTTCCATTGGCAGATGCTAATATTACATTTGCGCCAAGTAAAATTTTTGATTTGCAGTTAGGATACGGACGAAACTTTATCGGAGATGGATATCGATCTCTGCTTGAAGGTGATGGTGCAAGTCCATATCCTTATTTTAAAATTAATACTAATTTTTGGAAAATTAAGTACACAAATACCTATATGTGGCTTAAAGATGTTCGTCCAGATGTTACAGCAGAAAAAACATACGCAACCAAATTTATGGCCAATCACTATTTGAGCTGGAATGTTTCAAATAGACTTAATTTAGGCTTTTTTGAGTCCGTTGTTTGGTCCAATAGCAACGATAGAGGATTTGATATTAATTTTGTGAATCCAATTATTTTTTATCGTGCAGTAGAGTTTGGTTCTTCTTCTAAAAGTGGTAATGCTCTTTTGGGAATTACAGGAAAATATAAATGGAATAATAATATTAATTTGTATACCCAATTCTTAATTGATGAATTTTCTGTTTCTGATATAGGAGCTGGAGAAAAAAGCTGGAAGAACAAATTTGGGTATCAAATTGGAGCAAAATACTTCGATGCCTTTAAGGTGAAAGATTTACTTGTTCAGGTAGAATATAACCATGTTAGGCCTTACGTATACTCTCACAGCGCCGTAATTACAAATTACGGACATAATAATCAGAGCATGGGGCATCAATGGGGAGGTAATTTTGAAGAATTAGTTGTAATCTCGCGTTATCATAAAGGACGTTATTTTGCCGATGCAAAATTAACTACAGGTACTAGAGGTCTGGATTTTGATACAGCAGCAGACAGCTATAATTATGGAGGAAATATTTATAAAAGTTACGACGAAAAACGTCCGTACGACAAAGGAGTAAAAGTAGGGCAGGGAAATAAAACGAGTATTTTTATAGCCGATGTTCAGGCTGGATATTTGATTAATCCTATCACTAATTTAAAATTATTTGGAAGTTTTATCTATAGAAATTTTGATCCTACTCAGGAAACCGCAGCGACTTTTAAGCAAAGTACGACTTGGTTTTCAATCGGACTCCGTTCGGATATTTTCAATTGGTATTTTGATTACTAGTTTTTAATAAGATTTTTCGAAATAATAGTGTTAAAGATTTGCAAGTTCTTATTTTGTCGGGGTTTTATTAAAAAAAATCTAATTTTATAGGTCCAGATTCTACAATCTAATTTGTACATTTGCACCACTCAAAAAAAAATACACAAACAACTACCGTATTGGAAGCTGCAAAAAATACATTTTCACTTAAATCAATATTCCTCGATTTCAAAGAAATTACTAAGGCTGGTTTGGCTATTAGTGTATTGTTCTCGTCGATCGCCGGATATTTGTTAGGTGTTAATGATGAACATCCTTTTAAATGGAGTGTTTTACTGGTTTTAATGATTGGCGGGTATTGCATGGTGGGAGCTTCAAATGCATTTAATCAGGTAATCGAAAAAGATATCGATTCATTAATGGATCGTACTAAAAACCGTCCGGTTCCTTCAGGGCGTATGTCACCAAAAATGGCTTTGTTTGTAGCCAGTCTGCTTACTATTGTTGGTATTGCATTGTTATATACAATCAATGCCAAGTCAGCAATGTTTGCCGCAATTTCAATATTTTTATATACAAGCGTTTATACACCTTTAAAAACAGTAACTTCGTTATCGGTTTTTGTGGGTGCTTTTCCGGGTGCAATTCCGTTTATGTTAGGCTGGGTTGCGGCAACAGGAGAATTTGGTATCGAGGCAGGAACTTTGTTTTTAATTCAGTTTTTCTGGCAGTTTCCGCATTTTTGGTCTATAGGCTGGTTTTTATATGAAGATTATGAAAAGGCCGGGATATTTATGCTGCCAACAGGAAAAAAAGATAAAGGAACAGCTTTGCAGGTAATTTTATATACAGTTTGGCTTATTATAGCATCATTGCTGCCTTCTTTAGGGTTTACAGGGCAATTATTTATATCGCCAATTGCAGCAATATTAGTGTTTTTATTGGGTTTATGGATGTTGTTTTACGCAGTGCGTTTGTACAATTTACGAACTGCAAAAGCAGCAAGAACATTAATGCTGGTGAGCGTTTCGTATATTTCGTTACTGCAAATAGTATTTATAGTAGATAAATTTTTAAGATAGTTATGGAAATGACAATGACAACAGGTGAACAACAAGTGCAAAAAGAAAAATCAGCAAAACTGATTTTGTTATTTGCAATGGTAAGCATGACCATGATGTTTGCCGGACTTACGAGTGCCTTCGTGGTAAGTAAATCAAGAGCTGACTGGTTGAAGAATTTCGAATTACCAACTGCATTTTTTTACAGTACAGCTGTGATTATAGGATGTAGTGTTACTTTTTATTTGGCTAAAAAAGCAATTCAAAAAGACAATAGAGCTGCAACTACAGCTTTCCTTTTGGGAACATTGGCGTTAGGTATTTTATTTGTTGTTTTGCAATTTGTAGGCTTTGGACAAATCATGGAAAGTGGTTATTACATGACGGGTCAAGGCAGCTCAATTACTGCGACTTTTCTTTACATAATTGCTTTTGTGCACTTATTACACTTGGCTGGCGGACTAATTTCGCTTTTAATTGTAATTTATAATCATTTTAAACAAAAATACAATTCGACTCAAACTCTTGGTATAGAACTAGGTGCAATGTATTGGCACTTTCTAGACTTATTGTGGGTTTTATTATTTTTATTTTTATATTTCTTTAAATAAGAAAAAAACGTAAATTTGGGAACTTTTTAACGAATATCTTTTATGGAAGCGACAGTGACTACTGCAAATAACGAAGAAAAAACTTGGGGAGGCGGCGACAATCAGCCATTAGGAGCAAGTTATGGTAAAATGATGATGTGGTTTTTTATCGTATCAGATGCCTTAACATTCTCTGGGTTTTTGGGAGCTTATGGTTTTTCTAGGTTTAAATTTATTGAAACTTGGCCTTTGGCTGATGAAGTGTTTACTCACTTCCCATTTATGCACGGTGCATCTGCTCCGATGTATTATGTGGCCTTGATGACTTTTATTTTGATTTTTTCATCTGTAACAATGGTTTTAGCTGTTGATGCTGGTCATCAATTGAAAAAAACAAAAGTTGCATTTTATATGTTCTTAACTATTATTGGAGGATTTATTTTCGTGGGCTCTCAAGCTTGGGAATGGAAAAATTTCATTAAAGGAGAGTACGGTGCAGTTGAAACAAAAGGAGGAAGCTTATTGCAGTTTGTCGATAAAGAAGGTAAAAGAGTAGCGATTGCTGATTTTGCTGTTAAATTGCCAGAACAAAGAGAAGCTTTGACAAGAAACAAAACATCTTGGTTTATGGAAGATGCAGAAACGTTGTCAACTTATTCTGTTGCTGAAATTCAGGCAGGTTTTAAAGCTCATCCGGAATTATTGATCAGAACTGAAAAGCTTACTGCTGAAAAGAAAAAAACTGTTTTAAACAGAGCTGAATCTGAAACTCGTTTGCAGGATGCAAGATATGTAGTAGAAGGAGCAAACTTAACTAGAAACGAATACGGAAGTAAATTGTTTGCTGATTTCTTTTTCTTTATTACTGGTTTCCACGGATTCCACGTATTCTCTGGAGTTATCATTAACATCATTATTTTCTTTAATGTGTTATTAGGAACTTACGAAAAAAGAAGAAGCTACGAAATGGTAGAGAAAGTTGGTTTATACTGGCACTTTGTCGATTTAGTTTGGGTATTTGTATTTACAGTTTTCTACTTAGTTTAATTTTAGATTTTAATTATTATGTCACACGAACACGTATCAAATACAAGAAGAATCTGGTTTGTTTTCATCTTACTTTCAGTAGTAACTACAGTAGAAGTTATTCTGGGTATTTTTAAACCAGCATCATTAGAATTTAATCATTTTATCGGTTTGAATTTATTGAACTGGATATTCTATATCTTAACAATTTTCAAAGCATATTATATTGTATGGGCATTCATGCACATGGAAGGTGAGAAAAGCAGCCTTAGATGGTCTGTTGTATCGCCAGTTATATTCCTAGTTTTATATTTATTGTTTATTCTGCTTACAGAAGGACATTATATTTATGGGGTTTTTAAAGATTCTACTATTAAATGGAATTTTTAACATGATATTAATTCGAAAAGAGGCTCCGTTTAACGGAGCTTTTTTTATTTTTGTACTCCAATAACTTCTTCACTAATAATGAAAAAAAATATAGTTCTCTTTTCGCTTTTTGTTCTTCCAATTGTAGCGTATTTGTTTTTTGCTTCTGGAGTGAATAGTTTTACTAAACTGCCTACAATAACTCCTAAAATTGCTGACTTTGGAGATTGGAAAAGTTTAAATGGTAAAAAAATTTCGCTGAATAAGAAAATTACTGTTTTAGGTTTTTCGGGATCTCATATTCTAAGCAATCGCGGTAATTACTTTAATTTAAACGAGAAAATCTACAAACGTTATAACGGTTTTGAAGATCTTCAGTTTGTGGTGCTTTGCCCTTTAGGAACAGAAGCAGAAGCTCAGAAATTAGTTGATGCACTTGCTCCTTTTACAGATGTCTCAGGATGGAATTTTATTTTTGCTTCGCCTGAAGAGATTAAAACATTTTATAATCAATTGCATTTAAAAGGAAAGCTAAATGACGACTTAGGAACTTCGAATATTTATATCGTAGATAAAGAAAGAAACCTGAGAGGCAGAAAAGACAAGAAAGATTATAAAGAAGGATATGATATGTTTCATCCATCGGAGCTGAGTAATGAAATGTTAGATGATTTTAAAATTATTCTATATGAATACCGCGCTGCTTTAAAGAAGAATCACAATGCCACTAAACAACTTTAAATTGTATCTATAATGTTTAAAAACAAATCATATATCGGAATTTCTTTTATCATTTTAATTTTTGGAATTTATGCTGTGCCTAAAATTGTAGATAGAATTAAAAATGGTGAAGTAGTAAAAGGAAATCGTCTGGATAATGTAGAATCAAAAACTAAATCTGACGGAAAATTAGTTGTAATTGGAAAAGCACCAAAGTTCGAACTAACCAATCAGGATGGCCTTAAAATATCTAATGAAACTTATAAAGGGAAAGTCTATGTTTTAGAATTTTTCTTTACTACATGCCCTTCAATCTGTCCAAAAATGAATATGAGTATGCTGGAGATAGAGAAGACCTTTTTTGGAAATCCTAATTTCGGAATCGTTTCTATCACAATTGATCCTTCTCATGATACGCCGAAAGTTTTAAAAGATCATGCTAAACTACTTGGAGTTAAATCTTCTAATTGGAATTTCCTGACAGGAGATAAAGCAACAATTATGGATTTGTCTAACAAAGGATTTAATCTTTATGCTGGTGAGAATGATAAAGTAAGCGGCGGGTTTGAGCACTCTGGATTGTTTGCTTTAATTGATAAAGAGGGAAATATTCGCTGTAGAAAAGATGAATTTGGAAACCCAAATATCTACTATGACGGATTGGATAAAAAAGGGGTAAGAGACATTCAGGAAGATATTAAAATACTATTAGAAGAATAACAATGGAAGATCATTCATTAGAAAAAAAATACAGTAAGCTTATTATTGCCGTTTCGATTATTATACCAGTTGTCGTAGCGATTTTATTTGGTGTTAAACTAAAAGATTTGGGTTTTAATGTAGAACCTTTGTCCTTTTTACCGCCAATTTATGCCACTACAAATGGGATTACCGCAATAGTTTTGGTTTTGGCGGTAATGGCAATCAAAAAAGGAAATCGCAAGCTCCACGAACGATTAATGACTTTTGCTATTGCTTTATCTCTCGCGTTTTTGGTTATGTATGTAGCCTATCATATGACTTCAGATTCAACAAAATTTGGTGATTTAAATCATGACGGTATTCTTGATACAGCAGAAAGCGCTAAAATTGGTTCATTGAGATTAGTGTATTTCATTATTTTGATAACACATATTTTACTTTCAGTAGCAATAATTCCTTTAGTGTTGATTACTTATGTAAGAGCACTTTCTGAAAGATTTGACAGACATAGAAAAATAGCCAAAATCACTTTTCCGATTTGGTTATATGTTGCAGTAACTGGAGTTATAGTATTTTTAATGATTTCCCCGTATTATGCTTAAAATAGAAAATAGAATACAGAATAAAGACAATAAAAAGACTGATAGAAATAGATTTATAGATTTTTTTTCAACAAAAATGTTCTATATGTTATTCTCTTTTTTCTTTTCTCTTGCGACTAATGCTCAATGTGCGATGTGCCGCGCAGCTCTTGCAGGAGATTCAAATGTAAAAAAAGCAGAAGCAGTAAATAACGGAATTGTTTACTTAATGGTAATTCCGTATTTACTAGTTGCTATAATTGGTTATCTGATTTATAGAATGTACCAATCCAAAAAGAAAAAAGCAGTATAATATTTATACTGCTTTTTTTATTATTATTTCAGTCCGTCAATAGAGACATTCACGGTTCCGTTTATTTTTATGAACGCTATAATAGCTTGATTGGTTAGCTGGATTTTATCAAACTGAATATCTTCCATTTTCCCGTTTACAAAAACACCAGGCATCGGAGAATAGTTTTTAAGATACAAAGCCATACTTTTTTTGCCTTCTTCCAAATTCGGCTGAATTGAATAACGGCAGCTTTCTTCCATTTTCTTTAAAACATAACCTTGTGCCAGCCAGTTTGCAGTTCGCATAAGCTTACTTTTAGTATCTAGGACATAATCAAGTTTGTCAAAATAAATTTCTTTTGTCTGAGGATTATATTGAGGAAATCCATTTAAATATAATGTTCCGTTTATAGATCCTAAAACGTCAAGAGCAATTACCATTTTTCCGTTTTTGTGCCAGATCGATACATTTTTAACTGTTACTTTTTTGCTTCCGGAACCAAATTCTTGTCCCGCAAAATTTGTTGTCATAATTTTTGATGCATCAACATAACTCGAAATTGCGGCGATATTAGCGCTAATTTGGTTTGGAATTTTTGCTACAGGTTTCAATACCGTTTTACTTGCATTAAATTTCGACTCAGGCTGTTTCCCTACTATTGTTTCCATGTTGCACTTCATTCCCATATCTAATAAAAAGGAATCTTTTTTGAGTTTTGCATTTGTCGAATAAATTTCGACTGGAACAATTCGCAGCCAGCTTTCAAAAGTATCACTCATTTTAAAAGGAGTACTGATTTTTTCTACAGCAGCCAAAACATTTGGTTTGAAATCCATAGACTTTTCAATCGCATCGTCAATACTTTTTTCAAGTTTAGATTTGAAAATAGAAATTGCAGGGTTAATTAAGTAAGTAATCGGCATGTTTTTACCAAAAACGGTCATTGTAGGACTTTCGTTCCAGTCTAATGATTTGAATTCTGTTTTGGTAGTTAACTTCCAATTAGTTAGAATCGTTTCGCTTGATAAAGTGATTACTCCGTTTAAATTAAATTCACGAATATCGTAGAGTTCAACTCCAAGACGTTTTGTGCCTATCCGATATTTAATATTTGCTTTTAAGGGAAGTATAGTCTTAATCTTTTTATCTGGATTTGCAGGATCATTTTGAATTTTTATAGGAGCCTGTTTCCATATTTTGATTTCAATATCGTCATCTTCGATATTGTTGTCTTCATATATTAATCCGTTTAAAAGTGTGTTGGTTTGGTTTTCAATATCAGCAAGTTTTACTGTTATCGGTAAATTAATAAAAGAAGGGCTGCTGTCATAGACTAAAGGACTTGCATCATCTGGTTCTGGTTTTAAAGTTTCTAATTTTTGGCTTGAAGAACAGCTTGTTAATATAATAACTGTTGTAATAAGTGAAATAATTGAACGAAGTTTCATTATTAATGATTTTTTTAGATGGGATAAAATTACAAAAACAATTATATTTTATATATAAAGTGTAACATTTGATAAACTTTGTAGTCTTATTCAAATAAGTAAGTAAAACTATTAACGTTTTGTTATCATAATTTACTTATAAAAAACCTTATTATTGTTTAAAAATTTAACAATATCATGATCGAAATTAAAGATTTGCACAAGTCCTACAAAATGGGCAATTCAGAATTGCATGTGTTGAAAGGAATTAATTTTAATATCGCTGAAGGCGAGCTGGTTGCGATTATGGGATCTTCAGGATCTGGAAAATCTACACTCCTTAATATTTTAGGAATTTTGGATGAAGCAGATTCTGGCAGTTATATATTAGATAATACTCCAATAAAAAAATTGAACGAAACGATAGCTTCAAAATACAGAAATAAATTCTTAGGATTTGTTTTTCAATCTTTCAATTTAATAAATTACAAATCAGCTTTAGATAATGTTGCTATGCCTTTGTATTACCAAGGTGTAAAAAGAAAAGAACGTTATGAAATCGCGATGAAATATCTTGAAAAAGTAGGTTTGGGAACGCATTCTCACCACTTGCCAAACGAACTTTCAGGAGGGCAAAAGCAGCGTGTTGCCATTGCGAGAGCATTGGCGTCAAACCCAAAAGTATTGCTGGCAGATGAGCCGACAGGAGCTTTAGATACTAAAACTTCATATGAAGTAATGGAGCTTATTCAAGGGATTAACGATGAAGGTAAAACCATTTTGATCGTTACACACGAGCCAGATATTGCAGCAATGTGCAAAAGAAATGTAGTCCTGAAAGATGGATTAATTATCGATGATAAAATGGTAGAACAAGTTAGAGCTTCATCTTATGTTTAATATCGAGCGCTGGCAGGAAATTTTTGAGGCAATCTCAAAAAACCGACTTAGAACATTTCTTACCGGGGTTTCTGTGGCTTCGGGGATTTTTATTCTGGTGATTTTGCTTGGTGCTGGAAAAGGGCTTCAGAACGGAATTGAAAAACAATTTGAAAATGATGCTAAAGGAATTATCGAAATTTGGTCTGAGACTACAACCAAACAATATAAAGGACTAAATCCAGGGAGACAGATTCAGCTTCGAAATAACGATTATGAACTTTCTATTAAAAAATACGGCGACGAAATTAATAAAAAGTCAAATACCAGAATTACCAGAGGTCTTACAATTGCCTACGGAAAAGAATCTGGAAGCTACCAATATAGAGGAGTTACTCCTGATTATTTAGCTATTGAAAATGCTACCATAATAAAAGGTCGTTTTTTAAATGATAATGATCTAAAAAACAATGAAAAAGTAGCTGTAATCGGTTTGAAAATTGAGCAGGATTTATTTAAAGGAGAAGATCCGCTGGGAAAAATAATAGTAGTTAACGGGATTAATTTTAAAGTTATAGGTGTATTTACAGATCCTTCTGGCGAACGTGAAGAAGTAAGAGTTTATATGCCAATGACAACCAATCAGCGTACTTATGGCGCGGGCGATAAGATTGACGGAATGTCGTTTGTTTTGAATAAGAAAGCAGATTATGACGAAGCTTTGGCACAATCCAGAAAATTTACAGATGGAGTTAAAGAATTGTTGAAAAGTAAAAATATTGTCGCTCCTGATGATGACAGCGCTATTAGAATTTTTAATTCAGTTGAAGATGCTAAGCAGTTTTATGATCTCAATCTTTATATCAGATTGTTTTTTTGGTGGGTAGGGATATGTACTATTATTGCTGGTGTAGTGGGGGTTAGTAATATTATGCTGATTATTGTAAAAGAACGAACAAAAGAAATAGGAATTAGGAAAGCACTTGGAGCATCTCCAATTTCAATTATTTCAATGATACTTCACGAATCCATTTTTATCACCACTATTGCAGGTTTTACCGGATTATTGGCTAGTTTACTTCTTCTGGAATTTGTTGGGCCAATGGTACAGAGTGAATATTTTAGAAATCCTGAAGTAGATTTTGGTGTTGCAATTACGACCGTTTTTCTGCTTGTATTTGCCGGTGCATTGGCTGGATTTTTTCCTGCTTACAGAGCGGCCAAAATTAAACCTATTGTAGCACTTAGAGACGAATAATTATGTTTAAGAAAGATAATTGGGACGAAATTTTACAAGCTTTAACGGCCAATGTTTTCAGAACTGTTCTGACTGCATTTGGTGTGTTTTGGGGAATATTTATTTTGGTAATATTACTTGCAGCCGGAAAAGGTTTGGAAAATGGAGTGAAACAAGGTTTTGATGGTATCGCCACCAATACTATGTTTATGTGGAGTCAGAGTACTTCTAAGGCTTATAAAGGACTTCCTAAAGTACGTCGTTTTGATTTTAGAAACAGTGACGTACAAGCTCTAAAAGAAGCTTTACCTGATTTGTTATATGTTTCTCCTCGTAATCAATTAGGGGATTTTAACGGAACTAATAATGTTGTTCGAGGTACAGAAACGGCAGCATTTACTATTTATGGAGATTATCCGGAGTTGATCAAACAGGAGCCCATGGATATTATCAAAGGTCGTTTTTTAAATCAGCAGGATATTCTCGAAAAAAGAAAAATAGCGGTGATTGGTAAAGGAGTAATTGCACAGCTTTATGGAAAAGAAGAAGAAGTAGTTGGAACTTATATAAAAATCAACGGAATAAATTTTATGGTGGTTGGAGTTTATAAATCCAAACAACAAGGAGGAAATGCAGAAGAACAGCAGAAAAATATTTTTATACCTTTTACCACTTTTCAGCAGGCTTTTAATTATGGAGATAAAGTAGGCTGGATGGCGCTGACCGCAAAAGATGGATCATCAATAACCGAATTGAAGCCTAAGATTTTGGAATTAATTAAAGCATTACATTCTGTAAATCCTGCTGATGAAAGAGCTGTAGGCAATTTTGATTTGTATGAACAGTATAATAAGGTGCAGAGTTTGTTTAATATTCTACAAATCATAGCTTATTTTGTCGGAACATTAGTTTTGATATCAGGTGTGATTGGTATTTCTAATATTATGCTTATTGTAGTTAAAGAGCGTACCAAAGAAATCGGAATACGCAGAGCATTAGGGGCAACACCTGCTGCGATCCGCGGACAGATTTTATCTGAATCTATATTTTTAACCATTATATCCGGCATGCTTGGTATTGCCGTTGCGACCGGAGTTATTGCGCTGTTAAATATGTTCCTGGCTTCGATGCCGCCGGGAAAAAATACAATGTTTGCCAATCCTAGTGTAGATTTAAGAGTTGTATTTGTTGCTCTATTAATTTTAGTAGGATCTGGTCTGCTGGCAGGGTTTATTCCTGCTCAGACAGCAATTAGTGTAAAGCCGGTAGATGCATTAAGAACAGAATAAATTATCAATCAAAATAATCGATTAAACCAAAAACAAAATGAAAAAAGGAGTAACTGTAACCATTTTAATTTTTATAGCTATAGTTTTTTTTGGCGCACTTTACTATTTATACGCAAAGAATCAAGAGGCACCAACCGTTTTTAAAACGGAAAAAGCAGAAATTAAAACGATTGTAAAAAACACAATAGCGACAGGTAATATTCAGCCGGATGAGGAGGTATTAATCAAACCAAATATATCTGGAATTATTGAACAAGTGTACATTAAAGCAGGCGAAAAAATTAAAGCAGGCGACATGATTGCTAAAATTAGAGTAGTAGCAAATGTTTCTAATGTAAGCAGTACACAAAATCAGGTTCAGACTGCAAAAATTGCTTTAGATAACCAAGAGAAAATTTATCAGAGACAAAAAACATTATTTGATAAAGACGTTATTTCTGCAAACGATTTTGATGCAGCTTCATTGGCTTACAAACAGGCAAAACAAAATTATTTGGCGGCAAAACAAAGTTTAGATATTGTAAAAACAGGAACTACTTCGTCATTGGGCAGTTATGCAAATACTTTGATTCGTTCTACCGTAAATGGGATGGTTTTGGATGTTCCTGTAAAAGTAGGAAATCAGGTTATTGAAAGTAATAATTTTAATGAAGGAACCACAATTGCAAGTGTTGCAGATGTTGGAAGAATGATTTTTGTTGGAAAAATCGATGAATCTGAAGTAGGGAAAATAAAAGAAAAAATGCCTATTGAGATTACGGTTGGAGCAATTGAAAATAAAAAATTTACAGCTGTTTTAACTTACATTGCTCCAAAAGGTGTTACAGAAAATGGTGCAATTCAGTTTGAAATAAAAGCTTCTTTAGAAAATAGAGATGCAACCTTTATTAGAGCAGGCTTGAGCGCAAATGCTTCTATTATTTTAGAAAAAGCAGACAAGGTGCTGGCTATAAAAGAGTCATTGGTGCAGTTTGACAAAAAAACACAAAAACCTTATATAGAGATCGAAACCGCTCCTCAAAAGTTTGAGAAAAAAGATCTTGTTTTGGGAGTTAGTGACGGAATTTATGTTCAAGTTAAAAATGGCGTAAAAAAATCGGATAAAATTAAAATCTGGAATCAGGGCTTAATAAACGAAGGCGATAAAAAATAATTTGAAAACAGAATAATAGGTTTTTTGGTTTTAAAAAATGTTAAATTTGCGTAGTATCGATGCTATGCTTTCATTCAAAATATATGAAAATAAATAAATATAATAGTCTTGTTTTCGCAATGTTATTTGGGTTTGGATTTTCGGGCCAGGCTCAGACAAAAAAATGGACTTTAGAAGAGTGTGTTAGATATGCGATGGAGAACAATATCACAATTAAAAACACAGAATTGGATATTAAAAATGCAGCTATTGATAAAAAAGCCGCATTTGGTAACTTTCTGCCAGCAGTAAATGCAAATGCTTCTCATTCCTGGAATATTGGTCTGAATCAAAATATTACAACAGGTTTGCTTGAAAATCAGACCACACAATATTCATCAATTGGCGCTTCAGTCGGTGTAGATATTTACAAAGGCCTTCAGAATCAAAACACACTTAGAAAAGCAAATCTTTCTATTGTTGCTTCAAAATATCAATTGCTGAAAATGCAGGAAGATATTGGTCTTAATGTTGCAAATGCTTTTTTGCAGATTCTTTTCAATAAAGAAAATCTGAAAGTAAAACTCGAGCAATTGTCAATCGATGAAAAAAGACTTGCCCGTTCTGAAGAAATGGTAAATGCAGGAACAATTCCGCGTGGTGATTTATACGACTTAAAAGCAACTGCAGCGACAGATAAACAAAATATTATTGTAGCAGAAAATAATCTGCTGATCTCAAAATTGAGTTTAGCACAGTTACTACAACTTAAGGAATTTGCCGATTTTGATGTAATTGATGATACTAATGCTAAGGACGAAAATAATATCATGGCTCAAAATCCGGTTGATATTTACAATAAAGCAAAAGAAATTAGAACAGAATTAAAATTAGCACAGACTAATCTTGAAATTGCCGAAAAAAACGTTGCTATTGCAAAAGGAGCTTATCAGCCAACATTAAGTGCTTTCTACAACTTTAATACAAGAGCAAGTTATTCGGATATTGTTACCGGTTCTACTTTAAATAGTGCAAATCCTTCCACTCAAATAGGTTATGTTCAAGGAACAAATCAGCCTGTAGTGCGTGATAATTATTCATCTGTTTTGGGTAATGCGGCGCCAATTTTTGATCAGTTTGATGATAATAAAGGGCAGTCGTTTGGATTTCAGTTATCTGTTCCGATATTTAATGGTTTCTCGGTTAGAAATAATGTAGAAAGAAGTAAAGTAAGTTTAGAGAAATCTAAAATAGATTTAGAACAAAAAAGTTTAGATTTGCAACGTAACGTTTATACTGCGTTTACAGATGCAAAAGGAGCTTTAAACACGTACGAATCTTCTACAGTAACTTTAGAAGCAAGACAACAGGCTTATAATTATGCAAAAGAAAAGTACGATGTAGGTTTGATGAATTCTTTTGATTTTACTCAGGCACAGACTTTATTGACTAATGCACAATCTGATGTTATCAGAACTAAATACGATTATATTTTCAAAATTAAAATACTTGAATTTTACTTTGGAATTCCAATTATTCCAATTATCACAAACTAAATTACTATGTCAAAAAAAACAATTTATTTCTTAGTAGGCGGTGCTGTTGTAGTTATCGCAGTTTTAATAAGTCTTTCTAAAGCAGGAGTAATAGGAAATAAGGATGAAGGAAAAGAAGTAGAAATTTCAAAAGTTGTGGCTTCGACTATTGTCGAAACAGTTTCGGCAACTGGTAAAATTCAGCCAGAAATCGAAGTAAAAATAGCGCCAGAAGTTTCTGGTGAGATTATATTATTAAATGTAAAAGAAGGTCAGGTTGTAAAAAAAGGAGATTTATTAGTTAAAATAAATCCTGATTTATATACCTCCAGCTACAATCGTTCGGTTTCTAATCTTTCTGGAACCAAAGCTGGCTTAACGCAGTCTGAAGCAAGTTTTAAAGAAGCAAAATCAAATTACGAGCGTAATAAAACATTGTATGATAAAGGCGTAATTTCTAAATCAGACTGGGATAAAGCGATTGCCTCTTTTGAAGTGGCTAAAGCAACTAAACAAAATGCTTATTACACTGTTCAGAGTGCTTCTGCATCTGTAAATGAAGCAAAAGATAACTTAGGCCGTACCACAATTTATGCTCCGGCTGATGGAACAATTTCTGTTTTGAACGTTGAACTTGGAGAACGTGTTTTGGGAACGCAGCAAATGGCAGGAACAGAACTTTTGAGAGTAGCCAACTTAAACAATATGGAAGTTGAAGTGGACGTAAATGAAAATGATATCGTAAAAATAAAGATTGGGGATGAAGCCAATGTTGAAGTCGATGCATACTTAAAAAAGAAATTTAAAGGTACCGTAACCAGTATTTCTAATTCTGCCAGTACAACACTGACTTCTGATCAGGTAACTAATTTTAAAGTTAAAGTTCGAATTTTAAAAGAATCTTATCAAGATCTATTAGAAGGAAAGCCAAGTACATATTCGCCGTTTAGACCAGGAATGACTGCAACAGTAGATATTATTACGCAAACCAAAGCAAATGTTTTGGCAGTTCCAATTAGTTCCGTTGTTGTAAAATCAGATACAACAGCAGTAACAGAATTTAAGGTTGAAGATCCGAACGAGAAAAAAACAGCTCCTAAAAGTGACAAAAAGTTTGAATGTGTTTTTGTGAAAGTTGGAGACAAAGCAAAAATCAGAATCATTAAAACGGGTGTTCAGGACGATACTAATATTGAAGTAATGTCAGGCTTAAAATCTGGAGATATAGTGATAACTGGACCTTACACAACAGTTTCTAAAGAGTTAAATTCTGGCGATAAAGTAAAGCTGAAAAAAGCTGATACACCTAAGAAATAATCTTTATAGTAATATGATTTCATTATGTGGTAGTCCACCTGCCGGATTTGTTGAATTTATTGTTGTTTTATTAGTTCTTATTTTAGTATTCCTTATTTTTACTCATTATAAGATTTATAACAGTCAATATTATACTGAAGAGTTTGTTTATTTTTCTACAGGAAAAAAATTAATGCTTTATTTACTTTTTTTAGCAGTAAATTTATGTATTATTCCTGTAGTGACTTTAATAACTGTTTTCTTGTATGTCCAATTTTAAATAATAAAACTTAATTACCTTGTCTTATATCCTAAATATCGAAACGGCAACCAAAAACTGTTCGGTCTCCATTGCAAAAGATGGTGAAACTATTGCATGTAATGAAATTGCCGATGAAGGTTATTCTCATGCCGAAAAGCTTCATGTTTTTATTGAGGAAGTAATTGCATCTGCAGGAATTACAGTTCAGGATTTAGCAGCGGTTGCTGTAAGTCAGGGACCAGGTTCTTATACGGGTTTGCGAATCGGAGTTTCGGCTGCAAAAGGATTATGTTTCGCATTAGATATTCCGTTAATAGCTGTTGATACTTTAAAAACATTAGCATCGCAGGCTAACGTTTCAAGCGGAAAAATTATACCAATGCTGGACGCCAGAAGAATGGAGGTATACAGTGAAGTTTTTAATGCCAATTTAGAAACTGAAAGATCTATTAAAGCAGAAATAATTGACGAAAATTCTTTTTCTGAATATACAGAAACTGTTTATTTTGTGGGTGATTGTGCAGAAAAAAGTAAACCTGTTTTAACCGCTTCCAACTTTGTATTTTTAGAAGAAATAAAATATCCTTCTGCAAAAGCAATGAGTAAAATCAGTTATGATAAATACCAAAAAAGCGACACTGTAGATGTCGCTTATTTTGAACCTTATTATTTGAAAGATTTTATGATTATTCCTCCTTCAAAAAAACAGTAAACAATTTTATTATTTTTGAATTGTATAAGGCTGTGTATCTATTCCAGCTTCGTCTAATGCAATTTTACAATTCTCTAATGTCTCAGAGAAAACAGCTCCATAATTGGCATTTTTTGCCCACGGACGCACCGCAAAATCTACAGAAGCTGCCGAAAGATTTTTTACAAAAACTTCTGCAGCAGGGTTTTTAAGTACTTTTGGGTTTTTATTTAAAACATCCAAAAGAACTTCTTTTGCTTTTTTGATATCAGAATCATAAGAAACAGAAAAAGTAAGATCAGCTCTTCTTTCTCCCTGCATCGAATAATTGATGATCGTTCCGTTAGATAAAGCTCCGTTTGGTACAAAAACAGTCTGATTGTTTCCAGTCAGCATTTTAGTTACAAAAATCTGAATTTCCAAAACGGTTGCAATAACTCCCTGCGCTTCAATTGTGTCGCCTACTTTAAAAGGTTTAAAGACAATAATAAGCATACCGCCTGCAAAATTAGAAAGAGAACCTTGCAGCGACAGACCAACAGCAAGACCCATTGCTCCTAAAATGGCAACAAAAGAAGAAGTCTCGATTCCGAGTTTTGAAATAAAAGATACAAACAATAAAATCCTTAAAGCCCATAATAAAATATCGGCCAGAAATTTTGTTAAAGTAGGATCTAGATTCCTCTTGACCATTATTTTTCTAATAATTCTGTTTATTAATCGTATGGCATATAAACCAACAAATAAAATTAGAAAAGCCGAAATTAATTTTGGAGAATAATCTATTAATATGTTAATAAATCTAGAAGCGTAATTGCTGAATTGTTCTGGGTTGATGTCCATTTTTTTTATAAAAAAAACCTTCTCAATTGAGAAGGCATATTGATGATGCAAATATAAAAATATTTTATTCTTTAAAAAGAAAGAGTTTGTTATTATTTGTCAGAATCTTCGTTGATTTCTGCAACGGAATCTTCGCTGGTATCAAATACAGTTTCAGTAACTAAACGTTCCTCTGTAATTTCTGAAGCCGCCTCTTTTACAGAATCGATAATATCATTTATCGAATCCGATACCTTTTCTGCGTATTCCACCGCTGTATCTAATATTGGCTCTGCTGCTTCTTTAACTTTTTCTATCGTACTTTCAGCTTGTTCAGAAAATTCAGCAGTAGTTTCTTTGGCTCTGCCAAATAAATTTGTGAAAAATGATGATAATCCCATAGTTTTAATTGGTTAGTTTAGAGTACAATATTAACTATTTTTATAAGATTTCAATGTTTTTGTTAAAATAATTATTATAGTTAAGATATAAAAAATTAGCGCCTCGTTGGAGGCGCTAATTTTATTTAATAATTTGTTTTTTTATGCATTTACAGCTTCAACTTTAATAGCTTCATCATTCAGCATGCTTTTCAGCATATTTTCGATACCGCTTTTTAAAGTAAAAGTAGAAGAAGGACATCCGCTGCAGGCGCCTTGCAAGATTACTTTTACTGTTTTGTCTTCTTCGTTATAAGAATCAAATGCAATATTACCGCCATCTGCTGCAACTGCTGGTTTAACATATTCTTCTAATATGTTGATTATTTGTTGTGACGTAACATCAAGCTTGTCAAATGCTTCATCTTTGGTTACATCATTTTTAGCTGTAGTCTGAATTAGACTTTCGTCTAAAACAGTTCCGCCGTTTTCAATAAATTGCTTGATAAACGTTCTTACTTCAAGTGTAATTTCAGACCAGTCGTTGATATCATATTTTGTTACCGAAATATAATTTTCGTCTATGAAAACCTCTTTAACATATGGAAATTTGAATAATTCCTGTGCCAGTGGAGAAGAAGCAGTCTGATCTATATTTTTATATTCTACAGCATTTTTGGTTAACATTCTGCTTACCACAAACTTTAGGGCAGACGGGTTAGGTGTTGTTTCTCCATATACTGTAATAGGCTGTTTTTTAGTCTGAGTTTCATCAATCTTGATGATTACACCCCCTTTGTCTACAAACGCAGCTATTTGTTCTGCTACAGCGTCTTGTACATCACTCCATTCTACAATACTATATCGTTCTACAGCAATAAAATTGCCCGATATATAAACTGTTTTTACAAACGGAAGGTAAAATAACTGCTGTGCTAAAGGGGAAGATTGTGCTTCGTCTATATTTTTAAACTCAAAGTTTTGATTCTGTGTAATAAAGTCTTCAAATTCGAATTTTATAATGGTCGGATTTTGAGTTTCTTTTATCGTGATTTTTGCCATGGTAGTATATTTTTTGCAAATTTAATAAAGTTATTTTCTACTAATACCTATATTTGATTTTTTAATGAAATAATTAAGACTCTTCTCCAATAAATCGTGTTAAATTATTAGAGTTTAAAATTGTTTTTAAACAAAACTATTTTTTATGAAACTTAAAACCAGAGTTTTATTTATATTTTTACTTACCTCTTTTTATACATATGCTCAAGAAGGAATTCCGGTTTATTCTGATTATTTGTCAGATAATTACTATTTAATACATCCTTCTATGGCTGGAGCGGCAAATTGCGCAAAAATAAGACTGACTGCGAGAAAGCAATGGTTTGGCCAGGATGATGCACCCTCATTGCAGACTTTAAGCTTTAATGGAAGAATAGGAGAACGATCTGGTGCCGGAATTATTGTTTTTAATGACAAAAACGGATATCATTCACAAAAAGGAATGAAGCTTACTTACGCGCATCATATTATGTTTTCCAGAGATGAAGTAGATTTGAATCAGCTTTCATTTGGTATTAGCGGCGGATTGATTCAGAATCAATTAGATGAAACTAAATTCGGAACGACGTTTGATCCTTTAGTTTTCGGTTCAATTCAAAAAGATTCTTATTTTAATATAGATGTTGGAGCTTCTTATAACTTTCTGGATTTTTATGCTCATGCTACTGTGCAGGGCTTGATTGAAACCAGAAGAGAATTGTACACTGATTACGAAAGTGACAATTTGAGAAAATTTTTATTAAGTGCCGGGTATGTTTTTGGCAAAAGTGAAAGTATTACTTGGGAGCCTTCTATTTTATTTCAAATATTTGATAAAACAAAAGAAAAATCTATTGATTTAAACTTGAAAGCCTACAAAAATTTAGACTTTGGAAGTTTATGGGCCGCATTATCCTACAGAAGAAGTTTTGATGGTGCTCAATATAGCACAGGAAGTGGAGTAGCTGCTCAAAAACTTCAATATTTTACACCAATAGTTGGGGTAAATGTTAAGAATTTTATGTTTGCTTATACGTATTCTCACGTTACCGGCGATGTAAAGTTTGATACTGGAGGTTATCATCAAATTACGTTAGGAATTAATTTATTTTGTAAAAAAGAACGTTACAATTGTAATTGTCCGGCAATTAACTAAACTTTTATTATGCTGATAAAATCTGTAAATGGCAAATCGCCAATAATTCCTCAGGATTGTTATGTGGCCGAAAATGCAACTATTGTTGGAGACGTTACTTTTGGTGATTCTTGCAGTGTTTGGTTTAATGCTGTGATTCGAGGAGATGTTCACTTTATTAAAATAGGAAATAAAGTTAACATTCAGGATGGAGCAATTATTCATTGTACGTATCAAAAACACCCGACAATTATCGGTAATAATGTTTCTATAGGACATAATGCTATTGTTCACGGTTGTACGATTCATGATAATGTGCTGATCGGAATGGGAGCAATTGTAATGGATAATTGTATAATAGAAAGTAATTCGATTATTGCAGCCGGTGCAGTTGTGACTCAAAATACTACTGTTCCTTCAGGAACTATTTATGCAGGCGTTCCTGCCAAAAAAGTTAAAGACATTGATCAATCTGATTTTGCAGGAGAAATCGAGCGTATTTCAAACAATTACGTTATGTATTCCGGCTGGTTTAAAAACGAAGAATAAAATTATAAATTCTGAAAATTATAAAATTCCAAATCCCAATGTTCTAAGAGCTTGGAATTTGGAATTTTTTATTTGGAATTTAAAAACGTTATAAGTTGATTTTTTCGAAAAAAGTGTTTTTGTAACTTTCACTAATCGGGATTCTTTTATCACTAATCAAAACTTTATTTTTCTGAATAGATTTTACGTGCTTTATATTGATAATATAAGACCTGTGAATTCTTGAAAAACCTTTGCTCGAAAGCAGATTTTCTAATTTAATTAAACTGATTAAGGTTAAAGTAAATTTATTATCTGTAGTGTAAATTTTAACGTAATCTTTTAAGCCTTCAATGAAAAGGATGTCTGCAAAATTCATTTTTACATTTTCATATTCTGCTCTTACAAACATAAAATCCTGCTCGATTTCTGGAACAGTAGTATTCTCAGAAATAGCCTGAACTGATGCGGTTGGACTTAAAAGCTGCTGTGCCCTTACCACCGATTTTAAGAAACGATGAAACGGAATAGGTTTTACCAAATAATCGACAGCGCCAAGATTAAATCCTTCGACAGCATAATCTGAATAAGCAGTCGTAAAAATTACTAAAGGTTTTTTTTCGATGGTGTTTAAAAAATCAATTCCAGAAAAATGAGGCATCTGGATATCCAGAAAAATTAAATCGATACTATTTTGATTAATAAAAGAAACAGCATCAATTGCATTATTAAAAGTGCTTACTAATTCCAGCGATTCTATCTTACGGACAAAGTCTTCTAATAGTTCAACTGCTAAAGGCTCATCATCAATAATTACACACTTCATCTTTTGGGTATTTAATTTTTAATTTGTTTCTGGCAGTCAAAAGTAGTTTTAAACCAGTAATTTAAGTTTTAAAATTATCATAAAATACTGGTTTGTCCAAAATTAAGCATTTACGATAATTGTTTTGCTTAATGTATAACCATCTGTCAGATTACCAGTTATCGTGGCTAATTCATCTGATAAACTATCTGAAAAAACATTGTCTCTTGTGTTTGCAGTATCTGCCTGACCGTGCGCAGCATAATTGATGCTTGCATATACCGTACTTGAAACTGGTTCTGGAAAAGCAATTTGTGTAACCAATAAGGAGTTACCACTGGCACTCAAAACTTCTACATGTATATGTGGCGCTCTTCCTTGATACCATCCTGGGTAAATTGAAATATAGGAAACTTCACCTTTAGTATTTGAAGTTTGTCTTCCTCTTAAAAAGTGAACGGTTGTATAATCTGCTTGCTGCATAGATGTACCGCCATATTCAGAATAATTTCCATCTTTATCGCAATGCCATACATCAACTAAAACTCCAGATAAAGGTTCGCAGTTATTATTTTTATTTTCAATAGTTAAATTAATAAGCAGTGCAACTCCAACCCGGTCTGACTTTATATTTTCTAAAACCAGCTGGCTTGGTGTTTTAATAGGGAAGGGACCTTTGGTTTCTGATGGAGAAACCGTGCAGCTTCCGTCTCCAGAATTTGTTTCTGAATCATCATGATCATTTTTTGAGCATGATTCTAATAGTGTTGAAGCTGTTGCTAATGATGCAATTCCGAAAATACTATTTCTGATGAATTTTTTTCTGTCCATAATCAGTGAGTTTTAATTTATATCGGTTTGAATTTCATCTAACTTTAAATTCAAATGGACACGGTAAAAACCATTGTCTTGTGTAATGGTGAGTTCGTGCGCATTTGGATAAAGTAAATCCAGTCTGCTTTGAATATTTACTAGTCCAATTCCTGAATTTTCTGGGTCTTTTACATAATTTTCAATCGTATTTTCAATCCAAAAATCAAGATTGTTGTCTGAGATGAAAATTTTGATTTTTACATGAGCCGCGCCTTTATAATCTGTTCCATATTTAAAAGCATTTTCTACAAATGAAATAAGCAATAAGGGTTCTATAAACTTGTTTCTGGTGTCTCCATGAACATTTATAAAGATATCTTCGATGTTATTGAGTCTCAGTTTTTGTAATTCAATATAGTTCTGAATGTAATTGACTTCTTTTTCTAAAGCCACCGTTTTGTTATCTGTTTCATACAGCATATACCGCATGAGTTCAGATAACGTCACGATGGCATCAGGGACCAAATCAGATTTCTTATGAGCCAGAGAATAAATACTGTTTAGAGAATTAAATAAAAAATGCGGATTGGTCTGTTTACGCAGATAAATTAATTCTGTATTAGTTCTGTGGGTTTCTGCAATTAATTTGTTTTGCTGGTTGTTATAAAACTCTGTAAGTGTTCTAATAATCGCACTTATAGTAATAACCAGAATGTAAAAAAACGAAGGTGCGAGCTTAAAAAAAAGCGGTTGTCTCATTTCAATTCCTTCGTGTCTTCCTCTCGGAAAAAAACGACCATCAGGAGGCATCATTCTGTGAGGGATCATGTTTCCTGGTCGTAAATGTCTGAATTCAGGCATAAAATAATTTACCCTGATAATCATAAACACAGCGATAAGGGCAAAAACAAAAATAAAATAGAGCCAGTATTTCTTCTGCAAAAGAAGAATTGGAACCAAATAAAAATAGTTCAGATAAAATAAAACGATTCCTGTAAACCATTGTGCGTAAAAGTCATTATTAATGCTAAACGGACTTTCGTAAAATTGAATTAAAGAAGTCAAAATAAAAAAAATCCATATTGCACAATGAAACAAAATTTTATTTAAGCCGGTATTTTTGATGGTATCTATTTCCATTTAGAATTTTATTTTTAATAAAATTAAATCTTTTTTGGTTACCGTTGGCGATATGTTTTGATTGAGTTTATTTACTACCAAATCTGCGACTTTAAGCGCATCATCTTCTGTCGAGAAACTTTTATTATCATTGATTACAGGAATAATAGACTGCTTTATTAAAATCTTATTCTTGTAAGCAATAGTATAACCCCATCCTGACTGAGTTTTAAATGTTTCTGCTTTTAACGCCTGTTTTCTTGCGCAGCTGGCAAACATTAAAAGTAATAGTAAAAACACTAAATTCTTCTGGATTGTGCTCCAGAAGAATTGTTTATTAGTATTAATTATCGTCGTCATTTTGTTCTTCTAAAGGTTTAAATTCCCAAGCATCATCAAAATAAGTAGAACCTATTCTTCCCAACATATAAAAACCTCTGTTATTAATCGCAAAACCTACAGCATCTGTTCTGGTTGCACCTTCCATAGCAGTTCTTTCTAACCATGTATCAGTACTTGGATTGTATTCCCAAACGGTTTTTATACTCTCGCCGCCTACTATATAACCTAATCCATTCATGGTAAAACTAGAAGCATTAGAACGGACAATGGCATAGTCATCATTGTAAGTATAATCGTCATCAGTATCTTTGTCAATATCACGTTTTCTGGTCCAAACATCTGTTGCAGGATCAAATTCCCAGAAATCTTCCTGCATAACACCATTGTTAACACCTGTTACCAAATAAGCTTTATCGGCAATTACAAAGACAGTAGCATTACGTCTTTTATTACCGCTAAATCCATTTACAAGAGTCCATGTATTTGCTTGATCATCATATTGGTAAAAATCTTTTAAATAATTTCCATCGTAACCTGTTCCAAAATAAGCTTTTCCGCCAGCCTGAAAACCTAGAGCTCCATAACGCGCTGTTCCTGCAAAATCAGTTTTTTGAGTCCAGCTGTTACCATTTGGATCATATTGAAAAAAATCTTTCAATTTATTAGTTCCATCATAACCAAGTCCGACATAACCTTTGTCATTAAGAGTAAAACTAGATGCAGAACTTCTGCCAACTCCAGTAAAATCTGCTTTTTGTTCCCAATAATCCCCATTTGAATTATAAGCCCATAAATCTTTTAAATAAACATCTCCCGTATAGCCTGTTGCTACATAAGCATAATCTCCAATAACAAAACTGGTAGCACTAGATCTTGCAGGTCCGTCAAATGCCGATTTTTTAACCCAGTTTCCTATCAAATCATCATCGTCATCGTCGTTACTGCAGCTAACAAAAAAGAGGCTCGAAAAAAGTGCCGCGAATAATATTCCTTTTTTTAAATTATTCATAGTGTATTAAATTTATTTATTGTTTGTATTTGATGCCAATTCCTAAAATGTATCCTTTGCCTGTATTAAAATCATATACTGTATGATTGTTAGTATCAATCAAATTGTATTTTTTGTCGAAATCATAACCAGCTTTAAAATTTAAAAACCAATTTTTATCTACATTTCTCTCATATTCAACTGCAGTCGTCATTTGCGATAAAACTGCTTTCGAAGCATTATTATTCAATTCATTTGTGGAGTCTAAATGATAAAAATTACCATTAAAGCTATTACTTAAAACAAACTGGTTTCTAATGTTGTTAGAGTACGAAATTTTAGAATCCGGATACCCAATCAGCATATTACTGCTGTTATTTATTTTATAATTTAAAGACAAGACAGGTCTGTATTTAGGATAGCCAAATGCAGTTGTTCTTGCTGCTCCAATAATTATAGTTGTACTTGGGATTAATTGCTGATTAATTTCAAAACCTCCCAAAACAGTAAGATCAGACATATCGAGAGTGCGCTCAAAATTTGCAGTTGGTGTAACATAAAACTTTATTTTAGTTTTATTAGAAACATCATATAAAAATCCTAATGTGTTTTGAATCTCATTCCACTGATCCAAATTTTCAAAATTTTTAAAACTGCCCGAATCATAATTCACTTTCAAATTTGCATATTCCAATTGGTTTGAAATCGTAATTTTTGAGTTTATCTTTTTATTAAATGATACATTAATATTAGTTTCATTAAAATTGATTTTCTCAGTTGATTCTGTTTTTACATTCACTGAGGCATATAATTTTTCCTGAGCTTTTATGCTGAAGAATGAAATCGTAAAAATCGAACAAACTAAAAATCTTATTTTCATTACTTAATTATTGGTTCAAAAGTAGGTGGCAGATGGCTTTAAAAAAAAGAAGATATATGTATGCCCCTTTTTGATAGACTAAATGAGCGTTTTTTAGGTTGAATGAAGTATCGGCTTCCGTATATGTATTGTAGATGATTTTTTCCTGTTTATAGTCTAAAAACACGCAACTGTATATGTTATAGTGTGGTGCAGGAGAGTGCATTTTATATTTGTTCAAAAAATTCATTATGAACAAGTTTTTATTGATACTGCTTTTTGCAATTACTCTCTTTTCATGCGGAACGGATACGGATGCCGGCGAATTTGTTGTTGGATCTGATTATCTGGCTGCAAACAATAAAGTAGTTTTGATTGATACTGTAACTGTTGATATGTCTACAATAAATTTTGACTCACTTGCAACTTCAAGTCAAGGCAGAATTTTGATTGGTAATTACAACGATCCTATTTTTGGGAAAGTAAAATCAAACAGTTATTTCCAGTTGTCTACAAGTACTTACGCGCTTTATACCACTGGATCTGATACTCAGGCAGTCAATTATGTTTTTGACTCGATTTCTATGATTTTAAAATATGATAACTATTATTATGGAGATACTACAGCAGTTCAGAAATTTGATATTCATCGATTAACACAAAAAGTAAAGCCAAATACAAACGACGATAGTTTTTATAATAATTCGGCTTTGGCTTACAGCGAAGAAAGTCTTGGATCCATTTCCTTTAAGCCGCGTCCAATTCAAAAAGATTCTATTAATATTAGAATGAATGATGCTTTTGGAACAGCACTTTTTCAAAAACTAAAGTCAAGAGAACTTACAGATTTTGATAGTTTTACCGAATATTTAAAAGGTTTAGTTCTGGTGCCAAATACAACCAATTCTTCGAGTGTTATTGGTTTTAGTACAGCAACGAGTAAAGTGCGGCTGTATTATTCAAAATACCAAGCCGATACAGATGAAATTTCATATTACATAGATTTTACAATTTTAGATACTTCAAAGCAGTTTAATGCAATATCACTCGATAAAACAGGAACCTTACTCCAAAATCTGCCCATTTCCAGCAGTAAACTGGTCAGTAGTGCTACAAGTAATCAGGGGTTTATACAATCGGGTACCGGAGTGGCCTGTCGGATTGATTTTCCAAATATCAAACAGCTCAAATACATTGCAGATAACGGGGCAATTGTTGATGCCGAATTGATTTTGAAACCTGTTAATAATTCCTATTCTGCCCAATATCCACTAGCAGATTCTCTTGCGATTTATGTAGGCGATAATTTAAACAGAATTAGTACTTCATTAGCAAATTCTGCCGGAACAGCGGTTTACGGTATACTAAATAAAAAAAGCGATGAGTTTAATGAGAATATAGGTTACTCCATGCATATTGGTAATTTTCTGCAGAAGGAAATGCTGAAACAAACAGATGCCCGATCTTCTCTAATTTTTACGCTTCCGGGAATCTCTAAAACAGTAAATCGAATTGTTTTAGGAGATCAAAAGCATTTGAACAATAAAATTCAACTGAAAATTTATTACATCTCTTATTAATGAAAAATAAAATATTTTTTTTTAGCTGCCTCATTTTAATGTCGCTTACCTCATTTGCTCAAAGTATATCTAGTTCACCATATTCATTATACGGATTAGGAAGTGTGTATGATTCAGATTTTGGAACACTTCCATCCATGGGATCTTCTGGTATGGCTTTGCCGTCAAGCGATTTTATCAACAACTTAAATCCGGCTTCTTTAGGTTTTATGCCTCAAAATCACTTTATGTTTGATATTGGAGGAAAATCGATTGGAACAACTTATCAAAGTGGCTCAAGAACAGAAAAACGCAACAATTTTCAATTTTCTCATTTAGCATTTGCTTTTCCTCTCAGCAAAAAATCTGGTTTTAGTGTTGCTTTACGTCCTTACTCAAGTGCGGCGTTTAAAATATCAAATCTTAAGCTGCCGATTGCAGATAGTCAAGAATCCTATTATTTAACAGCTGTCGGCACTGGCGGACTAAATAATTTAGATTTCTCCTACGGGTATAGTTTTAACAAGAAACTCTCAATAGGAGCAACGGCATCTGTGTTATTTGGAAATACAGAAGAAGACAGAACTTTTCTAATCGTAAATTCTCTAACAAACATTCACAGAAAAACAAATTATAATGGTGTGCGTACAACGTTGGGAGCACAATATAAAATCGATTCTACTTTAACAATTGCCACAACTTTTAAAGTTCCTACTCAAATTAAAGCTTCAAAAGTGCAATCTGTACAAACCGTATCCGATGAGGTAGTGACAACAGTAGAGGCAGAAGCATCTTCTGATGCTGATGATTATTATATGCCGTTAGAATTTGGTGTAGGGATTAGCAAGCGCTTTAAAAACAATATAAACATGACTTTTGATTATGAAAAAAGTTTATGGGACGAAACGAAGCAATCTGATTCATACGGTGATTTTGTAAATCAAGACAGGTTTGCCCTTGGTTTTAGTTATGGTACAAAGAAAAACGTGAGAAGATATTGGGACAGAATAAAATATTCTACCGGACTAAATTTTGACACCGGTTATCTTGAAGTAGACGGAAAAAGGGTAAACAATGCATCTTTTTCTCTGGGGCTTTCTCTGCCAATAGAAAACACATATTCAGCTTTGAATATTTCGTATTCCTACGGACAGAAAGGCAGAGTAGCTGATAATTTAATTAAAGAAAATTATCATAAAATATCAATTAATCTATCGTTAGACGGAATTTGGTTTGTTAAACGAAAAATAGATTAATATTAAAAGTCTTTTTTGACTGCTGGATATTTATATTCTAAAATTGATTCTAAAACTTTTGGATCTGAGTTCGTGTAAAATTCAGGCTCGCTTTTAAGTGCGTCGCTAAAACCAACTTTTTCGCGCAAAATATTTTGAGTCTGTCTTGCAACAGCTTCTCCAGAATCTATAATCTGAATGTGCTCCGGAAGGATTTTTTTAATCTGTGGAATTAAATACGGATAATGACTGCATCCCAATACTAGATAATCAATATTGGCTTCAATCATAGGATGGAGATAAGACTCCAAAAGGGTTGTCATTTCCGGAGAATAAAGGTTTCCGTCTTCAATAAGTTGTACAAGTCCGTAACCAACCTGTTCAATTATTTTGGTATTCTGAAACATTTCAGCTGTTTTATTAAACAGCTCACTGTTTAGAGTTCCTTTGGTTGCCAGTATACCTATAACTTCGGTTTTAGAATTATTAGCAGCGGGTTTAATAGCCGGCTCAATTCCTATGAATGGAATATCATACGAAGCACGAAGTTCCTGGATTGCATTTGTTGTTGCAGTATTGCAGGCTACAACAATTAACTTGCAATTCATCTCGAGCAGTAAATCAACATTTTTTTTACTTAAGGCAACAATTTCCTCTTTGCTTTTCTGCCCATAAGGAGCATTTTTGCTGTCGGCTAAATAAATTGTTTTTTCGTTCGGAAGAAGATCGTGAATAGCGCTCCAGATTGAAGTTCCTCCAATACCAGAATCAAAAACGCCTATAGGATTACTATTTGTCATTATACAAATTTAGTATTTTTTTGAAATAAATTTATACCTCAAAGTAGGTGAAATTTCTTAATTTATCTCTTTTTATATTTTAATTTAATGTAAAAAAAAACTGCTCAACTTTTTAAAGAATTGAGCAGTTTTTTATAATGAATTCGTTGATTAGAATCCTAAATCTTTTTTAACATCAGCAGTAATGTTTGGACCATCAGCTAATAATAAAGTAGAACCGTCTAATACATATTGGAAACCTTTAGCTTTTCCAACTTTTTGGATAGAAGCTCTAACTTTTTCCATTAATGGTTTTACGATATCAGTTTCTTTTTGTTGAAGTTCTTTTTGAGCATTGTCTCTGTAGTCAACAATTCTTTTTTGCATGTCTTGAACCTCTTTAGAACGCTCACCGTTTACAGCATCAGTTACAGTTGCAGCTTCAGCCTCATACTTTTTAATTTTTACTTGGTATTCATCAACCATTTTTTTGTATTCAGCATCGTATGTACCACTTAATTTTTGCAATTGGTTTTGAGCATCAAGCATTGCAGGCATTTTCGACATAATCTCGCTAACATCAACATGGGCTACCTTTGCCTGTGCGTTCATTGTGTTACTTGCTCCTAAAATAAGTATCGCAGCAATTAGTAAAGTTTTGATTTGTTTCATCATTTTTAAAATATTAATTAATTATTGGTCGTATTAGGTTTTTGTGTTTCGGCTTCCTTAGCTTTTTTTGCCGCTTCTCTTTCTTCTAATATTTTCTTTCTCTTTTCTTCTAATTCTTTTTTGCGCTCTTCATATAACCTTTGTCTTTCTTCAACTTTCGCAGAAGCTGGTGGCTGAGTTGTGGTTTCAGTTCCAGTTGCTGCAGGTTTTGCTGTTGCATCAGTTTTTACTGCTGGATCTGTAGTTGTAGAAGTGCTGTTTGGCTTAGCTGTTTCAGAAACCGTGCCATTTTTTTTAGCTGCTCTCTCGGCTGCTAATGCATTTCTTCTATCTTCATATTCCTTTTTCTTAGCCTCTTGTTCTAGTTTACGGTCTTGAATTAACTTCTCTCGGGCGGCCCTTTTCTCATCCAATGCTTTTTGACGATCTGCCATTGCAGGATTCTCATCAATTGCGTTTTCAAGATTTTCTTTTATTTCCTGATCTTTTAATTGTTTTTTAGTCAACTGTTCGCGTTTTTCAGTTCTGTTTAGAACACGTAAAACCTGATCACTTATATCAAATCTTTTGTTACTAAAAAGCATTGTTAAATCTGATGATCTGTCAAAGATAAAATCATAATTTTTAGCTTCAGCGATATCTTGAACAGCAGTAAAAACTTGATCTTGAATTGGCTTTGCCAATGCTGCTTTTTGTCTAATTAAATTTCCCTGAGGCCCAAATAATTTATCCTGATAACTCAGCATTTCGCTTTCAAGAAATTTAATTTCAGTTTCTCTTTCCTCAATTAACTCTTTAGTGAGTAAAGCTTTTTCTGCTTTTAGGCTTTCCTGTAATTTGTTAATTTCAATTTTTTTAGTCTCAATTTCTTGCTTCCATTTCTGAGCCTTTAACTCTAATTGGGATTTAGCTTCCTTATAATCAGAAACATTCTCCAAAATATATTCCATGTCAATATACCCAATCCTAGTCGTTTTTCCTTGAGCCTGAGCAGTATGTGCTACAATCAAGGCTAAAAATATAAATAAATACTGTTTTCTCATAACATAACTTTATTTGATGATTTTTAACCAAACGCTTTTTATCTAAAATTGTTGTCCAATGATAAAGTGTATTTCTCCACCATTTGGTTTACTATTTCCTGGAGCGGCATCAAATCCATAACCATAATCAATTCCTAACAATCCAAACGCTGGCATAAATACACGTAAACCAAAACCAGCTGAACGGTATAAGTCAAACGGAGTATAGTCTTTAAACGAAGCGTATGATGATCCCGCTTCTAAAAATGTTAAGGCGTAAATTGAAGCAGAGGCTTTTAATGTTATAGGGTAACGTAATTCCATTGAGAATTTATTGTAGATAGAAGCTCCAATTTGTTCTCCATTAGTATTTACAGGTGTTAATGAGTTATTTTTATAACCTCTTAATCCAATAGTTTCTCTACCATCCATTGAGTAATTTGCCATTCCGTCTCCACCTAAGTAAAAACGCTCAAACGGTATAACTCCTCTTTCTTGATTGTATGCTCCTAAGAAACCAAATTCTGTTAATGTTCTTAAAACTAATTTTCCGTAAACTTTTGTATACCAGTCTCCTTTAAATTTAATTTTGTAGTACTCCAGCCAGTTGTATTTTTTCTGGTCTACTTTGGCTACATCAGTGTCAGCGCTTTTATAGTCAGATCCAACACTTACTTGTACTGATTGTCCGTCAATAACAACCGTTTTTAAATAGTCGCCATTATTAAGCGGCTGTTTGTCTGCACCTATCGTATTATCTCCTGTATATTGTGCTTTGTATTCTTTTTGATTTTCTAAATCACCATAATCAAGTCCGCTCAATAATGAGTAAGGAGGAGTTACTTTTGCAGAAATACTAAACTCTGAACCGTAAGTTGGGAATATTGGGTTAACCCCTTTATTACTTCTTGAAAGTCCAATTGTATAAGCAAAGTTTCTTGATGCTCCATTACCAAAAGTAAATAATCCTGTGTTGTAGTTATTCAAATCATAATGCTGGTAACTCACAGATTGAGAAAGAACAAAATAATCATCTGGCACTGTTAATCTTTTTGCCAGTCCTACTTGTACTGTAAAAATATTAAAACTTTTGCTTTTGTCTACTGATCTTGTTATATAATTATTCAAAAATTGTTTACTATAAGAAATAGATGAACTAAACTGTACTGGTTTTTTTCCTCCAAACCAAGGTTCAGAGAACGATACACTGTAAGTTTGGAAATAAGTACTTCCTTGTAAACGAAGCGCTACTTTCTGACCGTCTCCCATTGGTAAAGGCTTATAAGCTTCTTTGTCAAATAATTTTCTTGCCGAGAAGTTGTTAAAAGAAAGTCCTAAAGTTCCGATGAAACCACCGCCTCCGTAACCTCCCTGAAGCTCAACCTGACTTGATCCTTTTTCTACAACATTATATTCAATATCTACAGTTCCTGCTGCAGCATCAACGTTCTTGAACTTAGGGTCGATTGCTTCAGGATCAAAGAAACCTAATTGTCCAATTTCACGAATAGTTCTTACAAGCTGTTCTTTACTGTATTTTTCTCCTGGTTTAGTTCTTAATTCTCGGTAAATAACGTGGTCATTTGTTTTGTCATTTCCTACAACACTAATCTTGTTGAAATACGCAATTGGACCTTCTGTAACTCTGATTTCAAAGTCAATTGTATCGTTTACCGTTTTTACCTCAACTGCATTAATATTAGAGAATAAATAACCATTGTTTTGGTATAAATTCGTAATGTCTTCTGCGTCTGGTTTTGTTTTGTCTGCAATTCTTTTTTCTAGTAGAACTCCGTTATAAACTTCTCCTTTTTTAATACCTAAATAGCGATTTAATAACTGGTCAGAATATACGGTGTTTCCTAAGAATTTAATATTTCCAAAGTAATATTTGTTTCCTTCTTCCAGATTAATTTTGATGTCAAGCATTTTCTTTTCTTTGTTGTAAGTAACAGAGTCATAGATAATACGTGCATCTCGGTATCCTTTTTCTTTATATGCGGCGATAACTTTTTCTAAGTCAGCTTTATATTTTTCAGGAATAAATTTTGATGCTTTTAAAACACGCAAAACATTTTTTTGTTTTGTGTCCTTCATAGCACTTCTTAATTTGCTGTCTGATAATTGCTGGTTACCAATGAAATCAATGCTTCTAATCTTCACTTTAGCCCCTTTATCTACTCTGACAAGCATATTTACCATGTTGCCATTGATGGTGTCAGGCGTATTTGTAATAGTGACTTTAGTGTTATAAAAACCTTCTTTTTTATATTTATTTTCAATATAATTTTTAGTAGTCGTGATTAAGTTTTCGTTGACGATTTTATTTTTCGTTAAGCTGTTGTCTTTAATCAGTCCTTCAACTTTACTCTTCTTAATTCCTACAAATTTAACTTCGTTTAATTTAGGAAGTTCAACAATATCCAAATCAAGATAGATACTGTCGTTTTCTACCTTATTTACGTAAAATGAAATCTCATCAAAAAGGCCAAGTTTACCTAATTTTTTGATTGCGCTGCTTATTTCTTCTCCAGGAACAGTTATTTCCTGTCCTTTTTGAAGTCCTGAAAAGGTAACAACGGTTTGTTCATTAAAGCTAATTTTACCAACAACAGAGACTTTGGCAAGAATATATTTTTTTCCTTGATCAAAAGGAACTTTATCTTGTGCTTTTATTTGTGAAAAACTACCCAAAAGAATTAGGGTAAGGGCTATTTGAATTTTTTTTTGTAACACTAAAAAATTATTTAATTTGTTCACTGGTTTTTCCAAATCTACGTTCTCTTTTTTGATAACTAATAATAGCCTCATATAAATCTTGGTCTTTAAAGTCTGGCCATAAGACATTAGTAAAATATAACTCTGCGTAGGCTATCTGCCACAACAGAAAATTACTTATTCTATGTTCTCCACTTGTTCGTATTAATAAATCTACATCGGGTAAATTTTGCGTGTAAAGATGCTCATTTATAATTGAATCGTCAATAGTGTCTATTGAAATTATATTATTTTTAACTTTATCACTGATGATTCTCACGGCATTTACCAATTCTTCTCGTGATCCGTAACTTAAAGCTAGTGTCAGCGTGAGACGAGTGTTATTTTTGGTTTTTTCAATTACGTCTAAAAGTTCTTTTTGAGCTGATTTTGGTAATTTATCAAGATTTCCAATTGCATTGAGTTTGATATTGTTTTCTTGCAAAGTAACAAGCTCTTTTTTTAATGAATTGATCAAGATTTTCATTAATGCTTCGACTTCTAATTTCGGGCGATTCCAGTTTTCTGTAGAAAAAGCATACAATGTAAGATACTCAATACCTAATTTGGCACAAGTTGTTATTGTTTTTTTTACAGATTTTGTTCCGTTTTCATGTCCAAACGCTCTTAAAAAGCCTTGTTGTTTGGCCCATCGTCCGTTGCCATCCATTATAATGGCTAGGTGTTTAGGTAAGTTTGTGTGATCTATAGAGTCTTGTAAATTCATTTTATTCTGCGCAATAGCAAGGTTTTTGTCCAAAGGTATATGTTAAGGTAAGACCTGAGAATACATACCAGTCATTATTGTTTAAATTTCCAAACTTCATGATGTTTGGATTGTTTGTATTAGGATTACTTCCGTCAATGTTGTCTGTAAATGTATAACGAACGCCAGCTTCAAATCCTAAAACAAAGTTTGGTGTTACATTAGATTTTACACCTAATATAATAGGTATAGCAAGCGAGCTTGAATTTACAGATTGCAGCGCATTTGGAGCTGTCGTAAAACGATACAATTCATCGTAAAGAAAAAAGCTTAGTCCAGAATAAACATAAGGCGTAACTTTTGTATGATAATCGTGAAGATTAAAATCAAAAAAGTTGAATTCCAGTCCTGCAGAAAATTCTTTTACATTGCTTTCAAATCTGTATCCTCTTTGATTTCTACCTGTTTCCTTAGATTTAAAATCGTTTCCTGAAATTTCAGATTGTGTGTACGAGAATCTGTACGAGTGTCGCGGGCTTCTGTTCCACTTGTATAACACCCCAAAAGCGATTTTTTCGGGCGAAATATAAGTTGTTTTTCCAACATCACCAACAAGGTTACTTCCTCCTAGAAAAACACCAAGCTCATTTATTTGAGCATTTAGTGTAATAAAGGGGAAAAAACATAACAATAAATTAAAAATTTTCTTCATTTAATTAAAAATTGCGTGCAAATATAATAATTATCAATACGAATCAACGTTCGTTTACATAAATGTGCTTTTTTTTCAATTTACAATATGATTTTGAGACATTTAATGATGATTCACTACAAGCAAAACGAGAAAAGATGCTATTATCGTATAGTGGCGAATGGGAAAAGGGCTTAATTTCTTTTATCTTCTCCCCAAAGCAATTTGTTTCTTAATGTTTTCAGGAAAGTTTCTCCCGGAATTTCAACCATTTTAATTTTAAAATTTGTTTTTTTTATTGTTAAAACAGATTCATTTTTGACTGAAGATATTCTGGAATCTAATGAAACTAAATATTGATCTTCTCTCCCGGAGACACGCAGTTTGATTTCTGTATCATCTGGAATAACAAGTGGTCGTGCTGTTAAATTGTGTGGTGCAATAGGCGTAATTACTAAACTTTTGACATCTGGTGTTAACAATGGTCCTCCACAGCTTAAAGAATATCCTGTAGATCCTGTGGGAGTAGATATAATTAAACCGTCGGCCCAATAGGAATTCAAATATTCATTATTCAAAGATGTTTCAACAGTAATCATAGAAGTAGTGTCTTTTCTGCTTACTGTTATTTCATTCATTGCAAAATTCAGGTCTTCTGGAATTGCATCATTTTTTGGATCGCAGGTAATGCTTAACAATGTCCTTTCGGAGGTAGTATAATTTTTGTCAATTACAAATTGTAAAAAACTATCAATGTTTTCTTTTTGTACTGTAGCTAGAAAACCGAGTCTTCCGGCATTAATTCCTAAAATCGGAACACCAGAATTACGAACTAAAGTTGCGGCTCTTAAAATTGTTCCGTCACCGCCGATACTAATCAGCATTTCAAAACTATTATCTAAGGAATTACTCGACGAAAAAGTTTGGTATTCTTTTTTGATAAGTTCTTTTTCGTAAAGCATGTTCAGAAAGTTTTCTTCAATTACCATCTCTACATTGTTGGCACTGAAAAACATAAAAATATCTTTAATAATAGGTTCTGTACTGTTCTGATAATACTGTCCGTAAATAGCTACTTTCATTTTTTTAATTAGATAATATGTCAATTAGATAATGTGTCAATTAAAAAAACAGATATCATGTCAGCTGTTAAAGAATTATCTAATTGACACATTATCTAAATTTTCTAATTTATATGTTCAGGTACTTGTCTAAATAATCAGAACGTTCTTTTAAGCTGTTGATATAAGCGTCTTCCTGGTGTTCTGAAATGATTTCATAATTATACCTTCTAAAAGTCTGTATAATTTCATTCATAGGCCCAACACCAATTTTAACAGTAATCTGAACATTTTCAAGATCAGCTTCAGATACAAAACAACCTAGAATTTTACCGTTATTGCTTTCAACAATCTGGGTTACTTGTCCCATAGAATAATCCATAAGTCCTTTTTGAACGATTATGATACCGCCTTGTTCCTTTAAAAATGGAGTTTCCTGAAAGAATTTCATGATATCTTCCATTTCATAATACCCAACATAGCTGTTATTTTCGTCCAGAACCGGAATCGTATTTGTGTGGTTTTTTGCAAAAATTTCTAAAACATCTAACCAAATCATGGATTTTCTGGCAAAAAAACGTTCCAGAGTATATTTATAATCAATTGCTTTTTTGTCAGTATCAAAAGTTTCAACATCATCTGAAGCAATACTTCCAATGAAAATTCCACTTTCTAAAACCGGAAAATGCGAAAAATTTAAGTCAGCAAAAAAGTCCTGAACATTCGCGATCGTTTCCTGGCTGTCAATTGCCCTGAAGTCATTTGTGATATAGTTGGTAATTTCTGTCATAAGTCAACTGAAGATATTTTATGCAAAATAATCAAAAAATAGCAAAAACCGCTGTGTTTTACTTTGTATTTTTGTGGTAACAAATATAGTGTTACTAGAATTAATTATCTATTTATATGACAAAGTTAAGTGTAAATATCAATAAAATTGCAACGCTTCGAAATGCTCGCGGCGGAAATGTTCCCGATTTATTAAAAGTAGCTGCAGATATTCAGAAATTTGGAGGTCAGGGAATCACCATTCACCCGCGTCCCGATGAACGTCATATACGTTATCAGGATGCAAGAGATTTAAAAGCAATCATCAATACTGAATATAATATTGAAGGAAATCCGCAGCATAATTTTATTGATTTGGTTTTAGAATGTAAGCCAGATCAGGTAACGCTTGTTCCGGATGCAATTGGAGCAATTACATCTTCTGCCGGATGGGATACTGTGAAAAATGAATCTTATTTGAGAGAAGTGATTCAGGAATTTCAGCGTAACGGAATCAGAACTTCAATTTTTGTTGATCCCGTTCTGGAAATGATTGAAGGAGCAAAAAAAACAGGAACAGACAGAATTGAATTGTATACAGAAGCTTTTGCACATGATTATGATTTGGGAAATAAAAAAGGAATAGATCCTTATGTTAAAGCTGCAGAACTGGCAAACGAATTAGAATTAGGAATAAACGCGGGTCACGATTTGAGTTTAGATAATATTCAGTTTTTTAAACAAAATATTCCTGGATTATTAGAAGTTTCAATTGGTCATGCTCTAATTGCAGAAGCACTTTATCTGGGTTTAGATAATGTGGTGAATATGTATTTAAATAAATTAAAATAATATGCTTTATTCAAAAATAGAAGGCGAAGGAAAACCATTTATTATTATGCATGGATTTCTGGGAATGTCTGATAATTGGAAAACCTTGGCAGGGCAATATGTAGAAGCAGGATCTCAGGTTCATGTTTTGGATTTACGAAATCACGGACGCAGCTTTCATTCAGACGAATGGACTTACGAAGCGATGGTGCAGGACGTTTTTGATTATTGTCAAGCCAATCAATTAAAGAATGTTGATATCCTAGGGCATTCTATGGGCGGTAAAGTTGCAATGCTTTTTGCAGCACTTCATCATGAAATTGTCGATAAATTAATTGTAGCAGATATTGGTCCTAAGTTTTACAAACAGCATCATGAAGATATTTTGGCAGGATTAAATGCTGTCGATTTTTCGGTAAAACCAAGCCGAAATGATGTTGAAGAAATAGTATCGCAATATGTTTCAGATTTTGGAACAAGACAATTTTTATTGAAAAATCTATATTGGGCAGAGCCAGGGCAACTGGCATTTCGTTTTAATCTGGATGCCTTTAATAATAATCTGGATGCAATTGGAAAACCTCTGGCAGATAATTTGATTTTTGATAAGCCGACATTATTTATACGTGGAGGAAATTCAGGCTATATTCAGGATTCTGATCTTGACGCAATTCGTGTTCAATTTCCAAATTTTAAACTAGAAACAATTCCAAACGCAGGACATTGGCTGCATGCAGAAAATCCTAAATTGTTTTTTGAATTGACTGCTGCATTTCTAAAAGAATAGTCTTTTTGATTAAAAAATCAGTACTTTTATTTAAACTTTAAAAATGTAAAAAATGAAAATATTACTTAGACTTCTTGTTACAGCGGCGCTTGTTTTGTTAATTGCTAAAATTCTGCCTGGTGTAGTTGTTACCAGTTTTGCTACAGCTGTAATTGTTGCGGTAGTTTTAGGTTTGCTAAATCTTTTTATTAAACCAATTTTAGTGATATTAACGCTTCCGGTAACAGTAGTAACTCTAGGATTGTTTTTGTTAGTTATAAATGCTGTAATTATTTTACTCTGCACAAATATAGTCGGAGGTTTTGCAGTAGATTCTTTCTGGACGGCATTAATATTTAGTATTATATTGTCTGTGCTTCAATCTATAACCTACAAAATATTAGGAGACGATAAATAAAACAATGAGTGTGTTCTAAAACGCTTCAAATACAATAGATTAAAAACTTGGCTGGGTTGCAAAAATTTTATAATTTTGCAACCCAATTTTATTATGTAAATTAAAGAAGAAGATGGATATTAAAAGAGTAGCAATAGATGCTGTGAATGAAACGATTGTTTTGAACGTTGTTCACATGGATTATAAAGGTCAAGTAGCAAAAAGAATAAACGAAAAAATGCCATTGGCAACCGTAAAAGGTTTTAGAAAAGGTCAAGTACCTAAAGATCTTGTTGAAAAACAATACGGAAAAGCTATTAAGCAGGAAGAAGTTAAAAAAGTAGTTGATTTGGCTTTAGAGCGTTTTGTTCAATCTGAAAGATTAAATCTTTTAGGAACTCCTCTTGCTAAAGAAAACGAAAACTTTGATTGGGATGCTGAAGAACTAACTTTCGAATACGAAATTGGTTTGGTTCCTAACTTTGAAATTGATTTAGAAGCAAAAAACAATATCGTAAAATATATCGTTACTGCCGATGATAAATTAATCGACGGACAAGTAGAGCGTATCCAAAAACAATTCGGAACAGCAATTCCTCAAGATAAAGTTGAAGCTGATTCAGATTTAACTGGAACTTTCACAAACGAAGAAAAAGGAATCAACAATACGACTACAATTTCTGTAACTGCATTTAACAAAGCTGCCGGAGATAAATTCATCGGTAAAAAAGTTGGAGATGTTGTGGCGGTAAGTACAAAAGGTTTATTTGAAGACGATCACCAATTAATGGATTATCTTAAAGTTGGTCATGATGACGTTCATGGTTTAGATATCGAAGTAAACTTTACAATCGAAGCTATCAATGGAGCTGAATTGGCAGAATTAAACCAAGATTTATTTGATAAACTTTTTGGTGAAGGAAAAGTAGCTTCTTTAGAAGATTTAAAAGCTAAAATTAAAGAAGATGCTGAATCTCAATTTGCACAGCAAGCAGATCAAAAATTATTGATGGACGTTCAGGATTTCCTTATCGAAAGCACAAAATTTGATTTACCATCAGAATTTCTTAAAAAATGGTTACAAACTGTTGGAGAGAAAAAACTTTCTCCAGAGGAAGCAGAAGTTGAATACGCAAGATCTGAAAAAGGTTTACGTTTTCAATTGATTGAAGGAAAAGCAATGGCTCAAAGTAATATCCAAATTACATTTGATGATTTGAAAGCTTTTACAACAAACGCTATCAAACAACAAATGGCTCAATTTGGACAAACAAACCCAACTGACGAAGAAGTTCAAGGAATTGTGGCTAGAGTTTTATCTAACCAAGAAGAAGTGAAAAGACTTTCTGAGCAAGTTGTAGCAGCTAAATTGTTAGATTTATTCAAAGAAAAAGCAAATCCAACAACTAAAGAAGTTACTTACGAAGAATTTATTGCAGCTTCTTACGGAGAATAAATTTTAGTCTAAAGTCAAAAGTTATAAAGTCAAAAGTTGACTAGAATAGGGTGAAAGCTCTATTTTAAAATTTAAGATTTTATTACAGAAACTGAAAGATAAAAAAAGTTATATTTGAGCGTCAAAAAGATATTTTTGACGCTCTTTTTTGTTTCAAATTTTATTTTTGTTTCAAGTTTCAAGTTTTCGAACTTCAATAAACCTGAAACCTGAAACTTGAAACAAAAAAATAAGACAAATTGGCATCCTTTATAAAAAGGTATGAACTTTGTTTTATCCGATAAAGTCACTTTCAGACTTTAGACTTTCAAACTTTAAACTAAAAATATGAACTACGGTAAAGAATTCAAAAAATTTGCTACAAAGCATCAAGGGGTAAACGCAATGTACTACGATAAAATCGTAGCTGCGATGAATCCAACCAATATGACTCCATACATTATAGAAGAACGTCAGTTGAATATTTCTCAATTAGATGTTTTTTCCAGATTAATGATGGACAGAATTATCTTTTTAGGAACAGGTATCGACGATCAAATCGCTAATATTGTTCAGGCACAATTACTTTTCTTAGAAAGTGCTGATGCATCAAAAGACATTCAAATTTATCTAAATTCTCCTGGAGGAAGCGTTTATGCAGGATTAGGGATTTATGACACCATGCAGTACATCAAACCAGATGTAGCTACAATTTGTACTGGTATGGCAGCTTCTATGGGAGCAGTTTTATTATGTGCAGGTGCTGCAGGAAAACGTTCGGCTTTGCCACACTCAAGAGTAATGATTCACCAGCCGTCTGGAGGAGCACAAGGTGTTGCAACTGACATGGAAATCAACTTACGCGAAATGTTGAAACTTAAAGACGAGTTGTACAACATTATTTCACAACATTCAGGACAATCTTTCGAAAGAGTTCATAAAGACAGTGAACGTGATTACTGGATGAAAGCAGACGAAGCTAAAGAATACGGAATGATTGATGAAGTTTTGAGAAGAAGCTAATTTTTTTTAAGGTTTAAAGTTACAAAGGGACTAAGGTTCTAAGATTAACTTGAAACTTGAAACAAAATTAAACTTGAAACAAAAAAATAAAAAGTTAAGAAGTTACTAAGTTTTTGAGGTTTTAATAGAAAGTCTCAGAAACTTAGTAACTTTGCAGCTTAACTAAATAAAGAATGGCAAAAGTAGTATTAGAATGTTCGTTTTGTGGAAGAAAAAAGCCAGAAACTAATTTATTAATTGCGGGCATAAATGCACATATCTGTGATAAGTGTATTGAGCAGGCACACGGAATAGTATTAGAAGAATTAAAATCAAGCGGAAGCGCAAAATTGGTTGGTGACTTAATTTTAAAGAAACCAAAAGAAATCAGAGCTTTCTTAGATCAATATGTTATTGGTCAGGATCAGACCAAAAAAGTAATGTCAGTTGCGGTTTACAATCACTACAAACGTTTAATGCAGCAGCAGTTAGACGATGAAGTAGAGATTGAAAAAAGTAACATCATAATGGTAGGGCAGACTGGAACGGGAAAAACATTGGTAGCAAAAACCATTGCAAAAATGTTAGATGTTCCGTTGGCGATAGTTGATGCAACTGTATTGACAGAAGCAGGTTATGTAGGAGAAGATGTCGAAAGTATTTTGACACGTTTGTTACAAGCTGCGGATTATGATGTAACCAAAGCAGAAAGAGGAATCGTTTTTATTGACGAAATAGATAAAATCGCCCGTAAGAGTGATAATCCATCAATAACGCGTGATGTTTCTGGAGAAGGTGTGCAACAAGCATTATTGAAATTGCTGGAAGGAACTGTTGTTAACGTACCGCCTAAAGGAGGTCGTAAACACCCTGACCAGAAATTTGTTGAGGTAAATACGCAAAACATCTTGTTTATTGCAGGAGGTGCTTTTGATGGAGTAGAACGTATTATTTCTAAACGTTTAAACCGTCAGGCAGTGGGGTACTCCACTTCTAAGAATGCAGATAATATAGATAAAGATAATTTACTTCAGTATATCATTCCAAAAGATATTAAAGATTTTGGTTTGATTCCAGAAATTATTGGTCGTCTGCCAGTTCTTACACACATGGATCCTCTAGACAGAGAAACTTTGCGTGCAATTTTAACACAGCCTAAAAATGCATTAGTAAAACAATATCAAAAATTATTTTTAATGGATGAAGTTGAATTTACTATTACAGACGAAGCTTTGGATTTTATTGTTGATAAAGCATTAGAATACAAATTAGGTGCTCGTGGATTGCGTTCGCTATGTGAAGCAATTCTAACAGATGCGATGTACGAATTACCAAGTTCTGATGATAAAGTATTGAGTATCGATAAAGAATACGCAGAACACACACTAAACAAAAATTTATTGAAGCGAATGGAAATTGCTTCTTAAATATTGAAATAACTTAGTCAAAGTTTAAATTTTGACAAAAGAATTTTAAAACCTGTTCATTTTTTGAACAGGTTTTTTTTATATTTTATGTAATATTTTTCTTTCTTTATATAAAAGGATATATTTGTGGTTAAATTATTTCTGATAAAATATGATAACCGAAGTCTTAAAAAAATTAGCCTATTTATATTATCCTAAAAATATATGTCCTTGGAATCAAAAGGAGCAATATTTAGAAACTGAGGAGTATAAAAGATTGAAAGGGCTAATAGAACATTTTGATTCTGATAATAATCAAAAAATGCGAGATACTATTAAAGCAGAATTTGACAAAGATCCAGTTTTAAAGGATTTTGAGGATTTTTCCAGACTAGATTGGCAAGATAGATGTTATACATTTTTTCTGAATGTCATTGAGAATGGAGAGTTATGTTCTATAACTTTATATTTGAGTGTTTTAGTTCCTTATTATGTAATTGATATTATAATTCATAAAAAACAAATAGTTATTTCAAAATCTAGAATTGAAGAATTGCAAAGTGAAAAATTAGATTCGCGAAAAATTAAAGATTTGGTTTTAGAGGTGGAGGATATAGTTGAAAAGAAGCTGTTGTATTCGAAATTTCCTAAAGAAATATTAAATAATAAATTTGAGGACATTAGTTTTCAAGATTCCTATTTAGGTGAATTTAAAATGTTTAATGCTTTTTTTAATAATCAATTTATTCATAGAGTTGGACATGGTAATTAAGAATTATTTACTCCTGATTTGTGTTTTTGGATTTTCTTTTAATAAAGAAAATAAACCAACAATGGTTTCTGAAAATAAACATAAAAGCAAAATAATTTCATTAGAAAAACCTAGAATTGAAATCAATTACGGTAATTACTATAAAGAAGCAGAACAATTTTGCAATAGAAATAACCTGAATCAGAATAAATTTATCCTGATTGATCTTGGATTGCATTCTGGTTATAAAAGATTTTTTATTTACGATTTTAAAAAGATAGCAGTCTCAAATTCTTATATGGTAAGTCATGGATGCGGTGCTAATAATTGGGGAGGAACTGCCTCAAAAGATAAGGTGGAGATAAGTAACGAATTTGATTCGCATTGTTCTTCTCTGGGTAAATACGTGATTTTGGATCGCGGGGTAAGTCAGTGGGGAATAAAAGTCAATTATATTTTGCAGGGAAAAGAAAAATCCAATTCAAATGCGCGAAGCCGTGCTGTAGTTTTACATTCTTGGGAAGCTGTTCCAGACAACGAAGTCTATCCACGCGGAACACCAGAAGGCTGGGGCTGTCCTGCTGTTTCCAACGAAAGCATGAAAGAAATTGATGAACTTTTAAAAACAAATAAAAAAGTCCTGATGTGGATTATTAAATCATAAAGACTTTAAGAATCTCGAAATTTCTTTCTTGTAAAAATGAAATTTCTGGTTTAGCCCTGATCGAAACGGCATCCTTTTGCTCTGGAGTTTAGAGCAAAAGATATAGTGTAGAGCAGGACCAAACGTCTTTTGAAAACAAAACTTCTGCTTCTCAAAAATCACTGAACCCTAAATTTCTCTCTATATTCAATAGGTTTCATGCCTACCATTTTATAAAATACTTTTCTAAAAGCTTTTGGGTCATTATAACCCGTTTTTTCGATAATTTCAGATATAGAAAGCTGGGTTTGTTCAAGATACTTTTTAGAGCTTTCGACTCTAATATTTTGCAGATATTCAATTGGCGGGATTCCGGTAACTTGTTTAAAACGGCGTGTCATATTTCTGGCACTTGTTGGAATGTCTTTTGTTATTTCTTCCAGCTTTTCGATAGAATGGTATTGACTTTCTATTTTTTGCTGCAGCATCGCAACCAAAGTATCATTGTGTAAATGATTTGGTCTAAAGGTGCTGAAATAACTTTGTTTGTATCGGTTTAAATCAATAGAGAAAATCTTTGCAATCTGAACTGCAATTTCGTTGCCGCAATATTTCTGCACCAATAAAATCAATAAATGAAATGTTGAGGTCGATCCGCCACTGGTGTATAAACTGCCATCGGCGGTTAAAGTTTCTTCGGCTTTTAATTTTACCATCGGAAAAGCTTTTGTAAAAGCACTGCACGCGTCAACATGTGTTGTTGCCAGTTTTTCGTTTAATAAACCAGATGCAGCAAATAAAAAAGCACCGGTACAAAAACTAGCCAATTCGGCTCCGTCACGATGTTGTTTTTGCAGCCACGGAATAAAATTTTTATTCTTCGCGATCATTTCGCTCATATTATCTGTCGTAAAAGCGGGAATTAAGATCAGATCTAATGCGATATCAGAATCCTGAATTGCATTAATTTTATAACCCAAAGAAACTTCCTGGCTTAATTGTTCTGCCGATTGAAAAAGCATTATTTTAAATGTTTCCTCAGTTGTTGGCGACAGTTTATTTGCCGTTTCAAAAACTTCCAAAATAGCCGCTACGCTTAATAATTTATAGTCGTAAGGTATTATCAATCCTATTTTTTTGCTCATCATTTGTGGTGTTTGGAAAAGTTAACTTGATGTAAAAATAAACAATTTGTCTTAAATGCCCCTAAAGTTGACTTTTATTGACATTATCAAATAGTCTTAATGTTTTAAATTTGCTTTAATATTTTTGTAATTTTATAAAAAAGGAAGTATAATTTTAATAATTTTATAATGATAACATTAAAAAATACAATTAATGCATCGCTTGACAAAGTATGGGATTTTTGGAGTAAGCCCGAACATATTACAAAATGGGCTTTTGCCTCTCCAGACTGGTACGCACCTTATGCAGAAAATGATTTGAGAGAAGGCGGTAAATTCTCTACAACAATGTCGGCAAAAGACGGCAGTATGAGTTTTGATTTTTTGGGAGAGTATACTTTGGTAAAACAAGATCAAGCCATCAATTATGTAATGGGCGACGGAAGAAAAGCCGTGATTACATTTACAGAAACTCCAGAAGGAGTAGAAATAATAGAAAGTTTTGATCCTGAAACAGAAAATCCCGAAGAAATGCAGCGTGGAGGATGGCAGGCAATATTGGATAATTTCAAGAATTACGTTGAATCTAATTAGGTTCAAAACTTGAAAAAAACTTATCATTTATAGGATTTAAAAAATATCTAACACAAAAAATAAAAAAATGACAAAACAAATTTGGTTAAATCTGCCTGTAAAAGATGTGGCAAAAGCAAAGGAATTTTTCTGGAAAATTGGTTTCTCGTTTAATGAACAGCATGACACGCCGAGTTCTACCTGTATGGTTGTGGGCGAAAATCATTTTGTAGTGATGTTATTTAAAGAATCTCTTTTCTCTGATTTTTCTCAAAACAATATTACAGATACACAATTAAGTTCTGAAGTCCTGATTTCTATAGATGCCGAGAGCAAAGAAGAAGTCGATGAGCTTGCCAAAAAAGTTAAAGAAGCCGGAGGAAAAATTTTTGCTGATCCGGCAGAAAGTCAGGGCTGGATGTATGGTTTTGGTTTTGCCGATTTAGACGGTCACAGATGGAATGTTTTGTACATGGATTTTAGTAAATTATCGTAATTATGGAAACATTAGAATTTAAAATTAGAATCAAAGCTCCGGCAGAAAAGTATGGTCGGTTTTATGGAATGATGAAACCTACAGAAAATGGGCAGGAGTTTTTTATGAAGGATCATATGCCGTAAGTGACTGGGAAGAAGGCGGAAAAGTACACTTTCTAGGTCCTGATGGCGGAGGAATGAGCAGTATAATTGAGAAAAAAATTCCAAATGAGTACATAGCTTTTAAACATTTGGGAGAAGTAAAAGATTTTAAAGAACTGCCTATCAATGAAGAAGCAAAAGAATGGAGCGGAGCAATGGAAATTTATCGATTAACTCCCGATGATGAGTTTATAGATCTTGTAGTTCAGGTTGATGTAGTCGAAAAATTTATTGATTATTTCAAGGGCGCTTTTCCTAAAGGGCTGGAAATAGTAAAACAACTTTCAGAGAATTAAGGGTGAAGAGGAAAGAGTGAAGAGGAAAGAGGAAAGAGAATAGATTATAGATTTAAGTTTTTATAAAACAACAAACAAAATAAAGAACATTATGGCATCAGTAAATCCTTATTTAATGTTTAACGGAAATTGCGAAGAAGCATTTCTGTTTTATAAATCGGTATTTGGTGGAGAATTTCCGTATATCGGAAAATATAAAGACGCACCTGCAGAGGAGGGCGAGAAACTTTCTGAGGAAGATCAAAACAGAATTATGCACGTGTCATTACCAATTGGAAAAACTATCTTAATGGGAAGTGACAGTCATCCTAGATATGGAGATGTTGGTTTTGGAGACAATTTTTCAATTTCGATCAATACAGAAAGCACGGATGAAGCCGATAGAATTTTTAACGCACTTTCTGCAGGAGGAAAAGTAGAAATGGCATTGGAAAAAACATTTTGGGGTGCTTATTTTGGAATGTTCAAAGATAAATTCGGCATAAACTGGATGGTGAATTTTGATGAAAATGAGCCAAATAATAATCAATAAAGTTATGTTATTTTAATAGCGGAACATTATTGTTAAATTACTTTAAAAAGCACATGAAAATGTGCTTTTTCTTTTCAAAAAAACAAGGATTATACTTTTTTATCAACTTGAGATTGTCGATTTTTGTCGCTTCTAAATCAATAAGAACAAAATGGCAGCAGAAGATAAAGAAATCATCTTATTAAAAGTTTCAGGACACGACAAAATAGGAGTTACAGCTGGTTTAACATCAGTTTTAGCTGCTTATGATGCTATGATTTTAGATATTGGCCAGGCTGATATTCATGATACATTATCTTTAGGAATTTTGTTTGAAATAAAAGCAGGTTCTACCTCAGGACCAGTTCTAAAAGATCTTTTGTTTAAAGCCTATGAACTTGAAATTAAAGTAAAATTTATTCCAATTTCTATCGATGATTACGAGAAATGGGTAAAATCGCAATCAAAACAACGCTATATCATTAATATTCTCGGAGAACAGCTGGCTGCATCGCAATTGGCTGCAGTCACCAAAATAATGTCAGATCAAAATCTAAACATTGATTCGATTATACGACTGACCGGAAGAACTTCTATTGTTGAAAAAGAAGAATATCCACGTTCTTGTATACAATTATCTGTAACAGGAGAAATCGTAAATAAGATTGTCATGACCGCAAGTTTTATGGAGATTTCCAGAACATTAGATGTAGATATTTCTTTTCAGGAAGATAATATCTACAGAAGAAATAGACGTTTGGTGTGTTTTGATATGGATTCGACTTTAATTCAAACCGAGGTAATTGACGAATTGGCAGAATTAAACGGAGTAGGAGCACAGGTAAGAGCAATTACAGAATCTGCAATGAATGGCGAAATAGATTTTAACGAAAGCTTTAAACAACGCATGGCGCTGCTGGAAGGCTTAAGCGAAGAAGTTTTGCATAATGTTGCTATAAATCTGCCTATTACAAAAGGAGCAAGACGATTGATGAAAGCCTTAAAATATTATGGTTATAAAACGGCAATATTATCTGGAGGTTTTACTTATTTCGGAGATTATCTTCAGAAAGAATTAGGTATAGATTACGTTCACGCTAATCAGTTAGAAATTATAGACGGTAAATTAACTGGTAAATATTTAGGTGAAATCGTAGACGGTCAGAAAAAAGCCGAATTATTGAGAGCTATTGCAGAAAAAGAAGGCATTCACATCAATCAGACCATTGCAGTCGGCGACGGAGCAAACGATTTACCAATGCTAAACTTAGCAGGTCTCGGAATCGCTTTTCATGCTAAACCAAAAGTAAAAGAAAGTGCCTCAACCTCCATATCAAGTCTGGGTCTTGACGGTGTTCTGTATCTTTTAGGATATCACGACAGGTATATTGATATGATGTAATACTTTAGGGCGAAGTCGAATCACTTTCATGTCAAAAAAGACGTCAACTTTGCTCAGATTACAATATTCAAAAAAACTTAGTAACTTAGAATCTTAGCAACTTAGAACCTTAATAATGGCATGCCCCTCCGGGTCGGGCTATCCGTTCCCAATCTTTTTGTCCGCCGCGGCGGACAAAAAGGATTTCCACTTCTATCCCTCATGCGATTTACTGGAATTTTCGTCTACATTATTACGCGATTCTAATTCCTTCTTAATTGCTTTTAAACTGCTTATATTCAGAATAAGAACAGGAACTAATGCAATAGGAATAACAGTTAAAGCACTAAAACCTTTTTTAAAAACAAGAAAGATATTAGCAGCAAAGCAAAGAAATAGCATAACGCCAAGACCATAGGCAACGCCTGTTAATGTTTTTTGATTTTTAATCAATTCCTCCTTAGTCATTTCACTAAATTTATTATTTCCCATATCAAAAAATTTAATTACATTGTTTTTACACACATATCTTTTAACTGCTCCAAATAATCTCTCTGGTTAGAAAGCCTCGGAATTTTATGCTGTCCGCCTAATTTATCACGTTCTTTTAACCAGTCATAAAATAAATTCTCACGAGCGACATTAATAACCAAAGGATTTAATGTCATATTGTTGTAGCGTTTGGCTTCATAATCAGAATTTAAAGTCTGCAGCGTTTCGTCCAGAACTTTTTGAAAAAGACCAACATCGGCAGGTTTTTTCTTGAATTCGATCATCCATTCGTGAGCGCCTTTTTCTTTGTCCTGCATAAAAATAGGAGCAACCGTATAATCGATAACTTCGGTTTGAGTTATTTGGCAAGCTTTTGCAATCGCCTGATCAGTATTTTCTACCATCAATTCCTCTCCAAAAACATTAATATGATGTTTGGTTCTGCCGGTAACTCTAATTCGGTATGGATTTAAAGAAGTAAAACGAACTGTATCTCCAATCAAATAGCGCCATAAACCGGAATTGGTTGTAATTACAATTGCATAATTTTTATTCAATTCGACATCGGCCAAACGAATTACTTTTTGATTTAGAGTTCCAAAAGTATCCATTGGAATAAATTCATAAAAAATACCATAATCAAGCATTAACAATAAATCACTTGAATTATTTAAATCCTGAATAGCAAAAAAGCCTTCGGAAGCATTGTAAATTTCGTAGTATTTAAAATCTTTGCTTGGCAGAATTTTCTTGTATTGTTCTTTATAAGGAGAAAAACTAACACCTCCATGAAAATAAACTTCAAGATTTGGCCAGATTTCAAGCAAGCTTTCCTTACCTGTGTTTTCAAGAACTTTATTCATTAAAACAAGCATCCACGAAGGAACTCCTGCAAAACTGGTAACATTTTCGGTTTTTGTCTCATTTATAATCGCAGCCATTTTAGTTTCCCATTCACTCATAAGCGAAGTTTTACTGCTCGGCGTGCTGCTAAATTCGGCCCAGATAGGCATGTTTTCAATCAAAATTGCCGATAAATCTCCAAAGAAAGTATTGTTGTTTTCGTAAATCTGAGAACTTCCTCCCAAGCGAAGGCTTTTTCCCAGAAATAATTCAGAATCTTCATTGTTATTTAGATAAAGGCAAAGCAAATCTTTACTTCCTTTATAATGGCAGTCTTCAAGAGCTTCGCTGCTTACAGGAATAAATTTACTTTTTGCGTTTGTAGTACCGCTCGATTTTGCAAACCATTTTATAGGAGTCTCCCAAAACACATTTTGTTCACCTTGGCGCGTACGTTCAATAAGCGGCTGTAATTCTTCATAAGTTGCAATTGGCACCCTTTCTGCAAAAGTCTGATAGGACTTAATACTCGAAAATTCATATTGTTTACCAAATACAGTGTTTTCTGAAGCTGTCAATAAATTATGCAGTAATTCTTCCTGAACTTCATTTGGATATTTTAAAAAAAGCTCTATTTGATGTATCCTTTGTTTGAGAACCCAGGAAGCAAACGAATTGATTATTGATAGGGGCATAAAACGTATTTAAAATTGCTGATTAAGAATTAGAATTTTAAGGTTTCTCTTTAAAACAAAAAACTTTAAAATTTGAATATCGATGGACAAATACTAACTTTGTCCTTATCAAAAATAGTGTTTTTTTGTAGAAAAAAATCCTATTTATTGCAAAGATTCGAATTCAGAAATATAATTTTAACAATAAAAATTCTAGATTCTTCAAATAATCAAAATTTAAAAAGCACTACTCAAAAATAAATATTATAATGCAATATCAAGGCGTCCTTACAAAAATGCAGACAGAAATCGGAAACCCAATTCAATATTATTTGGTTTTTGAAGACAGTTTTTTGAGCATAAATCAATTATTAAACAAAGAAATTGAAATCAATTTTGTTGGTTATCAGTGTTTGAATTGCAGTAAAAAGAAAAAAATCTTCAGACAAGGTTTTTGTTACGACTGTTTCTATTCTAGTGCTGCAGTTGGCGATTGGATTATGCGACCAGAATTGAGTACGGCCCATTTAGGAATTGCAGACCGCGATTTAGAATACGAGCAAAAAGCACAGTTACAGCCTCATATCGTTTATTTGGCATTATCCAGCGAAATAAAAGTTGGTGTAACGCGAAAAACACAAGTTCCTACCAGATGGATCGATCAGGGCGCTACACAGGCAATTGCAGTTGTAGAAGTCCCCAACCGTTATTTGGCCGGGATTACAGAGGTCGCTTTAAAAAATCATTATGCCGATAAAACAAATTGGAGAAAAATGCTGCAGTGCACCGCAGAATCTTGTGATTTGATTCTTGAGAAATCAAAAGTAGAAAGTTTAATTCCCGTTGAGGTTAAGGATTATTTCTACAGTCAAAAGAATGATGTTTTCGAGCTAAAATATCCTGTTTTAAAATATCCTGCAAAAGTGGCAAGCTTAAATTTGGACAAAACTCCAACTTTTCAAGGAAAATTAACGGGCATTAAAGGACAGTATTTAATTTTCGAAAATGGCACAGTCTTTAATGTTCGCGGTTCAGAAGGATATATTGTCACAATAAACGTCTAGTATTTTAAGGCATTCGTCTATGCTTATTAAGAGACTGTATAATAATAAATTAGTTAATAAAATAATAGCCATACTTTTATCTTTTCAAGGATAAGTGGTGTGAATTTTAAAACATTTAGTTACAATTTTGTAATAATAACTTATTCAAAGAATTTAATTTTAAAAATAAAAAGAGTCTAGATTTGAGTTTTACGTCTAAGACTTTTTTTTTGAAGTTAATCGCAAATTATATAATTCTTTAAATAATTTAAAAATGAGTTTTTTAAGCAAAATTAACCAATTTAGAAGAGGCGTAATGCGCGGTCTGACTAAAGATATTGGAAAACAAAAGACCGATTACGGCATCCTTATGGTCGACAAATCTGAAATTAAACGTATTTTAATTTGCAGACCAAATGGAAGATTAGGTAATCTTCTTTTGATCACTCCTCTCGTTAAGGAAGTGGCAGCAACATTTCCAAATTGTAAAATTGATTTATTTGTAAAAGGAACTCTTGCACCAATTATTTTTGAAAACTATGAAGCGTATAATAAATCAATTCCTCTGCCTAAAAAACCATTCAAAAGCCTGATCGATTATATTAAAGTATGGGTTTCTATAATGAAAGAACCTTATGATATGGCTATAAATGTCGATCAAAATTCCTCATCAGGAAGATTGGCAGTTCGGTTTTCAAATGCTAAATATAAATTTTATGGAGATTTAGACGAAAATCAGGTTATTGACAAAAGCGATTACGAGCACATTGCAAAATATCCAGTTTATAACTTCCGTAATTATCTGAGTAAATTAGGAATAGAAAAAAGCAACAGAATTATTGCTTCTGTAGATCTAAATTTAAGTTCATCAGAATTTATGAATGGTAAAAAGAAGCTTGATGAATTGGTTACTAATTCAAAAAAGACAATCTGTATCTTTACCTATGCTACGGGCAATAAATGCCTGACAGAAGAATGGTGGGGAGATTTTTATAAAGCATTAAAGGATAAATACAGAGAATACAATATTATCGAAATCCTGCCCGTTGAGAATGTGTCTCAGATAGGTTTTCAGGCGCCTTCATTTTATAGTAAGGATATTAGAGAGATTGGTGCGGTAATCGCCAACACAGAATTATTTATTGGGGCAGACAGCGGTATTATGCACTTAGCAAGTTCAGTTCAGACTCCAACTGCAGGTTTATTTTCGGTTTCAAATCTTAAAAAATATGAGCCTTACGATAATAGCAGTATTGGTATAGATATATATAGTTATTCTAAAAATGACTATTTCAAAGTTTTTAACGCTATTCTAAGCAATGGCAGAATAAAATCTTTATCAAAAGCAGTTTAATAAAAAAGGCCAATCTTAAGATTGGCCTTTTTTTGGTATTAATTTTTCTTCTTAAATAAACCATTAATTAAGTCAGTTGCTTTTTTCGTGGTTTCTTGTGTCTTTTGTTCTTTTTCTGTTTTTGCAGCTTGTGTAGTATCTTTTGCTTTTGTATTCTTATTAATCAAATCAGTAAGTGCAGATGCTCCTTTTTGAGTAAGCTTTTCTTTTTGCTGATTTACTAATTGAGTTGTTAAGCTTGTTACTGCACTTTTCATGTCTGTAGATACTTTCGGATTAGAAAAATTACCTGTCAACAATGCGGTAATCGGAATATTATCCAATTTTGCAGCATCTGAAGGAGATAATTTTGCAATTAGAGCATTGGCTTCGGTTCCTAAATATTTTGCCGGAACATCTAATTTTAAATTATAATTCATCGTTTGATCAAAACCATGAGTTCCGCCAACTGTAATTTTTATATCCTGGTACTTTATATCAAATGGTTTTACATTTACTTTTCCGTCATCAAAAGTCAATGCCATTTTTAAATCATTTAGATTCAATTTCTTCAAATCCAGAAATTTAATATTTGAAGTTAAAGAATTTAATACCGTAGAATTATTTGCATTAACGGTTGTAGAAAGCAATTGTCCTAATAAATCTCCAGAAATAGATTTTAGATCTGGTGTTAATTCTTTTGCATCCAGATTTCCTTTTAACTTAATAGTCGAATTCAATTTTCCGTTGATTATTCCTGCTATTGGTGCCATTTTTTTCATCATGTCTAATTGCGTAAAAGTCTGCGCAATATCAACTTGATTAAAACCTAAATTCATATCAAATGTTGGAACTTTAGCTTTTGTAGAAACCGCACCCGTCAAACCAATTGTTCCTCCAAAGATTGAAGTTTTAAAGTTTTCTAATAATGCTTTTTCATCTTTAATAATCAGTTTTCCAGAAACATCTTTTAGTTTTAAGTTATCATACAGAACCGTTGCAGCTTTTGCATTTAATGTACAATTTAAGAAAGCCGGAATCTTCATTGCCTCAGCCGGTTTTGCTTCTGTTTTTGTTTCTGGTTTTGCAGGTTCGCCAGAAGTCATAAAATCATCAACTGCCAATTGGTTTGAGCTCATATTAAAGTTTCCTTTCAGTTCTTGTTTCTTAAACATAAAACCGTAGAAATTCTCCAAAACTCCATTAATGCTTAAATCACTTTTTCCTGTCGTGGCATCAAATTGTTTTAAGTTAATTCTGCTCGTATTAAATTCAACCAGCGCCGTGCTGATATTCATTGCTTTATTGTTTTCATCAGTATATTTAAATCCTGATAAACTAATCGTTCCGGCATTTTTGATGTTTTCATATTGGCTTTTTTCTACAGATGCCATATCAAAATTAGTTGTAACATCGGCTTTTAAAATACCTGCCAAAGGTTTGTCCATCTTAATAGGATATGCTTTTGAAAGGTTGGCTAAATTAATAGTTCCTTTTAGTGCAGCATCTACAATTGGATTTACGGTAATGTTTCTAATATTCGCTTTAGCGCTGAAAACGTCCTGGTCAATCTTAAATGAAAGTTTATCTAAATTTACGTAAGTATCGTTTAGTATTCCTGTTTCATTAATAATCTTAGTATCAATTACAATATTCTGCACTGATTTTGGAAGATTAGGATATTGAAAAGAAGCATTGTTTGATGCAATTGCAATGTTGAATTTAGGAACTGTAGTCTCTGTTAATTCACCTTTAGCAAAACCAACAATTGTAAAATCGCCTGTTGTTTTTACTCCGTTTAAACTAGAAGAATATGCAGACGGAATTAAGCCTAAGAAATTGGTAAATGATGAAGTTGGTGTTTTAAATTTTAAATCATAAATCTGGCCTTTTTCAACCATTTGAATAAATCCGTCAAATTCTAACGGCAATTGGTTTATTAAAGCTTTATTTTCTTTAAACGTATATTTGCTTTGATCTAAATCAATTCCTAAAACAGCGTCTAAAGTAAGTTTTACATTTTTCATGTAATTCATTTTATCCATGTCTAAGGAAACGTTAGCAGTAGATTTTGTTGTTAAATCTAATTTTGAATTAGTAAAATCTCCTGTTCCTTCATGGTTTAAACTATCGATCACCATTTTGATTTTTGATCCCTGATCGATATATCTAAATGTGAAATTTTCGATTTTATAATTTTGAATTTTTAAGGAAAGCGGTTTGCTGGCTTCCTCTTTTTCTGTTTTTTCTTTGTCTTTTAGGGCAATGTCAAAGTTTCCAACCCCGTCTTTATTAAAAATAATGTTGATTAAACCATTTTGAGAACTGATTCCCTGAATGCTTAAAGGTTCATCTTTTCCTTTAAAAAGTTCTTTAATGCTCATTTTTAAGTTTAATTCGCCAAGCGAAACCAAAGTATCTCCTTCAAAAGGAGCTTTGTTGATGATAACCAATTTCTCAATGCCCACTGTTGCATTTGGAAAGTTTTTAAATAAACTTAAATCGGCATCTGCAAAACTTACTTTAGCATCAACACTTTCGTTGATCGCTTCGGCAATTTTAGCTTTAATTTGGTCCTTAAAGAAATAAGGAATAGCAAATAAGGCTGCTACAATTACTACTAATACAATAGCAGTTATTTTTAAAATTTTCTTAAGCATATTAATTTGATTTGAGGGTTTAACGTAAAAATCAACTCCTGCAAAAGTAGCTTTTTTTGATTGAGTTTTAGATAATTTTTTCTTAAATAATGTAGGAAATTTTCGTCATTTTTTAAAATAAAAAATCCGTTTGATCTTATATTCAAACGGATTTAATTTTAGCTTTATTGTTATTTTTGGATAAAAGAAACAATTTTATTCACCAGTGTTTCAGAAAGAGGGAGCGTTTCGTTGCTATAACTGGCAAAATTGGCCTGTTGGTCGCCGTCAATAACTTTCATGATGTGATTCATTTTATCAATGATTACCAGTTCTGCATTTTTATTTGCTTGAGCTAAATTCTCTGCATCTTTTACTGTTACCTGCAAATCATTGTTTCCCTGGAGGATCAAAATAGGAGCCGTAACTTTTTTAATTTCTGTCTGCGGATTGTATTTAAACCAAGAGATTAAATAAGGCTGAATACTTGGCCTAAAAAGAGAATTCAGCATCGGATCTACTTTTTTTACCGTATTGCCATTTTTTAAACTGTCAATAATCGGAAAAGTCATGTCTTCGATCTGCTTCATTGATTTAGACGAAATTTGTGCCTTTATGATTTTATCTGCTGAATCTCCTGCTCCTGCAATCGAGATAAACTTGTCTGCTTTGGCACCCGCAATCATACCAATCAAAGAACCTTCGCTGTGTCCGATTATGATTACTTTAGAAAAACGCTTGTCTTGTTTTAATAAATTAATCCAGCTTTTGACGTCTTCTGTGTAATTTTCAAAAACTAAACTTGACTCTGTTAATGCAGAAGATTTACTTTCACCAATTCCTCTTTTATCAAAACGCAAAGATGCAATTCCGTTTTTTGCTAATGCTTCCGACAGCATTTTTAGCGAATTGTTTTTCATCATCGGATTGTTGCCGTCTCTGTCTGTTGGGCCGGAACCCGCGATAATTAAAGCAACTGGATATTTTTTCGTTAAATCGGGAGTTGTCAAAGTTCCATAAAGCTGATCTACATTAATTTTTAAAATTATTGGAGATTCTTTATAAGTCTGTTCTTTTTTAACTTGAGCATTTACAAAACTCAAAAACAGAACGGTTAAAAATAAGATTGCTTTACTCATTTGTAATTTAGAATTAGTGAATGTTGATGCCAAATGGCATTATCGCCTGAACCCCTTTTTGATTTTGGAATTTTTTTACCTGCTCAATTAGCATATAGTTTTCTTCGCCAATTTCTTCTTTAATAAAAGCTTCTTTAGACTGTGCAAAAGGCAGACCAGAAAGAACATCATTAAATGTTTTCTCGTATTCAGGGTAGTTCTGTGTGGTGTACGTTTTGATTTTAGCAATTTTAGCTGCTTCGGCAATAGCATCATTAAGACCTCCAATTTGATCTACTAAGCCTATTTTTAAAGCTTGAGTTCCAGACCAGACTCTTCCTTGTGCTATCGAATCTACCTGTGCAAAAGTCATTTTTCTCCCTTCGGCTACATGGGTAACAAAAGTTTTATAAATATTTTCTACGCCTTCTAAAGTAAAGGCTTTAAATTTCTCATCAACAGGTATAAAAGGGCTGTAGTTTGCTGAATTTGAATGTGTTTTTACTTGCTCGCTATTGATTCCAAGTTTGTTTGCCAATGGAGAAAAATTAGGAAGCATTCCAAAAACACCAATTGATCCTGTAATGGTATTGCTTTCTGCAAATATTTTATCTGCGTTGCAGGCAATATAATAACCTCCAGAAGCAGCATAATTTCCCATAGAAACTATAACCGGTTTAACTTTTTTAGTAATTTCAATTTCTCTCCAGATTAAATCAGACGTTAAGGCACTTCCTCCAGGACTGTCAATCCTAAGAACAATAGCTTTTACATCATCATTTTTTCTCGCTTCCTGTAGAGAACGACGCATAGAACCTTCTCCAATTACCGTAACATCACCTTCTCCGCCCATAATTTCGCCTTGAGCGTAAATAACAGCAATTTGATCAGCAGCCGTGTTCGTTAAAGCTGTTGTGATATTATTTTGAGTATAATCTAAAATCGAGATTTTGTTATAGTCTTCGTCTCCACTTACTTTTAATGCTTTTTTAATCGCATTATGATACACATCTTCGTAAGCAACGATATCAACCAAATGCTGTTCTTTTGCCATTTCTGGAGTTCTCGCCAGCAGACCATCGGCGATTTCGTTTAGTTTGGCAATAGGAATATTTCTGCTTTTTGCAATATCGCTGGAAACAGTTGCCCAAACCGAGTTTAAAAGTGCCGTCATTTGTTCTCTGTTTGCATCACTCATTTTATTTTCTAAAAATGGTTCTACAGCACTTTTATATTTTCCATGGCGAATTACTTCCATCTTAATACCCGATTTATCCTGAAAATCTTTGAAGAACATTACTTCAGAAGAAAGTCCTTTAAAATCTAAATCTCCTGCAGGATTTATATAAACGGTGTTTGCGACAGAATTCAAATAATATTCTTTTTGAGAATATGTATTAGCATACGCCCAAACAAATTTCCCTGATTTTTTAAAGCTTTCAAGAGCATTTCTCAAATCTTTATATTGTGCCAGACCTAAAGATGATTCGTCATTTAAAATCGAAATTCCTTTAATGTTGTCATCGGTCTTTGCGGCTTCGATAGCGCTGATTACATCTGTTAAACCAATTCTTTTTTTGTCTGAAAAAACAGTTACCCAAGGGTCTTTGTATTTTCCGGCATAATCATTATTTATTTCTTTTAAATTTAATTCGATAACAGAATCACCTTTTACAGAGATGGTGTCATCTCCTCCAAAAATAGCTCCAATAAGGATTACTCCAAAAAAGAAGAGCATAAAGAATACAAAAATACCAACTATTGTGGCAAGTACATTTCCTAAAAACTTCATAAGTATATTTTTTTAATAAGTAGCAAAAAGTGCTAATACGTTACAATTTTGAGACACAAATTTTCAATCAATAAGAAGTGCCGTTTCACAAATATATTGCTAATTCTAAAATAGTTTTAGTTAATTTGCATTAATTATGAAATCACAGCATCAAGTCGTTTTATCAATAGGAAGTAACCAGGGAAATAGGCTGGAAAATATAGAAAGTTGTATTCAATTGATACATCAGGAAGTAGGTACGGTTATTCGCGTTTCTAAGCTTTATGAAACTCCTGCCTGGGGATTTGAAAGTGATGCTTTTTATAATTGCGCACTGCTTTTGCATAGTACTTCATCGGCACAAAAAATACTGAATCAGGTTTTAAAAATTGAAAAACAGTTAGGTCGAGTCCGCTCCAATCAGGAAGGTTACCAATCCCGAATTATTGATGTTGATTTGATTGTTTTTGATAATGAAATTATCGAGTCTGAAAAACTTCAGATTCCGCATCCTTTAATGCAGAATAGAAATTTTGTACTGCTGCCGGTCAGGGATTTAAAGTTAGATTGGAAACATCCTGTTCTTCAGAAAACAATTTCTGAATTAATTGCAATTTCTCCAGATGACAGTGTTTGTACTGTTGTTCAGAATTTGAATAATCCATTGCAGGAAATTCCGTTAGAAAAGTTTAATTACATCGCTTTTGAAGGAAATATTGGTGCGGGAAAAACAACTTTGGTCCATAAGATTGCAGAAGATTTTAATGCTAAAACAGTATTAGAAGGATTTGCAGATAATCCCTTTCTGCCTAAGTTTTATAAAGATCAAACAAGATATGCGTTTCCGTTAGAAATGTCTTTTTTGGCAGATCGCTATCAGCAGTTATCCGATGACTTAAAACAATTTGATCTTTTTAAAGATTTTATTGTAGCAGATTATCATATTTTTAAGTCATTAATCTTTTCCAAGATAACATTGGGAGAAGATGAATATCGTTTATACCGAAATCTATTTGATATTATTTACAAAGAAATGCCAAAGCCGGATTTGTATATTTATTTATATCAAAATACAGATCGTCTTCTTCAGAACATTAAAAAACGAGGCAGAACTTACGAACAAAATATAGAAGCATCTTATCTGGATAAAATCAATACAGGTTATTTAGAATATATAAAATCTCAAAAAGATTTGAACGTTTTGATTATTGATGTTTCAGATCGTGATTTTGTAAAAAAACACGAAGACTATCTTTTTATTTTAAATGAAATTGAGAAGAAAATTAGATAATGTGTCAATTAAAAAATTATGCTAGAGCAATTATCTAATTGGCACATTATCTAATTAAAATTATCTCTTAAGAGAAAAATGCCCTCTGAGGATAGGTTTTGTATTGTCAATTTTTAAGGTATACCAATAATCAGAAGCGGGGAGTGGTAATTTTTCAAAAGTTCCGTCCCAACTCATTCTTGAAGCATTTAGCTGTATAATCAGTTTTCCATACCGATCAAAAATCGTTACTTCTGCCTGCGGGTAATTTTCCATTCCGCTCACTTCCCAGAAATCATTATAAGAGTCATTGTTTGGAGTGAAAAATGGAGGAAAGACCAGTACTACAAAATCTTTTTCAGTTTGTCCGCAATTGTTTTTTTCTCGAACGTATGCAGTTTGTAAACCCGCAGGAATATCGTAAAATATATTCGAATCCTGAAAATTTACTCCATCAACCGAATATTCAAAATAATCTTCGGCTTTAGAAAGGTAAATTACAGCTCTTGTTCCTTCTACATCAATTCTTTCTATCTGCGGTCTTAAATGCTCAATAACAGTTACTTTTTTTGTACTGCTGCAACTTCCCGGACCCGGATCTGTAACAAGAACTGTATAAGTCCCTGCGTCATTAATTTCAGTTGTTTGAGCTGCACTGCCATTAGACCATAAATAGTTCATGCCAGAAATTCCTGCATCTAATGTTATTTTCTGAAATTGGCATAAGATCACGGTTTCATCAGTAACAATTGGAGGTGTGTATATAATAATATCAACAGGAATTCGAGTTGTATTGATGCAGCCATTGTTTGAAGCCTCGGCATAATATGTTGTATTAGAAATAACAATTGGAGTTGTAAAAGAATTTCCTGTATAAACACTGATTCCTCCCGAAGCAGTTGTGAACCAATTGATGATACCAATATCGGCACTAGCTTGCAGTGTAACAGTTCCGGCGCCGCATCTTGTAACAGTTGACTTGTCTGCAATTGGTACAGCTGGTGTTTTGTTGATAACGGCAGTAACTGATTTTCTGTTACTTTCACAGCCAGCATCAGCGTAATATGTTGTTGTTGTGTTTGTTACAGGAGTGTTGTAAATATTTCCTGTGCCTAATAAAGTTCCTCCAGAAGCAGCGTCATACCAATTGATAACTGCTCCAATCGTGGCAGATGCATTTAAAGTAAAACTTCCTGAATCACAAATAGAATTTGGAGTTGACACTGAAGTTATTTCAGGAATTGTTATTTTGGTACTCACAGCAATATTCAAAGGAAGTTCGCCCGGCATCCCTCCATATTCCACAATATATCCTTTTGGCTGATAAGCATCGCCTGAGTTTAAAGATCCGGTGTTGGATAAATCGTTCCAAGAACCTCTAACTCCTGTTCCAGGCTGCGTAATATGTGCATAATCTTCATCTCCTTGGTTGTTTGGTTCTCCGTTATTCCAAAATGCAAAATTAGGAGTTGAGCCATTTGTGTTTCCATTCCAGAAAACAGTTCCTGTTTCTGGGCCGGTGACCCATTTCCAAACACCTTCGGTTTCAGCATCGCTGCCACCAATCCATCCTGTTCCAGATGCTTGTTCTCCAATTAATTTTGCTTCATCAGCATACAATATAGTGGCTAAATATCCTTTAAGACCATAATAGGTACTTGCTTCTGCGGCATTTTTTGCAGAAGCCCAAGTTATTCCCAGACTTGGTACAAATAAGTAATAATGCTGAGTTGAAGGTAAATAATTGGCTTGTCCAATTGTAATAGAAAATGTTCTTGTTCCTGAAGCTGCGGCCGAAGAATTTGAGAATGCTACATCTTTAATTGCGGCTTCAATATCTGTATATAAAACATCAACTCCTGTTGGACTTGATAATTTTAATTTCCCAGTCGTTACATCCCAGCTTGTTGTAATAGAAGGATGCGCTGCTGGGTTTAAAAGTTCTAATTTGTCAAATCCACTAGAATAACCAGAAGAAACCTGAATATATGCAGCTTGAGTTCCTGGTTCTGCAATGTCGTGTGTTATAGAAAAAGTGGTTACAATATTTATTAAATTTTGAGGACAGTATAATTGATCTCCTGTTGCTGCTAATTTGGGTGCTGTAGTAACCTCAATTATATTACAATTGTTCGAATAAGAAGCTGATGCATCTTTAGACGCTGACCAATTACTATTAGAATAATTGGAATCATCTACTTGTATACATTTCAGATTTGGGTTAGAATTAAGGAACAACGAAGAAACAGATAATTGAGTGTTATTTCCATTTTTTAAATTGAGACTGGTTAGCTGGTTATTAGCGCAGGCAAAATCATTTAAAGAGGTGTTTTTTGAAACGTCTAAACTTGTCAGTTGATTATTGTCGCAAAATAAAAGATTTAGAGAAGTATTTTTAAAAACATCTAAACTAGTTAATTGATTGTTCCAACACGTTAATTCCTTTAAAATTATATTATTAGTAACATCTAAATTTGTCAATCGATTGGTGGTGCAATATAATTCTGTTAAAGCATTATTTTTTGAAACATCCAGACTAGTTAATTGATTAAAAGAACAAGCCAAATAAGTCAATAAATTGTTTTTAGTGACGTCTAGGCTCGTTAATTGATTGTTAGAGCAGACTATAGAAGTTAAACTGGTGTTTTTAGTAACATCTAAGCTGGGTAGTTTATTATTAAAACACGATAAATAAGTTAAATCAATATTTTTAGTAACATTCAGACTGCTTAATAAATTGCCTGAACAAAACAAAACAGATAAATCAGTATTGTTCGTAAAATCCAAACTAGTTAGTTTGTTGTCAAAACAGGCTAAGTAAGTTAAAGCGGTATTGAGATTTAAACTGGTTAGTTGATTATTATCGCAATTTAAAACGGATAATGCAGTATTTTTGCTAATATCCAAACTAGTCAGTCTATTATAAGAGCAGCTCAATCCTATTAATGCCGAAAAATCCTGAATTCCAGTTAAATCCACAATGTTTTTACTCCGAATTTCCAATTGTGTCAGACTGCTTATATTTGCCGTCAAAACTCGACCGTCAATAGCACCGCTATCTATATTTAGGTCGATCAGAGCTTGTTCAAAATTTGGATCAGGAATTGATGTATACTGCGCAAATCCAGAAAAGCTGCATAACAATAAAGAAAATAATAGGGTTACTTTTAAGAAATCAAAATTTTTCATTTTATAAAAGTATCAATTTTATAATGATTAAAAAATATATTTCAATTTCTAATATTTAAGGAATGAAGTGTCTAAAAAAACAACATTTTGTTTAAGTATTCTTTAATTAGCTTTTGGCCAATTCAACTTCTGGAATAAATCCCAAACAACAATTCCTGCGCTAACGGCAATGTTTAAGGAGTGTTTGGTTCCCAATTGCGGAATTTCAATACATCCATCGCATAGTGCCACCGCTTCCTGCGCCACGCCATAAACTTCATTTCCAAAAATCAAGGCATATTTTTGATTTTTTTCGACTTTAAAATCCTGAAGAAAAACAGCACTTTCGACTTGTTCAATCGCAAGAGTTAATACATTTTCTTTTTTAAGATTTTCGATTACCTCCAAAACATTTTCATGATGTTCCCAAGCAACGGTTTCGGTTGCGCCCAAAGCAGTTTTATGAATTTCTTTATTAGGCGGCGTAGCAGTAATACCGCATAATATAATTTTTTCTACCAAAAAAGCATCAGCAGTTCTAAACACAGATCCAATGTTGTGTAAACTGCGAATATCATCTAATACTAAAATAAGCGGTGTTTTATCAGACTTTTTAAAATCTTCTATCGATTTGCGGTCCAGCTCGCTGTTTTCAAGTTTTCTCATTTGAATTGAATTGAGGTCATAAAAAAAGCTTCCAAAGTTAAGGAAGCTTTTTAATTATTTTGTTATTTTCAGATTAGCTTTTTACTGGATCTGGCAAAACTGTACCTTTAATTGTAAGTACTTTTGTTGGTTGTCCTTCAGCATTAGAAGTAACAGTAACCGTTTTAGTAAAAGCACCAACTCTGTCAGTAGCATATTTTACACCAATAATACCTTTAGCACCTGGAGCAATTGGCTCTTTTGGTGTTGTAGGAACTGTACATCCGCAAGATCCTTGTGTATTTGTGATGATTAGAGGCTTAGTTCCGTTGTTAACAAATACGAACTCACGTTTTCCATCAGCGTTGTGTGCGATAGTTCCGTAATCGATAGTTTCAGTTTCAAAAGCCATTCCAGCTCCTTCAATTTTAGCAACTTTGGCAGCTTTTGCTGCGCTTTTTTTAGTGCTTTGAGCGTTAGAAGCCGTAATTCCAACTACAGCTAACATAGCGAATAAAATTATTTTTTTCATCTTTTGAGAATCTTTGTTTTAATTATAGACAAATCTATGTAAAAAACTTATATCTCAACTTAAAAAATTCTTAAAATATTTTAATTTTTGAAGACTTCTATATGCCGTTAAAATATCATAAATTCGCTGTCATAAAATTTTCATTTAAAATATAATAATTTGGCAGCGAAAGAGAAAGTGGTGAAGGAAACACCTTTAATGAAACAGTATAACGAAATCAAGAGAAAATATCCTGATGCATGTCTGCTTTTCAGAGTAGGTGATTTTTATGAAACCTTTGGCGAAGATGCAATTAGAGCTTCTAAAATCTTGGGAATCACATTAACAAAAAGAGGTGCAGGTTCTGATACAGAAACGGCACTTGCAGGTTTTCCGCATCATTCTATCAATACCTATCTGCCAAAATTAGTTAAAGCCGGACTTCGAGTAGCTATCTGTGATCAGCTGGAAGATCCAAAAATGACTAAAACTATTGTAAAACGCGGCGTGACAGAATTGGTAACTCCCGGAGTTTCGCTGAATGATGAGGTTTTGCAATCTAAGACAAACAACTTTTTAGCATCGGTTTATTTTGCTAATAAAAATATAGGGATTTCTTTTTTAGATGTTTCTACAGGAGAGTTTCTTACAGCGCAGGGAAATGCAGAATACATTGATAAATTACTGCAGAATTTCAATCCAAGTGAAGTTTTGGTTGCAAAAAACAATAAAGGCGATTTTAAGGATGCCTTTGGAGAGGATTTTCATAGTTTTTATCTAGAAGACTGGATTTATAAAGAAGATTATGCATTAGAAACCCTGACCAAACATTTTCAGACTACTTCTTTAAAAGGTTTTGGTGTTGAAGAACTAAAAGAAGGAATTATTGCCTCTGGTGCAATTTTATATTATTTATCAGAAACACAGCACAATCGTGTGCAGCACATCACGGCTATTCAGCGAATTGCAGAAGATGTCTATGTTTGGATGGATCGTTTTACGATTCGAAACCTGGAATTGTATCACAGTTACAATCCAAATGCCGTAACACTTTTAGATGTAATTGACAGAACACTTTCTCCGATGGGAGGACGTTTGCTAAAACGATGGCTTGCGTTGCCGCTAAAGGACAGTAATAAAATAAAGAGCCGTCATGAAGTAGTTTCGTATCTGAAATCAAATCCTGAAGTACTTCACAATATTCAATATCAGATTAAGCAGATCTCAGATTTAGAGCGTTTGATTTCTAAAATTGCTGCCGGGAAAGTTTCACCACGTGAGATTGTTTATCTCAAAGAATCCCTGGATGCTATTATTCCAATAAAAACCTTAGCGCTCCAAAGTCCACAGGAAGCAGTAAAAGTTATAGGAGACAGTCTGCATGCTTGTGATTTGCTTAGAGAAAAAATCAAAACTACTTTAAATCAGGATGCGCCTGTTGCAATAGCAAAAGGGAATGCAATAGCAAAAGGAATCAGTGAAGAATTAGATGATTTGCGAGCTATTTCTACATCTGGAAAAGAATATTTAGAAGGAATCGAAAAAAGAGAATCGGAAAAAACCGGTATATCATCTTTAAAAATCTCCTTCAATAATGTTTTTGGCTATTATATTGAAGTTAGAAATACACATAAAGACAAAGTTCCAGAAGAATGGATTCGTAAACAAACTCTTGTAAATGCTGAGCGTTACATTACAGAAGAACTAAAAGAATACGAAACTAAAATTTTAGGTGCAGAGGAAAAAATTCATAAAATCGAAACCGAACTTTTTGAACAGTTAGTGGCATGGATTGCAACTTACATTAAACCTGTTCAGATGAACGCATATTTGGTTGCTCAATTAGATTGTTTGTGTTCTTTTACACAGCTTGCGGTGGAGAATCAATACGTATGTCCGGAAATTGACGAAACTTTTGAGCTGGATATAAAAAATGGAAGACATCCGGTTATAGAAAAACAATTACCTGTTGGTACTCCTTATATTGCCAATGATGTTTTTCTGGACAGAGAAACTCAGCAGCTTATTATGATTACCGGACCCAATATGTCTGGAAAGTCAGCTATTTTGAGACAAACAGCTTTGATTGTATTGCTGGCTCAAATGGGGAGTTTTGTTCCTGCAGACAGCGTAAGAATGGGAATTGTAGATAAAATCTTTACCAGAGTAGGAGCGTCGGATAATATATCGATGGGAGAATCTACTTTTATGGTTGAAATGAATGAAACAGCTTCTATTTTGAATAATATATCTGATCGAAGCTTGGTGCTTCTTGATGAAATTGGAAGAGGAACCAGTACGTATGACGGAATTTCGATTGCGTGGGCAATTGCCGAATTTCTGCACGAACATCCATCAAAACCTAAAACTTTGTTTGCAACGCATTATCATGAGCTAAATGAAATGACAGAATCGCTTCCGCGAATTCAGAATTACAATGTTGCTGTAAAAGAATTAAAAGATACCGTACTATTTGTTAGAAAACTGGTAAAAGGCGGAAGTGAACATAGTTTTGGTATTCATGTAGCAAAAATGGCAGGAATGCCCCAAATTGTAATTTTAAAAGCACAGAAGTTATTAAAGAAATTAGAGAAAAACCATTCCAGCGACGCTTTAAACGGAATAAAATCGGCTAATGATGAATTGCAGATGAGTTTCTTTAATTTGGATGATCCATTGCTGGAAGAAATAAAAGAAGAAATTTTAAGTCTGGATATAAACGCAATCACACCAGTTGAAGCCTTGATGAAGCTGAATGAGATTAAAAGAATGTTGGTTAAAAAATAAATTTCTGAATATTTCAAATTTAAAGTTTAGGTTATCAGAAAGTTATAAAATAAGTGAAATTTTTTTTCGGAAAACGCTTGTTTAATTGAATAAATGTCCTAAATTTGCACTCGCAATACAGAACAAATCAGGTATTGTGGTTCTTTAATAGAATTTGAAACGCGAAAATAGCTCAGTTGGTAGAGCGCGACCTTGCCAAGGTCGAGGTCGCGGGTTCGAGCCCCGTTTTTCGCTCAAAACCATATAATGCTCGGATGGTGAAATTGGTAGACACGCTGGACTTAAAATCCAGTGAACAGCAATGTTCGTGCGGGTTCAAGTCCCGCTCTGAGTACTAAAGCCTCTTCTTTTGAAGAGGCTTTTTTTATTGTGTAAACTCCACGTTTAAGATAAATGCATTTAAATTATGAATTTATTGAATCTAAAATCAACAATCTAAAAATCTAAAATTCTAAATGGGTGCTTTTGTAATTAGTAAAAGATTTAATGATGAATATAAATTTGTTTTTACTTCCAGAAAAGGGAAAGTAATCTTTACGAGTTTGAGTTATGAGTTAAAGTTTGAGTGCGAGGAAGATATAGAAAAGTTTAAAGTAAATATTGACCAGGCTAAGTTTTTACGATTTAAAGGCTCGGGAGGAAAATATTTTTTTAAATTGATGTTGGGAGATGTTCATTTTGCTATCAGTCGAAAATATACTACTGAATTGCTTTTGCAAAAAGGGATAAAGGAAATAGTGACTTATGCTTCGAGAGCGGAAATCTTGGATTTTGCATCCGGTGAATCGATTTTTGGAGATGAAGAGATTCCGGCAGAAGAAATAGAGGAATAAAAAAAGCGTTCGTATTAACGAGCGCTTTTTTTTGCTAATTTATGATCCAATTAAAATTTGATCAAAAAAAAACCATCGTAATCGATGGTTTTAAAATTTTTAGAACTTAGGTTCTAATTATTTTTTTACTTCTTTAGCAGTTTCTTCAACTTTTGCAGCAGCAGAATCAACTTTTGCAGCAGCAGAATCAACAGTTGCAGCAGCAGAATCAACTACAGCAGCAGCAGAATCAACAGCAACAGCAGTAGAATCTACGTTTTCAGTAGCTGCAGCGTCAGCTTTTTTACAAGATACAACAGTTAAAACAGCAACAACAGCTAAACTTAAAAATACTTTTTTCATCTTACTTTATTATAAAAGGTTAATTATTAATTCGTGGCAAAGATATAAATTTTTTAATATGTAAAATATTTTTTTATTTTTTTTTTAAAATATTTTCATTGCTCACGATTATCTTAGTTATCAAAGAATATGCCAAACAAACACAAATGCGAGGTATTATTGTATTTTTTGAGTAAATTATTTTTTACTGAATATTCTACAAGAGAATTGCTTGTTTGTTTCTTTTGATTGCAGTTTATTTTGTTTTTTACTGGTTTTTATATAGTCTTTAAAAACTAAAATAAGTCCGTTTTGTAAAACTCAATATCAGATATAGTCTATGTATTCTTAAAACAAAGGATAAATCTGTTTATTTAGATATGATTTTCATAATGCATTCTGTTGCTCCTTTGTTGTTCTGAATATACGATTTACAGATGTTGCTTTTTTCTTTAAATAAACTTTCGTCGCTAAGTAAAAGGTCTAAATTTTGTTTTAATGTTTCGAAATTCGAAATCGAAATACAGCCTCCAAGTTTAACCAGCGTAATGGCTTCGGCAAAATTATCGTAATTTGGGCCAATTAATATAGGCAGTCCAAATGTTGCCGGTTCCAGAATATTATGAATCCCGGGATTTCCAAATCCACCCCCAACATATGCAATAGTTCCATAGCTGTAAATTTTGGTAAGCAGACCAATTGTGTCGATGATAAAAACCGAATAACTGGATAAATCTTTATTTTCTTTTTCTGAAAATAAAATGACTGGCTTTTTAATCTTCGACTTGAGATCTTCTATTTGATCTCCTTTTATATTGTGAGGTGCAATAATGAATTTTATATCTTCTTCGGCCTGATTAATATATTCAATTAAAAGAGCTTCATCTTTTGGCCATGAACTTCCTATAACAATTGTCGGTTTATTATTTTTAAAATTTTCAATAAAATCAAGCGAATTGTCTCTGCTTAAAATTGCATTTACGCGATCAAAACGTGTATCGCCGGAAACTACTACGTTATTAAACCCAATTGCCTCAATTTTTTGTTTCGAGCTTTCGTTCTGAACAAAAAAATAAGTAAAAGCTTTAAGTGCTTTTCTGTAAAATCCTCCGTACCATTTAAAAAACATTTGGTTGTCTCTAAAGATTCCCGAAATCAAATAAGTTGGGGTTTTGCTTGTTTCAAGTTCTTTTAAGTAATTCAGCCAAAACTCATATTTAATAAAAAAAGCAAATTCAGGATGAACGAGTTTTAAAAATTGTCTGGCATTTCTTTTTGTGTCTAAAGGAAGATAAATAGTAACATCTGCAACAGTGTTATTTTTACGCACTTCATATCCAGAAGGAGAAAAAAAGGTTACGACTATTTTATGTGAAGGATATTTTTCTTTTATTTTTTCTATAACGGGTAAGCCTTGCTCATACTCGCCAAGCGAAGCCGAATGAAACCAAATGGTTTTATCAGAAGGTTTTATCTTTTTTTCTAAAACAGCAAAAACATTTTTTCGGCCCTCGACAAAAAGTTTAATTTTTGGGCTGAAAAGTGCAACAAATTTGAGAAAAAAAAACGCAAGTGAAACTACTAAATTGTATAAAAAAAGCATGTGTAAATTTTTGCAGCTAAATTACGTTTCTTTCGACTATTTTCATTGTTTGAATTATTAAATAACTATTTTTGTTCTTCCCTTTGAAGATTAGAAGTTGAAAACTGATCTTTAATTTTAAAAAATATTGGAAATGAAAAAAATTCAAATGGTTGACTTAAAAAGTCAATATGAAAAAATAAAAACAACTGTTGATGCTTCAATTCAGGAAGTTTTAGACACAAATACTTATATTAATGGACCTTTAGTTCATCAGTTTCAAAAAAATCTAGAAGAATATTTAGGTGCTAAACACGTAATTCCTTGTGCAAACGGAACCGATGCATTGCAAATTGCAATGATGGGATTGGATCTAAAACCAGGTGATGAGGTTATTACTGCAGATTTTACTTTTGCAGCAACTGTTGAGGTAATTGCCTTATTGCAATTAACGCCTGTTTTGGTAGATGTTGATGTTGTAAATATGAATATTGATATTGAGGCAATTAAAAAAGCAATTACACCAAAAACAAAAGCAATTGTTCCAGTACACTTATTTGGACGAGCTGCCAATATGGATGCGATTATGGAAATTGCGGCAGAACATAATTTATATGTAATTGAAGATAATGCACAGGCAATAGGTGCCGATTATATTTCTAAATCAGGTATAAAAAGCAAAGTTGGAGTAATTGGTCACGTTGCAGCAACTTCATTTTTTCCGTCTAAAAACCTAGGCTGTTACGGAGATGGAGGAGCAATTTTTACAAATGATGATAAATTAGCGCACATTATCCGCGGAATCGTAAATCACGGTATGTACGAGCGTTATCATCATGACGTTGTTGGAGTTAATTCACGTTTAGACAGTATTCAGGCTGGAGTTTTAAATGCAAAACTGCCTCTTTTAGACGAATATAATAAAGCGCGTCGACGTGCAGCAACAAAATATAATGCAGCTTTCGCTGGAAATGCACATGTTATCACTCCGGAATTTGATGCAAACGAAAATGATCACGTTTTTCATCAATATGTTTTAAGAATTGTCGATGCAGATCGTAATGCTTTAATGCAGCATTTGTTAGACAAAGGGATTCCCTGCGCAATTTATTATCCGATCCCGCTGCATTCTCAAAAAGCTTATGTAAATGTACGTTACAAAGAAGAACAATTTCCTGTAACTAATCAATTAGTAAAAGAAGTAATTGCGCTGCCAATGCATACAGAACTAGATGATGAGCAGATAAAATTTATTACTGATTCTGTTTTAGGATTTTTGAAATAAGAAATTTAGAGTAAAGAACAAAGAATAAGGAGAAAAGAATTTAAAAAGGAAAACAGAGTAAATTGAGATAGAAAAAACACACACAGTTTGTAAGTCTATTTTCTTTATTCTATTTTCTATAATCTAAAATATATGAAAATATTAGTAACAGGAGGATTGGGATTTATTGGTTCGCATACCGTAGTCGAGTTGCAAAATGAAGGCTTTGAAGTTGTGATAATTGATGATCTTTCTAATTCTTCAGAAGATGTTTTAAAAGGAATTCAAGCAATTACAGGAAAACTGCCTGTCTTTGAAAAAATAGATCTAAGAGAGAAAAGCGCCATTCAGGATTTCTTTAAAAAACATTCTGATGTTACCGGAGTTATTCATTTTGCAGCTTCAAAAGCAGTTGGCGAAAGTGTAGAAAACCCTTTATTGTACTACGAAAATAATATTGGAACATTGGTTTATTTGTTACAGCAGCTGCAGCAAAAACCAGAAGCTAGTTTTATCTTTAGTTCGTCATGTACGGTTTACGGTCAAGCCGAAAAAATGCCAATTACAGAAGATGCACCTGTTCAGACAGCAATGTCTCCTTATGGAAATACAAAACAAATTGGAGAAGAGATTATTACAGATACGGTTAAAGTAACCAATATCTGTGCTATTTTATTGCGCTATTTTAATCCGGTTGGAGCGCACTCTTCTACTGAAATAGGAGAACTGCCCTTGGGTGTTCCTCAAAATTTAGTGCCTTTTATCACGCAGACAGGTGCAGGGCTGCGTAAAGAATTGTCTGTTTTTGGAAATGATTATTCAACTCCGGACGGAACCGCAGTTCGGGATTATATTCATGTCGTAGATATTGCGAAAGCACATGTAATAGCGTTACAACGTTTATTAAACAAAAAAAATCTGGCTAAAGTTGAAACTTTCAATCTGGGAACAGGAAAAGGAAGTTCTGTTCTTGAGGTCATTACAAGTTTTGAAAAAGTAAGCAATAAAAAATTACCATATAAGATTATGCCTCGCCGTGAAGGTGATGTTACCGAAGCGTATGCAAACACTGATAAAGCAAATAATGTTTTAGGATGGAAGGCAGAATTATCATTGGATGAAGCAATGGCAAGTGCTTGGAAATGGGAACAAAAAATAAGGAATAAATAATTTCTTAAGTTGAAATTGTAAAATTTTAAGATCCCAAATTATAGTACTATAGTTTGGGATTTTTTTTAAATGGCATTTATTATGAAACAAAATTTAGATTATAGATTAATATTTGCTTTGGCGGCAGTTGGCATCATTTGGGGTACGACGTTTTTAGGCATTAGGGTAGCTGTGGAGACAATTCCGCCGTGGTTTGTAACCTCTATTCGTCAAGGATTGGCGGGAATGATAATGATGACTATTTTATTGTTCAAAAAAGAATTAAAGTGGATTGGGTGGGAAAATTTAAAGCAGCAACTTGTTCCTTCAGTTTTAATGATTGTAGTTGCTAATGGTTTTACAACGATTGCTGAGCAGACTCTTCCCAGCGGATTGGCGTCTGTAATAAGTGCTTTGTCTCCAATACTTATTTTTCTGGGCAGTATTTTATTTGGATTGCAAAAAATAAGTTTGAGAGGACTTCTAGGAGTAATTATTGGGTTTTCCGGAGTAGTTTTCATATTCAAAGACGGACTCGGATCATTTTTGGATGCGAATTATAAAACGGGCATGGTATTCATGGTATTCGCAATCTTAGCATGGGCAGCAGGGACGATTTATACTAAAACGCATGCTAATAAATCAAGTAATATTGTACTCAATTTGTTTTATCAATTTACAATGGCTTCCTGTATTCAGCTGGTTTTGGCTTCTATTTTTTCTCCAAATCCAGATTTAAGTTCTTGGAGTTCAAGAAGTATTTTTGCAGCTTTATATTTATCGATTTTTGGATCTGTGATTGCATTTTTCTGTTATAATTATGCTTTAAAGCATGTTACAGCAGTTCAGGTTTCTATTTTGTCATATGTGAATACGATAATTGCTGTTTTTCTGGGATGGCTTCTTTTAGATGAAATAATTACGGTTGATTTTCTTATTGCTACAGCACTTATTATTCTTGGGGTTTTTATTGTGAACTACAAGAAAAAAGAAAAGAAGGTTTTGTAATGTTGAATAGTTTTATATTCAAAAGTAAAATTCTACATAATCAATTTTGATTGAATTTATTTTGTAAATTTATAAGATTGAAATGTAAGAATTATGGCAGGTGAAAAAATAAATAAGGAAAATAAGGTAGAAGAACCGAGAGTAGAATACGAAGTTCAAAAACCTAAATTTAAAGGAATACACCCTGAAACTTTTGATTTTCATGCCGAGTTTGCAAAAGGATTAACGCCAGAGGAGTTTAAAGCTGAAATGTCTAAACGAATTAAAGCTTATCCTTGGAAAAAATAATTTTAAAGAGAAGTTCTTGAATATTTTGATGATTTAGTTTATGTTCTTTTTAAGAAGGAATATTTTGGTTTTGTCAAATTAGCTTAAATGTTTGCTTATTGTAAGCTATCTTTTTTTTCACTTACAGAATTTTGTTCTAAAGTTTTTGTTTCAGATTGCTTTTTTCCTGTTTTTAAGTCAAATGTTGTTATAGTAGTGGTAGTTTTCTTATTTTCAATATCCTTTTTAAAATCAATATTTATGAATTTAAAAATGGCTATGAATCCCAATATAATTAAAATTAAACCAAATATTGCCCAAAGAATAAAATTGCTAATGCCTTTAAAAATTTTCTTTGCAGTAAACAGTAATTTTAATGATGTAATAAAATAAAAAAGTACAATCCCAAAAACTAGCATAAATGCTAAAACAGCTCCGATGCTGTGTTTTATTAATTCTGGTAAAACATTTACATTCGCGAGTATAAAAGTTATAAAGGAGGCATAAAGACCAATTACAGTTATAATACTGTATTGTTGTTCCTTAATGTCTTTTTTTAATTTTTCATTGATTTCTTTAATGACTTTTGGTGTAAAAGAATAGAATATGCTTTCTTGAATTTTAAGTTTGTCCCAGTCATTGTCGCATTCATCTAGCAAATATTCATAATTTGAAGGTAGAATGTACTGGCTGTCTATAAATGTTTTGTCGTCTAATTTGCAATTTTCCAGCTCGATGTATAAAGGCATTATTTTATTTTTTTGGCAAACTTTAATTTTACTTTTTAAGTTATTTAACTCATTAAAGCTATTTGTAAAAATATTTTCCAATATTGAAAAATAATCATGTTCCTCGTTATTTAATTCTTTAGGGTTGCTATTTTTAATTATATCGATTAATTCAATTTTTTTTCGTACGTATATTTTATTTAATATACAATTTGGGTAATCAGTGTTTTCTAATGAATTGATACTGTTGAAGCTTTCGTCTATTTTTGAATTGAAACTTAATAATTTGTCAAATTTAAAATCAGATTTTATTTTCTTTAAATAATGATTGCAATCCAATGTGAATTGGCAATTTAAAACTAAGTAAGTGCAAGTTTTGAATGAAATGTTATTAATTTCGTCATCTTTTATTTTTTCAGAAAAGTAAAGATTAATGTTTTCTAAGATTTCTCGAGTTCTTTTGTACTCACCATCATTAAAACTGTCTTTTAATTTTATAATTTTAATATATTTGTGAGAAGAACTTATGTTTAAAGTCTTGTTATCAAGTGATTTTTGAATTTCTTTGCTTAATGAATGAATGTCATTCTTTTTTAAGCAATTGTATTGAGAATCAATGTTTTTTATAATCGTATCGGGAACATATTCTTCAAGTTTTTGAATTGTTATATTATCTTGATTGAAAATCGAGTACTCAATTAATTTATTGGTTTTTTTTAATCTTTTTAAAATTTTATAAAGAAGTATAGAGCATTTCGTTCTTGTTTTTGAAACGAAAAATTCAAGAGTAGGATTTATTCTCTCTAATTTGTGGTAGATTTCAGAAAGTATTAATATTGTTTTTTCGTCAACAGAATACCCTTCATCCATTTCAGATAATTTGATATTCGCCACAAAAAGCCAATGCAGAGAATCATCGATTGAAATATTTTTTTCCTGAAAGAAAGATGTTTTTTCAAAAACATCTTCATATTCGAAATTATAAATTTTTATAGAATAATTGTCTTTTAATCTATTTGTTATGAAAAGATTGAGGTATTGAAAATGTAAAAGGTAATCTCTAGCTAGATAATATCTTTTTTTGATATAAGGATCTTGAGTTATTACAGAGTCATCAATACTGTCAAGTTGATTTAAGAGTGATTTGATTTTTTCTGAAAACTTTGCAGAATAATACTCTCCCAAAAACAATGAGGTAAATAAGTGCTTTCTGAAAGTAATAAAATTGGGTTTTAATTTTATTACATCTTCATTAATTACTATTTTATTAATGTTATCCAATTAAATAATATCTTCTTCTAATTCTTTAACTAAAGATAGATAAAAAGGGAATTCCATAATATATTTTTGAAATTCTTTTACCAAAGAAATATTGTCGATATTGGTGAATTTTTTTGTTTCAATGTTTTCCAATAGGCATTCAAATGCATCATTGTTCATTGATATTTTGCTTAACTCAAGAGAGCTTAGGCTAGAAAAACGTTCAATTCTTCGTTCTTTTAAAAATTTAATTGAATAATCTATTGCAGCTTTTATTTTTACATCTAAATCTGTAAATTCATTCTCCTTAAATTCAAATATTAAACGTGAATTTTCAAATTTTAATTCTAATTGTTCTGAATCATATATCTCAAAAGTGTCAGCATTAATTTTTCCAATTCTAACACCTTCTAATTTTTCAATATCTGGGAAAAATGATAGATTAAAAATTCCTTCCATTAATTGCTCTTTTTTACCATTTGCTATAGTAACAATAAAAGGCAGAAGTAGACATTTTTTTATTGAGAAATTATTGCTTTCGTTAAAAAAAACAATATCATTCAGATCTCTTGAATTTATAGCAAGAAAATCTTGCGCTACTTTGAAAATAGCATAGCGGATTGCAAGAATTTTATTGTCCATAATAGTGTTTTTTAGGTGGGTGCAAAAGTAACCTTTTTTTCAAATTTACAATAAAGTTTTAATAAAAAAAATGTCATTTTGAATTTTAACTTATATTTTTTAATTTGTTAATAATCAAAATTTTAGTTTGAATGGTATTAAAAAAAAATCTCATAAAACATTTCGTTCATGAGAATTTAATATATAATTATTGTTGATTAATTGAAAACTGAATACTAAACACTAATTAAGCATTCGCCGTAACCGCTTCTTTATCAATTTTATTAATCAAACCAGCCAACACTTTTCCAGGTCCAACTTCTGTAAACAAAGTAGCGCCGTCAGCGATCATTTGCTGAACTGATTGAGTCCATTTCACTGGAGCAGTTAATTGTATGATTAAGTTCTTTTTGATTTCGTTTGCATCAGAAACAGCATTTGCTGTAACGTTTTGGTAAACCGGGCAAATAGGATTAGAGAACGTTGTAGCTTCAATTGCAGCTGCTAATTCTTCTCTTGCCGGTTCCATCATTGGCGAGTGAAATGCTCCTCCAACAGGTAAAATTAAAGCGCGTTTTGCTCCCGCAGCTTTCATTGCTTCACAAGCTTTTTCAACTGCTGTAGTTTCTCCGGAAATTACCAATTGTCCAGGGCAGTTGTAATTTGCCGCAACTACAATTCCATCGATAGAAGCACAAACTTCTTCCACAACATTATCTGCTAAGCCTAAAACTGCAGCCATTGTTGATGGAGTAATTTCGCAGGCTTTTTGCATTGCCAAAGCACGTTGAGAAACCAATTTCAAACCATCTTCAAAAGATAAAGTTCCGTTGGCTACTAATGCTGAAAATTCTCCTAAAGAATGTCCTGCAACCATTTCTGGTTTAAAATCTTCGCCTAAAGTTTTTGCTAAAATAACAGAATGTAAAAATACAGCAGGCTGCGTAACTTTAGTTTCTTTTAGTTCTTCGGCAGTGCCTTCAAACATAATATCTGTAATTCTAAAACCTAAAATTTCATTGGCTTTTTCGAATAATTCTTTGGCTAAAGCCGAGCTTTCATATAAGTCTTTGCCCATTCCTGTAAATTGTGCGCCTTGACCCGGAAATACGTATGCTTTCATTTGTCTAATTTAAGATTGAATTTATGAATTGAAAATTAGTTTCAATTGAAAGGCAAAAATAGTATTTTTTTAGCTCGTATAATCCTTAAACATATAAATCCATACCAATCTTGAAAATCGGAGATTAAAAGAAGTGAGTAAAGTTATTACAACCGCAATAATCGGAATGATTCTTAAGTCGAAATTAGTTTCGAAGAAAAACTGTGCAACACAATAAGTAGCAATGCCTTGCGCCACCGTAAGTCCGTAATTTACATACATTGCACCAAAAAAATAACCAGGTTCTTTTTGGAATTTATAATTACAATGACTGCAATATTCGTTCATTTTGGGTAAACCGAAATTCAAAAAAATATTCTTGTCTTTAAAAACTTTTCCTTTATGACAAACCGGACATTCGTTGCTTAAAATATGAGTTAATGCATGTGACATGATCTTGATGTTTTTTGTTTATACAAAGGTAATTAAGAGTATTATAAAAGTCTTTTTTATATCTTCGCCACTTGTAGCACAATAAAGACATTTTTGTGATATACGACCAATAAAAAATAATTCTGCATAAATGAAAAAATATCCAATTTATAGTGTTCAGAATTTTAGCTGTAACGATATTCATCGCGATTTTTATGTGAACACTTTCAAAGAACATTTAAAAAGCCACAGTTTTGTCGAAGAACCACATCGGCACGATTCGTATTTAATGGTATTTTTTACAAATGGTTCTGGAAAACACGAAGTCGATTTTGATCAATTCGAAATAAAAAGAGGAAGTTTATTTGTCTTACAACCCGGACAAATGCACCATTGGAATTTGTCTGAAGACATTGAAGGCTTTGTAATCATCTTTTCGCAGGAATTGTACAATTTATATTTCGGACAGAAAAAAATTAACGATTATAATTTTTACCATTCGATTCATAATCGTCCTGAAATGGTTTTTGAAGAAAAAGAAATTCCAAAAATTCTTCCGTATTTTAATTTATTGATTGAGGAAAATCTTCAAAATAATAAATTGCAATTGGATAAATTACTGAATTTGCTAGATTGTATTCATATTGAAATTTCCCGTAAGTACAGCGAAACCTATTCACATCAGGCACATTCGTACAATATCAAAATAAGCGCATTTGAAATTCTTTTAGAAGAATATTTCAAAACCCAAAAACTGCCGTCTTTCTACGCAGAAAAACTCAGTATAACTCTAAAACATTTAAACAGAATCTGCAATGAAATTCTACAAAAAACAGCCACAGAAGTTATCACAGACCGCGTAATTCTGGAAATAAAAAGAATGTTAATCGACAAACAATTAGCCGTAAACGAAGTTGCCTATAAAGTTGGTTACGAAGATTATTCATATTTCTCCAGATTCTTCAAAAAACAAACCGGATTGTCGCCAACAGAATTTCGAAATACTTTGCGTTGACTCTTTTTAACCGCAAATTACACAAATTAACACAAATTAATTTTTAATCGTTATTTGCCACAGATTAAGAGATTCTGTAGATTTTAAATCTGTGAAAATTTTTTAATCTGTGGCAAAAGCTTTCGTCTTTAAGCGAAAAAAATTTGCGGAAATTTGTGTAATTTGTGGTTGACTTTTTTATCCAAACAAAAAAAAAGCCTGCACTTCCTAAAAAGTGCAGGCTTCTTAACCAACCAAATTAAAACCTATTTTTAATAATTAAGCTTGTTTTACAAATTGTAATTCAATGTTTAATTTTACTTCTTCTCCTACTAAAACTCCTCCAGTTTCAAGAGCAGAGTTCCAGTTTAAACCCCAATCTTTACGATTGATTTTTCCTTCTATGCTTAAACCTACTTTTGTATTTCCCCAAGGATCAGTCATGATACCGCTAAAGTCTACCGGAAATGTTACTGATTTTGAAACACCTTTAATGCTTAAATCTCCAGTAATTTCGTAATCTCCAGCATCAATTTTTTTGAAAGTTGAAGATTTGAAAGTTAATTTTGGATTGTTCTCAACATCAAAGAAATCTGCACTTCTCAAATGCCCGTCTCTGTCTGCATTTGCAGTGTCAATAGAAGCAATGTCACCAGAAAATTCGATTGCTGCATTTTCGAAGTTTTCTCCTTCTGAAGTAATTGTTGCATCGTAAGTTCCAAATTTACCTGAAACATTTGTAAACATCATGTGTTTAACTTTAAAACCAATTTCTGAATGTGTTGGGTCAATTGACCATTTTGTAGTTGCCATAATTTTTATTTTTAAATAATTAATTTCATTTTGATAGGACAAAGTTACTTCTACTGTCTTTATTTGGCACTTAACCTAGATTAAGAAAAAAAATGAATAACTTTCTAATTGTCCGTTTGTTTGTTTTTGTTGTTTGAAAAATTGCTGTCGAATTAATAATTCATCGGAATATCCATCAATAATAATTCCGCATCTGTATTAGCTTGTATTTTTAAAATATCAGTTCCTGAAATTCCAACCGCGTCACGAGTATTCAATTCCTGACCGTTTATTGTTACATTTCCTTTTAAAACAAAAGCATAAACTCCGTTGCCTTCTTTTTTGATTGTGTATTCTGTAGATACACCTGAGTCAAAATTACCCATATTGAACCAGGCATCCTGATGAATCCAAACGCCTTCATCATCTGCATTCGGAGATAAAATCTGAGATAATTTATTGTGTCTGTCCGCAACATTCAAAGTAATTTGCTGGTAACGTGGCGCCACATTTCTTTTGTTCGGAAACAACCAGATCTGCAATAATTTAGTCTGCTGATCTGCATTTGGGTTAAACTCACTGTGCTGAACACCAGTTCCGGCACTCATTACCTGAATATCCCCATTTTTGATGATTTCAGTATTTCCCATACTGTCTTTGTGTGCTAAATCACCTTCAAGCGGAATCGTAATAATTTCCATATTATCATGAGGATGCGTTCCAAAACCCATTCCAGCTGCAATCGTATCATCGTTCAAAACACGAAGTGCTCCAAACTGAATTCTATCTGGATTGTACCAGCTCGCGAAACTAAAACTATGATAAGCATTCAACCAACCGTGATTTGCATTTCCTCTGGTTTCTGCTTTGTGTAATACTATATTTTCCATGATGTTTTGCTTGTGTTATTATTATGGTACAAATTTACCACCAACATCAAGCAAACACACTTAACCTAGATTAAGAAAAGTTTTTGATATCCTAAGTTACTGATAATATAAGTATTATGGTGTATAAGTTTTTTTAGAAGCAGAAGTTTAGTTTTTCAAAAGACCTGATGTCCTGCTCTCCGCTGTATCTTTTGTGATCTCGTTAGAAAAAAACGAAACCACAAAAGGATGCCGCTTCTATCAGGGCTAGGCAAGAAGTTTCATTTTCAGAAGTTGAAGAGGTGTAAAGGGACAAAGTTCCGTAGGAACTTAGAGATTGTAGGGATGGATTTCAATCCATCCAGCATAAGCAGCTCGACAAAGATTTTACTACCAAATTATTTAGCAAATGTAGCCACACAGTTTGTCATCTCGACGATGGAGAGATCTTCGCAAGCAGCTCGACAAAGATTGGTGATATTGCATGAGGAGTTTCTCTTGAAGATCTCTCCTTCGTCGAGATGACAAGATTGTGTTTGAGTTCAAAGGAAAATAAACTTTGCGCCTTCGCGTCTTTGCGAGATTATAAAAAATATGAATTATTTAATCCTAATCAATTTCCCTTTCCCAACAACTATATCAAGATAATTCATAACACGATGTTTCTTATCATGCATGTAAAACGGAATAGTATCTTTTTTGATTTGATCTTTTGAAATGCTTATAATTAAATCAGTATTTATGAAATTATCCAATAGTATCACATTACCATAAGAGATTTTTCCTTTTGGCATATATTTATTATCAAACACAAAAACACTATCCTTAAAAGTAATTTTATCTTTTTGGATGTAGACATTATTGTCTTCTATTAAATAATTGTAGCGTCCATTAAGCTTATCTGTATCTTGATTCAAGTTAAATGAAATCAAGGCTATTATTAAAATAAAATATTTCATAACATCTAAAGGTTTTTCTTCAATGAATTTCAATTTACAAATTTCCACGAATTCCAATTCAGCTTAATTTGTGAAAATTTGTGGAACTCGTGGCAAAAAATCATTTTAATCTTTGACCTGAAAGATAGCGAAAAGGCGAAGCAAATCTGTGAAAAAAAACTTATTTCTTCAATAGTCTCGCTTTCATTTTACTAAAGAATTCAGGCGTAACACCAATAAAAGAAGCGATCTGTTTTTGGGAAACTTTGTGAACTAAAGTTCCATATTTCTTTGTGAATTTATCAAAGCGTTCTTCCGCAGGTAAACTTAAATTATCCATTAATCTTTGCTGATTGGCAACTAATGAATTTTCAATCAGAATTCTAAAAAAGCGTTCCAGTTTAGGAATTTCAAGATACAATTGTTCCTGATTTTCTTTAGATAATGAAACTACTTCTGCTTCTTCCAGAACCTCAATAAAAAGTTGTCCCGGTTTTTGAGAAAAAAAACTGTACATATCGCTCATCCACCAGCCTTCGCAGGCAAATGAAAGTACATGTTCCACAATATTATCATTGATATTAAAGCTTCTTAAAATTCCCGAATTAACAAAATAGGAATGTTTACAGATTTCGCCGGCATTCAATAAAATAGTTTTAGGTTTGTAAGTATTCGTTTCTAATTTAGATAAAAAAAGCGCCTGTTCTTCTGGTGTTAAAGAAACATGTTTGGCAATGTTTTCTAGTATTAATGTCATTATTTTTTGTCTTCTATTAAAGTGAATGAAGTTGCTTTAAATCTATTGCCCACAATTTCTCCGGTAACAGAAGCTTTTCTGATCGCATTGCAAAAACCATCTTCTGCATGTGCATCACCATGCTGATCGATTTTTGTTCCATCCACAAAATACGATTTTCCGTCGATGCGAACGGCTAAATCACAGCTTTTGCCTTTCATTCCGAATTGGCATTCTCCGCAAGAAGCTTCTACAATTGTTGGTTTATCGATTACTTTTTTAGATTGAGCCTGAGCTGCAATTCCGATAAAAAGGAAAAGCATGAATATAAGTTTTTTCATTTTTTAAGAATTTACAGTTATTAATTTTGCCGTTTCTTTGGCGCGTTCGGTTACTTTTTCAATTGGAGTGGCTAATGAATCGTGGCTTAAAACAACTCCCATTCGGCGATAAGGTCTTGAAGTTGGTTTGCCAAAAATCCTAAAATCAGTTTTTGGTAAAGCAGCTACTTTTTCAATTCCGGTAAAAGTTGGATTTGCAGCATCTTCAGAAGCTAAAATTACGGCACTTGCTCCGGCTTTTTCTAACGTAATTTCGAAAATTGGCAGACTTAAAATCGCGCGTAAATGCAATTCAAATTCGTTAAAATTCTGCGTTCCGGCCAAAGTTACCATTCCGGTATCGTGCGGACGCGGAGAGAGCTCAGAGAAATAAACACCTTCATTAGTCAGGAAAAATTCAACTCCAAAAAGTCCTGCACCTCCAAGTGCTTCTGTAATTTTTTCTGCCATATCCTGCGCTTCATATAAATCAGCTTCAGATACTTGTGCCGGCTGCCAGCTTTCCTGATAATCGCCGCGTTCTTGTCGGTGCCCAATTGGCGCGCAAAACAAAGTGGGATTATTATTTTGAGTAATGGTCAGAAGCGTAATCTCCGAATTAAAATTTACAAAAGCTTCTACAATAACTTCGATAACATCGCCACGCGAACCTGCAACGGCATATTGCCAAGCTTTTTCGATATCACTTTCTGTTTTTATAGTCGATTGTCCTTTTCCCGAAGAGGACATTAAGGGTTTTACAACACACGGAATTCCAACTTCCTGAACAGCTTTTTGCAGTTCTTCTGCTGATGTTGCATATTGATATTTAGCTGTTTTTAAGCCCAATTCTTTTGAAGCTAAATCACGAATGGCTTTACGATTCATAGTAAAGTTGGCCGCTTTTGCTGAAGGAACAACAGTAATTCCTTGTTTTTCATAATCGTAAAAACGTTCGGTGCGAATGGCTTCTATTTCGGGAACGATAAAGTCTGGTTTGTGTTTGGCTACGATTCTGTCCAGCGCTTCGCCGTCAAGCATATTGATGACTTCAAAACCGTGTGCGACTTGCATTGCCGGAGCATTTTCGTAACTGTCAACTGCAATTATGGTTTGTCCGATTCTTTGTGCGGCAATGACAAATTCTTTGCCTAATTCGCCTGAACCTAGGAGTAGTATTTTCATTTTGGAGTTTTGTAATATTGGAGTAGTAAAAGTAGCGAAAAATGTTTTTAACCGCAAGTGTAGAGGCGCACTGCAGTGCGTCTGCGTAATCTATAATTTAACCGCAAAGTTCGCAAAGATTTACGCAAAGAGCGCGAAGTTTTTTTAAGTTAAAATAAGGTTTGCAAAGAATTTCTCATGCAGATTTTGCAGATTCGGGAGATTTTCAGCACAGTCTGTCATTTCGACGAAGGAGAAATCTACGCGAGAAGCTCGACAAAGGTTGGCTAATTGGAACGGAGTTACTTGCGGAGATTTCTCGTTCGTCGAAATGACAAAATCATGGGAATTATAACGTAAAAGTTCTTATGAAAATGTTTGCGTGAGGGATAGAAGTGGAAAGCCCACAGCCTGACGAAGGAAGTGCGAGGACTTGCAACGTATAGCCCGGCCCGGAGGGACACGCCCAAACAAAAAACCGACACTTCTTTTAAAAAGTATCGGTTTGTATATTAATGAAAATGATCTTCTTCAATTTCGAATTCAGCGTCTTTTTCCCAAATTTCCATTTCGCAGGGTTTGCAATTGAATTTTAGTTTGTATTCAAGCTCGCCTTGTTTTAAAACTAAAGGTTCTTTTACTTTAACCCCCATTATATCTTTTTGGTGTATTGGGCATTTTTTTAATTCGTATTTGATGCAATATTTGGTGGTCATTACACGAGATTTTCCCGGATCCCATTGTAATTCGAATGCTTTTTCGATTTCGGTAACGCCGTGACGTTCGTAGAATTTACGGGCCGTTTTGTTTGAAACGTTGTACATGAAATCCAATTTGGTTTCAGGATAAGGATGTGACGTTTTTACTAATTGGTGTTCCTCGCGTTTGTAATTTGCTAAACGAATTTCGGTTAATTGATCGTAAACCGTTCTTCGCATTTCGTTGATTTTTGAAATAGGAAGGAACCAGTTTTGAGAAAACATAATAGTAATTTCATCGGCTGTATAAGGCGTGAAACCTGTTTTTGCCAATTGTGTTTTGATGTTTTCCTCGATTGATTCGCCCGTTTTTGTCTGCTCTTTTGAATGCTCTAATTTTACTGTACTTACGTTTCCGTCTTCATCGGTGGCGATTAATTCGAAACCATTTTCATTTTCTGTAAGTAATAAAGTAGTGCTTAATTTACGAACTGCGCTGTCTTCTCTTTCAACAATTTTGATGAAAGCAGCGTCGTTATTTCTATAAATGAAAGTTCCGTCTTTTACTTCTTTTAGAACGTTCGGGTAAATTTTACCGTTTTCGGCTTTGTTTACGTAGATTCCGTCGGCTTCATTATTTTCGTTGATAAAGCAAAGTCCGTCGCCGTTGTTTAGTAATTCGCCGTTTTCGATTTCGTAAGCGTTTCCAACAGTTCTTATAAGTTTACCAATGTATTGTCCTTTTGATTTTGGACTTTCCCAAGAACCAATACTGTGATTTCTATCGTTTACAAAATAATCGGTGTAACCACGGTTGAAAGTTCTGTTTAAAGAAGAATCAAATGTATACGTACAAGTTCCAGATGAAGCTTTCATGTATTTATCATTTCCTGCGCCTTGTAGATAACTGTCTAGTTTTTGACGTAAAAAGGATACGTTATTTTTAACGTAAACTACATCTTTTAATCTTCCTTCAATTTTAAAAGAAACAATTCCCGCTTCAATTAGATTTGGAATCTGATCTGAGATATCTAAATCTTTTATAGAAAGTAAGTGACTGTTTTTGATTAAAGTTTCTCCGTTTCCGTCGATTAAGTTATAAGGTAAACGGCAGTTTTGTGCGCAAGAACCACGATTGGCGCTGCGTTCTCCGTTTGCCACACTCATATAACAGTTTCCACTGAAGGATACACATAAAGCTCCGGTTACGAAAAACTCTAATTCTACATCGGCTTCGTCGTAGATTGTTTTAATTTGATGTAAATTCAATTCGCGGGCTAAAACCACACGTTTGATTCCGGCATCTTTTAGGAATTTGATTTTATCAGCATCACGATTATTGGCTTGTGTGCTGGCGTGAAGTACGATAGGAGGTAAGTCCATTTCCATAATCGCCATATCCTGAATAATCAGGGCATCAACACCAATGTCGTATAATTCCCAAATCATTGAGCGACAAGTTTCTAATTCATTGTCGTAAAGAATGGTATTCATAACGACAAAAACCTGTGCGTTGAATAAATGTGCATATTGTACCAAAGCTGCAACATCTTCAATAGAGTTATTAGCGTTAGAACGTGCGCCAAATTGCGGTGCACCAATATAAACTGCATCGGCGCCGCTGTTTATAGCAGCCATTCCTCCAATTAAATCTTTAGCAGGAGCTAATATTTCGATTTTCTTCTTCATTTCTAAAACTTTAACCTTCTGTGGTATTCACGTAAAAAAGTTTGCAAAGGTCTTATAAATTATTTGAGATTGCTAGAGATGGAGTGATTTTTTTGAAATTGTTAACTTATATGGAATGATTGTGTTTTAATTAAGATATTTTATGGTTCGTGATGTTTCAGATTGTTTTGTGAGTTTACCATTTCGTATTACTGAATGTTTTTCTTTAATCCAGTTTCCAAACTTATCGTACTTTATCTCCGTTTCATAAGTAGCTGATTTAATAATATCGCCATGTTCGTTTACAATGTCATCAGAATTAACTTTTGAGTAATCAATAGTGCTCGTTTGCGAGCTAAGTAATTCATTATTTTTATTGCAGTATTTAATAGTGACTTCATTTTTATCGTAATTATATTCGTTTTTTTCTTTTCCAATAATCTCTTCTCCGTTGAAATTTATTATCTCAATAGGATCTCCTTTGTCATTATTAATGAAATTAGTTTGTCTATAAATTTGCCCTTTTTGATTTTTGTCAGAAGCATTTATTAAAAAACCTTTAGAATCGTAGGTATAAATTGCAGTTTCGATTGAATGACCTAAGTACCTATGCCAGTTCTCAAATTTTCTAGCTAAACATCGTGTTCCAGTGCTGTCGTAAATTCGAGTTAAGCGTTGTTTTAAATTATTGTCTTCATCGTATCGAAGTTCAGCAATAACATTATTTTGAGTATTATAGGATTTTACTTCCTTCGTACGCTCCGTAGTGCCACTACGATTATAAAAAGTTCTATTTGTTGTGGTTTCAGAAACTATTTTATCAGAATGAAAATCATTATTTTTTCCAAAATTTAGAGAGGTTTGCGTGCTTTGCGAATAAATCTTAATACTTGAAAAGATTATAAAAATTAAAAGAAATGATTTCATTTTTTAATAGATGATTATTTTAGATTATAGTTATAAAAGGTGTTTAAAAGTATAAAATAATCATGAACTCAAAAAGATAATTTATTTTATCCCCAAAAAACCGCCCAATCCAAAGACTGAGCGGTTCTCTAAAAAGTATGAATCGATCGATCGATTAATTCGCTTTCATTTTAATTTTAGTCAAAGTATTTTCAATACTATTCAACTGTTTTGTAACGATAGAAATTTGATTGTACTCTAATTCGTTTTTTTCAAGAGCTGTTTTATATTTTTCAATTGCAGCTTCTTCTCCTGTAACACAAGCTTTGATAATCGCTTCAGTATCACCACCTGTAAAAGATGATTTTATATCAATCCATGTACGGTGTAAAGCACCTAATGGTCCTCCTCCAGATGTATCTGTTGATTTTCCAAGTTTGTTGATTTCGTCTTGTAATTCTACAATAAATAAGGCGCGCTCGCGGGCATATTCAAGAAAATCAGTTTTAATTAAGGCATTTTCTACATGCTCTGCAGCATTTGTATATCCTAGTTTTCCGTCTTCAAGAATTGAAATTAATCCTTCTAATGTGCTAATAGCTTCTTTTGTGGTTTCATCTGTGTGTATCATGACTATAATTTTTAATAATTTGTATAATACAAAGTTGAGATTTTATAAAGCGTTAAGCCTTACAGAATTATAGCACTTGTTTATAATATTGTGGAATGGGAATTTTGAAAGCGCAAATAATTTTTAACGAATACTAAGAGAAAAGTATTTTTTCTTAGAAAAATGAATTATTAATTAACAGGTTTGATTAGAATTGAGATTTCATTTTTTTGTGTGATGGTTCTTAACTTCATAAAAAAACAGCTTAAAGTATAAAGTGATGAAACTTTGAACCTTAAGCCGTTTTAGTAATATTATTTAAGTTTTATGCAGCCAAAGCTTCTTTGATTCTGCGTAATGCTTCTTTTAAAATGTCGTCGCTTGTTGCGTAAGAGAAACGAATACAGTTTGGATTTCCAAAAGCGTCTCCGGTTACTGTTGCAACGTTTGCCTCAGCCAAAAGATACATAGAAACATCGTTTGCATCTTTGATTTCAGTTCCTCTCAACGTTTTTCCGAAGAAAGACGAAACGTCTGGGAAGACATAAAATGCTCCTTCTGGAACGTTAATTTTTACGCCTGGAATTTCTTTTAATAATCCAACCACTAAATCTCTACGAGTGTGGAAAGCCTGAACCATGTGGTTTAATACACTTGGATCTGCATCTACAGCTGTAATTGTAGCGCGCTGCGCCACAGAATTTGCTCCGGATGTTACTTGCCCCTGAATTTTTGTACATGCTTTTGCTATAAATTCAGGCGCTCCAATGTAACCAATTCTGTATCCTGTCATTGCAAAAGCTTTTGCAACTCCATTTACAGTGATAGTTCTTTCTAACATTCCCGGAATTGAACCGATACTGCAGAAAGTTCCTGAGAAATTAATGTGCTCATAAATTTCATCAGCAACTACATATATATTTGGATGTTTTTCCAACACTTTTGCAAGTGCTGTTAATTCTTCTCGGCTGTAAACAGAACCTGAAGGGTTACATGGCGAACTAAACCACATCATTTTTGTCTTTGGTGTGATAGCAGCTTCCAATTGTTCTGGTGTAATTTTAAAATCAGTATCTACAGATGTTGGAACCTCAACAGGAACACCACCCGAAAGTTTTACGATTTCGAAATAAGAAACCCAGTAAGGTGCTGGTAAAATAACCTCGTCACCATCGTTTAACATTACTTGTGCAATGTTATATAAAGATTGTTTTGCTCCTGTAGAAACTACGATTTGAGTTGGTTTATACTCTAATCCGTTATCTCTTTTAAATTTTCTGCAAATTGCTTCTCTTAATTCCAAATAACCTTCAACTGGAGAATATGTGCTGTAATTTTCGTCAACTGCTTTTTTTACAGCTTCTTTAATAAAGTCTGGTGTATTAAAATCAGGCTCACCTAAACTTAAACTGATAATGTCTTTTCCTTGTGCTTTTAGTTCGCGTGCTAAAGCGGCCATTGCTAATGTTTGCGAAGTTGCAAGGTTGTTGATTCTGTCTGAAAGAATATGGTTCATTATAAAAATTTTGAATGTCCTTAATTGCAGTTATAATTAAGGAAGGTTAATTATTAATAGATTTTTTTTAGTTTAAACAGCTAATTCAGGTTTCATTCCCAACTCACGCAAATGCTTAAAGTGAGCAATAACGGCGCTTGTCATTGTTTTGTATTCGTAATACGGTAAGTTGCACTCTCTTGCAGTTTCTTTTACGATTTTTGCAATTTTACCATAATGAATGTGACTGATATTTGGAAAAATGTGATGCTCGATTTGATGGTTCAACCCGCCTGTATACCAATTAACAATTGCATTTTTTGGAGCAAAATTGGTTGTAGTAAACAATTGATGAATAGCCCATGTATTATCCATTTCACCCAATTCATTAGGAGAAGGGTTTGTAGTTTCTTCTACAACATGCGCTAATTGAAAAACGACGCTCAGAATTAATCCGGCAGTATAATGCATGATAAAAAAGCCAACAAGTACTTTCCACCATGTAATTCCAATTACCATTGGTAAAACGATCCATATCGAAACGTAAATTACTTTAGTTATGATTAAAGTTGTCCAAAGAATTTTTGGGTTTTTTGGTTCTCCATATGATAATTTTCTTTTCAAATAATTACGCATTTGCTTAAAATCGGTTGTAATCGCCCAATTAAAAGTCAGTAATCCATATAAGAAAACAGAGTAATAATGCTGAAAACGGTGAAAACTATGCCATTTAGCATCTTTTGTAAAACGAATAATTCTTCCGGCATCCAGATCTTCATCATGTCCAGGAATATTTGTATAAGTGTGGTGAAGCACATTATGCTGAACCTGCCAGTTGTAAACATTTCCGGCCAGAACATAAATAGTACCTCCCATAAATTTATTAATCCAGTTTTTGGTCGAATAGGAGCCGTGGTTTCCATCGTGCATCACATTCATACCGACTCCGGCCATACCAATCCCTATAACGATTGATAAAAGCAGCATAACCCAAAACGGCATCGGAAGTGTTAAGATTAAAAAATAAGGTGTAAGGAAAACAGCAAAAAGAATTATAGCTTTAAGATGAAGTTTCCAATTTCCGGTTTTTTTAATATTATTTTCTTTGAAGTAATTGTTAACCCGTGTATTAAGGGTTCTGAAAAACTTCATATTATCTTGCCTTGCAAATGTAGGTGCAGTCTTATTCATAATTAATTTAAATAGCCTCAAAGGTAATTATTATAAATTCTCAATTTGCAAAATTGAGTTAAATATTTCAATCGTAAAGTATTACTTTTGTTAAAAAAATAGAGCAATGGATGAGATTCTGAAATATTTTCCTGATTTGACCGACATTCAAATCGAACAATTTCAAAAGTTAGACTTTTTATACCACGATTGGAACGAAAAAATCAATGTGATTTCCAGAAAAGACATTGATGCCTTATATACCAAACACGTTTTACATTCGCTTGGAATTGCAAAAATAATGAAATTTGAACCGGGAACTACAGTTCTGGATGTGGGAACAGGCGGTGGATTTCCTGGAATTCCGTTAGCAATTCTTTTTCCCGAAACTCGTTTTTACCTGATTGATGTTATTGCAAAAAAAATAAAAGTAGTTCAGGGCGTTGCCGATGCTTTAGGATTAAAAAATGTAAAAGCAGAGCAATTAAGAGCAGAGAATGCAAAAGGCGATTTTGATTTTATAGTGAGCCGTGCCGTAACAAATATGCCTGATTTTGTATCGTGGATAAAAGACAAAATCAAAAAACAGCATAAACACACTTTAAAAAACGGTATACTTTATCTTAAAGGGGGCGATCTTTCAGAAGAATTAAAAGATTTTCCAAATGCCACTTTATATGATTTGGCTGAATTTTTTGAAGATGAATTTTTTGAAACAAAAAAAGTAGTGCATTTACCTTTAAAGTTTAAAGCGTAGAAAATTATTTGTATCATATAACAACTTTATAGAAAATCCGGATCTTACTAAGATTCGGATTTTTTTGTTTGAGAAATCCATTAAAAGAAATTAAATATCTGAAAACCATTATATTTGAGTATCAAAAAACTAATCAATCAATTAGTAATCTTAAAAAGTTGTTTAAATGAAATTTCCTCTAAAGCTTTTATTTGTTTTTCTGTTTGCTGTAAATTGTTTTTCTCAGCAGACAAAATCAGCTAGGCAGGCCGATTTAAAAAATGCATATAATATTCAGGACAGTGTAATGATTAAAACCCGCGATGGTGCATTAATTTCTGCAATAGTAGTTAGAAAAAAGGGGGTAAATGTTCCAAAACCTGTCATATTGCAGTATACTATTTATGTAAGAGATAAAAAAGGAGATTTAAAATCTTTAAAAGAAACTGCAGATAAAGATTATGTGGGTGTAATGGCATACTCGCGCGGAAAGCGATTTAGTCCAAATGAAATATTTCCGTATGAAAATGATGCCGCCGATACTTATGATGTAATAGATTGGATCAGTAAGCAAGAATGGTGTAACGGAAGTGTAGGCATGTATGGAGGAAGTTATAATGGGTTTACGCAATGGGCAGCTTGTAAAAAAATGCATCCGGCAATTAAAACAATTGTCCCGTATGTTGCCAATAGGCCCGGAATGGGACTGCCGATGGAGAATAATGTCTTTATAAATCCAAATTACGAATGGTCTTTTTATATAGGAAATAATAAATATTTAGATACAGTTGCTGGAAATGACAGACAGCGCTTTAGAAATATGATGTTTAAATGGTGGAACAGCGGAGCGGCTTACAAAAAAATGGACAGCATTGACGGAACTCCCAACAGACTTTTTCAACGATGGATTGCACATCCTTCTTTTGATGAATATTGGAAAAAAATGGCTCCCTATGGAAAAGAATTTGCAGCAATAAATATTCCTGTTTTAGCAATTGATGGTTATTACAATGATTCTCAAAATTCTGGTTTGTATTATTTAAGAGAACTCGAGAAATATAATCCTCGGGCAGATTATCATTTAATAATTGGTCCATACAGTCACTTTGGTGCGCAGAGAGAAGGTGCAACTGTTTTGAATGGCTATAAAGTTGATGCAGATGCGTTAATAAATACAAATAAGATTACCTTCGAATGGTTTGATTATATATTTAAAAGTGGTCCAAAGCCAGAAATTTTAAAAGATAGGGTAAACTATCAGGTGATGGGAGCAAATGAATGGAGGAGTGCGCCTTCTCTGGCAAAAATAAATAATGGTTTCCTGACTTTATATTTGACGAATTCTAAAAATAAAGGTGAAAACTTCTATTCTTTAACCTCTAAAAAAGCAAATAAGTTAGGGTATTTAGTCCAAGAAGTTGATTTTGCTGATCGACAATTGAGTAATAATGACTATTATCCTGACCCAATTATTAAACAAGAAATTGATACCAGCAGCGGATTTGCTTTTATAAGTGACCCTCTGAAAAAACCAATTCTTGTAAACGGTTCTTTTATTGGTGAAATAAAGGCAAGTATTAATAAAAAAGACATGGATATTGGAGTTACACTTTATGAAGTGACACCGACTGGAGAATATTTTCATTTGTCTTATTTTATTGGGCGTGCCAGTTACGCAAAAGATATTACCACAAGAAGGTTATTAAAGCCCGAGAAAATTGAATCAATTCCTTTTTCAAATTCACATTTGGTAAGCAGGCAATTAAATAAGGGAAGCAGATTGTTAATTACCTTAAATGTCAATAAAAATCCGTTTTCAGAATTAAATCAAGGTTCCGGAAAAATTGTGACAGAAGAAACGATAAAAGATGCAAGTGTACCTCTAAAAATAAAATGGTATAACGACAGTTTTGTAAAAATTCCGATTTGGAAATGATACTAAAAATTAAATTTTAAAAATAAAACCACAAGTACTAATAAAAGAACTTGTGGTTTCTAATCAGAATCTATTAACCCATTAAACTAAAACTGACTTTGATTGAGATTACGCCGAAGCATATTCTTTTCTTTTTATACAATATTGATTTTTTTGATAATTTATATTAGAAATAAAATCACTTAATGCTTTTTTCGATTGTTCTTCATTGTATTCGAATGAAGAATCAAAGAAAAATTCACGACAGATTACGGGGTCTTTACTGTAATCGTATAACGAATCTTCCAGATCATTTACTGAATTTAAATTTTGATTTGGATAAAAGTTTATCAGTTTGTTTATGTTGTCATCAAACCATTTATCAAATGTTTTCTTTTTAGGAGTAATGTGACGTGCTAATAAAATAAGGCCTAAAGTTTCAGTCTGCAAGAAATTGGATCCTTTTTTATAAAGGATATCGATCATTCTAACATTCATTAAACTTACCCAAATCGGTCCGTCTATATAGTTGTTTGCAGGAAAATCCAACTCAATGTCAAAAACCAAATCATTTGTGTTTTCTGGATTTTCAATAGAACTCCACATAGTTTCTATGCGTTGTCTAATGTCTTCAGATTTTGTAGAAAGTTCTTTAAATCTCCAAAAAATCCACTCTAATGTTGCCGCAGCCAATCCCATTGATGCCTTGTGGCTAATTTGATTTAAAATATGTTCTAATCCTTCATTTTCACCAACCGGATCAATAAGTTTTTCCATTATTTTAGGAGTCCACTTGTAGTCAATCAAATGATCAGCAACTTTTGCCTGAACAATTATTTTTGGTATTTTTTTTAAATTTTTCATTTTTGCTTTCTTATTGTTTAAAGTTATCTGACTAATTATTAAACTCTGTTATTTCTGACAGCAAATTTATAAAGCATACGCATTTTGAATATGCCACAATAAGTTTTAAAAATGGTAAAATAAGTTTTTTGTTCGTTCTATATAGCTGAAACTCAAACAAATAAGAAAAGTACTACAAAATATTTTGAATATAGATTATGGGTGTTAAAAAGAAAAACCCCCAGATTTCAAATGTAACTGAAAATCTGGGGGTTATGTGTGATTTTAGGAGAACTGAATTATCCTAAAAATGGATATCTGTAATCTTCTGGAGTTACAAAAGTTTCCTTTATAGTTCTAGGAGAAGCCCAACGCAGTAAGTTTAATGCAGAACCTGCTTTATCGTTAGTTCCAGAAGCTCTGGCACCGCCAAAAGGCTGCATTCCTACAACTGCTCCAGTTGGTTTATCATTAATATAGAAGTTACCAGCTGAGTTTTGCAATTTTATTGTAGCAACTTCAATAGCATAACGATCCTGGCTAAATACAGCTCCTGTCAAAGCATACTCAGAAGTAGTATCAACTAGTTCTAAAGTCTTTTCCCATTTTGCATCTTCGTAAACATAAATAGTAATTACTGGTCCAAACAACTCAGTTTCCATTGTTGTATATTTTGGATTTGTTGTTACAATAACCGTTGGCTCAATAAAATACCCAACTGATTTATCGTAGTTACCTCCAATTATAATTTCGGCATCAGCATCTTTTTTAGCCTGATCAATATAACTTGCTAATTTGTCAAAAGAACCTTCGTGAATAACAGCTGTAATAAAGTTTCCAAAATCTTCCGGAGAACCCATTTTCATAGATTTTACATCAGCAATTAATTGTTCTTTTACAGCTGGCCATAAACTTTGCGGAATATAAGCTCTTGAAGCAGCAGAACATTTTTGCCCTTGAAATTCAAAAGCACCACGAGTGATTCCTGTAGCTATTTGTTTTACGTTTGCACTTGGGTGAGCAATGATAAAATCTTTACCACCAGTTTCACCAACGATTCTTGGGTATGTTTTATAATTGTGAATGTTTGCACCAATTTTAGCCCAAATATCTTTAAATACGTGAGTTGAACCTGTAAAGTGAATTCCAGCAAAATCACGGCTTGCTAAAATAGTATCTGTAATCATTAATGCATCTCCAAAAACTACATTAATAACTCCATCAGGAACTCCAGCTTCTTTGAAAACATCGATAATAATTTTTGCCGAAAAAACTTGGCTGTCACTTGGTTTCCAAACCACAACATTCCCCATCATTGCAGCACTTGCAGGAAGGTTGGCAGCGATAGCAGTAAAGTTAAATGGAGTAATAGCGTAAACAAAACCTTCTAGAGGTCTGTATTCTAAACGGTTCCAAACTGAAGAGTCAGATTTTGGCTGATCGTTATAAATTTGAGTCATAAATTCTACGTTGTAACGTAAAAAATCAATCAACTCACAAGATGCATCAATTTCTGCCTGATGAATGTTTTTAGACTGGCCAATCATGGTTGCTGCATTAATACGAGCTCTGTATGGGCCTGCAATTAATTCAGCTGCTTTTAAGAAAATAGCAGCACGTTGTTCCCATGCCATATTTGCCCATGCTTTTCTTGATTCAAGTGCATTTGCAATGGCTTTTTCTATATGTTGTTTTTCTGCTAAATGATACGTTCCTACAATATGTTTGTGATCGTGTGGAGCAGATATTGTTTTTGTGTTTCCTGTTCTGATTTCTTCACTTCCAATATATAAAGGAACATCAATTTTAGAATTCCATAATGAAGTATAAGCTGCCTGAACTGCTGCTTTTTCTGGTGAATTTGGAGCGTAGCCTTTTACAGGCTCGTTTACCGCTTTTGGTACTTGAAAGAATCCTTTTAGCATCTTATTTAAAATTAGATAATTAGACAATTTTAGGGTTGGATTATTTGATTTGTTACGAATAATCTAACGCTGCACAAAAGTACAAAGGATAAATTAATAATTTGACAAAATTATGATTTAGATAACGATAAAAAATGTCGATTAAAATTAATTCTTAGTTTAAAGCAAAAGGAGCACACATTCTAAAAGTAGGAACAATTACTTTGAATGTTTTTGTAGTAGTGAAATTAATCATATTAAAATGACCCTTCATAGCGCCATAAGGAGACGATAATAAACAACCTGAACTGTAGGTGTGATTTTCTCCTGGTTTTAAAACTGGTTTTTTGCCAATAACACCCTCTCCGTCTACAACCTCTAAATCGTTTAGAGAATCAAAAATTTCCCAGTGGCGTGAAGTCAGCTGTACAGAATCTTTACTGTGATTTTCGATTGTAACTACGTAACTAAAAGCAAAATGAATCTTGTAGTTCTTGAAGTAAGTACCTTCAAAACTAGTCAAAACAGATATTTTTATGCCTCTTGTTATCTGGGAAACCATACTAAAGTAGTATATATGTGTTGGTTATAGTGGCAAAGTTACAAAAAAAAACATACGATTAAAAAACTTAACAATCTTTTAATTGACTATATTGATAGAGTTTGCATTTCCTTTTCCTATTACTCTTTGGTAGCGGTCAGTGTTTTCTTTATAATATACTAATATCATATATTCATTTTCAGTCTGATAAAAGTTTCCATCTACAGCATTTTCATTATCAATTACCCCTTTTTTATCTGCAATTGTATACTGAAAATTAGTGAAACCTTGTTTTATCATTATCGCTTTCTCATACACTCCTTTATCGGTGTTGTATTCCATTTTGTATTCTGGCGATAAACTGTAATTATTAAACATTCCGGTAATATAGATGTCTTTGTTTAATCTGAAGGTGGGAGCAGAAAGTGTAAAATATACCCACGCATAATCGGCTTCAATTTCATTATCAGAACCGTTTATATTTTTAACAACAAAGTTTCCGTTTACATCTTGGTAAACACTGTAAATCTGATTGGCTCTTGCCTGATTCGTGTATAAATAAGAATTGTAAATATCATTATTTGTGCCCACTTTGCCTACGTTATTACTTGCAGCACGAATATCTTTGTTTTCAAAATATAAAAATTCATTCCCAGCCCAAAACTGAGTTTCTTTGTCGTATTTGTAAATCAGCTGGTTGCCAATGGTATATTGCGGAATCACATTTTTGATCGCAGTATTAAAATTACCATTTTGAAGTAACAGTACTTTTACGCTTTGCGCCGGAGTTTGAAAATTGATTTCAGTTGATGCAATTGCAAAATCAAGGTTTTGCATATAATTGATATTGCTCAGGTTACGGCTTCGTTTTACCTGCGCAGTAACGGTCGAACGTTCTTCATATAAAATGAATTTCTTCGAAAAAACAACTTCTCTGTCTTCATTTAGAATCTTTAGCATATAATTTCCTGATAAACGAAGCTGCGTTGCAAATTGATTTGGAAAGGAAAGTCTGTAATGCGAGTAAATCTGTAACGTATTGAATGAATTGGTGTAATCTGTAATTCTTTGATTGTCAAAACCTCTTATGTAATCTGTTTTCGGGATATCGGTTGGTTTCCAATTGTAATCACAATGTGTAACTTCAAAATAATAATTGGCTTCATTACCAAATAAATCATCAAACTGCAGCTGAAACGAAGATCCTAGTTCGAATATTGGAACAACATTGCTGCCGTTCTGCACAAACGTTACAGTTTTAATATTATAAGGAGGAACAACTTCTGTCTGTACTTCTTGAGCGATGGCCGAAGTAAAAATAAAAAGCAGAAGAAGTTTTTGAAACAAAAATTTTAGCATCTTTTACGTTGTAAGATTGTAAATATAACAAATTTATATAACGTAAAATAAGCTGTTATATTGGTTTCAAAACAAATTTTTATGAACCCAAAATGTATTCTAAGTTCACTTCGATTTCGTCATTAATATAGCTTTCTTCTAAAAGCGAATCAGATAACAGTTTTTTGTTTTCCTGAAGTTTGATTATTTTTTCTTCTACCGTATTTTTAGAAATAAACCTGATAACGTTTACTTTATTCAATTGCCCAATTCTATGTGCTCGGCCCACTCCTTGTTTTTCAGCAAAAGGATTCCACCACGGATCTAAGAACAAAACATAGGAAGCCTTAGTAATATTCAATCCGACGCCACCCGCTTTTAGCGAAATAAAAAACAACATTGGATTTTCTTTTTCCTGAAATGTTTTTACCTGCTGTTCTCTTTTGCTCGCGGGAGTTTCGCCCGTAATTTCGCAGAAAGCTATTTTGTTTGCCTTGCACCAATCGGTATAAAAATTCAGATTCGTAACAAAGGAGCTGAAGATGATGGTCTTTTGTTTTCCTTTTACCAAATTTTCAAGATAATTGGTAACGGCAATATATTTTCCGGAATCAATTTCCGAATCCTGATCAACCATTTTAGGATGATTGCTTAATTGTCTTAGTTTCATCAACGTATTTATAACACTGATTTTGTCGGGACTTGATCCGTCTGTTTTTAGTAAAAAATTACGAGCTTTTGATTTTTCTTGTTCGTATAGTTTTTCCTGTTCAGGATCCATATTGCAATAATAAATCTGTTCTGATAATTCTGGCAGATCCTTTAAAACCTGTTCTTTGGTTCTTCTTAAAATATAAGGCTGAATGAGGTTTTTTAATTCAGACAAAACATTTTCATCTTGCTTTTTCTCAATCGGATTTTTAAAATTTTCAGTAAAAAAAGCATAACTGCCCAAAATATCAGGGTTTATAAACTGCATTTGTGACCATAAATCGTCAAGCGAATTTTCGATAGGCGTACCGCTAAGTGCAATTTTATGAGCCGTATTTATTTTGTTTATGGCTTTAAAAATCTTAGAATTTTTGTTTTTAATGTATTGACTTTCGTCTAAGATTAAATAACGGAAATCGTACTTTTCTAAAATTGCGATATCACGGTGAATAATGCTGTAGCTGGTAAAAATTAAATCTGTTGATGCTAATCTTCCTGCTAATAATTTTCTGTCATTACCAATGTACTGCATTTTTGAAAAATGCGGTGTAAATTTTCCGGCTTCGTTGTACCAGTTAAAAACCAGAGAAGAGGGCAAAACAATTAATGTTTTTAAAGGTTCCCTTTCAATAGTAGTTTCGTTTTGAAACAAATCAAAATTGGTTGTTTTAGTTGTAAAGCCTAATTGTTCTTGCACAGAAACCAAAACTGCTAATGTCTGCAAAGTTTTTCCAAGTCCCATATCATCAGCCAGACATGCGCCTAAACTTGAGTTAAAATGTCCCAAAAGCCATTTTACACCATCAACCTGATAAGGTCTTAAAGTTGCTTTTAGTAAATCTGAAGCCGTATATTCTGCTTTATGAATTTGATCTAAATCATTGTCGATTTCAGAAATTCCGTCCAAAGCTGTAAAATTACTTTTACGCAAAAGAAGATTTCCATTTTCTGTTTTAGCAAGCTTGGCCAGTGAACCGTATTTGCTAAACCATTCGAGCGGAATCAAGAAATAATTTCCGTCGGGCAGTAAAAAGAGTCTTTCTTTGCTTTTTATGTTTGGAATAATTTCCTTAAAATTGATCGTATAGGTCCCAATTTCAATGATTATTTTAATATCAAACCAATCTTCTTTTGTGTCTTTTGAGGCTGAAATGGTATTACTTTCTGTAATGATTTCTTTGCTTTCCAGTTTCAAATTCTGAATGGTAAAACCTAAACTTTTGAGTTTTTCTTTATGATCAATGATCAACTGAATATTAACATAAGGATCTTCATTTTCTGCTTCTGAATTCAATCCAAATAATTCGTTTTTGATTTTTATTAAACCAATTTCGAGTAATTTGTCTGCATATGAATTTTCATCAGAGTTTCGTTTAAACTGAATTATTTTGGGTTCATTCGCAATGCTGAAATCAACAAACGAATGTGTTTTTTTACTTTTACCGGCATCAAAAGAATATCCGTTATAATCAAAATAAAGATTCAGATAATAACAGTTTTTAAAAAAATCAAAAACAGGCTGAATCGTACAGGAAATGATCTTGTCACGAAGTTCAATTTCAAAACCATTGGCTTCGATGTCAATTTTTTTAGCTATTTCGGGAATGAAATTTTTAAAATAATCATCGACTAATTTCGAAGGTATTTCAATTGATTTTTTCTTTAAAAAAGGCATCAGTTTTTTAGAATTCAGCTCTTTTAACTGTCCTAATTTTTTATTGATAATCAACCAGCCGGGTTCATCCAAAAGAATGTTAACAGTGCTGTTCATCGGTAAAAAAGCAGCTTCGTTTTCTTTTAAAGAAAGGGTGTAAGTAATACCTTCAGGATGTTTGTCAAATTGAATCTGAGGTTCAAAATCAAGCGGTTCAACACTGACTCTGGAGCGATAAAAATCCTTCTCGGCTCCCATATTAAGAGATAACGGAAATTGTTCTGCTGTAATTATACAATAAAAGGAACTTAAATTGATTTTTAAATGCTGGCGAATTGCAAAATCAATTTTAGAATCTTTCTGCAAGTCAGCAATTGTCTTTGCCGATTTGATTTTTGCACTGAATTTTTTGAAAATAAATTCAGGTTTTAAAGACTCGCAAATAGTCAATATTTTTTTTGTATTCGAATCTAAATTTTCCAAAACAATTCCAAAGCTTTCCAGTACGTCTTTACTTGCTTTTTTGTTTAGATATTTAATATCGCCGGCATCCTCAACGATATAAGCTGTTGGAATATAGACATTCAGATTTTTTTCAAAACTGATGTCAAAACAGAACTGAAATGAATTTGTAGGTTCCAAGATTTGAAATTTGGTTTGTATGGTTTTGGTTCGGCTTATAAAATTAAAAAGTTTTCAAAATAGGGCGATTCTGAAAACTTTTTAAATAACTTATATCACTTATATAGTGAAAAACTAATTTTCCTGTTTAAAGCAAAGCGGAATAATTTCTCCTTTTGCCAGACAATATTTTTCTACCAATTCTGGTGCGATTTTATTAGTATAATCTTCTTCGATTACAATAAAACCAATGCTTCTTAACTTATCAAAATAATCGCGTCCATAAACACGAACGTGATCGTATTGTCCGAATATTTTAGCACGCTCTTTTTGATCTGTAATTGAGTCGTCTGCAAAAGTAACTTCTCTGGATAAATCCTGCGGGATTTGAAGAATTGCCATTCCGCCCGGTTTTAAAACACGAAATAATTCCTGCATTGCTTTTGTATCGTCTGGAATATGTTCTAAAACGTGATTACATAAAATAACATCATATTCGTTATCTTTAAAAGGCAGGTTGCAAATATCTGCTTTTACATCTGCCAAAGGCGAAAGTAAATCGGTGGTAGTATAATCAAGATTTTTCTGCTTGCGGAATCTTTTATAAAAAGCCTGTTCCGGAGCAAAATGAAGTACTTTTTTTGGTGCTGTAAAAAAATCAGTCTGATCGTTTAAATAAAGCCAAAGCAAGCGGTGTCTTTCTAAAGAAAGTGTACTTGGCGAAAGCACATTGTTGCGCTGTTTTCCGTATCCGTAAGGTAAAAAAGATTTAAAACTTCTGCCATCAATTGGATCTGTAAATTTATCTCCTTTTAATGAGAAAGCTAAAATTGGACGCGCCACATAACTCAAACGAATTAATAATGGACGTGGAATTGTATTAAGTACGAGTTTAAAAAGTTTCTTCACGATTAAATAATTTGAACACGAATTTCACGAATTTACACTAATAAACACATGGTGAAATTTCACGAACTTTGATTTGGGTTAAAGTATTATTCTTTTATACTTGAGGCTGTCTTCTCCAAAATTGATTAGTAGACCTAATTTGTTTTTTGATGCAGCTAAATAATTTAATGTCTGCTTAATTTCACTTGTTGATAATGTTGCAATTGCTTTAAGCTCTAAAATAATTTTATCGAAAATGACAAAATCTGCAAAGTAATAACTGGGCAAAATAATGTCTTTGTAGCTAATATTATATCTTAATTCCCGATTATACGGAATATTATTTCTTTGAAACTCATATTCTAAAGCGTCGCCGTAAACTTTCTCACTATGTCCTTTTCCTAATATTTTATGCACTTCCATACAGAGTCCTATAATTTTATAGGACTCTTCTCTTAAATATAATTCACTCATCATTCATTCACTCATTCAGTGTAATTTCACAACAACATTAATCCGTGTTAATTCGTGAAATTTGTGTTATAATATCAACGGCACTTTTCTAAATTCATCTTCTTCATTACTTTCGATTCCTAAAGCTTTGTAGATGTATTGAAAAGTGGATAATAATTCTGGTTTGCCGTCAATTAGCGCCACATCGTGTTCAAAATGAGCACTTGGTTTTCCGTCGGCAGTCAAAATTGTCCAGCCGTCTTTCAATTGTTTGATGTTTCTTGTTCCCATATTGATCATTGGCTCAATAGCTACAACCATTCCTTCAACAAAAAGTTTTCCGCGTCCGCGTTTTCCGTAGTTTGGCATTTCAGGCTCTTCGTGCATTTTTTTTCCAACACCGTGTCCAACCAATTCACGAACAACTCCGTAACCGTGTGCTTCTGTATATTTCTGAATCGCATTTCCAACATCTTCAACGCGATTTCCTGCTTTAAATTCTCTAATTCCAACATATAGAGATTCTTTCGTCACCTGCAAAAGTTTTTTAACTTCTGGAGCAACTTCCCCGATTTCAAAACTATAAGCGTGATCTCCGTGGTATCCATTTTTAAAAGCGCCGCAATCAACAGAAATTACATCTCCGTTTTTTAGGGGTGTGTTATTTGGTATTCCGTGTACAACCTGTGCATTCGGACTCATACAAAGCGAATTCGGGAAATCGTACAATCCTAAAAAGCTTGGGGTTGCACCGTGATCACGAATGAATTCTTCGGCTAATTTGTCAAGATATAATGTAGTAACTCCTTCTTTAATTTCAGAAGCAATCATTCCTAATGTTTTCGATACGATTAAAGCACTTTCGCGCATTAATTCGATTTCTTCTCTAGTTTTTTGGATAATCATATTTTTCCCATTTTCAGTTCGCAAAAGTACGATTTTAATATTATTTCTGTATCTAATTTTTTTGCTGTGAATTAGGTTTTTTTTGCCTTGAATTTACAGATTGCTGCAAATTATATTGGAATATTCATTTCACGAATCTTAACAGTATAGATTTTAACGGATAATTTATAGCTGTTTTAAGAGCCAGAAAAACAAATTATCTCGTAAAAAAGCCCTAAATTAGTAGTAAAAACGTGTGAAATCATGGAAACTAGTACAGATCAAGATATATTGAAAGTAAAAGCTTTAAAAAAAATGAAACAAAATGCTTTGGCACTTTTAGGTGTTGCAGTACTTCTTTTTATAATTGCTATTTACTTTAAAATCCCAATTTTACAGGCGTTTAGCGAAGCCGCTATGGTTGGGGGAATTGCCGATTGGTTTGCTGTTGTAGCTTTGTTTCGTCATCCTATGGGAATTCCGATTTGGCATACAGCAATTATTCCAACAAAGAAAAATGAGATTGGAGAAAATTTAGGAAATTTTGTTTCAGAGGAATTCTTAAACCGTGAGAAACTGGAAATTAAATTGGATGAATTCAATTTTGCAGTTAAAGCTTCAGATTGGCTTTCACAAAAAGAAAATGCGATAAAAATTGCCAATGTTGTTTCGGTAAATATTATTCCTGGAGTTTTAAATACAATTAACGATGAAGATATTAAGCGGTTTATTCAGGTTCAGTTTAGAGAAAGACTAGACGCCATAAATTTTGGCGACTGGGTTGCTGTTGCTTTAGAGCCGCTTCAAAAAGGCGAATTGAAAAATCAATTACTAACTAATCTTTTTGATGTTTTGAGTAATGAATTGATCAATAATAAAGATCTTATTCGAAGAAAAGTAAAAGATTCTACGCCGTTTTTGAGTTTTGGTTTAGCCGATAAAAGCATTACAGAAGGAGTTTTTAATGGATTGTACGATTTCTTAAATACAGCCAAAGATCCTAACAGCGAAGTTAGAGCAAAGATAGATGAATACGTTTATGACTTTCTGGATAAAGTAAAAAATTCAGAAGAAATGAGAGTCAAAATCAACAATTTGATTTTGGGTTTTACAGGTAAAAAAGAAGTTCAGGACTATATAAACGGAATTTGGGATGAAATAAAATTATCTATTACAGATGATTTGGACAAAGGTGAAGAATCAAAAATAAGAAATAGCATTTCCGGCTTGATTCAGAGTTTTGGCGAAGGTATAAGTCAGGATGAAATTATGATTGCTAAAATTAATAATTTTATAAAAGAGGATTTATTATCTGTACTTTTAAATAATAAAAAAGTAATTGGAGATCTGATTTCTTCAACCGTAAAAAGCTGGGACGGAAAAGAAGTTTCAGAAAAACTAGAGTTAGAAATTGGGAAAGACCTTCAATACATAAGAATAAACGGCACACTTGTCGGCGGTATTATCGGACTTGTAATATATGGTGTCGAACAGATTTATCATTATTTTATTATTTAAACTATAAGAGCTGTTTGCCTTTTTAAAAATAAAAAACATATAAGAGATATAAGTCGAATCAAGCTTTTGAAGCTTTAATTAAATGAACTTATATCACTTATATGGTTTAAAATATTTAAGTGTTTTCTACAAAAGCGAATGACAAGTCATTGCATTTGGCTGCTGTACGCCCATTAATTCTAAAATAGTAGGAGCGATATCACCAAGAACACCATTCTGAATATTTTTTAAATCCTTGTCAACTAAAATAATCGGCACCGGATTTGTTGTGTGCGCTGTATTTGGACTTCCATCAGGATTAATCATGGTTTCACAGTTTCCGTGATCTGCAATTACAATTGTTGTGTAATCGTTTGCCAGAGCTGCTTCGATAACTTGTTTCACGCAAGCATCAACAGCTTCACAAGCCTGAATAGCGGCACTCATAATTCCGGTATGACCTACCATGTCACCATTTGCAAAATTCAAACATACAAAATCAACTTCACCTTTGTTCAATTCAGGAACAAGTGCATCAGTAAGTTCAAAAGCGCTCATTTCTGGCTTTAGATCATAAGTAGCCACTTTTGGAGAGTTTCTTAAAATTCTGGATTCGCCTTCAAAAGGAGTTTCTCTTCCTCCTGAAAAGAAAAATGTTACGTGCGGATATTTTTCTGTTTCGGCAATTCTGATTTGTTTTTTACCTGCTTTTTCTAAAACTTCACCAAGTGTTTCAGTGATATTATCTTTATTGTAAACCACTTTTACGTCATGATATGTTTCGTCATAATTAGTAAGCGTTACATAATATAACTTCAGCTTGTGCATGTTTTGCTCGTGAAAGTCTTGCTGAGAAAGTGCTTCTGTAAGTTCGCGTCCGCGGTCTGTTCTAAAGTTAAAGAAAATTACCACATCATCTTCGCTGATCGTTGCTAAGGGTTTTTGTGTCTCATCAACCATTACCACAGGTGCAATAAACTCGTCAGTAACATCATGAGCATAACTGTCTAAAACACTTGCAACAGCATTTGTAGAAGGAATTCCAATTCCGTTAACAACCAAATCGTAAGCTAATTTTACGCGTTCCCATCGTTTGTCACGGTCCATTGCGTAGTAACGACCCACAATAGAGGCAATTTTTACAGGAGTTTCTTTGATGTAATCTTCAAGATCGTGAATGTATTTTGCACCAGATTTTGGATCAACATCGCGCCCGTCTGTAAAAGCGTGAACATAAACCTGATCTAAACCATATTCTTGCGAAGCATCTATTAAACCACGCAGGTGAGAAGTATGAGAGTGAACACCTCCGTCAGAAACTAATCCTAAAAAGTGTACTTTTTTGTTGTTTTGTTTTGCATATATAAAAGCATCAATAAGAACTTGTTCTTTGGCAAGTGTTTGATGTGCTACTGCTAAATTTATTTTTGCTAAATCCTGGTATACAATTCTTCCGGCACCAAGATTCATGTGTCCCACTTCACTGTTTCCCATTTGTCCTTCAGGAAGACCAACATTTAATCCGTCAGTTCTAAGCTGTGCGCTTGGGTATTTTGTGTAAAGACTATTTATAAAAGGAACATTTGCATTGTCTATTGCAGAAACTTTAGGGTCAGGAGATTTTCCCCAACCGTCTAAAATCATAAGGATAACTTTTTTGTTCATCATTTTTTGTTTTCTACAAAGATAAGGCATTTCTAAAATGCGAAAGAAAGCATTGTTACAATTTATGGTTAATAAAATGAAGCGTATTAAAAAATAATAATTTAATTATAGAAGTCTTTATTTTTTAAAATTAATTCACGCTATGCTCTCTTTCCGAACTTATTTTTGACTCCATTATAGTCAATAAAATATTTAACGCTAATAGAAAAAATGTGTTTTAGAGCGTCATTGTTTAATAATCCTGTAACGGTATTCTTGAAATCTTTGTCAATAATTCGCTCAAAGTTAGATGCGCTGTTTCGGTACAAAACAGAAAGCTGGCTTCCCGGCGCAAACCACCAAGAATAAGACAAGTCAGCATTCCAGGAATAAAAGCTTGAATTTTTATTTGTTGTGTATTCAGGATATGGATTTAAGGTTCCGTCTGAAGCCAATTCAAGCGCTTCCTTATTTTCTGCATAAGACCAATACTGACGAACAGCCAGATTTAAAGTCATGGCGCTGTTTAAAGCATATTTTCCTGATAATGTGTTAGAATATGTAAATACATTTCGATTTGCAAAGACAATTGTTTTAGGAGTGCTTTCGTTGTCATCATCGTCATAGCTGTCAATATAACCTTTGTTATTATTACGTTTAAAGAAACTAAAAGTATAAGTAAGCAGCAGTTTGTCGCTAAAACGATATCTCGGCCCTACATCAACGCCATATGCCATACGTCCAGGCTCGTCGGCAAAAGATATGGACGGATTTATGTCTATTGCAAATTTATGATTGTAATTGGTAGAAATACTTCCCCAAAGATCTATTTTTCGTGGAATTATTACATATCGGTCTGTTGCTCTTGGTTCGTAATAATCATGAGTTTCTAAAGGGAAAACTGTAAATCCAGCTCCGTAATAATTGTTTTTTACGGTTGAAAGATTTAACTCTGCACTGATCTTATTGTCTTGCAATTTTCCAGATTCTTTATTGAATTCCGTGTACATATCATAATCAATCTTAAAGCTGTTAAAAAGCTTCGTTGGATTTAAAATCCTGTAATTAGCATTTCCATAGAAATTATAATAATTGGTGTAGAAATTAATCCCTAAATCATTTGGGTCGAAATTTTTTGAAACAAAGTCTGTACCTACGCTGTAGCGATAATTACCGCTGGTTTCTGCAAAACCCACTGTTGTAAAAACCCCCGTTTTGTTTTCAGTATCATGAATATAGCTGTATTTTGCATTTCCAAACAAACTATAAGTATTTGCTTTTGTGTTTAAGTCCCAAGCCAGCCCCGTTACATTGGCATCTCTATAATGAAAATTTCGAGTAACATTTGTATTGATTAAAGTTACCGAGGAGTTTTTACGAAAACGCTGATCCAATACCAAAACGTTATAATTTGTCAACGGCTCTATAATTTCGCGTCTTGTTTCTCCTGTTATCGTATCTTTTATTGTGGCAAAAGTTTTTTCGGTAATGGCATTTAAAATTCCAATTCCCAATCCGTTTTTTGTTCTGCCGGAAACTTTTAGCGCATTAATAAGATTTACATTTTGTACCGTTTCAATTATTTCTTCGTTGTCAATCAATGCTGGTTCAACAGAAGGAGTTCCCCCAATTCTTCTGGAATAAAACATATTTCCTTTGCTGAATAAGTCTGTTCCTTCAGTAAAAAAAGCTCTATTTTCATTAAACTGTTGCTCAAAAGGACCTAAATTCAGAATTTGATCATCATATTTCGCCTGCCCAAAATCAGGAATCAAAATAGCGTCAAGAGTAAAAGCATCATTAATTCCGTATTTAATATCCATTCCGCCTTTCATCGTGCCATATGTTTTTTGACCTTCTGCGGCATTTAGATAAAAAGATGCATAAGGCATAAAAAATAATCGGGTAGGAGGTTTAATATTTTCGATTCCCTGCAAATCACCGTTTTGCTGTGTAAAAGTTCCTAATTTGGTATCAATAAGGCTCCAAGTGTACTTTTGTCGATCTCGTTTTATTTCTCTAAAGAAATTTATTCCCCAGGTTTGTTTGTTCTCTCCAGAAAAACGTAAAGCAGCATAAGGAATTTTAATTTCGACATTCCAGCCTTGCTCTGTAAGTATCGCTTTGCTCATCCAAACAGCATCCCACGAATAATCTTCACCATTTACATCAGTCATAATACAATCGCCCTGAACATCTGCGGCGGAAACAAAAAACTCAAAATTCTGCTGGCCGTCATTAAAGCCGTTTATAAAAACCCCAAAAATATCTGCAGTTCCAAAGTTATCGCGCTGCGAAATCTCTTTTAAAACCTTACGCGGTTCATCATCAAACATTGTGGCACCAATATAAATGGCATCATTGTTATATAGAACCTTAACTTCTGTTCTTTTGTTTTCTGGTATTTGTTTTCCATTATCAGGCTGAAACATAATGAAATCTGTAGCAATGCTCGCATTTTGCCATGCAGTCTCATCTAGTTTTCCGTCTATAGAAATACTTTCGTTGATTGGGTGTGCCTGCAAAGTCTTTTTTTGGCTGTAAATCCAAAAACTAGAAAGCAAAAAGCAGAAAAAAAGTAATTTTTTCATTTTGGTTTAAAATGGTTTAGAAGTCTTCTAGAGAATAGACGGGTATTTTTTGAGATTGTTACACTTTAAAATTTTTATTTTATAGAATTTCAATTTTTAAAAATATTTTTATAAGTAAATTCTTTGTAAAAATAGCAAAATTGTCTCGATTTGCTAATTTTATGCTTATAAATTGTTAAAGTTTAAACAAAAAGCACCTCATTTCCAGAGTTTTATTTTGTCCCCTATATTTTTTTTATACTTTTGCCGAACCCAAATTTGTTGTTTAACCTAAAGAAATTCAATGATTTACAAAATTTATCCCTTAATGGTGTTTTTGATTATGTCTTTTGGAAAAGACTCTTACAACACCGCCGATCTTAAAAAAGCACCAACGGTTAAAAATTTTGCTAAAGCAGAAAAGCCTTCAGTTGATGCCAGTATTGAAAACGTTTATTACGCTCTAAATGCTAATAATTTTAGTATGCCGGAACTTAAAACTTTTTCTGAAGCCTTAAAAGGTTTCTACCTGTTGAAAGAAAGAGGAATAGTTCAAAAAAACATTTTAACCCTTATTGATTTTAGTTTGTCATCAAATGTAAAACGCCTTTGGGTGATTGATATGACAACAAATACAATTCTGTTCAACTCTTTAGTTGCCCACGGAAGAAATACCGGAGAAGAATTTGCATCTGCATTTTCAAATTTAAATTCTTCTTTTAAAAGCAGCTTAGGTTTTTATTCAACAGGCGAAATTTACCAAGGTAAACATGGAGCTTCGCTTCGTTTAGACGGTTTAGAAAGAGGTCTGAACAGCAATGCCCGCGAAAGAGGTGTTGTTATGCACGGCGCAGATTACGTTTCTGAATCTTTTATCAGAGACCACAAAAGATTAGGCAGAAGCCAAGGTTGTCCAGCTCTTCCTGTAGAATTGACAGATGAGATAATTGAAACGATCAAAGATAAATCGTGTTTGTATATCTATCATCCGTCAAGAAGTTTTACGATGGAAGAAAAATTAATCTCTTAATTTAGCATATAAATCCGAATCCAGATTATAAATATCAGCTCTGAAAATGAGCTGATTTTTTTTGCTCCAAGCGGTCCAATACCATTGGTACAAAGCATACTTTTTTGTGATTTTGGTATACATTGTCTTTTTAGAAGCTACAATAGTATCGATTTTCTCTTTTGAATAGTTCTCAGAATCGTCTAGAATATGTTCTGCTAGTTCTAACGGATTTTCTACACGCACGCACCCGGAGCTTAAAGAGCGATTGCTTCGTCCAAAATAATTACGATGATTAGTATCGTGTAAGTATACGCTGTGATGATTAGGGAATAAAATTTTCATTACTCCCAGCGAATTGTTATAACCCGGACTTTGTACGTAACGATAATTACCCGGTTTATTTTCGTTCCAAGCTTTTGGATCTACCACTTTTCCCGCGGTATCATAGATAGTAATATTTTTTTTAGCCAAATAATTTCGATTGCGTTTCATTGCAGGAACAACATCTTCTTTTAAAATAGTAGGAGGAACGGTCCAGGTTGGGTTAAAAACAACAGATTTTAAAACAGAAGTAATAATTGGTGTTTTTCTTTTGCTTGTTCCTACCACAACATTTCGAACCAAAGTAGTGTCTTGCATTTCTACCACATTTAAACTGTAATCAGGAATATTAATTATAAAATAATTTTCGGAAAAATCATTTGTATACCATCTCCAACGTTCTAAATTGGCAATAATTTGTTGTTTTCGTCTTTCTTTAGAATAATTTAAAGCACTTATTGTTCCTGCTCCAATAACTCCGTCTGCAGCTAATCCGTGTCGTTCCTGAAATTTCTTAACAGCTTCAAAGGTTTTCTCGTCGTAAATTTTGGTCAAGCTGTCGCTTTTTCCAGACATGTCTTTCCAGAACAAAAGCGTTTTTTTTATGTTTATTAAAGCGCTGCTGGTATCTTTTAAGGTTATTTTAGTGTCAGATTTTATAGTGCCAATACTATCGTCAGGAAAAGTATTAATTATTTCAAGTGCTTTTATTAATTCTTTATATGGAGCTGATTTTGGCTGGATGTTTTCTGCAATACTATCTAGTTTGTTGTTGTTGAATGCTTTAATCAATGCGTCGTTAACATCAAATTTTTTCTCTTCCAGATCCCAGTCGGTGTATAATTTTTTAGGGTCTAATTTGCCTTTATATAAATGGGTGAGATATAATTCGAAATTATAAGTAAGTAAAATATCGTAAGTGGCCAGATCGACATCTTTTAAAGAAGCTATTCTTTTTTCCAGCTGTTCTAGTTTAGAAGATTTGTAGTCATCTGGATTTAAACCTAATGCCTCAGAATTCTTTAAAAGAGATAAAATATAAGTTCTTTTTTTAAGATTTCCCCAAACAGTTTTATTTCCCGAAGAATTGTAGAACTGTTTAAGTGTCTCGCTTTTAAAAGAGTTAATTTTTGCAGTATCAATTGAAACTTTTCTTTCGTCAGTTAATATAATTGTGGGAACGGCTTTTTTGGCGGCAGGAATAATTTTTGGCTTATCATCTTTGCAGCTGATAATGATACTTAAAAGTAACAGAAAGTAAATTTTCTTCATATTATATTTTTTAACCTAAATAATGTTCTTCAATAATTTGATATCAAAAGGTACGCCGAAAATTTACAACCAGTGCTTAGACTTAAAAAATAAATTTCGAACGCAAATATAGTGTGGCTTTTTTCAAATAACGAAATAATTCCTATTAAATATTGATCGAGATTTAGTTTTGAAATATTTTAAAGCTTAGTTTTTTGTTAGCTGTTCTAGATTACGGCGGTTTTTTTTATGTCATTGCTGGATTTTGGAAGACAATAGTTCGTTTTAATATTGTTTTATCCAAAGTATCGCTGTTTTTTGAAAAATAAATAAATATATAACTTTTTAATTTTAAATAGATTATAAAAAATAGTTCGTTTTTATTAATTTTTTTTGAAAAAAAGCTTGTTTTGAACTGAACTTATTTTTTATATTTGCACCAGTAATGCGAAAGTAGCTCAGTTGGTAGAGCTCCAGCCTTCCAAGCTGGTTGTCGCGAGTTCGAGCCTCGTCTTTCGCTCTAAAAAAACCGAAACTTAAATGTTTCGGTTTTTTTATCAAAGAAAAATAATTACTGAATTTTGTTTTTTAATTCATTTAATTGTTTATATTTGCACCCTGTTAATGCGAAAGTAGCTCAGTTGGTAGAGCTCCAGCCTTCCAAGCTGGTTGTCGCGAGTTCGAGCCTCGTCTTTCGCTCTTCAAAATCCTCAAACATTGTTTGAGGATTTTTTGTTTTTACTCTATTTTAAAACCATATAAAATATATAAGTAAATAAGTTTTTTTGCTGAAGCTTTAATTAAATGACTTCTATAGCTTATATGGTAGAAAAATTAGTTTAAACTGCTTAAGTCGCTTTCTGTTTCTAATTCTGCTGGAGTTTCATTTTGTTTGAATAAACGAGCAGTCAAATTTCCTTTCAAAGTTATTTTTTCTCCTTTAACTTCCAGCCAGCTTCCTTCTCTCAAGCCTAAAACCGGGATGGAATTGAATGCATGAAATTCTTTGATTCTCGTTTCGCGCGTTTCACCCATATGATGAGAATTTGCGTCCGGATCTAAATAATGAGGATTTAAATTGAATGGAATTAATCCTAAAGTCTGAAAACTTGGAGGATAAATGATAGGCATGTCATTAGTAGTCTGCATAGATAAACCGCAAATATTACTGCCGGCACTTGTGCCTAAATAGGGTGTTCCGTTTTTAACAGTTTCTGATAAAACCTGCATTACATTGTTTTTGTATAATTGTGTAACAAGCAAAAACGTATTTCCTCCTCCTGTAAATATCCCTTCTGCGGTTTTAATAGCTTCTGCAGGATTTTCAAACTCATGAATTCCTTTGACTTTGATATTTATTAAAGCAAATGCTTCTGCTGCTTTTTTTGTGTAATCATCGTGTGAGACACCGCTTGGTCTGGCATATGGAATAAATAAAATATTTTTACAATTTTTAAAATGCAATTGTAATGTAGGTAATAAATAATCTAAATAACTGCCGCCGTGCAGTGTAGAAGTACTTGCGATAATAATACTTTTCATAAAAAATAAACTCAATTTGTTGTTGCTAAAGGTATTAAAAGTCTGTTTTTTCAAGTTTAAATTTTCGTTTAATTAACATATTTTTACCATGTTCTTAATACTAAATTTGGAGCACATTAAGATATTTTTACATCTTTAAGAATAATTCTAACTTTTTTCTATTTTGATTAATAAAATCACATGTTTTTTAGTTGTTGTTATCAGTCAGGCAGGATGGGCTCAAAGTCAGGAACGTTCTGTAATTAACGGCAGAATAGTTTCAAACAGTCCTGATTTAGAAGGCGTTTATGTTATAAATGCTCAAACAGAAACTACAGTAACAACTGATAATTCCGGTACTTTTTCGATTGCAGCAAAACCAAACGATGTATTGGTTTTTTCTTCTATAAGTTTTAAAGAAAAAAGAGTTTTATTGACTGCAGAAAATTTTTCAGACCTTAACTTTTCTGTAAGCTTAAATATGGTAATGCATCAATTGCAGGAAGTAGTGATTAAAAATTATAACAATATTAATGCTGTTTCTTTGGGAATTATTCCGAGTGGACAGAAATCATACACAGAAGCCGAAAGAAAACTGCATACTGCTACTGCGCTAAATGCGACTGCAAATGCCGGATTAATGGCAGGAGGTTCTGTCTCTGCAGATCCTTTATTAAATTTTTTCTCGGGACGTACCGCGATGTTGAAAAAAGAAGTTGCGATAGAGAAGAAAGAGATTTTTATGAAGCTTCTGGAAAGTATGTTTAGTCTGGAACATTTTATTGAAAGACTTAAAATTCCAGCCGAATATGTAAAAGGATTTGAATATTATGCGGTAGATAACGAAAAGTTTACTGCAATTTTAAATTCTAAAAATAAAACTTCTACAGAATTTTTGCTGGGAGAATTGGCTGTCAAATACAAAGAAATTATTGCAATTGAAAATAAATAATATAATACAAATACTCTTCGTATTCTTTTTTGTTCAAATTTGTTTTGGGCAGAATGCTGCATCAAAAGAAATTTTGGGACAAATCTCAGAGCAGTCATCTTTAGTTGAAGGGGTTAACATTGTCAATAATAATTCACAGATTTCTACTATTTCAGATTCAGAAGGAAGGTTCTCGATTTTGGTCAAAGAAGGCGATGTGCTCGTTTTCTCGGCTGTAAATCTCGATGCGTTAAAACGTCGAATAACTTTAGAAGATATAAGCAGTCCATTGCTTGTTATTAAAATGGCAGCTAAAGAAGTGGCATTAAAAGAAGTTATCGTAAACGAGAATGCCAACATTAATGCAGAAAATTTAGGAATTATTCCGGCTGGACAAAAAAAATACACACCCGCTGAAAGGAAAGTTTATACTGCAACTTCGACATCTGTAGATAAATTATTGAATTCAATTTCGGGACGTACTGCAATGCTGAAAAAAGAGGTAAATGTGGAGAAAAAAGAAGCGCTTTTTAGAAAATTAGAATATCTTTTTGAAGAGAATTATTATACCGAGCGATTAAAGATACCTGTAGATTATATAAAAGGATTTCAGTTATATTGTGTAGATGATGCCGAATTTGCTGTATCTTTGGATATAAAGAATAAAACAATGAGTATGTTTTTGATAACAGATCTAGCTCGAAAATATCTAACAATTTTAGAAAATGAAAAATAAATTAGGAATATTTATTGTGTGCGTATTTTGTCAATTTGCTATAGGGCAAAATAATTCTAGAAAATCATTACACGGTCAGGTATTAAATGATTTTCTTACCATAGAAAGTGGTTATGTAATGAATATTAATGCAAATGTAAGAACCTTTATTGGTGCTGGCGGTTTATTTGATATCATGGCAAAACCAAAAGATACTTTATTGTTTTCTGGTCTTGCTTTTCAGTCAAAAAAATATGTTTTGACAGAGAAAGATTGTGCTGAGGTACTTTTTAAAATAAAATTAGATTTGGTAAATAACCAGCTGAAAGAGGTTGTGGTTCATAAGGAGCTAAAAGTTAAATCTCTTGATGGGAATTCTCAAAAATATGTTGATATGCAATATGTAGACGATCAACAATCTACGGCAAAAAATACAGCAATGTATTCTGATCAGACGATCAAATACGGGATGGATTTCGTGCGTATTTTTAAGGATGTTAAAAAACTGCTTCGTAAAAAAGACGGCGTAGAAGAAACTGTAATTTCTGATATAGCTTTTTCAGAATATGCAAAAGATAATTTTCAACCTGAATTTTTTACTAAAACATTAGAGCTAAAGCCGGACGAAGTTGAGTTGTTTTTAATGTACTGCTCAAATGATCCTGAATCTAAAAGGTATTTGGGTCCGGATGATAAATTTCAATTAATTGAATTTATGATTAATAAGAATAAAGATTTCAAAAAAGCAGAGCTGACTCAAAAATGAAAAAAAGAGTAATTTTCTTTTTATCGGCGATCTTATTTTTTTCGCTGTCTGCATTTACTTTCCATAAATTTTATATGGGTGTTTTTCAGGTAAATTATGCCGCAGAAAAAAAAATGATCCAAATTACTTCCCGAATTTTTGTTGATGACTTAAACAACGGAATCGAGAAAAAATACCATAAAAAAACGTTTATCGGAACAGAAAAAGAGACTCAGGAAGATATTGACTTACTCAAAAAATATCTTTCTGAGAACTTTATAATTAAAATAAACGGACAGTCTAAAGCGATTACTTTTTTGTCTAAAGAAATAGAATCCAACGACGTTTTAGTTTGTTATTCAAGAATAAAAGATGTTGAGAAATTTAAAACTATAGAAATTTCAAATACGATTCTTACAGATTGGAATTCAGAACAGCAGAACATTACACATGTTTCAGCGTTTGGCACAAAAAAGAGTGTTCTTTTTACAGAATCTTCAAGGAAAGAATTGTTAAAGTATTAATTGATTATAGAGAATTACTATATTAATTGTTATTTTCACAGCCTCAAAAAACCAAAGAGCATTTATGAAAAAACTTTCGCTATTATTACTTTTTCCGGCAATGTTAATAGCGCAGGAAAAGACAAATCCTGTTACTCCAAAACAACAAGGCAAATACGATACAAACAAATTCAGCCAGATGTACGATCTGCTGGCAACACCAAACATGTTTCGTACGGCTTCTGGTGCGCCTGGTCCGGCTTATTATCAGCAGCAGGCAGATTATAAAATCGATATAGAATTAGACGATAAAAATTCAAAATTAAGCGGTTCAGAAACCGTTACATATTCAAATAATTCACCAGACAGTTTAGAATACCTTTGGGTTCAGTTAGATCAGAACCAAGCAAAGGCAAATACACAGACTTCTTTGGCAGAAAGTGAAAAAATCAGTCAGGTTTTACCGCTTGATGGTTTTTCAACTAAATATTTGAAAAAGAATCTGGAGCGTGGTTTTAATATAGAAGAAGTTAAAGACGCTAAAGGAAATCCTTTATCTTATACAATTAATGAAACCATGATGCGTATTAATCTGGTTTCGCCTCTAAAACCAGGAGAGAAATTTTCGTTTTCTGTAAAATGGTGGTACAACATCAATAATTACAGAAAAGAAGGAGGTCGTTCTGGTTATGAATTATTTGAAAAAGACGGAAATAAAATATATGTAATTGCTCAATTCTACCCGAGAATGGCTGTGTATAATGATGTTGAAGGCTGGCAGAACATGCAGTTTTGGGGAAGCGGTGAATTTGCTCTTCCATTCGGAAATTTCGATGTAAATATTACAGTTCCTGCAGATCACGTTATTGATGCTACGGGAGAGTTAACAAACAGAAGCGAAGTTTTTACTGCAGAGCAGGTAAAACGTTACCAAGAAGCTCAAAAATCATTTGATAAACCTGTTGTTATTGTAACGCAGGCAGAGGCTGAAGTAACAGAGAAAGGTTTTTCTGAAAAGAAAAAAACATGGAAATTCAGTGCTAAAAACGTACGTGATTTTGGAATTGCTTCATCAAGAAAATTCATTTATGATGCAATGGCTGTAAAATTAGGAGGCAAAATTGTTATGGCCGAATCTGTTTATCCTAAAGAAGCAAATCCGCTTTGGGGAGAAACTTCTACAATGGTTGTGGCGCATACCTTAAAAAGCTATTCTTCTCATACTTTTGATTATCCTTATCCAAAAGCAGTTTCGGTTTCGGCAGAAGATCAAGGTATGGAATATCCAATGATCTGTTGGAATTATGGTCGCCCAGACGAAAATGGAGTGACAAGCAAAGAGGTTAAAAACGGAATGATCGGCGTTGTAATTCACGAAGTTGGACACACCTTCTTCCCGATGATTGTAAACTCAGACGAGCGTCAATGGACTTGGATGGATGAAGGTTTGAATTCATTCCTGGAGTATTTGGCAGAACAGGAATTAGACCCAAAATTTCCTTCAAGAAGAGGACCTGCAAAAAATATAGTGCCTTACATGAGCGGTGATCAAAAGTTTTTGGAGCCTATTATGTCTAATTCTGAAACAATTGTACAGTTTGGAAATAACGCTTACGCAAAGCCCGCTACAGGTTTGAATATTTTAAGAGAAGTAGTAATGGGAAGAGAATTGTTTGATCATGCTTTTAAAACATATGCAAACAGATGGAAATTTAAACATCCAACTCCGGAAGATTTCTTTAGAACTATGGAAGATGCATCTGCTGTAGATTTAGATTGGTTTTTTAGAGGATGGTTTTACTCAACAGATTTTGTAGATATTGGAATCAAAGAAGTGAAGCAATATTATGTTTCTGAAACTCCGACAGCAGATTTGAAAGACGTAAAAGTTAAAAAAGGTCGTTTTGGATTTGAGAAAGGACCATTTGTTTATCTTGTTTCTGGAGAAAATGCAGAAGTAAATGCATCTAACAAAAAAGCTTTAAATATAGACGAGGTTAAACCATTGGCAGCTTATATTGATCAAACTTTTACAGCTGAGGAAAAAGCAAATATAAAATCGCCAAAATATTTCTATGAAGTTGAGTTTAATAAACCAGGCGGAATGATTATGCCAATTTTGGTTGAGATTACTTACGAAGACGGTACAAAAGACAATTACAAATATCCTGCGCAAATCTGGAGAAAAAATAATGAAACAGCCAGAAAAGTTTATGCAACTTCAAAAGCTGTAAAAAGCATTCAGATAGATCCAAAATTAATGACTGCAGATATTGATGTAACCAATAACACGTGGCCAAAAACAGAGCAAAAGTCAAAATTTGACTAAAATAAATACAATCCTAAAGTTCACAAAAGCGAATAAGAGATCGAAAAGAAAATTTCTTTGCGAGACATAAAAACCTTTGTGAACTTTATGTTTAAATGACTAATGGTCTTTTTTTAAGTAAATTTTAAAACTCTACGCTGCAAAATTTAATATCTTTGTGGCACACAAAATTTAAAAATATGTTTGGTATAGGAGGAGGGGAATTAGTTTTTATATTATTTATAGTTCTAATGCTTTTTGGTTCAGACAAAGTGCCGGAAATTGCCCGTACAATGGGAAAAGCCATGGCGCAGTTAAAAAATGCGACAAACGATATTAAAAGTGAAATTCATAAAGGTGCAGAAGCTAACGGTTTTGATGCTAAATCTTTAACGGATATTACCGGAAATATCAATGCTGAAATCAATAATGCAAAAACTAATATACTTGGAGATACCAATACTTTGCTAGGCGATACTACTAATGAAATCGACAAAGTAAAAGAAGATATTGACTCGATCTCCGGACCTGTAAAACGCCAAAGATAATGCTCGAAAAAATAAAAGAATTAGATGTAAATCTCTTAGTATATCTTAATGGTTTAGGCTCTGAAAAATACGACGGATTTTGGCTTTTTATTACCAATCAGCTATATTGGACACCATTTTTTTTATTGTTGTTTTTTCTTATTTATAAAAAAATAGGAGGAAAACAAACCTTATATGTACTTCTTTTTATTGCAGTTTTGATTGCCTTTACAGATCAGGCAACCAATTTGGTAAAACATACTTTTGAGCGTCTTAGACCTTGTAACAATCCCGATATAAAATCTATTATGAGAATTGTTCTGGTTAGAAATTCATACAGTTTTTTCTCAGGTCACGCTGCCAATACGATGGCTGCAGCGACATTTTTGTATTTGATCTTAAAACAGCATTTTAAGTATTTAGGATTTCTGTTTTTATGGCCTTTAGTATTTGCTTACAGCCGTATCTATCTAGGATTACATTATCCGGGAGACATTCTTACAGGTTATTTCTTTGGAGCACTTTTCGGCTTTTTACTTTCTTTAGTTTATAAAAAGTTAAAACCGCAATATTTCCCAGGGTAATCAATAGCTTTTAAGTTTGTGAGACGACAGCTTTTTAGATTCTTTCGCTCCAAGCTATTCCGTCAGGCAGTTCATATTTACTAAATTCAATATGAATTACCCGTCTTCTTTCATTGTTTGTAGTTTTGTTTGATGCGTGAAAAAGTAAAGGTTTCATAATCATTATGCCGCCTTTTTCAACTTCGCAGATTGTTTCATTCTCTATATTCAAATCATCTACTCTAACAATTCCCTTAGAGTGAGAATTGTTGACAACCTTTAATGCTCCATTCTCTTTTGTAGTCTTGTCCATATGAATTCGAACAGTAAAATTGTTTTCGAGAATTTCTTTTGGAGGCTGAACTGCAAACTGATTTTGTTTTACTGTCCAGTTCTTGAAGTTTGAGATTTCCATTTTCTTATCTACCGAAATAGTCAGATCCTGATGATACGACACAAACCAATTTGATTTTTCTGGCTTGTCAAAATAGATTGATTTTGTGATGAAATATCCTTTTCCAAAAGTTTTTTCTAGAATGTCTTTCAAGTTTTGATTAAATACAAAATCTAAAACTTCTGGAATTTCTTTATGAAATTGTCTTATAGCAAATAAATCCTCAGATTTTCTAAATGTTGGGTTTTCAGTATCATTCTGTGTTGTTTTTTCAATCAAAGAAATTATTTTTTCAATTTCATTTTCATTGTAAACATTATTTATAATTGTGAAACCGTCACTATTTATTTCGTTTAGATGTTTCATTTCTAAATTAATTTTAAACTGAGTTTTTTAAAGAAAATCTACAGAACGCGAGAAACAGTTAATCCGTCACGAATGGGCAGTAAAACCGTTTCAACTCTTGGATCATTTTTCAAGAGTAAATTATATTCTAAAAGTACTTTGGTACTAATATCATTTGGATGTACAGTGTCAAGAATTTTACCGCTCCATAAAACATTATCAGACAAAATAATGCCGCCTTTGTTCATTTTAGGAACGATCATTTCCCAATAATTAAGGTAGTTTTCCTTGTCGGCATCAATAAAAACCAAATCAAATTTTACATCTAAATCAGGAATAATATTTACTGCTTCTCCCAAATGCTGTAAAATTTGATTTCCCCAAGGCGACAGGTCAAAATATTTTCGTTGAAAATCGACCAATTCTTCTTTTATATCAATAGTATGAAGCTCCCCATGGCTCTGCATTCCTTCACAAAGGCATAAAGCTGCATAACCAGTGTAAGTTCCAATTTCAAGAATATTTACAGGGCGAATGAGTTTCGATAACATGCTCAGAACCCGACCTTGAAAATGGCCGCTCAACATGCGTGGCAATAATATTTTTTGGTATGTTTCTTTATTTAGTTTAGCAAGCAATTCTGGTTCATTTTCAGAATGCTGTTCAATATAATCTTCTAATTCTTGTGATATAAAATGCATTTTGCAGCTGTTGAATTTAGAAAACAAAAATACAAAAAATAATGTGTTACTTTTTCACATAAAAAAACCATCCGTTTTGCGGATGGTTTTAAGTTTCGAGTCCCAGAAATTATTTTTTCAAAGCTTCATTTACCTCTTTTGCCGTTCTTACGGTTCCGTCTTTAGCTACTTTCGCCGCATTTTCTACTTTTTTAGCGCCTTTTTTGGTAGCATCTTTTACATCAGTAGCCACTTTTTTTGCACCGGTTTCAACATCATCAGCTGCTTTTTTAGTAGCTTCTTTCACATCTTGTGCGGCAGTTTCTGTTTTGCTTACAGCACTGTCTTTAACTTCTTCGATATCTGTTGCCAAAGTATCTACTTTGTTGCCAATTGTCAATTCCTCATCTGCAGGTTTTGGCTCTTTTTTCTCGCATGATTGTACAGCGAATGCCAATAAAGCAATAACAGCTAAGCTTAAAATTTGTTTTTTCATGTTAAATCAATTTTTTTAGGTTATAAAATTTAAAAGGTTATAAAGCTGAAAAAATAAAAATACAAATTTTAAAATGATTGAGCTCTTTGTAAGATTATTTTTCTTTTAAGAGCAAGACAATTCTTGTGCCAAAATTTATTCTTTTTGAAAATTCTGTTAAAATTTTTTAGGAAAAATACTTCCTCCTTAATTCTATCAGATTCGGCAATTATTATTTGATAACTAAGACGTTTTCATTTTTTGCATAATCATTTAAAGTAATGCTGAAAATCAAAGTCAAATCTTTTCCAGCTCTAACAACTCCAAGGGCTGCTGTTGGAGCTGACATTCCAAAATCAGCAAAAGTGATCTGATTAGAACCTCTCAAAATGAAGTTTCCATTATTGACCGTTACATTTACCTGAGTTTTGTATTCTTTGCTGACTCCTGAAATGGTATAAGTTCCAACTAAATTCCAGGTTGTTTCGTTTACTTTAACTGCAGATTTCAAAACGTATTTAATATTTTTGTGTGTTTTAGTATCTAAAGTTTCATAAGCCACATCATCCATGCTGGTTTTACTGCTTTTTATGCTTTCTGCAGGCAGTGTGATAGTGAGAGTGTTAATGTCTGTCAATTTAGAATCTGTAACGGTTAAATTAGCAGAACCAATTCCCTCTGTAGATTTCATAACCCAATCATGAACATTTGAAGTTCCCGCAACTTCAAAAGCAGATTTTGCTACAGTATATCGTTGTTGTGCATTTGCCTGTAATGACATTGTTATAAGAATCACTGTCACTAAAATTGATTTAATTGTTTTCATTTTGGGGATGTTTAAATTAATCTTTAAATAAGAGAAACTGCAATTTGACTGAGTTTTACAATGCTGAGCTTGCCCTTATTTCTTAGTTCAAATTTATCATGAATGCAAAAAAAATAGGATGATAAAAGTCATAGTTGAGGATTTATTAAATAAGTATAATAATTTTAGAACATCTTTTAAAAGACAATGGTTAATCTTAAAAAGGATAAATATGCATTTATAAAGTAGTGAACAGCAATGAATCGTTAAAATATTAAAGAAAAAAAATCAGTAACTTTGCGGCATGCAAATGGAGAAAAAAGATATACGAGCCCTGTCAAAAGATCAATTACGAGATTTTTTTGTTGCAAATAACGACAAAGCTTTTCGCGGAAATCAGGTTTATGAATGGTTATGGAGCAAGGGAGCACACAGTTTTGAGGATATGACTAATGTAGCTAAACCTACAAGAGCTATGCTTGAAAACAATTTCGTTATCAATCATATTAAGGTAGATACGATGCAGAAAAGCTCTGACGGAACAGTTAAAAATGCCGTTCGTCTTCATGACGGTCTGGTAGTAGAATCTGTTCTAATTCCTACCGAAACCAGAACGACAGCTTGTGTTTCCAGTCAGGTTGGGTGCAGTTTAGATTGCAACTTCTGCGCAACAGCAAGATTAAAAAGAATGAGAAATCTGGAGCCGGGCGAAATTTACGATCAGGTTCTTGCGATAGATAAAGAAAGCCGTTTGTATTATAATCATCCGCTTTCGAATATTGTTTTTATGGGAATGGGAGAACCATTAATGAACTACAATAATGTAATCAAGGCAATTGATATGATTACATCTCAGGAAGGTTTAGGAATGTCTCCGAAGCGTATTATGGTTTCTACTTCCGGAATTCCGAAGATGATCAAAAAAATGGCGGATGATGATGTAAAATTTAAGCTGGCCGTTTCGCTTCACTCTGCTATCGATGAAGTTCGCGCCCGAATAATGCCTTTTAGTAAAAATTTTCCCCTGGCAGATTTACGTGAAGCTTTAGAGTATTGGTACAGAAAAACCAAAACAAAAATTTCATACGAATATGTAGTTTGGAAAGGAATTAATGATGATAAAGCTTCTATAGATGCATTAGTGAAATTTTGCAAATATGTGCCTTGTAAAGTTAATTTGATCGAGTATAATCCGATTGATGAAGGTGAGTTTCAGCAGGCGTCAGAAGAATCTATTTCGGCTTACATAAAAGCATTAGAAAATATAGGAATAGTGGTAAAAGTTCGCCGCAGCCGCGGAAAAGATATTGATGCAGCTTGTGGACAGCTTGCAAACAAAGAAGGCTGATACTCTAAACTTTAAAGAAAGAAAAAAGCATTAAATACGAGAATTATTCTTGTTCTTAATGCTTTTTTTAGGGCAAAAAAGGGATTTTAACTTTAAATAAATCTCTTCTGTTACACCATCTTTTGTCACAGGTTATGGCGTAGATTTTATGTCAGGCAAATAAAATATTGTTATACTAACCTTAAATACACAACGTTTTTTTATTTAAAATAGTATATTTGGAAACGAAATGAATATTACCGCTCAAATAAAACAGCCCATCTTTAATGAGATGGAACTTTTTGAAAAAAAGTTCCACGAATCGATGACCTCAAAGGTTGCATTGTTAAATCGTATCACCTATTATATTGTAAACCGGAAGGGAAAACAAATGCGTCCGATGTTTGTTTTTCTAACTGCAAAAATGGTTTCCGACGGTATTGTAAACGAAAGAACCTATAGAGGCGCCTCTGTAATTGAGCTTATTCATACCGCAACTTTGGTTCATGATGATGTTGTAGACGACAGTAATCGCCGTCGCGGATTTTTCTCTATCAATGCGTTGTGGAAAAATAAAATCGCAGTTTTAGTTGGAGATTATTTACTTTCAAAAGGTTTACTGCTTTCTATAGATAATGGAGATTTTGATCTGCTTCGAATTATTTCTGTTGCTGTTCGCGAAATGAGCGAAGGGGAATTACTTCAGATAGAAAAAGCACGGAGATTAGACATCACCGAAGATATTTATTACGAAATTATCAGAAAAAAAACAGCAACACTTATTGCTGCATGCTGTGCGCTTGGTGCAAAAGCAGTAATTGAAGATGATGTGCAGGTAGAAAATATGCGCAAGTTTGGAGAATTGATCGGAATGGCTTTTCAAATCAAAGATGATTTATTTGACTACAGTGAAGAAGCAATCGGAAAACCAACCGGAATCGATATTAAAGAGCAAAAAATGACCCTGCCTTTAATTCATGTTCTGAATACTTGTACGCCGCAAGAAAAAAAATGGCTGATAAACTCCATAAAAAACCATAACAAAGACAAAAAGCGTGTAAAAGAAGTTATTGCTTTTGTAAAAGATAATAATGGTCTGGCTTACGCCGAAAACAAAATGGTCGAATTCCAGAAGGAAGCACTTGCTCTTTTAAATAATTATAAAGATTCTGAATTTAAAGACGCGCTGATTCTTATGGTGAATTATGTTATTGAAAGAAAGAAATAAGATTTATTTTTTCTTTTTTTTCTTTTTTTTCTTTTTTGTTGATGTTAAAGTAATTACTTCTGGTTCTATAATAGTATAATGAACTATTGTTATTCTTGAACCTAAATTTATGTTGATTTCCTGAATTTGGCATTCGCTGAGATCAATTTTTTCGATTTCAAAATCCCCATACGATCTTTTAGAGAAGGTCATCGAATACATTCCTTTTTCAATATCTATGTCAAAAAAGCCTTCATCATTTGTTTCATAAAATGTTGTTTTTTTAGAATCTAAATTTGTCAATGATAGGTTTAGATCGACTCCCGTTCCTCTATAATCTGAAGTTCTGCCCTTAACTTTAGCAAAAATAGTATTAGAATATCCTATCATTTTATTGTCAATGACTTTAATAGAATCTCTTTTTTCTTCCTTAGAAAAACCTTTTACTGGTTTAGGATCAGTTTGAGAAAAAAGCACTGGAGACAGAAGACATAAAACAATAGTAACTATTTTTTTCATAAAATAAATGTCGAATTTTTTTAATTTTTTTTACGTTGAAGTTACTGTTTTATTTCAGTTTTAGCTTCATCATAAGATCAGTTTGCTCATCGCCACCTAGTATAAAAATGTGTTTATCAAATTCTACAAAACCATTTTTCTTATAAAAATTAAGCGCCCTGAAATTCTCTTCCCAAACCCCTAACCAAACGTATTCAACATCTTTTAGTGTTGCAGTCTCAATTGCTTTTTGGTAAAGTATTTGGCCTATATTTTGGCCGTGATATTCTTTTGCAACATAAATTCGTTCTATTTCCAGTGCTTTGGAATCCTTTAATTCTGTTTGCGATGCTCCAAAATTCAGTTTTAAATATCCAATTACATTGTTGTCAAGAGCAGCAAAATAAAACTCGGAGTCTTTGTTGCTTAATTCAGCAGTTAGTTTTTCTAATGAAAAATTCTCAGCTAAATATTTTTCCATATTCTCTTGAGAATTATATCCCGAAAAAGTTTCCGAAAAAGTCAGTATACCAATTTTCTGCAGTTGGTCAATATCATTTAGGGTTACTTTCTGGACGATCATGTTGTTCATTTCGATTTGATTATTAGATTTTTATCTTCTGAAACTTCGAAGTTTCCGGGAGAGTCTTGAATTCAAAAGTACCAAATTTAAAAGGAGTTGTCAAGTTCGAAATAAAAATTTGACTTAGTATTTTCTTTAAACTTATTAGCTCTTAAAAGTTTAAATAATTGTGATTGTTACTATTTTTATTGTTAATTTGAATTTTAAAAAATTAATATTTATATATGACTACAATAATTATAATAGTTGCTGTTTTTTTGGTCGTTTTTGCCTTGATTGTAATCTACAATGGTTTTATATCAAAAAGGAATAGAGTTGAAGAAGCTTTTAGCGGTATTGACGTTATCTTAAAAAAACGTTTCGATTTAATTCCGAATCTGGTAGAAACCGTCAAAGGATATCTAAATCATGAAAAAGAAACACTTAGCAATGTTGTAAATCTTCGAAATCAAGCCTTGAATGCTAATAATGCCAATGAAAAATTACAACTAGACAAACAACTTAATAATGCCGTGGGGACAATTTTTGCTTTGGCAGAAAGTTATCCCGACTTAAAAGCCAATACCAATTTTCTGAGTCTGCAGTCGGATTTGAGTGAGGTTGAAACCGAAATTGAGCGTTCTAAAAGATATTATAACGGAACTGTAAGAGATTATAATATTGCAATTGAGTCTTTTCCAGGTAATTTGATTGCTGGTTTTTTTGGTTTTCCAAAGAAATATTACTTAGAGTTAAAAGAGGAAGAACAAAGAGAAGTGCCTAAAGTTCAGTTTTAAATTATTACATATGTTTTTAAGAAAAATATTTTTTGTTTTATTTTCCGTTTTATTTTATCAGGTACAGGCTCAGGAAAAAATTCTGGATTTTGATGTTAAAATTCAAATCGAAAAATCAGGAACGATTCAAGTTATCGAGAATATTACTATAAACGCAGAAGGAAACGTTTTTAGACATGGTTTGCTGCGAGTTTTTCCGCTTGTACGACAAGATAAAGACGGCAGCAATATTGATGTTGAATATTCTATAAATTCCATAAAAAAAGATGGAATCGACGAGCAATATTTTACAAATGCAGAAGACAATGAATGGAAAGTATACATTGGAGATAAAGATATCTATTTACAACCGGGAATCTATAAATATCAAATAAACTACAGCGTACCTTTTCAGATTGGATATTTTGATCATTACGATGAATTGTATTGGAACGTAACAGGAAATGGATGGGATTTTCCTATTGATAAAGCAACTTGTCAATTGTATCTTCCGGGAGAAAATAAATTTGAAAATTTACATTGTTACACGGGAACAAGCGGCTCTACAACTTCAAATTGTATAAGTTCTTTAAATTTTAATAATACAGTTGTTACTTTTTCAGCAGTACATCTCAATGCAAATGAAGGTTTGACTGCTGCAGCTTCCTTTGCGAAAGGAATTGTTGATGAGCCAACTTTTGCTGAAAAATTGAGTTCTTTTTATAAACAAATCAAAATATATTTATGGTTGTTTATATTTGGTGCAGGTATGCTTTTCTCCTTTTTTTATTGGAAAAAACGTAAAAAGAATCGCGTTGACGAGACAATAATCCCTGAATTTTTACCGCCTTTTGATTGGTCACCTGCAATAGTGGGTTATGTTTATCATGGAGAAAATAATAATAAAACATATATGTCATCGCTGATAAATGCAGCTGTAAAAGGAGCTGTTAAAATTAGTTCAAGTGTTAAAAGTGGTGTTTTTTCAGATGATACAAAATATGAAATAGAAGTTTTAGACAAAGATTTAAAATATTTAAGTGCTGAAGAATCAGATATAATTAGTAGTTTTTCGAAAAAAGCAAAAATAAAAGTAGAAGATAATAATTATAGGATTTTTGCATCCGCTTATTCTAAATGGACAAAAACGTTAAGCAATTTGATAAATTTAGAAGATTTTTACCAAAATAATACTCGAAAAAAATGGATTGGTTTTGCTGTTTTAGTAATTGCAGGATTGGTTTACGAGGTACTGGCGAATAGAGGAAATATGAATAATATATTTTATGTCATAGTGATCCTTATCGTATCTGGATTGACCTATTGGTTTTCAGATGAAGGAGAGCAAAGCGGTTTGAAAATTTTAAGAGGTATTTTAGCTTTCTTTATTTATCCAATGGCTTTCTTTATATTTTTATTTACACTCTTTTTTTTAAAGACAATAGATTTCATAGTTATTGGTTTTATTGTTTTAAGCTATATTGTTTATATAATGAATTTAGAAAAACTAACAGACAATGGTTGTGAGGCAATTGCAAGATTAGAAGGATTTAAATTATATCTCGAAACTGCAGAAAAAGACCGAATAAATATGTTGAATCCGCCAGAACTTACGCCTCAATTATTTGAAAAATTATTGCCTTATGCAATTGCATTGGAGGTCGAAATAAAATGGGGAAAACAATTTGAAGAAGTTTTAGAACTTGCAAAATATAATCCTGATTGGTATCAGGGAGATGATACTTTTTACAGACGACCTGCCGTGTTTGTATCAGGTTTTGGAAATTCAGTAAACAGCGCAAGAGTAGATCCAAGTCCTCCTTCATCATCAAGTTCATCATCAAGTTCTTCATCTGGAAGAAGCGGCAGCAGTGGCAGCTGGAGTTCCGGAAGCTCAGGAAGTGGTAGTTCCGGCGGCGGAGGCGGCGGTGGCGGAGGCGGCGGCTGGTAAAAGTCTTAAAACCTAATTTTGAAATATATTAAAAAGAAAACCCTTGTAATATTTAGATATAACAAGGGTTTTCTTTTTTTGTGATATTTATAAAGTACTTCCGCTATTCTGCAGCAGGAGTTTCTGTTTCGGGTTCTTCTTTTTTCTTAAACTCATTAATAAGACCCAAAAGTGACAGTATACCAAATACTCCCCAGCCTATAGCCCAGTATAAACTGCTGTTAGATGAGTTTTTTTCTTTTTCGGCTTCTAATTTTGATTTAGGATCCTGAGTATTAAAGTTAGGATCGGTTTTTAAATAGTAAATTTTAAGTGTATTTGATTTTGGTAAATCAGCATTAAAAGTATGTTTGCCCTCATATTCATTTCCATCTACATTAAAATGATATCTAAAATCATAAGATTTCATTGGGATTCCAGCAATTTTGATTGTAGTTTGTTTGTATTCAGGATATAATTCTGCTTCTATTGTAGAATTATCAAAAAGCATTTTTTCGTAGTTAGAAATTGCTTTGTTGTCGCCTCCTTTAATATATTCTGTTGTACATTGTTTGCAGCAGGCGATGCAGATCAGCAGGATTATAAAACCCCAGATTTTGTCTTTTAAATTTTGCATTGGTTAAAAATTAGGTTTAAATTTTGTTTTGGATATCATTTAAAAACGGTAAATATAAAATTTTAAACATGTAATTCTATTTTTTTTTACAACAAAAAATATTTACATAAAATCCCTGCATTTTCATCAAAACCACTTGTATTTAAAGGTATTGGTAAATTATGCTTTTAGAATTTACTTCATATTTTCATTAAGTTTACATATTGATAAAATAAAAAAGTTAATTTTTTTTTTTACCCCATGCAACCATTTTACAGCTTCACTCGTCTATGCTAATAGAAGTCTGTTACAAAAACAAAATTTGAAAGCTTATTAATGAAAATTATTCAGTTACATCAAGAAGAAACTAAAATCATAAAGCTGGCTGTCGAAAACAATCGACAAGCACAGCAGCAGATTTATAGCCGGTTTTCTTCAAAAATGCTGAGCGTCTGCAGACAATATATAAAAGATATTCAGCTGGCAGAAGATGTAATGATTACCGCTTTTATGAAAGTCTTTACAAACTTAAACAGATTTGAACACAAAGGAAGTTTTGAAGGCTGGATTCGCCGAATTATGGTTAACGAATGCATCTCCTATTTAAGAGTACAGAAAAAAGTAAAATTTGTTGAGGACGAAATTTATGTCGAGGAAAGTTTTAATGCAACTGACAGTCAGTTTTCAATAGATCAAATCCAGTTTTTAATAGATGCACTTCCAGACGGTTATAAAATGGTTTTTAATTTATATGCTATCGAAGGTTATAAACATAATGAAATTGCAAAGATATTAGGAATCAATGAAGGAACATCAAAATCGCAATTATCGCATGCTAGAAAAATGCTGCAAACACAAATTAATATTCTAAAAAAACAAGATAATGGAACCGAATAATTTTGAAAAGGATTTCCGTGAAAAGCTAAATCAACGCAAAATTGAGCCAAGCGATAAAGCCTGGGATCGATTGGATGCTATGTTGAGTATCGCCGAAGAAAAGAAACCAAAAAAGAATAGGAAATGGCTTTATATAGCAGCAAGTTTTGTTGGGATTTTATTAGTTGGAAGTTTCTTTTTTAACCAAAATAAAAGTACAATTGAAACACCAATAAATGTAGTTGTCGAAAAAGAAACTGTAAAAGAATCAATTGATAAAACAGCTCATAATAATGTTGATTCTGTTAAGGCAGAAATTGCAGTTTCAGAAAAGATTTCAAATAAAACCTTAATTAAAGAACAAAAGCAAAATAAAATTTCAAATAAAAACATTCAAAATCAATCAAACCCAGCAGCGGAGTCTTCAATCATCATCAAAAACGATCAGGAAAATCAATCAATCAACAATCAAACTGTAATTGCCGAAAATTCTAAAAAAGAGAATTCAGATCAGTTATTAAAAGCAGCAGAACATAAAGTTTTGGCTGAAAATGGAGTAAAAAAATCAAAAATAAAAATCAATGCATCTGATTTATTAAATCAGGTAGACGGCGAACTGGAGCTTTCTTTTAGAGAAAAAGTAATTACAAAAGTCAATAAAAACTTTCAGGAAGTTAAAGTCGCTTTGTCAAATAGAAATCAGCAGGAGTAAAGAGCAAAGAGTAAAGGAGCAAGAATTAAGGATTTTCAATTCCGAAGGAACAATTCAAATTGTAGCGTCGTCCCGAGGCTTCGGGATTAACCCGATGGAGAAAGATCAAAGAATCAAAGAATCAAAAACAAACAATTTATAATTTACATTCACAATTAATCATCAAATCAATCATTTAAACAATCAATCATGAGAAATTTTACCATTTATCTTATTCTTTTCTTCTTTTTAATAGTAAGTAAAGTAATAGGACAGGAAACCTTTGAGTCAAGAGCAAGAGCAATTGCGGTTAAAATTGAGAAAATCACCAAAGAAGAAAAAGAAGCTTTAAAACAAGAAGTAGAAGCTGTAAATGTGCAGTTATCTGAAGGGAAAATAACTCAGGAAACAGCTGATAAACGCAAAAAAGAGTTAGCCGAAGCGAGAGCTGTAATCATTGAAGAAAAAGTAACGCTGGCGCAGAATGAACTTAATGATCTGGTACAGCAAAAAGTAGATGGTAAAATTAAGGAAGATTCAACCAGAACATTTACATTTAAATGGAAGCACAGAGAAAAAGGCAAAGATTCTATAAGAGGCGAAAAAAGAACTACTTCTCAATTTGTTTTTGCAATGGGTTTGAATAATACAATGGCCGACGGAAAACTTCAGGATTCAAATTATAGTTTTATGGGGTCTCATTTTTATGAATGGGGAATTAATTATAATTCAAGATTACTAAGCAATAATAATTTACTTCATGCAGTTTATGGAGTTTCTCTAATGTACAATAATATTCGACCAACAGATAACCGTAGTTTTGTAGTAAATGGAGATCAGACCAATTTGGTAATTAATGCGACAAATCTGGATGAGTCTCGTTTTAGAAATGTTTATATCGCAGTTCCTTTACATTTAGAATTTGATTTTTCTAAGCCAGTAGTTAAAGATGGTAAAACGTACTTTAAAACGCACAAAAGTTTCCGTTTTGGAATCGGGGGCTACGCCGGAATCAATGTAAAAACAAAACAAATTTTGAAATTTGAAGACGAGGATTTAAAATATAAAACGACTATAAAAGGCGATTATAATGTAAATAATTTTATCTATGGACTGAGTTCTTATATCGGTTATAAAGACATCAGTTTGTATGTAAAGTACGATTTGAATCCGTTGTTTCAGGATAACATAATCAAAGAGAACAACATTTCCTTAGGTTTGCGTTTAGATTTAAATTAGAATACAGTTGAGTTAGTTAGTAGAAAATGTGCTTCAAACGAAGCACATTTTTTATTTTAAGGAGTGAAATTCAGAATTGATTTGTGTACTTTTACTCCCCTTAAAAATTTAAAATATTAAACGTTTTGATTTCACAAAATACCATAGATACTGTTTTTGAAACTGCTCGAGTAGAGGAGGTTATCGGCGATTTTGTTAATTTAAAACGTGCCGGTAGTAATTTCAAAGGATTAAGTCCGTTCTCAGACGAACGTTCGCCGTCGTTTATGGTATCTCCTGCAAAAGGAATCTGGAAAGATTTTAGTTCTGGAAAAGGAGGGAATTCTGTTGCATTTCTAATGGAGCATTCTCACTTTACTTATCCTGAAGCTATTCGATATCTGGCCAGAAAATACAACATTGAGATTGAAGAAACCGAGCAGACAGATGCAGAAAAAGCCATTACAGACGTTCGCGAAAGCATGTATTTGGTTTCAGAATTTGCAAAAGAATATTTTCATAAAACACTTTTAAATACAGAAGAAGGAAAAGCAATCGGACTCTCGTATTTTAAGGAAAGAGGTTTTACAAGTGAAACGATCAAGAAATTTAGTTTAGGATATTCGCCGGAAACCTGGGATGCTCTTACCAAAGAAGCTTTAGGTAAAGGCTATAAGCTGGAATTTCTGGAAAGCACAGGTTTGACAATAGCAAGGGAAGATCGTCCTTTTGACCGTTTTAAAGGCCGTGTAATGTTTCCTATAGAAAGTATGTCGGGACGTGTTTTAGGTTTTGGAGGACGTATTTTGACCAATGATAAAAAAGCAGCCAAATATCTGAACTCACCAGAAAGTGATATTTACCATAAAAGTAAAGTTCTTTACGGAATTTTTCAGGCCAAGCAAGCTATTGCAAAACAGAACAACTGTTATTTGGTTGAAGGTTATACTGATGTTATACAGTTTAATCAAGCCGGAATAGAAAATGTTGTAGCGTCTTCAGGGACAGCTTTAACACCAGATCAAATTAGATTAGTAAATCGTTTGACTAAAAATATTACAGTTCTTTTTGATGGAGATGCAGCAGGATTGCGTGCTTCTATTCGTGGAATTGATTTGATTTTGGAAGAAGGAATGAACGTGCGGGTATGTACTTTTCCTGATGGAGAAGATCCGGATAGTTTTGCAAGAAAAAATTCTCACGATGATTTAGTTGCTTATTTAGAAGAAAACAGCAAAGATTTTATACAGTTCAAAGCTTCTATTTTAATGAATGAAGCAAAGAATGATCCGATAAAAAAGGCCGATCTGATTCGAGATATGGTTACGAGTATTTCTAAAATCCCAGACCGTATTCAGCGTGAAGTTTACATACAGGAATGCGCCAGAATCATGGATATTTCTGAGCAGGTTTTGGTAAGCACACTAGCACAGCTGATTCAAAAAGATCTTGCAGAAGTTAATAAAAAGCAAAAGCAGGAGCAAAAACCTTTTGAAGTTTATAGGAATCAAAATCCAAAAAACACAGGGTATTCAGGAGGCGATCCAGAAGATCCAAGAGTAGGACCGCCAGATGGTTATCCAGGCGAGCCTGGATATATGGAAGAGCCAGCAGGAAAAGTAGATATTTTGTATGGTTTCGAAAGAAAAATTATCGAAATATTATTGCTTTACGGAAATGTCTTAGAGGATTTTGAAGATGTTTTTCTAAAAGCAGATGAAGAAGGAAATGTAAAAGAAGTTTCTGAAAAAAGAAAATATAAAGTATATGAGAAAGTTTATCTAAGTCTTCAGGAAGATGAGGTGGAACTCTCTAATACATTGTTTCAGGATATTTTTAACAATATTATGGAGTTTTATAACCAGAATGAAACTTTTAGTTTAGATAAATATTTGATGCATTTACAACCCGAATTTGCACAGGAAGTAACCAATATTTTAATGGAAGATGAAAAAGTTGTAATTCACAATTGGGAAGGACAGAATATTTTTCCAAAACAAAAAAACGAAACAATCGAACAAAATGTTTCAGATACAATTTTTTCTATGCGCTGGTTTCTGGTTTCAGGAATAATATCAGATTTAAAAAATTCACTGCTTACAGATCCGCAGGAAGACAACTCTGAACTTTTGTCTATGGTTGTTGATTATTCTAAATTATTAAACAATTTTTCCAGAAAACTGGGCAGAGTAGTAGTTCCTTATCACTCCTAAAAAGAAAAAAGCTCTATAAATCTAGTGGAACGTGATTTATAGAGCTTTTATAATTTCCGATGACTTAAAAAAATGATTTAAGGCAGTCGAGAAGGTATTAGATAATTTCTAAAGTCTTAGCTTTATTAACTAAGTCAACTAAATTAGTAACATTTAATTTAGTCAATAATCTTAATTTGTAAGTACTGATCGTTTTCTCGTTCAGATTTAAGATTTTAGAGATTTCATTGTTTTTCTTACCATCACTTAAATAACGTAAAACCTCGATTTCACGATTAGAAAGTTTTCTGTACAAACGTTCGCTTTTGCTTTGTTTAGCAATAAGCGCCATGTTTTTACGTACAGTTTCATTGATGATAATTTTACCTTCGTGTACTTTAATAATAGAAAGACCTAGTGTTTCAAGTTTTTCTGTTTTGTGCACATACCCTGATACTCCAGCTTTGATAGCATTTGGTGCATACATTTGTTCTGCCAGATCACTGAAAATGACAATTTTTGTTTTAGGAAAGTTTTTCAGGATAGATTTAACTTCAAAGATGCTTGAAAGACCTTCTAACTCTAAGTCTAGAATTAGGATGTCGATCTCCTTCGTCTGAAGAATGTCTCTTACCATTGAAAAATTGCCCACATTGGCAACAATTGAAATTTGATCGTGGTCTTTGAAATACGACTTAACGCCAAAGTGCGTAACAGGATGATTGTCTGCTAGACATACTTTAATCATAATTTTACCTTTTTAGAATTGTTCATGTTTTTGGAACTGTAAAATTAATAAATAAATTCTGTAATTAATTGTCGTAAATGTTAAAAAGTTTTATTTTAACAATTTTGGTATCAAACAGACCGGAATTGGATCCATTTTATGCTTGTTGCTGGTGTTTAATCGTTTATAAATTTCAAAGACAGATTTTTCTCTCCCACTGAAGTCAGCTACCGTATTTCCTGACTCCGATGCAAGCATAGCCCATTCCAATTCGTCATAACTTGCGCCTAGTTGATCTTCATCGGTGCGGTTATCTCCAAAAAGTCCATCTGTTGGTGCAGCAGTCAAAATTGACTCCGGAATTGTTAAAAATGCACCTAAAGCATACACATCTGATTTCATTAAGTCTGCAATTGGACTTAAATCGACGCCGCCGTCTCCATATTTTGTATAAAATCCTACACCAAAATCTTCAACTTTATTTCCTGTACCGGCAACTAACAAACCATGAATTCCTGCCAAATAATATAAAGAGGTCATTCTAATACGTGCGCGTGTATTTGCGAGTGATAAATTTACCTTTGCTTGGTCATCTGTTGTTGGCACAGCAGCTTTAAAAGCTTCAAAAGTCGCGGTTAAATCAGTTTCTACACTAGAAACATTTGGAAAACGTTTTTTTAATTGTTCAATATGTTCTTTCCCTCTTGAAACTTGATTTGGAGCCTGATGGATAGGCATTTCTACGCATAAAACTTTTAATCCTGTCTGTGCGCATAATGTAGAAGTTACAGCAGAATCAACACCGCCAGAAATTCCGATTACAAAACCATTTACTTTTGCGTTCTCAGCATAATTTTTTAACCACTCTACAATGTGGGCATTTACTTTTTCTGTTTGAATTGTACTTTTTTTAGCCATAATAGTTCAAGTTTTAAGATACAGGGATGTATATTTGCAGAATTATTTTGAGTATCTGTTTACTTTTAAATTCTTGCAACACAAATCTAATTAAAATAAAATGAAAATATATCGCTTCGCAGTGGTTCTGTGCTTGTTTTTTTTGTCCTGTGATCAAAAAACTAAAGTAGAAAAAGAAGTTGAAGAAATCCCTGTTGATATCAAAGTAGAACGTTTTGATAAAGTGTTCTTTGAAACCAAACCAGAAGATCTGGCCAAAGTAAAAAAACAATATCCTTTCTTTTTTCCTGCAGGAAACGACGATAAAGTCTGGTTAGAAAAAATGCAGAATCCGATCTGGAAGGAAGTATATACGGAGGTGCAGCAAAAATATGCCGATTTTGAACCTGTCCGTAAAGAATTTAATCTGCTTTTTCAGCATATAAAATATTATTTTCCAAAAACAAAAACGCCCAAAGTAATTACAGTAATAGGCGAAATGGATTATAATGCGAAAGCTATTTATGCAGACAGTCTCGTAATTGTGGCTTTGGAATTATATTTAGGAAAAGAACATAAATTCTATCAGTTTCCGAATTATTTGAAGCAAAATTTTGAAGAAAGACAGATAATGCCAGATGTAGTTTCGAGTTTTGCTTACAGAAACATTCCTAATTCTTCAGATAAAAGCTTAGTTGCTCAGATGGTTTTTGAAGGAAAATTGCTGTATGCAAAAGATTTATTGCTGCCGGAGTATACAGATGCAGAAAAAATGGGCTATACGCCAGAACAAATAAAATGGAGTGAAGAGAATGAAAACTATATCTGGCGTCATTTTATTGAAAATGAAATGTTATACAGTGTAGATCCAAAATTAACAACGCGATTTATTGCGCCGGCTCCGTTTTCTAAATTTTATTTAGAAATAGATAACGATTCGCCGGGAAGAATTGGTGCCTGGATCGGCTGGCAGATGGTGCGTTCTTATATGAAAAACAACAATGTTACGTTATCCGAATTATTAAAAACAGAAGCAAAAGAAATTTTCGAAAAATCAAAATATAAACCTAAGAAATAATGGCAGATACAATAAATTCAGAAATTAAATTCAATATAGAATTAGACGAAAACCGTGTTCCGGAAAAATTAACCTGGAGTGCACAGGACGGCGGTGTGCAAGCCGAAGAAGCAAAAGCGATCATGTTGTCTATTTGGGATAGTAAAGCCAAAGAAACGATGCGTATTGACTTGTGGACAAAAGACATGCCGGTTGATGAGATGAAAATCTTTTTTCACCAGACTTTGGTTGCGATGTCAGATACATTTAAGCGTGCTACAGATGACGAAAAAATGGCAGATACAATGAAAGATTTCTGTGATTACTTTGCAGAAAAACTGGATTTGACGAAATAATTTCTCTGATATTCCAAAATATAAAAAATCCCAAATTCCAATTGATACTTGGAATTTGGGATTTTTTATATTTTAAGGTTTTCCTCTTATGTTAAAATTTAAAACTGATTATTGTTTTTGAAAACTTCCTGATTTACTTCGTCGATGTAAGATAAAAGTTCTTCTTTTCCGATTGATTCTGTAGATGAGGTTACAAAATAATGAGGCATTTCGGCCCAGTTGTTTGCAAACATCTGCTTTTTGTAAGCTGCAATATGCGAATCAACTTTTACTTTACTGATTTTATCTGCTTTTGTAAAAATAATACAAAACGGAATCTCGCTTTCTCCCATGTAAGACATAAATTCAATATCTATATTTTGGGCTTCATGACGAATATCAATTAGAACAAAAGCGCAAACCAATTGTTCTCTTGTCTCAAAGTAATCTGTAATAAACTGCTGAAAAACAGATTTTGTTTTTTTAGAAACTTTAGCATAACCATAACCTGGTAAATCTACCAAAAACCAATTGTTGTTTATCTTAAAATGATTAATCAATTGTGTTTTTCCTGGTCTTCCAGAAGTTTTTGCTAAGTTTTTATGATTGGTAATCATGTTTATTAAAGATGATTTACCAACATTTGATCTTCCGATAAAAGCGTATTCCGGCAAAAAATCTTGTGGACATTTTGTAACATCAGAATTACTGACAATAAATTCGGCGGTATTAATTTTCATGTTATTGGTTTTTAAACCTCTTTAAAAGTCGAAAGTTAGTGCTGGAAATTGTTTTTTGACAGCCAGTCTTCCAGAATGGTATTAAATTCATCAGGGTGCTCCATCATAGCAGCATGTCCGCATTTGTCTATCCAATATAAACTTGAATTAGGTAGTAAATTATGAAATTCTTCAGCAACATTTGGAGGTGTAACCGAGTCATTTTTACCCCATATAATACAGGTTTCAACCGTCATTTTTGGCAAATCTTTAGCCATATTATGACGAATGGCACTCTTTGCAATAGTAAGCGTTTTGATTAGTTTGATGCGGTCATTTGCGGTTGCATAAACTTCGTCAATAAGTTCCGGAGTTGCAATTTTAGGATCATAAAATACATCTTCAGCTTTCTTTCTGATGTATTCATAATCTCCTCTTCTAGGATAACTGTCTCCCATTGCGCTTTCGTAAAGGCCAGAACTTCCGGTTATTACAAGACCTGCAACTTTTTCAGGATATAATTTTGTGTGATAAAGAGCGATATGCCCTCCTAATGAATTTCCTAACAAAATAACCTTATCAAAACCTTTAAAAGTGATAAAGTCTTTTACATATTTGGCGAAACTTTTTACATTCGTTTTTAAAATGCTCTGGGTGTAGATTGGCAAATCTGGGATAACAACTTTGTATCCTTTTGTTGGGAAATATTGTGCTACACCATCAAAGTTACTAAGGCCTCCCATTAATCCATGTAAAATAACAATAGGAGTTCCTTCTCCAGCTTCAAAATAGCTGTATTTGCCTTCTTTTTTGTAGTGTTTGTCCATCTAATCTAGTGCCAATTTCAATTTGGACAAATATAGGGTTTAATAAATAAAAATGGTTTTTTGCTGCCGTTTTTTAACTACATAATTTCCATTTATACGCTAAGTATTTAAAAATCAGGTTTTATAGTCTTTTTTCTATTATTGCTCAAATGTTAAGAAATCTGCATTATAACCAATTTTTTAAGAAAAACTGCACGTAATTTTTTTGATTGATCAGCATAATTATCAATACGCTAATTAATAGCTAACATATTGATTAGTTATGAATTAACGAAAGTGGTAGGGAAGTGGTTAAACTTATTAACAAAGTGGTATTTTGTGGTAAAATGTGGTAAAATTTTTTATATTTTTGCTGTATAACATCTTAAAGAGTTTTTTTGAACACAATTGTTGGAACATATGAGTGTAAAGTCGATGCTAAAGGGAGGCTAATGATGCCTGCGCCCCTAAAAAAGCAATTGGCTTCATCTCTTCAGGACGGATTTGTCTTGAAGCGCTCGGTTTTTCAGCAGTGTTTAGAGCTGTACCCAATGGATGAATGGAATCTGATGATGCAGAAGATTAACAAGCTTAATCGTTTTGTAAAAAAGAACAACGATTTTATTCGAAGATTTACTGCCGGCGTAAAAGTGGTAGAAATTGATGCTCTGGGCAGGCTTTTGGTTCCTAAAGATTTGGTTGCTTTTTCGAGCATTTCTAAAGATGTTGTTTTCTCATCTGCGGTTAATATTGTGGAGATTTGGGATAAGGATTTATACGAAAAATCAATAAGCGGCGAAGATATGGATTTTGCAGATCTAGCCGAAGAAGTAATGGGAAATATTAATGACGACGACAATGGAATATCATAATCCGGTTTTGCTTCATCCTACGGTAGATGGTTTAAATATTAAACCTGACGGCGTGTATGTAGATGTTACGTTTGGCGGTGGAGGTCACTCAAAAGAAATTTTAAGGCGATTGGGGCCAAACGGAAAATTATTTGCTTTCGATCAAGACGAAGATGCGCTTGCAAATGCATTACCCGATGAAAGGTTTACCTTAATTAATGAGAACTTTAGATTTATTAAAAGATTTTTACGTTTTCACGGTATTAAATCTGTAGATGGAATTTTGGCAGATTTAGGAGTTTCGTCTCATCAATTTGATGTGCCGGAAAGAGGTTTTTCTACCAGATTTGATGCTGAACTTGATATGCGGATGAGTCAGAAAAATGATCTCAATGCTTATCGAGTAGTTAATGAATATGAAGAACAGGATTTACGTCGTGTTTTTTTTGATTATGGAGAGTTGAAAAATGCTCCGGTTTTGGCAAGAACAATTGTAGAGGCCAGAAGCGGTTACCCAATCAAAACCACAGATGAATTAAAAGAAGTTCTGGCGAAACATTTACCAGAAAGAGTTCGAAATAAAATATTGGCTCAGATTTATCAGGCTATCCGTATTGAGGTAAATCAGGAAATGGATGTTTTAAAAGAGTTTATTGAGCAGTCGTTAGAACTTTTGAATCCGGGTGGAAGATTTTCTGTAATCTCTTATCATTCTCTAGAAGACAGGCTGGTAAAAAGATTTATTAAAAACGGAATGTTTGAAGGAGAACCTGAACGTGATTTTTATGGAAATTTTTCAGTTCCCTTTAAAACCATCGGAAAATTGATTGTTCCGGACGATGCTGAAATTAAAATCAACAACAGAGCAAGAAGTGCAAAACTGAGAATTGCTGAGAAGATATAATATATATAGGTAGAAAATGAAAAGCGGTGTATTTGACATATTAAAAGCAAGATTTCTGATTAACGATGACGCATTAAAAAACTGGCGATTCATTGTTTTTATCATTCTGCTTGCTATTTTGATGATTGCGAACACACAACGCTATGAACAAAAGGTTTTTGAAATTGCAAAACTAGGGAACGAAGTAAAAGAATTGCGTTCTGAATTTGTAGACAGAAGATCTGAATTAATGAAATTAAAAATGGAATCAACTATATCGGATAAAATGCTTGAAAAAGAGATTTATCCGTCGACAGTTCCTCCAGTAAAAATAGAAGTAAAAAAAGAAGAAGAAAAAAGTTTCTTTAAAAGAATATGGCAGTAGAAGATAAACATATATCCTACAGAATTTACCTCGTAGCAGTTTTCATCTTTGTGATGGCAATTGCTATTGTTGTTAAGTTAACTAATATTCAATGGGTTGAAGGAGATCATTACAGGAAACTGGCAAAACAGCGTACTGTTAGAAATTTTGTAATTCCGGCGAATAAAGGAAATATCTATTCTGCAGACGGAAGTCTGCTGGCAACTTCTATTCCTAATTATGAAATTAGATTTGATGCGAAAGCACCAAAAACAGAAACTTTCGAAAAGTATGTAAAAGCATTATCGGATTCTTTAGTAACTGTTTTAGGTAAATCCGGAAGTTATTTTGAGCAGGAATTAAGAAGAGCGAGAGATCATAAAAATCGTTATTATTTGATTGCCCGTAATTTGAGTTATACAGATTACGTCAAAATAAAAGGATTTCCATTGTTCAAATTAGGTGCTTTTAAAGGAGGTATTATCGTAGAACAAGAAACTGTTAGAAAACATCCGATCGGCAAAATTGCCGAAAGAACCATTGGTTACGATCGTATTGACCCTGCCACAGGAATAGAAGTTGGGAAAGGAATTGAGTGGGCTTTTAAAAACTACCTGAACGGAAAAGACGGAAAAATATTAAAGCAAAAAATAGCAAAAGGCCAATGGAAACCTATTCGTGATATAAACGAAGTAGATCCTATAGATGGTTACGACGTAATCTCTACCATTGATGTTTTTATTCAGGATATCGCGCATCACGCTTTGTTGAAACAATTAGAGGATTACGGAGCAGATCATGGCTGTGTTGTAGTTATGGAAACAGAAACAGGTCATGTAAAAGCGATTTCAAATTTAGGAAGACAAGAAGACGGATCATATACTGAAACTACAAACTATGCTGTAGCAGAGTCTCACGAGCCAGGATCAACTTTTAAATTGGTCGATTTAATGGCAATTTTAGAAGATAAAGTGGCAGATACGAGTACGGTGTATGATAGTCATGGCGGTGTAGTTAAATATTACGGAAGATCTGTACGCGATTCGCATACAGGTGGTTATGGAAAAGTTTCTTTAGCTCGTGGTTTTGAACTTTCGTCTAATACAGTTATGGTTCAGGCAGTTTATGAGAATTATAAAAGCAATCCAAAAAAATTCGTTGATCATATCAGGGATTTTGGTTTAAATAAAACTTTAGGATTACATTTTAAAGGAGAAGGAAGACCTATTATTCCATATCCAGGAGATAAAAGCTGGTCTGGAATTTCACTGCCGTGGATGGCATTTGGATATGAAGTTTCAGTTACGCCAATGCAAACACTGGCATTTTACAATTCGGTTGCAAATAATGGCGTAATGGTAAAACCACAGTTTGTATCAGAAATAAAAGAATGGAACAATACAATTAAAAAGTTCGATACAGAAGTCATTAATCCAAGGATTTGTTCACCTGAAACGATTAAAAAACTAAGAGCTGTTTTGTTGAATGTGGTTAAAAAAGGAACGGCTTCTAAGTTGTATTCGAAAGATTTTTCGATGGCAGGAAAAACAGGAACTGCTCAGATGAATTATGGAGGAAAAGACGGTAAATCAGCGTTGTATTATGCTTCTTCATTCGTAGGATATTTTCCGGCAGATCATCCTAAATATTCTTGTATTGTGGTAGTTCATAAACCTAATACATCAAAAAATAATTATTACGGAGCAGACGTTGCGGGTCCGGTTTTTAAGAGGATTGCCCAAAAAATATTTACAGATGCGCCATCAACCAATAAAATTAAACAGCTTGATTCTAAAATTCCAAAACAAGAAATCAGTTATGATAAGTTTGACAAAGAATCAAATAAAAAACTAAATCAGATTCCAAATTTAAAAGGAATGCCGGGAATGGATGCAGTTGCTTTGCTGGAAAATCTTGACGTAAAGATAAAAGTAAAAGTTATTGGAGTAGGAAAGGTAAAAAAACAATCTATTCAGGCGGGGCAAAATATAATTAAAAACACAACAATAGTATTAGAATTATCGTGAAAATACTTAAAGACATATTATATAAAACAGCTATTGAATCTGTAAAAGGTTCAACAGAAATTGCTATCTCTAAAATAGAGTTTGATTCAAGAAATATTGAAGAAAATGATGTTTTTGTAGCAATTCGCGGTTCAATTTCTGATGGGCACGATTATATAGAAAAAGCAATACAATTAGGAGCTGTGGCTATTATCTGTGATACTCTTCCAGAAAATACGACCAAAGGAATTACCTATATTCAGGTAAAAGATACCAATGCGGCTTTGGCTTTTATGTCGGCAAATTATTTTGGAAATCCTTCTGAAAAATTAAAATTAGTAGGAGTTACAGGTACAAACGGTAAAACGACTATTGCTTCATTATTGTTTCAATTGTTTGAAAAAGCAGGATTTAAAGTCGGCCTGCTGTCCACTGTAAAAATAATGGTGGATAAAACCGAATATAAAGCAACACATACTACACCAGATTCGCTGACAATCAATCATTATTTAAATGAAATGATAGAAGCAGGAGTGACGCATTGTTTTATGGAAGTAAGTTCTCATGGAATTCATCAAAAACGTACAGAAGCGTTGCATTTTGTGGGCGGAATTTTTACGAATTTGTCACACGATCACTTAGATTATCATGCAACTTTTGCTGAATACAGAGATGTTAAAAAATCATTCTTTGATTCGTTGCCAAAGACAGCTTTCGCTTTATCAAATATTGATGACAAAAACGGAACGGTAATGCTGCAAAATACTGTTGCAAGAAAATTGACATACGCATTAAAATCATACGCAGATTTTAAAGCTCAGATTTTAGAAAGTCAGTTATCTGGATTATTGTTAAAGGTGAATGACAATGAGGTTTGGGTAAAACTAATTGGAACTTTTAATGCTTATAATGTTTTGGCAATCTACGGAACAGCTGTAGAATTGGGAATGGATAGTTTGGAGGCACTTCGTTTACTTTCTGATTTAGAAAGTGTTTCGGGTCGATTTCAATACATTGTTTCAGAAGGAAATATTACTGCGATTGTAGATTACGCACATACGCCAGATGCATTAGATAATGTATTAAAGACAATTAATGACATTCGAACTAAAAACGAACAATTAATTACTGTCGTAGGCTGCGGCGGAAATAGAGATAAAACCAAAAGACCAATTATGGCAAAAATTGCAACAGATCTCAGCGATAAAGCAATTTTGACATCTGATAATCCGAGAAATGAAGATCCGGAAGTGATTTTGGATGAAATGGAAAAAGGTGTAGAGGCTCATAATTATAAAAAATTATTGAGAATTACAGACAGAAAGCAGGCTATTAAAACGGCTTGTCAATTGGCTCAGCCAAATGATATTATTTTAATTGCCGGAAAAGGGCATGAAACCTATCAGGAGATTAATGGAGTTCGTCATCATTTTGATGATATGGAAACGGTAAAAGAAATTTTAGAGCAGCTAAACAAATAACAACGAATTTTTAAGTTCAAATGCCACAATAATGATTGGAATTTGAAATTTCAAAATTGGAATTTAAAAAATAAAAAATATGCTATACTACTTATTTGAATATTTTGACAAAACAATGGATCTTCCCGGGACAGGAGTTTTCCAGTATATCACGTTTAGATCGGCTTTAGCATTTATGCTTTCCTTGCTTTTGTCAACTATTTATGGTAAAAGAGTGATCAATTTTCTTCGTCGTCAGCAAGTTGGTGAGACTGTTAGAGAATTAGGTCTTGCAGGTCAAAATGAGAAAGCTGGTACGCCGACAATGGGAGGATTAATCATCATTTTTGCTACTTTAATTCCAGTTTTATTGTTTTCGAGACTGCATAACATTTATATCGTATTACTTATTGTAACTACGCTTTGGATGGGAACTATTGGTTTTGTGGACGATTACATCAAAATATTCAAAAAAGACAAGCAAGGTTTAAAAGGTATTTTTAAAGTTATTGGTCAAGTTGGTTTAGGAATTATTGTAGGAGCTGTTCTTTATTTTAATCCAGCTGTAACTGTACGAACAGATACTGGCCGTACAGATGTTTTTAAAACTACAGTGAATACAACAGTTGTGCTGCCTGCACCTGTTGAGGAAAAATCTACTGCAACAACGATTCCTTTTATAAAAAATAATGAATTTGATTATGCCGAAGTATTATCATTTATGGGAGATGGCTACGAGAAATGGGCGTGGCTGATCTTTATTCCGGTGGTAATTTTTATCATTACAGCAGTTTCTAATGGAGCAAATTTAACTGATGGTATTGATGGGCTCGCAGCCGGAACGTCGGCAATTTCGGTCCTCGCGCTCGGAATATTTACGTTTGTTTCTGGTAATATTATTTTTTCTAATTACCTCAATATTATGTATATCCCCAATTCGGGAGAGATGACAGTTTTTATTTCGGCATTTGTTGGTTCCTTAATCGGATTTCTCTGGTACAATTCTTATCCGGCATCTGTATTTATGGGCGATACAGGAAGTTTAACAATTGGAGGGATCATTGCAGTTTTGGCAATTGCAGTTCGTAAAGAAATCTTAATTGTGTTATTTGGAGGTATTTTCCTGGCAGAAAGTGCTTCAGTAATTATTCAGGTAACTTATTTTAAATATACTAAAAAACGTTTTGGCGAAGGACGTAGAATTTTCCTGATGTCGCCATTACATCATCATTATCAGAAAAAAGGATATCATGAAAGTAAAATCGTAACTCGTTTTTGGATTGTTGCTGTAATGCTTGCAATATTATCAATAATTACTTTAAAACTGAGATAGATGAGACTTGTAATATTAGGAGGGGGAGAAAGTGGTATTGGTACTGCAATCCTAGGGAAGAAGCAGGGATATGAGGTCTTTGTTTCGGATTTTGGAAAAATTAAAGAAAATTATAAAGAAGTTCTAATCATTAATCAAATTGCCTGGGAGGAAGAACAGCATACAGAAGACCTGATTTTAAATGCCGATGTCGTCATGAAAAGTCCAGGAATTCCAGAAAAATCACCCATAGTTAAAAAGCTGATTGCAGCAGGAATTAAGGTGATTTCTGAAATTGAGTTTGCTATACCTTTTACAGAGGCATTAACAATAGGAATTACAGGAAGCAACGGTAAAACGACAACAACAATGCTGACCCATCATCTGCTAAAATCTGCAGGACTCAATGTTGGTTTGGGAGGGAACATCGGAAAAAGCTTTGCCTGGCAGGTTGCAGAAAATAAGTTTGATGCCTATGTGCTCGAATTAAGCAGTTTTCAGCTCGACGGAATTATAGATTACAGACCAGATATTGCAATAATAACGAATATTAGTCCCGATCATTTGGATCGATATGATTACAAATATGAAAATTATATCGACTCGAAGTTTAGAATTACAATGAACCAGACCGAAAGCGATTATCTAATTTACGATGCAGATGATGAAGCAAGTACAGAATGGTTAAAAAACAATAAAACAAAAGCAAAATTAATTCCTTTTTCACTTACCAAAATATTTGACGAAGGGGCTTCTATAAATAACAACAAAATGGAAATAAAGATCAACCAAGAAGAGTTTACAATGGAAACAGAATACATTGCGTTAGAAGGAAAACATAATATGAAAAACGCAATGGCAGCAAGCTCTGTAGCGAAATTGATGCAGATTAGAAATGCAACAATACGCGAAAGTTTATCTAATTTTCAAGGTGTTGAACACCGTTTAGAAAAAGTATTAAAAATACAAAACGTACAATATATCAACGATTCTAAAGCCACTAATGTAAATGCTACATTCTTTGCTTTAGACAGTATGAATGTTCCAACAGTCTGGATTGTCGGAGGTGTTGATAAAGGAAATGATTATAACGAATTAATGTCATTGGTTCGTGAGAAAGTAAAAGCAATTGTATGTCTAGGAATCGACAATCGTAAAATTATCGATGCTTTTGGAAATGTTGTTGATATTATGGTTGAAGTGAATAATATGAATGATGCAGTTAAAACTGCACAACGTTTAACAGAAAAAGGCGATGCAGTATTATTGTCTCCAGCCTGCGCAAGTTTCGATTTATTCGAAAATTATGAAGACAGAGGAAAGCAGTTTAAACAAGCAGTGCACAATTTATAAAAAACAGTTTCAAGTTTCAGGTTTCAAGTTCGACAACTGAAACCTGAAACTTGAAACAAAGAAAACCTGAAACAAAATACTATGAAGCAATTGGTAAACAAATTAAAAGGAGATAGAGTAATATGGTCATTCGTGGCTTTATTAGCGCTGTTTTCATTTATGCCTGTTTTTAGTGCGAGTAGTAATCTTGCTTATATAGGTCATGGAACTGGAAACACGCTGGGTTATCTGGTAAAACATCTGGCACATATCTGTATTGGTTTTTTGATTATTTATTGGGTTCACAGAGTTCCGTATCATTATTTTAGAGCGATTTCAAAAATTGCACTTCCTGTGGTTTGGCTTTTACTGGCTTATACGCTGCTAAAAGGAACTGTAATAGCGGGAGCAAATGCAAGTCGTTGGATTCAGGTTCCGTTTATCGGAATTACGTTTCAGACTTCAACGCTGGCTTCTATTGTATTGTTTATATATGTTGCGCGTTATTTGTCCAAAACAAAAGAAGAAAATGAACCTTTTCAAACATCGTTTGTTCAGCTTTGGATTCCGGTTTTTATCACTTTGGCACTTATATTACCCGCGAACTTTTCTACAACAGCGCTGATTTTTGCAATGGTAATGATGCTGACATTTATTGGTAAATATCCGTTAAAATATATTGCTTTTATTATAGGTTCGGGAATTGCGATGCTGGCGTTTTTCCTTTTGGTTGCCAAAGCATTTCCAGATTCAAGATTCTTTAGCAGGGTATCAACATGGGAAAGCCGTATTTTGAACTTTACAACCGATAAACCTGATGAAGATGATTATCAGATTGAAAAAGCAAAAATTGCAATTGCATCTGGGAAACTGGGAGGTTTAGGACCTGGAAAAAGTGTTCAGAAAAACTTTTTACCACAATCTTCTTCAGATTTTATTTATGCAATTATTGTAGAAGAATATGGTTTAGTAGGCGGTGTGGCGATAGTAATTTTATATCTGCTGCTGTTGTTTCGATTTGTAATCGCCTCGCATAAAGCGAATACATTATTTGGAAAATTAGTCGTCGTCGGGCTCGGTTTTCCGATGATATTTCAGGCAATGATTAATATGGCAGTTGCAGTAGAATTACTGCCGGTTACAGGTCAGACGCTGCCTTTGATAAGTTCTGGAGGAAGTTCAATCTGGATGACTTGTTTCTCTCTCGGAATTATTATTAGTGTAACTAAAAAAGACGAAGAAGTTGCTGAAGAACTGGAAGAAAAAGAAAGAAGAAAAGAAGCGCTGCAAAGATTAATTGACAAAGAGCTGGCTGAAGAAGATTTGGCAGGCAATGAAAAGGAAGAGATTTTCGAAGAAGAGCCTATGTATTCGATAGAAGATAATTCGAAAAATCCGATGAATGCAGTTTTAAATAAATAAGAGAATAAATAGTTTAAAGATAGCTATTAAAGACATGACAAAGTATAAATTCATACTAAGCGGAGGAGGAACAGGAGGACATATTTATCCTGCAATTGCCATTGCAAACGAATTAAAATTGCAATTTCCTGATGCTGAATTTCTTTTTGTTGGAGCCAAAGATAAAATGGAAATGCAAAAAGTACCTCAGGCAGGTTACGAAATACAAGGTCTTTGGATTGCTGGTTTACAGCGAAAATTGACCTTACAAAATATGATGTTTCCCTTGAAACTAGCTACAAGTATGCTGGAATCGAGAAGAATTATTGGAAAATTTAAACCCAATGTAGTTATTGGAACAGGAGGTTTTGCCAGCGGACCTTTATTACAGGCAGCGGGTTCAGCAGGAATTCCAACTGTGATTCAGGAACAAAATTCTTTTCCTGGAATTACGAATAAGCTGCTCAGCAAAAAAGCAAATGCAATTTGTGTAGCTTATGAAAATTTAGGACGTTTTTTTCCAAAAGAAAAAATTGTTTTAACTGGAAATCCGGTTCGTCAAGATTTAATTGATATTGATACAAAACGTGATGAAGCCATAGCTTTTTATGGTTTAGATCCGAATAAAAAAACACTCTTGGTTTTAGGCGGCAGTTTAGGAGCGAGAAGAATTAATCAATTAATTCAGAAAGAACTTCAAAATTTTCTTTCGCAGGATGTTCAGATAATCTGGCAGTGCGGAAAATTATATTTTGAAGAATATAAAACACACAATCAGCAGCACGTCAGAGTAGTTGATTTTATTGAAAGAATGGATTTTGTGTATGCCGCGGCAGATGTGATTATTTCAAGAGCAGGCGCATCATCAGTTTCAGAATTGTGCATTGTTGGCAAGCCGGTTATTTTTATTCCGTCACCCAATGTAGCTGAGGATCACCAAACTAAAAATGCACAGGCGATTGTAGATGAAAAAGGAGCAATTTTATTAAAAGAATCGGAGTTAGAAAGTCAGTTTAGCATTGTTTTTGAAGCGCTGCTGAAAGATGAGGGAAAACAAGAGCAATTAAGTCAGACTATTAAAAAATTAGCAATGCCTAATGCAACAAAAGATATTGTTAATGAAATTATAAAGTTGTTATAATGTAATTTTTTTAAAAAATTATACAACATCATTAGAAAAGTAGAGTGCTATTTTAGGCATTTTTGATTGTAAAACAAGAAAAAATATAAAAGCTTAATTATTAGTTTTTTAACAGGAAAAACTCAAAAGAATTTAGCTTTTAAAACATAATTAAAATGAATTTAAACCAAATACAAAACGTTTATTTTATTGGTATTGGAGGCATCGGGATGAGTGCTCTGGCTCGTTATTTTAAATATATCGGGAAACAAGTGTCTGGTTACGATAAAACCCCTTCAATGTTAACTAGTGAATTAATCGAAAGCGGTATTGATATTCATTTTGAAGATAACATTGGTTTAATTCCAAGTGATTACTTTGTAGAGAATACTTTAGTGATTTTTACACCGGCTGTTCCAAAAACGCATTCAGAGTGGAATTATTTTATAGAAAGACAATACGAAGTAAAAAAGAGAGCTGAAGTTTTAGGAATTATTACTAAAGACACCTTTTGTTTTGCAGTTGCGGGTACACACGGAAAAACAACAACGTCTAGTATTTTAGGACATATTTTATATCAAAGCGGTGCAGATGTTACAGCTTTTATAGGAGGGATTGTAGAGAATTACGATTCGAATTTAATTGGAAGCGGCAAAACGGTAACAGTTGTAGAAGCTGATGAGTTTGACAGATCGTTCCTGCATTTACATCCTGATATTGCCTGCGTGACTTCTATGGATGCAGATCATTTGGATATTTACGGTACAAGCGATGCTATAGAAGCTTCTTTTGTTGAATTTGCAAATAAGGTTGAAGATAAAAATAATCTGTTTATAACCAAAGAATTGCCTTTGGAAGGAGTTCAGTGTGCTGTAAATGAAGATGCTGTATACAAAGCATTTAATATAAGAATTGAAGATGGAAGTTATGTTTTTGATGTGCAGACGCCTTCGGAGATAATAAAAGACCTTCATTTTGGACTGCCGGGAAAGCACAATTTAATGAATGCTTTAATGGCAATTGCGATGGCAAAAACGTACGATACACCAACAGATTCTATTGCTAAGGCGATTGCGTCTTTCAGCGGTATCAGAAGACGTTTTTCTTATCAGATTAAAACGGATGATTTGGTTTATATTGATGATTATGCGCATCATCCAACAGAGATAAACGCTGTACATCAAGCTGTTAGAGAATTGTATCCGGGTCGTAAAGTGTTAGCGGTTTTTCAGCCGCATTTATTCAGCAGAACAAGAGATTTTGCTGATGGTTTTGCAGCGAGTTTATCTGCATTTGATGAAGTGTTTTTGATGGATATTTATCCGGCAAGAGAGCTTCCGATGGAAGGAATTACTTCGGAATGGCTGTTGGAAAAAATGACAAATTCGAATAAAAAAATTGTTGCAAAAAATGATTTATTGGGAGAAATCAAAGCCAGTGATGCACCCATTATTGTAACAATTGGAGCTGGTGATATTGGTGAAATGGTTCCGTCAATTAAAAAGATGTTAGATGAAAATATTTAACTGGACAAACATAAGATTAGTGCTCATTTTTGGGCTTGTAATTTTTCTATATTCGTTTTCGCAGCATCGAAACGGAGATAGAAAATTAAAAAAATCTATGGTTGTTTTTGTAGGGGAAAATACGCTTTTTGTGAAGCCTGAAACGGTTAATAAATTGTTGATAGAAAATAGAAAAGATGCTTCCAGTATTAGAAAAGATGAAGTAGATTTGAATAAAATAGAGAAAACCCTGGATACACAAGACATGATTGAAAAGTCGGACGTTTTTGTAAGTATCGATGGTGTTCTAAAAGCAGTAGTAAAACAGAAGACACCAGTAGCACGAGTTTACGATGGTGCTTCTTCGTTTTATGTTGACTACGAGGGAAATAAAATGCCTTTATCAGACAATTACACTGCGCGAGTTCCTCTTGTTTCGGGGGCAATTAATGAAAAAAATAACGAAGATTTAGCAGCTCTGTTTCGCACAATTTATGACGATGCGTTTTTGAAAAAAAACATCATTGCAATACAAATTATGCCGAATGGCAGCTTAAAAATGTTTAATAGAAACTATGATTACTTCATAGATTTTGGAAGAACATTGAATGTTGATAAAAAATTTAGAAACTATAAAGCGTTTTTTCAAAAAGCAGTTTTAGATAGTTCGTTATATAAATACAGTAAGATTGACCTTAGGTTTACAGAACAAGTAGTTTGCACTAAATAATAGAAAATGGAAAAAGATAACATTGCAGTAGGTCTAGATATTGGGACAACCAAAATAGTTGCCATGATAGGCAAGAAAAACGAATATGGCAAACTTGAAATTTTGGGTATAGGTAAATCCAAAAGTTTAGGAGTTGCTCGTGGTGTAGTGAATAACATTACACAGACAATTCAATCAATTCAGCAAGCTATACTTGAAGCAGAAAATAATTCAGGTTATAAAATAAAAGATGTTGTCGTGGGTATTGCCGGACAACACATCAGAAGTATACAGCATACAGATTACATCAGCAGAAATAATCCGGAAGAAGTAATTGGCGAAAATGATATTCAGCAATTAATCGATCAGGTAAATAAACTGGCGATGCTGCCTGGAGAAGAAATTATTCACGTTCTGCCTCAGGAATTTAAAATAGACGGACAATCTGAAATTAAAGAACCAATCGGAATGTACGGCGGAAGATTAGAATCTAGTTTTCACGTTGTGGTTGGTCAGGCTTCTTCAATTAGAAATGTTGGGAGATGCATTCAGAGTTCAGGAATCGAATTATCTGGTTTAACATTAGAACCATTGGCTTCTGCAGATGCAGTTTTAAGTCAGGAAGAAAAAGAAGCAGGTGTAGCACTTATCGATATTGGTGGTGGTACAACTGATTTGGCGATTTTTAAAGACGGGATTATTCGTCATACAGCAGTAATTCCTTTTGGAGGAAATGTTATTACAGATGACATCAAAGAAGGCTGTTCGATTATAGAAAAACAAGCTGAACTTTTAAAAGTAAAATTCGGATCAGCATGGCCGGGCGAAAACAAAGACAATGAGATTGTTTCGATTCCGGGATTAAGAGGAAGAGAACCAAAAGAAATTTCGCTTAAAAACTTATCTAAAATTATTCACGCACGTGTAGTGGAAATTGTAGAACAGGTTTTTGCAGAAATCAAAGCTTACGGACACGAAGATCCTCGTAAAAAATTAATTGCTGGAATTGTTTTAACGGGTGGAGGCGCACAGCTCAAACACATTAAACAATTGGTAGAATATATTACAGGAATGGATACCAGAATTGGATATCCGAATGAGCATTTAGCAGGTAATTCAAGCGAAGAAATCTCTAGTCCGTTATTTGCAACTGCAGTTGGATTAGTGATGAACAGCATAGAAAATAGTACGCAAAGTGCTGTTAGAATGGAACTTGTAAATGAACAGCCAAAAGTTGTTTATAAAAATGTTACAAACCCAGTGCAGCAACGATACGAAGTAGAAGAAAACTACGTTGAGAGAGTAGAAACTATTGAAGAAGAACATAGAGAAGTTCGAAATAATAAGGCTGCTGCAGTAAAAGATGAGTCTACAGAAACTAAAATAAGAAGATCATTTTTTGATCGCTACGTTGATAAAATCAAAGAATTTTTAGATAACGCAGAATAGTAGAATAAGAATAAGAAAAGGAAATTACTTTTTGCCCCAAGTCAAGAAGTAAAAAATGTACAAAATAAGAATTTCAAAAACCAAAAAGATGATGAGCAACTCAGAATTTGGAAGTATATCATTTGATTTACCAAAAAACCAATCAAATGTAATCAAAGTAATAGGTGTAGGTGGAGGTGGAAGTAATGCTATCAACCACATGTTTAAGCAAGGTATTAAAGGCGTAGATTTTATCGTTTGTAATACCGATTCTCAGGCATTGCAGAATAGTTCAGTGCCAAACAAAATTCAGTTAGGAATGAACTTAACAGAAGGTCTTGGAGCAGGAGCAAATCCTGATGTAGGACAGCAATCTGCTATTGAAAGTATCGCCGACATAGAAAAAATGTTAGACCGCGGTACTAAGATGGTATTCATTACTGCTGGTATGGGTGGAGGTACAGGTACAGGTGCTGCGCCGGTTATTGCACAATTGGCAAAAGAAAGAGAAATCCTTACGGTTGGTATCGTGACAATTCCGTTTCAATTTGAAGGGAAAGTACGTCAGGAGCAGGCACTTTTAGGAATCGAAAAATTACGTAAACAAGTTGACTCATTAATTGTAATCAACAATAACAAATTAAGAGAAGTTTACGGAAACCTTGGTTTTAAAGCAGGATTTTCTAAAGCAGATGAAGTTTTGGCAACGGCCTCTAGAGGTATTGCCGAAGTAATTACACACCACTATACTCAGAATATCGATTTACGTGATGCTAAAACCGTTTTAGCAAACAGCGGAACAGCGATAATGGGATCTGCAGTATCAGAAGGAGAAAACAGAGCTAAAGATGCAATTGTATCTGCATTAGACTCTCCGTTGTTAAACGACAATAAAATTACAGGAGCCAAAAACGTATTGTTGCTTATCGTTTCTGGATCTAACGAAATAACGCTTGATGAAATCGGAGAAATCAACGATCACATTCAGGCAGAAGCGGGTTACAACGCAAATATTATCATGGGAGTTGGTGAAGACGAAACTCTTGGTGAGGCAATTGCTGTAACTATCATTGCGACAGGTTTTGATGTTGAACAGCAAAACGAAATCGTAAATACTGAGCCTAAAAAAATCATTCATACGTTAGAAGATGAGCAGAGAAGTGTTCATAATCTAACAAATCGATCATTGACTTCTTTTGATTTGAATGCAGAAACACCGACTGCTGTAAAACAAGAAGAGAAGGTTATTTTTGATTTAATGGAAGATACGGTTGCTCCCGTAGTTCCTACTCCAACAAATCCAATAAACGCTGCTCCGGCAATGAATCAGGAAGAGTTGGTAGTTATGTCTGAATTTATCAAAAATTTAGATGTAACTTTTGAAATCGTTTCGCCGATTACGGATATCGATTTTAAAATTACGACTCCGGAAAAACAGCTTTTTGAAGAAACGAGACAAGTACAGCAAAGAGTTTTTGAAAAAGAAGAGCAAACTACTTTTTCATTCGATCTGCCTTTATTTAGAGCAGAACCAGAGGTTAAAAAAGAACCGGCTGCAGAACAGGAAACTAAAATTTTGTTTGAATTAACAAATGAAACTCGTAATATAAAAGTAAATGATCCGGTGCAGTTTGTTCCGGTTACTGAACTTTCTGATAAAGGAATTATAAAATATTCTTTAGAGGAGTATATGGAAGTTGAAAATGAGTTAGTAACATCAAAACCAGTTGATAAAGTAGTTGAGGAAGTGATTCCGGAAGAATTGAACATTACTTTGAAACCAAGAGTTGATTTTGCTCAGGAAGCATCTTTTACAACAACCGATACAGCTTCTCCGTTAGAATTAACAATCGAAGAAACTTTACGTTTAAGAGCTGAAGAAAGAAGAAAAAAACTTAAAGAATTTAATTATAAGTTTCACAATAATGTTTCCAGAATAGACGAGCTCGAAAAAGAGCCTGCTTATAAAAGATTAGGTATAGATCTTTCGAATACACAATCAAATGCAGCTAATTCCAGAATTTCTGTGGGTACTGATAGTAATAATGATTTACAACTGCGTTCAAACAATTCATTTTTGCATGACAACGTAGATTAATTATACCTCTATAATAATTTAGGTAACCCGAAAATTGATTTAATTTTCGGGTTATTTTTTTTATCTTCGCACAGAATTTAAGAATTTGACTTTCTTTTGAAACTTTAAAAGAATTTTCAATTTTTACGAAGGGATAAAACTTCAAATCATAAATATGAATAAATAGGCATTTGCTTATTCAAATAGAAAAACTAAGATGAGTTTACAAACACAAATCATGGAAGAGATTAAAACTGCCATGAAAGCAAAAGATACAGTAGCATTAGAATCATTAAGAGCGATTAAATCTGAATTATTATTAGCTTCAACGGCTTCAGGTTCTAAAGAAGATTTGTCAGAAGACGAAGAAATTAAATTACTTCAAAGATTAGTTAAAACTCGTAAGGAGAGTGCAAGAATCTTTACTGAACAAAACCGTCCTGATTTGGCTGAGCCAGAGTTGGCACAAGTTGCTGTAATCGAAAAATTCCTTCCTGCACAATTAAGTGAAGAAGAAGTAGAAGCTGTAATTGCAAAAATTATTGCTGAAACTGGGGCTTCTGGAATTGCATCTATGGGAAAAGTTATGGGATTAGCTTCTGCTCAATTGGGTGGAACTGCTGAGGGAAAAACAATCTCGGCAATTGTAAAGAAACTTTTAGTTTAAAAAAAATATTCCCGAAGTTCCGGGATTAGATGTAGATTTTAGATTTCAATTAGCAATCTAAAATCTAAAATAAAAATGACCTCGTAGTTCAACTGGATAGAATATCAGATTTCGGCTCTGAGGGTTGGGGGTTCGAACCCCTCCGAGGTCACTATAAAATTTGAAAGCCTGAGAATGTAGATTCTCAGGCTTTTTTTATGGTTCAAAAATGATTGTCGAATTTTTTATTTTTTTGCAACGTCAGTTTTTACGGCAGATTTTGGTTTGAACTCCGTCAAGGATATAAAATTCTGGAGTAACTTTTTATTTGCATATTGAAAACAAAGTTTTTAAGTTCACTTTGTCATATATTAGTTTTTGCAAGATTGATTTGTCGTGTAAATTGACTTTATTTTACAATAAAATGTAAATGTAAAAGAGTTTTCTAAAAAAATTGATAGATTGCTACAATTCATATATTTGAATTTCTAAAAAATGACAGAGCAAAATAACTATATAGAAATCGGAAGAGGTGCCGAACTTATACCAATGGAATATTGGCACCAATATGTACTTGGTATTGACCTGACGGAAGAATTAAATTTTCTGGTTGTCAGCGAAGTTGGTAAAAATGAAATTATATACCAGAAGCGAATTTCACTCTTCGAAATTCATAATCCAGAATGGAGTAAACTTTTAGAAATTTCTAAAACCAAAGTGTTTATTGACAAACTAATTGAAATTAGCTCTGACAAAAAAATGGTGTTAAACGAATTGAATAAAATTTCAAAAAGTATTGACGATACCATGCTATTATTAAATGGAAATTGGATTTCAGAGAATGAATATAGTGGTTTAAACTACAATTCAAATTTTAGCAATTGGATTGACGCTATTGAAATAAAAGGTCATCTAAAATTTACTTTGGATTTGCAAATTGATAACAAAAGAAATTGTCATGTAGAAATCCCAGTAAATTACTTAAATGGCGGTGATGGTTATTTTTCAATAAAAATGGGAAGGTTTGAATTATCAAAGAATCAAATTTTGATCTGGCAAAACGATACTTTTCCAAGTAATATTAAATACGAATTATCTGAAAATGGATTGATTTTAGACCTGTTCGAACATCAAATTAAGTTCATTAGAATATAAAACATTAAATTAGTTTAGAGCTGGCACATTAAAACAAAATCACTGAATATTAATTGCTATTAGATATTTTCAATGAATCTAAAAGTTATATGATATTAGTCAAATATAGGTCTACTTAACAGGACTAGTTTAATGATGAAAATGTCTTGATATAATGACATACAAAACCATGAACCTACTAACAGTACAACAGATAAATTAAAGATGAGTTTCATTTAAAATCTTCAAATCCTCCAATAAAAGGTTCGAATTCTGTACCGCCAAGGTCACTATAAAAAAATGAAAGCCTGCAAAGTGTATATTTTGCAGGCTTTTTTATGGTTCGAAAATTTTTATGATTTTCTTCTAGATCTTGAAAAAGTCTATATTTAAAGGAGATTTTGGTTCGAACCCCATCAAGGAGTATTTGCATCAATTAATGATTTTAAATTTTCCTTTTATTGTTTCACCTTCAAAAGTTGCTGTATAGTAAACAATTTCATTATCAATTTTGTCAATTTTCACGTTTATTTTATCACCTATTTTGTAGTTTAAGCCTATAGCCGTTAATTCAATTACTATTGCATTATATTCACACTCATTTATCCATTCTATGTTTGATTTAATATAATTTTTACCACCATCTGGATACTCCGTAAATATATTGTCTTTAATAATTATGTAAGTTGAATCATCATCTGTTTCGGAATATCTTAGTTTGCAATTTTTTAATAATGAACAATTTACTTTTTCAGTAGATTGTTTTTTTGCTACATAGAAAAAACTCATATCATATTCCTTTGATGATTTTAATATTGGATAAAGTTTTTCATTTCTAATCAGCCATTTTTTATTTGCGGGGAAATTGTCATCGTTTTTTAGAATTAATATATCTTTTTTAATAGTCCAAGTTCCAAAAGTTGTATGCTTTTCACCTATTGTATAACTCATTTCAAAAGTACCATCGGATTTAAAATTAACAGTTGATTGAAGCCAACTTGTTTGAAACTCGTAAATTCCTGAAACGTCTGAGACATTATCTTTTTTTTGTTTTGAGATCATTTGATTCTCCGTTATATCAACAGTGTAAGCTGATAAAATCAGTACATAAGTAATATATATAAATAAACGAGTAATAGTTTTTAATTTAATCATTTGTTACATTATGTTATTGATTTTTCCTATTCTTGTGATATTACCGCAAACGTTCTGAGGCTACATGAGGTTTGCTAGTTATTAAACTGAGTATTTTCTGCTAACCAAAAATACAAATAAAAACAATTATCTCACTAAATCCGAAAATCACTTGAAAAAGCTGTAATCTAATGGCTTTTAGTGAGTATATTTTCAGCCACCTATTTCATTGTTTTTATTTTTTAAGTTTGTACGTCATTCATTTTTGAGGATCAAATTCAGTTAATGTATTTTTGAGTGATTCGAATCCATAATTTTCCTTTAGCCAAAAAGGGAATTCTTCAACTCTTTTGCTCTAATTTTCGATTGTAGATTTTAGAATAATACTTAAATCAATTTCTGTTTTTAGTATATCAATCTTGCTGAAACGGGGCTTCTGGAATTGCATCTATGGGAAAAGTTCTGGGATTAGATGTAGATTTTAGATTTCAATTAGCAATCTAAAATCTACATTCTTAAATCATAAATCAACCGACCGCGTAGTTCAACTGGATAGAATATCAGATTTCGGCTCTGAGGGTTGGGGGTTCGAACCCCTCCGAGGTCACTAAAAATTTTGAAAGCCTGCAAAGTGTATATTTTGCAGGCTTTTTTTGTGGTTAGAAAATCCTTTCGGAATTTTTTACTTTTTGCGAAGTCACTATTTGTAGGTTATTATGGTTCGAATCTCATCATGACTCTTCAATTTCTTTATTACAACTTATTGTTTTATAACTTGTGGAAGAGACATAATTCGTAACTTTGACTCTGCTGTTGGGTTTGTATATCATCAATATTCTTATGAGAAAAGAACATATTCAAATTATTGAAAGCTTATCCAATTATTCTATTAATTACTTAGTGGTTGGTGGCTGGGCAATCTTATTTAATGGATTTAAAAGACTTCCTAATGATTTAGATATATGGATTGAAAATGAAAAAGGAAATATTGAAAAATTACAAGATTCAGGAATTATATCTAATACAGTTATAGAAGATGATTTTTATATTAAAATTAGGAAAAATAATTGTAAGATAGAATTTATATCACAAATGAATGGACTGCTTTTTAAGGAGAGTTTTGATAATAAGAGAACTATAGTTATTAACAATAACAATGTGAACTATTTAAATATAATGGACATTATAACAAATAAAAAACTTTTAAAAAGAAAAAAAGATCTAATTGATTTAAATAGAATTTTATGCCAATAACACTTAATTTACAACTACCGCAAAAAGAATTTTATGTTTTTAAAAACGATTTAGAAAATATAAAATCAATCGCAGATTTTATCATTCCCGGTGATGACTTTCACTGGAATTATTATGATGAATTATACAAGAATAATAATTATCTCTTTGAATTATCTTGGGAATTTCATGATCTAATAACAAATGAGAGTGTTGAGTTAAAACAATTCTATGGAGAGGAAGATATAGAAAAATTTCCTTTTAATTTTTATTACGAAAAATCGAATCCTGAGGACCGCAGGGTATTCTTATCTTCATGGGAGAATACAATAAATCCATATTTATTAAATGATTTTTTACATAAAATTGTGCAGAGCGATCTTTACAACGATCTAAATCAGGAAACTCAAAATCAGATAACTAAGACCATAAAACTTACTGAAATAGCAATGAAATATGCAGTTAGGATAGGAATAACTATAGATCCTGATTGAACAGGTAATGATTACTAGATTAAAATATATTAAGACTTAGTAAAATTTTAATTGTTAGCTCTTAAGTATTTACTTCTTAGAATCTAATCTCAGAAGGGCAAGTTACTTGTATTAAATATTTTCAAATCCTCAAATAAACGGTTCGAATTCTTTGCCATCAAGGTCACTTAATAAAAAGTCTATTTCATTTACGAAATAGACTTTTTTTATATCTTTTTAAGAGCATTTTTAAATTGCAATCAGTAGGTTTACATATCCAAATTCTTGTACTAACCAGGATATTAACTTTATTTTAAATAATGGATCAAACAAATTATTATCAAAATAAAAGCAAAGTAGTTTTTATAGACGATTTCAATTCTTTACATTATGGGGTATATTATAATAGTCAGCCTTTCACCGGAATCAGAGAAACTATTAATACTAAAGAATATAGGAGAGCAACAATTGTAGATAGAAGATCGCATGGAATAGAATTTACGAAAAGTGAAAAATATTTCTCCATAATTGTTTATCTATATAATCAAAGCAGATATACTTTTGAAATCTACAAAAGAGATCCTCAAGATTCTAATTTCGATCTTTATACGGTATACGATTTAGATACCTTAGAGCTTATAATAGATTATAAGCCAATTGAGAATGGCAGAAGACGTCATTACGAAGGATATAATTTTACTCGTGAAGATCTGGATTATGATAAAAAAATAAAACACAGTTCTGAGGTTTTGCAGATTTATGCAGACAATAGAGAAACTTTTTATGACAAGGGTTTATTTGTTCACTCTTATTCGTATTCAAATACCCCTTTCGATCTCACTCGAGAACTAAACGAAGCGCGTATAGGAAAAGCTGTATATTCTTATATTGTTCAGGAAAGTATGAATGAGACGTTAGGATATACGGTTGAAGACGATTTTATGGAAAAATATGTTCTCCAAAATGAAATTGCTGAAAAAATTATTGCGGAAGATCAAATTCAGTATCCAATAAAATATATCGCTGGTGTTAGTTTGGCATACAATGACATAGAACAAAAAATGGTTTCAGTGATAGTAATAATGGATATTGAAACGCAGGAAATTGTTGAAAAGGCATTTTCCGAATCAGAAGATGTTACTATGCATGTTCCTGATTTATTTGCATATAATGAAGTCCCTTTAGTCGTAAAAGCTTTTGAGAAACTAAATATAAAACCTCATTTAGTTTTTTGCGACGGACATGGCATTGAACATCCTAGAAATGTTGGATTAGCAACTCATTTGGGAATTGAATTAGATATTCCAACAATTGGATGTCCACGCAAAAGACTTGTTGGATATTATGAAAAAGCGAATTTAGGACATTTAAGAGGAGATAATGAAGAACTATGGTTTGATGATAAAATTGTAGGCAAAGCATTACGAACTCAAGAAAACTGTAATCCGCTTTATGTTTCTATTGGACATAAAATAAGTTTGGAAACTGCAATTGACTGGGTTTTAAAAACTACTGTCAATACTCGAATTCCTGTTGTTGTGCAAGAAGCAATTAATATAACAGAAAAACTTATGCCAGAAAGAATTAGATATGATTTCCTAGATGATGAAGAAAACAGATATGGGATATTACTATAGAAAAATGAAGATTTAATTGAGCTTAAAAAACTCAGGAGAACTCACTCAAAGTTTTTAACCATCTAATAAATGGTTCGAATTCTGCTTTTACAAAGTCTCACTGTTTGCAAGTAATTTTGGTTCGAATTCCATCCAGCATTTATTTTTTTCTGCATTAATTATGCAGTTAATATCATTCTTAAATTCGTCTCCAGCTTTTTTTAAATTCAAATCATGACTAACACTGTAGCAGCTGTTAGTGGCTGGCATTTTTATCATTCGAATATTTTTCGAATCAGTTTTAATAATGGAAACCTTTTATTTTTAGATATTTCGCTATTTTCTATTGGTTTAGTTTCTATTACATTTTCACTTTGCTCATTTTTATAATTCTTCATTTCAAGCTCAAAAAGTTGATTTTCATCAAGCGGTTGTTTTAAGTCTGCTCCGCCTTTGTGTGCAAATTGTATATAATTTTCTGGTGGAATTGGTAATTTGTTTTCACATTCCTTTGAACATAAGTTCGTCAAAAGAGGTAAAATGTCTGTTCCAACCCTTAAAGAAATCCAAAGCTGATTTGTTTGCTCATAAGCCATAGTTTTACTGCAAATGCTGCAATTTACTGTGTCGCCTAAATACCGAACAGGATTATGATTTAAACGAGGAAAATCCATTCTGTTTTTCGAATTACCATACAACGTTCTTGTGCTTACTCTGCTGTCTTTTAGATTTTTGCATTTTGTAATTTCGTATGGAAACCAATGTAAATTGTATGAAGTGTAAGGGTCAAAATATTCAAGTGATTCCATCTCTCCAATTTCTGGTGGAATACGTTTTAATTTACTCCCATAAAGACAGACTTTCTTAACATTTTTCAGTTTTGAAATTGTCTCAGGCAAAGTAAAAATTTGCGCGAATAATTCTTGTCCAAGTTCTTCTAATGGAAAAAATTCCTCTCCATTTTCAGCAGCAACCTTGTCAACATAATCGCAAATTCTTTTCCAAGCAAAAGAATTTCTGTCTTGTACATTATTATCTATCTTGGATATTCTTTTATTCACTGTTTTATTAATTATGATTTCTTCTTATGCTTGCCACTAAGGTTCTGGCGCTTGGCGAGGTTGGGGAATAAAGATGGGAGAATTTTCGGTTAAAGACAAATTTCCCAAATGCAAAACCAACTTCCCGCTAAGCTAATCCCAAATTTTTGTCGTAGCTGTCGGAAGTAGTTATTTTTAAAGTTATGATGATGAATTTTTGTTAGTCAAAATAGGTGCCAGTTTCAACCTCTCCCAAAAATTGTATAACTTCTTCAAAAAAAGCTTGGAATTCGTTTCTGTTTTCTACTAATCCCCACAACGATTCAGAATTCCGCCCACTACTTTTAATGATACAATTTACATTTGAAACTGTTATTTCTTCAAATTCTTCCGTCTCTTCGTCTTCTTTTGTAACAGTAAAGTCAATTGGTTCGCTGAAAAATGAAATGAAAATCGGAAAAGTTTCCCTATCCGTTACTTTAAAAACTTCAAGATTTTCAAGTAAACTGCTCGTCTTTGTTAAATGAATTTTGAAAGCATAATTCTTTGCATCAGATAAATTTTCAAAATTCTCTTCTTTTACGATTTCAAGTTTGCTTTCTTTTGTTAGGTCACTTGACACATTAGTATCATTGAAGTCCCAAAAACTAATGTTTTTAATTTTATCATCATCGCCTGTCAAAATGGTGAATCCTTTTTCAATGTATCCATTCGAGGCAAGCTTTGAAATGAAAATTTTAATATCGACCAATTTTATTAAAGTATTGCTTTGAGGTACAATTTGTAAGTTGTGAAATATGCTCATATTTTTTATATCGTTCAGTTAGTTTTAGTATAATTATCGCCAACGTTCTGGCACTACAGCGGGTTTGGTACTAAATTAAGTCAATTCTTCGAATTTGCCACCCGAGTCTTAGCGAACAGTCGAAGCAAATCATCCCAAATAGAAAACAAACTTACTATTAAGCTAATTCCGAAATCTGTTGTAGCAGCTGTTATGTGGCGTTTTTTTTTATTCAATTTCTTTAATTTGTCCACTTTTATACAGTTCGTTAATCATTGTCTGTAACTCTTGCAGGTTTATATTTTTTATTTCATTTTTATATATTTCAGTTGATTGCATAAAAGACAAAAGAAACCAAGCATCTATATGACCAAACTCTGGCGGATTAGTTAAAACAACTTCAACTCGTTGTTTGTGTTTTTTGTTATAAAAGGCACATTCGCCACCGTGAAAATAATAATTCCAACGTTCAGACAGCTTTCCTTTTCTTGGGATTTTTTCATTACTTCTCGATATTAATTTTTTATATTCGTCCAAATTATTTATATCAAGATCAAACTTTTTCCCAAGTTCAAACATTAAATTTTTTCCTTGAATTCGGTAATCAAAAATGGCTTGTTTTATGATATTAGAATCAACTTTATTTGTTTTGAAAAAGTTTTTAAACCAATTTTTCATCGTTTAATTATAACTTGTTGGATTCTCCTTGTTCGGGCAAAATGAAGCATAACGTTTCTTGGCTTTGCGAAGTGTCTTCTCTTCGCTCCCTAATTGAAGCTAAAATAACGAAATTTTTAATTTGTACTATATTTATCCAAAAGAGCGGAAGCATTTCGTAAAACCGCTGTTGGTCGATCGTTTTTTTAATTTACTGGATTATTTCGATTTACATAGAAAAGTGTTCCTCCTGAACAATTATTTTCACCAGTTAAAATGCCGCGATTAAACAGAGCATGTGCATACATTGTGATTTCATTATTGTCTAAGTTCTTTTTCCAATTTTTTGTTTTTAAAATTTGATTCGCTAAAATATTAAAGTCTATTGATTTCTCAACTTTCAATAAATCTTCGGGAGAATAAAATTCTATTCCTAAATTCTTTAGTGCGTCTGGGTTTCTAAATTCAAAATGTCTAGTTTTATTATTTTTCGCTATTGAAATTATTTTAGCGACATTATAATCCTCGTAATCCAGCCCATATTCCCGATGCAAAGCGCCTAATAAACCATTGGCGTCTGTACAAATTTCGCGTGATTCTCCCGTATTAAGATTTTTGATATTTATAACTAGAAAAAATTGAAATGTTGAACCCTCATTTTCAATCGATGCTAAATAATTTAAATACTTTTCATCAGTTAGTTTTTGTGCAAAGGATGTTGCTATGAAAAATAATACTGACAATATTGTAAATTTTAGTTTCATCTTTAAAAAGGATTTTGGTTCAAATATTTTCAACGTTGGAGTAGTTGTTTGCAATAGTCAATTTTCGTTTAATGTTTTATGCGTCATTAATACAATAATTTAATAATATTCGATTTCTCTTTCAATTATTCTCGTAGTCTGATTTGCTTTAGAATAAGTTTTTCTAATCCAATTTTTATGTTTATCAGAAATGATATCTATTTTGATTATTTCAATACGTTCTTCATTATTTGCGTATCCTTCGGTTTTCCATTTTGAAATTATATTTTTTTCTGTAATCGTAGTTTTGTAGTAGTCTCTAATTTCTTTTTTATTTTTGTAATAATAAGACAAATCCTTTATTGAGTCTTTGTATGTATATGTGAACCTAGAACTTTTTAAAAAATCATTATCATAATCTTCTTTGATTTCGAGTGTATATTTTTTAGTCTTTAATTTTTTTGTTTCTTCTTTCAAATTATATTTTGGTCGAATTTTTATAGAAATTAATGTATCTTTTATTTCTTTATATTCATATTTTGTTAGTCTTTCTGGATAAAATGATAACTGATTATCTGCTTTAAAAACAACAGTTTTATCAGAATCATTTTCAGGATTAAGATATAAGTCTTCAATTAATTTATTTTTCTGGTCGTATTTGTATAATCGGTAATCTTGCAATAAATCATTAACAAAATGTTCCTGTTTTATCACTAAATTATTCTTAAAATAATTTATATATTTTTCTTTATAATTCTCATTAAAGTCTATAGTAGTTGAATCAGGAAATTCATTTTCAGTAGAAAAATATTGAATGACAGAATTAAACATTTTGCCTTTATTTTTTCTTGAAATTTTTTTAATTCTTTCTAAATCATCAAATTCCGTTGTATTCCATAAATTGTCTAATGATTTGTCGAATTTATTTATTTTGAGTATTTTTTTTAATTTCGAAAAATATATTTCAGAAATAGCTTTAGTTGTGTCAATTTTATCTTCCTTTTTATTTAAGTCAAAGACTTTTAAAGTAATTTTTTTAACATTACCATTAAAATCAATCTCTCTGGGAATTATTTGTTTTTTATCAATTTTAGTATTTTGAGAAAATAATAATCCAAATTGGAAAAATATAATAAATAAATAAGTCTTGTTCATTTTTACGATTTTCTTAAAATATCTGCTAACGTTCTGCTACTACAGCGGGTTTGGAACTAAATTAATCCCATTCTTCGGATTTACCACCAAGCGAGAGCGAATAGGCGAAGCAAATCTCACATATACAGAGCCAACTTTTCTCCCAATACTTCGGGAAAGTCAATTACCCAAATCGTTGCAGTAGCTGTTGTGAATAGTTGTTTTACTCTGTAACTTTTTTATTTACAAACTCAAGAACATCTTCAAAATATTCTTTTAGATTTTCAAATGGTTGTTCGCCAGCCATCCAATTCGCGAACTTCCAATATTTCCATTTTTCATTTTTAGCTTTTGGAGGTAACAATAAAAAATATTGTTCTTCTGATATTCCGCCAACAATAATTGCATTTTCTAATTCAACTAAACTATAGGCTTCAAGAATAAACTCATCGACATTTTTTAAGTAGTCAATGTTTTCAATATTTTCAAAACTTGGTTCAACGTCGTTTGGCGCAGAAAAACCGTTTGTTATTCTTAAAAACTCTTTATAATCGGCAGGAAATCTTATGTTAAGCTTGTTTTCTGCTTCTGATATTTGCTTTTCGGATGCTGGAATATTTCCTAGCCAATTATTTTTAATTTGTTCTGGTGTGAAATTAAAATCTTTGGATTTAATTGCTTTTTCAGAAATATCATTTAGTAAATTTTCCATCATTTCTTTTTTAGCTGGATTTTCACAATTACTCACAACGTTCTGCCGCTTGGAGAGGTTGGGGAATAAAGATGCGAGAATTTTCGGTTAAAGACAAATTTTCCAAATACAAAACAAACTTTCCTTCCGATACTTCATAAAATACTATTAACCAATCCGTTGTAGTAGCTGTTATGGTGGGTTTTTTATTCTATCCTATTTCCTTTTCTATCAATATTAAACCATTCATTACTTTCTACTTGTTCGTGCTCTTCTATATCTAAATATTTTTTGGCTTTAAAAGTAACTTTTGCCTGTCCATTTTCGAACCAGCCGGCATAGTCATAAATGCATGGAATTACAATTTGTCCAAATCTATTTGCATATCCCATTTTTCCGTTTCGTAATACTCTTAATAATCCATCGTGGAATGATTCGGGCCCATTGTCGAACATTATCATGTCAAAAAGTATATTTTGATTTCTGTCTATTGCGATTTGTCTGTTATAAACACTGTCATTGGGATGTTCGATAACTGAAGCAAAATGAATTAATGTATCAGTTCCAAAATAAGCATATCGTCCGAATGGTATTATTGTATCTCCTTTAGAGTCAAGATATGCCACTCTTGAACCATCTTGTAAGTAATCTTCGTTTGTTACGGCTATCAAAGAATCTCTCTTTACAGTATCCGATTCCTGTACATCATAATATTTGTAATCAGTAATCGCTCGATTTATAGATCGCTTACATGATGTTAAAGTCAAAAGGTAGATTCCAATAAATATTAAAAGCCGTTTTGTTTTCTCTTTCGCCACTCTTCTAATGTTATTAAAGTTTTATTTTTTGGATTAAAGTATTTTATTTCAAAAGTTTTTTGCTCTACATAATAATTGAATTCTTTATTTCCGGCGTTTACTTTAATCCAATAATAATTTTTTCCTGTATCAAATGGAGATTCTATTACGCTTGTTGAAGACCAGTCTTTTTGATTTTCGGGTATTTCCATCATTAAGGTCATAATCTTTTGTCTTATTTTATTGTCCACATTGCAAATCTTACAAATTTCAAAACTTGGATTTCTTGTAGGGAAAAAAACTTCATTGAGTAGAGGCTTATTTTTTTCAAGATCTGCAACTCTTTTTTCTGTCCATTGATAATAAATAAAATGCTTTCTAGATTTATCATCTTCAAGATTGTATTTATATGTTTTAAGAGCTGAAGTTTTGTCTCCTATGCTTTCATAATAATTACCAATTGCATAATAATTACCATTAGAATTGCCAATACTATCGATAAATGATTTTGCAGTTTTATAGTCTTTTAATTTAATGTAGTTTGCTGCATAAGCGATTGCAATATTTCCAGTTTTGTTCTTTTCGAAATTTAATTCGCCTATTGATTCTTTATACTTGCCAATTTTATAGAGCAACTCTGCTTTAAAATAGTGCAGGCTTTGATCTGTTTGAGGTTTTATCTGCGTTCTATATTTATCTGTTTTATTTCTACTATTAACTAAAAAACTATCTATTATAGTAATCATATCTTTTGGGTTATTTTCAGATTTTTTGTAAAGCTTAATTAATTCAATATCAAATTTTCTGTATTCATTAGAAACTTTATCCATTTCTTTATGTATTCTTTCGTGGTCATCTTTGCAAGAAATGAAAGTAAGAAGCGATAGAATTATATAAAAAAATCTCATACTTTTTGTGGTAAAATTGCTTATAACTTGTATATATGTCTGATTATATTTGACTTATCTCCCTTAAATAGTGTGGCTATATCTGAAAAGGTCAGTTTTTTGTTTTTCAAAAATAGGATTTTTATTTCAGAAACCATCGAATGGACTTTTCATTTGTTGAATACTTAGTACTAACATGAGTGTAAATTTCGACGGTCTTGTGGCTTTAATAAATTAACAGAAATGAGATTTACCAATAGTATTGTAAACTTCAAATCTTCAAATTAGACATGATTTAAAATCTTTAAATCTTCTAATAAGCAGTTCCAATTCTTTACCATCAAGGTCACTATAAATTTTGAAAGCCTGAGAATATCGATTCTCAGGCTTTTTTATGATTTAAAAATTCTCATTTAATTTGCAGATAATTTTGGTTAGTATCCCATTTCAGATCTTCAATTTTTATACTTAACCTATTCGTTTTACAAAAACTTCTCAGGACCTAAAAACAAACTTTTATCTCTAAGATAGGCTGTAATCCAAATTAAAACTAATGCTATTCCTGGATTAAACATTGAACCATCATGAGACAACTCTGTTGCCATTGCTCCCGCAAAATAACAAGACAAAAGAATAAAACCTATGCGCATTGTCTTTGGAAAAATAAAGAGAATAGCGAAAGTCATCTCCATTAAACCAAGGACAGTTGCAGAATTTGGTAAATTAAACTTAACCAATCCTTCTACTGACCAAGGCAAATGAATAGCTTTCATAAGACCGCTTAAAACTACCATAAGTATAGTTAACGATGTAAGCAAAAGGGTAATAAACTTTTTTGTTTTCATATTCTTCTTTAGATTATTTGCTTAAAGTTCTGGTTTCAATAATCAAAAAATAACCATTTCGCTCTTTTATCCACCATTTTCCATCTTCAAAAACGTATACATCATCATATCTAACGCTATAATCCGACAAAATATCTTTTCCTTCATTTTCTCTAATCATTTTTATTTGTGAAAAAGAAACACCAGTTGCTCTATTACCTTCAATTTCCACTTGATGCTGTCCATTCAATGTAAAGTAAGTTTTTACCTCGGAAGCATGTTTATTAAAATCCTGTTCCATATTTTCTCTTCCCGAAACACTTGAGATTAGAGAGTTATTCATGAATACATTATAGCGTAAATCTGGTGTAAATAAATCTATTACTTGAGAGATTTTTTTTTCATCTCCTAAAGACGCATATGCATCTACTAATGCTCTTAATTCTTCTTTGCTTTTTAAAATTTCTAATGTCATAATTTATTAATTAAGTTATGAAACAAAATTATAGTATATTAGCTTACTATTTATTAGTCATTACCTAAAGGTTAGTGGCTTACAAAATCGTATCTATGAAAGAATTAGAAAAAACTCAAATCGAAAACAAACCATTTACTGAAGAATGTAATACTGTTTTAATGGCTGTTTCAGATGCTCTTTATGCAATTGGAGGCAAATGGAAACTCATGATTATAATTTCAATGGCCAGAGGAAATAAAAGATTTACTGAAATTCAACGACAAGTCAATGGTATTTCGGCAAGAGTTCTTTCGAGTGAACTAAAAGAGTTGGAAATGAACGGCTTTATTATAAAGAAAGTTGCCGTAGGATACCCTGTAACTATTGAATATGAGCTATTGCCTTATAGTCAGACATTACAGGAAGTAGTAGAAGCAATGACAAAATGGGGAATGCAGCATCGTCAAAAAATAAAAACAGAAAGATAATCTGTAAATATAAAAAGTGAATAATGATCTAATATCTAATTAGATCCACTAAGCAGAGATTATTTTGATAAAAAGTAAAAAGAAAATTGAAGTCTTTGCAAAAAGCTTCATAAATTTCAATTCACTTGAGACTCGCAAGACTTTTGACTATACTTTTATATCCTTTCAAATAAACCGTTTTTGATTTGAATGTTATCGAAATTGCGTCACTCTGTTCAGAAGTTGATAAAGTATCTATATGTATGGAATACAGACCATTTAGTCCGTTAAATTTCGACTTTGAAATTTTTATCGAATCCTTTTTCTCATTAACAAACTCAAATTTAGCAGAATACATGAGGTTTTTAGTTAAATCGTTTAGCGTTAACCAACCTGAATTTCTTTCAAAATTTATTTCAAATGAACTATCGTCAGTTAAATAGTGTTTATTCATGTAAAAACTTGATAGATACAGATTCCCGTAAATATCACTTTCAATTTCTTGTTTTTTATTACAGCTAATAAACAGTAAAAGCAGTACAGTACTTAGTATGATTTTATAACTTCTCAACATTTGTTTTGTTTTTATCTTTTAAATTAAAACTTTGGATATTCTTTTAGGATTTCCAATGTTTTCCAATCAATAACTTTGATGTCTTTTGCTTTTTGTTTAAGATTTTCAATTCCCAGATTTGTTAACCAATTTTCTACTTTCTCCTCAATTTCAAAAAAATCTAATTCTATATTTTCTTTTAAATCAGGTTTATTTCTAATTCCAATTGCGGGATAATGCTGCCCCAGAAAGTTATAAAAAGAAACCAGAAAAACTTCAACTTTATCACTGTCAATTTTTAAAATATGAGGAATCTCATTTCTTATATATTCCAGACAGGACACAATTAAATCATAATCCCAATTTAACTGTTCATGAATATCCGGTTCAATTGGCATATAACTTTTTCTGCTATTCTCATTAAATTCCATAATCAATGATTTATATTTTTGGATTGAAGATTTACTTCTATGAAGTACCTGCGAAAAATTGTGAGTAACTTTCAGGTCAAAAAATACGGATGTTTTACGACCAAAAATTTTTCAGCTTATCCCAAAAATTAGATTTCGTGTTTAGGGTTTCCATTACCAACTCCTTTGCATTTGAGCCGTAGTTATCAAAAGTATTATCCCATGGTTTTTTAATTTCCTTGTAATTTAAATCGATCCAGTTGTTTACAATTTTATTTATTGGTTCCGGCAAAGACTCTCTTTCTTTTATTTCATCAATGTCAATCATCCAGTCAGAGTTTTCATAATAGATTCTGATATTTGGCGATTGTTCCATAGAACGTTTTCCTGAGAAAATCTCTATTGGTGAACCGTTTTTTAATTTAAGAATTGTTTTTTTCTTATTAACATTGTTTTGCTTCCATTTAGATAATTCAGTTTCCTGATTCAAATTAAACCAGCTGCTGATTTCTTCTTTTGTAGATTCAGTAAGTTTTTCTTCAATAATTTCTTTCGTATCTAAACGATAAACCGCTTTCTCAAACCCAAATTTTACATAAAGCTTAGGTATTTCATCTGTGCCCGATATTGCGGTATAAAACTTTATTTCTTTGTCGCCTGCAATTCTAAGTTTTTCAAAGTGGTTCGAAATAAAAGAAGCAGCATATTCGATAGAAGCATTATTGTTGTAAACAGTATCTTCACGTTTATTTGAAATAGTATAAACGGAAAGTATTTTTCCTTCTGAAAAAGCAAATTCGTTTGTATAGATATTAGCAGACATACAATCTGCTTTTTTATCCACTATTCGTTCAATTTCTTTAGATTCAAAGTCTACGACATCTATGGCACATGTTTTATTTAGAAGTATAAAATCACTCTGCCCCATAAAATATGTCTTTAGTACAGATTCCTCTTGAGTGTTGGTCAACTGGATTTCCAGTAATTCCTTGGTTTGATTTTCGATATCATAGACACACAATTTCTCGAAGTTGTCCTGGTCGCCCAAGTACGGATTTACAATAAATGCTATTTTATCTCCTTTAGCATTAAACGAAGGATAATAGGCTTCGTATTCAGATCGTGAACATTCATTTTCTCCAAAGTTGAAGTATTTTAATCTGTTGTTTTCGGGAAGGGCATGATGAATTAAAAAACCAGATTGATATGCACCCCAACAAGCCCCAATAAGCTTTTTACTAGGATGAATAATTGCTCCTCTGCCGTAATTACCATAACGTTCCAATTCGTATTCCTGAAAGCTATTGGTATTATAATTCCAAAAACTCCAATCAACGCTGCCAGATACTGCCGGTATCGTTAAATAAATTGTGTCTTCTTCTGCAAAACCGCCATTTAAAAAACCATCTTCTCTCTCGAGTTCACGGTATATAGAATAATCGGAAAGATTTACAACAATTGATTTTTTTGCGAATACCAAAAGCGCGTAAGAAGAATTGTCGTGCAGTGCTATACCTTTAAGTTTCTGTTCAACTACTAATTTACCTGAAGAAACCGTTTCCCAGTTTGAAGTTTTTAATTCTAATACAATGGATGATTCAGTTCCATAAACAATTAAAATTTTGTTTGAAGATGAATTCCAATCAATACCTAAAACAGGTTCTGAAAATTCTTCATTATATTTTAGTTTGAATTTTGGCATTGTTTCTATTTTAGATTTTTGCTGACTTCCGAAGTTTGATTTTACAGGTTAATTTCAATTAGAACATGAAGTTACTTCCTTCCTTTTCTGTTTTTTCAATTTCGATTACTCTTTTTGCTTTCAAATCGACTATTGCTCTAAGGTAACTTACTTTTGTAGAATCTTTATATATTTTTCCCTCCCATTCAATGCTTACAATTTTTACATTATCACTAGTCGTTGGATAACATTTATAGCTCACATAATCTTTTGATTTATGAGCTAATTTTTTGTTCGTCAATTTTTTAATTTCCGAATTGTTTTCTGCAATATTTATAGACAGTGAATCTATTTTGTATAAGCTGTCTACACTTTTTTCAAATCTCTCACGCCAGTTTATGCCAATTCGCTTTTTTAATATACTATCGGTTTTATGGTTTTGCGCCTCATCAATTGGATATTCATCTTGGTTTGTACAGCCTCCTGCGGTTACTCTAAAGGAAAAATTATACCATCTGTCAATAACATATCTGTATTTGTCTTTGTAGTCTGGAAGACCGCCGCGTATAGTGTAAGTAGGGGATAAGTTTTCCAGCCTTTTTTGGCGATTAATTTCGGCGGTATCTTGCAATTTTTCATTTTCTGTTTCTTCTGTTTTTCGATCAGAATAGAAATTTTGGTTGACCCAAAAGCCAGAGGCAAATGATAAAACAATTAGAATTAAAGCGACAATAATTTTTTTCATTTTATTATTTTTTTGGTGGTTAATTTGATATGATGCTGGTTACAAATATTGTTTTATTCGGTTACTATTTTCCACAAACAAAATACAAATACAACAATAAAAAAAACTCTAAAGCGCATTTCTGAACTTTTCTCGCCTTGATTAAATTCATCTTCATTAAATACTAAACCCAATTTCTCAGTTTGAAGATAATATATCGGAATAACTTCTTCGGCTGTATTTAGTTTACTCTTATTATTTTTATGAATTTTAATTGTAATGCTGCTATTGGGTTCCAAAGCATTTTCTACTTCAGTCCATCTTCCAAAAACTCCTCCTACATAAATTCCAAACCTGCTGGAATACTCTTTGGTTTTAAAATTAATTTTTATTGGATTTCGTTGGCCTCCAGATTTCAATTTTTCAATCACCGTTGCATTCAATTCTACTAGTTCATTTTTATTAATTTCGAAAGGCGTGTAGGTCATGTAAAATAACCAGCCAAAAAAAGCGAACAGACAAATTAACTTAAACCATTTATATTCAAAAAACTCTTTATCGGCTTTATTTTGTGTTTTAATATTTTTATTAGGTTTCTTTTTCATTACGTTTTATATATACTCGAACAATAAAAAATAAAGATAATTACTTTATTTTGCGGCACATTCACTCGCTATTCTGCCAGAGATTAAACCGGCCACCGTACCAAGTCCCGGCCAGGTATTGTCTCCTGCAAGCCAGAAATTTTCTACCCCGATATCTTGCGGAATAGATTTAAAATTAGAATTTTTCAAGGTTTGTTTAAATCCTCCGACACTTCCATTGGTTCTCTTTGTATATTTTTGATAGGTAAGCGGCGTGCCGATTTCGTAAACCATTGGATTTTTTCCCAGATCGGGATAAACTTTTCGTGCACAGTCAATTAAATACTGTCCGATATTTTGTTTTTTGGCTTGATAATCTGTCTCAGACAAATTTTGCCATTCAGAGATTTCACAATGCGTCGAAATCATTACAGATCTAAATCCTTCTGGCGCAGAGATGCTATCATCTTTAGCAGAAATAGAGATAAACATATTATTTCCGTTTCCTAATCGAGAATCATAATCAAGTAATATCTGATGATGTGTTAAGCTATGATTGGAGATTTCCAATTCTGGAACACCAAGAAAAACAACAATTGCACTTCCCTGATACTTTTCATTTTTAATTAAATAACGCTGTAATTTACTTTTTACAGTATCGGGACTAATTTCATAAGTCAGATCAATGGGTAAGGAGCTGATGATTTTATTAGACTTAAAAATTCCTTTTGTTGAGGTAATAACCCAGTTTTTATCTTCTTTTTTAAAGTTTAGAACTTTGTTTGCTTTTTTGATTGTGCCTCCAAGCTCAAGATAATGATTGGACAAATAATCCCAAAGACTTTTCATGCCGCCGTCTGCACGCATCAAGCCCGCACCTCTGATCGTAGTTCCCAATGCCGCATTAATAAATGGTGCATCTTCTACACTGCTGTGAACAGTATCTTCTATCAGCATCGACAACAATCCAACAAGCGGTTTATCATTTTCCAGCTTGTATATTTTTAGCACATCAAGCATGGTTAGATTAAGATATCTCGACAGGAATAAATTTTGTATTCCTATTGTTTTTACTACCGTAAATAAGTCTTTTAGATTATGAATAGGCAATTTAATATTTCGTCGGCTTGCGTTCCAGAAAACTGCTGTTACTTTATCCATAAGCTTCCAGAATTTAATATGATTTTCTGTAGCTCCCAGTTTTTCCAGACGTTCTTTCTGCCATTTTTCAGAATCTCGAAACAGCATGACTTCTCTATCTGGCAGCCAGGCGACATAATCTATATATTCGCCTTTGGGCAGGCTTAAATTAATATCTTTAAAAAAATTACCTCCGACACCGCCATCTACAAAATCGACTAAAGTTGTCGCTCCAACATCAAAAGAAAAACCTTTTTTCGAAAAAAATCCTGCACAGCCTCCTAATTGACCGTGAGCTTCAAAAACAATGGTATTAAATCCTTTATTCTGTAATCTTAAAGCAGTCGAAAATCCCGAAATTCCGCCTCCAAATATGGCAATGTCGTACTCTTTACTCATTTAGTTTTGTATCATAATTGTCTTTTTAATAGATCGTACGGCTTATTTAAAGCTGCAAAATAATTTCAATTAAAAATGTCAGTTTGTTTCTGTTAACAGCGAATATAGAATTATTTTTTTGGATGATAAGTTATTTTTTTAACAGAATTAGAACTATCAAATTCAAACAAACATAAATTAAATTTACTTTCTTTATTGACTAAATTTATTGCAGAAAACACTTATATGAATCTATATAAAAAAGGGTTAGTATTATTACTATTTAGCGTATTATCTTATGGACAAAAGAGTAAATTAAAAATTGTAGAATTTGTTTCTGTGCAAAATGCTGTATACGGTTATACTTACATCTTACCTGCCAATTTGCAAAAGGAATTAATTGAAGCTTATCATAGTTATGAATTTCAAGTATATAATTCGATGGATAATAGTTTTCGAATAAAAATATTCAGCGAAGATAATTTTGCATTTTCAGAACGAATACAAGAACTGAATAAATACTATAATAAGATAAAAGAAGCTAATCATGCTGCAATTGAAGGGGCTTCAATAATAAAAAGCGTAATAAATAATGAAGAAAATAGTTTTACGATTACTGGAAAAAATGAGAATGAGGAATTTATATGGAAAACTATTATGTGTAAAGTTCCTGTAAGTGGTGAATTTGGTTTTAATACTATGATCTTCTATTCTTCAAAATCAAAAAAGAATAGAAATTTAGGGTTAAAGCTCATAAATGAATTTAAAAACTTTTGATTGATCTGCTGTTCTTTGATTTGTTCCTGTGAATGATTTAAATTAAATGATTGTATTACAATTACTTAATATTGAAGCAAAAAATAAATTCACTACATTTAACCTGTTGAATTTTTGATTTTTTCTAAATTTTACAGCCTCCATAATTTAAAATTGTTCTGCAGTCTAAAAAAATGCCTAATCTTAAATTATATTTTTATGAAAAAAATTCACGAAACTAAAACTAGTTTTGCCGATTTAGGAGACAGAAAAATTGCCTACCGCTCTTACGGAAAAGGTACTTCTGTAATTTTTGTAAACCGTTTTAGAGGTACTCTCGATACCTGGGATCCTTTGTTTTTAAAATTAATGAGCAAAAGATTTAATGTCATCACATTTGATTATTCCGGAATAGGATCTTCTACAGGAGAAATGTCATCTGAAATCGCTCTTGTAGCAAAAGACGTAAAAGACCTTGCAGATGCCTTAAAAATAGATACAGCTATTATTTTGGGCTGGTCCTACGGCGGACTTGTTGCACAAGCAGCCACTTTGTTATATCCTAATTTAGTAACGCATTGTATATTGGTAGGAACAAATCCGCCGGGAGAAAACAAAGTTCCTCTTGAGCAGGTTTTTCTAGATGCAGCATTAAAACCAATAAACGATTTTGAAGATGAAGTGGTTTTGTTTTTTGAACCCAAATCGGCTGTAAGTCGCGTTGCTGCAAAGGAATCTCACGATAGAATTCACAAACATATAGATGTTTCTAAAATTCCATCGACTATGGATGTTTTTCAAATTTATTTTAATGGAGGAAACGGCTTTAAAGAAGATATTTTAAACTTTAGAGAACAGCTTAAAAAAACAAAAATCCCAATTCTACTTATTTGCGGTGATCATGATGTAAGTTTTGCGGTAGAAAATTGGTATGCCGTTTTTAACCAAATGACCAATGCACAATTGATTGTTTACAGCGGTACAGGACACGCTCCGCAGCATCAGCATCCGGAACAGGTTTCAAGATCTATAATTAATTTTGTAAAATATACGCATTAGTATATTCCTATTTAGAAATTGCTTTTTCGGTATCCACCGGATTATTTTCCTGATATAATTTTTGTCCTATTACCCCTTGGTCTCCTAATGCGCGCCCTTTTATGAGCCACGCAATTCCAAAGGCAAAAAGAGAAAGCGCTTCTAGAATTAATGTGGAGTAAGGAAACAATTTTAATTGTTCCGCAACAGGCACCATAACTACAAATAAAATAATTAAATAACCACAAGCTCTGTAAATATTATTTTCGTTTAAAATACTTTTTGGAGCCCTTGTCTCATTTTCCTGGCCAATTGTAAAAACATTAATGGCCAGTAACGAAAAAATTAAAAATAATAAAGCAGCAAATCCGTAGTGAAGGCTTCCCAGCCATACATCTGGGTAAGGAATAAGCGTGTAGATTTTACTGGAAAAATCATCTGGATTAGTGGGAATCAATGCGGTGCCCAATGCCATAATTCCGGCAATATTGGTCAATGCATTATCGTTTTTCCAAATAGAACGATTTCCGTTGCCTTTGTAGCAAATTAAAAATAAACCTACAGCACACAAAGTTCCGGTAAAAATTTCCCTCAAATTGGTGTAATAATAATGACTTATTGAAGGCTGGAGTTGTGTTTTAAAAAAAGGAATCAAAGAAAAACCAACCAAAAGAATAGGTAAACTAATTCCTAAATACCCAATCGAACGACGTATTCTTCTATAAGTAAAAATATCAAAACGCTCTATTTTAATCTCTTGATTGTTTATTTTCATAACCTTAAAGTTTGATTCTGAATAATAGAATTTAAAACAATAATATTCTCTGATCTGTTGGAAATCTTTATTTCTTAGAAAATATATTCTCGACAACCCAAGCCGGTCCAATCATTAAAAACTGAAGATCTTTTAAGAATGAAGGTTTTTTGCCTTCAATATTATGTCCGTAAAATTGCCCGATCCAGGCAATTACAAAAACACCAATAGAAAAGATCCATAAAGGAACAAACTGTCCAATGTAATAATTGACGATCAGGCAAAGAATAGAAAAAATCGCAATCTTAACCGCCATAGAAACCGATAACCTGATATAAAAAACAAGAACAAAAAGCAATACGATAACCGCCCAGTTTTCGATTATGGGTAAGTTGAGTTTTAAAGTATTGGCAATTAAACCACTCGGAATACTCATTAATAATCCTACGATAGAAAAGTAAATTGCTGGAACACAAATATAGTGTATTGCCTTATTTTTTGGGTTTTGGTGACTTACCGCATATTCGTCAAACCATTGTTCTAGTGTTCTCATTTTTATAGGTTTAGTTTTGTAAATCTAATAAAATTTCTTAGAATACATTCTTGTTGTGAGTTACTAATATTAATTTTTGAAAACGGCTTCTGTCAAAATCTATTTCGCTTGCTTTGACCGCAATCGGGAAATAAACTTCTGCATTAGAAATCATTTTTAGTTTATTCGGATTGCTGATTGTAAAATCTAATTTGCCTTCTGCAATAGAATTTAAACCCGCAATTAATGAAGTATCTAAGGCAAAATCGGTCTCTATATCGACAATAAGATTCTTGGCAAAAACAGTTCCTGTAATAATCAAAATATGATTGCGGTTTGCGTTTTTAAGTAAAGATGGATTGGGATGCAGAAAATCGGCAGAGAAAAAATAATCCTCAATATTTCCGATCGTATATTCTTTTGTAATCGAATTGTCATAACCAATAGTGACCTTTTTCCCAGACTTAATTTTTGAAGATAATTCTAATGCGCCAAGGCCTAGGGTTTTTAGTATATTTTCTAAAAGTGTAATTCCGATATTAAATCCGTAATCGTCTTTTTGCTCAGAATTGACGTTCAAAGCCGGATTTTCAATTTCGCTCAAAAGGACATTGCTCTTAAAGGCATGCTCAATGCTGGCATAATAAAGCTGCGCTTCTTCAAAAGGTTTTTTGAGCCATAATTGTAAAGGTTTGTGGTTTCTAACGGGTCCTTCAATAATGTCATAACCTTGTCCGCTTAAAAAATTGGTAAGTTTCATTTTAATGTGTTTTAAAGTTAAAGTAGAATTTGGTGGCTTTATGTTAATTTCTGTTTTACAATTGTTTACAGGTTATTTTTTTAAAAGTAGATTTAAAATAGATTTGTCTTTTCTTACAAAATTAAAATATAAATATATAACTAAGATTGAATTCGGATTATATTTTGTAATAATTTTCGATAAAAAAATGCGTAAAGGTCAAGAGACTTTTACGCATTTTTTAATGAAGTTTTATTTTGAATTAGAATATTTATGAACTGTGTTTAAAGTTCTTCATTTTGATTTTTTGCAGTTTTCTGATTGTAGTCAAAAACATTATCCCATAAATCATCAATGGTAACAAGAGCTTTCTCCAGAGGAATAACTTCCCATTTACCATTTTTTTCGATTCCCAGACCAATCTTTTGTAATTTTGATAAAGCGTCTTTAACATCAAAATCGAGATCGATATTGAAGTTTGCAGAAAACCAGGATTCGATTTGATCGTCAAGCTCTTCGGCAGTTAACGGCTGCAGACTTTTATCTAAAAAAGAGTAGGCTAAAATCGTTTCCTTTAGCACTTCTTCTTCAGAAGAGTTCAGGAGCGAATAAAAAGCGCCGCTGTTGTTTCCGAGATTCTTAAAATAAAGACTGTCTGAAAGCATTTTCCCGTATCTGATTTTCTTATTGATAAAATTATTATACTGGCGGAACAGGTACAAACATAAAATTCCTAATGCAATTAAACCCTGATTCAGCGAAGCTTTACTATTTAATAAATCAATAGCTTCACCCGACTGATAAGCCGCATACATTCCGATCAAAGCCGGAATTACGGTTGTACTCAACAGCGAAAAACCCCCAAAGATTCCCGGAACCCAAAAGAATAATTTATCTCGCGTTGACATCTTCGGGACCGCGTTTGGAAATATCGTTTCGAGATCGTTTTTAGGAACACGCTTAAAGATTTTTAGGCCGATAGAACCCGGATCAATCGGCATTTTTCCTAATTTGACTTTATTATCTTTTAGATAATCGGCTTCGTTATAATTGAGGTAAATCATAACGCGGTCGTAATATTCTACTTCAATTTCTTTCTTCCAGAAAATATATTTAGAAACCTTTTCTTTTGCTTTATGCTGTCCGCGAACGTAGACTTCGTAATCTTTAAAAGCATTAAAATCGATAGAAAGATTTAAGCCAATCAAATCAGATTGCTTAAAAGCTTTTTTTAAAGTTTCATCGTCAACACGAGTATAATTGCCGTGCGCCAAAACAGTTAGAAGTGTTTCTTTAAAGACAGAAAAATCACTTTTTCCGGCAAAACTTTCGCGCTCTTTTACACTCAAATCCGGATCGAATAGAGCGTAGTTTTGTTTTAGGTTTCGATTTAGATTAAAGGCTTCATAATGATAATAATGCTCGACAATATCAAACAGTTTTTTAAAATCATCGACTTTTTTTTGATCATCGGCGAAAGCAGCAATTTGTTGTTCGAGTAAGAATTCCTTATTAAAGGGAATATAATGTTCTCGTTTCATACGTTTTTTGACTTAAATTTCGTGGCATTTATATCATACAAAAATACCACCCCAAATTTAATTTTAGGATGGTATTGGTATTAAAGTTTTATTATTGTTTTAAAGTCATTTTAATCCGTTGGGTGTAATTAGCAAAAAAGTTAATTTAACACATAGGAATATAGATTTTAAAATATTTAGAAAAGATAATTTTAAAAAATCTTGATTTTCACACATAGCTCTGTTTATTAATACAAGTAAAACGCCTTTTACAAGTTTACAAAATCTATGTTTCTATGTGTTAAATATAATTACACCTAAGGGTTCATTTTAGGTTTTAATTATTCTAAAACGTCCCGGATATTTTGACCATATACTTTTTCTGTTGCCGTAATAATCCATAAATTCCTGACATACAAAAACAGCATGCGCACTCGACCACGCTACAACACCGCAAAATTCACTTCCTGATAATCGCTTTAGCTGTTCTACCTGTTTTCCTTTTTCAAAGCCCAGATATTTATAGATTGTCGGCGTATATACTTCGCCATCTTCTAAATCTTCTAATGCTTTGTCAAAAGTTTTCTGCTTGTCAATAATTTGTTTGTATTTTGCCATCACCGCGTATGATAATACCGCATAATCTCTTATTTTCTGACTCTCTTCGTTTTTTTTGATAAACACAAAATCAGCAGAGAATTTTGCTTTGTTTAATTCTTCAATATTAAGATTAAAGGACGCGTTATTTTTTAATGTTATTTTGTATAAACTATCGTCTAGTTTTTCGGTTACAAAAAGATTGTCTAATCCGTAAATATTCAAAGCTGCTTTAATAAAAGCGATTGACGAGCAATTGGTGCGTTCGCCTTGTTTAAAACTTTCAAATATTATATCCGAACTCAATTGCGCATATGAAGTTGAACAAACAAACATTAAAAATAAAAATGTTGAAGTAAAAGATCTCATTTCTCTTAGATTATTTAATTGTTTTCCTAGTGATATTTGGGAATTTTACAAAGCTAAAAAAATCAACTAATAATTAATCATTTTACTTTCTAACTTTTTAAAAAAAGTTGTGGATAAAAGGTTTGTTTTTTTTCTAATTTCAGAAATAGGAAAGGTATAACATGGATATTACACAAGAACTAAGATTAACTTTACAAATTATTTTTATGACTTATATTGTAAATTTGAGTTGAATTTTAATAATCAAATTTCACTTATGGAAAATAAAAAAACTTCAGCAATTCAAAATATCGTTAGAATACTTTTAGGCTTATTTATGATTACGGCGGCAATAGGCCATTTTACTTTTCAAAGAGAAGATTTTCAGGCACAAGTTCCAAATTGGGTACCGCTCAGTAAAGATTTGGTTGTAATACTTTCCGGAATTGTAGAAATTACATTAGGATTGTCGATGATATTTTTAACGCGTTACAAAGCCAAAGTCGGAATTGCACTCGCCATATTTTACGTCTTGATTTTCCCGGGAAATATAGCACAATACATAAACGGAACTCCCGCTTTTGGACTCGATACCGATCAAGCGCGTTTGATAAGATTGTTTTTTCAACCCGTTTTGATTTTTCTAGCTTTGTGGAGTACGGGAGCGATTGGTTATTTAAGGAGAAAAATTTAGCCTAATATTTTGTAAGAAAATATCTTGTTTTTTTATTCTTGTTATAGCTTTAATTTTGTAGGTTTGTCATCGACAAAACATTTATAGGGATTATATGTTGAGACTTTTTAAAGTTAATATAATCGGAGCCCTCATTCACGTTGCTGGAGCTAGTGATAGCCCTAATCTCATTCTTTATGAATGTTTTGTCACAACCGAAGATGAGGGTTTCGTGCGTTTAATATTTTCAGAATGACAAAAGAAAATCAAAAAACACACCGCGATGTAATGCGGTCAGTAGCTATTTTCCTTTCAAACTTAAGCTTTGAAGGCGATTTTAAAAAACAACCTGTGTATTTGCAAGAAATGTTCGAATTATTGCTCGAAACAGAATTTGGAAACGATCTCATTCTAAGGCAGAAAATGTTAAGCTGTCTTAAAACCAGCAGAGATTTGGTTAAAGTTTTATCTCAATTCACAGACAAGCAAATTCAAAAAGCTTGCGATAATGTAACAATGGTAAAAGCTATTTAAGGTTTTTATTATTTTTTTAAAATTGAAAAGCTCCGGTATTGCGGAGCTTTTTTTGTTCAATATATAACTATAAAAAATCATTGTTTTTTAATTATAATTCCATGCAGATAGCGCGGATTTGCAATCCGTGCCCTCAAAGTTGCTCACGTTTTCTAAGTAAATAAATTATGGAATATTATTGTGTGCATGGATTGCAAATCCGCGCTATCGTCGCGTATTGTCGTTTTCTATATCTGCGCGATTGGGTTGTTTTTTGAAATTATATTTTTTCTAGTTCTACTGCTTCTTCAAAATATTTTTTGAATTTCTCAGACACTTGTTCGTTTTTGAATTTGATGATTGTATATGAGCTGTCAAATGCAATAATTTCTAGTGCAGCGTTTTGTATTTGAAAATTTCCATTTTTCCAAATCATATCATTTCCTTCAGCATAAGGCAAATCATTTTCGTCGATTAAAATTACTTCACTTTTTGGAAAACCAGATATTACGCCCCAGATAAATTGTGTGTGGCAACTGAGAATTTCTTTAAATTCAGAACTTGATAAAATAAAGAAATCGTGGTCGTGGTTAATTGGTAAAATCTTATCAGATATAAAATCTAAATCACTTATTACCCAATTAAAATCTTCAATTTCGTCTAGAATTGGTTTTAATAATTCTTTTAAGTCGGTATGGAAATCTAGTTTTTTTGTATTTCGAATAATCCAATTCATTTTTAATCGTGTTTAATTCCTTTGCTAAAAATAATTAATTTTATCGATTAAAATTATTCATAAAAGTAACTGTAAAGATATCACAATGAGAGCGTGGATTTGCAATGCGTGCTCTCAAAGTTGCTCACGTTTTCTAAGTAAATAAATTATGGAATATTGTTGTGGGCACGGATTGCAAATCGGCGCTATCGTCGTTGTAAGGAATTATCTAATTGACAAATTCCCTAATTATCTAATTAAAACATTCTCCAATTAAAAAAAACTATCCAATAAAATCTGATATTTCCTTCCCACGGGAATAATTTCCGCATTACTCATGGTTAAGGTTTTGTAGGTTACAGTGGTGATTTCGCGCGTGTTTACAATGTAGGAGCGATGTACTTGTATGAAATCGGCATTGTCAATTTCGTCGTTTATACTGGCAAGAGAGCCGTATATTATAGTTGGAGATTTTAGTCTTGTGCTGTACAGCTTCATATAATTGCCAAGACTTTCTATATAAATAATATCACTCAGGAGAATGTCAATCATTTGACCGTTGGCGCGGTACGAAAGAACTTTTCCGCAGGCATTATTTTCTTTTTTTGCATTATTTCCAGAATAAAAAGTCTTTGCTTTTTCGATAGCTTTAGAGAATTTTTCAAACGAAATAGGTTTCATCAAATAATCTATTGCATCATTTTGATAAGCAGAAAGCGCAAAATCAGAATAAGCAGTCGTAACAATTGTTAGCGGGCGATTGGGTTGGGATTCCATTAGTTCAACACCCGAAATTACCGGCATATTTATATCCAGAAAAATAATGTCGTATTTGTTTTCATTCAGCATTTTTAGTGCTTCCATACCGCTAAAAGCACTTCCGGAATGTTCCAGATCGTCAAATTTGGCAATGTGCGATGCGAGCGCCTTATGTGCAGGCGACTCATCGTCTATGATCAGACAACGGTAGGTAAATTCCATATGCTTAATTTTACTGTAAAAATACCTTTTTCTTTCTTGCAGGTAAACTCATGTTTTATTCCGTATACTTCTAATCGTCTTTTTAGATTCTCAATTCCGATTCCGGTGCTCGAAAGTCTTGAACCCGATTCCAGAAAATTGTTTTTTAAGGTAAAAGTCAGATTGCGGCATTTTAGTTTTAAATCCAGTTTTATAAAAGGTTCCGGCATTTCGGCAGAAAATTTAACTGCATTTTCTACCAGTGGTAAAAAGAACAAAGGCGGTATTTCAAAATCCTCAAAAGCGCCTTCGTAATTTTGGGTTATAAGAAGTCTTTCGTTTCTAAACCTGTAATATTCCATGTATTTTTTAATGAAATCTATTTCTTCACCTACAAAAACAAAATCTTTTTTGGTTGCTTCAATCTGATAACGCAAAAGGTCTGAAAGATTCAAAATCCTGTCCGGAAGTTTATCCGGCTCCGATAAGGATTCTCCGTACAAATTGTTCATGGCATTCAACAAAAAATGCGGATTTAACTGCTGTTTTAAAAACGAAAGTTCAGACTTGAAATTCATAATATCCTTATCAGTCTGCATTACTTTTTTTGTAATTACGATATGAATAAAATAAAAGAAGGTTCCATTTATGATAAGCGATAAAATCTGCAGGGTTTTTAAATCTCCAAGTCCTGCCAAAGGAAAAAACCAATTCATAAAAAAATAGAAAGAAGTCCAATAAACAAAAAGCAGGATTATAAATGTTTTAAACTTTTTTTGAAATAAAAAAGGCTTAATAATGAATATGTTAAATATGGTGATCCAGATAATACACGGAAAATACCCGGAAGCTATTTTACAGAGAATATAACTCCAGCTGTGCCCGTCTAATTTTATTTCGTCATAAACACAAGCCAAAATAATTGCGTAAATAAGCGCATTTACGATAAGGTTTCGAAGAATAAAGTTCTGATAAATTTTGAGAATTGTCATAACGGCAAAATTAGGGTAATATTATAGTTTATAGCAATTTGAAGTATAAAAATTATACGAACGCCATTGGTATAAATCATACGCCATTGGTATAATTATACTATTATAATAGAAGCTTCTAGATTACTTTTGAACCGCATTTTGACCATCATCCAAAACAAATTATTCGCCCTTTATGAGAAAAAAAATCATTTCTGTATTATTTATATGTACTGCTTTGCATACTATGGCTCAGGAAAAAGAACCTGCTATGAAAACATTAGGTAAAGCCATAACAGAAAAATTCCCGACCACGAGAACTTTTGATGTGCAGTACGAGCAGTTAGGTCCTGCAGATTATAGTTCAAAACTTTTTGGAAATCAATTTGAGAAAGGAAGAATAGAAAGTCATAATCGTGTAAAAGCAGCTTTTAATATGCCATTTTTTACTTCAGAATCCAGGCGGTTTGTACTGACAAGTTCGCTTCGTTATAAATATGAATCGTATGATTTTGGAAACGTTTACAATTACAATTCTGCAGTAACTTATAAAAAAGAAAGAGAAGAATTTCATTATTTTGCCGCAGCTTTGAGTGCAACTTATATCTCGACGCTTTTTAATAAACCTATTATTTACAATGCCACAGCATCAGTTGATGGAAATGAAGATAATGTACAGCGTGTAAAAGGTTTTGTAAGTGCCAGTCTGGTTTTAAAAAGAACAGCCAATACTACAATTACCGTTGGGGTTTTGGGACTGCTGGATCCTTCCTCTATTGTTCCGATAACGCCGCTTTTTACCTATAACCATAAATTTGAAAACTCAAAATGGGATTTTGATTTTATTCTTCCGCAGCGATTTTTATTCAGAAGACAATTGCTGGAAAACGGACGTCTTGGCATCGGAACGGAGTTGAATACTGAAAATTTTTATATCAATGTTGACTCGCCGGGTTCGAAAGGTGTTTATGAGCTGAACCAGCTGGAATTAAAGACTGGCATTACATATGAATATCACTTTACTCCAAAATTAATAGGAACAATTAAGGGAGGGATAAATAATATTTTGAGTGTACGTGTAACAGAAAGGGGAGAACGAACGTCTAATTATGTATATGATCATAAAGAAGATGCTCAAGGTTATTTTAGATTTGGACTTTCGTACAATCCGTTTTAGAAAAATCGTTTAAAAAATAGTATTAAATTATAAGATCATGGTGGAAGTTTTTAAAACAAACGTTCAGAGAATAATCGATACCAATTATATTATCGCGGTTATTAAAAGACAGTTTCCGGCTTATAAAATCAATTTTGATTTAGAAGACTGCGATAAAATATTACGTGTCGAAGGTATAGATTTACAGTCTAATTATATTATAGAATATGTAAACTGTCTCGGATATATATGTGTTAAATTAGAATAATAGATTATGATAAATTTTATTGTTTCTTGCTTTTTACTGTTGTTGGAACAGTTTTAAAAGTGTCTTAGGATTGTGCGCATTATTTTTTAATTTTGTGCTCTTATGAAAAAAATGCTCCAACTCTTTGATTTTACTCAAAAAGTCAACTACAAAAACGAAATTTTAGCTGGTCTGACTGTCGCAATGACAATGATTCCTGAGTCATTATCATTTGCTATTTTGGCAGGGTTTCCGCCTTTGGTTGGTTTATATGCGGCCTTTATAGCCGGTTTGGTAACTGCAGTTTTTGGAGGCAGACCCGGAATGATTTCCGGCGGTGCAGGCGCAACAGTTATTGTATTAATTGCGCTGATGAAGTCGCACGGTATAGAATATGTTTTTGCAGCCGTAGCCCTTGGCGGCGTTGTACAAATATGTATCGGACTTTTTAAACTCGGAAAATTTATCAGATTAGTGCCTCAGCCTGTTATGTTTGGTTTTGTAAACGGACTTGCCGTTGTGATTTTTATGTCGCAATTGGAGCAGTTTAAAACTATTGTAAACGGACAAATAACGTGGCTTACAGGAACTCCTCTTTATATTATGCTGGGGTTGGTTTTGCTTACAATTGGCATTGTATTACTTTTTCCTAAAATCACAAAAGCAGTTCCGGCATCTTTGGTCGCCATTATGGTGGTTTTTGCCCTTGTTTTAGTTTTTAATATTGATACCAAAACAGTTCAGGATATTGCGTCTGTTCAAGGCGGATTTCCTCCTTTTCATATTCCTAATATTCCAATTTCATTTGAAACATTCAAAATTATATTTCCGTATTCAGTAATCGTTGCGGCAGTTGGTCTTACAGAAGGTTTGCTTACGCTGAATTTAGTCGATGAAATTACCGGAACACGCGGTAACAGTAACAGAGAATGTATTGCACAAGGTGGATCTAATATTTTAAACGGTTTCTTTTTTGGAATGGGCGGATGCCCGATGATTGCCCAGACTTTAGTCAATCTTGGTGCGGGTTCCAGAGCCAGACTTTCCGGGATTATTGCTTCGCTGACCATTCTGATAATTATACTTTTTGGAGCGCCTGTAATTGGAAAATTACCCATGGCTGCTTTGGTTGGTGTAATGATGATGGTGGCCATTACTACTTTTGAATGGGCGAGTTTTAAAGTTATTAATAAAATGCCGAGACATGATATTTTTGTTGGGATTTTGGTAGCTGTAGTCACCATCTTATTGCATAATCTGGCTTTGGCAGTTCTGATTGGTGTGATTATTTCGGCTTTGGTTTTTGCCTGGGAAAGTGCTAAAAGAATCCGTGCTAGACATTTTATAGATGAGAATGGGATAAAACATTATGAAATTTACGGACCATTATTTTTCGGTTCGATAGCTGCTTTTTTTGAAAAATTTGATATTCAGAATGATCCAATTCATGTCATTATAGATTTTAAAGAAAGCCGCGTTTCCGACATGTCGGCGATTGAAGCTTTAAATAATCTGACTAAAAAATACAATCAGTTAAATAAGGTTGTCGAATTAAAACATTTAAGCGAAGACTGCAGGCAATTACTCAAAAATGCCGATGCAGTTATTAAAGTAAATATTATTGAAGATCCTACTTATAAAGTGGTTTCTTAGAATTAGATAATTTGTCAATTAGAAAATTAGATAATGTGTCAATTAGATAATTGATGTGGTAATCCGGCAGTTTTTAAAACTTGTTGAATTTACTGCGTATACAGACAATCAATATCATTATCTAATTACCAAATTGACAAATTATCTAATTGTAAAGATTGATTTTTGTAACTTTGTAAAATGAAGCTGACAGAAACTCTAGAAGATTTTTACACAATCAAAGTAAATGGAATGCCCGAGAATCTTAGAAAAGAGATCGGACATTTTAATGTTTTTAAACTCGATGATTTTGTTGGGAATACCTGTAAACCATTTCCTTACACCCGAAAAGACTTTTATAAGATTAGTTTAATCATCGGAAAAAATAAAGTGCATTACGCAGATAAAATTGTCGAGATTGAAGATCAGGCTTTATTTTTTGCAAATCCGCAGATTCCCTACAATTGGGAACAGATTGACGAGAATCAAACCGGTTTTTTCTGCATTTTTACGGATGCCTTTTTTAGCCAATATGGACATTTAAAAGAATATCCTTTATTTCAGCCCGGTGGAAATCCGATTGTGCCTATTTCAAGAGAATTGGCCGAATCGCTAAAAGTGGTTTATTTAAAAATGTTTGATGAAATCAATTCTGATTACGCTTTTAAATATGATGTACTTCGAAACTTAGTTTTCGAAATTATTCACTTAGCATTAAAAACACAAACTGTAACTACTTCATTATACAGTAAGTCAAATGCTACAATTAGAATTTCTTCTTTGTTTTTAGAATTGTTAGAACGCCAGTTTCCGATAGAATCAATTTCCCAGCAAGTCAATTTTCGCTCGCCTTCAGATTATGCAAGTCAGTTAAATGTTCATGTAAATCATTTGAATAAAGCCTTAAAAGAAACCACCGGAAAAACTACTTCGCAGATTATTTCTGAAAGAATTGTTCAGGAGGCCATGATTTTACTGAAACAAACCAATTGGAATATTAACGAAATTGCCTGGTGTTTGGGCTTTGAAGAATTATCTCATTTTATTAATTTTTTCAAGAAAAATGTACAAGTTTCGCCAAAAACATATCGCGTAACCGAAATTGTTTGATTTTCGTAACTTCTGATTTGATTGCTTTAATTTTTATCTTCTATTTCCGACATATCTTTGTACCATCATTTAATTTAAAAATAAAATCATGGACAATAACAAAGTTTGGTTTATCACAGGAGCATCAAAAGGTATTGGATTACTATTAGCTCAAAAATTATTGGCTCAAGGCCAAAGAGTCGCTGCAACATCAAGAAGTGAAGCAGGATTAATAAAAGTATTAGGAAGCCCTTCTGAAAATTTCCTTCCATTAGAAATGGATTTGACGAATGAAAAAAGCGTCAAAAATGCCATTGAAATTACAATAAGTCATTTTAAAACAATCGATGTTTTAGTAAATAATGCAGGTTACGGTTTACTTGGAACATTAGAAGAATTAACAGACCAAGAATCAAGAAAAAATTATGATGTCAATGTTTTCGGCTTGTTAAATGTCATCAGAAACACAATGCCGTACATGCGTGCCAACCAATCAGGGCATATTTTTAATATTTCTTCTATCGCTGGATATAATGGTGGTTTCCCGGGCTGGGGCATTTATTGCTCTACAAAATTTGCTGTTTCTGGTTTAACAGAATCTTTGGCGGCAGAAGTAAAACGTTTTGGAGTGAATGTAACGTTGGTCTATCCAGGATATTTTAGAACTGATTTCTTAACCGACAGCTCTTTAGTTTTACCGCAAAATCCAATTACGGACTACAAAGAAGTGAGAGAATCTGAAAGCGCACACAAAGAATCTATTAACGGAAATCAACCCGGAGATCCAGAAAAATTAGCAGATGCTTTAATCAAAATGAGCACAGAAGAAAATCCAGCGATGCACTTATTCTTAGGACAAGATGCTTATGATATGGCAAATGTAAAAATAGAAAATGTTCAAAAAGAATTGGAACAATGGAAAGAAGTCTCTGTTTCGACTGGGTTTTAATTTGGTAATCAGAGAATGTGTCAATTAGGGAATGTGTCAATTAGAAAATTTGATAATTGCTTATACAGAATTCTATAGAAAGTAAACCCGACAGGTTTTAAAAACGTGTCGGGTTTACTAATGATTTAAAATAATTATCTCATTCTCTCATTATCAAATTTTCTAATTGACACATTTTCTAATTAACCAAAGCCAATTTAACATCGCTCAATTTCCCATCAACTTTCTCAATCTGCAAACCTAAAATATGTGCAATCAAAGGATAAACTGAAACATTTTGAAAGGTATTAACTGTTTTGTCAACTTTAAAAACTGGACCTTTTGCATAAAAAATAGCATGCATATCTTTTTCATTGTTGTCATAACCGTGCGTACCGCCTTTTATGTGTGTACTTTCTTTGCTTACTAAACTATATCCTTTTTCAGCTTCAATAACAAAATCGTGTACACGCGGATTTGTTCCATAATGCAATCTTTTTGGGACTTCAGCAGATCTCCAGAACTTAATATGCGACACTTTTTTTAATGCCTTTGCTATTGAATCCTGAAATCCTGTTTTTGCCTGAAGACTCATAATTGGATTAATTATCTCTTTATAACCCAGCCATTCTGGTTTTAGATAATCCAAAACAGCAACTTTTTTACCATTGCTGATATCAGCCATTCCGTGGTCTGAAACTATAATTAAATTGATTTGTTTTCCAATAGACAACTGGTCTAATCTTCGGGATAATTCACCCATAATAGAATCCATTTTGATAACCATTTTTTTGTTTTCTGGAGAAAGCGGACCAAAATTATGTCCGGTATGATCAGGTTCATCAAAATATAAAGTAACGAGATGAGGTCTTTGCTTTTCAGGAAGTTTCAGCCATTTTAGCACTGTATCAATTCTGGATCCGTATGGAATTTTATTGTCATATGTTTTAAAATAACTTGGATTTCTTTGATCAATATCAGAACCCGGCCAGAAGAAAGATGCCGTTTTTACACCTTGCTGTTCTGCTAGATTCCAAATCGGATTTCCTCCATAAAATCTCGAATCATTTTTAGCATTACTAGACAAAGAAAATGATTCTTTTAATGAGTCATCATAAAAAACATTATTAATAATTCCGTGATGATCAGGATAAAGTCCAGTGACAATAGCATAATGGTTTGGAAATGTTTTAGTTGGATATGAAGGTTTCATTGATTTTGCATGAACACCTTTTTTTTCAATCTTCTTCAGATTTGGAAGGTTAAATTGCTTGCCATAATCCCAACGAAATCCATCCATAGAAACTAAAACTACGTAGGCATTTTTGTTAGATTGAGAATATAAGATTGATGCAGAAAAAAGGAATGTGAAAGATAATAGTTGAGTTGTGAATTTTCTCATTTTGCAATTTTAAGTAGAACTGCAAAGGTATTAATAAACGATTTTTTAATAAAAAAGAGAATGTTAAACTAAGTGAAAGTTTGCCACGAATTTCACGAATGCTTTGTGTGAAAAAAGGTTACCACAAATTTCACAAATTAGCACAAATTTTTAAGCAGAGTACCTAGGGAAATAATTTGCGGTGATTTGTGAAATTTGCGGGAAAGAAAAATCTTTGTAATCCTTTAATCTGTGGCTAGAAGAAAATATATATAAAGATTAGAAAAAAATAATTCGTGAAAATTCGTGTAATTTGTGGCAAAAAAAACGCCAGACATAGATCTGGCGTTTATAGTTTAAGAAGTAAGAGTGATTACATCATTCCTGGCATACCGCCACCCATTGGCATTCCGCCAGCGCTTTCTTCTTTAATATCAATTAATGCACATTCTGTAGTAAGGATCATTCCGGCAACAGACGCAGCATTTTCTAACGCTACACGAGTTACTTTTTTAGGATCGATAATTCCAGCTTTTAGCATGTCTACATATTCGTCAGTTTTGGCATTGTATCCAAAATCTCCTGAACCTTCACCTACTTTTGCTACTACTACAGAACCTTCAAGACCTGCATTTTCAACAATAGTTCTTAATGGAGATTCTACAGCGCGAGATACAATCTGGATTCCAGTTGCCTCGTCAGCATTATCAGCTTTAAGATCTGCTAAAGCTGCTTTTGCTCTTAATAAAGCAACACCACCACCAGCAACAATTCCTTCTTCAACAGCAGCACGAGTTGCATGCAATGCATCATCAACTCTGTCTTTTTTCTCTTTCATTTCAACTTCAGAAGCAGCACCAACATAAAGAACAGCAACACCACCAGCCAATTTAGCCAAACGTTCCTGCAGTTTTTCTTTATCATAATCAGATGTAGTAGTTTCCATCTGACCTTTAATTTGGTTTACTCTGTTTTTGATAATGTCAGCTTCACCAGCACCGCTTACAATTGTAGTGTTATCTTTATCAATAGAAACTCTTTTTGCAGTTCCTAACATTTCGATAGTTGTGTTTTCAAGAGTATAACCTCTTTCTTCAGAAATTACAGTTCCGCCAGTTAAGATTGCGATATCTTCTAACATTGCTTTTCTTCTGTCTCCAAAGCCTGGAGCTTTTACAGCAGCAATTTTAAGAGCTCCTCTTAATTTATTTACTACTAATGTAGAAAGAGCTTCTCCGTCAACATCTTCAGCAATAATTAATAATGGTTTTCCTGATTGAGCAACTGGCTCTAAAACTGGAAGTAATTCTTTTAAAGAAGAAACTTTTTTGTCGTATAATAAGATGTATGGAGAATCTAATTCAACTTCCATTTTCTCAGGGTTTGTTACGAAGTAAGGAGAAAGATATCCTCTGTCAAACTGCATACCTTCAACAACATCCACGAAAGTGTCAGTTCCTTTAGCTTCTTCAACCGTAATAACACCTTCTTTACCTACTTTTGCAAAAGCTGTAGCGATTAACTCACCAATAACTTCATCGTTATTTGCAGAGATAGAAGCAATTTGTTTGATTTTATCAGAATCACTTCCAACTACTTTAGCTTGTTTTGCCAAGTCAGCAACGATAGCTTCAACAGCTTTATCAATACCGCGTTTCAAATCCATTGGATTTGCACCTGCAGCAACGTTTTTAAGACCTTCTTTTACGATTGCCTGAGCTAAAACTGTAGCAGTTGTAGTTCCGTCACCCGCTAAATCATTGGTTTTAGAAGCAACTTCTTTCACCATTTGCGCGCCCATATTTTCTAATGGGTCTTTTAATTCGATTTCTTTTGCAACAGAAACACCATCTTTAGTAACGGTTGGTCCACCAAATGATTTTCCGATAATTACATTACGACCTTTTGGTCCAAGAGTTACTTTTACAGCATTTGCTAATGCATCAACACCACGTTTTAAACCGTCACGTGCTTCAATATCAAATTTTATATCTTTTGCCATTTTTTTATTTGCTTTAGGCAGTAGGCTTTAAGCTTTAGGCTTTCTACTGCTGAGTTAATTTTTTTGTTAAGCTTTAAGCTTTAGGCAATAGGCGTTAAGTTCAGTTGAAGCTCATTGCTTATTGCTTACAGCCTATTGCTGTATTAGTACTTGTTTTAATTTATAAATTTTGCTTTTTATACTATTGATTTTTTCTATTAGATTCTCTGCAATTTCATTATTAAGGTATTGCAAATCTTTAGTTAAAATCAAAAGATATTCTGTTTCATTTGCAGAACCTAAAGCTATGTTGAGAAATTGATTGAATTCTTTGTCGCTATTTCTTCCGCATCCTTCACTAATATTAGTTGGAATTGATGAAGATGCTCTCCTAATCTGGCTTGTTAATCCATATAATTCTTCTTTCGGAAAATTGAAAGTTGTTTTATAGATTTCTAGAGTAAAAGAATGACTTAGCTGCCAAATATCATATTTTTTAAAATCTCTCATTTTTTTGGCTTTATGCTTTAGGCAATATGCTTTAAGCTTTTTGTTGGAGGCCTATAGCTTACGGCTTAAAGCTTACAGCAAATTTAGATTATCGCAAGAATATCATCCTCACGCATGATCAAATAATCAGTTCCTTCTAATTTTAATTCTGTTCCTGCATATTTACCGTAAAGTACAGTATCACCAACTTTTACGGTCATAGTGTGATCTTTAGATCCGTTTCCTACTGCTACTACAGTTCCTTTTTGTGGTTTTTCTTTGGCAGTATCAGGAATAAAAATACCTGAGGCAGTTTTGGTTTCAGCTGCAACAGGCTCAATAAGTACGCGATCTGAAAGCGGTTTAATGTTTAAGGCCATGATTTTATATTATTATAAGTTATACGTTTTTTATGTTCAATTAGCTTTCAGAAATTGTGCCATGCTGTTTTAACTGACATTATTTCCTAAAAAAAATGCCAGCTTTGACAGGCTGGCATTTCAATTTATATTAAATAGATTATTTTGCTGCAGGTGCTGCCGGAGCAGGAGTTTGTTGTGCTGGAGCTACTGGTGCGTTTGTTGCAGGCGCATCAGTTTTTTCAATAAGTTTAGAATCTGTATCGCTTAATGATCCTGTGAAGCTTAAGCTTGAAAGTAAAATTAAAGCAATCAAAATAGTAGCTAAAGTCCAAGTACTTTTATCTAAAAAGTCTGTTGTTTTTTGTACACCACCCAGCATTTGTGTTCCGCTGATAGTAGACGATAATCCGCCTCCTTTAGGGTTTTGTACCATAATTACTACGATCAATAGAAAGCAAACTATTGTGATTAAAACTAAGAAAATTGAAAATGTGCTCATTGTTTAATTATTATTGTTATTTTGTTGTAAAATCCTTATATCCGAAATACGGTCTGCAAAGAAACTAATTTTTTCTGGATATTTCAAAATTAATATTTCATATGCTTGTATCGCTTTTGTATATTTCTTTTGTTCTAAATATACTCTGGCTAACGTCTCGGTCATTAAGTAAGAATTATCTTCCTTGTTGATATCAATTAATACCGTAGGATTTATTCCGGTTGGTTTTATTGGAGAAATTTTTGGATTTGTTTCAATGAATTTATCGATGATTTCTGCCTTTTTCTTTCTTTCTTCCTCGTCATCAGCTTCGTTTTTTTTTACCTCTTCAGAAGTTTCGTTTGTTCTGTCGATAGGTTCTGTACGAGCCAATTGCAGCCACTCTTGAAACGAATGTTTTTCATTAGCAGAAAAATCTAATGGTTTTCCTATTTCAAGATGCTCTATTGCATTTTTTACAGATTCTGAGCTTTCCTCTTGTTTAACTTCTTCCGGAGCTTCATCAAAAACTACTGTTTCGGCTTCTTTTATTGAAGTTATTAAAGATTCTTCGATAGGATCAATTCTAGCTTCAGGAATTAAAATAGGTTCTTCCGCAGGTTTTTCTGTTTCGATTAGAATGTGTTCCTCGATTTTTGGTTCCTCAATTTCTACAGGTTCCTCAAAAGTAACAGATTCAATAGTATGTACAGCATCCAAAACAGACTGATCTATTATAGGCTCTATTTTAGATTCTATTTTTACAGGTTCTTCAAAAGTAACAGATTCGATTTTTTTGATAGAATCTAAGATAGATTCCTCAATAAAAGGATCAATTTTATTTTCTTCGATTTTCGAAGGTTCTTCAAAAGTGATAGATTCAATTTTCTTGATAGAATCTAAAATTGACTGATCAATTTCGGGTATAATTGGTTCTTCAATTTTTACCGATTCTTCAAAAGTAACCGCTTCTATTTTATTTATAGCATCTAAAACTGGATTATCAGCAGCGGTTTCCGTTTCAGTTTCTTCCGTTTTTAATACTTCATCAAAAATAACAGTTTCAATTTTAGGTGTATTTTCTACAGAAGGCTGTTCAATAACAGTTTCAATTTTAGGTTCTTCTGTTTTTACAGATCTTTCAAAAGTTACTGTTGTGGCTTCTTTTATAGAATCTAAAATAGATTTTTCGATAGGGTCAATTCTAACTTCGGCAGCTCTGGCAGTTGCAGCAGGTAAAATTACTTCACTGTCTACAACATTAATTTGTAAAAGATCTTTAAGTTTTTGATCGTAATATTTCTCCTGAATCGAGGTAAAACTTTCAGAAGTTATAAAGTCAAATAAAACAGAGCGATCTGCCGTATGAGCGGCTGTAACTTTTAGAGCATAATTATACTTAAAGCTATTTTGATTGTAAAGCCCTTTCAATCTTAGTGCTCTGGCACTTTGAAAATAAGGAAATTCATTCAAAACACTTCCTAATGCTTCCGTCTGCTTTTCTGTAATAGCATCGGGTTTGTTCATTAAGTAGTTATAATCAGTTACATTCATTATTTAATCTTTTGTTTAATCGTTTATTTGTTTAACTGTCTAATTGTTTTAGTGAAATCGATTAAAAAAATAACCGATCCAACAAATAAACTTCTACCATTTTGCTAATGAATCATTAAAGATGTCTTGCGTGATTCGATCATAAATGGTTTTAATTGCTTCATTTAAAATCGTTCCGGTTGGAAGACCGGTTCCTGCAAAGTCATAATAAAATTCATAAGTTTTCTCAAAATCATCTGCCTCTTTCTTTTTATTGGTAAATCTAACAGCAATACGAATGGATAAACGGTTCTGAAAAGCCTGCTGATCTGCAGTTGCAGTCATTGGAGTAGTTCTGTAATCTACGATTTCACCGTCATAAATTAGATCACCTCCATTGCTTACTAAGTTCAGGTTAGTCTGACCTTGAATTAGATCTTGGAGAGCAAGAGTAAAAGTTCTGTCAATTCCAGGCTCAATCAAGTCGGCATTGTTATGGAAAAAGTTGACCTGAAAAGTTTTGGCATCAATTGGTGTTGTTCCTGTAAAGTTGTACACCGAGCACCCGCTTAACATAAACAGACTGATAAAACCGAATAAATAATATATTTTTTTCATAAGATGTTTTGGTGAAAATTCCAATGTTTTTAAATTCTAATTCTCTAGAAAATTCAAGTCTTAAACTCTAAATTCTATTTTTTTTCAAATATACTAATTTGGACACTAGAGCTGGCGAACTGGAGAGGCAATTTGGAATTTATTTTTGGAATTTTCTTTTATTTTATAAATCGAATTGTTTGATTTTTCGATATAATGTTCTTTCAGATATACCCAACTCGTCTGCAGCTGCTTTACGTTTTCCTTTGTTTTTTTCTAATGATTTTTTGATCATTTCGATTTCTTTTTGTTCCAGACGTAAAATCTCTTCTTCTTCGATTGTTTCTGCAAATAGATAATTATCATCTTGAATCTGATAATTTTCCTCGCGTACTGCGGGAGTCATTACAGCAGTTCTTGGCTCTTCTTCAAAATCTATTTCGCTGTCGTTTTCCTGAGACCCGTATATTTTCTGAATTAAATTTGGATTAATATCCTGCACTTTTGACGAACCGTTTTTCATTAATTCTAATGTCAGTTTTTTCAAATCGTTCAGGTCACTTTTCATATCAAAAAGCACTTTATATAGTATGTCTCTTTCTGTACTAAAATCACTTTCTTTTTTCTTATCACTAATTACAGAAGGCAAATTTGTTCCTTCGGCAGGAAGATAAGATTGTAAAGTAGATAAAGAAATGTCACGATTGGTTTCTAAAACAGAAATTTGTTCAGCTACATTTCGCAATTGACGAATATTTCCATTCCATCTAAATTTTTGCAAAAGCTGTACAGCATCATCATCCAGTTTCAACGGAGGCATTTTATATTTGTGAGCAAAATCGGCAACAAATTTTCTAAATAGCAAATGAATATCATCATTTCTTTCGCGTAAAGGCGGCAGTGTGATTTCTACTGTCGTTAAACGATAGTACAAATCCTCACGAAACTTGCCTTTTTCGATTGCATTAAATAAATTTACGTTTGTAGCAGCAACAATTCTCACATTAGTTTTCTGAACCTGAGACGAACCAACTTTTATAAATTCACCGTTTTCGAGAACGCGAAGTAAACGTACCTGAGTTGTTAAGGGTAATTCGCCAACTTCGTCCAAAAAAATTGTTCCGCCGTCGGCTACTTCAAAATACCCTTCACGCGTGCTTGTAGCTCCAGTAAAAGCACCTTTTTCGTGTCCAAAAAGCTCACTGTCAATAGTTCCTTCCGGAATTGCACCACAGTTTACAGCAATATATTTTCCATGCTTTCTGTGCGAAAGCGAATGGATTATTCTTGGAATATTTTCTTTACCAACACCACTTTCCCCAGTTACCATTACCGAAATATCAGTAGGCGCAACCTGAATGGCTTTTTCGATGGCACGATTTAATTTTGGATCATTTCCAATAATCTCAAATCGTTGTTTTATTGCTTGAACTGTTTCCATATAGTTTTGTTTCAAGTTTTATTTGTTTCAGGTTTCAAGTTACGGAATGTATACGAGTCTTAAAACCACAAATAATATTTTTATCAGTTTGCCACAGATTAAAATGACTAGCACGAATTTTTAAATAAACCACAAATTACACAAATTTGCGCAAATTCATTTTAAGAATTTATCAATCATTTATGTACTAGTGATTTGTTTTGAAAGTTTGCAATTATTCCAACTGGAGTATCTGCAAGTTTCATGTAATTTAATGCTTGGGCGAGATGATCATTGCAAATTTCTTTCACAGATTTCACTTCTAATATTATATCATCATAAACTATGAAATCAGCATAAAATTTATGAGGTAAAATAACTCCTTTATATTCAATTGAAAATTCCTTTTCTCGTTGATAAGGAATTTGATGATTTTTAAATTCAATTTCTAATGCGTCTTTATATATAATTTCAAGTAAACCAGGACCTAATAATCTATGTACTTCCATACATATTCCAACAATCTTGTAATTTTCGTTTTTCTTGTAATAATATTCGTTCGAGTCAGACATGGAGTTTAATTTGTGAAAATTTGTGAAATTTGAGGTTAAAAAAAAATTAATTCATTTCAGAATAACCAACTGCTTCACCTTTCAAAGTTCCACTAGTGCAACTTGTTATTTTTACGTTTACAAAATCTCCAATTTTATAATTTTCTTTTGGGAAAACTACTGTTATGCTTTGAGAATTTCTTCCGGAGAATTCTTCAGTTGATTTTTTAGACACTTTCTCAACTAAAACTTCAACAATTTGTCCCACAAATTCCTCACTTCTAAACCACGCGTGTTTTTGCTGTAAATCGACAATTTCCTGTAATCTTCTTGCTTTGGTTTCTTCCGGAACATCATCTTCCATTTTTCTTCCTGCCAAAGTTCCCGGGCGTTCAGAATACGAATACATATAACCAAAATTATATTTTACATATTCCATCAAACTCATTGTATCTTGATGATCTTGTTCGGTTTCTGTTGGGAATCCGGCAATCATATCCTGCGAAATCGATGCATTCGGAACAATTGATCTGATTTTATCAATCAAAGTCATATATTCTTCACGAGTATGCAAACGATTCATTTCTTTTAAAATTCGATTACTTCCAGACTGAACCGGAAGGTGGATATGTTTACAGATATTTGGATATTTTGCAATAACGTGCAAAATACTTTCGTGCATATCCTGCGGATTTGAAGTCGAAAAGCGAATACGCATTTTAGGAAAACCAACCGCAACCATTTCAAGTAATTGATCAAAATCAACCGCTGTGGCTTTTTGCATTTCAGAAGCATTTACGAAATCCTTTTTCAAACCGCCGCCGTACCAAAGGTAGCTGTCAACGTTCTGACCTAAAAGTGTAATTTCTTTAAAGCCTTTGTCCCACAAATCCTGAATTTCTTTCATGATGCTCTGAGGTTCACGACTGCGCTCGCGTCCGCGTGTAAAAGGAACTACGCAAAACGTACACATATTATCGCAGCCACGCGTGATCGAAACCAACGCTGTGATTCCGTTACTCATCAAACGAACCGGCGAAATATCTCCGTATGTTTCTTCTTTAGATAAAATTACATTGATCGCGTCACGTCCTTCTTCAACTTCAGACAGTAGATTTGGCAAATCTTTGTATGCATCAGGGCCAACAACCAGATCCACTATTTTTTCTTCCTCCAGAAACTGACTTTTTAAACGTTCGGCCATACAGCCCAAAACACCCACTTTCATTTTCGGATTAATTCGTTTTACGGCATTATATTTTTCTAAACGCTTGCGAATAGTCTGCTCGGCTTTATCTCGAATCGAACAAGTATTTACCAAAACCAAATCGGCTTCTTCTAAGACTGAAGTTGTATTGTAACCTCCCTCAGATAAAATGGAAGCTACAACTTCGCTGTCCGAAAAATTCATCGCACAGCCGTAACTTTCTATAAAAAGTTTTTTAGTATTCTCAGGTTTATTTTCTAAAACAAGACTTTCGCCTTGTTTACTTTCTTCAATAATCTTTTCCATTGTAAAATTTCAAAGTGCAAAGATAACGCAAAACTGATTATTATGACAAGATGTCAGATAAAGAATTAACAATGTTTTTTGAGATTTTATTTATTGTAAAGGAGTGGGAAGTAATTTGCAATCAAATCTCAAAGAAAGAAGTTTAATTAAGGAAAATATTTAAATTTGAAACGTTTAATTTGATAGAAAATAGATTTAAAGATGAATGTTTACAAAAAAAATATACTTATTATAGTGCTCTTAATAGTATTTCTTTTTGTGAATATTTTTTACGTTTATTTATTTAGAAATAATATCGATCAGCCTCAATTGCCTGTTAAATATAAAAGTTATAAAGAATTCAGGAAAACGACAGTAAAATCTTTAAATTATGAAATTATAAAATTAAGAGGGAGTTGGGACGACAAAGATTATTTTGGAGAACCAATATTTGTAGAAAACAGCGATTTTGTTGTTTTGCATTCCAATGCTTGGCCTAGTGCAAATGGGGACAGTTTTTATTATAAACTGGATAAAAATGGTAAGCTGGTAGATAGTATTCCTGATATAAATTACTCAGGAATTAGAGATGGATACTTGATAGCTGAAAATGAATATAGTAGTTGGATGATTGATGGTGATACACTTAAACATAAATATACTGATCTAAATTCAGATGCCGGCTGGCAGCCTGAAAGAATAAAAACAGAATTTGACAAGCTTCGTAATAAGGCAGTTTCAACAGCTTATTTTAATTATGACAGGCTTTGGAAATACGACAGTGAAAATTATGAGAATAAAATTGATAAAGCGGTGTTTTTAGTTGAGGGAAAATGGTACGCACTGTATGGTGAAGACTTAGATTTACCAGATTATACAACTTTAAGTAAAGAAAAAGAAAAATCATATCAAACCAAATATACACACTTACTTCAAGCGGATCATTTTCATAAAACAGCACTTAAAGGGAGAGATATGTGGGTGTGGAAGGTAAATGCATATTTTAATTTTATAAAAGAAAAAGACACCTTGAAATTTTTTCAAGAAATGGACCTTAACGGCGAACATGGCGATTTGTTTTTGACTTATTATTCTAGTGAAAAGATTAATTTCTCTTTGATTTTAGCCGAATATGGAGAGGGGTATTATATAATAAAGGCAATAAACCGTCAGCAATGAAGATAAAACCATCCTTTAAAAAAGTGTTGTTTATAGCCTTTTTAGTCGCAGTTCAGTACTTGTATTTTATTAAAGATGTTATACATTCCGGGCTTTGGGCAGGACTAGAAGAATTATTTTATTTTGCATTTGCGCTTGTACTTTTCGTAATTGCCATTCCGTATTGTTATCTCATCGTATTATTAGAAGAAAAAAACTTTCTAGCTCCTCACTTCTTTTTTAGGTTTGCAGTTCCCTATATAGTTATCTGTGTATTGTTCTGGATTGTTTTAAACTATGACGGCGATTATTTCCCTTCGTATCAACAGTATACATTTAATGAATACATAGACAGGTTAAGTGATTTTATAGTATTTGCTAAGAATGTTGGCATAATGTGTTTGACAGTTTCAATTGTTTTGTCAATAAGCGAGAGAGAAAAATAATTTTTTGCTTATAAAAAAGAATAATTATTTAGCTATAAACCTTTAAAAATTATACCTATATATATAATGCATCTGTTTACAGATAAATCTGTAATTTTTAGAAACATAATATTAAAATAACTCAAAAATGCATTCGCGAGGTTGATATTTAAAAAAATTAGATACTTTTGTTGCAGAAAATAAGAGCAATGGCAAAGAATTTAGTAATAGTGGAATCACCTGCAAAGGCGAAAACGATAGAGAAATTTCTAGGGAGCGATTTTCAGGTGGAGTCAAGTTATGGTCACATAGCCGATTTACCATCAAAGGAAATAGGAGTAGACGTAGAAAATGGATTTAAACCTAAATATGAAGTTTCTCCAGATAAAAAAGCCTTAGTAAGTAAGCTTAAAACACTATCTAAGAATGCCGAAATGGTTTGGTTGGCAAGTGATGAGGACCGCGAGGGGGAGGCTATTTCATGGCATCTGGCGGAAGAATTAAAATTAGATATAAAAAAAACCAAAAGAATTGTTTTTCACGAAATTACAAAATCTGCGATTCTTAAAGCAATTGAGAATCCAAGAGAAATTGATTATAATTTAGTAAACGCTCAACAAGCACGTCGTGTTTTAGACCGTTTAGTAGGTTACGAATTATCTCCGGTTTTATGGAGAAAAATTAAAGGCGGACTTTCTGCCGGACGTGTACAATCTGTTTCTGTTCGTTTGATTGTCGAAAGAGAACGTGAAATTCAGAATTTTGGTGCGATTGCAAGTTATTCGATTGTAGCAGAGTTTGTAAACGAAGCAGGAAAATCTTTTAAAGCAAAACTGCCAAAAAATTTCAATACTAAAAAAGAAGCCGAAGATTTTTTGAATAAAAACATCGGTTCTAAATATAAGGTAGCAGATTTAGAAACTAAACCTACCAAAAAATCACCAACAGCACCATTTACAACTTCTACACTGCAACAGGAAGCTGCAAGAAAATTGTATTTGCCGGTTGGAATCACAATGCAGTTAGCACAGCGTTTATACGAGGCGGGACTTATAACTTATATGAGAACGGACTCTGTAAATCTTTCTAAAGAAGCAATGGGTGCTGCCGAAGCTGAAATCATAAAATCTTACGGAAAAGAATTCTCAAAACCGAGAACTTTTGCTAACAAAAGCAAAGGAGCACAAGAAGCGCACGAAGCAATTCGTCCGACAGATATGTCGCGTCATACCGTAAATATTGATCGTGACCAGGCTCGTTTATATGATTTGATCTGGAAAAGAACTTTGGCTTCGCAAATGAGCGACGCACAGTTAGAAAGAACAAATGTAAAGATCGAAGCAGATAATCACAGCGAAATCTTTACTGCTTCAGGAGAAGTATTACTTTTTGAAGGTTTTCTTAAAGTTTATTTAGAAGGACATGATGATGACGAGGAAGAGCAAGAAGGAATGCTTCCGGCATTAAAAGTAAATGAAAAGCTGGTTAATAATTATATTACAGCCACAGAACGATATACAAGACCACCGGCACGCTATACTGAGGCTTCTTTAGTTAAGAAATTAGAGGAACTTGGAATAGGTCGTCCGTCAACTTATGCACCTACAATTTCAACTATTATCAATAGAAATTATGTTGAAAAAGGAACTCTAGAAGGTGTAGAACGTAATTATACACAACTTACTTTGCAAAATAGTAAAGTAGGTGAGAAGCTGCTAAAAGAAAATACAGGTTCAGACAAAGGAAAATTAGTTCCAACAGATATTGGTACTATTGTTACTGATTTCCTGGTTAAGAACTTCGGAAATATTTTAGACTATAACTTTACGGCAAAAGTAGAACAGGATTTTGACGAAATTGCAGAAGGAAATATTGACTGGGCTAAAATGATGCAGGAGTTTTATAATAAATTCCATCCAAATGTAAAAGAAGTTGAGGCAAATGCTGAACGTGAGAGCGGGGAAAGGATCTTAGGAAAAGATGCAGACGGTAGACAAGTATCTGTTCGTTTAGGAAAATTTGGACCAATGGCTCAAATTGGAGAAGCAGACGATGAAGATAAAAAGTTTGCTAGTTTAATGGCAGATCAGAATATAGGAAATATTACACTTGAAGAAGCTTTGAACCTATTTTTACTTCCTAAAAGTTTAGGAGAATATAAAGGAGAAGAGGTTGAAGTAAATAATGGTCGTTATGGTCCTTATGTACGTCACGGAAGTGTTTTTATCTCTTTGCCGCGAGGGGAAGATCCTCTTGGGGTTTCTAAAGAAAGAGCTCAGGAATTAATTGATGAAAAAGCTTTAGCAGATGCGCCAATTGCAGTATATAAAGGAGAAGGTGTTCAAAAAGGTGTAGGGCGTTTTGGTCCTTTCATTAAATGGAACGGTCTTTTTATAAATGTGAGCAAAAAATACAATTTTGATAATTTATCACAATCCGATGTTGAAGAACTGATTGAAGATAAATTGCAGAAGAACATTGATAAAGTATTGCATAACTGGGAAGATGAAGGCATTGTTGTTGAAAAAGCAAGATGGGGACGTTCTGTTATTCTAAAAGGAAAAATCAAAATTGAATTAAGTAAAGATGTTGATGCGACAAAATTGACCTTGGCCCAAGTTCAGGAAATGATTGCAGCAAAAACTCCAGTTAAAAAAACAGCTGCAAAGAAAGCAGCGACAACTAAAAAAGCACCAGCTAAAAAAACAGCTGCAAAAAAGAAATAATAAATGGAATTTGATTTTCTAGAGCCGGTTAACGATGGAATGCTTAAATTCATCAGCTCCTTGTCATCACAAGAGCTGGGAAGTAAGGTTGTCTTTCATACCCAAGATCAATTTCCGGATATCAGCAAAATAAACATTGCAATTGTCGGTGTTTTAGAGGACCGCAGAAACATAAATATGGTTAATGAAGTTAACCTTACTGCTGTTCGTAAGAAGATTTACAGCATGTTTCCTGGTAATTGGGATGCTTCTATAGCAGATTTAGGTGATATTCTGGCAGGAGATTCTGTAGAAGATACCTATTTTGCACTTCAGAAGGTTACCGCTGTATTAATAAAGAATAAAATTATTCCTATAGTTCTAGGAGGTTCGCAAGACTTAACTTATGCGATGTATCGTGCATATGATAGTCTTGAACAGATGGTGAATTTTGTATCTGTAGATAATAGATTTGATTTTGGTAAGGAAAATGAATCAGTTTCAGCAAATTCTTACTTAACAAAGATCATTATAGACGAGCCAAACAATCTTTTTAATTATTGTAATATAGGATATCAGACCTATTACAATTCGCAGGAAGAAATTGATTTAATAGAAAAATTATTTTTTGATGCTTATCGTTTAGGTGAGATTTCAAATAAAATAGCATTAGCAGAACCAGTTTTTAGAGATGCTGATTTGGTTTCTATAGATTTAAATTCGGTAAAATCTTCAGAATCAGGAAATACGATTTTGTTTGAGCCGAATGGATTCGATGGAAAAGAGATTTGTTCTTTGGCCAGATATGCAGGAATTAGTGATAAAGTATCTTCTTTTGGAATCTTTAATCACAATAGTACAATACGAGAATCGGCAATAATTGCTCAAATTGTATGGTACTTTATAGAAGGTTATCATTACCGATCAAAAGAGTATCCATTTGGAAGCAGAACAAACTATTTAAAATATATAGTTCCATTGGAAGATGAAGAACTTATTTTTTATAAAAGTGATAAAACAGAACGTTGGTGGATTGAAATTCCGTACGAATCAAACGGCCACAATAAATTGAAAAGAAACACGTTATTACCGTGTTCTTATGATGAATATTTGTCGGCTTGCAATCAAGAATTGCCGGAAAGATGGTGGAAAGCGCAAAGAAAAAACGCTTTATAGTCTGAAATTTTTAAAGAATTTTAGAATTTCAATTTTTTTTCAAAAAAAGTTAAAATTAATTAGTAAGATAAGGTTTATAAATGATAAAATTTAACGTTTTACGTCGATTTTTTGGATCAGTTTGTCGACAAAATATTTTTTTTTTATTTTATTTAACATTATTTTTGACCGATAAAATAAATTTCGCAAGTAGTATTGTTTTTTAGATAAATAATAAATACGTTTACGGACTTTTAATAATGAATAGATAATCCAAATTTATATGAAGAAGTTTATTGCATTTGCAGCAATGTTAACACTAGTAATTGGCTGTGGTAAGTCAGGAGACAAAGGTGAATTAGTTGGTGTTACAGGAGGGAAATGGCATCCCGAAAAACCATATGGGATGACTCTGGTTCCAGGTGGATCTTTTATTATGGGTAAAGCAGATGCTGATTTAGCAAATGTTGAAGATGCTCCTACTAAAACTGTTACAGTTCGTTCGTTCTATATGGATGAGACTGAGATCACTAATAGTGAGTACCGTCAATTTGTGGAGTGGGTAAAAGACTCTACAATGAGAGTTCGTCTAGCTATTTTGGCTGATGAAACTGGTCAGAAAGGAACACCAGACGCTAAAGGTAAAAAAGGCGGCAGTATCGCTGATTATGCATTTAATGATTCAGATCCTGAAAAAATGACAGCTTACGATAAGTATATGTACGATAACTACTATAGTGTTGGTACAAAAGACGATCCTTATGCTGGAAGAAAATTAAACAGAAAAGTTAAACTTGTTAAAGATACAAAAGCGTATCCAGATGAGTATTACACTGAAGTAATGGACTCTATGTATTTGCCAATTGAAGAATCTTATAATGGATTAAGAACAGTTGATGTGAATAAATTAAAATTCCGTTATTCTTGGATGGATATTCAGGCAGCTGCAAAAGCTAAAGTTGGAAAAAGAAGTGATTTCGTAAAAACTGAGCAGGTAAAAGTATATCCTGATACTGCAGTTTGGATTAAAGATTTTGCTTATTCATATAATGAACCAATGCATAACGATTATTTCTGGCACAAAGCTTATGGAGATTATCCTGTAGTAGGTGTTACTTGGAAACAAGCTAAAGCTTTTTGTGCTTGGAGAACGTTAAATAAAAACTCATACATTAAATCAAAGAAAAAAGGACGTGATTTAGTTAATGCTTTCAGATTACCAACTGAAGCAGAATGGGAATACGCTGCCAGAGGTGGTCTGGAGTCTGCTACTTATCCTTGGGGAGGTCCTTACACTAAAAGTGACAGAGGTTGTTTCTTAGCAAACTTTAAACCAAGCAGAGGGGATTACGCAGCTGATGAAGCTTTATACACTGTTGAAGCTAAATCATACGAAGTAAATGGATACGGATTATACAATATGGCAGGAAACGTTTCAGAATGGACAGATTCAGCTTACAATCCAAATGCATACGAATATGTTTCAACAATGAATCCAAACGTTATTGATGGAAAAAACCAAAGAAAAGTAGTTCGCGGTGGTTCTTGGAAAGATGTTGCTTATTTCTTACAAGTAAGTACACGTGATCACGAGTATGCTGATTCTGCAAGAAGTTATATCGGATTTAGAACTGTTCAAGATTACATGGGAACTCAGGTAACTGGAGCTAAAAGAAAAAAGTAAATTATAATTAAATCAATATCCAACAAATCTATTTTAAAACCTAAAAAAAAGTATTATGGCATTATTAAGTAAAAAAGCAATGAATTTCGCTTATGGTATGGGAGCGGCAGTGGTAATCGTTGGTGCGTTATTCAAAATTACTCACTTTGAAATTGGACCATTAACAGGAACTGTTATGCTTTCAGTAGGATTGTTAACTGAAGCGTTAATTTTTGCGCTTTCTGCTTTCGAACCTGTTGACGAAGAATTAGACTGGACTCTTGTTTATCCAGAATTAGCTAATGGACAAGCTAGAAAAAGAGAAGAAAAAGCTGAAGCGCCATCTGATGCTCAAGGTTTATTATCTCAAAAATTAGACGTAATGTTGAAAGAAGCTAAAATTGACGGTGAGTTAATGTCTAGCTTAGGAAACAGCATTAAAAACTTCGAATCAGCTGCTAAAGGAATTGCTCCTACTGTAGATTCTATCGCTTCTACTAAAAAATACAGCGAAGAATTATCTATGGCTGCTGCTCAAATGGAATCATTAAACAGTTTATATAAAGTTCAGTTAGAAAGTGCAGCAAGAAATGCTGATGCTAACAAAGAAATCGCTGATAATGCATCTAAATTAAAAGAGCAAATGCAATCTATGACTGCAAACATTGCTTCTTTAAACAATGTTTACGGTGGTATGCTTTCTGCAATGAGTAACAAAGGATAATTAGTTTTTGACTATTATATTAAAATTTATTAATAAGAACTAATTAGAAAAAAATGGCAGGAGGAAAATTAACCCCTAGACAGAAGATGATTAACCTGATGTATCTGGTTTTCATCGCAATGTTGGCAATGAACGTTTCAAAAGAAGTTATTTCTGCTTTTGGTTTGATGAATGAAAAATTCGAAGCATCAAATACGTCTTCAGTTGAAACAAATACTTCATTACTACAATCTTTAGATCAAAAAGCTGCTGAAGCAAAAGGAGAATTCGCAACTGCAGCAGTTACTGCTCATAAAGTAGAATCGATCTCAAAAGAATTTTATGATTATATTGGAACTTTAAAAACTCAATCTATCAAAGGTTTCGAAGTAGAAAAAGAAACTGGAAAATTACCTTACGAGGCAATGGATAGAGGAGATAATATCGACGACTGGTTTACAGGAGACGGTTACACTAAAAAAGGTAACGAAATTATCGCTAAAATTCAAAAATACAAAGCAGACTTAAAAGCTGCTTTAGGAACAGATAAAAAATATGCTAACATTATAGCGGAAATTGAAAAGAAATTTGACGTTTCTGATGTAAAAAACAAAGAAGGTATAAAAGAAAAATACTTAGCGTATCACTTCAAAGGTTTCCCTGCAATTGCTACGGCTGCAAAACTTTCAGCTTGGCAGAATGACGTTAAAAAAGCAGAAACTGATGTTTACAATAGTGCTTTAGGTAAAGCTGCGGTTGCTGCTGCTTCTTACAGTAATTATCAAGCAATTGTTGTTTTAGATAAAAATGCTTATTTCCAAGGAGAAAAAGTAACTGGTAAGGTAGTTTTAGGTCGTTATGACGAAAATACAAAACCAACTTCTTTCCAAGGTCCTGGTCAAATCGTGAACGGACAAGCTGTTATCTCATTAACTGCTGGAGGTGTTGGAGAGCAAGATATTAATGGACAATTTACATTCTTAGAAGATGGTAAAAACATTCCGTTAAAATTCGCTGGAAAATACGTTGTTGTTCCAAGACCAAACTCTGCTACAATTTCTGCAGACAAAATGAATGTAGTATATAGAGGTGTTGTTAACCCAATCTCTGTATCATTCGCTGGTGTAGATGCCAACAAAATTGTTGCAAGTGCTCCAGGATTAGCTTCTGCTGGAAAACCAGGGAAATATAACATGAGTCCAGGTCAAGGTACAGAAGCTACAATTTCTGTAACAGGTACTTTGCCAAATGGAGATAAAGTAACAGATAAGAAAACATTCAGAATTAAAGGTATTCCTGGTCCAACAGGTACAATTAGAGGTGAAATGGGAGTTGTTAAAGGTCCTAAATCTAACTTAGAAATTGCTACTATTGGTGCTAAATTACTTGATTTTGATTTTGAAGTTGGTTTAGATGTTGTAGGATTCAATATGAAAATCGCTGGACAGCCTACAGTTGTTGTTACAGGTAATAAAATGAATGCACAATGTAAACAAGTTCTTTCAAGAGCTGGTAAAGGAGACCAAGTTACTATTTCTGAAATTAAAACTAAACTTGTTGGAGCTGGTAGTTATTTATTACCAAGAACTGCTCCGGTAATTTACGAAATACAATAATAAAGTAGGTAAAACTACGTTTCAATATCTTATAATGATACCACGATGAAAGTAAGAAATTTTTTAATAGCCGTTGTTTCTATAGCTGGAGGTTTTGCTTCTAATGCACAATCTAATTTGCTTAACGCGAAGACACCTGCACAAATTGGACTTAAGACTCCTGCACAACTTATCTCAGACAACGATAAGCCATTGGCTTACGGTTATGTAGATGATAGAGATGTCTTGATGGGGAAAACTACTTGGGAGATTATCGATTTGAATGAAAAAATCAACTTTCCTTTATACTTTCCTGTAGATACAGCAAATATTGGTTCTAATAGACGTTCTCTTTATGATGTCTTGACGAAAGCCGTTAAAAACGGTAAAGTAACTGAAATTTATACTGACAGTTATTTCAATACTAAAAAATCTATGAAAGACATCGAAGGATCGTTATCTCGTATCGATACAACAGATGCAGGTAGAGAACTTATTAACCAATACCCAGATGACTATAAATCACGTGTAGTGAAGAAAAAAGTAGTTACTGGTACTGGTAAAAAGAAAGTTGTTTCTTATGTTGAAGAAACTGTTGGGCCAAGCAGAACTGTTCCGGCTGAATATATTTTGAAACAAGACCTTACAGCAGCTGATGTAACTCAGTATAAAATTAAAGGATATTGGTATTTTGATAAACGTCAAAGTGAATTAAAATATCGTTTACTTGGAATCTGTCCGGTAACTCCTGATGTTTATACAATGAATAGTGATGAGAAAGATTATATTGAGTTATTCTGGGTTTTCTTCCCAAATGCAAGAGAAGTTTTGCATGAAGCAAAAGCCTTTAACGATAACAACTCTGCTCTTCCAATTTCATTTGATCAGATCTTAAATTCAAGACGTTTTAATGCAGTTCTTTACAAAGAAGAAAACTTGTACGGAGATCGTGAGATCAAAGATTACATGAAAGATAATGCACAAAATCAGTTATTAGAATCTGAAAGAGTAAAAGAAAAGATTCGTAATTTCGAACAAGACATGTGGAACTACTAAGAACCACTGTTACATATTAAAAAAAGAACTCTTACTGCTTTTGTAGTAAGAGTTTTTTATTTTTAGATTAGTTGCTAGTTGTTTTGAAATAGTAATAAATCAATTGTAATATTAAATATTGTAGGAAAAATACAATAAAAATAAAAATTCTGCGTTACCTTTGTTATAAAAAGAATTATGATGAAAGTGAGAAGATTTTTAGTGATTGTTGTTTTTACTGTAGGAAGCTTTGTTTCTAAGGCTCAATCTAATTTACTTAATGCAAAAACAGCTGATCAGATTGGCCGTAAAAATGCTGCACAGCAAATTTCGGATAATGATAAGCCGTTGGCTTATGGTTATGTAGATGATAGAGATGTCTTGATGGGTAAAACAACTTGGGAAATTATCGATTTAAATGAAAAGATTAATTTTCCGATGTATTATCCTGTAGATACTGCCAATATTGGCCCTGACAGGCGCTCTCTTTATGATGTTTTGACAAAAGCCATCAGAAAAGGTAAAATAACTGAAGTATATACGGATAGTTATTTCAATACTAAAAAATCTATGAAAGATATCGAAGGATCTTTGTCTCGTGTCGATACAACCGATGCAGGAAGAGAACTGATTAACCAATACCCAGATGACTATAAAACACGAGTAGTGAAGAAAAAAGTAGTGACCGGTACAGGTAAAAAGAAAGTCGTTTCTTATGTCGATCAAACGATTGGACCAACAAGAACTGTTCCTGCAGAATATATTTTGAAGCAGGATCTAACTGCAGCTGATGTGTCTCAATATAAAATAAAAGGTTATTGGTATTTTGATAAGAGACAGAGTGAATTAAAATATCGTTTACTTGGAATCTGTCCGGTAACTCCAGATGTTTATACGATGAATAGTGACGAAAAGGATTATATCGAATTATTCTGGGTTTTCTTTCCAAACGCAAGAGAATCTTTGCATGAAGCGAAAGCATTTAATGATACTAATTCTGCCATTCCTATTTCATTTGATCAGATTTTAAATTCAAGACGTTTTAATGCGATTATTTACAAAGAAGAAAATATGTACGGAGATCGTGAGATCAAAGATTATATGAAAGATAATGCGCAAAATCAGTTGTTAGAATCTGAAAGAGTAAAAGAGAAGATCCGTAATTTTGAACAGGATATGTGGAACTATTAAGACGCCGATTATATTATAAAAAAAACTCTTACTACCTTTGCAAGTAAGAGTTTTTTACATTTTACTTATTATAAATGATTGATTATTTAATTGTCGGATCTGGACTAGCAGGAATTTCATTTTCAGAAATTGCTTTAAAAAACAATAAGTCTATTTTAGTTATAGATGATAAATCTCAGGTTTCTTCTAGAGTTGCCGGAGGTTTGTATAATCCAGTTATTTTAAAGCGCTTTAGTGAAGTTTGGAAAGCCGAAGAGCAATTAGCTCTGATGGAAGAATTTTACAAAAACATAGAGCTAAAGATTCAGACAAAGGTAAATTTTAAACTTCCGATTTTAAGAAAGTTTTTCTCTATCGAAGAACAGAATAATTGGTTTGCCGCTTCAGATAAACCGCTTCTTGCTCCTTTTCTTTCGACTAAATTGATTTTTACTAAGTTTTCGGGAATTAATTCTCCTTATGATTATGGAGAGGTATTGCATACTGGTTATGTAGATACAGCTCTTTTATTAGATCAATACCAGCAATATTTAGTCGAAAATAATGTGCTTCTTAGAGAATCATTCGATTATTCTAAACTTATTATCAATAGTGATTATGTATCATACAAAGATTATCAAGCTAAAAATATAATTTTTGCTGAAGGATTTGGATTGCACGCTAATCCTTTCTTTCAAGATCTTCCGCTTGACGGTACAAAAGGTGAACTGTTGATTATAAAGTCTCCGGAACTTAATTTGGACGTAATTGTAAATACAAGTGTCTTTATTCTGCCGCTTGGGAATGATTTGTTTAAAGTAGGAGCAACTTACAACTGGAAAGACAAAACTGATCTGCCAACGGAAGAAGGAAAAAGTGAGTTAGTAGATCGAATCAAAGAAATTATCAATTGTGATTTTGAAATTATTTCTCATTTTGGAGGTGTAAGGCCTACAGTACGTGACCGCAGACCCATTATTGGTACGCATAATGTACATAAATCACTGCATTTATTAAACGGTTTAGGTACACGTGGTGTTATGTTAGGACCTGCAATGGCAAAAGATTTGTTTTATTATATTGAAAACAAAACAGAATTGGATCCGGTTGTTGATATAAACAGATTTTATAAAAAGAGAAAATAATACTATTTACTCAACCTTTGCTTTTGGATCGGCATTAGGATCGTAAGAAACAAACATATTTATATAGATGTTTCGGGAAAGACGTAAAACAAAAGGGAATAAAAGGACTAAAACGACAATAATGCTTAAAAAAGATTGTTCTATTGTTGTTCCAAAAAAGACAAAGGAAACTATAAATGCTGCTATTCCTACAGCGACATTCAATCCATAACTTACATACATTGCGCCATAGAAGAAAGAAGGTTCAATGAGGTATTTTAATCCGCAGTGACTGCAATGGTCATTCATTTTTAAAACTTTGTTCAAATGAAGCGGATTTGTGTCTGAATACATGCTTTCGTTATTGCATCGTGGACAGCTCCCTGTAAATATACTTTTAATTTTAGATCCTTTTGAAAACATTATTTTGATTGTATTTGTAAAACACTAGATTTAAAATAAGTTAAATCTCACGTATTTATTGTAGAATTAAGCTGTAAAGATAATGATTAAGTTTGTTTTTGCAGAATCAAAATCTCTTGATGTTTTAGTGTTTTTTTTTAAATAACTATTAAAAATTTCCTTTCTATATTTTTAATAGACCTATAATTGCTGACCTGAACTAAAAGGTTTTGAAAATAATATTGATGCTCTAAGAATATTACAAAAGCTATCGTTTTTGAGGGTCGAAACTTAAATTAAATGTTATACTTTTGCACTTTCAAAACGTAAACTAAAAAGTGATTCAATTTGCTTTTATTTCTGCGTTAATTTAATAAATAACAATGGTTTATTAAACCATTACATCTTACAGCAATAGTCAATAAATTATGCTTAATATACACAATCTGTCGGTTTCTTTTGGAGGAACTTATTTATTTGAAGAAGTAACTTTTCGTTTGGGTGCAGGAGATCGTGTTGGTCTTGTTGGTAAAAACGGAGCAGGTAAATCGACAATGCTTAAAATGCTTGCAAGGGATTTTGCTCCTGACTCAGGAGTTATTTCTCAGGAAAAAGATATTCGAATGGGTTTCTTGCGTCAGGATATTGATTTTGAACAAGGAAGAACAGTATTAGAAGAAGCGTATGAGGCGTTTACTGATATTAAAGTTGTAGAAAAAAAATTAGAAGAAATCAATCATCAATTGGTAACCAGAACCGATTATGAAAGCGAAGAATACAGTCAGATTATTGAAGATTTGTCTGATTACACCCATCGTTTTGAGCTTCTTGGCGGTTATAATTATGTAGGCGATACAGAGAAAATTCTTTTAGGATTAGGTTTTAAAAGAGAAGTTTTTAACAACCAAACCGAAACTTTCTCCGGAGGATGGAGAATGCGTATCGAATTGGCAAAATTGTTATTACAGTCAAACGATGTATTACTTCTGGATGAGCCTACTAACCACTTAGATATCGAGAGTATCATCTGGCTGGAAAGCTTTCTTCGTAATTATCCAGGAGTTGTTGTAATTGTATCGCACGATAAGATGTTTTTGGATAATGTAACAAATCGTACAATTGAGATTTCATTAGGAAAAGCGTATGATTTTAATAAACCATACTCTCAATATCTGGAATTGCGTCATGAAATTCGTGAAAAGCAATTGGCAACCCAAAAGAACCAAGCAAAAAAAATTGAAGAAACAGAAAAATTAATCGAAAAATTTCGTGCAAAAGCTTCTAAAGCTTCTATGGCGCAGTCCTTGATTAAAAAATTAGATAAAGTAGAGCGAATTGAAGTTGACGAAGATGACAATTCGGTTATGAATATATCATTTCCAGTTTCAAAAGAACCCGGAAAAGTAGTTGTAGAAGCAGATAAGGTTACTAAAAGCTATGGCGATAATGTAATTTTAAAAGATATTAGTCTTCTTGTAGAACGCGGGAGTAAAATTGCTTTTGTGGGTCAGAATGGGCAAGGTAAATCGACTTTTATTAAAGCTTTGGTTAATGAATTTGAATATCAGGGAACGATTAAATTGGGACACAATGTTCAGTTGGGATACTTTGCTCAAAATCAGGCAGAATATCTTGATGGTGAAATCACACTGCTTCAGACAATGGAGGATGCAGCAACAGATACCAATCGCTCTAAAGTGCGTGATATGCTGGGTTCATTTTTATTTCGCGGAGACGATGTAGAGAAAAAGGTGAAAGTACTATCTGGAGGAGAGCGTAATCGTTTAGCACTTTGTAAACTTTTATTACAGCCAATCAATGTTTTGCTGATGGATGAGCCTACGAATCACTTGGATATAAAATCTAAAAATGTTCTAAAAGCGGCACTTCAGAAATTTGGAGGCACTTTATTGCTGGTTTCTCACGACAGGGATTTTCTTCAGGGAATGTCAAATATTGTGTATGAGTTTAAAGATCAAAAAATTAAAGAATATTTAGGTGACATCAACTTTTTCTTAGAACAGCGTAATCTGGAAAACATGCGCGAGGTAGAGAAAAAAGACGTTGCAAAAACGAATGCTCCTAAAGAAAATAACAAAACTTCTTACGAAGATCAGAAAAAGGGAAAAGCGCTTCAAAATAGATTAAGTAAAGTTGAAAGTCAGATCAAACAATTAGAAAAAGACATTCAGCACGACGATAAAATGCTGGCATCAAATTATGATAAACATATCGAAGATGCTTCATTCTTTACTGCATATAACAAAAAGAAAGCCGATTTAGAGCAATTGCTTTTAGATTGGGAAATTGTTCAGGAAGAAATAGATAATTTTAATGTGTAATTAATTTTAGACTTCAGGTTTCAGGTTATTATTAGCATGAAACCTGAAACCTGAAACCAAAAATCTATTTGATAATTCCAATAGATTTTGAATGCATAATTGCTTCATTACTATCTTTAAAATAGCAAACCGAAACTTCAAGATTCTCAAGGTTTTTAAGAATTTCTTTTGTCTTTTCTTTTTGGGTTCTGCCTGTCTGTCTAATGTAAACAGCTTTTACAGTAACCGGAAATATTTTACAGATTCGTTCATATAAAATAGGATCATGCTGCGAATCATCTCCAAGCAGAACATATTTAAGATTGGGATAAAACTCTAAAACGTGTTTGATTTTGTCAAATTTATGATCGTGATTTCCTCTGCCGCTCATAAAAAAATCTGCAATTCCCCGTTTAATATCTTTTAGTAAAATAACGGCCCTCGGCAGCTGGTGTATTTTGGTAAACTTCACAATAAAACGATACAGATTCCATTCGCTGCTGGAAATGTAAAAAAAAGCATTTTGTTCGTCTTTATTATTTCTTCCGGCCGAGCTTAAAGCCTGATAGTGGGGTACAACATCTTTAAAAACTTTTCGGTCATTTACGTTTTTAAACAAGAGTACATATATTTTCTTGAAGAAATTATGCGTGTGCGAAATCAAAAAAGTATCATCAATATCGGTTATAATTCCGAGATTTCCTTTGTGAGGCCTTATATAACTGCCTTTTGCAACAATGGTTTCATTGTCATAAACCATGCTCACTTGGTATTCCATCCATCCAAAATTAGTTTCTTTTTCCAGAGGAATGCAAAATTTAAAGTAACCATCATCCAGTGTTTTGGTGTGGATTTCCTGGTCTTTGCACTTTAAGTAAATATCAAAATTTTTCAGCGTCTTAATCCTAAACTGATTTATTACAGAAGTTGCGTTTTTGAAGCTTCTTTTCTGAAAATCATAATTGTAATCTCGTTTAAAAACGTGTCCCATTACAATTAATTCTTGTTCATTTGCATAACCTCGATATAATTGTAGTATTGGTTTCATTAATTGCGTACTTTTATAGGAGGTTGTAAATTAATTAAATTAATTGGTATTAAGAATAAAATTTTGAAAAAGAACATCATATTTGTTGTAAACCCTATTTCTGGTGATTTGGATAAATCAGATTTGATTGAAACAGTAAGCGAATTTTCGGCTGCAAATCATTTTGATTTAGAGGTTTACGAAACTACAGGAAAAAGTGATATAGCAGCAATAAAAAAGCTGTACAATCAATATAAGCCAGAGCGAATCATTGTTGCCGGCGGTGACGGAACCATAAAAATGGTAGCCGAAGCAGTAGAAGATTACGACATTGTTATCGGAATTCTGCCTGCAGGCTCTGCAAATGGACTTTCGGTTGATTTGAATCTCCCGGCTGCGATAGAAGAAAATTTAAAAATTGCTTTTCTTCATCATTATATAGAAATGGATATGATCTGTATTAATGGCAAAAAAAGCATTCATTTAAGTGATATTGGTCTCAATGCCGATTTGGTAAAAAATTACGAACAAAGCGACGTTAGAGGCATTTGGGGCTATGCCTTGCAAGCATATACAACCCTAAAAGAATCTAACGAGCCATTTACAGCTACGATTTCGGCAAATAATAAAACTGTTGAATATGTAGCCAGAATGATCGTAATTGCCAATTCTCAAAAATATGGAACAGGCGTAATCATTAATCCGAATGGAGCAATGAATGATGGGAAATTTGAGCTGGTGATTCTAAAAAATTTAGATTTGCTATTAATCGGAAAGATTATAACAGGCAACATGCCAATTGATTCTGATGATGTTGTTATTATTTCGACAGACAAAGCTGATATAAAGACAGATTATCCGGTAAGTTTTCAAATTGACGGGGAATATTGCGGTGCCCAAAGTAATTTAGAAATTCATATTCTGCATAAACAGATGAAAATTGCAGTGCCTTAAAAATGAAGTTTTAATTTAAAAATGAATTTTAGTTTTTTATAATATACCTTTCCTATATTTTTTAATAATGAAAAAAATATTTTTCGCGCTTTTTATTCTGATTCAAAGTGTAATACATTCTCAAAATATTGATTTGAGAAATTTGACAATGAATAGCAATTTAATCCTTTTTGTCGAATCTTCAGATTTTGATTATGGTAATAAGTATATTAATGATCATTCTAAAGCGGGATTTATTAAGGTAAATAATTATGAGGAAATCCTAAAAAACGACTCCAATATTAAATTTATAGATAAAGAAATTTTTTGCCCTCAAAGTGAAAATGACTATTATGATAGCAATATGATAAATGGCGGCGGTTGCATGGGCATTGCGGAAAGCATAGATTCTAATAGAAAATATTATGGGATATTGTTTTTTAAAAAAGAAAAAAAGAAGCTGACACTATTGGCACATCTTTTTAAAAGTGATTTTGACTGGAAAAATATAATTGAGAAAATAAAAAAGGTAAAAGAAATTGAAAAGTCAAAATCGCCAGAGGAACGTTATGAAAAAAGTATTGACTATTATTTGAAGTGTAAAGATTTACCTAATTCTGACTTTATAAATTATTATAGGCAAGTAAAATTTTTAAAATCAGATACTTTAGTTTTAACTGAAAAACAATTAATCTTGGCGAAAGATAATTTTTTGGAGGGAAATGAAAGATATTATGAATTGATTTCAAAAAAATTTCCCGAAGAAGTAAAACAATTTTATATTAATAAAATGAAAGGCTTTTTAAACCAAAATGAAGACGAGTATTTTAGTTCCTATGATTTTAGCGAGGCATACGAAAGGGCTACAAATACTAATTTTATGGATGATAGTGTAATTGGGAAGTTAAAAGGCAAATTATCTGATGAAATAACTCCTAAAGAAAGAATAGGGATTATACAGACATTAATTCAAAATGCAGCACAAGAAGATTAGCCGATAATATTACGCTTCATGAAAAAGAAACTTCTCTTAATTCTATTTGTTTTTGTGACAATTATGAATGCACAAAACAAAGTTACCGACATTACAAACTACGATTATTGCCAAGTTAATAGTAACATGCTTTATTTTTATAAAATTGAAAAAAAGGGATTTACTCAAAGTCGTGGTTATTTTAGTGGTAATAGATTGCATATTTATGCTACAGAAAAAGTAGATTCTATAGACAAAAAATATTATGGCAGTATGAATCAGATAAAACTCTCTGATTTGAATAGTGATTTTGATTTGTCAAAGGAGTTTAGCGAGAAAGTTTACTTTGTAAATCAGCCTAACTTGAAACAATTTTATTTTTTGAAAAATGATAGTGTTTTGGTTTGTAAAGTAATTAGAAAGAACAAGGTTTGGGAAGTAGAAAATGAAAAAGAAGATGAAATTCATAAGATAATCATGGCCAATAATAAAATTATTTATTGGTCTTCACAGCTAGGTTTGATTTACAAAAAAGATAATGAGATAAAAACAAGCTTTCTGGGATTACAAAGTTATTACAATGATAAAAGTGTTGCGTTTTCTATAAAGGATAAAGATGCTGTTAATATGAAAACAGGATATTTCGAAATAGGAAAATATACTCTTAAAATAAAAAAAGGCGAAAATTATGCGGTTTTTAAGGGCAATCAAAAGATTTTAGATGACTTACCTTTGAAATATTACGATGACAAACATTTTATTACTATCGATGATAAGACTGTAAAATTCTACAATTCTGATTTTGTATTAGACAGCACTTTTACTTACCGTGACATTTATCAAGACGATCAGAATATTGAGATTTTGACAGAAAACCAAATTAAAAAAATTGACACTCGTCTTTTTGCCACTGCATTCGACATATACATACCTTTTGGCTGTGGAACGGTTACAAACTATTCATTAAGTATAAAAAGGAATAGAATTAGGGAAATTGTTAATGCGGAAATGACTTATGGTTATACATCACAGCCTAAAAATATTTTTATTGACTCTAAAATAAAATTTGATTCACTGCTTTTTGTAAGCCGGAGAAAGACTATGGATTATTCTGTGAATGGAGGTTTTGATGATCGAGTGATATTGATAAAAAATAAAAAGGAAGGACTTTATTCTTTTAATCAAAAAAATGATACAATCACTTTAAAGGAAATAGTACCTATAAAATACAATAAGATTTATTTATTAAATGGTTTTGTAATTTTAAACAAAAGCAATCAAATGGATTTTTATGATAAAGATTTTAAGGTAAATACTATGCGTTTTACTTCTATTGATTTTTTCAGTTATAATTATATAAGATACAAAAAAAGGAATCGTACCGAAGGCTGGATGAATAAAAAGGGAATTTTATTTGATGATTTATAAATAGAAGACCTATTTGATTTGGTATAATAATAGATTTAATTATTTAAACGGATTTCTTTCCTGCCATTCTGTTTTTGGTTCTAAATAATTAAAAAATCGAGCAATATTATGATTGATCAAGGCATTGCTGTGCGTAATTAAACCATACATTTTTACCGGTTTTGCGCCAACAGAGCTCTTGATTTCCAGCGCTGTTCTTGCAAAAACAATTTGTTTAAAACCTTTTTTGATAGAGTAGGCAATCATGTCGTACAACATGTTTAGATAAAGCATTTTTTCGCGTTGGACACTTTCGTCATATCCTAAAAAATAGGTGTCCATTACATCTCCATTTTTAATCAGGGTATTAAATCCAATTAGCTTTTCATCTATAAAATAACCGTACAATAAGAAATCATCTTTCATGATTTCTTTAAAAAAGCTAAAGTGATTTCGGGCTAAGAAAAAAGTGTTAAACGGGGCATTTTTAGCCACGTGAAAGTATAACTCGTAAATTGTATCTTCATATTTTCTAATATCAGATAAAGACATTTTTTGTTTTACGATTCCTTCTGATTTTTTTTGCGCGCGTTTATATTGATCGCGATATTTTTTTGACAAAGCATCAACGTAATCTTGTTGTGATTTCCAGTTTTCATTAATTTCAAAAACCATATTGGGCTGTGTCGAAAAAGTATAATTGTTTTTGAATTCAGCTTGCAATGGCTCGATTTCTTTGGCTGTAAAATCTTTTATGCTTGTTATATGAACCTTTTTCCCGTTTTCTTTTAAATCTTTTTTGAGCTGATTGATTGCTTTGTGAAGTGTTTTTATTGCTTTTGATTCTTTTGCACTTTCATCCAAAGCAAAGGCATTTTGTCCCGTAAGCATATTATTACCAACGAATAAAACGTGCGAAGCAAAATTTTTAAGCGCAAAATTTCGAACAGAAGTTTTTAAGCATTGATCGCGTTCGCCAAAAGATTCCAGCTTTTCTGCAAATAAAAATTGAGTCAGAACAATTCCGATCAGTTTAGTTTCGTCAAAAATTCCAATAAAATGACAAATCATATTTACCGGACAAGAGTTTTCCAGAACCTCGAGATATTCGCGTGTTAAAAAAATATTATTTACCGCCAGCAAATTCCATTCTACAGGAAGTAACGAAGCGCTTTTATATATTTGAAAAGAGTAATTTGTATTCAAGAGTGAGAGCTAATTTCTTCAAAATTAGATAATAATTACAATAACTTCTCAGGTTTAAGTTATTATTAAGAAAAACCCGTTTGATTTTGTTTTCAAACGGGTTTCATTGCCATTTATTTAAGCAAATTGGCAGATAATTCCGCCCATTAAAGCTAAACTTACTATCCAGAATCCGGCATGAATAAATATATATTTCCAGGATTTTCTTTCGAATAAACCATTGATTCCGATAATCGGAAAAGCAAAGAATAAGCCCGACAGAAAACCGTGAAGTGCTCCGTGTTTAAAAGTGCGATATAGTAATCCGTAATCATCCATAAAGGCTTTAAAAGAAGGTTTTGCACTTTCTAAAGCCGGCGGTCCGCCAACCATGCTCACAGCGCCAGACTGATGAACGGTTAAAGATAAAAGTGTCATCGAAATCATTACAGAAAAAATATACGTCAGTCCGAAAATTTTCAGCATATTTCCTTTTCTAAGATCTTCTTCGGTAAAATTATTTTCTCTCATCCAGATTGTTCCAAAGACTTTTGGATGGTACCAAACAAAGCCGACAAAAAGCGTTACGATTGCGGCGGCGAAAAACGAAATAAAGTTAATTTGCATAATATCAGGTTTTTAGATTAGTTATTCAAATTTAATCAAAAAAAGCACATAATAATATTTAGTTTTAAAGAGACAAAATGTTATTTAATTGCACTTATTGTTATTTTGAGTTAATTGAAATTGAAATTTTCGTATAAAAGATATTTTTTTAATAACTTTATTAAAGTATTCGGTATTACTAAAAGTTGAATATATTTGAGGCATAAATTATAAACGCTAAATATCTATATCATGGTTATAAAATATCAAGGTAAACAACACGGAAAATCTACGACGTTTACATTACGAATTATAGGAAACAACCTTTCTAAAAGCAGTTCTAATTATCAGATTGATTTATTAGTTGGTGATAAACAATTACCAACTTTTACAACAGAAATTCATCAAAGTTTGTCAAACTGCCTAAAAGAAATCTATTTGTTTAGAAAACATAACGGAATAACTTTTGAAGCTTCTTCAGAAAAAATTGCACCACTTGCTGTTCCGTATGATTTGGTTTTATTTAATTATAATAAATACGCTTTGTTTAGAGCGTAAACCTTGTCATTACAATAAAAAAAAGACTGTTCCAGATTTTGGAAACAGTCTTTTTTTTTGTCGAAAATGAATCAATCAATCTATTTCTTCTTTGCTTTTAGTGTTTTCTACAGCTGTTTTGTTTTGTTGTAAGCAATTTTCAATATTGGTCAGAGTACCGCTCTTTCTTTTTTCATTAGAATTAATGTCGTAAGCGAGAAAATGCGTGCACATATCAATAGCTGTAATGTCTCTTTCTGAATCGGATTCAAATCCTCCAATAAAATTCCACTGGCTTACTTTTGTTTTGTACTTGTCTGGAGTATATCTTGGTTTTTCTCCTATGTGTAAAACGGTAACATTTGCCGTGGCGCATTTAAGGAGTTCCATTGTTAAGGTATCGACACCTCTAAAATCACATAATATAAAATGTACATTTTCTAATTGTAAAAGCTTATTTATAGGACTTTGATAATAGTGCAGAAAATCATTAAAGGAAAGATTTCCATTTCCGAAGATGTATACTTTTGGTTCCATTTTATATTATGTTTTACTGCAAATAAAGGTAAGTTTATGCAATAAAAAAAGCCTGAGAAGTATAGATTTCTCAGGCTGTATGCAAATACTTAAAAAGCAAATATGCCTTTAGGAGTAATTAGGGATTCTTTAAAAATTGGTATTTACTTTTTTAGAACGATCTGCAATATATGAGATCAGCCAAGTAACTTGTCCTTCTTTTACAAAGTATATTTTTTTTGTTTTTAAATTTGGAATGCTTTCCAGACACGATAACAATATGTTATTTGCAGAAATTAAGTATTTCTGGTCGTATGTGCTTAACACTCTGGCAGCTTCTTTATTGGTTTTTGCAAGTGTATTATACTTATTGAAGTTGTTTTTAAGAACTGCATCATAGTCAATAACGTCATCTAAACTCAAAGTAACATAATGCTCTTTTACATTTTCATTATAATATAGAGTAGAAAATGCCCAGACAGCTCCACCAGATAAATACATTTTATCTTTTTTTAATAAAAGAGGATTTGCATCCAGCATTTCTTTTATTTTCTTACGCAAAACAGGGTTAAAATCAAAAGACTTTTCCTGATAAGTAGACATATCATTAACCTGACTTGGATTTGCAACTGTTTTCTTTACAGCATCGGTAAGTGTCATTGTACCGAAATCAAGTTCTAATGGAATAAATTCTAATTTGTTATCTTCAAGTTCATCAATATAGCCGCCTTTTGTAGTTTGAGCACCAATGTCAAGCAGGAAAGCGTTTGAATAATCAACTGGCGGAATAGCACCTTTAACTAAGGTTTTGGCTTCTTCGTTTACATTAAGAACCTCAACATCTTTATTGGTTAGTGAAGTGATTCTGTTTCTTAAAGCATCAACGTTGCGGGCAGAAGAGAAAACTGGAGCAGCTACAATAAAGATATTTTCTTCCAGAATTTTAAAATCAGTTCTTATTTTTTTCAATTGATCAATAACTGTAGTACCAGTTTTATTGATGTCATCTTGAGTAAGTTCGCCATTAGTAGAAATATGTTCGGCAAAATTAATTCTCTCAGTCGCAAAGTATAGAATTTTATAATCGGCTTTTTTGATGTTACTTACGTCCAGAACTGAAATTTTTATTGCTCGTCGGCCGATTTCAATTCCAGCATAAATACTTTTTTGAGAAAATATATTGATGGAAAAAAATAAACTTAAAAGAATATAAAGTAAAATTTGGGGTTTGTTTTTTTTAAGCATGGTATTTAATTATTATAATATAATTTGAAGAATATTAGCTATAATGTGGTATTTAATTAAAAAAAAGCTCCAGATTTCTCTGAAGCTTTGTCTTAGTAGCGGGAACAGGACTCGAACCTGTGACCTTCGGGTTATGAGCCCGACGAGCTGCCTACTGCTCTATCCCGCGATGTTTCGGGTGCAAAGATACACACTAAATACGGTTATGCAAAGAAATTTCTATATTATTTTAAAAAGCACTGATATTGAAGTGTAACTTTTTGTATATTAAGTGTTTGTAAATTTTATTTCTTAATTATTTAAATTTAAAAGCTAATAATTCGGAATAAGGATCTCCTTTTAAACCCAATAATTGACCAAAAGCAGGCTCAGTTTTGTATCCCATTTGTTTGAGCCGGATGATTTCTTGCCTGAAACTTTCATCTTTTGATTGTAAAATTTGATATTCAATAATCATATGCTTGTATGCATTTTGATTTTTACTTGGAATATTCTGTCCAAAAATTTCGATTTCAAAATCTTCAATTCTAAAATTTGCAACAACACATTTCTGATGATCTATTAAGGTTTCCCAAATTTTGAATTCTGTTTTATTTCCAAACGCTGATTTTAGTTTTTCTATAAAAGCCGTTTTATCTTTCCAATAGCAAATAATATCAAGATCGCTGTTTTCGATATCAATATTTATCGGAATTGTGCCAGCCAAAATTGGATCAAAGGCACTAATGCTTGATATAATATTATTTTTAGTTAAAACTTCATACGCCCGAATCTGTTTCTGATTTCCATTTTGAAGATATTCTATAGTGCTAAAATCTATCATTTTTGATAGTTTTTGGTTTCTCTAATTTCGTTTTCTATTTTTTTATTGATATTAACTTTGGCGCCTGTAAAAACAAAAATCGTGGCTTTGTATTCTCTTGCATTTTTATTTGTGATCTCTCCAGCGATTATACCGGTTGCAAAGTAGGGGCTTGTTTCTTTAAATTCTCCGCTGTTTTCCTCAAATTCCTTAACTCGAATAAGATTTTTGTACTTAATATTAAGATCAAACCAATTAACGTAATCAGCATTAAATGAAACTGCTTTTATGCCTTTTTTCGAATAATAATTAATAGCTCCGGCTTGTCCGTAATTGTCGCAGAGCACCAATGTTTTTTCTTGATTAGGAAGCAGACTGTAAACAGAATCTGTTTTTCGTGCAAGTTCTTTCCATCCCAGCATATCTGCAAAATCTTGCGGCAGGTTATGATCTTTTCCATCTTCCCATCGCAGCATGCCCAGTTTTTTATATTTTTCAGGATGCTGTAAAATGTATTCGGGGCTTTTATTCGGGAAAAACAAGTTGTACATCGGAATAAAAAATAATATCGGGAGTACAATTAATACAGGTTTTAGATATCGTTTCCAGCCTGTTTTTAAAATTTCAGATAGAAAAACAGATCCAAAAGCGATATAAATAGGGTAGAGCCCGATTGCATAATAAGCCTTTGCCTTGAAGTATATAAAAACGATAAGTGTAAAAATTATGGACCAAAAGAAAAGTTTATATTTTGCAAAAGGCTTGTAAAACAATAAAGCATATAAGGCAGAAAGAATTACTAGAAACGAACCTATAAAAAACAACAGCTGTTCTTTTAAAAAGCCCAAACGATCTACATTTACCAATTGAGTTTCTGCCAATTCTTTCATATGGTGTACAATCGGGAATTGATTGTTGTACTGCCACAATAAATTTGGTAAAATGAGTATTAAACCTAAAATGAGGGCAAAGTAAAGTTTTTTTTCTGCGAGTATTTTTCTTTGGTTAGAAAGTAAGAGAGCGGGCAGAAGACCGATAAGAAGAAAAAGGATATTATATTTATTAAGCATTCCAAAAGCAAACACAACAGCTCCGGCAAAGAACCATTTCGTGTTTTCAGAATTGATATATAAAATGAGAACATAATAAAATCCTGTCCAGCATAATACATCCAACGAATTGGGCTGATACAGCATATTAATTCGCAGAAGAGACGAAAACAATATGCAAACTGCGCCGAGAATAAGAGCGTACAAATTTCCTTTTAGAGTTTCTATAGTTTTCCAGACCACTAAAAGTGTCAGAGCTCCAAAAAGCGCGGGAAAAAATCTAATCCAGAAAACTGAATTTCCGAGGAGCAGAATAATATAAGAAATCCAGGAAGTTACGGGAGGAACAGATAAATAACCCCAAGCGAGATGATGAGCTTGGTCAAGATGAAGATATTCGTCTCTTTGAAGATCGTATTCCGGACTAATTAATGCATATTGCAGAGCAAATTTGAGAATTATAAATCCGATTAAGATTAATGTTTTTCTGGTCATTTTGTGGTTGTTTTGGCAAAGCTAATATAGGATTTAAAATTTATTATGCAGCTGTAAATAAAAAAAGCCACTCATTTCTGAATGGCTTTGTAACGATATTTTTAAATATTAAGCATCTACATCTGTAAGAGCATCCGCTTTTGCTAAGTCTTGATTTTCTGCCCATTGCTCTGTTTCTGGTTTAGAAGCTTTAAGTGCATTAAATCTTTCTAATTGTTCTAACTCTCCTTCTTCTCCGCTAAAATAAGGGAAAACGTCCATAATTGGAGACTCAGAAATTGCCGGAATAGAATATTCTCCCATTGTATTCTGCATTACATTAAGAGTATTGTCATATGCTTCTCGAACATCATTGGCTTGTACCAGCAAATACATGTTTGATTTGCGTTCTTTACCGCTTTCTTCATCGTAAGCCAATAAAGAAACTTTAGATTTAAACCAGCGATCTGCATTTTCAAAAGGATGAATCTCTGCATAATTTGCCACTTTTATATTAGTAATTTTAAATTCTTCACTAATAAAAGCTGCCATTTCTTCGTTGATTCTGCTTTCTGCTTCTGTATAAGATATAGCATCAACCAAATAAGGTTCTGTTAATACTTTTTGTCCGCCAGTTTCATCGGTTTTTCTATATTTTACTTTGCATTCGTACCAAGTTGCGCTCATTTCTCTATTATTTTAAGGATGCCAAAGATAGATTTTAACGGAAAATAAATCTGTAAATTGCCTAAATAGATATTCACAATTTCAATGATTTTTTTTGGTGTGTAAAATGTTTGCAGATAAGCTAGGTCAACTTGTTATTTTTTAGGACAATAGATAGCAATTATTCTAAAACTTTTATTGTGCCGGCATTTTTCTTTAGTCGAATGCTGATTTTTTTGTATTCCCAATTTTTGCCATTTTTCTCAGCGGTTAAATCCATTTTCCCGTTTTGTTTTTTTCCAGAAACTCTAAAAGTGATATTTACTTTGCTTTTATCATTAGAATAAGTAGAGCTTCCTTCTAAAACAGCGATTTTATCAACAGGATCCAGTTTTCCTAAATGTGCTTTTACCTCATCATTTTTATTTGCTATGTTAATTGCATTCTGATAAAGAGAAGAGTCGGTGTAAGATTGAGCTAAATCCCCTAAATTATTAAAGTTAAAAGTGATTAAGAAAGTAAAAAACAATAGAACGGCAGATAATGGCAGTAGCCATTTCCAGTTTCTTTGCCACCAGTTTTTTTCTGTAATTAATTCGTTATCCATTTTGGCTGGATTGTTTTTTTAAATTTATACTAACAAAATACAATCCGATAATTATAAACGGAATGCTTAGAATTTGTCCCATATTTAATAACATTCCTTCTTCAAAGTCAACTTGGTTTATTTTGAAGAATTCTATTAAAATTCTCATTGTAAAAATTAATGCGATGCACAAACCAAAGTAAAATCCATTTCCTAATGGTATATTTTTTCTTTTGTAAATGGTAAGGATAACTGCGAAAATGATGAAATACGAAATGGCTTCGTAAAGTTGTGCCGGATGCCGCGGAATATTGTCTATACGTTTAAAAACAAACGCCCAAGGCATTGTGGTTGGATTGCCGATCATTTCAGAATTCATCAGGTTTGCCAGTCGTATAAATGCTGCGCCAAGAGGTGCTGCAACGGCAATTAAATCTAGTATTTTAAAATATTTTATTTGATATTTTTTTGAATACAAATAAAGTGCAATTATTAAACCCACTGTTCCGCCATGACTTGCCAGACCAGCGTATCCAACAAATTGGTAGCCTCCGTTAAGTGTTTTTTTTATTGGTAAAAAAATTTCTAAGAGGTTTTGAGAATAATATTCGAAGTCATAAAAAAAGCAATGTGCCAATCTTGCACCTGCAAATATTCCGATTACGCCGTAAATAAGCAGTGCTTCGTGTGCTTCTCTGCTTAAGTTTTCGGCTTTAAAAATACCTTTGAGAACATACATGCATAACAGGAGACCTGTAGCAAACAAGAGTCCGTAAAATTTTAACGGAATTCCGAAAAGTGAAATGATTTCTGAGTCAAAATCCCAATTGATGTATAATTGTGTCATGGTTTTATTTCTGATTGCAATTAGTTGTTTGAATGTTTAGTCACTAAAACCAATAACTTTGTAAGTGTCGTTTTTAATTAAAATGCATAAAACAACTGCATCAGAATGTTCATCTTCACCAATATATACAGCAACTTTTGCAACTGATATTGGGATATACTGTTCTAAAATTTCAGCTTTATAGTCTAATATTTGGATTCTTAATTTCGGAAAATTTCTTTTTCCTTTATTTTTAAAAACCGAACTATAAAATGCTTTAAGATCAGCAGTTTTTGTCAATACTTTTTTTCTGTCCAAAGCAAAAGGTACATCCGAAATTTCAGTTATTTTGTCTAAATTTTCAGCTTTAGCTAATTCTTCAACCCAGGTTTTGGCAATTTTAGAAATATTGGTTTTTTGTTCCGCTGAAAGGCTTAGTTTTTCCTGAGTAAAACCTGATATTGAATAAAGAAATACAAGTGACAAAAATATTTTTTTCATAGGTTGTTTGTAGTTTTTTTTGATTTATTACAGTGCTAATATAGATTTAATTTTACATTATTGAAGATATTAAAAACAAAAAAACTTCAGATTTGTCTGAAGTTTTTAAGAGTTATTTATCCGATCTAATAAATCTGAAATTAATCAGGATTAGCTAGTATTTTGTATAATTCGGCATTCGAAATGTAAAACTGATTTTCGATGCTTATTTGCGAAAGCTTAGCACTTACCAAATTGTTTTCTCTCGAGTTAATAAGGAATATAGAACTTTCTCCAAATGAAAATAATTTTTCTTCTGAGTTGAGCATCGTTATATAATCCTTTACGAGATTATCTATCACCGTTTTTTGTCTTTTTAAAGATGATATTTCGGTTTGCTGTGCTTTTATTTTGTTTTTAAGTTCCAGACGCTGCTGTTCTATGTCAAATTTTAAATCCTGAATTTTAAGTTTAGCAATTTTAAGATTTCCTCTTTCTTTTCTCAAGAAAATCGGAATGCTGAAATCAATATTAAATTTATAATCATCTGCATTAAAAGAATCAAAATAAACCGGTTCTGATATATAATTGTAACCCACATTTACCTTTGGGAGCAATAAATTTGCCTTGAGCTGTCTGTTGATTTCCAGCATAGACAATTTGGTTTCCAGAGCCTGCATTTTAGGATGCGAATCCAGCGTTTCTACATTTACCAGCATTGCATCTGTTCTGAGTGTTTGTTCGAGCGTTTCAATCAGATTTTCTTCCGGTCGTACATTGGCATCTAGTTCAACAGGTACATTTTCTATCCATAAATAATTGGCAAGATTAAGTGCTGCTTTGGCCAGTTTCAGATTTCCGTTTTCTACGTTTAGTTCTCTGTTTCTAACAGTAATTCTGGCTTCGACACTATCTATTGCCGGAGAATCGCCATGTTCTATTAACTGCTTTACACCGTTAAAACGAGTACTTGCAAATCCGAGGTAGCTTTTATAAAGTTGTGCTTCATTAAAACTTTTTCGCCATTCAAAATACGCTTCACTAGCTTTGTATAAAACGGCTATTGCTTTTAGTTTTCGTTCTGCATCGCTCAATTTTATCTGTAGTTTTCCTTCTCTGACATCGGCCATACGCTGGTTTATAAATAAACCTTGTCCCAAAGCTACACTAATGCCCAGAGAAGTTAATCCTGCATCTGGCGTGCGGTTTTGCGGATTATAATACTGCCCGTCTGTTTCGTCAAAACCAGCTTTAATTTCGATTCCGTACCAAGTAGGAATTTTAAAACTGCTGTTTAATAATGAATAATATTCGGTTCCTTTAAATTCTTTTTTATTGTAATCTACTTCAATTTTTGGATCAAATCCACCGCGTGCAGCCATAAGTTTTGCCTGAGCATTACTTACTTCAAGATTGGCTTGCTTTACCAGCGGATGATATTTTTTTACGTATCCTAAAAATTCGCTGTAACTCAATTCTTCTTTAATAAAATCCTGGCTGTAGGAATTAAAAAAGCCGAATAAAAATAAAAAAGAAAGCAATTTAATACTTAGTCTCATTTTATTTTTTCTCCTTTCCATATGTCGCTTTTTCATCTGCCTTATAATAATTTGGCGGAAAGCCGTTTAGATTTCTCCATATTTCATACCATATAGAAACAGTATCCAGCAGCGCTATACTTTGCGCTCCTGCACCAATACTAAGTTCTTTTGGCCATTTTTGATCTTTGTCGTCTGGTGAAACCAGTATTCTGTATTTTCCGTTGGCACTTATAAAGTTTTCAATTGCTACAATTTTTCCTCCAAATGTTCCATAAGATAATCCCGGCCATCCAGAAAACACGATTCTAGGCCATCCGTCAAACCAAACGCGAACTTTTGCACCGCGATGCACCAGCGGAAGATCAATTGGGTCAACATAAGTTTCTACAGCAATATCATAACTTGCAGGCATAATGCTTACTACTGGAGTTCCTTCCTTAATAGTTTCTCCAAGACCGGCCAATAAAGCGCGGTTTACATAACCGCTTTGAGGAGCTGTTATATAATACAATCCGTTTCTTATGCTGTAATTTACATATTGATTCTGCAGTTTGTTCACCTGCGCTTCGGTATCATATTGCGTACTTAAAGCGGTAAACTTGTCACTTTTTGACTTCGAAATCTTTTCTGAATATTCAGCCGTAATACGATTGATTTCTACTCTGGCATTAATAAGCTCATTTTTACTGCTCAAAAGCTTATTTTCCTGAGTAATTATGTACGCTTCTGATTCCTGAAGTTTTAATCTTTTCTGTTCTACATCAGAAAGAGGTTTTAGACCTTCTTTATTTAAGGCGGTGGAACGGGTAAACTGTGTTTGAGCAATTTTTAACTGCGTTTTTACGGCCTGCAGATCCATACTGTCGCTCTTAATTTTCAGCTGGGCTTGTTTTATTTTATTCTGTGCCTGCTGCAGTTTTAATTGTCTTTCTGTATTAAGTGATTGTGCCTGAACGTCTAGAGAGTTTACTTTGTCTCCATAAGATTCTACCGCCATTTTTTTGGCATCAACTTGCTGTTTGGTATTGCCAATAAGATTTGGATCTAAGTAATCTTCTTTTATTTCTGAAATAAACAAGATTGTATCTCCTTTTTTTACATAATCTCCTTCTTTTACAAACCATTTTTCAATTCTTCCCGCAATCGTATTGTGTACGGTTTGAGGTCTCTGATCCGGTTTTAAAGTTGTAACAGAACCGCTTCCAGAAATATTTTGTGTCCATGGAAGAAAAAGGCAGGCAACAGTAAAAATTAAAAACCCGATTATAATTCTGTTTAGTATTTTATAGTGTGGTCTTCGGGCAACACTCGTAATAGACTTGTAATTTCCCGGAGTTATAAGTACATTATTATCTTTAGATATATTGAGCATAATTAAAGTTTTATGTCGTTTGTAATTTTTCCATCATCAATCGTTATCATACGGCTGGATTTATTCTTCCAGATATCATTTTTGGAAGTAATAATTACCGTCCAGTTATTTTCTTCAGACATTAAAAAATCAACTATTTTAGTAGAAGTCAATTCGTCCATTTTATCAACCGGATCTTCTAAGAATAATATATTAGGTTTATGAACAATGCTTCGCGCTAATAATATTTTCTGAATATCAGACGCAGAAAGTTCACTTCCGCCAGGATGAATTTGATTTTCCAGTCCATTTGGGAATGTTTTGATGTACGGCGTCAGGCACACATTATCTAAAGCCCATTTTAAGTCATCATTATTAATAGTATTATTTCCAAAAACAATATTCTCTCTAATCGTTCCTGCAAAAAGTGTGTCGCCTTGCAGAAAAGTACCACCTTGAGCTCTATAAGAATCTTCATCAAGACGGTTCATAAAATTATCGGTTACATACATGGCACCGCTTTCAGGTTCTAGGAGACCAGAAAGTAAACGAAGTAAGGTACTTTTTCCTGCACCATTTGTTCCTGTAAGTATTATTTTTTCGCCTTGAGAAATTTTCAGGTTAATGTTTTTAAGTGACTTTTTATTATAACCGGGATAGTTGTAAGCAATGCTTTCGGTTTCTATAGTAATTCCTGTTTCTGTAATTTCTGAAGATTTTGGAATACAAGAAATTTCCATGTCTGTGACCTGACCAATTTTTTCTACAGAAGTCAGTACATCATAAAAAGACTCTAGTCCGAAAATTATTTTTTCTACGGAATTGATGAGCAATACGATAACAATTTCTGCTGCTACAAACTGCCCAATATTCATTTGATGGTGAATTACCAGGAAACCACCAATAGACAAAAGGGCAGCTGTAACCAGAACTTTAAAAATGGTAAGCTGTATGTATTGCTTTTTCATTACCTGAAAGTGTTTTTCGCGATAATTTACATATTCGCTTACATAGCCGTCATTTCTCTCTAATGCATATTCAAAACTTGCTTTCTTGCGAAAACTTTCGCGGTTGCGCGCTATTTCCTGAAGCCATGCAGCAACTTTGTATTTAAATTTAGATTCGTTAAGACTCGTTTCTAAACCGTCTTTATACGAAAATTTAAAAATTATATATAAAATGGCGATAAAGAAAAGTCCGATTACCATAAAAAAGGAATGGTATAAAACCAATAATATGATACCAAGACCAACTTGCAGAAAAGCGGTGCAAAAATCTAAGAGAAGTTTTGCAGTTCCTTTCTGCACCATCAGCGTATCAAAAAAACGGTTTGCTTTTTCCGGCGCATATTCAGAATACATTTCCTTAAATTTAATCAAAGGCATTTTGTAAGCAAATTCAAAAGAAGAACGCACAAAAATTCTTTGTTGCAGGTTTTCTACAATTCGAAGTTGTAATATGGTAAGAACACCGCCAAAACCAACGCCAATTGTAACCAAAAATACAAGAACAATCCAGGAAACACTAAGCTGTCCGCTCTGTATAAAATTAATAATAGCCTGAATTCCTAAAGGCAGAGAAAGGTTTACTAAACCAGCAAAAGCAGCATAAAAAATAATCTGATATACGTCGCGTTTATCGAGTTTAAGTAAATTATAAAAACGTTTAAAAGGTGTCATGGATTTAATATAAATACAAGATTAATAGATAGATACATTATATACGGTAAAAACCATATTAAAGATAACAGAATTTCTCCTGATCTTAAAAAAAATATTTATCCCATAATCTGCGGAGGCCGCAAGTGTATTTTACCATGAAATCCAAAGGAGAAAATTGGATTATCGATATAGTTTTTGCCTCTGGATTCTGTCTGAAAACATAATTCTGTAATCGAAGTATTTAAAGGAACTAAGTATTCTAATAAGGGAATTCCTTTTGTGACTTTGGCCGTTTTAGATTCTTTGGCTTTATAATCATCCAGTTCTTCTGGAATTCCGTCACACTTAAATATTTTTTTAAGGAAATTGCATGTAATTCCCTTAACAGAATGGCCTTCTGTATTGCTGTTTACAATTAAAATAACGCTGTTGGATACGTTAAGACTGCTCATTAAAAAGTAGCCGATAAGCAATGCCTGCAGGCATTTGCATAAGATACTATTTTTAATTCTATTCAGCATTTTCTAACGATTTCCAGGTGCGCAAGTTAGAGCTAAATTTAAAGCGCAACATTAGAATAACATTAGAATTCGGCAATTAACGAAATTTTATAACACTCTAAAAAAGGTAAATTTTTTCTGAAAAATCTGCTTAAGAAGTAAATCTTTTTTGAAAAGAGAAATCAGAATTATGCATCTCAATTTCATTCTTAGTAGTTTGATCTTGCGCTGCTTTTGCATAATTAAACATCTTTTGTTCGTAATCATAAATGGCATCTTCTATATTTCCTAAATTTCCATTAATCAGATTTTCAGATAAAATTAAAGCATCCATCAAACCGCTGTTTGCACCTTCTCCGGCAAAAGGAGGCATTAAATGTGCTGCGTCTCCGATAAGTGTAATAGGGAGCGAGCGATTGGTTGTCCATAAATTATCAAGAGAAATTTTTCTTGTTGGTAATCCGGCAAAAAATGAAGTCGAGCGAAATAAGGATTTGTAAATTTCATTCCAATCAGAAAACAGATTAGAAAGAAACGTAACAATTTGTGCAGCGTTTTTAAAATCCAGTTCATTTTTGAGAATCCAATCTTTGGGTTTTCTAAAAGTTACATTGTAGGTCAATGCGCGGTTATTATCTGGATTTGCCACAAAATTGATTCCATGGTCTGCAGTCATTAAAATTTTATTATCGCAAAGTTTAAAGAAATCCGGACAATTTATTTCAGGATTTAAAACTTCGCCTTGTATAATATAAGTTCCGGTATATTCTGGCGTTGCATCTGTTACAAATTTTCTTATCTGTGACATTCCTCCATTGGCTCCGATTACAAAATCTGCGGTATCAGTAATTCCATTTTCAAATTTCAAAAGCCATTTTTTGTTGTGTATTTCGAGTCCGGTAAATTTTCTATCCCAAACAACAGTTTCTGTGTTTAAACTATCCAGTAATAGTTTTCTCAAATTGTTTCTGTTTATTTCTGGATTCTCATAGATTTCTTCGGGTTTGGGATTTTTACAAAACAATACTTTGGTTTGATTGTCTGTAATGATTCTTCCCATTGATTTAGACATTTCGTAGTAGCGTTCCAGTAATCCTGCTTTTTTCATAGCTTCCTGCCCGGAGTGTTTATGCAGATCAAGCGTACCGCCCCAAATTCTAGTTTTGTCGTTTTTATCCCTTTCGTAAACGGTAATATTTACTCCTTTTTGTTGTAATAATTTAGCAATAGTGAGTCCTGCTGGTCCTGCGCCAATGACTGCAATCCTTTTATCTTTTAGTAACATGATTTGTATTCAATTAATATTGAAGTGCAAAATTGAATGATATTGAAGTATTAGGATTGTACAAATGCGACAAACTTATGCATTAAATTCCGCCGTTCTTTTTTGCTTCTCGTGCAAATGCTGCGGGAGTTGTGCCGCTGTATCGTTTAAATTCTCTGCTAAGGTGAGATTGATCTGTATAACCCAATTCTGAAGCTAATCTGGCAAGATTAGAAAAAGGATCAATCAATAATTGATTTCTTGCCTGCTCGAAACGGATGAGAGCAGAGATGTCTTTTACGGTATGTCCAGAAGATTGTTTAAACTTTCTTTCTAGTGTACGAACTGTTGCGTGTGCCGCTTCTGCAACCTGACTTACCGGAATAGTGCCGTTGGATGCTCTCATAGCACTTCCTGCTTTAACCAGTGTAGTATCAGTAAAAAAATCAGAGCGGGCCGTTATAAAATAGTTTTTAAGGTATTCTATTGCTTCCAGAATTTTTTTGGCTTCAATAAATTCATTTAGTGTAGTTTGGAGCATGGAAATCGGATGCTCAAAAAGCTGCACTCCTTTTTTGTCAGAGGGTAATTTTAATAAATCATATACAGTCCATGGATAACATCTTATACCAAGAATTTGGATGTTTTTTTTAGTAAAAAATGTGACTGGTTTATCCAGAAGTCCAATCATAAAAGGAGAGGGTAATGACTTTAATTCTCCATTGTAAGAAATGCTTAATGAACTTCCGAAATAAAAAATAATTTCGCAATAACCATCAGGAATAACTTCAAAACTAGATTCAAGTTCTCTGAAGTTGCTTTTGTTATACCAAAAGCACTTTATGGCACTTTTAAGCTCTTCGGGCGATTCAAATTGTTGGTGATCCATTTAATAAACGAGTTTAACGGAGATCTTAATATGCAAGCAATAAGTCTTGGCAAAATTACATTTTTTTAATCTGATAAAACCATTAAAAGCACTGTAAGGATGATTTTGAAATTTTTAAGAATAAATCAAAACTATGTTGACAATTTATACGTAGATGAAAAAGACGGTAATCTGAAGTGTGATGAATTCAAAAAAAAAATATGGTTTTTGGAAAAAATACAGAATCTTATCACATTTCTGGTTATCGTTTTTTTTTATAAATTTTTAAGAGGTACAAGGATTGGAAAAATTAAATATCCACAGGTTAAAAGAGACTTTGAAATATCTGGAAAGTAAACAGCGTGAATTAAAAAGACAAAACGAAAATGAAACACGTAGTCTTGAATCAATGATAAAATATTTGAAAAAAGATATGCTAGAGCATTTTGAATTGTCAAATCACCACCAATCTATTAAGGAAGAAATTAAAAATACCGATGCTTTTATTGAGAATGTAAAAAACATTATTGAAATCAATTCTTAAGATTTGGTTTTTACTTTGGGCTGAATACTAGATTACAGAATGAACTTCCTGTCTTTACTCCATTTAAGAACATACTATTTTGTTGTAAAAGAGATCTTGTCTTTTGCTTAGACTTTCATAATTAAATATCCGTAAATGATATTGCGAGATGAATCGCTGTATTTTTTTTTAATAAAAAATTATGTCATTTAATTAACAAAATTACTAACTTGTTATAGAAATTGAAATATGATTCTTATTTCAAATAACGCTGTTTTTATGTAAAACACTGTTTATGAGTCAATTTCAGTGATATAATAAAACATAGTAACATTTATTGTAATAAAAGACAAATTTATGCGAGTATCAGTAATCCGAAAAGAGATAAAATTTACCCCAGATTCCAGAAGAGTTGTTGCCAGATATTTTATGAATGGTTATGAACGGACTCAACAAATGGTAGCTCGCATAATGATACTGGATGAAAAACAAGTACTGCAGACTTTAGAGCAGACTTTACGTGAGTTTGCAAGGCGTCATCGAAATATTTCGGCTGTGTTTTTTAGACATTGCGAAAAAATCAGACCGGTAATCGAAGCAATGAAAATAGATTATGAAGGATTGTCTTTAGATCGAAAAATGCTCATTGGTTCGTATTGCACGATGGAATATGCAATTGAATCTGCCGCAATATTTAATCCGTCTATTGTAGAAGATTTTGATCAAACTGGCTTAGCAGCAGGTGAGAAGCGTGTTGTTATTTCTTTTCGTGCAACAGGCGAAGGTCATATTTCGTCTATTGTTTTTAGAAGAGGAATTCTAGACAAAGACAACAATCTGCACATCATGAAAATTGGGAATCATATAGATAAAGCGGAGATTGAGCATAAAACCTTATTCAATAAGGAACGATTTCTAACAAAGCTTTCTGAAATGCATACAACAGACAAATATATTGTCCAAATTATGCAGGATCTTCCGGACGAATTTGAGTTTGCTGTGCTCAAAAATATTCTAAATACTTCTTTGAGCGATCCGTTAATTCGTGAAGAACGAAAAACAGCATTGCAGGAAATACTTTGGCTGGCCAATTCTTTTTATGATTTGCAATTTAAACACGATTCGGATATTACCGAACGTGTTATATTTCCAATATCAGATTCTGAAAGCCGTGGAATCGAAGATGCGCGTTTTGTGCGTTTTGTAGACGATGATGATTCTGTACGCGTTATGGCAACCTATACGGCGTATAACGGACATACCATACTGCCTAAACTTATTTCTACCGAAGATTTTTACAGTTTTAGAGTAATGCCGCTTCATGGTGCCGGAGCTCAGAATAAAAATCTGGCGCTGTTTCCTCGAAAAATAAAAGGAAAATATGCCATGCTTGCCAGAATAGACGGTGTAAATAATTACATTATGTATTCTGAAAGAGCAACACAGTGGAATGATCCAATTTTGCTCCAAAAACCCCGTTTTACATGGGAACTCACCCAAATAGGAAACTGTGGATCACCGCTTTGGACTGCAGAAGGCTGGCTGGTAATAACGCATGGTGTAGGTACGATGAGACGTTATTGCATTGGTGCCTCTTTGTTTGATCTTGATGATCCTTCTAAAGAAATAGGAAGGCTGACAGAGCCCTTGCTTTCGCCATTAGAAGACGAACGCGAAGGGTATGTGCCAAATGTAGTTTATTCTTGCGGAGCCATTATTCATAACAACAGCCTTATACTGCCGTATGCGGTATCAGACTATTCGTCTACTTATGCTGTTGTAGATATGGTAGAATTATTAGATGCTTTGAAGAATAGTAACTAAAAATTAATGTGTTTAATTTTTGCTAATTTTCTCCAAGTATTTTTATTCTTATATATTGAAAATGATCATTGAGATTTCCATCCTCATTCCAAAATACTTCCATATGATTTACGGTCAAGTATAAATAATTATCAGAACTAAAAAAATGTTCTCCAGGTTCAACTGCCGGCATCCAATTTTTAAAACTGGCGCTCATGACATGCTTAATCTGTTTGTTGTTGATAGCGTACAGTTCTAAGTCGGCTGTTGATTCGTATGGATTCGCATTAATAGCGATAATGTTTTTTTGGTCTGGAGCAATATTCGGATAATCCCCAAATGTCTGTGTAGTGGCACCGCTGTTTTTGTCAATAAAGCTATAATCTGAACTTTCATAATAAGAACCGCTGATTACATATTGATTTAAAAATTCAATCTGTCCTTCGTACTCAAACTCCTCTCTGTTTTCTTCGGTATCTGGCTTATCAACCAATTTTACAGTTTTGTCTGCGCATTTAAGTTCTATAACACCTTTTTTCTTTCTTATTGCCAAAGTGTCTGCTAATAAGTAATTTACAGAAGTACTTCTTTTACTTTCAAAAAGGGCTTTGTCTATGAGTTCAATCTGCAGATAATCTGTTAGTTCCTTACCTTTTTCAAAATTTTCGTTTTTTTGGTTTACTGTAAGTGATGAAATTATGTTTAAGTCAGACTGTATTAAAGTTACTTTATCTATAGGTCCAGTTGCGCTCTTTGGTACATAAACTTTCTCCCATTGATTACTTTCGATTTCATTTCCATTTTTAGAATATTTTCTTGTAATTCTGTCCATTATTCCAAACCATTCAGCCGTTTCTTCAATAACAGGAAGTTTTTTTCCAAACGTATAAGTTCCTAATGTTTCAGAGTTTTGGTCTGCCTTATCCTTAAAATCTATTCCGTTTCTTTTAATGACATAAACATTTTTAATAACTTTTGTATCGTCATAATCGATTCTGTTTCCTATTTCTTCACTGTCGACTGTTGAGGTATCTTTGATAACACCTTGTGTTGTTTTTTTTTCTTTTTTCTCAGTATTATTACAACTTAAAATGGTCAGGAGTATTAATATAAACGGAATTCGGTATAGCGTTTTCATATTCTAATTTGGCTTTTTCTTAGTTATATTTGATTGTAAAAGGAAAAGCTAATATACTTTTTATTTTTGCTTTTAAGATTTTGTAAGAACTTTTTTTAAGATCGTATTTTAAAAATGATGGTATTGATGATTTAGATAAAAAAGCTTTGAAAATTTTAAATTTTCAAAGCTTAATATAATTAAACATGTTTGTTCAATTTACTTCAGGAACCGGAACATCAAAACCATTTAATACCATTGCAAGAAGTGTGTAAGCGCCAACTAAAAATATTAGTTCTGCAATCCCGTCTTTTCCTAATATTGCTGTACCCAAATTGTAAGTGGAGTCTGGAATAATTTTTCCTTTGGCTAAAACAGAAGCTATTTCATACGCTGCAGATTCTTCTTGATTTAGTTCTGCCGGACGAATTCCCGATGCTAATGATGCAATGGCTTCTGGAGAAACACCAAAATGGTTTGCCATGATTTCGTGTGCGTAAAGCTCAAATCGTGCTCCAAATGCGGCGCCAACAGTAAGAATTGCAACTTCTCTGATTTTTTTAGGAAGGGCTGCGTGATTGTCGAGCGAACGGACAAAACTTAAAGCAGGAATTCCAAATTTTGGAAAAGCAAGCATTGGTGGAAAAGGCCCGGTTAAAGCGCCTTCATCATTTGTCATGGCAACAGGGCCCTGACTATGTGTGATGAGTTTGAAAATTTCATCATGTACAAATCGAACTTCGATGCTCATAGAATCTGGATTTATTGGATTTATTCTCATAATTGATTTATTAGAATTGACTACCATTTTCTTCGAATATTCCATCGATCAGAACAAATGCAACTCGACATGTTTTTCCTGATTTATTGCTCCAAGCATGATTTGTACCTCGTTGTATAATAATGTCTCCGGCTTTAGCAATAGTTTCGCCTCGATCGACAATTAACGTAAGTTCTCCTTCAAGGACAATTCCGTAATCAATAGTTTCCGTTTTGTGCATTAATGGATGAGGTGCATTTTCATCTGCTCTCGAAGCATTTTCGCCTTTCATTGTTTTAAAATGTTCAACAGCTTCTTTTTGAGTAAGATTTCTGATTTCATCACTTTCGGGAGGAAAATCAATAACTCGAATTCGAGTACCTTGTTTAGGAGGACCTAATATAAGTCCGTTTTCTTCTGGATCTCCTGATACATTATCGATTAGCACGGGAGTTTGTTTTGTGTTCCAGATTTCGTGAAACTTTGCTCCATTGGTTCCGCCAACCATATACGTGCGTGAAGGTATCTCGTCTGATAAGATAATCGCTTTGCCTTCACTATCATGACCTGTTACAATGCGTCTAAATGCTGTATGATTTGTTTCCATGGTAATAAGATTTAGTGTTGTTTTTTTTAAATACAAATACGCCCAAATAGTGAAAAATGATCCCAACTGCCCATGCAGGAGTAGACCAAAGAGGCCAGGCATAAGTAGTATCAGTTAAAAACCATACAATAAATACAATTGGGGTAACCAATAAAAATACAAGAAGGTGGATTCTAAATTCCAATTTCTGATTCTTGTCTGCTTTTGCTTCGATGTTGAATTTAGTTTTCATGATTAAGTTTTTTAAATTATTAGCAATAGATAAATTTTTAAATTGAAATGTTTTAAATATTTGATTTTCAAAACGTTTACAGGACAAAGGTAGAGCGGTAATTCAATAAGGACCATTGACTTTGGTTAAGAAAGAATATTTAATATTAAAGTCCATGGATTTTGTATTTCGCAGAAATAAATCTAATTTTAATGCACTTATGACTCTTAAATCACTATTATGGAGGCTCTTAAAACAGTTATTACATCAATTGTACCTATGTCTGATGAAGAGTATAATTTGGTGCAGCCCATCATCAGCCGGATAGAAGTAAAGAAGGATACAGATCTTTTGCAGCAGGGAGAAGTATGCCGTCATATTTATTTTATAGAAACTGGTTTTTTTAGAATGTTTTATGTGGATTACAGAGGCAATGAAATCAACAGCAGATTTGCGAAACCAAATGATTTTCTGGTCGATTTTGCTAGTTTTATCACCCAAAAAAAAGCGCAGTACCACTGCAGAGCGATGGAAGATTCTAAAGTAATTGCATTAGAATATGAAAAGGTTGAAAATCTATACAATAGTTGTCCCAGTTGGTCAAAATTTGGAAGACTAATAGCAGAATCAGCCTATCTTATGATTATTGAAAGACAGGAAATGCTTCATTTTCAAACTCCGGAAGAGCGATATAAAACCATCTTAAAAAAAGAACCTTATCTTCTTCAATTGGTGTCACAGAATCAGCTTTCGTCTTACATTGGCATTAAGCCCGAATCATTGAGCAGGATTCGTAAAAGAATGATCGGCAAATAAGGATTACTTTATTATTTAAGTTCTGCTTTATTGTGTCTGCTCAGTTCATTTATAATATGTGTCTGCTCAGTTCATTTATAATAAAAGTACTGGTTTTGGTTTGATCAATAAATTTATAAAAAGTAATTCCTAAATATGACTTTACCTAAAATCCCTTTTTTTAGAAAATACAATATATTTTTTAAAGCTGTAATTATTGGCGGTGTATTAGGATTGTTTTATGGAATAATCACAGATGCTGTTGCCACTTATAAACATTTTGGTTTTCTGCCGGGTATTATGATTGGAGTTTCCATAGGATTTATTGTAATCGTTTTTGAGAATGTGCTTTTTAAATTAAATTCATATCCATTTTTAGCAGTAATGGCGCTAAAAGCATTTATATATAGTATTAGTATATTGATATTATTAATTCTTTTTGTGTTTGGATTTACAGAATTGTTAGGGCAAAATTTAGACAGAGAAGGATTAGGAAATTATGTTCGTGCTCGTTTGGCAGGCGATTTCTTTTTTTCTCTTTGTGCCTCTATATTTTTAATTTTATTTTTGGAAGTCAGCAGTTTATTAAGTTCTAGATTTTTTTATAATTATTTCACAGGACGCTATCATAGTCCCGTTCAGGAAGAAAGAATTTTTATGTTTGTTGATGTAAAATCCTCAACAACTATTGCCGAAGAATTGGGAGATATTTTGTACAGTCAATTACTGCAAGATCTTTTTAATGATTTTAGCGACGGAATACTTGCTTCGCGGGCAGAAATTTATCAATATGCTGGAGACGAGATTATTCTAACATGGAAAACATCGATTGGACTTAAAGATCAGCGATGCCTTTATTGTTTTTATCTTCTCAGGAAATCTATAGAATCAAGAAAAAATTATTATCTCAAGAAATATAATCTAATTCCAAAATTTAAAGCAGGAATGCACATTGGAACTGCTGTGACGACATGGGTCGGAAAAATAAAAAAAGAGATTGTTTATCATGGAGATCTTCTTAATACAGCCTCAAGAATTCAATGCAAATGCAACGATTTAAATCATGATTTTGTTGTTTCTGAAGCGATTAAAAACGTTATGCCCGAAAACTTTGCGGTAACTTATAATCATAAAGGAGAAATACATTTAAGAGGAAAAGCACAACCTTTGAAACTCTATACTGTCGATTTTAATTTTTAAAATTACAGCATGCTAAAATACTTTTTAAAGGTTTACTTTGGATAAATTAGTCTAATCTTTGAAAAAGAATCTGATAAGCAAAGACATAAAATGTTGAAAAAAACTAAATAAAAAAAGCTTCAGATTTCTCTGAAGCTTTTTCTTTGTAGCCCGTAGCGGAATCGAACCGCTCTTACATGGATGAAAACCATGCGTCCTAACCGATAGACGAACGGGCCTGTTTTTCTATGCGGGTGCAAAAATGCAACTAATTTTATAATGCGCAAAAGGATTTCAAAAAAAACTTTTGCTTAATTATTCTGAAAAAAGTTAAAGGTTTAATTTTTAAAGTGTAAGCTTTTTTAAAAGAATATGAAATTTTAAATATTACATTTAATTTGGAAATAAAGCCGTTATAATTCTTGTTAAAATTCAATAAATACAATTTGTAAACAGTCAATTCTAATGAAATATAAAGATATAAACGTCAAAACACCACTTAAAAAGGGATGTTTTGATGTTTTATGGTATTAAAATCTATAACCTAAATTAAAACCAAATCTCGCAATTTGAGTGTGGTCAGTCTTATCAGCATTAAATAACAGTTTGCCCCAACCGGCATTAATTTCAAATATAAAGCCGCTTTTAGTAACCCATTTACTTCCTAAACCTATACCAAGAGAAAAATCAATTACATCAGCACCTTCAGTAAATATAGAATGATCATTTATATCATATGTTTTTTTTCCGTCAATTGAGCTTAACATTCCAAAACCTTCGGCAAAGAAACCAGAAGCAAATTTTTTTCCAAAATATCTTCTATAGTATGGTGAAACAGAATAATTTAAATCTTTTTCATTTTTTGTATTGCCATACACAGTAAAAACAGAGACACCTAGTGAAGATTTTTGGTTTAAGTTCCTTTCATAAGTTCCTTCAAGTACACCAGTCGGAATTAATAAGACATTTAATTTTAATTCATTTTTCTTTTGATTGGGTTCGATTTCATTTTGAGCATTAACAGAATAAAAGGCAGACAAAATGATCAGTAGTAAAAAGTTCTTTTTCATAAATGTGATTTAAATTATATAATCCAAAATTCACATAAGAAAAATTAGTAAAGGTTTCAAAAGCTTAAAAATGGATAAACTGGTACTTATCTGCGGGTATTTTTATATTCATTTGGCGTCTGACCAGTAACTTTTTTAAATGTTTTATAAAAAGTAGTTTTTGAAGTAAAACCAGATTCTAATCCCATTGCCAGCAAATTATAGTTATCAAATTCAGAATTTGAAATCATTTCCTTTACAGCTTCAACCCGATATTGATTAATATAATTGGCAAAGTTATCTCCTGTTATCGTGTTTACAATTTGTGAAACATATCCAGCACTTATGCCGAGTTTTTCTGCAACCTTTTCTCTGTTTAATGTACTATCAGTATAAATTTGCTGCTCTTTGCAAAGTATTTCCAGTTTTTGAAAATAAAGATTATCTGCCGTTATAGATTCCCGATATTCTTCTAATGTACTATTTTCTACAATTTTAAGATTGCTATACGAAATAGCTAAATCTGTATTTAAAAAATTGTAAACGGCATCTTTGTTTTTGGCTAGTTTATATTTGTAAACCCCTATGTAAGCGGTCCAATGAATTATAAATGTTGCGGATAAAGCCAGGATGTTCATAGTAAAAGAGATGTCATATTCAAGAAATAAGCCGGCTAGACAGGTAATAAGCCACGTAAATAACAGTGAAGAAATAATTGTTAATAAGATGATTATCCATTTTTTTTCCTGTGAATCTTTAAAATGTCTTATCATAAAATAAGAGTAAATCAATAGGAAAGGGATGAATGCAACGGCAAAAATAAGTTGAATTAACCCCAGTATTTTGATTAGATTGATGCCTGATTCAGGAATAGTATAAATTCCTGCCACACGATCAAGATCGTATGTAATATTAAGGAGAGCAGAATAGGCAAATGGAATAAAACACAAATAAGATTTTTGTCTGCTTTTTACATTATTGTCAACACGTTTTAAAATAAACAGGAATAGGAAAGCAGGAATTAGAAATACCCACTCGATGTGATCAATAAAACGAAGAAACGGATAGGGAATAAAGGCGCCTTCAACCTCAAAAACATGATTCAGTAAAATAATTGAAAGTGTAAATAGTAAACATGCCAGATATTTATTTGAGTTACTATTGAATATGGAAGACTTTAAGAAAATTAAGCCTAGAATTATTCCCTGGAAAATCGCAATATTTAAAAGTGTTGTATAAATCAATTTTTTAATATAAAAGTTGTTTATAAGATTTGTTTTGGGGTATCAGGTTTATAAGTCAATTTTTAAAAACAGAGCTTTTGCATAAGAATTGATAAGACGAATTTATACCAATAACACATCATTTTCTTAGCAGATTAAGAAATGATTAACTAAAATATCCATTTCCGGAAGCGCTCTCACAAAAGCTGTGCGAATGTGTGTTTACTTTGTACTGCAATCTAAATCAAGTAAAAAACAGCTTTGCAAAAAGAAGTCAAAAACAAAAAAGCTCCAGATTTCTCAAAAGCTTTCTATTGGTTTTGGAAGTATAGAAAATCCAAATTATTTCATTTTTATAAGTTTCAGAGTGAATTCCATTTGTGTATCCTTATGTTCGAAAAAATCATTTAGAGATGGCCAAACTTCATAGTCTGGAATAATACCATGACCTTCTGGCTGATTGTCTTTTTTTGGAGCATCCTGCACTAGATTTACAATTGAAAATTGTGTTTTTATCTTTGAATTAGGAAGCTCATAGACCAGTGGTGTATGTCCGTTATGAAGATAATAGCCGCCAACAGTCTCTACACCAATAATGGCAACATTTTGAACATACCCTTTTACCAGAGAAGCAAAATGTGAAGCAGCTGAAGCCACATTTTCATTAATCAAAAGATAAAGATTTCCTTTAAAGATGGGTGATTTAGGATGATAAACCGGATTGTATTTTTGGTTTTGCAGGCTTATATTGTTTTTAAAAACAGGATAAACATCTTTTAAGTATTCTTTCCCCATTTTTTTGGAAACACTATCTATTCGTTCTGAGGTTGAAACGCCCCAGAAATATTTTTCGTAAGGTAAAAAGTTGGGGTCAAAGATTATAGAAGCCTTTACATTTTCTTTGAATGGTTTATCTGTGAGGTACATTACGGGCTGTTCAAAGTTGGGATCACTGCCTCCGGGATTATTTCTAACATCAATTATAAGATTAGAAACCTTGTTTTTGTCCAGTCCTGTAAAAACGCTGTCTAAAAATTGAACGTACGTCTTAAACTTCGGATCGTCTGATCCGTATGCCATACCAAAAGATCTTAGATTTAATAAACCTACAGTCGCATTAAGCATGCGAAAGCTATAAGCAGGCTGTTTTTTAAAATCTATCAATTCTGTAACAGAAGCACTAAATCTATTTTTAATATTTATTTCTCTTTGGTTGAGTGTTACTGCGGGAAGCACCTTTTTTTGAAGAGATTCAGATTTTGGTGAGTTGTATTCTATGATAAATTCATCGCAAAGACCATATTCCAGCAGATAGTTTATACCAAACGATTTATTTACGCTGGCCGATAATTTTTCTGTAATGTTAAAACCATCTGCTGTATAATATTTATAAAAAGACTGCATTAATTGTACATCATTTACTCCGTTTATACTTCTTATCCTCGATCCAGGTGGTATATCAGATGATTGACCATCAAAAATAATTTGTCCGTTAATATAAACAAGAGGATAAGGGAAAAATGATTTTTGTCGCTTCAGAAAATTTATTAAATCGAGATCAGGAATAGTATAGTTATGTACACTTCCTTCAAAATCGGCCAGGCGGAGCATTATTTTGTAAAACTCGGTAACGCGCATTGGCTTTTTAATACTTTTAATGGTTGTATTGTAAATGCTGTCTATTTGTTTTTTAGAGCGGTATTGGTATAAGCCCGAATTTACTTTTTCGTTTATGGCAAGGAGTATTTTAAGATCCTCTCGCAGCTGTTTTTCTGAAAGCATTTTATTATACAGCATTAAACTATCCTTTCCGTTATTATCAAAGCTTTGTCCCTGAATTTTAAAGGTGAAGAAAAATAACAATAGGATTGTGAAAATTGGTATCAGATTTTTATTATTCATAAACATATTAGATATAGGTTATTCGATTCTAAATACAGATCTGTTCGTAATAATTTGTAATTGAATATATTAATAAATGTACCGCTTGTGCTTTCAATTTTTAGAGTTTAATATTCTCTTTTGATAATTATTTTAGCTTATTTTTTTCAACTGTAGTCTTGTGATAAAAATAGGACAAATTGCATTACGGCAAAAGAAAAATAATTTAAATATAGATCATGAAAGAAACGAACTTAAAACACAAGATTAACCTGCAAATACCTCCTGAATTTTAAGGATTACAGATGTATAATTAATATAAAAGAAAAAAAATCTACTTGTTTTTCAATAAGTCGTTTATATTTTTTTTCATTTCTATTTTGATAAAAGTAGGTTTCTATTTATAAAAATGATTAGTTTCGTTTGCATTTAAATTAGTTTAAAACTTATGAGCAAATTGACATGAAAAGCATTTTCTTATCTATCAAATAATGCATAAACGAGTTTTTTTCCAAATTTAAATGGAATGAAAAAATTAAAATAATACCTAAATATATTTAACATAACCAAACCAAAAACCCCTAATCTAAAAATGAAAAGAACATTTTTAATAATACTTTGTAGTGTTTTTTACGCAATCGGTAATGCACAAAATTTCAATCCAAAAGTCTTGAATTTGCCCGAGAATCCATCTAATGAGGATTTCTCTTTTTTAAAAGAAGAATTAAGAGGCGTACAAGTGCTCATGTTGGGAGAGAAATCACATTTTGATGGAAATGTTTTTGAGATGAAAACTAAGATTATTGAATATTTGTACAAAGAACTTGGGTTTACAACCATTGCATTCGAATCTGGCGTGTATGACGTTTGGAAAGCTGAGAATGAAATTAAAAAAGGGGCAAATGTACAGCTGGCTTTTAAAAATTCTTTATTTACCATTTGGTCCAATACCAATGAATTTCAAAGTTTTGTTCAATTTTATGACGCCAATAAATCAAATTTAAAGCTATTTGGATTTGATAGTCAAATTTCAGGAAAATATGGGGATGAAAACTTATTCATTGATCTGTATGAATATTGTGAAAAGAACCAATTAGAACTGAAACTAGAAAGAGGAGATTTAGAATTGCTGATTGAATCAATCAATTACTCCTATGTTTTTGATGAAAATGATATCACTTACAGCCAGTATAAATCATCTTTTGAAAATTTACTAAAAGCAATTACTAAAAAGCCTAAAACAGAAACCAGTTTTTATTGGACGCAGATAGTAAAGAGCTTGCTTTCGCTCGGTGAAAAATGTTATTTTAAAAAGCCACAAATTGAAAGCCCTTTTCATACCGGTTCTAAGGATAATATTAGAGATAAACAAATGGCTGATAATCTATTGGAATATATTAAAAATCATCCAAATGAAAAGATAATATGCTGGGGTGCAAATCAACATTTTGTCAATGATATGTCTTCTGTAACGGCGCCAATTATCAAAGATTTTGTTCCGATGGGATCTTATGTAAAAAAAGAATTAAAAGAAAAGATGTACAGTTTTGCGGCTGTTACTGCAGCCGACTCCGTTTATCTTGGAGGAAAATGGAATACCACAGTAATCGATAAAAAATCTTTTGAATATTATTTGAGAAGTAAAAACAAGGCTCATATGTTTATTTCATCAAAACAAGATGAAATGGAGAAACCACAATTAAATAGATTATTCAGTCCTGAAGTTTTTGTTGAAGTAAAATTGAACTCCATTCACGATGGTTATTTTTATTTTAATAAAGTAAGTCAATCTACTTCAATTCCTAAAAATGAAAACGAACTAGAGACAACAAACAAAAGCAGATTTACAAGCAATGAAAATCTTAGACCAGTTGAAGAGATCCAAAAAGAGGTTAATAAAAAAGGAATTGCTTTAGATGAAGTCATTGTTCGTGGCCGAAAGTACCCTTATACTGTAGTAAAACACGTAATTGAAAATTTAATCAAAAACTATCCTTCAAAAGATTTCAATTCGCAATTAATTTCAAATATTGATGTTAAAGTTCAGGATACAACGACGTTAAACCTAGATTTTATTGCAAAACAATATGACTTAGGTTATGATAAAGATATCCGAAATTACACCCAGATTCAAGAAATACGATGGAATATAAAAAACGGATACAATCCAAAAAGTTTGCGAGGTCCATTTTATCACGTTTATGTAGGTAATCCCATAAAATTTAGTCAATATTTGAATGAAAAGAAATTTAAAAAATTTGTTTTTAAGGAAGATGACGATATAATGTATGACGGCAAAGAGGTTTATGTAATTAATTTTTCTACACTTAGGGATCAATATAGTTATACACACAGAAATTTTTTATGTGATTTTTCGGGAACGCTTTACATAAACAAGGACGATTATGCTATTGTAAAAGTAATTGAGAAATGGGACATTAAAAAATACGACAGCAGTTTTGATAAAAAATTAGAGTTAATGGGCTGGCCTGAAAATTATGTCCAAAAAGAATCTACGTTAGAAATTACAGAAACAAATTTAAAAAAGGCAAATGGACTTTATTATATAAGTGAGGTCGAAAATAAGATTTATGGTAATATAACAGACAAAAATAACCGTATTAAGCCATTTCAAGTTATTGTAAAATCAATTTTGAATGATTTTAATATCCTTCAAGTCGAAAAATTCACATACAAACAAGAGAAAACTATTTTCGATAAGGTCGATTATAATAAAACATTTTGGGACAAATATCAATCTCCTATTAAATAGTAAATCAGAGTGAAGCTCCAGAACGTTATCATTAAGCCCAAAAAGTGCAAAACATATGTATAGAAGATTTTTATTTGTTTTTATATTATTTTTTTCTTGTAATAATGAAAAAAACAATTCTCAATCTACTGAGAATATAAAGGCTGTAAAATCAAGAAGTATGATGGAAGAACTCGAAAAATATTTAAAACACGCTGATGAAGTGACAAATAGCGAAGTAAAAGAATTCCACATAAATTTTTACGAAGATGGTAGCGAATGTCTTTTTGAAATCAATTATGAGAATAATTTATATAGTCTTGAAAATATGAAATCAAATGACGGGTATTTGAATATTAATGATAAAAAAATATTTTTTCATGGACTAAATTTATTTTGCAGCAGAGACTTTATAAACTCGAGGTTCTTAAAGAAGGAAAAGGTGAATGTTAAAAGATACAACAAAAAATATAAATATGGTGATGATTTATTTCAATTATATTTAATAATTGGAAAAGGTAAACTCCGAAGACTTGCAAAAGCATAAACCCCAGTTCGTAACAGCAATTATAACACATTTAGGGATTGACTTTCTGGAAAGTTTGCCTTGTATTTGTTATCAATTGATTAAATCGCAACAATAAATTTAATTTAGTTTCCAAACCCCAGTAGCGGCAACACCTTTGTTGCAAATTTCACACAAAAAATAAAAATGAAAAAAAAACTATTCATAATTTTAATACTATTTAGCATAACATTACAAGCACAAAAAGATATTAAATACCATGAAATTGATTCTTTAATCGAGACTAATTCAATGATTAACTCGATGAACGCAATTAAAAAACTCAAAGAAGATTTTTCAAAAGATTCGAATAATTCAAATTATTGGCTTAGATATTCAAAGGCTTCATTTGTTTTTTTTAGATACGAAGATGCTTCATCCAGTATTGATAAAGCAATTCAATTAAATCCAAACGATTCAGAGTTGTATTTTGAAAAAGGAATGCTTAATAATAAAATTGATAAACTTGATATAGCACTGCAAGCATTTGAAAAAGCTGTAGAGATTAAAAAAGCGGGTAAATATTTTTACTGGAAAGGTATTGTAAACCAACAGTTGGGAAATATACAGAGTACTGAAAATGATTATCAGGCTGCTATCGCAAATAAATTTGAAAGCCCGGAATTATTTAACAACTTTGCAATTCTTTTGGCAGAAAACGGCAACAACGAAAAAGCTTTGGTAATGATTAATAAAGCAATTAATCTTGATAACAAATTTGCACGAGCGTATTCTGCAAGAGCCAAAATTAACTTCTCATTATTAAATTTTGATTCGGCTTGCAAAGATGGAAAATATGCAATAAAACTAGGGCATCGAAATCCGTTTCAAATCCCAGATTCAATTTGTAATGGTACTTTAAATCAAAAACTACAATTTGCTGCAGATATGTTTGCTGTAAGTAAATCATATAGACAAGGAATTACGGCTTACACCATGTTGATAAACAATAAGGCCGCAAAATCAGATAATTTTTTAAATCGAGGTTACTGCTATTTTCAAATTAAAGACTATGTAAATGCCGAAAAGGATTATCTCAAGGCTTTATCTCTTCCGAAAGCTGCACTCGATCAAATTTATGACAATTTAAGTTTGTTGTATTTTGATTTGAAAAATTTTGAAAAATCAATAGTATATTCAACAAAACGTATTGCACTAAATCCAGAAAATCACGTTCCCTATATTGACAGAGGACTTTGCTATAGAAAATTAAAAAATTATGCCGATGCTGAAAAAGATTTTAATAAATCTTTAGAATTGAAACCGGACTTTTTTAGAGCATTTGGTTATCGTTCATTTTTATTTTTGGAACTGGGCCAATATCAAAAATCATTGGATGATGCTGGTAAATCAATTAAAATAAATCCCAAATATGGTTATGGTTACATGGTTCGGGCTCAAGCAAAACAACAAACCGGAATACCCGATTTCTGTGAAGATTATTACAACGCAAAAAAATATGGTGAACCTGATGCTGAAAAAGGAATAAAAGAATATTGTAAATAAAAAAAATCTGCAACTAACAGCAGTGCAACGGATTTTTGCAATAGACATAATTGAAAGCAATCTAACCAAAAATTATGCAAAAAAGATTATGAAATATATTATCGGAATATTATTTTTAGTGTTGATTTCATGTTCAAAAAAAGAGGAAACAATCAACAAAGATCTTATAAGTTTTAAATCAAAGTTTTTAGGTGAATTGGGAAGTGATGATTATGAAAAATTATTGGATAAAACCAAATTAAAAATCAAAGCTCAATACATAGATGATGTGATTTTTGTAACTAATTATGTTGAAAGTAATGCTTGTGGAGAATATAGTGGAGATATTGAAATCAAAAAAGATTCAATTCTCTTAATATTTAAATCAGTTTCAGATTTGGTTTGCACATCAAGATCTGTAGAAAAGTTAACTTACATCATAAATAATCCAAAAGAAAAAAAATATAAATTCTCTATACGCTATGAATAACATAGCCAGCTCATAATAGCTTTTACAACAGATTTGAGCAATAGACTTTCCCGAAGCAGAACGTTAACAGCAATTTAAAATGATACAATTGATAATAAGACATTTCATAATATTAGTTTTTCTCGTTCCAATACTTTTGTTCGGACAGAAACAAGAAGACCTTACCGCAAGTCAAATTGTAGATTCATCATTAATTTTTTGCGGTGGTGAAATACGAATTTCAAAAATTGAATCAAGTAAAATAAATTACTTGCTTATTCAGCCAGATCAGACAATAGCAATAATAAATGAGCAGCTGAATACTGGCAAAAAATACGTTCAATGTATTTTATCAAAGAGTCATTCCCCGCAGACCACTTTCTTTAACGGAGAAAAAATCAGCAGGGTTGATGGAAGCTCAATTACTCACATTACAGATGTACAATCAAAAGAGGAAGTAAAGCTTAAAACATACAATCAAATTCAATATGGATACAAACAGTTAAAATATCAATTAACCCGATTACCTGACCAAAAATTTAAAAACTTCGATTGTTTTGTAGTAAATGCAAAAGCAGACAATGGATATACTACCATGAACTTTTTTGACAAAACGAATTTCAGGTTACTTATGATTATGTATCCAAACGGAAATAAATCTTTAATGATTGATTATATTTTTAAAGACAATGTTTTATTCAATTCTCATATCTTAAATACAATTTCAAATTCTGATAAAATACAAACATTGAAACTTCAAACCATTGATTTAAATCCAGTAATTTCAAATACTTGGTTTAACTGTCCTTATACGGATACTGTTATGATTCCTGATTATATTAAAAAAGGAGAATTTATTTCAACAAATGGAGCGCATACCCGATTTACAAGAACAGAAATTGCAATGGATTATACTGATGAAAGTGGAAGCGTGATATTGAAACGCTTTTTAGCATGGAACATTATTTCACCGGACACTTTTGGTTTAATTGATGAAAAAGCGTTTAAAAACAATGATCAATCTTCATCATCACAAATATTAGTTAGAGTTGTTTCATGGGACGAGAAAGGATACGTTTGCCAATGGATTACAGACAAATATACAGATACTCAGGATTACAAATTAATTAAATGAGTATAATAAGCGGGCTGCTTTTGTACCGAAATGTTAGCAGTAATACGCCACGAACAAATCAATTAAAACAAATAATATGAGAAAATTAATTTTAGCAATTGCCGTAGTTTCAATATTAAATTCTTGTAATTCTACAAAGAATTCCAACACAGTTGACACGACTTATGGGTATACTGAAAAAAATGCTGTAAAAGTTGGCGGTGATTTTGATGGCCCAAAAAATGAGAAAAAATATCTTAATTCATTGACTGGACCAAATGGAGAGGAAGTATCATTTAGCAGACTTGGCAGTTGTTGTGCTTTCGAAACAAAAAACAGTTCGTTTGGCGGAGGAATGTTAGATAAATATGCTGTCTCATATAAAGGGAAAAAAGATACGGTGACATTGTATATAAATATGTATGATAAGACTAAATTGAAAGCACCTGATGGTTTCAAACTTAAAGATTGATACGCTACTGCTAACAGCTGCAACAACGGATTTGAGAAAGTTAGTTTTGTATTTGAAATGACTTTGCAGATCCGAAAATAGATTTAATTTAGTACCAAACCCACTTTAATACCAAAGCGTTAGCACAAAGCATATGACAACAGAACGATACATAAAATTAGGACGGCAAACAGCAGTAATTTCATTTTTACTTGGAACAGTTCTTTTCGGACTTTATTTCCTAACTTCTTCATCCGAACTACTTTTTCTTGGTTATGGTTTTATAGTATTAACTGGCCTTGTAAACCTTGGAATATTAATTTCAATTTTAGTGAAAGCTTTAAATGACAAAGACAACAGGAAAAAACTATTTATGACTGGTGGATTTATGTTGCTTAACATTCCTGTAATACTTTTTTATTTTTGGCTTACAATTATTCTGCTCAACACAATGAGAATTACTTTCACAAATTCGACACAGACAACTTTGACAAACATAAATATTGTTGGTTGTGGTGGTGGGCACATTGATAAATTAGAAAGTGGAGAAAGTGAAACTGCTTGGGTTAAAATAACAGGCGACTGCTCGATAAACATTAACTATTTATCAAACGGAGAGCAAAAGAAAGAAAACGTAGCAGGATATGTTACGAATAGCATGGGACAAAAAATGAAACATAATATTGGTGGACAAAACGAAGAAAATTTTTGATAGTAAACATCAAATAAAATGGAAGAATTCAAATCAGACGATAAAAAAGTGGATAGAATTATATATTATGCAGAATTTGATGCTTAATTAATCGCCCGCTTTCTTGCGCTAGACACGGTTTGGGACTAAATTAAGCCCTATTTTTGGATTTGCTAAATCTTCCTAAAATACAAACCCATTTTCAAATTAAGCGTAAAACCCAAATTGCTTGCAACGTGTTTTGCAGCCAGTTTTTTTATTCATTTATTTTATAGACCTCGTTTTTGTTCAGCGTTTTGCCCCAAACAGAGAATGCTATTATATCTTCGTTATCACCCAATATTTTTCCTCGCATTTCAAAATTATCAAAAGATAATGTTAGCGTTTCTTTTTCAGTTTCTCGGTAATGCCCTGTCAATACTATATCTGAAACATTTCCATCATATCTTTTAGCGTTAATAACTTTGGAATGTAATTCTACCGTGTTATCAAGTTTTCTAAATATTAGACTTTTTTGTATCAAGTATCCGTCAAAGTTTCCACCTCCAACCCAATCAATATACGGTGCTGTTATCCCTTCAAAATATTCCGAATCGTATTTTATCCCAACCATATTTTTAAATCCTTTAATTATTCGGAAATTAAAACAACTTCTCCGTTTTCATACTTATGAGGATAGTATCCCATGCTGGCGCGAGCCTCCCGCTCGTGAACTCAACGAAAGTTGACAAAGATAGTTAAAATAAAAAAGCATCAGATTTCTCTGAAGCTTTTGTCTTGCTAGCCTAACTGGACAATTTTGAACCATTTTGTATTAATTTTCCATGTTTAAATTACATCCTACTCATTTTGTAATATTGGATCATTTTAATCAAATTTTGTTTATTTCGTTCTTATTTTCATGGTTAGAAATCGGTAATGATTTGCGTTATATACAAATTTTTTCAGGGGAGTAGTGAAACAATTTAAATTTGCATTCATGTATGTACTAAAAGTATTCAGTAAATTAAATCCGTTTGATGCGGTATAAGAATTATCTATATATTTGGGTTGTATTAAATGTGCAGTTTGTCATACATATCAACAAGTTGGTAGTAAATAAAAAACCGAAATGATAAAAATAGACAAAAATAAAGTTAGAGATCTAGTTGAGGGTAATATTAGCTTGAATGATTTTGAAATTGATTCAATTAAAATTGACCAAAATTTTCGTGTGATTCCAAAAGAAGAAATTAATGATATTTATATTATAAATCCTGAAAATGAAGGTTACAATTTCGAAAACTCTGACTTTACAATTGCTGAAAGAATAGAAATGTTAGAAAAACTGAACGGTCATATACATTTAGCAGGCGGGCTAACATGTAGAATTGAAAACAAGAAAATAGTAGATTTAAGATTATCTAGAAAATATATTGAATTTGTAAAAGAATATACAAAGCAACAAGTCTTTGAGTATCACGGTAAGCCAACATTTGAACTTATAGATGATATGGCATTTGGTGGTTTTGACTATTCAATCGGAAACTATATCTTAGTCTACGAAACAAAAAGGATTAGTTTTTATTTTGACCCAAATAATCTAAAATTGAAAGAAATAAACACAAATAAACTGAATTATGAATGTTTTACAGTTGAAAAATAAATTACCTACAGCGAACAGCAACAATAGATTTGGGCAATTGACTTAATGAAAAGTTAGTTTTGTATTTGAATGATTAACCTTAAGGGGACTCGAACCAAATTCCCTTGAAAACACAGGCTTTTAAATTTCCAAGAGACTGAAACAAAATTTATCGAACCACAAAAAAAGCTCCAGATTTCTCTGAAACCTCCTGCTGTTTGGCAAACCATAAAAAAAACAGTAAATTACAGCCCATTTAAAACGCTACAATACAGCTACTGAATAATAATTTTACAACTGCTCAAATGCAAGAAAAAATAAATGAATATGAACCAAAACCATACATTCGATTGTTAATTTAAAACTTAGAAATGTATTACAGTTGGCTTCGAAAGATTTTGATACTGTATTACTAAATACTGTTTTGCTAATGGGTACAAAGCTTTAACATTATAAATATAAATGGAAGAAATAAATAACTTTAGGTGGTTTAGATTTACAAAAAATATAAGAATCCTCAATGTAATTATTTATGCTTTACTAATATTTTTTGGAAATATATACCAGCATTTCATTCTTGTGCTGTTGTTCTTATACCTTCATTTATTTGTGATTTTATTATTCATAATTTTAGAGATTAGATATGTAGTGTTGACAAGAAAGAACTTTTTAGAACATATTTTTACAAACTGGCTTGTATTTTTAGGGTTTTTAATTTTGACATATGATATCGCTAAAATATTTTTAACAAAGAGTTACTTCATCTCTGTTTTCCTTTGAATAAATTTAAAGTTTTTTTATAAAATTCAAAATAAAGGCAGATTTGTAATCTGTGCCCGCAAAGAGAATCAAGAAAGGTAAAAACAAAAAAGCCCTGGATTTCTCCAAAGCTTTTGTTTTGATGTTTTATAAATGATCATTTCTTAATTTAATATTTCCAGATATGAATAAGAAGTATCCCTAAATTATTTAGTGATTAATTTTTCAAGCCTTGCCATCATTTCATCTTTTTCTTTCAGCATACGCTCGTATAAAGCAATCTTTTCTTCGTGAAGTTTTAAAACCTCTTTTACAGGATTAAATGTTGGATGAATATTAATTGCAGAAGCTCCATCTTTAAAATCTGAAAAAGTATTTGAAATAATATTTATTGCCTGCTCCTCATCAAAATTCTGAAAAGCTTCCACAGGAATTTTTAATGAATTCGATATTTGTTTAAGTATATCATTTTCTATTACATCTTTTTGCTCCAGTATAGAAATTTTCTTTTGATTCCAGTCATTTCCCATATCAAAAGCCAATGCTTCCTGTTTGATGCCAAGCATTTCTCTAAAACGTTTTACGTTTCTTCCCTGATGTATTTTCTGTTCCATAATGAATATCAATTTTCTAAAAGCTCAAAGATAAAGCCATTTGTATTAAAAATCCTCAATTTCAAAGATAAAAAATATATATTTGGAAATAAATAATGTATGAAATTTATCATGCAAAGCTGCCTGAATTTGGATGACTTTGTGTGGTTTTATCACGTATATAAATAAGTTGACAGAGATTATAGAAAAATCTAAAATAATGAAGATAAAATCAATTTTTATACTTGTTTTTTTATCACTTATCTTCACTTTTTGTGGAAAGGATTTGAAGAATAAAAAACAACAAAAACAAAAACAACATAAACTTACAATAGAAGTTCAAAATGCTGTAGATAGTTTGTCTTTAATTGACGAAATTCGATTACGTGGCACAAAAAGATTTGATGACTTACTAAAAGTTGCTTCCAATCAAGATCTTGTTTTCTTAACAAAGAATAAAAATCCAAAAATTAGATGTTATGCTTTTAACGGTTTAATAATAAATAAATATCCAGAACTCACGGATATATTTTTTGAACATTTAAAAGACACTTCTGTCATACAAACAAGATATGAATGTACAGGTGAAAGAACAACCGTTATGAATTTTATGCTAAACTATTTTCATCCAAAAAACATAGGAGTTAAAAACAAGTTTAGTGAAATTGAATACAATAAATACAACAAAATAGCTGAATCATATAAAAAGAATATAAAACCAGTCAAGATTGAAAATTATGAAAAAGAAATAAAAAAACTTCAGAATAATGATTTAGAATATTTTCAAGATTATTATTGTGCAGATTCTAAAGATGAAGATTTTGAAGTAAAAAGAAAACTCGTAAAAAAGAATATTGAATTTGTTAAATATGAAGAAATGGTTTTAGCAACTGCATACTTTGAAGTAAATGGATGTAATTCACATTTTCCAAACATAGAAAGAAGAAATGATACAATTATCTTAAAATATCAAATGCGAAATAAATATCCTTGCGATGAAAAACACAGAATAATTGAAAAAATTAATTTTGTGATTTTTGATCAATATGTAACCAAAATAAAAACAGTTATTGCAGAATAAAAAACAATCTGCCAACAGGCATTTCCCAGGCTGGTGCGAGCGTCCTGTTCGTAAACTCAACGAAATGTTGACAAAGATAGTTAAAACAAAAAAGCTCCAGATTTCTCTGAAGCTTTGTATTAGTAGCGGGAGGCATTCAAATATCTAACAACTTTATTTATGATTTTTATAAAATAGCTTGGTTATAAATACATATTTATTCATTAAAAATTGTTTTAAATATCATGACAGAAACAAATCCTAGAAAATAAAGTCAATCTTCTGGTTTGATTTTTCCATTTGAAAAATCCTCAATAAACTTCATGGGATCTGCAACAAACTTTAAAGCACTACTATTCTCGATACTCTCTCTGAAATTATCTATTTGAGGCTCAAATAAATTTTCATTTTGATCTAAAATTAAAAAATCCAATTCTCTACAAATTGCTAGAAATGGAATAAGAAAATAATTAATGTCGCCTCTTAAATCCAGTCGAAACCTAATATGAACAATTATATTTTTGTCTAAGTTGTAGGTAACACCAATATCCGATTTATCGCTCGGACCCCAACTTTGAAATTGATTCATACTCCATGATCTTTCAATAAAAGTATCAAGCTTATCAAAGAAGGAGTCTTTATCAACATAAAAAATGCCAGACCAATCATGCACATAAAGGTCTACTTGATTACTTTTTGAGTATTCGTAAAAACTCCTTGGAATTGCATTATAGGTTGTTTGCCAAAGTGCCATATAATTTATCTAAAATTTCGTGACTTAGTACGTTAGTGGTAAGTTAATTAAAAAAACAAAAGTAAAACAAACTTTAAAACTAAATTGATTTTTCAAATTGTTTTAATTAGAGTATACTTTTTTCTGTAATTGGCGCAAGCGTCCTACAAGTGAATAAAAGTTATTTCAAAGTATAAGTGTAAAGTAGAGTAGTTTAAAACAAAAGCTCCAGATTTGTCTGAAGCTTTGTCTTAATAGCGGGAAGCATTCAATTATCTAACCGGTTAATTCAAGTTTATTATAGTATTATCCCATGTGCATCCTAATGTTTTTTTAATAACTTATAATATAAAGTGACCCAAATTTGGATAGCTTTGTGAAGTCCCACACATATAAACAAGTTGTAAAGCATTTAAGAAATGACAGAAAAAGATAAAGAAATACAAGCTGATTACAAAAATCGAATTAACCGAGTTTTTGAGTTTATTGACCAAAACTTGGAATCGGACTTATCGTTAAATGCAGTTTCGGAAATTGCTTTTTTTTCATCATTTCATTTTCATCGAGTTTTCAAATTTGTTACAGAACAAACTCTACATGAATATGTAAAACGAAGAAGAATAGAAAAATCAGCATCTGATTTGTTACATAAAAACATAACAGCAACTGAAATAGCACATAAATATGGATTTAGTGATAATTCTTCCTTTTCCAGAGCATTTAAAAAGTATTTTGGAGTAAGTCCGACTGAATTTAAAAACCAAAATCCAAATAGATTTAGCAAGATTCGTCAACTTAAAAGCAAGAATGGACAAGAATATCCTGACTATGAAAAATACATTTGTGTCATTAATAATCTTAAAAATTGGATAAAAATGAACGCAAAAATTGAAATTAAAGAAATGTCAAAAATGGATTTGGCTTATGTATCAAGTATTGGTCCTCATAACCTTGAAAATGCCTATGCAAAATTAATGCAATGGGCAACACCAACAGGATTAATGAACGACCAAACAAAAATGATAACGATTTATCACGACAGTTTTAAAGTTACTGAAGCCAACAAAGTACGGATGACTGCTTCGATTTTACTTGATAAGCCAGTGGAAACAATTGGAGAAATCGGACTGACAACAATAGAAGCTGGAAAATTTATCGTTGGAAATTTTGAAATTGGATTAAACGAATTTGAAAAGTCGTGGACTGGATTATTTGTCTGGATGAACGAAAATGGATATAAGAAAGCTGACAGAGAGCCTTTTGAAATTTATTATAATAATTTTAATGAACATCCTGAAAGGAAAGCTATTGTTGACTTTTGCATACCAATTGAATAAAAAATGCTGTAGAACAATTGCCATAAGTGATTGCTTTTTTTTCGTCTACTTTTGAAAAAAATTCCCTCGCTCTCCCAAGTATTACTTATAATGCTGCGCAAATGTCTCTGACTTTGCGCATTTTTTTGATGTTATTATGAAAATTAAACATGATAAAATCTCTCTACTTTTTAATTTTTCTCTTAAAACAAAAAAGCCTCAGATTTCTCTGAAGCTCTTTTTTCTTAGTAGCGGGAACAGGACTCGAACCTGTGTCCGCCGTGGCGGATATGAGCCAATAAACTATAGATTTTGAATAAGATCTTTAATGAATTCTCTTCCAATTCCAGTTTTAAAATATTTTTCTCTTTTCATTGCCTCAGATTTTGAATTGAAAAATTCAGTATAAATTACGATCCAAGGTCTAAATTTTAAAGTATATCCTTTTGTTTCAAGGAAATTATGAGATTTAACCCGCACAGTGCAACTCGTGGAATATTTTATTTATTACAAGTTATTTATTATATAAAAAGTGATCATGTACAATCTTTGTGGCACAGATTGCAAATCTGCACTAACGATTGACCTTATACCTGCGCGATATGATTCCTAATAAAATTAGTCATTCTCGAGCTATTGAGAATTAATTAGAAATTAGATCTTTTATTTTAATAAATTATTTCCAAAAAGATGTTCGTACAATTTGTTTTTATCTATAATAGCGTTTTTCTTCAGAGGTGTCATGATGAAAATATATAGCTGATCTTCAGAATGATAAAGTACTATGTTAGCATTTATGTTTTTTAATCCATAATATTCTATTTTGCTATATATTACCTTTGAATCTTGATTATTAATTTTGATGGCATAGTTACTGAAATTTAGATTAAAGTTTTTTATAGTATCATTATTTATTTGGTAATTTATCTCATTATCTGAAAAAAAATCTATGCGATTAATTTTATAGTCATCTTTAAATATTTCCGGACTCAAATTAACTTCGAATAAACCTTCGTTAATAGTAGAAAAATATCCTGGTGTTGGATAATTAGCTGATTGATGATTATTGAAAGTACAATTCTGAGAAATATTTTTAAGTTTTATGACTAGTAATGAGTACTTTGATTCAATTTCATATTGTGAGATAATTGAATCATTCTTTAATATATAAGTACCAATACAAACATCGTGGTTTTTAAAGGGTAACAAATTTTTTATTTTCATGCTTTTTGTTGGAACGAAATTCATTTCGTTCATTGAATTCATTTCTTTTTCTATTAGATTTTTTTTGCAACCCAAAAAGATAAAAAGCAATAAAATGGTACAGATAATTTTCATGTTACTTTTATTTAAAACGAAGTTATTTAATTTTCTGTAATTAAAACTCCTATCGCTCCAATATGTAAACAACGGACAGTACAGATTTGCAATCTGTGCCCGCAAAGAGAATCAGAATTATAGAAACAAAAAAAAACTCCAGATTTCTCTGAAGCTCTTTTGTCTTAGTAGCGGGAACAGGATTCGAACCTGTGTCCGCCGTGGCGGATATGAGCCAATAAATTATAGATTTTGAATAAGATCTTTAATGAATTCTCTTCCAATTCCAGTTTTTAAATATTTTTCTTTTTTCATTGCTTCAGATTTTGAATTGAAAAACTCAGTATAAATTACGATCCAAGGTCTAAATTTTAAAGTATATCCTTTTGTTTCAAGGAAATTATGAGATTTAAATCTTTCAATTAAATTAGATGTGAAACCTGTGTAATTTTTATTGAACTTTTCAGAATAAAGAATATAAATAACAAATTCTTCCATAAATATATTGTTATAAACAAAAAAAACACCACTTGTTGAAGTGGTGTTTTTTGTCTTAGTAGCGGGAAGCATTCAATTATCTAACCATTTTATTGAAGATTACTATATGATTATTGCACTTGCATCTTAAAAATATACATAGGATAATCTTTAACTTTTTTGGATATCTTTTATAGATAAAAATAGTTAAAAAGGCGCTTATAAAGCGCCTTCATCAGCAAAGGAGTAGTAGGATTCGGAAGTTATAATTAATGAATCCAGTAAGGTGATGTCAAGGAGCCTTCCTGCTTCTTTTACTTTTCGAGTTATCTGTTTATCGGCTTCAGAGGCTGTTAGGTTTCCTGAAGGATGATTGTGGATCATCATCAAAGATGTGGCATTTGCCTTAAGAGCTGCTGAGAATATTAATCTAAGATCTACAACAGTTCCTGCAATTCCTCCAGAAGAAATTTCGTAAATACCAAGTGCTTTATGAGCGTGATTCAAAAGCAATACTTTGAACTGCTCGAAGAATTCTATTTTATTATAATCCCAAGCTGAAAGCATTAGTATATATGCATCTTTTGAAGATTTGATTTGTGGTCTTTCAGAGTTTTTTACTTTTGTTTTGTAGATCAGTTCAATTTCAGATACAGTCTGCCAGTTTTGATTTAAAGTTTCCATAGTTTCTATATTTTATATTAATTATGGAACATTCGCTGGGAATCGCTCAGCAAGCGCAAAAAGCAACGCAATAAAGCAGGAATTTTTTCCTGCATTTATGGGGGAATTTTTTGCTAGCGCCCGCAGGTGATTCCCGAACTTTGTGACGAAATTAAATAAGATTAAGAAGAATAAAGAGCCGTTTGATTACCTAATTTTAATAGTGAAAGATCACTATACTATGTGTGAAGAAAAATTAAACTCTTCGATGATTAAAATATAAAACTTTGAAGGGAATTGATAATTGCACGATCTATCAAAATTCAGCTTATTTTATTACTCTTCTTTTGTCTTTATACTCATTTTGAGATTGATCTTAATTTATTATTTTAGTAGTTAAATTGCATAAGTATGAGATGGGAAGCCAAAATTATTACTCATAAAAAAGAAAAAAGAATTGCAGTGTATTTTGAAAAAAATGCCGAATTAATAGTTCGAATAAAAAAGCTAACAGGTTCTCGCTGGAGTCAAACTTTGGGAGTTTGGCACCTTCCTGATACGGTTGAAAATAGAGAGCGATTTCATTTGGCACCTCCCTCTTATTCCTTACCATCAGAAGACGGCATTGAGCAAATCGAAAAATTCAAACAAATACTGCGTTCCAAACGTTACAGCGAAAACACTGTTACGACTTACAGCGAAGCCCTGAAATCTTTTTTGGTTTTCTACCGGGAGAAAGCGGTTGCCGAAATTACGAACGAAGATGTGATTGTATATAATAACGAGTATATCTTAAAGAATAATCTTTCGGCTTCTTACCAAAACCAAATCGTTAATGCTATTAAATTGTTTTTTCAAACCATTCGAGAAACCAAGATGATAGTGGATAAAATTCATCGTCCCAAAAATGCCAAAACCCTACCTAATGTTTTGAGCAAAGAGGAAGTCAAATTGATTTTGAATGCCCATAGTAACATCAAACACAAAATGATGCTTTCGCTGATATACAGTTGTGGCTTGCGCTGTGGTGAATTATTAGCGCTTAGACCTGTTCATATCGATTCTAAAAGAAATATTGTATTGCTTAAAAACTCCAAAGGGAAAAAAGACAGAATTACACCTTTATCTCCTAAAATTTTAGAAATGCTTCGGGAATACTATGTCTTATTTAAACCCACAACCTATTTGTTTGAAGGTGCAAATCCTGGTGAGCCCTATTCAGAAAAAAGTTTGCAAAGTGTATTAAAACAAGCACTCAAAAAAATTGGCATAACAAAACCTGTAACTTTACATTGGTTGCGCCATAGTTTCGCTACACATTTACTTGAAAGCGGAACTGATTTAAGGTATATTCAAGAACTATTAGGCCATCAAAGCAGTAAGACCACCGAAATTTACACCCATGTTAGTACGAAAAGTATTCAACAAATAAAAAGTCCGTTTGATGATTTATGAAATAAAAATCCTATTTTTGAAAAGAAATAATACTGACAATTGTCAGACATAGCGACCCAATTTGGGGTAGATAAGTCGGACGTAGTCAGACATATATACAAGTTAGCAGGCATACACCAAAAATGAGAATATCAAGAAAATATAGAAGGATTGGAAATTATTTAACAGGATTGTTTTTTGTTACGATATGCTTTTTTGGAAGCTTTTTAGCATTCAAAAATGCGGAATTAAAACTGAAAGAATTAAACTCATACACTGGAAAAATAATTGAAAAAGGAATTACTGATAGCTATTCGAGTATTAGTGGAAAAGGAAATCTTAAATTTAAAGTTTTCTATTTAAAGTTGGAAGGACTTAATCAAATTTTGGCTTCATATAATCCTAAAAAGTCTTACGGAAATCTGGATAAAAACTTAAAAATTGGAGACACAGTTAAGGTTTATTTTAAAATGTCAAGCACCACAACTAAACCAAATTTAGCAACGTTCCAAATTGAAAAAAAGAATATAATTATTCTCAATACAAATGATTATCAATTTCGTGAAAAAATTGTTGGCTATATGGCTATATTAGGCGGATTTGTAATTATCGGAATTGCAGTTTACCAAGACAAAAAGTATTGGAAGAAAATTAGAAAATAGTACGCCTGCTAACACACGCTACAAGCAATTTGGGTATTTGGCTTAATGGAAAGTTGGTTTTGTATTTGTGATGATTTGGCAAATCCGAAGAATGGTCTTAATTTAGTCCCAAACTGCTTGTAGCGCGAGAACGTTACTGGCTAGTTACCAAAAAGCTGAAAACCAAAACTAAACAAGGAACAAACATCTGAAAGCGAACTATAATGGGAAAAATGAAAGATTGGCTTTTAGACATGCAAGAAAATGCAACGGAGTATGCACTTGCGAAAATTCTTGGGATATCTTATGAGGAATTAAATGAGCTAGATTATCAAATTGAAACTGACGAAAGTAAAGACGGAATAATTTATAATTACAGATTCGAATTAACTGGAAATTCACCAACACAAATTATTCAAAAAATTAACCGCCTACAAGATGGTAAACGAGTCTATTTAGAACCATGGGAATTAGATGATGAATTTGACTATGACTTCCAATTCGAAGCCATCACTAATGACAAAAATTTCTTAAAAAAATTCCACGAAGAAATTGATAATTTGATGTCATTACTTGCAATTAAAATAGAAGAACCAAATCAAAAAAAGATATTAAACAGACAAGTATTTATTGGTATAATTGGAACAATGGAATCTTTTCTTTCTGATGTATTTATAAATTTAGTTTTCGACAATGACAATTATTTCAAAAACTTCATTAAAACCCATCCTGAATTCAAACAACGTAAATTTGAACTACGAGAAATATTTGAGGAAACAGACAGGCTCGAGGAAACTGCCAAAAAAATTATGCTTGACACTATTTATCATAATTTACCTGTAGTTAAAGAAATGTATGAAGACACTTTTAAAATTAAATTTCCTTCTATCAAAGAAGTTTTTAAATATGTATTTCAACGTCATGATTTAGTACATAGAAATGGAAAAACAAAAAATGGAATAATTGTAGAGACTAACGAAGAAGCAATACAAGACTTGACAATGAAAGTGAATGAAATGATAACTAATTTAGCGAAAGAACTAAAATTGAATAATTGAAAATAATACCTTGAAAATAATACCTTGAAAATTACGAGCCGAAAAGCAGAAACGTGAAAGTTGGATTCTGCCAACAGAAGCGTGAAAATTTGCGGTTTAATTGTAATTTCGACAAAATAACCAGCCAGTAACACACGCTACAAGCAATTTGGGGATTTGGCATAATGGAAAAATTGGTTTGTATTTGGATGATTTGGCAAATCCGAAAGATTACGCTTCCTTAATCCCAAACTGCTTGTAGCGCGAGAACGTTATGGGTTATTGCAAAAAATAAAATCGTACAAAAAATTAGAAACAGTAGAAATAATATGAAAAAAAATATTTTAGTTTTATTAATTACATTATTTAGTTGTGATTTATTGTCTCAAAGTGTAATTGCAACAGTTAATAGTGGTTCACATTTAATTTTGACTACAGATTGGTCAAAATTTAATAATGTGAACCTAATGATCGAAAAAGTAGATGGAACTAAAAGTAAATCTTATCTTTTTTCAACTTCTAGACCTATTAACCCCACTGCTATGTATGTAGATGGGCTACAAGATGATTTTGAACAAGGTTCATTGGTAAAAGTATATATTCTAAAACCAAAAATAAGTGGAATTATATCTAATCAAATACTAGCAACAGTCAATAGTGGTTCACATTTAGAGAAGGCAACTGATTGGTCTGTTTATAGTAATAAAAATATACTTGTAGAGGAAGTCAATGGAATGAACCAGAATGTATATAAATATTCAAGTTCGAGACCTACTAATCCGAATGCAATGTTAGTAACAGGTTTAGAAAATGCATACGGACAAGGAACAAATGTTTATGTATACATAATTGAAGATGTTAATTTCTTGAACAATAACATGGGAATTGGAACAAATACTCCATCATATAAACTTGATGTCTGTGGAACAATTAGAGCACAGGAAGTAAAGGTTGATTTACAAGGAACCTGTGTGCCTGATTTCGTATTCAAAAATGATTACAAACTTATGGATTTAAACACATTGGAAAAGTTTGTAAAAACTAACCAGCACTTACCTGAAATATCTCCTGAAAATGAAATGATTGAGAATGGACTCAATATAAAAGAGTTTCAGATGAAATTGTTACAAAAAATGGAAGAAATGACTTTGTATGTAATTGAGCAAAATAAAAAGAACGAGAAACAGGAGCAAAAAATAAAAATACTGGAAGCTGAAATTAAGAAAATAAAATCTACTAAAAGATAAGGATTGTCAAGCAACAACCCATAACAGCTAGTAAGCAATAGTCGGGAATCAGGCTTAATGGAAAAATGGTTTTGTATTTGGGAAAATAGTGATAATCCGAAAAAATTGTCTTTACTTAACCCGACCATCGCCTACTAGCAAGACGTTACCAGCAAGCCAACAAAACGAAAGAAGTAATGACAAGAATAATATTGACAATAGCTGTTTTGCTTTTTAACTGTTTGACTTTTTCTCAGACGGCAAAAAAAGAGAATTACGCATTGATAATCATAAAAGGAAAAGTTATAAACGAAAACAAGCAAAGATTTTTGATAACTCCTACTACTCTTACCAACAATACTAAAGAAACATTGAAATATTACAGTATGTCTTGTTCTTGGCAAGACTTTTATTCTGTTGATAGTAAAGAATTACAAGTTGATGGACAAGATTGTGACAAAAATATCCCGATAATTTTGACACTTGCACCAGGAGAATCAAAAACAGTAGAAATTAGGTTATTAATGAATCGGACAATTGATGCTTCTGAAATAAAATTCAAAATCGGATTCAACTTAATGAAAGTATCTAACACTCAAAAAGAATTTGACTTTGACTTCAATGAACAGCAGAAAAAGAAAAACATAATTTGGTCAAACATAATTTCAAGATAAATGAACAAATGGCCAGCTGGTAACAGCCACTACAACGGATTTGGGCATTTGGCTTAATGGAAAAATGGATTTGTATTTGGGATGATTTGGCAAATCCGAAGAATGGGCTTAATTTAGTCCCAAACCCGCTGTAGTGCCAGAACGTTAGCAGAAATACTTTTAGAACTATGGTACAAATTAGCTTCTATTTTGAAAAGCAAATGAATACACTAATCGAATATTTGAAAAATATTAAACACCCAATTTTTAAATTAGCCTGGACATTAGTTGGTTTAGGTTGTCTAGTAATAAGCTATTTATGTGTAAGATCCCTTTTTTTTACTTGGATTTGGGGTGGAGAATTAGATTTCGCTTTGACTGGACAAGTTGGTGATTTTATTGGAGGTGTTGCTGGAACATTCTTTGCACTTTCTGGTACATTACTCATATTTTTATCTTTTAAAGAACAAACAAAGCAAAATAAAAGAGAAGCTTTTGAAACAGCCTTTTTTCAAATGCTAAATCTCCATCGAGCAAATGTTAGCGAAATGAGTTATACAAAATTTGAAAATGGAGAACTACAAAAATCTGAACATCGAAAAGTTTTTAGGCTTATACACCAAGAATTCATAGAATGTTATAAAGAAGTTAGAAAATTCTCTAACTCCAAAGATTTTGATTATTACCTAACACGAAAACATAAAAACAAGCTTCAAAATTTAATTAATCAAAATAACATTGGAGCAAACGTTTTGGATATGGCTTTTATAGATATTGCCTATACAATTATCTATTATGGTTTGGGTGAAGAAGGTGAAATTATAATCAGAGATAAATTTAAAAGAAAATATAAGGATACATTTTTTTATCCATTGCTAACATATATAAAATTAAAACCAAAAAAAGAGAGCAAAAAAAGGTGGCAAAAATGGGAACATTTAAATAAGTTAGAATACAAAGTTTTTAAAAAAGCTAATGAAGAATTTTATGATTACAAGAAACACAAAAATGAAGAAAAACTTTCCGATGATTCATCCTATCTTGTAATTAAAAAAGACTATTATAAATATTACGGAGGTCATCAACACAGATTAGGTCACTATTTTAGACATTTATTTCAAAGTTTCAAATACGTAAATTATCATGAATATTTATCTGACAAAGAAAAATATTTCTATGCTAAAACACTTCGAGCTCAACTTTCCACATATGAGCAGGCAGTAATATTTACAAATAGTATTTCAAATCTGGGATGGAAATGGGAATTTAATCCTGAAATAGAACTTTTAAAATCTGGGGAATCCGCAAAAGAATCCAAACTGATTACCAAATTTAATGTTATTAAAAATTTACCTGGAAATCACTTTTATGATATAACTTTCAACAAATATTATCCTAACGTAAAATTTGAAAGAGAAGAATAAGTACTTCTGCTAACAGCCGTTTGGTGCGATTGGGGTTTTAGGCTGAATTTAAAGATGGTTTTGTATTTGGAAAATTTGTGTTTAACCGAAAAATCTCGCATCTTTAATCCCCAACCTCGCCAAGCGCCAGAACGTTATACCACATTTTAAACGCGTAACTGCAAATGGAAGAAATAGCAGAACAAAGATTAATAATAGATATTGACCTTAGGCCAAATGTAGACGATGTTTACACAGGAAAATGCCTTGTGGCAAACTCTGAAATAGTTATGCTTCTAAATTTTGATGAAGAAAACGGAAATTTTGACGGATATACTATTGTGAAAAATAGTGACGTTGAAAAATATCGAACTTGGGAAGAAAAAGATTTTGGAGAATTGAAAAATGACAATTCAGAAAGTTTGGTAGCTAACATTAATTTGAATGACTTTACAGATTTAGAAAAATCATTGAAAAGCTTAGTTTCCGAGATAGTTTCAATTTTTGCCTATGATGATGAAGATTCATTTCTTGTTGGTAAAATATTATGGGCTACAAATGATTCAGTTGAATTACATTTAATTGACGAAGATTCGAATTGGAGTGAAAACGAAATTATTAAACTAAGTGATATTAGTTATCTTGGTTTTGATACAGAATACGAAAGAGAAATAAAGAAAAACGCGGTATAACAGCTACTACAACGGATTTTGGCAATAGTCTTACCGGAAAGTTGGCCTTGTATTTGGGATGATTTGGCAAATCCGAAGAATGGGTTTAATTTAGTCTCAAACCCGCTGTAGTACCAGAACGTTAGCGATAATAACCTACAGAAATATGAAAAATCAAGATATAATAAATGCTTTGAACAAAATAGTCAATCAGAACTATCACTTTTCTGATTATGATGTACAAAATATTATATCAGAACGTCGAAATATTCTAATTGATACGTACAAAAACTTTGCTGAAAATTTATTGGGAAAATTGGCTCAAGAAAAAAGCGTAGAAGAGATAAATAGTTACATAAGTGATTATGTAATTAAACTAAATACAAAGTTATATTCCAAAAACGAATATGAAGTTTTATTATTGAAAATTAACGAGATATCATATTGGATTTTTGGAAATAGTTTCCCTTTGGATTACTATAATGAGAAGAACAATGTGTGAAGTTACTATCGCTAACAGGCACTACAACGGATTTGGGCATTTGGCTTAATGAAAAAATGGTCTTGTATTTGGGATGATTTGGCAAATCCGAAAATATGGCTTAATTTAATCCCAAACCAGCTGTAGTGCCAGAACGTTATGCCTCAGTTCAACCGAACTGAGGCTGAAAAAGAAACGTTTTTCATAATACTTAAATTTTAAAGGATGGATAATGAACAAATAATACATGAATTTTTGTTAAAATTTAAAGGGTTCAAAAAAGGAGCTAAAATGCATTTAACAGATACTATCAGACGAGATATCGTAAAAAATTTACGCTTTAATACTGACGATGCAATAAATTCTATTTTGAATAGCGGATATTTCAAATTAGAAATGCACGATTCAGTTAGCCTTACAGACGAAGGTTTTGAATACGCAAATCAGACTCACTACTAAAAACTTGTTTGCCTTTAATTACGATATAAGAAGAAACATCTTCCTTCGCTTTTAATAGTTCAATTGTATCGTTGTAAACGTCATCATTTGGGGCAATTACAATTACTGTTGAAAAATCAAATTTCTGTATTATAAAAAAGTATTCTAGCATAATAATTAAAATTTTAAATATGAATAATGAAATAAAAACGAGCGACAATATCGCAGGTTCAATACGTTTAATTGGTAGTTTAATATTAATTGGTGGAATCGTCCTTTTAGGAATATCACAAATTATGGAAATAAATGTTGAACCTAATTCGGAAAATATGAATGCTGAAACATTACTTGAACTCCCTAAAAAAATTGCAGACAAAACTAACTTTACTCTATTAGGAGGATTATTAATTATTGTTGGTTTGCAATTATCTTTCATATCAAACCAAGTAATTGCAGAAATCAAAGAACAATTTAAAAAGTCGTTATAAAAAACGATTCTGCTAAATAAAGAACCGAAGGCATAACAGCCACTACAACGGATTTGGGCATTGGGCTTAATGGAAAGATGGTCTTGTACTTGGGATGATTTGGCAAATCCGAAAATAGGACTTAATTTAACCCCAAACCCGCTGTAGTGCCAGAACGTTAGCCGTCACTTTATGACCGACCGAGAACACAACAAGAAATTATGAATATAACAGAACTTATAAACTTAATCAAGCAGGACGAGAACTGCGAAGTCAGACCTGCGAATAAGGAAATTGCTTTACCGACAAATATTCCTGACGACTTAAAAGAGTTTTACGAATTAACAGACGGAATTAAATTGTTTGAAAGCGAACCATACGGAATAACGATTGTAGGACGAGAAGAATTTATTCCGACAAATAAATACTTGTATCCAAAGGACGATGTTATTTGGGAAGAACTTGAAGGCGAAGTTTGCAACGAATGGTATTTAATGGCAAAGATTGATGAAATGAGCCAATATATTAGTATCGATTTGACAAACGAACGAAATGGACAATGTTATGACAGTTTCTATGAAACCCATTCGCTACAAGGCGACTCAGCCATTGTTGCGAAAAATTTTACTGAATTATTGACAAAACTCTATCACAATAAAGGGCAACATTGGTATTGGTTACAAGACGACTTTAAAAAATTAGGAGATGCTTATGACGAACCAATAATATAAAATCCAATTTCGGTGGACAAAAAAGCGAACGGCTAACAAGGGTTTTGCGTCAGGCGGGCTGAAATGCAAAATTCAACGGCAGTAATTCTATTAAATTTTAGTAATAATATCAACTTTTGTGCTTCGATTTCCCGCCCGAACGCAAAGCCCCGAAACGTTACCAGCAATTGCACAAAAACAGGAAGAATTCAAGAACCGAATCAACAAATAACCGAAATAATATGGATGAAAATCTCATCGATGCCCTTTTAAACGATATTCAAAACAAACCTGAATATATACTAGAAGAATCGGATATAGTGCGTAATGGCGCTACACAAATACAATATCGGGAAATTGTCAGTTTCCTATGCGAAAATGATTTCATAAGACAGCCTTTTAAAAATCATGGAAAATTGACTATTTTGGAAAAAGGCAAGGAAGTTTTGAAGTTAGGAGGTTGGCAAAAATATTTACTTAAAGAACAGCAAACTAAGGAACAAACTGCACAAAAGGCAATTTATGACGCACGAATCTCTAAATTTCAGGCAAGATACGGAAAATATGCATTACCAATTTCTGCGATATCACTTTTAGTCGCAATTGGATCGTTGCTTACTGGAATATTAATGTACCAATCCAGAATAAAAGAACTTGAGATTAATCAAGAAAAGCTGAAAAATAAAATTGAAAAAATTGACTCTGTGAAAAATAATATTAAACAGAAATAACCAATAGTAACTGCTGGTAACAGCCGTTTGGCGAGATTGGGGTTTTAGGCTGAATTTAAAGATAGTTTTGTATTTGGAAATTTTGTGTTTAACCGAAAATTCTCGCATCTTTATTCCCCAACCTCGCCAAGCGCCAGAACGTTACCTGCAATTTAAACAACACTTATCCTTAATTATGAACAAATCATTACTATTTTTTTTTCTGATTTCATTAAAATTATATTGCCAAGACTTTGAAGGGAAAGTTGAATATAAAATTTCATATAAAGTCATTTCTACTAAAGAAAATGAAGTCAATCTAAAAAAAGATTTAGGGACGAAAACTACATTTATAGTTAAAAACGGATTTTACAAAGAGATAACCGATGCAGAATATATGAACTATCAATTGTACAATCCAAAAGAGAATAGACTATACTTTACAGACAAGTTTACACCGAAGACATTATATTTTTATAGAGGTCAAAAATTACCCAATACGAAAGTTGAATACAAGATTATTAAAAATGCCGAAACAATTTTAGGGCATATTTGTGATGTCCTTATCTATAAAACTGACAAATATGAAATAGCTTTATATTATTCAAAAGATTTAAAGCTCAATCCAGAATATTTTAAGAATTTCACTTATTTGAATAGAAATAAAAAAGCACAAATAATGAAATCCATTTGGTTGAAACAAATAATTACCACCAAGGATTACGTTGCGACATTAAAAGCTTCCAAAATAATATTCGCAAAAATTAGTGATAGTGAATTTATTAAACCTCAATACGATCTCTTGAAAGAACAATAAACTGCAGGTAACACTTGCTACAAGAGATTTGGGCATTTGGCTTAATTTGGAAAATGGTTTGTATTTGTGAGAATTTTTGTTAAACCGAAAAATAACGCTAATTTTAGTCCCAAACCACTTGTAGTAAGGGTACGTTAGCGGTAATTTTGCCTCCGAAAAGACCGAAAAGAGAAAAAAACCAATTGAATAATGAAAAAAATATTAATCATAACTATTTTAAGCACAGTTCTACTTTGGATAATAAATATTTTCTCTTACTATTTATTAAACTATCCAAATGAATTAGACATTTTGAAAATCATAAAAGAAAATGTTGAATGGAAACCTTTACTTTTGATTTATTTAGCTTTAATTTTCATTTCAATTATATCAAGTTTCTTGTTTTTTAAAAATCGAACATTCCTAAATAAATTTTGCAGAATTATGATTGCCTTTAACATAATTGGAATGATAATTATGAGTGTAATTGGACTTAATCGATTTATAGAAAATAAGAAATATTTTGACGAAATTTTGACTGAGTTTAGAAAAAAAGCTGAAAAAGACATAAAAAATGATGATGTAAAAACTTTTGGTTTTGGATTATCATTACCTCCTAAAAATAAAATTCAAGAAATAGAAAAAGTAAAAACAGATAGTATTTTGAAAATCTACGGACTGAAAGTTAAAAATCTTGGCTGTAGTATAACGCCAGAATTAACAAAAGCATCTGAAGAGTACGAAAAAATAACTGAAGTTTATCTAACAAAAAGAAATGGAAAAGGTTGGAGAATGAAAATGGAAAACGAAATACAAAACGTAAATAAAAACTACCGCTAACAGCCGTTTGGCGTGATTGGGGTTTTAGGTTGAATTTAAAGATGGTTTTGTATTTGGAAAATTTGTGTTTAACCGAAAGATCTCGCATATTTATCCCCCAACCACGCCAAGCGCGAGAACGTTAGCTGTTATTTTAAACAAAAGAAAATCTAAATGGAACATAAATTTAATGATTGGGCAATGTATCTAAATGTTTGCGCTTCATATAGTGAAACATTTCGACAAGAGATGGCTGTACAACTTCTTGAAGAATTTTATAGATTGTTAGAATTTGAATCCCCCTGCTGGCGCGAGCGTCCCGCTCGTGAACGCAACGAGATGATAAACACAGTTAAACCAAAAAAGCTCCAGATTTCTCTGAAGCTTTTGTCTTAGTAGCGGGAAGCATTCAATTATCTAACCAGTTTATGGATGATTTTTGTGAAATTTTATACGCATAAATTGTATTAAAAACATTTTCTATATTCGCTTGACGAAAAATCACATCATGAAGCAGAGAATATAAAAAAATAACAACTAATTATGGAAATAATAATAAGAAAATCATATTTTTTTTGGGATGGTGACGCATACAAGTATGGAGGATTCGGAGAAATAATTGATAAATGTTTTTCTGTTTCTGAGGCTGAAATTTTAATTGAAAAGCTAAGCATTGATTTTTTGAGACATATCAATCCTCTTATTAAAGATTATGTTTTTTCAAATAATAATTATGATAAAGATGTTGAACTAATTGAAAAGGTAACTGTTTTTTTTAAACAGGAATTTCAATTAGACTTCAAAACTGAGTTTTGGTTACCAGCAAGGGCAACTGATAAACAGGTGTTGGAATTATCAAAGCTTTTTCCATTCCCTTTTTACTCAATAATTGAAAAAGTTAATGACACTTTTTACATAAATGAACTTAATGATGCATTCTGGAGTGAGAGTGAAATAATTGGAATAAAAAAATCTGAGTGGGATTTTACAAATATTTGTCTAGGAATGAAAGGGCAAATAAAACACCTTTACAATGATATTGAAATTGCTAAAAAAGACGCAACTAAAAGATTGCTTTCGAATGTTATGCGCGAAAGTAATCATCAACTTTTTAGCAAACTTACAAATTTGAAAGAACTACAATTTGTACAAGAATGGCACAATGAAATTGATTACTATGCTGAAATTTTACCTAACAATATGCAGAGTAAAAAGACAGGAGAAGTTATTGCAAAAATTAAAAACATTGTTAATGTGGAAGATGTTTTTCAAACCAAAGAAATTTCATTTGAAGAGGCAATATCATTTGAAGAAATTCCATAAAAAAAAACTGGAAACAATGCATACTTCGCCCCTGCTGGCGCGAGCGTCCCGCTCGTGAACGCAACGAGATGATAAACACAGTTAAACCAAAAAAGCTCCAGATTTCTCTGAAGCTTTTGTCTTAGTAGCGGGAACAGGACTCGAACCTGTGACCTTCGGGTTATGAGCCCGACGAGCTGCCTACTGCTCTATCCCGCGATGTTTCGGGTGCAAAGATACGTCGATTTTTTAGAAATCCAACGAAAACTTTAAAAAATGTTTTATTTCCTGTATTGAGTTGATATGACTACCTTTGCACATTAAATAATACTCAAATGTCACATAAAGCAGGTTTTGTAAACATCATCGGGAATCCAAACGTTGGAAAATCAACATTGATGAACGCCTTTGTTGGAGAACGATTATCAATCATTACATCAAAAGCACAAACTACACGTCATAGAATTTTAGGAATTGTAAACGGAGAAGATTTTCAATTGGTGTTGTCTGATACGCCCGGAATCATTAAACCGGCGTACGAAATGCAGGAATCGATGATGAACTTCGTAAAATCGGCTTTCGAAGATGCTGACATTTTAATTTACATGGTCGAGATAGGGGAGCAGGACTTAAAAGACGAAGCTTTCTTTAATAAAATCATTCACGCTAAAATTCCGGTTTTGTTATTGTTAAATAAAATTGACAATTCTAATCAGGAACAATTGGAAGAGCAGGTCGCTTTTTGGAAAGAAAAAGTGCCAAATGCAGAAATTTTTCCAATTTCGGCATTGCAGAATTTTAATGTACCGGAAGTTTTTGGAAGAATTATCGAATTATTACCAGAATCTCCTGCGTATTATCCTAAGGATCAATTAACAGACAAACCAGAACGTTTTTTTGTAAACGAAACCATTCGTGAGAAAATCTTGTTGAATTACAGTAAAGAAATTCCGTATGCGGTTGAAATCGTAACAGAAGAATTCTTTGAAGATGAAAAAATCATCAGAATCCGTTCGATTATTATGGTAGAACGCGAAACTCAAAAAGGAATTATTATTGGGCATAAAGGTGCTGCTTTGAAAAAGGTAGGAACAGATGCACGTGCAGATTTGGAGAAATTCTTCGGAAAACAAATTCACATTGAGCTAGTTGTAAAAGTGAATAAAAACTGGAGAAGCAATGCCAATATGCTGAAACGTTTTGGGTATAACCAGTAGTTTTCCAAAACGTTTAGATCTTAATTTATGCAAATTTCAAGCAAGTACTCCATACCAATTTGTTGTGGACTTATAGTTATTGTGGGTTTAGCATTCTTCTTTCAACCAAAGAAAGATAGTGTAAAACCTGCTCCCGTTAAGAAAAAGACAGAAATAGTTGCAAAAGTAGATTCAGTCGCGTCCTTTGATACCACAGCATGTTCAGATGTAGAAGTGAAATTGTTTTTGAAAGAATTTATAAAGCAATTCCACACCAATAAAGCTGCCAATATCAATAAATTTGTTGATAAAAATGATGGACTTGCAATATTTGTAAAGGATGGATATTATCCTGTTTTAAGTTTTTCTAACGGAATTGATGATCGGATTGAATGGTTCAATTTTAAAATTTATGAAAACGTAATGCATGAACCATTTCCTGAATATCTAGGAGATACCGAATTTAAGAAGAAAGGCTTTTTTTATATAGATTATAAAAATAAATTTAGTTTAGACGACTTCGATGATATTTATAGTGCTCGAACTGATGAAGATAAAAAACCTTTTCGTATTCTTGAAAAAACATGTAATTATAGAGCTGATGCCATGTCAGTTGACGGAAATCTGATTTTGACACTGTATTTTAGAATATATAGAGATAAAAAACAATTGGTAGCTATTACTCAAGATACTGTAGAAGATCATTTATTTACTGACCCTCAAAGAGCGTTTATAAAAATTGATACAGAATTGGAGGTTGAGGAGTTTTTATTGAATCATAGAAAGTTCTGTGATTCAGAAACTAAAGGATATATTGATTTTGATAAAAAAGAATTGACTTATTGTGATTTTGGAGATAAACCATTCTCATTTACGGGTTATAAAATTGATTCGATTAGTAATCTTTCTCAGAAAATTAAAGTCCGGGAAATTGAGTTTTTTAATTCAAAAGAAAAATTCACATTAAGATTATCAAATAAGGGAACTTTTACATCTTATCAAATGGGAGCAAGGCCATTGTATATTTATAGTGTTTGTGATAAATAGTTTGAGAAGAAGTCGAAGACAGGATTTTGAAATGATGAACAAATAGTTCTATTGAAAATGACTGCCCTAGCCCTGATAGAAGTGGAAATCCTTTTGTGAAGCTTTAGCGAAACAAAAGATTGAAACGGATAGCAGGAATAGCTCCTGAAAAAATAAATAACTTTCAATTTTTTGATTATACTTTCTGGGTTCTAAAACTTGAAACGTGAAACCTCAAACTTGAAACAAAAAACAATAAAAACTTAGGTACTTAGAAACTTAGTCCCGAAGCTTCGGGATAGTCACTTTTTTAACTACCTTTGCAAAAAATTTAAATAAAGCATTTTTGATTTGTAATTTATTGTGGTTTAGTCAAAAACGAAATCTAAAATTTTAAATCTGAAATCTAAAATTCAAAAAAATGAATAACATTGTTGCGATAGTAGGAAGACCTAATGTGGGGAAATCGACCCTTTTTAATAGGCTGATACAAAGAAGAGAAGCTATTGTAGATTCAGTATCTGGGGTTACCCGTGATAGAAACTATGGTAAAAGCGAGTGGAACGGAAAAGAGTTTTCTGTCATTGATACCGGAGGATATATTCGTGGATCGGATGATGTTTTTGAAGGTGAAATCCGTAAACAAGTAGAGCTTGCTATCGACGAAGCAGATGTTATTATTTTTGTTGTTGATGTAGAGGAAGGAATTACACCAATGGATGAAACGGTTGCTAAATTGTTGCGTAAAGTAACAAAACCAGTTTTATTGGCTGTAAATAAGGTTGATAACGCAATGCGTGAAAAAGATGCTGTTGAGTTCTACAATCTTGGATTGGGAGAATATTTTACATTTGCAAGTATTTCAGGAAGTGGAACCGGAGATTTATTAGATGCTTTGATTGATTCTTTTCCAGAGAAACCAGAGCCGGTTCAGGAAGAAGTTGTTTTACCTCGTTTTGCTGTTGTTGGTCGTCCAAATGCTGGAAAATCAAGTTTTATCAATGCATTAATTGGTAAAGAACGTTTTATGGTTACGGATATTGCAGGAACGACTCGTGATGCAATTGATACTAAATTTGACCGTTTTGGTTTTGAATTTAACTTGGTTGATACTGCGGGAATCCGTCGTAAGGCTAAAGTAAAAGAAGATTTAGAGTTTTATTCTGTAATGCGTTCAGTTCGCGCAATTGAGCATGCAGATATTTGTATATTGGTTATAGACGCAACCCGCGGATTTGAAGGTCAGGATCAAAGTATTTTTTGGCTTGCAGAGAAAAACCGTAAAGGTGTTGTAATTTTGGTAAACAAATGGGATTTGGTAGAAAAAGATACCATGTCGACACGTGATTACGAAGAAAAAATTAAAAAAGAATTAATGCCTTTTACAGATGTGCCAATTCTTTTCGTTTCTGCTTTAACAAAACAACGTTTATTGAAAGCGCTGGAAGCTACAGTTCAGGTTTTTGAAAACAGAAAACAAAGAATTCCTACTTCAAAATTCAACGAATTTATGTTGAAGGTAATTGAGGCTTATCCGCCGCCGGCAACAAAAGGTAAATACGTAAAAATTAAATATTGTATGCAGTTACCAACTCAGACTCCTCAGTTTGTGTTTTTTGCCAACATGCCTCAATATGTTAAAGAACCATATAAGAGATATCTGGAAAATAAGATTAGAGAAAATTGGGATTTTTCAGGAGTTCCAATCGATATTTATATCAGAGAAAAATAGAAAAAAAGTCCCATTTTAGGGGCTTTTTTTATGTATAAAACCATCCGGCGAATAGTTTAGACTAATTTTTGTGGCATTATATTTGAATAAATGTAAAAAATACAATTAAACCTTTTTAGGTTTTTTTAGTCTAACTATTCTAACTAACCAATTTATGACCAAATTTCATTTCTATCTGCTTTTTACACTTTTTGCTTACACGGCAAATGCCCAGAACGATATTACTGTTAAAGGAACTGTTATTGATATTAATACGCAGCTGCCCTTAGAATTGGCAACTGTTTATTTTACTACTGTAAAAGATTCGACGATTATAGAATATGCTACAACCGATAAAAACGGTGATTTTAGAATCAATATGAAGAAATATGATAAACCTGTGTTTATAAAGGTAAATCATATGGGATATCAAGTTTATTATGAAGAGCAAAAATCACTTTTAGAAACTAAAGATTTCGGAAAACTATATTTACTCGAAAATGTCAATGCTTTAAACGAAGTTATTATAAAGAGCGAAGCAGCGCCTATAACGATTAAAAAAGATACATTGGAGTTTAATGCAGCCTCTTATAAAGTTCGCCCAGATTCTAATGTAGAAACTTTATTGAAACAGCTTCCTGGTTTTGAAGTAGATAATAATACCGGAAAAATCACCGTAAATGGGAGGGAAGTAACGCAGTTTTTAGTAAATGGTAAAACATTTTTTGATAAAGACGGCGCAATTGCTTTAAAAAATCTCCCAGCAGAAATTATCAAAAAAATTCAGGTTTCTGATTTTAAAACAAAAAAGGAAGAACTCTCTAAGCAAGAATCGACATCAGATTATTCTAGCGTAAATATTACGATTGACGAAAATAAAAATAAAGGTTTTTTCGGAAAAATTATTGGAGGTTACGGTTCTGATGAGCGTTACGAAACCAGTGCTATTTTAAATTTTTTCAAGAATAAACAAAAAATCAGCATATTGGCGGCTTCAAATAATATTAATTCATCTGGTTTTTCTCAGGATGAGGTTTTTGATAATATGGGGGGAGGCAGAAACAGCAAAGGGAATTCGCAAAGCTCATCGGGAGGAAAAGGAATAACGCAGTCTAATATGGCCGGAATTAATTATTCTGATGACTGGACCAAAGATATTGAGTTTATGAGCAGTTATAACTTCTCTAACTCGATTAATAAAAACGACAGCAAATCAAGTCAGATTAGTTTTCTGCCTGATGGAAATATTTTGACGGATGCAGATTCTAAATCTCGAAGTGAAAATACAGGAAATAATGTAAATTTTCAATTAGAATATAAAATTAACCCGACAACTCGACTTGTTGTAATTCCAAGCCTTAATCAGTCCCGATCTAACAGTAATTCGTCTTCAACAACTTCTTCTGAAGATGAAAACGGACTGGCACTGAACGAAAGCAAATCAGAATCATCAAACGAGAATTCGAGCACTAATTTTTCTAACAGTATTAACTTTAATAAAGCTTTTGAAAAAAAATCTCGTAACTTAAGTTTCGTTTTTACAAATACGAATACCAGAAGCGATTCTAACGGTTTCAACCTTTCTGAAACTATTTTTTATCAGGACAATCAGCCCAAAGATGAGCGAAATCAAAACAATAAAAATAAAGCAGATTCAGATTCTTATAGTATAGATTTAGAGTATACGGAGCCTATAACCGATTCGCTGCGAGTTAGATTTGGATCAGATTTGGATTGGAACAGTTCATCAAATGATCTTAAAGCATTTAATTATGATGCTTTGACACAGGATTATTCAGATCTGAATGCCTCGTTGTCTAACTTTACAAGTTCAAAACGAAATTCAATTACTCCAAAGGTTGGAATCACGCTTCAAAAAAATAAATTTACCATCAACCTAAATTCTAAAACATCTATTATAGAATATGATAATCATTCGCTGTATTTGAATCAAGTAACTGATTTGAATAAAAGATATGCACTGCCATTTGGAAATTTTCAAGTTCGATATAAGTTCAACAGATCAAAAAATCTAACGTTTAAATATGATTATTCAAATGCACTTCCGTCTGCAACTCAATTAATGCCGGTTCTAAATTTGACAAATCCTTTGAATACTGTTATTGGTAATCCTGATTTGAATCCTATTGAAAAAAATAGTGCAGCAGTTGATTTTAGAAATTTTGATTTCAGAACTCGTTCCGGTTATACCTTAAATCTAAGAGGAGATTATTATAATAATGATGTTGTTTCTACTTCTGTTTTTGATGACAGCGGAAAAAGAACCACTACATATGCCAACATATCGGGAACATATATTGTCTCTGGAGGTGCCAATTGGAATCAATCTATTAAAAGAGATGCTCATGTTTTACGATATAGTTTTGGTGTAAACGGAAGTTATTCTTTTGATAAAGGATTTACAAATGAGCTTGTGTACAATGCAAAAACAACCACAGTTACGCCAAAAGTTAGTGTGACTTACGAATACGGACAATTGCTTAATATTTCTCCATCTTACAGTTTGTCTTATAATGAAGCGAAGTATGAGAATTATTCTCGAGATGCAAGCTCCAATGTAGTACACAGAATTAATCTGCAGACAACAACATATTGGCCCGAAAATCTAATTTTTGGAAACGATTTCGGATATAATTATAATTCTAATATTTCGGGGAACTTTAAGAAAGATTTTTATTTATGGAACACCAGTTTGTCTTATGGATTCTTTGATAAAAAGGTTTATGCAAAAATAAAAGTTTATGATGTTTTAAATCAAAACCAAAGTGCAACGAGAACTATTTCTGCAACTTCTATTAGAGATGAAGAAAATACCGTTTTAAAACGATATGTAATGTTTTCTCTTTCTTATAAAATAGGAAATTTTGCTTCTAGCGAAAAGAAAGGCAGAGGAAAACAAAGAGGAGATTTCTAATTTTCTGCTTTTTAAAGTATTAGATAAATAAAATCATAAAAAAAACGAGATACGTTCTTAAATGTATCTCGTTTTTTTATGGTAAACTTTATGTTTTATAGTGAATATTTAAGTGTTATTCCATACGTTCTTTGATCTCCTAATACAGCAGCATATTGACCTGTATTTCCTCCCGCAGGCAATAATTGTTCGTAATAATCTTTGTTTAAAAGGTTACGACCCCAGAATTGGATAGATAAACCTTGCGTAGCGCGGAAACCTAAACGAGCATTAAAAATTGCATAACCAGGAACTACCAAATATTTTGAAGCAGATGGACTCGATGAAAATTCAGAACGAGCGTAAGAATCAACAGCCAGGAAAATTTTACCAGCATTTCCGAAGAAAGTTGCTCTGTCAGAAAGTTCACCTCCCAAAGATCCTGCCCATTTTGATGCACCAGGCAAACTGCTTCCAGAAACATCTTTAAATGATACTGGAGCTCCTGTTTCTTCTAAAGGAAGCGGTGCATTTGTAAATTTATCATACTTTGCATCAGTATAAGTTGCAGCGGCATTAATAGTCAGGTTTCTGTTTACAACAAAACTTGCGTCTAACTCAGCACCTTTTACACTTACTTTATCTGCATTGGCAAGATATCCACGGTTTACACCTAATTCAGCAGCTTGTACATTCGTTTGGAAATCTTTAATTTCTGTTCTGAATAGCGCCAGATTTAATATTGAATTTTTAAATGGAGAAGTTTTTACACCCACTTCGTAGTGATTTACTTTTTCTGGTTTGATTACAGCAAGATCCAATAAAGGCTGTCCCGCAGAATTTGTCGGAAGTCCGGCTACGTTTACACCAACTGGTTTATAACTTTTTGCATAAGTTGCATAAGCATTGATTTTGTCTGAAGCTTTATACGTTAAAGTTAAGTTTCCAGAAAAGTCAGTATTGTCAATACTTGAGTCAAAAGCCTGATCAGAATAAACTAATTTTTTTAATGCTAATAATGCTGGATCAGTTGTTTGAAGACCTCCGTATGTTGTACGGGCATAATGCGCGTCTTTCTTATCAAAATTATATCTTAAACCTGGTAAAATATGTAAACGGTCTGTAATAGCCCAGTCGATTTGACTGAATACAGCTGCACTCGATGCTCTAATGTTGGCATCAGTTTTAATTCCGTAACCTTCAAAAAGACCTGGAGTTTTCCATAATGCGCTTGTAGTACTTTGAGCAAATCTCCATTGTGCATTTCCAGACTCTTCTGTACCATTAGTTTGAGAAGTTTGATCGATAAAGAATGCACCAACAACACCACTGATTCTTGATGTTAGCTGTCCTGCATAACGAACTTCTTGTGTAATTTGAGTTTGTCTCGTTGGGTTTTGAGATAATGCCAATACTTGTAGTCCTGTAAAATCTCTATCATTTGACGGATCCCAGTTCCAAAAACGCCAAGCTGTAGTTGAGGTAAGTGTACCGTTTGCAATTTTTGTGTCAATATTTAACGAAATACCTCCCATATCTTGTCCAGAACGCCACGGAGTATCATGATCAATCTTACGGTCAAAAGCATTTTGGCTTGGCAGCTGATAATTTAAATCTTTGATGATTGCATCAAACTGACGATAAGCAGCTCTTTGAGTTGGAGCTACACCAGCAACAACTTGCGCATATCCATCAGGACGTTGTGTTGTAATATCTGCAGCCAAAATTATATTGGTTCTTTCAGAAGGAGTAAAAAGTAATTGACCTCTAATTCCCTGATTGTTTAGTGTGTTTGTAGGTCTTCCAGTTGCAACATTATCAATTAAACCATCGCGTTGTGTACCAGAGAAAGATAAACGTCCTGCAACTTTTTTGCCTAAAGCTCCTGTAATAGATGCTTTTGCCTGTAGAAAATTGTAATTTCCGTAACTTACTTCAAAGTCTGCACCAGAAGTAAAACTTGGTTTGCGCGTTGTAATATTAAATGCTCCAGAAGTAGTATTTTTTCCAAATAATGATCCTTGCGGTCCACGTAAAACTTCAATTTGCTCTACATCGATAAAATCTAAAGTTGTAGCAGCCGGACGAGCGTAGTAAACTCCATCTACATAGAAACCAACACCTGGATCAATACCATCATTAGTAAGTCCAAAAGGAGAACCAAGACTACGAATGTTAATACCTGTATTTCTTGGATTTGAGGAATAAAGCTGTACAGACGGAACTAATTCTTTAATACGATTAACGTTAAACGCTCCAGTTTGTTCTGCTTGTTTTCCAGTAATTACCGAAACTGCAATAGGTACATCCTGAACTTTTTCGATTCTGCGTCTGGAAGAAACCACAACTTCTCCAAGTTCGTTTTCTTCATTCAATAAAATGGTTAATGGTGGTGCATCCAAAGTAGTAACTTCGATTTCTGCAGTTTTATATCCAACATATTGAACTAAAATTGTAAGCGGAAGTTTTCCTCTTGTGTCTAATACAAATTTTCCGTTTTGGTCAGTAGTAGTACTGCTTGTTGTTCCTTTAATGACTACGTTAACGGCTTCTAGGGGAGTGTTGGTATTTGTAGTAACTACTCCTTCTATTTTTTGTGCGAAAGAGATTGAAAATGTAAAAATTGTAAGTATAGTAAAAAGATTTTTTATAGATGTTTTCATTTTTTATATTAATTATATGTGATTAGTAGAATTTAAAATTAAATTTTTTTTACCAGCACATACACATTCTAAATGAAACATGGTTTGCAGCTTTTAAACCGCTATTTTGATTTCTTTGCAAAAAATTTTCTAATACACCCGATGGTTGTAAATGTACTTTCATGGATTAAATTTTGTAAATGGTTAGTTAAATATTTTGCGCAAATATAAATATTAATTCTATCGATTTACTAGGAATTAGAAAATATTTTTTTATTTATTTACCAATGAAGCTATTGTGATGCCTTCCATTGCCTTTAAAGTTTTATCTCTAATTAGCATTAAACCGTGACGCAGACTGCATTCAGACTCGGTTTTGCAATCGGAGCAAGGCTCGTAAAAATTTAAAGAAGCACAAGGCAAAAGTGCAATTGCACCATCAAATAAACGGTGAATTTCTGCCAGCGTGATTTCATTTTTAGATTTTATCAAATAATATCCGCCAAATTTTCCCTGCTTACTGCTCACAAAACGGCCGCGTTTTAGATCTAACAAAATCTGCTCTAAAAACTTTTTTGGTATGTTGGCTCCATCCGCAATTTCTATCGTTCTAGAAATGTGATTTTCGTCTTGTTCTGCTAAATAAAGTAAGGCCTTAAGGGCATATTTTGCTTTATGTGATAACATCTATATTTTATTATTATGAATTATAAACTGTTAATTATGAATTGCAAATGTAAGCTAAAATCAGCTTTAAATTAAACCTGAAATTTGAAACTAAAAAACTTGACTTCAAAGAATCCTACCAGCTTCCACCAGATCCGCCTCCGGAGAAACCTCCACCGCCAAATCCGCCGCCAAATCCGCCTCCTCCTCCAGAAGAGCCTCCGCCAAATCCGCCAAAACCTCCGCCGCTGCTTCGTCCTAAATTACTCAGGATAATAGCATCAAGCAGGCTTGGGCCTCCGCCGCTATTATTGCCGTTATTGCCTCCGCGTCCTCCTTTATTTCTAGAGATTAAAATAAGTACAATTACTACAATAGCAATAAACGGAAAGATAGGAAATTCTTTTCCTTTAGACTGCTGTTTGCGTTCGCCTTTATATTTCCCTTTAAAAACATCAATTATCGCGTCAGTTCCTTTGTTAAGTCCTTCATAATAACTTCCGGCTTTAAACTCAGGAATAATGATATTTCTTGTAATTTCTCCACCAATACCTGCCGTTAAACGATCTTCTAAACCGTAACCTGGCGAAATCCAGATTCTTTTCTCTTTTTTTGCTAATAAAATTAAAACACCGTTATCATTTTTTGCTGTTCCTCCAATTCCCCATTCCTGTCCCCATTTTGGAGTAAGAATTCCGATATCTTCTCCATTTAAACTTTCGATAGTAACAACAACAATCTGCGTTGTGCTAGAATCAGAATAACGAATTAGTTTTTCTTCCAGCTGGCTTTTTTCAGATGCACTTAATATATTGGCATAATCATAAACAGAAGTCTGAAAACTTGGTTTTTTTGGAATTGTAAATTGTGCAAAAATGCAATTAACTGTAAAAAAGGCTATTAGTAAAAAGGACAAACGAAAAATTCCTTTAGAAAGTGAAGTTTTATTTTTGGAAATATTCATTATTTATCCTTTAGAGATTTCGTTAGATAATTCATTTGTGTCGCCTTCAGACCAAGGGAAGTATTTTTTTAATTGCTCTCCGGCACACAAAATGCCGTCAACTATTCCTTGTTTAAAATTTCCTGATTTAAATTGAGCTGTCATTTTGTCTTTGGTAATATCCCAAAAATCAGAAGCAACCAAATCATTAATTCCTTTATCGCCGCAGATAATAAAATTTTTATCACTTACAGCAAAGTAGAATAAAACGCCATTTTTTAGTTGCGTTTCATTCATTTTTAATTCATGAAAAACTTCTAAAGCCCGGTCAAAATGGACTTTAGAAGTTGTGTTTTCTATGTGAACTCTAATTTCGCCAGAAGTATTCTTTTCAGCCATACATATAGCTTCAACAATCTCTTGTTCTTCCTGTTTGGTTAAAAAATCTTCTACTTTTGACATTGAAATTATTTTAGAGTTAAAATTAGATTTAGAATTTTACTTCTACTGGTTTATCAGCACCTGTAGAGGCTTCAAAATATGGTTTCTCTTTGTATTCTCCTAAGAACCATTTGTTTGGAATAGATAAAATATATCCGTTATATTCCTGAACAGATTCGTTAAAACGAGTTCTTGCAGTCAGAATTTGGTTTTCAGTACTCGCCAGCTCATCTTGTAATTTTAAGAAATTTTCATTTGCTTTCAATGTTGGATATTGTTCAACAGAAACTAATAATCTTGACAAAGACGAAGAAACACCACTTTGAGCCTGGTTAAATTGTGCCAGTTGTTCCGGAGTAACATTACTTGGGTCAATTGTTACAGAAGTTGCTTTTGCACGTGCTTCTATTACAGCAGTCAAAGTTCCTTTTTCAAAATCAGCAGCTCCTTTTACAGTATTTACTAAATTTCCGATCAGGTCATTACGTCTTTGGTAAGCCGTTTGTACATTTCCCCACTCTTTGTTAACAGCCTGGCTGTATTTTAATCCACTGTTTTTAATTCCAATAGACCAAAAAGCTATAATAGCAACTAGTACTACAATAATTCCCACGGGGATTAACCATTTTTTCATATTTGTTTAGATTTAAGTTGGTTTATAATTTTAATATTATTTTTTATAATTCGTTTTTAATTTCGTTTAATTGTGTTTTTATAGATTCTAATTTACGTATTATTTCAAATTTATCTAACGTTTTCTTCTGGCCTTCTTTCAGATGTGTTTTTGCACCTTCCAGCGTAAAACCTCTTTCTTTGACCAAATGATAAATCAATTGTAAATTGGTAATGTCGTCTGGTGTAAACATTCTGTTGCCTTTGGCGTTCTTTTTAGGTTTCAGGATATCAAATTCGCTGTCCCAAAACCGAATCAATGATGCATTGACATTAAAAGCTTTGGCAACTTCGCCAATACTATAATATCTTTTATCTTTTGAAAGCTCAATATGCATGATTTGTTTTTTCTTATTCTATGTTATTCCAAAAATAGTACTTTTTATACTATTAATCTAATGATTGGTTTTCCTGATTTGCCAATTGCGAAATCGCTACATATTCTGCAGCCGAAATATTTCCGTAATAAAAGTTCAGCGGATTTACAACTTTTCCATCCTTATGCACTTCATAATGACAATGCGGTCCTTCAGATCTTCCTGTGCTTCCTACGTATCCAATTACATCTCCTCGTTTGACATGTTGTCCGGGTCTGCAGTTATATTTGCTCAAATGCGCGTATAAACTCTCATATCCAAAACCATGCCTGATTACGACGTGATTTCCAAAACCAGACGCAGCGGCATCTGCTCTTTCTACAACACCATCGCCTGTGGCATAAACCGGCGAACCTGTATTGGCAGTGAAGTCCATTCCGTTATGCATTTTTCGCACTTTCGTGAAAGGATCGGTTCTGTATCCAAATCCGGAAGCCATTCGTTTTAAATTTTCATTTCGCACGGGCTGAATTGCCGGAATAGCCGATAATAAATTCTTTTTTGTACTCGCCAATTTCAGAATTTCATCTAATGATTTGGATTGAATTGCCAATTGTTTAGATATTTTATCAATTCGTTTTGTGGTGTTTAATACCAGTTGAGAATTATTGTAACCTTCTAATTTTTTATACCTCAACTGATCTCTAAAACCTGCTTTTCTTATAGAATCAGGAATTTCAGTTTTATTAAAATAAACCCTGTATATGTTGTTGTCCCGATCTTCTAATGCTTCTGCAACTTCATCGATACCATCCATTTTTTTATTCAAAATGGCATATTGAAGTTTCAAATTCTCAATTTCCCGTGCTTGTAATCGATCTTTTGGAGTTTCGAAATAAGGAGTGTTGATTAAAAGTATAAAAACTAAAAAACCAAATAATGCTGAAGCAGACAAAAACAGTACAGCATAACCAATTTTGATTCTCTTTCTGGTTTTTATTTTTGTATAAGCCAGATTTTCTGAGTCGTAATAATATTTTACTTTCGCCATATTTTAAAATACCCTATTTTTGCAGCTTGTAAAATAGTTAGTCGAACAAATTTAATAAATGTTTCAAATGTTCGATGCTTTTTTCAAGAATAAAAAACAATTAGATAATGTGTCAATTTGATAATTAGATA
>NZ_MUHF01000010.1:0-48512 GCF_002217435.1 Flavobacterium reichenbachii
TTTTGAAAATAAATTTTCAATCGATTTTAAATGCCTGCCAGTATTTCAGTGAACGCCTGTCGCTTCTGCGGGTGCAAAAGTACCACCTTTATTTACATTTACAAGACTTTTTATTATATAATTTTCACCTTTTTTAAAACTATTTCTTAACTCTCTGATAACGGACTCCTTACAATTTATTAGTTTTTATCATTTATGAGAATTTTCTGTAATAGATATATTTACCGCAGTCTGGATCCTGAAAAATAGTCCCGTTTTATAGACTTCGCATCTTATCTGCTTCTTTTGAAACAACTCTTCAATATTCCAAAACATATCTTTTTCTATCCGCTTTTGCCGGTTTTAATGGTTTTTACCTTAAAGACTTGAAGACTTTTAAAAACCAATATAACCAAAAGTGCCTTTTAATACCTGCACCCAGCCCCGATAGCAGTGGAAATCCTTTTGCTTTTTTCTTTAAAAAGCAAAAGATTGAAACGGATAGCGGGAATAGCTCCTAATTTAAATTCTAAAAGCTGTCCTTAATATATAGGTATTAAAATTAACCCGATTTTGAAAACCTGCCGGGTTAATTTTTGAATTATGCTAATCGAATCGAATGGCTTTAACTGGAGAGATTTTGGTTATTATGTAGGATGGAATTAATAATACTAAAAAGCAAATTACAATGGTCATTATATTAAGCAATAGAATATACATCCAATTTAAATATACTGGCGCCTGGCTTACATAATAGTTTTCGGGATTTAAATGAACGATTCCAAATTGCTGCTGAAGAAGCAATATTGAAATACCAATTAGATTCCCCCAAAACAATCCTCTTATTATAAGATAAAAGGCATTATACAAAAATATTTTGCGAATGCTCCAATTGTTAGCTCCCATTGCTTTAAGAATTCCTATCATTTGAGTACGCTCTAATATCAGTACTAATAATGCTACAACCATATTTATTGTAGCAACCAGAATCATAACTGCAAGAATTACTATGATATTAAAATCAAAGAGTAGTAACCAGTCAAAAATATAGCTGTATTTCTCAATAATGGTTTTTGAATCTAGATTTGACGATGTATGGTCATAGATTTCTTGTCCAGTTTTTTTAATATCATTAAAGTCTTTTACAAAAACTTCAAAAGCACCAACTTGATCTGAATTCCATTTATTGATTCTCTGCATGTGACGAATGTCTCCTATTATATAGGTAGCATCAAAATCTTGAAAACCCGAACTAAAGGTGCCACTTATTCTGAATCGACGAACATTGGGCATTTTTCCTTGTTCTTCTTTAATAAAGAAAGTATTAAAACTATCTCCTACTTTTAAATCAAGACGATCTGCAAGAAATTTAGAAATCAACACATCTTCGTTTAAAGTTTTAGTAAAATCAGGCAGTTTACCTTCTACTAAATATTCTTTAATATTATTCCAGTCATAATCGGCTCCGACTCCCTTAAATATTATGCCTTCAAAAGCATTTTCTGTCCTAATAATTCCTGCTTTACTGGCTACAGCCTGAATATGGACTACATTAGGAACTGATTTAAAATTAGGATAAAAATCTTGATTTTTGGAAATGGGAACTAATGTTACTTCTGAATTATTATTGTCATAATTAGAAATAATAATCTGACCATTGAACGCAGAAACTTTTTCACGTATTTTATGCTGCAATCCAATTCCTGTCGCGACAGAAACAATCATCATAATAATACCAATAGCAATAGCAGAAATGGCAATTTTAATAATAGGCGCAGAAATACTGCTTTTATAATCTTTAGCAGTAATTAATCTTTTAGCTATAAAATATTCTAAATTCAATTTATAAGAGTCTAATGTTGATTTTCCTTTGAGTTATGTTTACTTAAGCCAAAAATACACTTAAAAAAATGAAAATAAATTGTTAGTACAAAACATTTAAGCTTTATAAAGGGAGTTTCTTTTTAATTTCTTCCACAATATTATAAGCTGCCGGACAAATTGCAACATTTTTTAAGGTAAGATCTGCAATTTGATAAAACTTCTTTCTATCTGTATGAGGAAACTCTCGACAGGCTTTTGGCCGCACATCATAAATCATACAATAATTTTCATTGTCTAAAAAAGTACATGGAACGCTTTTTAAAACATAATCTTTATCTTCATCGACACGAAGATATTGTTCTATAAACTGCTGCGGTTTCTGCCTAAAAGATTTTGAAATCCTTTCAATATCTGCCAAAGTAAACAAAGGCCCAGTTGTTTTACAGCAATTAGCACACTGCAAACAATCTGTCTTTTTAAATTCTGCATCATGCAGGTCCTGCATTACATAATCTAAGTTTTTAGGTTGTTTCTTTTTCAGCTTATCGAAATACTTTTTATTTTCGATATGCTTATCTTTGGCTGACTTATTTAAGTTATTTAAAATATGCTTCAAGTTTAAAGTTTAAAGTTGAGCTGCAAAATTAAACAACTTTAATATTGAAACCTTAAACTTTGAACTAAAATACGATGAAAGATCTTTTTGGAAAAGCAATGTATGATTTTCAGACTAATAATCTGCCCGAAAATATACTTACTGAAACTTCAATTTCTGAAGAAGACGAAATGAGTGTTGATTATTTATTCCGCTCCTACAATGAAATGCCGAAGTTGGAACAAAAAGCTCTTCAATTAGCGTTCGGAAAAACTCTAGATGTAGGATGCGGGGCAGGAAGCCACAGTTTATCATTACAAAATGACCGGAAATTAAATATTACTTCGATAGATATTTCCGAGAAAGCAATTGAAACTTGCAATCTTAGGGGTGTAAAAAATGCTAAAGTTCAAAACATATTAGATTTTGAAGGAGAAAAATTTGACACTATTCTATTATTAATGAATGGAACTGGTATTTTTGGAAAACTAGAAAACTGTAATCAATATTTAACAAAATTGAAATCGCTTCTAAATCCGGGAGGGCAAGTATTAATAGACAGCTCTGATATTATTTACATGTTTGACGAAGATGAAGACGGCGGAAAATGGATACCTTCTCATAATGATTATTATGGAGAACTTGTTTTTAATATTTCATATAAAGGCGAAAAAGAAGAACCTTTTAATTGGCTGTATCTAGATTACAATACATTACAAAACGCTGCTGTCGCCAATGGCTTGAAGTGCGAACTAATCTTAGAAGGCGATCATTATGATTATTTGGCCAGACTTTCTATCTAAAATTAAAGCTTAAATAAAATTTTAATCAATCAAATATCGATTAAAAGTTGAGATTGTATTTAACAAAAATCTCCTCAATAGAGGAGATTTTGTAATACTTAAGGAATATTTAAATATTTATGCGTTTGAAGTGAAACTCTCCATTTCGGATTATTCATAACATAATCAACAATCAAAGGCGTCATCTCTTCTTTTTTACTCCATTCGGGCTGCAAAAACAAAATAGCATTATTGTTTACTAATTCGGCTTGCTCTTCAGCAAAGATAAAATCATGTTTGTTGTAAATAATAACTTTTAATTCGTGTGCATTATCATATACAGTCTGAGTGGGCAGCTTATTTTTTTTTGGAGAAAGACAAATCCAATCCCAAGTCCCGCTCAAGGGATATGCACCTGAAGTTTCGATATGAACTTTTAAATTTCTTTCTTTCAATTGCTGTGTAAGCAAAGTCATATCCCAGCTTAGTGGCTCTCCTCCAGTTACTACAACAGTATCTGCATAACTTGCTGCATTTTTTACAATTACATCTGTACTGGTTGGCGGATGCAATTCAGCATTCCAACTCTCTTTCACATCGCACCAGTGACATCCCACATCACAGCCTCCAATTCTAATGAAGTAGGCAGCTCTTCCGGTATGAAAACCTTCTCCCTGAATGGTATAAAATTCTTCCATCAAAGGAAGCATTGCACCTTTATTTATTTCTAATTGTATTTCTTTTGATAACATTATTTTATTTTAAAGTGCAAAGATAGTCAATTAAATATGTAACAAAAAAAACCGGCAGTCTTAACGACTGCCGGTTCTCAGTATATTATATAAATCTTTAAACTATTTTAACGATTTCAAAGACTGTGTAGCGTAAGCATTTGCTGGATCTAAAACTAAAGTTTTGTTGAAAAACTCAATTGCTTTTGCTTTATCTGTATTAGCATAACTTGCTGCGATATTATTATAAGCTTCAATAAACTTAGTTTTTACTGCAGGTTTTGCAAGCTCTTCAGCTCCTTTTGCAGTAATTTTGTTTACATACTCTTCATAATTCTTAGTCATTAAATCATCTTTCTCTAACAATCTATTGATTCTTGCTTTGTATAAATAAGCTTCATCATAAGTTGGAGAAGCAACTAAAATTTTATCAAAAGTCGCATCAGCATTTGCCAAAGCAGCTGTATCTGGAGCACCTGTAGTTTTATTTACATTTGCATAGTATACAGAAATACCATAATAAACACTGTCATCTAAGTAATTTTTAGAGTCTTTATTGTTAGAACCAAGCTCAAAAATAGATGCTGCTTGTGTGTATTGTTTTTTACCAAACAAAGCTTTTCCAAAATCAGCAAGTTCTTCCACAACTAATGGCTCTAATTCTACAGCTTTTTTGATGTCTGCATAACCTGCAGCAAAAGCAGCCTGATCAATAGATCCGTCAGCAGCAGTACCTTTTTTAATTTTAGACAATCCTAAATACAAATAATCTCTGCCAATTACTTTATTTGATGGCACTTTAATATAATCTTCAATAGATTTAATAGCCACATCAACATTTCCATTTTCATAAGCAGCATATCCTAAATATCTAAAAATTCTTGGATTTACTTTATCCTGAGCAATCATCTTGTTTGCTACAGTCTCTAAACTTTTATAATCTTTAACTAAAATCAAGAAATCTGCGTGACGCATTTTTGAATCCATTGAATAATCAGTTAAACTCAAGTATTTCTCGTAGTTTGTGATTGCTTTTTGCAAATTAACTTGTGAAGTAGATGGTTTGTTTCTTGCCCATTTGTAATAAGTTTCTGCAAGCTCTCTGTAAACTGGACCGTAATTTGCATCTAATGCTATAACTTCATTAAAAGATTTAATTGCTTCATCGTAAGATTTAGCATTTTTCAATAAAACTCCTGATTGCATTTTAGCTCTCAACAATGTATTGTCAGCAGTAAATGCATCACGATATGCTTTGTAAGCATCATTTTGATTATTTGCTCCAAAGTACGCATCTCCAATTGCAAGAAGAGCTTGTGCATTTTGAGGTTCTATTGCCAAAGCACGCTGCAAAACTGCAACAGCATTTTTATAATCTGGATTATCAGAATTCATATAAGCACGACCAATATAAATAAATTCATTTACATCTTTACGCTTAATATCTTTTGTAGCAAGTCCGAAATTAGCTTGAGCTCCAGCTGTATTTTTACTGTCAAGATCTAACTGACCCAAACCAATGTAATTTAAATGTTTTTTATCTGAAGCTTCTAATCCATTTAGGTAGTAAATTTTTGCTGAATCAACAACAGATTGATTTAAGTAAATATTACCCAAGACAAAATTAGCTTCTCCATCAGAAGGTTTCGCTTTAATAATTGATTTAAGCAACGTTTTCGCTTTCTCAAATTGTTCTGCGTCTATTGCTTTCTTTGCTTGATTGATGTCCTGCGCTTTTGCAACAGAAGTTGCAGCAACTAAGGCAACACTAAAAATTTTAAATTTATTCATCTTTATAGTAATTAATTTATTCTTTATCTTTTATAATTTCATTTCTAATTTTAAGTTTTCGTCCAGGGGTTCTGTATGGCAGTAAACTAGACTTCAAAATTATACGCTGACCGATATCGCCAGCAATAAATGAGGCAAATCCCATTCCTAACCCTGAATGACCCTGACAGTTGATTATAAACAAATCACGTGCCAAAGGATATTTATCTAAAGCCAGATCACTTTGAGTAGGACTATAGTATTTATCACTATTTAAACCTTTTACACTCAAAACATTAATCTTTTTTATACTTTCTATCATATCCGGAGTAGGTTGTGATAACCAGTTAACACCAACAATTCCAATCATTCCATCGTTTTCAGAAACAAATTTTATTACTTCATTATTTGTTTTTAAAGAGAAAACTCCTGTTTTTGGAACTTCATTAACTTTTGCTAATTCTTTAATGTAACGAACAGTACTTGAATTAGGATTATCAAACACTAAACCTTTAATTTTAGGATCTGCTTTACCCTGCATAAAATCAATCACAGTTTTCAACGCAATCAAAGTGTCATTATTGCCTTTGTTTGAAATAAATGCAATAGCATCATGTGCAAAAGGAGTTACTCTCGGATTAATTTTATTTTTTTCAAAACGAGCTCTTTCCTCTTTAGTTAAATCTCTAGCCGTAATTGCAACATTAGCTTTTTGATTTAACAAATCATTAAACACTTCAGTTTCTGACTTTGGATTAACCGTAATTTTTGCATCATAGTAAGTTCCTTCAAAAACAGCTACCTGATCATCTATAATTTGTTTTACAGTTTCGTCAACTGTAATAGCCATAGATCCTTTTAAAATTGTTTCTTTTTTAGTTTCACTTTTGCTTTTTTGGTTACACATGGCAAACAAAAAGACAAAAACTACCAAACCTAAAACTTTACTATATTTCAACATAATTAGTTTTCTTTTGAATTTATTAATCTTAAAAATCTAATACCTGAATATACAATAAGCAATCCGCCGAAAGCGTATCTATATTTAGGTTCCATGTCTAAAGGCAGCTTTTTCCAAAACATGATCATTAAACCGAGTACAAGATAAATTAAAAAAAACAGTATTCCTAAAACAAGAAGAAATCGCTCTTTGAGCGATTTCTTCTGAATATTATTAAGCTTTTCTTTTAACATTATTCTGCAGATTGAATAGTAATAGGCAGAGAGTAAAGTACTCTGACTTTTTTACCATTTTGCTCGCCGGGAGTCCATTTTGGACATTTTTTAAGAACACGAATTGCTTCTGCTCCTGTACCGTAACCGATATCCCTTAAAACTTTAATGTCGGTTAATGAACCGTCTTTTTCAACTACAAACGTAACGTAAACTTTACCTTTTAAACCTTCTTCTTCTGGAGTCTTGTAATTATTTCCTACGAATTTGTAGAATTTTTCAATTCCTCCAGGGAAATCTGGTTTTACTTCGATACCAGCTGTGTTATAAACGTTGTTATCTTCTTCTACAACTTGAGAAACAGGTCCAGTTCCTACTGGCTCATCTACAGTTAACACTGCATCTGGATCTCCTTTGATAGTTTCAGTACCAACTTTTTTATCCTTCAAATCCACAATTTTTGGTGGATCTTCAGTTACTTCCTCTGCTTTAGCAACCACTGGTTTCACAAATTTCACTTGATCCACTTTTGGCGGTGGTGGCGGCGGTGGTGGTTCATTAGGTTTTATTTCCTCTTTTTTCGGAGGCAATTTTACCGTTGCAATCTTGATATCTGTGTTTTCTTCTTCTATAGAAGAATCCGGCAAGAAGCTTGCAATAAGAGGAGCTGCAACAGCGATGCTAAAAATAATCGACCCTATAATAAGTGCTTTCACTGTAGTGCTTCGGTTCGATTTTCTAAGCTCATATGCACCATATATCTTATTACGCCCTTCGAATACGATATCAAGCCACTGATTTTTTATAATATCTAATTTCATTTTTCTTGATTTTTAAGTTTAAGAAACTAAGATTACTCCGGTTGCTTATCTATCAATTTTGTTTCCTCTGGTGAAAACTCAGGAACAATCGCATAAGTATCTACTCCTGAAATTGCCATCTCATCCAAAATATCAATCAAATTACGGTAATTTGATTTTTTAGTTGGTTTAATGATTACAATTATTCCTTGGTCAGGTTTTCCTTTACCTGCAGAATAAGCTAAAACATTTTTTTTCTGTGTTAACAATTCTCTACGGATACCATCTTTACCATAAGCAATGTCTTTAGGACCCACCTTAGGTGTCGCTAATAAACCCATATAGTAAACCATCTTATTATTGTCCCCTAACATTACGGTCATCGTACGATTCTCATCAACCTTAGTATCTATCTTAGGCTTATTAGGATCTTCATCTTTATTTGGCAACGACAAATCCATCGATTGAGGTTTTGACAACGAAGTAGTTAACATAAAGAATGTAATCAATAAGAATGCCAAATCCACCATTGCCGTTAAATCGACTTTCGAGTTTTGCTTTTTACTTCTTACTTTACCACCTTTACCACCACCGCCGTCGCCTGTATTTAATTCAGCCATTTTAGTGTATTTTTTTTAATTAAAAGTCTTTACCTCTCGTTCCAGTAACTAAGTTAAAGGAATTGATTTTCTGATCTTGTAAAATATCCATAATTTTTTTAATTTTTGGATATTCTTCTTTAGCATCTCCTTTTATTGCAATCTGCAATTCTTTATCATCAAGATCAATTGCAGCTCTTCTAGAAACTAAAAGCCAATCTTTTAATTGATTATCTAACGAATCTAACGGAATTCCAGGCTGATTTGCTTTAGTTCTGTCCGCCGAATTCATGCCGATGATTTGTTTTAAACCTGCAACTGGAACACCAAAGTCATCCATTAATGCAAATTTAGTTTTATCATCTTCAGAAAAAGTTACACCGTATTTAGCGCCCATTCCTTCAAGAGTTCTTTTACGAATCTCTCTCCCCTTTAGGTCAAAAAATACTTTTCCTTTACCTACTGTAATAATTGCCAAATCAGAATCTGGTAATTTAGTTTGTACGGTAGAAGATGGTGTATCTACAGGAAGCGCCTCTGGCACTTTAGCAGTAGCGGTCAAAATAAAGAACGTAAGCAAAAGGAACGCAACATCGCACATGGCAGTCATATCTGTCGATGTTGACTTTTTTTTCATTTTTATTTTAGCCATTATCTTTTATTTTATTTTGATATAATTAATTGTAATTAAAAATAATCAAAAATTAATTATTGTTTCAAACTTCCTCTGAATCTTCTGTAAGTATTTACAATTGTAGTACCAGCCTCATCGATAGAGTAAGTTAAATCATCAATTTTAGCAGTAAAGAAGTTATAAGAAACGATCGCTAATATTGAAGTAGAGATACCTGTTGCAGTGTTAATAAGTGCTTCAGAGATACCTGTTGCAAGAGCAGCCTGATCTGGAGTACCAGCAGAAGCTAACGCACCAAACGCTTTAATCATACCAGATACAGTTCCTAATAATCCTCCTAATGTACCTAAAGATACTAAAGTAGAGATAATAGTCATATTTTTTTCTAACATTGGCATTTCTAATGAAGTTGCCTCTTCGATTTCTTTGTGGATTACTTCTGCAGCTTCTTCACTGTTGAAACCTTCTTTTTTAACGTCTTGGTATTTTACCAAAGCAGATTTAATTGCATTTGCAACTGAACCTTGTTGTTTGTCACATGAAGCGATAGCAGCCTCGATGTTTCCTTCTTTAATACTTGCTTGTACATTTTTCATAAATGTATCTAAGTTAGCTTTACCTGCAGCTTTACCAATAACAATGAATCTTTCAATAGAAAAAACAACAACCATTAAAAACATACCTAACAATACTGGTACAATAAAACCTCCTTTATATACTTGTCCTAATGTATTGATCGGATGACCTGTTTCTGGATTACCGCCCTCGAAGTTAGCAGAATCTCCCATGATTACTTTCCAAATAAACACCCCAACTAAAACACACGCAACAATAATGATCCCAGTGATCATTCCTCCTCCATTTGAAGTGCTTTCTTTTTTAACTTTAACGTTTGCCATTTTTTTTAATTTTAATAGTTTTAAATAATTTTTATTTTTTAGTTATATTTAACTTGTAGAGGAGCAAATTTATACGTTTAGTTTAAATAAAAAAACTTTTTTTAATTTAATTGACCGAAATTTAACGTCAATTTAAAAAATATCTCATTAAATTGCCGGCATCATTTTTTTGATAAAACAAAAAACGAGACGAATAATGGGAAAATTACAACGTTTTAGTAAATATTCAAAGATTCCTTTGATATCTTCTTAAAAAGCTGCGAAATTTTTTTTTATCGAATTTTCAATGAAAAAAGAATTTTTCTTACTAAAAAAAACTTGATGAATATGTTAAAATATTACAGCAATCCTCTTATAATCATCTAAATTACAAATAAAACATGAATAAAAAAGATAATTTCGTTCAAGATATAAATAATGGCTATCAATCAAAAGGTGATGCTATTATTTTAGGAGGAGCAATTTTAGACGGAGAGCCTATTGCTGAGGCCCACGTGAAGATTCCCTTAAAAACCTTAAACCGCCACGGACTTATAGCCGGGGCAACAGGTACTGGAAAGACAAAAACAATTCAGGTTTTTTCTGAGCAGTTATCAAATGCTGGAATTCCTGTTTTGATGATGGACATTAAAGGTGATTTTAGCGGTATTGCAAAAGAAGGAAATGAAGAAGGTTTTATTACAGAGCGACATGCTAAAATAAATATACCTTATAATACAATGGCATTTCCTGTTGAATTAATGTCATTATCCAAACAAAACGGAGTTCGTCTGCGTGCAACGGTTTCAGAATTTGGACCTGTTCTATTTTCCAGAATTCTTGATTTAAATGATACGCAAGCCGGCGTTGTCGCAGTTATCTTTAAATACTGTGACGACAACCAAATGCCTTTGTTGGATCTTAAGGATATTAAAAAAGTCATCAATTATATTACAGAAGAAGGAAAACAAGAAATCACGGCCAATTATGGTAAAATTTCTACTGCCACGACTGGGACAATTCTTAGAAAAATAATAGAATTAGAACAACAGGGTGGTGATTTATTTTTTGGCGAAACATCTTTTGAAATTGATGACCTGATGCGCATCGATGAGAACGGAAAAGGTTATGTAAACATTATCCGTTTGACAGATATTCAGGATAAACCAAAATTATTCTCCACTTTTATGTTGAGCCTGCTGGCCGAAATTTATCAGCAGATGCCTGAAAAAGGAGATGCAGATCAACCGGAATTAGTGATTTTTATTGATGAAGCACATTTAATATTCAGCGAAGCAAGCAAAGTTCTTTTGGAACAAATTGAAACGATTGTAAAATTAATTCGATCTAAAGGCATCGGCGTCTATTTTGTAACCCAAAACCCGATGGATGTGCCAAGCGGCGTTTTAGCACAATTAGGTCTTAAAATTCAGCATGCTTTAAGAGCTTTTACTGCAAATGACAGACAGGCAATTAAAAAAACAGCCGACAATTATCCAACATCTGCCTATTATAAAACAGATGAACTGCTTACAAATTTAGGAATTGGAGAGGCATTGGTAACAGCATTAAATGAAAAAGGGATTCCGACCCCGCTTGTTGCCACGATGATGCGTGCGCCAATGAGCCGAATGGATGTTTTAACTAGCGAAGAAATTGAAGAAATAAACGGAAAATCGAAATTGGTTAAGAAATATGCCGAAGAAATTGACCGCGAAAGTGCCTACGAAATTTTAAATAAAAAAATAGAAAGTGCAAATCAAGCCGCTGCAGAACAAGAAGAACAAGCACCTTCAAAATCATCCAAATCAGAACCAAGTACAACAGAAGTAGTTACAAAATCTGTTTTGAAAGTGGTTACAAGCGCTACTTTTATTAGAGGTGTTTTTGGCGTTTTGACCAAAATTTTTAAGAAGTAAACTTATTTAAACCATACTTATTTAAACCATATAAGTTATATAAGTTCATTTAATTTAGAAACACAAACCCCGACAATCCCGAGGCTTCGGGATTGTCGGGGTTAATTATTATATGGCTTAAAAAAAATTATACGTTTTCCAGCAGCGCAAGAATTTTATTTTCAACTTCTGGAGTATTCCAAATCGCCTCTATGTTATCTAATCGTAAAATCTCTTCCATAATTCCGTTCTGAAAATCTCCAATTGCCAATGCCTCAGCATACGGACGTTCGCTAAAGGTTACGCGACTGTAAAGCGGAATCCATTTATCGGGATGTTTATCAGAAAAAGCTTTTTCGATTTTCTTTTGTAATAAAAATTTCTCATCGGCTGTTTTTGTGCTCATTTCCATAAAATTACGATACGAAAGTTCTGCAATAGCATCAGTATTTGGCTTCCTTGAAATCTGATATTCTGAGAAAACTTTTTTCCAGTCATCTCCATATTTTTCAATCATTTCATACAGAACAGTAATATCTTCAAAACCAGCATTCATTCCTTGTCCGTAAAACGGAACAATGGCATGACAGGCATCGCCAATTAAAGCAATTTTATCTTCGTAAGTCCAAGGAAAACATTTCATTGTTACCAAAGTACTGGTTGGATTTTTAAAGAAGTCATTGGCCAGTTCCGGAATTACCTCAATAGAATCCGGGAAATTTTTCTCAAAGAAATTCTCCACCATTTTACGATCTGTAAGCGATGCAAATGAATTTTCGCCTTCAAAAGGCATGAATAAAGTACACGTAAAACTTCCGTCAAGATTAGGAAGTGCGATTAACATATACTCCCCTCTTGGCCAGATATGAAAAGAATTTTTATCTAATTTATGTGTGGCATCAGCATTTGCGGGAATATTCAATTCTTTGTATCCCATATTTAAGAATTCCTGAGAATAATTAAACATACTCTGACGCTGCATTCTATGTCTGATTCTTGAGAAAGCACCATCTGCACCAAAAACCATATCAAATTTTTTCTCCTCCCACTCTCCTCTTTCTGTTTCGCCAATGTGCAGCGTTGCATCGCTCAAAGTTACATCCCAGATTTTCTGCTCAAAGAAAAATTCTGCTCCGGCTTGTTCGGCCAAATCGATCATTTTACGATTCAAAGTGCCTCTCGAAATCGAATAAATCGATTCGCCTTCCTGACCGTAATTCTGAAAATTGAGTTTATCAACCAAATGAATCGCGCGTTTATCCATAGGAATTGCGATCTCGCGAACCGAATCGCCTACACCGACACCATCGAGTGCTTTCCAGCCACGATTGGACATTGCCAGATTAATAGAGCGCCCTGAAAAATTGATTTTGCGAATATCAGGACTGCGATCATAAACATGAACGGTGTGACCTGCTTTTTTGAGATAAATTGCCAACAGCGATCCTACCAATCCAGAACCAACAACAGCAATTTTTAGTGGAGTTTGCATCAAGAAAAATCTAATATATAAGATCGTAAAAATAGACAATAAATATACATAAGCTTCAAAATACAGCAAATATTTAACCATTTTCGTTATACTTAATTGGGCATGACCCCGCCGAAAAAAGCGGGGTCGGGCTTTCGGCTTTATTCCCAATTAACAAAAACTACGGCTAAAAGCCTTGTTTTTCTAAATCGGGAGATACCGCCTCTATCCCTCATGCAAACCCGTTTTCATAACAAATTGTGATATTTACAAATTTATTATAAATTGGAAAAGACTTATTTTCGCTTAAAAACAATCATTAATCCTACTGTTTGTCATTTCAACAGAGAAATCTCACTAGTAATTCCTCAATAATGATCGCCAATCTTTGTCGACTCCCGAGTAATTTCTCCTTCGTCGAAGTGACATAAATAAAAACCATCTTACAGTAAATAAACCACGAACCATGAATAGCCAACTATTACAATCGGAAATCATTCTGGAAAACAAAAAAGTACTATTAATTCCGTTTGAGAACGAAAGAAACATAGAACTCAAAGAAATTATTTTTGATGATGAAATCTGGAAATATATGGGAATGTATGTTCGCAATGATCAGGATTTCGAAAATTACATTCAAAACACTTTAAAACAAAAGGCAGACGGAATTTGCTATCCTTTTTTGATTATTGATAAAGCCACAAATAAAGTTTCCGGAAGCACACGTTACGGATATTTAAACCACGCAAGCCAAAAATGCGAAATTGGCTGGACTTGGTATGGAAAAGATTTTCAGGGAACTGGTTTAAACAAAGCCTGCAAATATGAATTGCTGAATTTTGGTTTCGAAAATATTCAATTTAAAAGAATACAATTCAGCGCCGATCTTGAAAACGAAAAATCACAAAGAGCAATTGAAAAATTAGGTGCCTTGAAAGAAGGCCTGTTTAGAAATAATTATATCGATTCTGATGGAAATAGTAAAGACGATGTTTATTACAGTATAATTTTAGAAGAATGGGAGAATACTAAACGAAATTATTTTGAGGAGTTTATATAAAGTCAATTTATTCTCTAGCAAAAAAAGTGATACATTCGCTCTATAAATTTTCAAAAAAATTCATGAAAAGCAAAATCTATCTAATCCTGTTTTTTATTCTAGTTTCGGTAAATTTTTATGCGCAAGCAAAAATGTTAACTGGAAGAAAGCATTTAATAACTCTGAATATCCCTAAAAATTGGATTCAGGCAGAAAATGATCAAATTCCTTTTTTAATAAAACCAAACGAAAAAAATGTCAGCGATAATACGTACATGTATGTTTACGGATTAGATTATCAATCGCCTCCTGATATGGATTTATGGATTAACGGAAATAGTTCAGAACTAAAAAATAATATTCCAGATGTAAAAATCGGTGAGCTTCATTTAAATTTTGAAAATTTAAAAAAAGATGAGTTCCTAACGGGCCGTTACAAAATTGTATCTTATATATATCCCGATTCTAAAGAAGAAATTTTACTCGTTATCGAATCAAAAACTACAATTATTACTGCCGTTTTATCTGCAAAAGACAATAGTGAATTTAATAAATATCTCAGCTCATTTAAAGAATTGGTTGATACAATAAAAATTAATGCCGCCAGCATTACCTATAAATAAACTTCAATTGAATTCTATAAAACAAACTAATAAACACTACGAAATGAACCTCTACTCAGAACATTACGTAAGTCAAAAAGCTGAAAGGTTTGTCAATAAAATTTGGTGTCTGGATAACAGCATCGGCGAAAGCCTGATCGAAAACAAACTCGTTTTGCCAAACGGCTGTTTTAATCTGGCGATTGTAAACGGCAATGCTATAGAAGTTCATACCAGTAAAAAGAAATACGAAATGAACAAAGGGATTTACTTTTGTTCGCAAATGACCAATAAAGTTTTGGTGAATATTGAGCCAAAAACTACAATCACCATAATACAGCTTCAAGCCTGGACAATTTCGTTGTTTCCAGATTATGATTTGAGCGATTTTACAGATTCTATTATTAAAATTAATCCTTCTGAATTACCTTTTAAAATTCAAATTGAATCTGACATTGAAACCTTATTACATACGATTAATTTGTATTTTGAAAAATTAGCAGCTTTGCATTCAGACCAAAATACAATTGAAAAAATCTGCGAAATAATCAAAATTAAGGAAGAAGAAATTTCGGTTTCAGAAATTAGTACAGCATTAAACTCTTCGCAGCGATTACTGCAAATTAAATTTAAAACTGCAACAGGTTTGACGATTAAAAAGTACATTCAGATTTTGAAGTTCAGAAAATCGGTAGATCAAATGGTAAACTCTGATTTAGAAAAACTTAAATTAACGGATGTTGCGCTTTACAACAAATATTTTGACCAATCCCATTTTATAAAGAAATTTAAAGATGTAACGAAAACAACTCCAAAAATGTTCAATCCCGATTCGTATTTTCTTTCACAAAAAAGATAACTATTCGCATTTGTACAATTTTTTGAGTTTTGATTGACCTATTATTGCAAAATCATTAATCATCAATCAATTACAAATGAAAACTAATCGCTCTTTTTTCCATTTAAAAGCTTTTTTAATTGGAATATTGCTTTTTCAAATCCAAATTGGATTTTCGCAGGAACAAAAAAATTCTGAGCTGTACAAAACTATTATGTCCCGAGACAGCCTTCTTTTTAATATTGGTTTTAATACTTGTGATATTAAACAATTTGAAGACTTATATACTGCTGATTTTGAGTTTTATCACGATAAAGACAGCGTTTCAAACAAAACCAAGTTTTTATACAATCTGAAAAATGGAATATGTTCACCCACAAGAAAATACAATTACCGCAGGGAATTAGTCGACGGAAGTACTGAGATTTATCCGTTGCACAATAAGCATGGTGTTTTATATGGCGCGATACAAATGTCCACGCATCGTTTTTACGAAAAATCTCCCGAAAAACCAGAAGAACCAGGAAGTTTTGCCAAATTTACGCATCTCTGGCTGTTACAAAATAAGTCATGGAAATTAGCACGATCGCTTAGTTACGATCATAAAATGATTAGCACAAGTCCAGACAAATCAAATCTTTTTGATAGTGAAGAAACAACCGAAAAATGGCTCAAAGAAAACAATGTTCCGACTTTAGGAATCGGTATTATCACTGACGGAAAACTAAAACAAGTGAAAGTTTTTGGAGAAATTAAAAAAGGAATTAAGGCTCCGTACAACACTATTTTTAATGTAGCTTCTTTGACGAAACCAGTAACTGCTATTGTAACTTTAAAATTAGTAAGTTCTGGAAAATGGGATTTAGACGAACCATTATATAAATATTGGACTGATCCGGATATTGCAAATGATCCTAATACCAAACTATTGACCTCAAGAATCATTTTAAGCCACCAGACGGGTTTTCCGAATTGGAGATTTATGAATGAATCCGGAAAACTGGATTTTAAATTTAAACCCGGAACAAAATATCAATATTCTGGCGAAGGATTTGAATATTTAAAAAAAGCATTAGAGAAAAAATTCCATAAAACATTAGATCAACTGGCATATGAATTAATTTTTGAACCGCTGAAAATGAATGACACACAATTTATTTGGAATGATAAAATTGATCTTTCGCGATATGCCGTTAATTACAACAATAAAGGAAATGCTTACGAACCTACAAAAAACAAAACTGCAAGCGCCGCCGATGATTTAGTAACAACAATCGAGGATTACGGCAATTTTTTATGCAGTATATTAAACAGCGACGGTTTAAGCAAAAAAGTATTTGACGATATGACTTCGCATCAGGTTTCAACTAAAAAAGGGAAATACTTTGGCTTAGGTCTTGAAATTTATGATTTGGGAAATGAAAATTATGCTTTATCTCACAGCGGTGCAGACAAAGGCGTTCAGACTATTTTTATTTTACTGCCAAAAACAAAACAAGGTCTAGTAATTTTTACTAATGTTGATGATGGTTATAAGATTTTTGAAACTATAGTAGTGCATTATTTAGGCGAAAACGGCAGCAAAATAGTCGATATCGAAACAAAATAAAGCCAATAAAAAATTATAGATTTTTAAGATATACTGATTCTTTTTATGCAGTTTTTGATCTTTACTTTATAAGAAATGAAAAAAAATTGAATGGTACTGAAACCAAATCACAAATCAATCGTCTAACAATTAAACGGCTAGATTTAATTCGATAAAAATTTGTAATTTCGATTCAAAATATTGAATATCTAATTGTTAGGAAGTTTCAATCATCAATCAAAAACGAACCATTTAATTAATCCAAAAGCAATCAAACCATTATGAGAATATCAATCAAACTCATTGCGCTCTGCGTAATACTGCAGTTTTCTACAATCATTTTTGCGCAGGACAAAGCCAAACAAATCGAACAGCTTTTAAGCAAATACAACGAATACGGACAATTTAACGGTTCGGCTTTGGTGGCTGAAAACGGAAAAATCATTTTTAAAAAAGGGTTCGGTTCTGCTAATTTTGAATGGAATATTCCAAACCAACCCGACACTAAATTCAGACTGGGTTCTATCAGCAAGCAATTTACAGCATTTTTAATTGTAAAGCTGGCCGAAGAAGGAAAACTAAAACTAGACGTTCCGATTACGACCTATTTACCAGATTATCCAAAGGAAACTGGAGACAAAATAACGATTCATAATTTGCTGACTCATACATCTGGAATTCCAAATTATACAAGTGTTCCAAATTTTATGAGAGAAAAGGCCAGAAATCCATATTCTCCTGCAGACTTTGTAAAAACGTTTAACACTCTTCCGTTAGAATTTACGCCGGGTTCAAAATTCAACTACAGTAATTCTGGTTATTTTTTGCTGGGTTATATTATCGAAAAAATTTCGGGTAAGACCTACGAACAATATTTACAGGAAACGATTCTTACGCCTTTAAAAATGGTTAATACAGGTTACGATCATACCAATATTATATTAAAGAACAGAGCAGCAGGTTATGAAAAAGAAGGCAAAAAATTAAGTAATGCTGCTTACCTTGATATGAGTATTCCGTATGCTGCAGGATCTCTATATTCTACAGTAGAAGACTTATATCTTTGGGATCAGAGCTTGTATACGACTCAGCTGCTTTCTGAAAAATCAATAGAATCCTTATTTAAACCTTATATAATATCGGGCGGCGCATTTTATGGCTACGGATGGTTTGTAGAAGAAAATGATAATGGAGCTAAAGGCAAATTAAAAACTGTTGGACATGGCGGCGGCATCAATGGCTTTAATACTATCATTTCTCGTGACCTTACAGATAAAAATCTAATTGTTTTATTGAACAATACGGGAGGAACTGTTTTAGGAGAAATGACCGATGAAATCCATAATATATTATACAACAAACCTTTTAATCAGCCTAAGAAATCGCTGGCGCTGGATTTATTGGATGTTTTTGCAGAAAAAGGAACAACAGCCGGAACAGATGCCTATAAAAAACTTAAAAGCGATCCCACTTACGGCATTAAAGAAGACGATATGAACCGAGTTGGATATCAGCTTTTGCAAGATGGGAAAAAGAAAGAAGCCATTGAAGTCTTCAAAATTAACGTAGAAAATTTTCCGAAATCAGGAAATGTTTATGATAGTTTAGCCGAAGCTTATTTGGCCGAGGGAGATAAAAAACAAGCCATTGCCAACTACACACAATCCATAAAGCTCGATCCTTCTAACGAAAATGGAAAAAAAGTATTAGCTGAAATTTCTAAGAAATAAAATCATATAAAATTTAAAAAACCTTTATCAAACATCAATTTGATAAAGGTTTTTTTATATCACAAGATTTGCAAAGTTTACTTTAACAAAATAACTGTGGCTTCATGTTGGTCTTTTGTTCCTGATATTTCGTAAATAAACTGCTTGCTTAAACTATCATTCACTATTACTTTTAATTTATAATTTTCAATTCCTTTTCCTTCTGCGATCAGATAAATTATATAGTTATCATCAAAATCCGTAGGGAAATCGTCCACATTCCATTTTACATCTTTGCTTTCTGGCAGTATCGAAACGACTTCTGCAGGAATGCCTTTGTTTATTAATCTCAAGTTCAACAACAATTCATTATCAGTAAAATTTGGTTCAAATAACGCCATTAAATTAGGCGAATTCAACTCCAAAACATCATCAATATATTTTCCTTTTAGCGCAGGAATTTCAGATATCCCTAAAAAGGTTTTTTTATCGTCTTCGTCATAATTAGGAGATTGTTTAAAATCCCTTAAAATCATCCTTTGCAAATCGCTTCTTTTTAATTGGATTCTTCGTAATCTTCCTTTAGCATTTTCATATCCCTTTTCAATATAGAGATCATCTCCTGTTTCTTCCACATACAAAACGGAAAACTCGATAATCGAATCTGTTACTTTCTCTGCTTTTAAAAATATATTCCTAAAATTAAAAGCATTGGTTGGTAATTGCAATACCGTATTTGTATCAATCGTTTTTAAAGATTCTACTATTTTTTTATTTTTTTCTCTCAGAACTTTATTTGAATATTCTAAAAACCTCTCTTTTTCTATTTTAACCTCCAAATAATGCATCGAAGTAAAGACAATGACTGTTAAGGGAATTAATAAAAAATAGTACTTGCCTTTTATTCCAGTTTGTTTTTCTTTATAAACGAAAGTATTAGAAATAGAATCATGCCAATTTGCTTTTCCTAAAAACGAAAGCGGATCAAAAGGAATATTTCTGCACAATGATCTTTTAAAAATAGTTGAAGCAGGTACTTTTAATCCTTTTTTATCTGTGACTCTGCTTTCTGTCAAAAATTTTCCAGGCGTTGCTTGAAAAAGACTTTCAAATACAAAATAAAAAAGGGTTCCAAAGAAAACAACGAGAATTGTTGGAAGAGTTTGTCGATTAATCAGCCATTCGACACTTCTAAAAATGGACTCAAATCCTTTTATAAGTGCACCAATAAATACGATTTGAAAACCAATTATTCCAAAAATTATTGAATCAAAAACCAAATGAAACAAACGCTGCCACTTATCAGCTTTAAAATAAGATACTTCTGTCGTTCTTGTGTAAACAAGAATTTCATGATCTATTATCTTTAACTTATTGAAATAAAGAATGCTTTTGTAGAAAAAATAAAACATAAGAATTCGCAGTCCTATCGTTCCAAAGACATAGATGTATTCCATTACACCAAGCTTTTGTTCTGGCTGAAAAAAGAAATAAAAGTAAAAAAAAATCGTATAACTGTTCCCTACTAATAAAACGGAGAAAACAAAACGTAAAATTCGGGTTTCTCTTTCTTTAGAGATATAGAAAACAACAGCACCAATGAAAAGCAAGATATTAAAAAGCAATTTCCAAGAATTAGCACTTATCCAAAAAAGATTTTCATTGATAAGTAATATATCACATTTGAGTCGCTCTAATATAAAAAAAAGTGTTCTATTAAGATTTCCCAAAAATTGAAGTAGAATTCCAGAAAGCGAAATCACTAAAGCACAAAGTGTAATTATTTTTTTATACATTAAAAAAGCGTTAGATCTAAAAAATAGTCAAAAATAGTTTTTATTACTATAATCACTACTAATTTCTCGGTTTAAAAATCAATTTTGTCGATGTTTTTATAATCTCTTCTTTATTCAATTTCATTTTTCTAAACTTTCCGGCGTTATACATTTCGGCCTGATCGCTGTAATGTTTACTAAACGGATTTCCCGATTGTCCGGTTGGCAGGATACTCCAGCTGTTTTCGATATCAGAGAAATCTACAATTCTTCGGGTTGAAGGACCGCCTTTAACATAGTACTTTCCTTCATTGGTTAAACCAAAGAATAAATTATTAATCACTTCGTTTGAACCCGGCGAAGCAAAAGGCCCAACATTAAATAAACCGCGAAGCGCTGCAACTTTTCCTAACGGGTGCTCGTGTTCTACTGTATGTACTTTTCCCCAAGTCCAATCTGAAACATTGTCTCCCAATTGTTTATGAAGCGCCGCAACCGTTTCATGAAATGACTTTGAAACAATATCTTTTCTGGTTTCTTTTATCTTTTTAGTTTTAATATTATCCCACCATACCGAATTTTCATTTTTAATTTGATTGGCAATGACTTGTTTTCCAACAGAAATTCCTAAAAACAAATTAAAATTGTCTTCGCCCATTTCGTCTTCAAAAGTATTTTTTAAGTAGAGATAAACCCATTTGTTGTAAATCGTTGGCGCAACATCTTCCAGATTTGTTGTCCCTTTCCAAGATTTCAGAATATTTACGGCTTCTTTTTCTGCTGTTGAAATAGAATTGAGATCAATATTCGAAATTAGATTTTGAACCGTTCCAACTCCAGTGTCTGAAGTATTATCATAAATCATTTTACTGATCGCTTTTTTATCCCAGTCTGATTTTGCATCCATTAAACCCGAAATTCTTTTTGCACGATCTTCCGGAAGATAATAGCCCGGATACAAATAACCGTCAATTGGTTCCGGCTGATTATTGGCCGAATAGACATATCCCCATTTTGGATTTTCTGCAGATGGATTTTTAGAAAAGTCTAAATATTCAACAATATCATCTTTACCGCTTGAACCGTCAAGAATAAAATGAGAATTCACGCCTTTATTGTGTTTGTATAGATTTCCTGTTGCCCACCAGGCCACATTTCCTTTGGCATCGCCGTACATTACATTCAATCCCGGCGCTGCTACCAATTGTACTGCTTTCCTAAAATCATCTTTGTTTTTTGCATGCGAAAGTCCGTAAACCGCATCCAAAATCTTGATTGGCTGCTGTGTATAAATCCAAGACATGGCAATTGGATTTTTCCTGTCCAAACGCTCCAATAAATCATTCATAATTGGTCCGTGTCGGCTGGATTTAATTGTCATCACCACATCTGATGTATCTTTGACTTTGATTGTCTTTTTTCTGATTTCATAATTTGCAAAACCATCCGGCGTTTGATATTGATTTGAGTCTCCATCTTTATTTTTTTCCTTATAAAAATCAATATCATCATTTTCAAACATCGTTAAACCATAAGCATAATCACGATTATGTGCCAATAATGGAAACGGCGTTCCTGCCAGATAACAGCCATACAATTCATATTTCGGCGTTATTAAATGAGCTTCGTACCAAGTCGCAGGCTGAGAAAATCCGATATGTGGATCATTGGCAAAAATTACTTTACCGCTTTTAGTTTTGTGCGGTCCTGCAACCCAGCTGTTGCTTCCAACAAACGGCGGAATCGGCGATTTATCTAATAAAGCGGCAACTGATTTTGAAATAGCCGTATATTCTTCAATATTTTCTTTTGAACTTTTAATTTGCGTAGTATTAAATTCGCCTTCAATGCCTAAATCTTTTAAGTATGCAGCACCATATTTATTTTTAATATCAGTTAGCAAAGGATCTGTTTTTTGAGCCATTGCAAAACTGAAAGACATGTAGCCGAAGATATTGTAAACGTCTTTTATAGTAAATTTTTCTTTTTTTACGCCTACCAAAGTAAATTCAACTGGTGTAACACCTTCATCCAGATATTGATTAATTCCGTCCAGATAAGCCAAAGTCAATTGATAACTCGGACTGTTTTTATCTAATTTGGAAATGGCTTTCGCCGAAGCTTCTTCGATACCAATACCAGCAAAAAACTTATCGTTTTTAAGTGCAACAGATCCAAAGATTTCAGACAATCTTCCTGGTGCAATTCTGCGAAGCAATTCCATCTGCCACAATCGTTCCTGCGCGTGAACATATCCAAGTGCTGTCATGGCATCTTTTTCTGAATCGGCATAAATATGCGGAACTCCAAATTCATCAAAATAAACCGTGGTCTGCTTCTCTAAATTTTTTAATTGCAGTTCCCCTTCATATTTAGGTTTTAGATGAAAAATGTAGGCACATAAACTTATTCCAATTACAACTATAAGCACAAACAGAATCAGCAGAATTTTTTTGAATCTTCTCATATTTTCTTAAAAAGTTTAAACAATAAAGTTTCTAAATGATATAACTAATAAGAAGAATAATGTAAAAATTCTTCTCATTAAAAGTCTAAATTTATGTATTTAAACTATATACTATAAATGTCAATATATAAAAAAATAGCGATTTGGGTAATATCTTTGTTTATGATTGTGATTTTGGTCAATATCGGACTGAATTACTGGATCAAAAAACAGCTTCCGATTATTATTCACGAGAAAAACAAAACAGCGTATAATATCAATTATGAAAAAATCGAAGTTTCACTTTTTTCTCAAAATATCTATGCCGAAACAGTATTAGTAAGTCCAAAAAATGAACCTAAAGACAGTAAAAACGGACTCTTTTCTAAAATTGAATCAATTACAATTAAACATTTTGATATTTGGGATTTAGCTTTTCGCGATATTATTCAGGCTGAAAGTATTATCATCAATAAACCTCGTGTTATTTTATACAAAAAAGGAGAGAAACTTATCAATGACAGCAAAAGCATTAAAAATGAAATTGTTGATCCTTTCCGAAAAATTATTGCTGTTTCTAATATTTATTTAAATGACGGAACGGTGGATGTTGTCTCGCTTGATACCGAAAAGCCTATTTTCAGCATTAAAAAAATCATTTTAAAATTAGAAGGTATTTTAATAACGGATACTACTCTAAAAGAAAAAATTCCGCTGCAATATAAAAGTTACGCTTTAGTTATTGACAGCTTATTTTACAGACCAAGTGCATTCTATCATATTAATATTGGAAAAATTAGCACTGAAAATAACTTCCTGAAAATCAATAATTTCTCGAATATTCCTCAATTTGACAGACCAAATTTTGTTAAAAGACTAGACAAAGAAAAAGATATTTATACTTTAAAATTTGATTCGGCACAAGTCTCAAAAATGGATTGGGGTTTTAAAAATGACCGCTTTTACTTCAAAGCAAATTCGTTAGTAATCAATCATTTTAATGCAAATATTTATCGAGGCAAAATGCCAAAAGACGATTTAAGCAAAAAATACCTTTACAATCATCTGCTTCGAAATATTAAATTTCCGCTTCAGATTGACACATTGCAGGTTTTAAAATCGAAATTGGTTTATGAAGAAGAAAAGGATTTTTCTGAAGGACCCGGAGTTCTGAATTTTGATAAATTTAATCTGCAGGCCACCAATCTCAGAAGTGGTTTTGGTTTGAAAAAAACTGCTGATGTAAAGATTAAAGTAAGATGCATTTTCATGAAAAACTCACCTTTAAGTGTAGATTGGAGTTTTAATGTTTTGGATAAAAATGATGGTTTTCACATTCAGGGCGCAATTTCAAATTTTGATGTTGCTGCCATGGGACGATTCAGCAAACCGTATATGAAAGCTTCGTTTACAGGAGTTTTCAATAAATATAGTTTTAATTTTTATGGAAATGATAATATTTCAAAAGGAAATGCTTCTTTGGATTATGATGATCTAAAAGTTAAATTATACAAGAAGAAAAATCCCGAAAAAGAAGCCAAACTTAAATCGGCAATTGCAAATTTACTTGTCAAAAATGACTCTAAAGACAAAGCAAAAAATGCTGATGTTGAACTGGAAAGAATTCAGGAAAAATCATTCTACAATTTTTTATGGCGAAGCATTGCGGAGTCTTTGAAGAAGATTTTGATTTAGATTTTTCGCCGCGAATTCCACGAATTGACACTAATTTTTATCTGCATTACGTTGAAAAACAATTCGTGCTCATTCGTCGAATTCGCGGCAAACTTTTTTAAACAAGTTACTAAAACGAATATTTCATCTGTATTGAACTAAAATTAATTCGTGCACATTCGTGGAATTCTTGGCAAACTTTTTTAAACAAGTTACTAAAACGAATATTTCATCTGTATTGAACTAAAAATAATTCGTGCTCATTCGTGAAATTCGCGGCAAACTTTTTTCTAACCATATATTCCCAAACCTGACAATTATCAGTTTTTTAGAAATTTATTTTTCCAACATTTGTTTTTATTTTAATCTGAAAACAAATGACAAAAAAACCCTTACATACTTTTCATATTCCGGTAATGGGACTTGCTTACACCATAGACAGCCCCATAAGAGTGGCACAGTACGGTATTTCGTCTGTTGTTTCCATCGCTGATGATGATTTGATTGAAAAAATGCGTAATTTTTACAGTAATAAATTCAATATTCCCTACGAAGAAATCACTCAGAAATTTCATGATTATCGTGCTCAGAGAATTACATCTTACCTAAATCTAGTCGATAAAATTGTAAAAGAGAAGTTCGAAAATTTTAAAACTGAATTGGCAGAAAGCAAAACGACATTAGAAAACTTTATGTCTATGCTGCCCAATACTTCTGATATAAAAAAAGGGTTCCAAAATTTATTAGACGACGGAATTACTTTTAAAGAAAACATTCAGAATTATATCGAGTCGCATCTCTTTCCCGGAGAAATCGATGTTAACATCATGACAAAACTGGACAAGGATAATTTTATTAAAGAAGAACAGCTTCCTATTGAATTTAATGATGCTCATGCTGCCCTAAGAGGTTTTGCAAACAGCGGTCTGCAATCTTCTGTTGTGCTTTCTGCCGGAATGAATCCAAGACTTTACAGTTATTTTGAAAATTTTAAAGACTTTTTTCCAGATGAAAATAACGAGCTGAAAAAGAAAATAACCTTAAAAGTCAGTGATTTTAGATCGGCTATGATTCAGGGAAATTTCCTTGCCAAAAAGGGACTTTGGGTTTCAGAATACCGTATCGAATCGGGATTAAACTGCGGTGGTCATGCCTTTGCTACCGACGGACTCTTAATAGGCACTATTTTAGAGGAATTCAAAGAAAAAAAAGAGCAGTTGATACAATCTGCCCACGAATTAATGATTAAAGCGCTACAGCTAAAAAAGCAGCATTTTCCAGAAAGTCCTTTAGAATTAAAAATTACAATTCAGGGCGGCGTCGGAACTGCAGAGGAACATAATTTTTTATTGGACGAATATAAAGTTGATTCTGTCGGATGGGGTTCTCCTTTTTTATTGGTTCCCGAAGCTACATCTGTAGATCAGGAAACACGAAATTTGTTAATGAATGCCAAAGAAGATGATTTTTATCTGAGTAATATTTCGCCATTGGGAGTTCCTTTTAATACTTTGCGCGGTACTACAAACGAATTTTTGAAACAAAAACGCATTCACGAACATAAAGCAGGAAGTTCGTGTCCGAAGAAGTTTTTAGCTTTAAGCAAAGAATACGATCCTCACGGAATCTGCACGGCTTCAAAAAAATATCAAGACCTAAAGCTGGAAGAATTAGAAAGCAGAAAAAACACTTTATCTGATGCCGAATTGGAAAGAAGTAAAATTAAAATAACCGAAAAATCATGTTTGTGTGTTGGCTTGGCAAATGCTTCTTATCTGGAAAATAATATTAGAATAAAAGGCCAGGCACAAGGCGTGGTAATTTGTCCCGGGCCAAATTTGGCTTATTTTGATCAGGAAGTTTCTTTAAAAGATATGCTGCATCATATTTATCACGGAAAATCGATAATAAGAACAGATGAACGCCCCAATATATTTGTAAAGGAATTAAAAATGTATGTTGATTATTTTAGAAATGAAATTCAAACGATCTCTGGTGAAGTTACTGCCAGCCAGTTAAAGAAGTGGAATTCTTTTAAAGCCAATATTTTACAAGGAATTGAATATTATCAAAATCTGTTTTCTTCTACTCTTTATTTTAAAAGTGATGAAGAAAAAATCCAAAATCAATTTGATTTTTATAAATCAGAATTGAATGCGATCCAGATTCCAACACTAGAATTAGTATAAAACAAAACGCCGATTTAGAAATTCTAAATCGGCGTTTTTAAATATTATAAAGTAAAATCTATTCTTTTTTCTTTTTACTGTCAATAACAGCACCTGTTCCAGTTCCTACTGCAGCTCCGGCTAAACCACCAATTATAGCACCTTCACCTTTTTTCTTACTGATGATTGCTCCAGTTGCAGCTCCTACACCGGCACCAATTACAGCTCCTTTAGCAGTTGCGCTCCAGCCTTTCTTTTTGGTAGTTGTCGTTGTGGTCGCAGTAGTACCGTTTGCAGCCTGCTGATGTACTACCACAACTTTTTCTTTTTGAGATTCAACTTTTTGCTCCTCTTTTATCTTAGCCATTTCAGTTTTCATTGAATCTATTACACGTTGTTTGTTAATCTCAACTTTCATTGAATCAATAGTGGCTTGTTTGGCTTTATTTACATCTTCCTTGCTTTGATTTTGACAAGAAGTTAAAAGAATTGCCGCTAATATTATATATAAGCCTTTCATGATTGTAGTTTTTAAAATTATACACTACAAAATACGGAATAACTGTTATATTGTTTATTACAGAATTTTTTAAAAATTTTATAAAATTAGAAGATTTTGTGTTTTCTCGCAGACTTTTAATTTAAATCTGAATGGTTAAATCTCGCAAAGTCACGAAGACACAAAGTTTATTTGCCACAGATTTAAAGAATTAAAAAGATTTCAAAATACGTTGAAATTTTTCCCGCTGACTCTGCAGATTTAGGGGATTATTCTTTGAAAAACTTTATCAAAAAATTTGCTAAATCTGCAGAATCAGTGGGAAACAAAAATTTTGCGTTTTCGAACTTCGCGAGATTAATTAACCCTTATTTCTCTAAAATTCCTTTTTTTAGAATTTGACCAAAGTCATACATATCTTCATAAGAACAATATAATGGAACTGGCGCAAGACGAATTACGTTTGGTTCACGCCAATCGGTAATAACACCATTTTTCATTAAAAAATCAAACAAACTTCTTCCTTCTCCATGCAAAAAAACAGAAAGTTGAGAAGCTCTTTCGGCTGGATTAGAAGGCGTAATTATTTCAAAAGAACCTTTTACTTCCTGATCAATTTCGTGTAAAATAAATTCTAAATAAGATGTAATATGATCTCTTTTGGCAATTAAAGCATCCATTCCAACTTCTGCAAACATTTCTACAGAAGCCAAATACGGCGCTAAAGACAGTACGGGCAAATTACTAATCTGCCATCCATCTGCTCCATGAACAGGATCAAAAGTGGGTTCCATTTTAAAACGGCGTTCTTTATTATGCCCCCACCAGCCTGCAAATCTTGGTAAATCTGAATTGTGGTGGTGTTTCTGGTGAACAAAACATCCCGAAGCATTTCCTGGTCCGGAATTCATATATTTATAACTGCACCACGCTGCAAAATCTACATTCCAGTCGTGAAGTTCTAATTTGATATTGCCGGCGGCGTGTGCCAAATCCCAGCCTACTTTTGCTCCTGCTTTTTGTCCGGCAGCAGTAATGGTTCTAATATCGAAAACCTGTCCGGTATAATAATTTACTCCACCAATTAAAACCAAAGCCAGTTCTTCGCCTACTTCTTCGATTTTTGCCAAAACATCTTCTAGACGAATGTTATGCTCACCTTCTCTTCTTTTGATTTCTACTATGGCATCTTCTGGTTTTAATCCATGAAAATGTACCTGACTCTGAAACATATATTGATCTGACGGAAAAGCTTTTTCTTCGCAGATAATTTTATAACGTGTTTTTGTAGGCTTATAAAAAGAAACCATCAATAAATGTAGATTTACGGTCAAGGTATTCATTACCGTAACTTCTGACGGAAGTGCTCCGACAATTTTACTCAACGGTTCTGCAAATCTTTCCTGATAATCCCACCAAGGCTTTTCGGCATAAAAATGACCTTCGACAGCTAATTCTGCCCAGTCGTTCATTACTTCATCAATATAAGCTTTGGTACGTTTTGGCTGTAATCCTAAAGAATTTCCTGTAAAATAAATAACGCGTTTGTCATTTACTTTAGGAAATATAAATTGTTCCTGATAATGGTTTAATGCATCTTGGGCATCAAGCTGTTTCGCAAATTCGCGAGTATTTTGAAAAGTCATTGTGTTTTTGTTTTGTCTGCTAAAATAACAAATTTTGTTTGTTTTGTTTCACGTTTGAGGTTTCATGTTTCAGGTTTCAAGTTTCATGTTGATATGCTTTGTGGATGTACCGCAAAGTTCGCAAAGCTTCGTGTTCTTTTTGATTTGTCAAACATAAACCGAGCAAAAAATCCTTGCGAACTTTGCGTTTAAATTTCACAACGAAAGTGAAACTTGAAACCTGAAACGTGAAACCTGAAACCATTATAAACAAAAAACCCGACAGATTTTAATACCTGTCGGATTTGTATCTAAAATTAATTCAGATTATATAATTAACATTGCGTCTCCGTAAGAATAGAATTTGTATCCTTCTTTGATCGCTTCATCGTATGCTTTTTTCATTAAATCGTGACCACAGAAAGCAGAAATCATCATTAATAGTGTTGATTTTGGTGTGTGGAAATTTGTGATCATACAGTTTGCAATACTAAAATCGTGAGGAGGAAAAATAAATTTATTTGTCCAGCCCTCGTAAGGATTCAAAGTATTTTGAGACGAAACAGAACTTTCGATTGCACGCATAGAAGTTGTTCCTACTGCACAAATACGTTTTTTCTTCGCTTTTGCTTCGTTTACGATATCGCAAGCTTCTTGATTGATAATCAATTCTTCAGAATCCATTTTGTGTTTAGATAAATCCTCAACCTCAACAGGGTTAAAAGTTCCTAAACCAACGTGTAAAGTTACCTCAGCAAAATTCACTCCTTTGATTTCCAATTTTTTCAAAAGGTGTTTTGAAAAGTGTAAACCAGCAGTCGGCGCTGCAACAGCTCCTTCTTCTTTTGCATAAATAGTTTGGTATCTTTCAGCATCTTCTGCTGTAACTTCTCTATTGATATATTTAGGAATTGGAGTTTCTCCAAGTTCTGTCAATTTGTTTCTGAATTCTTCATAAGAACCATCGTATAAGAAACGTAATGTTCTTCCGCGAGAAGTTGTATTGTCAATTACCTCAGCAACAAGCGAATCGTCATCACCAAAATAAAGTTTATTTCCAATACGGATTTTTCTAGCCGGATCAACTAAAACATCCCAAAGACGCTGCTCAGAATTTAATTCTCTTAATAAGAAAACTTCAATTCTTGCTCCTGTTTTTTCTTTATTTCCATACAAACGTGCAGGAAAAACTTTAGTATTGTTAAGAATTAAAACGTCTCCGTCATCAAAATAGTTGATAACATCTTTAAACATTTTATGCTCTATAGTTTGTTTTTGACGATCAATTACCATTAAACGAGACTCGTCTCTGTTCTCTGCTGGAAATTCAGCCAAAAGTTCTTTCGGTAAATTGAAATTGAAGTGTGATAATTTCATATTGAAGTGTAAGATTTTAAAATGTCAATTTTAGATTTTTTTATCTAAAATTGTAAATCGTGTGCAAATATACGATTGTGAGATAGGCGTTGTCAAGTGTTTTGCTGTTTATTTTCAAAAGTCGTTGATTTGCTAACGTTTAGAGTTGTTTAAAAATGAAGTTTGGGCAATTTTTTTCATCATATAAGTTATATAAGTTCATTTTAATTTGGATTCTTCTAAAATTGATAGTGTTTTTATTTGGCTAAAGCCAAAAAAAGCACAAAAAAACCTCCAGTTAAAACTGGAGGCTATACAATTACGCTCATTTTATTTAAATGAACTTATATAACTTATATGGTTTCAAAAAAAATTATAATTCTGAAACTTCGAAATTCAATTCTTTTAAGTCATTCCAAAAATCTGGGTATGATTTTGAAACTACTTCGGCATCATCAATAATAATTGGAACTTTAATTGCCAAAGGCGCAAATGCCATTGCCATACGATGATCGTTGTATGTAGCGATATGCACATCGTGATTAATAGTTGAAGAAGGCAGTAAAGTCAGGCTGTCATTAGTTACCGAAATATTAGCTCCTAATTTTGTAAGCTCAATTCTTAAGGCTTCCAATCGGTCTGTTTCTTTAATTTTTAAAGTATGAAGTCCCGTCAAATGACATCCAATTCCTAAACCTAAACAAGTAACTACAATGGTCTGAGCAATATCCGGCGTATTGTTCAATTCAAAATTTACATCCTGATACTTAAATCCGGCTTGTTTTTCCAAAGTCATTTTATTGTTTTGGAAAATTGTTTTCACTCCCATTTTTTCATAAAGAGAAACTAATTCTGAATCTCCCTGCAGACTGTTTTCTTTGTAACTGCTCAATGTTATTTTTGCTGCATCGGCAAGCGCGACAAGACTAAAGAAATAAGAAGCTGAACTCCAATCTGATTCTACAACCATTTCTTTTGACTCAACAGTTTCTTTTGGATAAACTTTGATTACATTTCCTTCAAAACTTGTCGAAATATCTAAATCTTTCAAAAGAGCCAAAGTCATTTTAATGTAAGGAATTGAAGTAATTTCTCCTTCTAAGGTCAATTCTAAACCATTTTCTAGTTTTGAAGCCACTAATAAAAGTGCCGAAATATACTGACTGCTTACATTTGCTGCCAAAGTTACTTTTGAAGCCGTAACTTTTTTTCCTTTAATTTTTATAGGAGGATAACCTTCTTCTTTTTGGTATGAAATCTCAATGCCTAATTGTGCCAAAGCCTCAACCAAAATTTTAATCGGACGTTCCTGCATTCTGCTTGAACCGGTCAAAACAACATCTCGGCCTTCGTTTACAGCAAAATAAGCTGTTAAGAAACGCATTGCAGTTCCCGCATGATGTATGTCTACAATTTCGTCATTTCCTGCAAGAGCTTTTTGCATGACTTCGCTGTCATCTGAGTTTGAAGTATTTGCTAAAGTAATATTTGGAAATAATGCTTTTAGTAACAATAAACGATTGGTTTCGCTTTTTGATCCTGTAATATTTAGTTGTGAATCATCAATAATGTATTGCGAATTCGTGCTTAATTTTAAATTCATGATATTAGTTATGTGTTGCAAATTACGAGTAACATAATTCGAACGCGCAATTTACCACTCCTCATTCATAATTCAAAATCAGCATTTAATATTTCACAATTATTTCAATTTATCATTGTTTTTATGACGATCTTTATCTCTAACCGATTTTAAATCCATTTTTTTGTCAAAAGCAGCTTGTAAATCAATTCCGGTTTGGTTGGCAAGGCAGAGCACCACAAAAACTACATCGGCAAGTTCTTCACCCAAATCTTTATTTTTATCACTTTCTTTTTCAGACTGTTCACCGTAACGGCGGGCAATAATTCTGGCAACTTCACCCACTTCTTCCGTAAGCTGTGCCATATTGGTTAATTCATTAAAATAACGAACTCCGTGTTCTTTTATCCAGGTATCAACATCCAGCTGTGCATTTTTCAAATCCATGATTATATTTTTTTAAGGACAATTTTTTCGTTTTGACTCGCAATCACTTTCTGGAAAAGATCTTTTAATCCTCCGTACTGATCTGCCGCAAAAATACAATTGTTAATCTCTCTTGAACAACTAATTTGAATTTTGTTTTCGTCCTTTACAATATTTAGAACATAAATTATGTCTTTACTTTCGGATACTATTTTGATCGGATTTGGAGTAGACTCCACTTTATATCCTTCGGGAATATCTATTATAATATTGTGTTTTTCTTGTGACGGATATCCAAAATAAATGGGATTCTGCCGTTTTTCCTGATTAAATGGATTCTTTGATCTTGTAAAAAACAACAACGGGTTTATAAAAATCTTATCTCCAATAATTTCTGATTGATTTTCTGATTTAAAAGAAAATGTTTCTAAAATAGGATCGGTTAAATTCGTTTTTTTGTTTTCGACATGATAATCTGAAATCTTCAAATCTCCTAACTGCTGTTCTAATTTCTCCAGATAGCTCTCTTCATTTTTTCCTGCATTATTGATTCTGAAACTATAAGCATCATAATATGATTTTTGAATTCTGGCCTGACCGTCCATTTTACCCAAAGCATCTATTTTGATCATTAAATTTGAATAATCTCTTGATACCGCTTTTGGCATTAAATCAATTTCTTTTGAAGTTCCGATATTTGTGATCAATCTGCCTTTCCAGTTTAAGACATTTAGCGGCAGAACGTCAGGTGATGTAAATTTATGCGATGCATCTAACAAAATTTCTTTTCCGTCAATTTCTACTGCTGCAATTACATAGTTAAATCCTGTTCTTGTTGGATAAGCAGGAATTCCATTATCGATAGTACTTACCAAAACCGGATTTGCTTCTATTCCGGCAAGCTTCAGCATATTTATTAAAATAAAATTGATTTCTGCGACATTGCCCGTTTGTTCTGTATATGCTTTTTTAATTCCTTTATCGGTGTAGCAATCGTTTACTTCATTCCAATTCATTTTATTCTGAACGAATTTAAAGATAACATTCATTCGATCAGTTTGAGACTCTACATTATTAAGAATCAGCCTTAAATCTTCGAGTAAAAAATTCTTTTCGTTTAGTTCTTTTCCGAATTTTTCGCTTTTAAAAATATTAAATGCCACTCCTTCCCAACTAATGGTAAAATCTTTGTCCGGCTTATCTGGATATCGGATTCTTTCGAGTTCGTGCTGAATTGTGCCTTTATAATTATCCAAATTATTTATATAAGGCTCATTTATAAGCGCTGGAATATCTTTTCCTTTGTATGTCGTGTTAATCTGTCTGTAGGTAAGGGAACTAGTCTGATTGTGTTCATTCTCATAGGTCTGACTTCCGTTTCCTAACTTTGCATCTGTACTTATAGGATATTGCCCGATTAGTATTGGTTTATAAATATAGACTTCCGGAATCTCTGTTTTATATTCAAAATAATTTACGGGTATAGCATACTGCATTTCAAAATCGGGAAATCGCACCAGATTTTCAGACTTTAAAACATACTTATATTCAATGATAGAACCTGCTTTTACATTGGGCAGCGTTATGACTTTCTCGTTCCAGTATTTATTTATTTTCTTTTTAAAAAGACCTTGGTTTTCGAGTTTTGTCTTTATAATTTTACCATTTTCCAAGTTATATGTAACTGCATCAGAAAACTCTACACGTTCTTCGTTCATATTTTCGTAACCGACATAAAATCGTACTTTTTGGTCGGCCCACTGCAATCCTTCTTTTTTATAAATTTTAATTTTAAATTCGTAAACATGGTTTGCGGCAAAACCAGCATCTTTGTTATAGGTAAAAAAAGTTCTTCCCTTTTTATACAGAATAACAGCCGGTGCGCTCGTATCTTTCGGAAACGTTTTTTCCTGAAGTTCCGCAACAGTTACCTTTCCTAATTCATAAGTTTGAGCATTTGCTTTTACAAAAGTAAAAACCAGCATACAAGAAAGCAGAATTGAACGTAAGATCATATTATATCCTCTTTAAAACTATTTTTTCTGTCTCTTTTGCAATCATGGTTTTGTAATATTCTTTCAGCATTTCGTATTGGCTTATATTTACGATTCCCTCATTTATCTGGTGGCTGATAATAATCTGCAGATTACTTTCGGTTGCAGCACAGTTAAACTTAAATGTTCCCAGATTATCCTCCATAACCAAAACCGCAGGCTGAGGCAGTGTTTCTACAGAAAACCCTTCAGGAATTTGAATTGTAATGTTGTATTTATCTAAAAATGGAAAACCAAAATCTACCGGATATTCTCTAACATCCTGCGTAAACGGATTTTTACTGTTTGTAAAAAACAACATCGGATTTACATAAATCTTTCCGCCAATAAGTTCGCATAAATTGCTTCCTGTAAAAGAGTACGTTTCTACAATTGGAAGCAAAATATCTTTTTCGTTGGTTCTGCCATAATCGCTGATTTCTATTTTATTATTTCTGTTTTCGAGTTTTTCCAGATACTCTTCTTCTTTAACAGAACTAATATTATCTCTGGTAATCATGGCATTATAATCTGTACATTGTCTTCTGGTTTTACCATTTACTTTTCCGTCAGCATCTATACTGTAGGTTAAAAAAACGGTATCTGTAGAAAGTTTTTTCGGCATCAAATCAACTTCGTCAGAAGTTCCGTCTTTTCTAATCAGTCTTCCCTGCCAGTTTAAAGCTCTAAATGGAAGAATATTTGGTGACGAAAACTTATCTGATGCATCCAATAATACATTCCCATTAGGAGTTTCAACAGCTGCAATTACATAATTAAAAGCAGTTCTGTTAGGGAATAATGCGATTCCGTTTGAGCGCGTACTTACTAAAACCGGATTTGCAGTTAAACCTGCATAACGAAGCATTGCAGTAAGCATTAAATTAATGTCGGCAATATTTCCCGTTTTTTCTTTATATGCTTTTTTCACACCATTGTCGCAGCTGTAACCTGTGTAATCATTCCACTTAACATTATTTTTAACGTGATTTAAAATGGCCAGTATTTTCTCGTCGTCTGAATTTTTACCTTGCAGCAAAGCTTTTAAATCATTTTCAAAATAGCCTGTTTTGTTTAATTCCGGACCAAAATCTTCATAATTATAAATCGTTTTAACTACAGAATTCCAATCTGTAGAAAGTGGTTTCATCGGCTCATTCGGAAATTTCACCATTGCCAGCTCATGCTGAACACTAGAAGTATAATTGTCAATATTATTCACATACGCTTCTTCTTTCATCGCTGGAAAATTTTCTCCAACGTAGGTTGTCTGAGTTTCAGAATAGTCCACTTTATTTGAACTGTAACTAGTTTGACTAGATGTCCAGCCGCCACCAGATCGTTCTTTGGTTGTAAATGTTATCGATCTTTCTGCTTTTTCTGAGGTCATTTTAGGAAAAATATATCCTTTCTGCCTTGGATTAAAGACATAATATTCTGGAACATAAGTTTTAAATTCTGAATAATTTACAGGAATACTGGTCTGAAAATCCCACTCTCTAATTACATTTCCGTTAGGATTTCTGATTATATATCTGAATTCTATCACAGAACCTTCTTTTACATTGGGCATGGTGATTTTTTTCTGCGATCTGTATTTACTTATAACCTCATCAAATGTTCCTTCTGATTTCAGTTTGGTTTTTTCAATTTTACCATCTACCAGATTATAGGTTACAGCATCAGTAAACGAAACTTTCTCAGAAGATCCAGAAGCGCTGTAGTACCAAACTCTTTCGTTTGCCCAGTTATAACCTTCTTTCTTGTAAATTTTTATTCTGGCTTCTACTTCTGTCACCGTTATAAAGCCATCATTCGTATCATATTCGATTTTTGCTTTTCCTTTTTTGTACAAAATTGCCGCGGGTGCAGCAGAATCTTTAGGATGTACTTTCTGCTCCAATTCGGCAATAGATACTTTTCCTAATTTGAATTCCTGAGCTGTAATTTCTGAAGCAAGCAACAGCAGGATTAGCAGGCTAAAATTTTTGATGGTTTCCATTTTGTTAATTCTTGGTTAGTATAATTTTGGCGTTATCATTTTTAGAAATCTGCTCCAAAAAAAGGCGGTATTCATCATATTCTTTATTAGAATATTTTCCTTTATTAAGAAACATAGATCTCTTATAGGTTAGTTTATTATTTTCTCTTTTAATGACTTCTGTTTTATATTCTCCAAACTTGTTTTTTACTTCAAAATTTGAAGGCAGAAACTCTATTGAAAAACCTGCCGGCAGATTTATTTCAATTTCATCAGTATCCAAATAACCGCGCTGAATTTGAAATGGATTTTTTCTGTTTCTGATACGTTTTGCACTTTGATTGTTTTGATTGAAAGCATCTAATACAAAAATCATTTTATTGGCCGAAATTGTTCCGTAATTTATTGCATTAACCTGAATCTCTTCTGTAAAACGGACATTCTCTTTGTCATTGGTAAAGGTTATTTTTCCCAGTTTAAGATTATTGATATTATCCCAATATTCTTTATAATGTGTTTCTTTTTCTGTTGGCTGTAACGCTTCTACTCTTGATTTTGAACTGTATTGACTTCCTTCTGAAATTATGGCTATAGAACCTGAAAAATTTCCGTTTTCGTCGATTGTGTATACTCCTTTGTCTTTTTGTGTATTTCCAGAATCTTCATAAATCTTTGTTCTCACAATTTCTCCTCCTTCTGGCTTAACAACCAAAACGTATCTATCATCTGTAAAAGTGCCTTGATATCCAAACGGATCATCTTGACTTGTACATTCCAGCCATGTATAAGTATTGCCTGTTGGTATTGCCAAGATCATATGATTTCCCTGCATGGAAACAAAATCAGACTGAATATCCGATTTGTAACGATCTCCGTATAAAATAGTATTGTAAGAAGGAACATCAACTGCCTGCAAAAGTGCTTTTGTATAATTTGATAATGCTTTACAATCTCCATACCCCAAACGATCCACATCTGAAGCCTGCATAGGTTTCCATCCTCCTATACCCACAGCAATGTTTACATATCTTGATTTTTTCTGCACATAATCGTAAATGATTTTTGCTTTCTTTACAGGATCTTTTTCATTTCCTACAAGTGCTTTTATCTTCGTTTTGGTTTCTTCGGGCAGAATTGTAGTTCCGGTTAATATTTTATCGCCGTACCATTTACCAAATGCTTCCCAAGTTGTGGCAGTTCCGTCAACGCCTTCAAGATGAAAACTTTCCAGACCCATCATTACTTTCGGAAAAAGATCAGAATAAGAAGGACTGTAATCCTCTTGTTTTTGTGCCAGAATATTTAAAACTTCATAAGAGAGTTTGGTATCTGTGTCTAATGTTCTTTTTATATTGAAATTGGCAAATTGAAATTCTTTCTTTTTGAATCCGAGATTGTTTGGGAAAGTCACATTTAAAACACTTTTTTCAACACTTAAATAATATCCACTTAACGGATACCATTGCGGAATAAATGCTGTATTTGAAGTTTGAACTTCGCAATTATAAACTATTGTAAAAGGATATGCAATAGGAGTGTAATCTAAATAAATAACACGATTGTCTGAAAAAAGTGTACTGCCGCTTACCGCGCTCTGATCTCTAAAATCTTTTCTTTTGATTTTCTTGATTTCATTTCCAAAGGAGTCATAAATAACAGCCTCAATTCCTCTCACCGAAGTTGTTTTATCATAATGCTGAAAAGCATCCATCTCGCCTATTCCTTTTTCATTTAAAACCGTAACTACTCGTTGTGTTTTGATATTCATATCTCGCTGAGATGAAATAACAATATCAATTTGATTGAGACGAACTACAGCATTAGCATTGTCTTTAAGGCTGTCCGAAATTATAAGACTCGAATAATTGTTTTTTTGAGCGGAAGAAATTAAGGAAATTAAAAGAAAAAATAACGCAGAGTAAAGGTTTTTCATTAGTAAGTATTTTCGTCAAATATATATTTATTTTTAGAAATCCTTAACAAATGTTTATTAAATTTTATTCCCTGTTTTTGCTGTCTATCAAAATTGTTACAGGACCGTCATTTAACAGATTAACTTTCATATCCGCACCAAAAACTCCAGTTTGCACTTTTTTATTGAACTCTTTTTCTAAAGACTTTACAAAATTCTCATACATCGGAATTGCAAATTCTGGTTTTGAAGCTTTTAGGTAAGACGGACGATTCCCTTTTTTAGCAGAAGCATGAAGTGTAAATTGACTTACCACAATAATATCGCCGTCGACATCCTGAACAGAGCAGTTCATAACATCATTCTCGTCACCAAAAATTCTCATTTTAATGATTTTCCCAACAAGCCAGTCAATATCTTCGGGAGTGTCGGCATCTTCAATTCCGACTAAAACCAATAATCCTTTTTGAATGTCTGCAACAATTTTAAAATCAATTGTTACTGATGCCTGAGAAACTCTTTGAAGAACTATTTTCATAGTAATGGTGAATTGTAAATTGTGAATTGTGAATTTATTTTACTACGAGTTTTTGCTTTGTGGTAATTATTATCGATGCCAAAATTTTATTTATTTCTATAATATCAGATTTTATAGATTGAAACTGGATTTGATTCAAGTAATCAGATTGAAATAATAATTCTAACCAATAATCTGTTTCATTAGCTTCTTTTTGAGCAATTGCAAGTTTATGAATAAAGTCTTTTTTACTTTCTGCTTGTTCCGATTCTCTAACCAATGCTCCAATTGCTGTTCCGCTCCTAAGTAATTGTTTACTCAGAATAAACTCTTTTTTTTCGACATTTAAAAATTGAAATAATTTGATAATCCGCAATGCAAAACTGAACGATTTTACTTTAATTACATTCTCAGTCATAATTTACAATTAACCATTTACAATTCACAATTATTTCCTCATTTCATCACTTGCTTTTCGATCTTCATCGTAAGAATCTGTACGGTAATTTTCGTCATCACCTTCTAAGATTTTTAAATAACTGTTATATCGCGACCAAGCGATCTCGTCTTTTTCTAAAGCTGCTTTTATGGCACAGTGAGGTTCTTCTTTATGGAGGCAGTTATTGAATTTACATTGATCTTTTAGTTTAAAGAATTCAGGAAAATAACCGCTGATTTCTTCTTTTTCCATATCAACAATTCCGAAACCTTTGATTCCCGGCGTATCGATAATTTTTGCATTAAATGATAAATCATACATTTCTGCAAAAGTGGTGGTGTGCTGACCTTGCTTGCTGGCTTCTGAAATGTTTTTGGTTTTAAGATGCAGAGAAGGTTCCATGGCATTTACCAAAGTAGATTTACCAACACCAGAATGTCCCGAAAACATACTTACTTTTCCGATCATCATTTCTTTTAATTCGTCAACACCTTTCATTTCTGTTGAAGAAACACGCAGACATTTATAACCAATTTGCTGATATACATACTGCATATACAACTGATCTTCAAGAGTTGGCTCGTCAAAAGTGTCTATTTTATTAAAAACCAAAATTGTTTCAATATTATAAGCTTCGGCAGTAACCAAAAAACGATCAATAAAATTAAAAGTAGTTGGAGGATTATTAATTGTAATCAATAAAAAAACGCGATCAATATTGGAAGCAATAATATGCATTTGATGCGATAAATTTACCGATTTACGAACGATGTAATTTTTTCTTTCGTGAATAGTATGAATCGTTCCCGTAACAGCATCCGAAGTTTCTTCTAAATCGTAATCTACAATATCGCCCACAGCGATAGGATTGGTACTTTTTATACCCTTCATCCTAAACTTCCCTTTCATACGGCATTCTATAAAATCGCCTTTTTCAGATTTTACAGTGTACCAGCTTCCTGTAGATTTATATACGAGTCCTGTCATTCTTTAATTTTAGATTTCTGATTTTAGTCCCGATACCGAAGCTTCGGTACGGGATTAGATTCTCATTCTTTAGAAGACTAAAAAATAAAAGGCAAAATTACGTTTTTAGAATTGAACAACGCAACTTCGCCTTTTAAAATTAAAATCTATCTTTTGAATTTCTTACCCTTACCAAACAATTTGAGCCAAAATTCCATTTTCTTTTATTTTGCCTAACTGAATTGTTTTTAGAATTCTGGAAGTTTTACCTGCTTTGGTCGTATAAATTTCGACCATTAATGTGGCAGGACCGCTTTCTGTCAATTCGGTTTCACCAAAATAATTGGTTTTAATCAAATATTTACCTTTTACTGCGTTTCGAATTAAATACTGCTCTGGGCCATAACCTTCAGTAAAATCTTTAGAAAATCTTGCGCCTGCTCTTGTTGTTTTGTGACTGTAATAACATTCTTCTCCTGTTGGCTCAATAACATGGAGATCTAAATCAACATCCATCAAATTCCAGTTCAGGATAATTCTAATATCAACTGGCATTTTCTGAAGATATTTTTTGGCTAATTTTCCGGTTTTAATACTGCTGTGCGATGCCATAATGCGGTTCATATCCATCAAAATAATATCTTCAACCCCTTCGTACTGTCCGCTCATTTCACCGTAATAATTTACTTCCAGCGCTTCAATTAACTCATCAAAAGCTTCCTGATGTTTTCCAGAATCTTCAAGAGCCAATGCATAATCTCTCAGACTCTGCGGTTCGTGTGCTCTCCATTTTGCAACCTGTTCTGCTGTGTACAATGCATCTTCATAACTTTTCCATTGACGTAAAGTATAAGTCAGCGTTTTGTAAAGCTGGTGATTTTCTAATCCCAAATCGGCAATATTACTAATGATTTGCAATGCTTTTTTCACATCTCCCTGGTTGTAGAAAAAGTGCGCTACATCAAAATAAAAACTAGGATTTTGTTCCTGTGATTTTCTTAACTCAAAATACAAATCATATTGTTTTTCTTTTGGAGCTTTGGCTAATGCTTTTAAATACAATCGGTCCGGGTTCCAGATTTTCGTTTCCGCTTGAGATTCATTATTGTCAACATGTACAGTATCTGCAACATGCTCTGCCCGAACAATTATTTCACTCATTCTATCGTCATCGCGACCAAATGAAACAGTTTCAGTTTTATTTTCAATTTTACCTTCAGTTTTATCTTTAAGCGCTTGGGATACATCTTCTTTTTCTGAAAGACTTCGAGACGAGATAGTCTGCATAGCAGAGGTCTGCACTTCTCGTTTTTTTGTTGCATATCCTACGATGACAACTTCTTTTAAATCATCAGATTTTTTATCTCCATCTCTAAAAGTTTGGTTCTCTGAAGAATTAGCCACTACAGGTTTCACATATTTAACCTGATCTGCTTGCGGAGCTTGTGGCGGTGTTGCCTCTTGATATACATTGTTGTCTTCCATAACCATATTCGCTGCTACTGAATGAACGAGCACGTCTACTGTTACAATTGCATCAGGATCTCCTTTAATCGTTTCTACAGCTTCACCTCTACCTCGTGGCGCCGGAGCGTATCTTGTGTGCTTATATTTAGATGAAATTTTCTGACCGGCATATTTCACATTTCTTTTCCACCATCCGCTTAATTCTTGAAAATAACTATCAATATTCTCCCAATTATTGGTTTGCTTAGCCAGATTAATGTCTTGTTCTTGTTTTCTAATTCGATCAAACTCTGCTCTTAATTCTGCCGGCGGTACAATGTCATACGAGATATAATCCAGAAGACTTTCTAAAACAATCAGCGAAGTATTTTTGGTTACGATTCCGTATTTCTTTCCTAAAACTTCAATTTCATCTGCATTTTTATCATACTGCAATTCCAGATTGGCTATTTTTTTCTGTGCCCAAAGTTTTTCGATATTGATATCAGTTGTATTTTGAGAAACAGCATCCAGAGAGATTTTACGTTCTAAAACGACTTCATTATTATAACCAAATAACAATGTAATTTCATTTTTTGGATTTAATGAAATTCCGGAAAAACTAAAATTTCCTGAAACGGAACTTCCTTCCATCGGAAACAAATCGGTTACAGTTAAATTCTCTTTTATGCCTAAAAATTTCAAATTAGTATTTGTCAGTTTATCCAAAGCGGTTTTAGGATTGGTCTGATTTAGATTGATAAAATTACCGCCAGTTTTCGTTGATGAAAAATTCAGAAAAGCAAAATCTGCAGAAACCGAAGATGTAATGGCATAAACCGGCCTTTTCGTTTTTGGTAAAACATTCTCGCTCAAAGAAGATAATCCATCAGTGAAAAATAAATATTCATCTTGATTGTCAAAATTCAATTGCGAAAAACGAGTTCCTCCATCGTATTTTACTTTTTCTAAAACTGCTTTTAATTCGGCCCAATTTCCATCAGCAATCACAAATTCTCTTTGTTTCTGAAAAGTGTAATTAAGAAAGTATAAAGTAACTTTTGTATTTTTTATTTTTTGAAGATAGGAATCCAGCAAATCCAATTCCTTTTTCAAATCGCGGGTTTGACAGCTTAATGAATTATCCCAGATCAAACCAATTGAATTTGGTAATTTCTTAGCTGTTTTAACTCCATCCACAAAAGCATTTCCGTAAAAATAATATTGCCCGCCCACATTCTGAGTTACAACACTTGAAACATTTTGCTGTATCGGAATTTTAAAAAGTAATTTCTCAGAAGGCTGATAATTTTCTTTTTTTAATGAGGCCTGAAACGTCTGATCCCATTTTGAAAAAACAATTTCTTTTTCAGAATCACCCGTTACGGCCGGTTTTTCTTGAATTCCCAAAACCGAAACATTCAAATCAAATTTATCCAGCTTTTTAGGATAACGGCTGACCAACTGATACGCCAGATTATTTTTATCAGATGCACCAAGTTCTTCCTCATAACCAATAATTACGATACGTTCGCCATTTGGCAATAATGGATAAATTCTCGTTCTAAAATTATTCCCGTCGACTTTTTCCAGCAGTCCCGGATCAACACGACGATGTTCAATAGCTTCAAAAACCTGTTTCCCTTTGTTTTTGTCTACAGGAACAGCTTCTCGCATTTTACCGTTGATATCAATTGCATATCGCGAAACCGAAACATTTTCTGGCAGCGGAAAAATAAGTTCTGCTTCCATCTGACGATCACTAGAATTAAAAAAATGCATTTCGGCAGTAGTATAAGCAATATTTCCGACCACTTTTACATTAACAATAAGCTGGCTCATTCTGACTTTTTCAGCCTGATCACCTTTTACGGTTAATTCTGGACTTTGTGCAAAAGTTTTTGTTCCTAAACAAAGCAGAACATAAAATAATAATCCCAAACGGATTTGAAAATTCTCTGGCTTAAACATTTTTGGTTTCATGACTCGAAAGTTAAGATTGTATATCTTTATAGAGATCAAAAGAAACAAAAAGGTTGGGAAGAAAAAACTTTATTTTAAAAAAAACCTCCAAAGCCTTACAGCAATGGAGATTTAAAAATTTTATCACATCAATGATATAAGAAAATTTAAGTTCTACGTATAAAGAAAACTTATAATACTTATATCACTTATATGGTTTAGAAGAAATTATGCGTTGAAAATTTTCTCTTGGTGACCAATACTTTCCTGGTGAATTGCTTTAAACATTCTCAAAACAAACTCTTCAGTAAGACCTTTTTTCTCACCTTCCAAAATCATTTTCCCTAAGATTTCGTTCCAACGGTTGTTTTGAAGAATCGCTACGTTTGCATCTTTTTTCACCTGACCAATTTCGTCAGCCACTTTCATACGTTTTCCTAACAACTCTAATAAGTTAGCATCCAAAACATCGATGTTAGCTCTAAGTTTAGTCATTTTTTGAGTGTACTGATCTGTAGTATCATCTGTTTTTCTGATCGTCAAATCTTTAATGATTTGTTTCAAAACGTCTGGAGTAACTTGCTGCGCAGCATCAGACCAAGCGTTGTCCGGATCGTAGTGCGTTTCGATAATCATACCGTCGTAGTTCAAATCTAAAGCCTCTTGCGTTACTTCAAAAATCATTTTACGATCTCCTGTAATGTGAGATGGATCGATAATTAATGGTAAATCAGGGAATTTATTTTGTAATTCGATAGCAATCTGCCACTCTGGAATATTTCTGTATTTTGTTTTTTCGTAAGTAGAAAAACCTCTGTGAATAACTCCTAATTTTTCGATTCCAGCCATGTGTAAACGCTCAACACCGCCTAACCATAAAGCCAAATCCGGGTTTACAGGGTTTTTAACCAAAACGATTTTATCAGTTCCTTTTAATGTGTCCGCAATTTCCTGAACCGCAAAAGGATTTGCAGTTGTACGAGCACCAACCCATAAAACGTCGATATCATGTTCTAAAGCCAGTTTACAGTGCGCTGCAGTCGCAACTTCAGTACCCATTAATAAACCAGTTTCTGCTTTTGCTTTTTGCAACCATTTTAAACCAATTTCACCAACACCTTCAAATCCTCCCGGACGCGTTCTTGGTTTCCAGATTCCAGCTCTGAATACACTAACTTTTGAATCTTTTAATTCGTGAGCAATTTTCAATACTTGATCTTCCGTTTCTGCACTACAAGGTCCAGCTATCACAAGTGGGTGATTTAAATTGAAATCTTCTAACCACTTTCTCATTTCTTTCTTATTTTCCATCTTTATTATAGTTTACTTTTTAATTGTTAATCCGTTTAATATTTCCTTAATTTTATTGGTACTTTCCATTTCTTCAAAAATGGCGTCGTAATTTTCATCTTTCAACAAATCCCTAAACCGACTGAGATTTGAAATGTATTCTTCTAATGTTTCAATAACATGCTCTTTGTTTTGCTTAAAAATTGGTGTCCACATTGCGGGCGAACTTTTTGCCAGACGAACCGTACTTTCAAATCCACTTCCCGCCATATCAAAAATATCCTGTTCGTCTTTTTCTTTATTCATGACTGTTTTTCCGAGCATAAACGAACTAATGTGTGACAAATGCGAAACGTAAGCAATATGTTTGTCGTGTGAAGTCGGATCCATGTATCGAATTCTCATTCCGATTTCTGCGAAAAGTTTTAATGCTTTTTCCTGAAGTTTAAAGGTAGTTTTCTCTACTTCGCAGATAATATTCGTTTTCCCTTGAAACAAACCTTTTATCGCCGCCGAAGGTCCTGAAAACTCCGTTCCCGCAATGGGGTGTGTTGCAATAAAATTTCTCCTTTTCGGATGACTTGCAACTGCTTCACAAATTGGTTTTTTGGTTGATCCCACTTCAAAAACAATTGTTTTATCACCCGCTGCATCAAGAACTTTTGGCAAAAGTGTCATCGCCACATCTACAGGAACCGAAACAATGACAAAATCGGCTTCTGCAAGATCTTCAAATTTTCCTGCTTCGTCGATAACGCCTAAATCAATTGCTTCCTGCAAATGATTCTCATTACTGTCAATTCCAAAAATAGTTGCTTTCGGATGCTTCTCCTTGATGTCCAGCACCATCGACCCTCCAATTAATCCTATTCCTATTACGTATACTTTCATATCTTTTTAAATCCAAGTTTTAAAAAAGTCTTGGCTCTTGCTTCTAAAATCTATCTATAGCTTCCTGTACTTTTTCTTCTTTCACACACAATGAAAATCTGATATATCCTTCACCGTTGCTCCCGAAAATAGTTCCCGGCGTGATGAAGATGTGTTTCTCATATAATATTTCGTCAATGAATTTTTCTGAAGATTCGATTCCTGCCGGAAGTTTCGCCCAGACAAAAAGTCCAACGCCTTCTTTATAAACTTCGCATCCTAATTTCTCTGCTAGTTTTTCTGTTAATTCTCTTCGGCGTCTGTAAATTTTATTTTGATCTTCGAACCATGATTTATCACAATTCAACGCTGCGATTGCACCTTTTTGAATTCCGTAAAACATACCGCTGTCCATATTGCTTTTAACTTTTAGGACTGCATCGATAATTTCAGGATTTCCTAAAACCATTCCGACTCTCCAGCCAGCCATGTTGAACGTTTTACTAAGTGAATTCAATTCTAAAGCCACTTCTTTTGCGCCTTCAACCTGTAATAAACTCATCGGATTATCATTCAAAACAAAACTATACGGATTGTCGTTGATCAATAATATATTGTGTTTTTTAGCAAAAGCAACCAATTTTTCAAATAACGCTAAACTTCCTCTCGCTCCTGTCGGCATGTGCGGATATCCCAGCCACATAATTTTTACTTTCGAAAGATCCAGTTTTTCTAAAGCTTCAAAATCCGGTTCCCATTTATTTTCTTCTTTCAAATCGTAATAAACCGGAACTGCTCCAACCAAATTAGTTACCGAAGTATAAGTCGGATAACCTGGATTCGGAATCAAAACATGATCGCCTTCATTTAAAAAGGCTAACGAAATGTGCATAATTCCTTCTTTCGAACCCATCAAAGGCAAAATCTCATTATTAGGATTTAACGCAACACCAAATTGATTCTGATAAAAATCGGCCATCCCTTTTCTCAATTCCGGTAATCCCTGATAGCTTTGATAACCATGTCCGTTTTCATCTAAAATTGCTGCAGCGACTGCTTCAATAACTTCTTTTGACGGACTCAAATCAGGGCTTCCAATTCCCATATTGATGATCGGTTTCCCTTCAGACATTAGTTGACGAACTTCTCTCAATTTTGATGAGAAGTAGTATTCTTCAACTGTATCTAATCTTTTTGCTGTTGTAATCATTTTTTTCTATTTTTTGCTTTAGGCTTTAGGCCGTAAGCTTTATGCTCTTTTTACTTTTATTTTTGCTCTAGACTTTACGCCTTAAGCATTACGCTTTTTTGACTTTATGACTTTCGACTTTTCAACTTTAAGACTAATCTAAGACTCACTCAAAGGTTTTGTATTCTTATATTCTCCCAGAACTTTTAAATATTCTGCCATTATATTTAATAACGATTTTGCTTTTGCGAAATCTTCGTATTTCTCGAATGTCACGTCTACGAAAAATGAATATTTCCAAGGTGTTTCAATTTTCGGAAGCGATTGAATTTTTGTTAAATTCAATTTGCAGTCGCTCATTACATTTAAAACCGCCGCTAAACTTCCTCTTTTATGATCCAATTCAAATTTGATTGAAGCTCTGTTGATTTCGTTTTCTGGCAAAAATGAATTTTGCTTTTTGATAATCACAAAACGAGTCATATTGTTTTTGATCGTTTGAATTTCTGGCGCGATGATTTCTAAATCATACATTTCAGAAGCTGTTTTACTTGCAATTGCTGCAATTCCTGTCAATTGTTTTTCCTGAATTCTTCGCGCTGTTTCAGCTGTATCTTTGTCTTCAACCAATTTAATGTTCGGATATTTTTTCAGGAAATCCATACATTGCAAAATTGCCATTGGGTGAGAATGAACTTCTTTTATGTCTTCAATTTTCTGACCTTTCAAAGTCATTAAATTTTGGTGGATGCTTAAATAATGCTCGCCAATAATATGCAAATTATTCTTGTCAATCAAAGCATAATTCGGAATAATCGGTCCTGCTATCGAATTTTCAATCGCCATAACTGCCTGATCCGATTTTCCGGTAATAAGGCTGTCAATCAATTCTTCAAAAGACAGACATTCATCAATTTCCACGTTTTCAGAGAAATACTCTTTCACAACCTGATGATGAAAAGAACCTTTTATACCTTGTATTGCAATTTTCGTTGTCATATATTCAAAAAAAAATCCTGATTTTCATCAGGATTGTATATTAGTTTTATTTGTCTTTATATTTCTCAAATAACCATAGCACAATCCTGACTTCTACTAAAGAAGAAATAAAAATTGTTGCTAAAATAAAAACGGTTAGATGCCATTTTGTTTGTGTTATTATTTAAATTCTCTGCGAATGTATAAATTATTTTTACCGCACCAAAAAAAATAATGCATTTTATGAAACAAAAAAGGATTTCTTAACAAATTTGGCAGGTTTTGTATGATAATATAAAAATACGGACTTAAAATGAGATATTTACAATCAGTTTTTGAAGGTTCTGAGATTCTGAGATGCTAAGGTTCTAAGATTTGAAAAAGTCTTTGGTTATAATTGCGCGGGAACTTTTTTTGAATATTGTTTATTTTATATTCAATTATAATCAAACATAGCCCGTGGTTTCA
>NZ_MUHF01000010.1:48517-93977 GCF_002217435.1 Flavobacterium reichenbachii
TTGAAACCACGGGCTATGTTAAAATAGCTTCTCGCGGAGATTTATCCGTTCTTTTCATACTACAATAAAAAAAGCAGCTATCCTTACAATAACTGCTTTCTATAAATTCAGAATAAATCTTTTCTCTTTATTCTATTCTCTTTCTTCTAAGAAAAATTAAGACCCACACATCTCACAATCTTCAGGATCTGCAGCTTGTGCTTTTAAAAGCATTGCTTTATAATCCTCAACACTGATTTCTTCCGTTTCTGCAACTAAAGTTGGTGTTTCTTCTTTTTTATCGTTGTTTAATGTAAATTTAATTGCATCAACCGCAGATTTTGTTCTTAGGTAATACATTCCTGTTTTCAAACCTGACTGCCAAGCGTAGAAGTGCATTGACGTAAGTTTAGAATAGTTTGCATCTTGCATGAACAAATTCAATGATTGTGATTGATCAATAAAATATCCTCTTTGACGAGACATATCGATAATATCTTTCATCGACATTTCCCAAACTGTTTTGTATAGTTCTTTTAAATCTTGCGGAATCACATCAATATTTTGAACAGATCCGTTATGACGCATGATTTCTTGTTTCAACGTTTCATTCCACAAACCTCTTTCTACTAAATCGTGCAGTAGGTGTTTGTTTACTACGATAAATTCTCCAGACAATACACGACGTGTGTAAATGTTTGATGTATATGGTTCAAAAGCTTCGTTGTTTCCTAAAATTTGTGAAGTCGATGCAGTTGGCATTGGCGCAACTAGCAATGAGTTACGAACTCCGTGTTCTACTACTTCTTTTCTTAATGAAGCCCAGTCCCAACGACCTGATAACTCTTCATCTTTCATTCCCCACATGTTGTATTGAAATTCTCCTTTAGACATTGGAGAACCTTCAAATGTAGAATACGGTCCTTCTTCTTTTGCCATTTCCATAGAAGCGGTTACAGCTGCAAAGTATAATGTTTCGAAAATTTCCTGGTTTAATTTTTTAGCTTCATCACTTGTAAAAGGCATACGAAGCATAATAAAAGCATCTGCTAAACCTTGTACACCTAAACCAACCGGACGGTGGCGTAAGTTAGAATTTTCAGCTTCTTTTACAGGATAGTAATTTCTGTCGATTACTTTGTTTAAGTTACGTGTTACACGTTTTGTAACTGTGTAAAGTGCTTGGTGATCAAATTTTCCGTTATCAATAAACATTGGCAACGAAATAGAAGCCAGGTTACAAACTGCAATTTCATCTTTAGATGTGTACTCCATAATCTCTGTACACAAGTTTGAAGAACGAATTGTTCCTAAATTCTTATGATTCGATTTACGGTTTGCTGCATCCTTATACAACATATATGGTGTTCCGGTTTCGATTTGAGATTCTAGGATTTTCTCCCACAATTCACGAGCACGGATTGTTTTTCTTCCTTTTCCTCTAAATTCATAATCCAAATACATTGCTTCGAATTCTTCTCCGTAAACATCGTATAATCCCGGACATTCGTTAGGACACATTAAAGTCCAGCTTGCATCTTCCTGAACACGTTTCATAAATAAATCTGAAGTCCACATCGCAAAGAATAAATCTCTCGCACGCATTTCTTCTTTTCCAGTGTTTTTCTTTAAATCTAAGAATTCGAAGATATCGGCATGCCATGTTTCGATGTAAATTGCAAAACTTCCTTTACGTTTTCCACCGCCTTGATCTACATAACGAGCTGTATCGTTAAACACTCTCAACATCGGAACAATTCCGTTTGAAGTACCGTTTGTACCGCGAATATAAGATCCGGTTGCACGAACGTTATGAATAGAAAGACCAATTCCTCCCGCTGACTGCGAGATTTTAGCCGTTTGTTTTAATGTATCGTAAATACCATCAATACTATCGTCCTGCATTGCCAAAAGGAAACAAGAAGACATTTGTGGCTTTGGAGTTCCTGCATTAAACAACGTTGGCGTTGCGTGCGTAAAGAACTTTTTAGACATTAAATCGTACGTTTCAATTACCGATTTTAAATCATCAAGGTGAATACCAACCGAAACACGCATCAACATATGTTGCGGTCTTTCTACGATTTTCCCGTTTATTTTAAGAAGATAAGAACGCTCTAAAGTTTTAAAACCAAAGTAATCGTAATTAAAATCTCTTGTGTAAATGATATGCGAATCCAAAAACTCTGAGTTTTCCTGAATTACATTAAAAACTTCGTCAGAAAGTAATGGTGCTTCTTGTCCATTTCTTGGGTTAACGTAGTTATACATATCTTTCATCGTTTCTGAAAACGATTTTTTGGTATTAGAGTGTAGATTTGAAATCGCCACGCGCGCTGCTAATTGAGCATAATCTGGATGCGCAATTGTCATAGAAGCCGCAGTTTCTGCTGCAAGATTATCAAGTTCAGAAGTAGAAACCCCATCATACAATCCTTCGATAACTCTCATGGCTACCTTAACAGGATCTACAAGCTCATTCAAGCCGTAACACAATTTTTTGATTCTTTCTGTAATCTTATCAAACATTACGGGCTCTTTGTGGCCATCTCTTTTTACTACATACATAAGCTTACTATTTTTAATGTTATTGAAAAAATTAAAGTCACTAGAAAACGAATTCCAGCACTTAAACATTGCGTGTTTTTTAATTATTTTTTGAGAATTACATCATTCTCAATAGTTACCCGTTTCAAATTCGAAAAATGAATTTAAATACGTTTAAAATTGCTATTTGAATCTACGATTTGGGAAAGAGATTCAACCTAAAAAAATTTGTTTAATCTTTATTTCTGCATCTCTTGAAGAGTAAATGCTGAAATTATTTTTGTGTTCTAAAAATCTGCATCGAATGAAATTTTCTGAGCATCGCTGTCTGTGTTCATCACACCTGATTTCTGATACTCTGCAACACGTTTTTCAAAGAAATTAGTTTTTCCCTGAAGAGAAATCATGTCCATGAAATCAAACGGATTCGCTGATCCATAAACACGTTCGCAGCCTAATTCTACTAATAATCTATCTGCAACAAATTCCAGATATTGTGTCATTAAAGCAGCATTCATCCCAATTAAACTTACCGGAAGAGATTCTGTTACAAACTCTCTTTCAATATTTAAAGCATCAACAATAATATCTTTAATTCTGTCTTTTGGAACTTTGTTTACTAAATGGTGATTGTGCAAATGAACTGCAAAATCACAATGCACGCCTTCGTCACGAGAAATCAACTCATTAGAAAAAGTTAAACCTGGCATTAAACCACGTTTTTTCAGCCAGTAAATTGAACAGAAAGCACCAGAGAAAAAGATTCCTTCAACCGCTGCAAAAGCAATAAGTCTTTCTGCAAACGAATCTGACTCGATCCATTTTAGAGCCCATTCTGCTTTTTTACCAATTGCAGGAAAAACTTCCAAAGCATTAAACAATTCCGCTTTTTCTGCTTCATCTTTAACGTAAGTATCAATTAGAAGAGAATAAGTTTCGCTGTGAATGTTTTCCATCATAATCTGGAAACCATAGAAAAACTTTGCTTCAGCATATTGAACTTCATTTACAAAGTTCTCCGCTAAGTTTTCATTCACAATTCCGTCAGAAGCTGCAAAGAATGCTAATATGTGTTTAATGAAATATCTTTCGTCGTCGCTTAGCTTATTATTCCAGTCTGTCAAGTCCTGATGCAAATCAATTTCTTCTGCAGTCCAGAAACTGGCCTCCATCTTTTTATACCATTCCCAAATATCATGGTGTTTAATAGGAAAAATAACGAAACGATTTTTATTTTCTTGTAAGATTGGCTCTATTTGCGACATGACAATTTTGTTTAATTTTCTTATTGAATTTGTGTTCATTAAGCTGACTACAAAGATTGGCAATTACTGCCAAAAATCAAACTCAAACTTATTCACAATCTGACGTAGTTTTTAACAACGCACAAAAAATGCTATATTTTTCAGACAATAATTAATTTGTTGTAAATGAGTAATTTAAAATGGTTATTTTGACCAGAAGGGCTGTAAAATATAGACTTTTTAAAATAAAATGCAAGTAATTTTTACTTGTTTTTAAAAGTTTTTTTTTGAGGTAAAAATTTATTTTTTAGAGCTAAAAAAGACCAGAAAAAAGTATTAAATTAAAGGCTGTTTTTTTATGATTTTTTTAGTTCTTCGGCAACTTTTTCGAGTTCCATATACCAGTCTTCTCCAAAACGTCGAACTAACGCTTCTTTGACAAATTTATAAACCGGAACTTCTAATTCTTTGCCTAAAGAACAGGCATCGTCACATATATCCCATTTATCATAATTCACTGCTGCAAATTCAGTAAAGTCTTTTACGCGTATTGGATATAAATGACAGGAAACTGGTTTTTTCCAATCTACAATACCTTGATTATAAGCTTGCTCAATACCGCAAAGCGCAGTTTTTCCGTCAAAAATAACGTAAGCACAATCTTTCTCATCAATTAAAGGTGTTTCAAGATCACCGTCGGTTCCTTTTACCCATGTTCCCTGAGCTTCAATAGCCGCAATTCCTTCTTTTCGTAAAAAAGGTTTCACTTTTGGATAAATTTCTTCCATTATTTTAGTTTCTGCTTCGCTCAAAGGCGCTCCGGCATCACCATCTACACAACACGCACCTTTACAAGCTGATAAGTTGCACACAAATTCTTTTTCAAGAATATCCTCAGAAATAATCGTTTTACCTAATTGAAACATGACCTAAAAATGCTTAGTTTATTAAAGCGCAAAGATAGTCAAAGAAAGTAGATAAAAAATTTACCGTAAAGATTCGCAGAGAATAATCAAATTTTAAATCTCTTTTACCATTTATACTTTGTGAATCTTTCACTGAATACTTTGCGAAACTCTGCATCAGAAACGATAATTGTTACAAATATCACTTTTTTAATATTCAAAACGTGTTTTTATAACAATAATACATTCTATTGAAAAAACACCTAACTTTATTATCTACCTTTGCACATCTTTTAAACTTAATAAACAAGAGCATGTTAGAAATTGACTTTAAGGAAATTATCACTGTAGGAATGGTTCTTTTTGCTGTAATTGATATTGTTGGTTCAATTCCAATTATTGTAAATTTAAGAGCAAAGGTCGGCCACATAGAATCTGAAAAAGCCTCTATTGTTGCCGGAATGATCATGATTGTTTTCCTATTTGTCGGAGAAGGTCTGCTAAACCTCATTGGCATAGATGTACATTCGTTTGCTGTTGCAGGTTCCTTTGTGCTTTTCTTCCTGGCTTTGGAAATGATATTAGGAATTCGGATTTATCGTGACGAAGAACCAGGGTCTGCTTCTATTGTACCTTTGGCATTTCCATTAATTGCCGGAGCAGGAACAATGACCACTTTACTTTCGCTTCGATCACAATTTCATACTATAAACATTATAATCGCCATATTATTAAATATAATTCTGGTTTATGTGGTATTGAAATCATCTAAAAAAATCGAAACTTTATTGGGAGAAAACGGCCTTGGAGTAGTCCGCAAGACATTTGGAGTGATCCTTTTGGCAATTGCTGTTAAATTATTCGCCGCTAATGTTAAAGGATTATTCGTCTAGCATTTAATTTTATACTTTTACCTCCTCAAAATTTCTAAAATTCAACTTTAAGATAATTTTACATCTCGAGGTTTTACTTTATTATTTTAGACAAAACAAAAATAATCACTATGAAAATTTTTACTTCAATATTAGTACTTCTAGCATTAGCCTTGATCGTTTTTAATGTTACACAGCTAGACTTCACAAACCCTTTTAAGGGAGATAGTGGTGTTGCTCTAATTGGAATCGCCGCTTCATTTTGTGCTGTTTTGATCCTTTTAATTTTTAGAATTTCTAAAAAAATCGAAGAAAAAACAAACGGCAGATAATATGTTTGATGTTTTGATTATCGGCGGAGGAGTTTCAGGCATGTCTTGTGCACTCGTTCTAGGTTCTGCAAAAAACAAACCTTTTGTCAGCGATAAAAAAATCGGGATTTTTACACATCAAAAAAATTCTTCTTTACAAGAGGCAATTTTCTACAATGCTTATGGAATAACGCCAGGCAAATTAGGATCTGACTTGCTTACAGAAAGCACGCAGGACTTAGCCGAAAGTTATCCGCACATTAATCAAATATCAAATGAGAAGGTACTTAGCATTGGAAGCTCATTCCCTTTATTCAGTGTAAGAACAAACAAAAACTTATACAAAGCAAAAATTATTGTTATCGGAATTGGTTCTGCCAATACTTTTAATATTGAAGGTTTAATGCAATATATCGAACCTCACAAAAAAGCACTTCCAGAAAAGCAGCGTATTCAGCTTAAAAACGAGGATCACAAAGTTGCTGAGGGCATTTATGTTATTGGAACTTTAGCAGGATGGAGAAGTCAATTGGCAATTGCAGCCGGAAGCGGTGCCGCTGTTGCCACAGATATCCTTACTTTATGGAATAATGGCGTTCAGACTCACTCCCACGATAGCATTCGATAAACTCGCTATAAAATTATTAAACCATATAAGTTATATAAGTCAATATAATGCATTACGCATATTAAATGAACTTATATAAGTTATATGGTTTTCTTTTTTAAAGTTTTATTACTTTAAAAATTATATGCTTAACAACTATTTTACAGAAACGATCTTGGTAACCTTAATATGGTTTTCGTTTTCAGCTTTCCAGATTTCTCCTGTTACAGAAACCTCATCACCTTCTTTAAATCTTTTATAGTTTTCAGGTCCGCCTACATTTACTATGCTTACTGTAGCAAAATAAACTTCATTTTTATCTGTGTTGATTTTGGCTGTGTAACCATCTTTACCATTTTCTATAGACTCTACTTTTCCTGTAACGGCATTTTTGCCTTTAGTACAGGCACAAGAAATCACAAACGTCATTAAAATGATCAATGCACCAATTTTTTTTAAATTTTTCATATTTTGATTTATTATTTAATCGCAAAGTTTACGAAGTACTACGTAAAATTCACTTAATATTATATACAATTGTCTTGCCACACTGCAAAACTAATCAGCACAAATCTCGCAAAGATTAGCAGAAGATTTATTATATCCTGATTTAAAAAATTATTAATATTTTAATACGTGAATTATTTTTTCGGATTTAAAATGGCTTTAATCATAGCATCGTCTTTAAGGACAACATCGTAGTAATACAATTCACCATACAATTGTCTAGCAAATTCGGCTGTAATATATCGATTTACCAAAGCCTTAGTAGTATCTAGTTTTAAATCTAAACCAGTTATTGCTATATAGTTTTTGAACTTTTTAAAATAAGCATCCGAGTTTTTCATCTTCGTCAGGAATTCATTAAAATGTACTCCCGAAAATGCATCTCTATTTTTATCCAGCTCTTCAAAAACAAAATGTCCTACAATACCTGTCTGGAGTAAATAAGCGACGTTTTCATTACCATGCTCTGCTTCCATCGGCACAAAAACATCTGGAACGATCCCGCCTCCGCCATAAACGATTTTACCTTTTGGAGTTTTAAATTTTAAAGAATCGGCAACTTTTATACTGTCTTTGGCATAAAGCTCTCCAGATTTAATGCGGCCTTCAGATTCTTTATAATATTCTTCGTTTCCTTTTTTATAAGGTTTCTGAATAGATCTTCCTGTTGGTGTATAATAACGAGCTACTGTCAATCGAACTGCTGAACCGTCATTAAAATCCATTTCACGCTGTACCAGACCTTTTCCAAAAGAACGGCGCCCCACAATTGTGCCTCTGTCGTTATCCTGCAGCGCTCCGGCAAGAATTTCGCTGGCAGATGCGCTGTTTTCATTAATTAAAACATATACTTTTCCTGTCTCAAAACTACCGGCTTTAGTCGCAAATGTTTTCTCTGTATTGCCATTTTTATTTTTAGTAAAAACAATCAGTTGTTTGTCTTTTAAGAATTCATCTGCAATAGCAACTGCTTCTTCCATATAGCCGCCACCATTATCCCGAAGGTCAATTACAAGCGATTCTATTCCTTTTTGCTTTAACCTTGTTAAACCAGTTTTAAATTCAGCAAAAGTAGTTTCTGCAAAACGGTTAATTTTTATAAAGCCTGTTTTACTATTTAATAAAAGAGAAGCATCTACACTCTTAATAGGTATAATATCTCTTTTAATTTTAAACTTCAATTTCTTTTGTTCTGATTTTCTGAAAACAGTCAATTCGATTTCAGATCCTTGTAATCCTTTTAATTTTGAAAACAAGCTGTCTGAAGGCAGTTTTCTGCCAAATAATTTTGTTTTTCCGGCAAATAAAATTCGATCTCCCGATTTTAATCCCGCTTTTGCCGAAGGGCCGTTTTCGATAGGTTTTATAACAGCAACAGAATCTTTATACATATAAAAATTGATTCCGATTCCGACGAAATCTCCTTTCATGCTTTCTGCAACTTCTGCTTGTTCTGTTGGTGGTATATAAACAGAATGCGGATCTAACTTAGAAAGAATATTATCTACAGTAAGGTTTACGATTGAATCTGTATTGATACTGTCAACATATTCATTATTGATAAAATCAATTAATTTATTCAGTTTGGTTTTCGAGTAATTTTTAGCCAAAAGCTGATCATCTACGGGAGCATTCATTAAGCTTCCGAGAACGATGCCAAGAGCAAGAGCTGCTCCTATAACTATAGGAAAATATTTTGAGTTAAATTTCATTTACTCTTCTAAATCAGGAATATATTCTACTTCAATACCTGCTTTTATTAAAAACTCAAGTCCGGAATCATCACGATATCCATTATGGTAAACCACTCTTTTTATCCCGGATTGATGAATTAATTTACTGCAATCTTTACAAGGCGAAAGTGTAATGTACAATGTCGCTCCTTCGCAGGATTGTGTCGAGCGGGCTACTTTTAAGATAGCATTGGCTTCTGCGTGCAGTACATCCCAGCGTGTTAATCCGTCTTCATCTTCGCAGCAATTTTCAAAACCAGACGGTGTACCATTGTATCCGTCAGAAATGATCATTCTGTCTTTTACGATAATTGCTCCAACTTGTTTACGCTTGCAGTACGAGAGCAGGCTCCATTCTTTGGCGATTCGCAAATAAGCTTTATCGTATTTATTTAATTTCTTTATTTCCATTTATTTATCTGTTCCATATCGGACTATCTATAATCATCGGAATTACAACTCCTATAATAAAAGCTGACATTACAAGTGCCCAATCGCGTTTTGAAAAGCGAAATACTGTTTGTACAATATAGGATATAATCAGGGCAATAAAAACCACAACTAATTGTGCTACTTCGATTCCTAACGCAAATTCACCCAAAGGTAGTAATTTTGAGGTTGCACTCCCTCCTAATATTGTCTTGAAATAATTAGAAAATCCTAATCCGTGAATAATACCAAAAAATAGTGTCACAAAAAATATCACATTTACACCATCGTTCTTCGCTGCTTTTCCTGCCGTAAACAAATGGTACAATGCGGTTATTAAGATCGTAATCGGAATTAAAAACTCTACAATATTTACTTTCACAGCAATTATTCCAAAAACAGAAAGCAGCAGCGCCACGGTATGACCTATCGTAAAAACAGAAACCAAAAGCAAAATACGTTTCCAGTCCTTGAAGGTATAAGGTACTGTTAATGCGATTAAAAAAAGAACGTGATCGTAGGCATGAATATCTAAGACGTGCTTCAATCCTATTTGAAAATAAATCCAAAATTGTGACATATCGGTAATAGTATTAGTTGATTATGGGGTTGTAAACTTACGATTAATTTTGAAAATTAAAGAAAACCCTGTGCTAAAAACAACGCAGAAAAATAAGTTAAATTTTATGAGAAAATTAAATTTGTTAAATTAAAATAAGATTTATCTTTGCTCGATAAAAAACCGATTAATTATGTCATTTTCAGAATTATTTGATAACGAATTCAAACAAAGAAATAAAGGTCATTTCTCTGCAATTGTACGTGTAGCTTTTGCTGACGGAAAAATTAATGACGAGGAGCAGTCTTTCTTAGACAAACTTGCTTCAAGATTAGAAATTTCAGAAGAAGAATACAAAGAGATCCTTACAGATCCTTGGAAACACCCAATAAACCCTCCTTATTTATATGCACAACGTGTTGAGCGTTTGTATGACTTAGCAAGAATGGTACACGTAGATCACCATTTAGGAGACCAGCAGGAAGTAATGCTGAAACGTATGGGATTAGCATTAGGTTTTACACCAGGAAACGTAGATTATATTGTTTCTAAAGCTTTAAACTTAGTAGATAAAAAAGTAGATTTAGATACTTTTTCATTCGAAATGGAAAATATGAATAAATAATATTTTAGTCTTTACTAGATAAAAAACAAACCCGATAAGTTAAGCTTATCGGGTTTTATTTTTATAGGGCTTCTGCCATAAACTGCTCTGCCTTTTCTACCATATTATGACTTCCGCAGAAAAAAGGAACTCTTTCGTGAAGCTCTGTCGGCTGGATTTCCATAATTCTTCCAAAACCGTCTGTTGCTTTTCCTCCCGCCTGCTCTGCAATAAAAGCCATTGGATTGCATTCATATAACAATCTTAATTTCCCTTTTGGTGCTTTAGAACTTGTTGGGTAAATATAGACGCCGCCTTTAATCATATTTCGATGAAAATCGGCAACCAAACTTCCTATATATCTGGATGTGTAAGGTCTGTCTTCTTCTTCTCGCTGACAATATTTAATATAATTTTTTACGCCTTGCGGAAAATGAACATAATTTCCTTCGTTGACAGAATAAATATGTCCGTCTTTTGGAAATTGCATATTCGGATGCGAAAGATAAAATGTACCAATCGCCGGATTTAGCGTAAAACCATTTACACCATGTCCGGTTGTATAAACCAGCATTGTTGATGTACCATAAATTACATAGCCTGCTGCTACCTGATTGATTCCCGGTTGTAAAAAATCCTCGCTTGTTACCGGAGTTCCTATTGGAGTTATTCTTCTAAAAACAGAAAAAATAGTTCCCACAGAAACATTTACATCAATATTTGAAGATCCGTCAAGCGGATCCATTAAGATTACGTACTTATTATTATGACAGTTGTCGCTCCCCTGAACTGTTATAAAATCGTCGTTTTCTTCTGAAGCAATACCACAGACAATCTCACGGTTTATTAACGTCTGAATAAATACTTCGTTTGCATAAACATCTAGTTTCTGCTGGTCTTCACCTTGAATGTTTTGTTCGCCTGCTGCACCGATAATATCGACGAGTCCGGCTTTGTTTACTTTATAGTTTACGACTTTTGCCGCCAAACGTATAGAGTTGATAATTCGGGAAAGCTCCCCCGACGAATACTGAAATGCTTTTTGGTTCTCAATAATAAACTCTCCCAGTGTTTTATTGCGTTCTTCCATTGCTATATCGTTATAGTTTTAATTTAAAGTCACAAATATCGCTTATTTTGTGAGAATGGTTTAAAAATTATTTTGTTAGTTTGCTACTATTGTATATTTGCTAATTAAAGACAGAAACTAGTATCTAAATAAATACATTTTCAGCCAATAAACGCTTAATATTAAGAATATATGAATATTAGAAAAGGAAATCCCGAAGATATGAAATCGGTTTTGGGATTAATACAGGAGCTGGCAATATTCGAAAAAGAACCCGATGCAGTTGTGATTACTGTAGACGATTTGGTGCGTGACGGATTTGGAGAAAAACCTCTTTTTCAGGTTTTTGTTGCAGAAATAGAAAATGAACTAAAAGACAAAGAAATCGTCGGAATTGCATTATACTATTATCGATATTCTACCTGGAAAGGAAAGACGATACACCTTGAAGATCTGATTGTAAAAGAAAAAATGCGCGGCACAGGTTTAGGATCTGCGCTTTATGCTGAAATCATGAAACAAGGAAAAAAAGATAACGTTCGAAGAGTAGAATGGAATGTTTTAGCATGGAACACACCGGCAGTTAATTTTTACAAAAATTCTGGCGCAAGAATTCTGGAAGACTGGCAAGTTGTTCAAATGGATGAAGCAGGAGTTAATTCGTTCTTGGAAAAATTATAAAAAAAAATCAGCCACGATTTGAGCGGTAGCGAACAGGCGAAGCAATTACACAAATTAGCACGAATTAAATTAGTGGAAATTTGTACAATTCGCGTCAAAAAACAAAATACTAGATTTCGATTTGAATCTGAAATCTAAAATCTAAAAATCTATTAATTAAAAATGAGAGTATTTAAATTTGGAGGCGCATCTGTAAAAGATGCCGATGGAATCAAAAACGTTTATGACGTTTTACAAAAAGTAGGTTACGAAGATGTGATTTTGGTAGTTTCGGCTATGGGAAAAACTACAAATGCTCTTGAAGTTGTAATCAAAAATTATTTTGACAAATCGTCTGAGTTAAATTCTTCTGTACAGGAAATAAAAAAATACCATAATCAAATATTATTAGATTTATTTGAGGATGAAAATCATGCAGTTTTTGGTGCTGTTACTGCTCAATTTACTGAGCTGGAATATTTTTTGGCACATAATAAATCGCCAAACTATAACTTTGTGTACGATCAGGTTGTAAGTTATGGTGAATTGATTTCGACAACGATTTTGAGTTATTTCATGAATTTCATGGGAATTCAGACGCAATGGCTTGATGTCCGCAATTTCATTAAAACAAATGCAAATTACAGAGATGCCGAAGTTGACTGGGAAACGACACAACAGCTAATCAGCAAAAATGTTCCAAGAAAAATATTGAACATCACACAAGGTTTTCTGGGTGCAGATGAAAATAATTTTACAACCACTTTAGGCCGTGAAGGTTCCGATTATACTGCCGGAATTTTTGCCTATTGTTTAAATGCAGAAAGTGTAACGATCTGGAAAGATGTTCCGGGAGTGATGAATGCTGACCCGCGTTATTTTGAAAATGCCAGTCTTTTAAATCAGATTTCGTATCGCGAAGCTATCGAACTGGCTTTTTACGGCGCAACGGTTATTCACCCAAAAACATTACAGCCACTTCAGAAAAAGGAAATTCCGTTGTATGTAAAATCGTTTATCAATCCTTTATTAAAAGGAACCTGCGTTTCTAAAGGTGTTGATCTTGAACCGCAATATCCGTGTTTTATTGTAAAAAGAAACCAGCTTTTGATTTCGCTTTCTTCTATAGATTTTTCTTTTATAATGGAAGAAAACATCAGTGAGATTTTTGGCTTATTTCATGAATTTAAACTTAAAGTAAATTTAATTCAGAACTCTGCGATTAGTTTTTCTGTTTGTGTGGAAGATAAATTTGAGAATTTTAATGAATTGAATGCTATTCTTTCGAAAAAATTCAAAGTAGATTATAACGAAAATGTAACTTTATATACCATTCGTCACTTTACAGACGATGCAGCTCAAACTGTTGAAGAAAACAAAGAAGTTTTACTAAAACAAGTAAGCCGCGAAACGATGCAGATCGTTACTAAAGAGATTAATTAATATTTCTTTATAAAAGGCAATTATTTTAATTCAAATATATTTTCTCAGGAAGGCTTCACTAATAGTGAAGCCTTTTTTAGTTTTTACCTTTATTTAGATGTTTAATTATAGTTTTAAGATCTTCCATTTGCAATTCATATGTCTTTATTATTTTTCTATAAACACTCAGCATTGCAATTTCAGTTAAACGTTCCGTGCCAATCAAATTTTCATAGGTGGATACTCCCAATTCTTTTTTAACTAACTCTTCTGGAGTAATTTCAAAAACCTGGCAGATTTTTACAAAATGACTTGCCCAAGAAGTACTTTCGCCGCGTTCCATTCTCACATAAGCAGATTGTGATATATTTAAATGATCTGCTACTTGCTCTTGCGAAAGGTTTTTTATTTTACGTAATATTTTTAAATTATTTCCTACAGTTTCATTCATAATTAACGTTTTAACAAATATAAACATAAGAAATTATTTATAATAATCTGAATTTAGGCATTAAAAAACCGATTTTCGACTAAGACTTACTTCAATAAAACTATTTTTTTTAATCATTAGAAACTGGAAAAAACAATAAATATTTCCTTCTACATATCCCTATACTCCTTTAAATCCTGTATCGTTTGTTTTAAATCTTTTATACGTTCTTCATACTGCTCAATAATCTTGTCCGACAATTCCTGAACGGTATAGATTTCTGTCACTTTTTGGTGGTGATTATTTTCTTCAGGGTAATCTCGTTTTACCAATTCTTCTGGTGAGATTTTAAAAATTTCGCAGATATTCAGAATATGATTTGCCCAGGAATGACTTTCGCCACTTTCCATTCTGGCATAAGCAGACTGAGATATATCAAGAAAACCAGCCATTTCTTCTTGAGACAAATTACTGTTTTTTCTAAGTTTTTTAAGTTTATTACCTATAAGGACATTCATATACGATTCAGTTTTTACTTACATAAGTATAGAGGACAATATTAGAAATTAATACTCATTAAAATCAAAAAAATAATTAAAACGGGTAAAAATACCCTGACAAAGAATAAATTGTTTTCTTACAAAAGCTTAATTTTGAGTATAGTTTAATTATCTTTATAAAACTGAATATCCAAATAATTTAATTTCTGAAATTATGGGAATACACAATAATCCTAGTGAAGAAACTAAAAATCGATGGCATAAAGACCCAAACAATTGGAAATGGGGCATTTTTTATTATAATCCGGAAGACTATCGAATTTTCCCTCCCAAAAGAATTAAACAACTCGGATGGACAATTAACTTCGCAAATCCTAATTCGCTTTTTATGATTTTTGTTTTAATTGCTGTAATTTTCATTTTAGGAAAATTAACAAACCCATAATACAACTTACTTTAATCATTGTTCAAACCATCTTACCTGTCTTATAATTTACCAATTATAAATACTACTTTTGGCTTTTTAGAGTTAAAGTATTTATGTTGAAAAAATTACTGTTTCCTGCGGTGTTTCTCTTCTGTTCTGGTCTTTTTGCTCAGGAAACAGAATCGTCGTACAAAACAAAAAAAGTAATTATCACCAAAGACACTATACGTCTGGAAGAATTTAGTATTAATTCGAGTTTTTTTCAAATTCTGAATACTAAAAACGAAGCCATAGACACTTCTTTTTATAAAATTGATTTCAAAAAAGGAACTTTACTTCTCAAAGAAAATCTTACTATTACTTCTGATACTTTAATTGTAAATTATTTAAAATATCCTGATTTTCTAACCAAAGAATATGGCCTCTACAAATCTAATCAGGTTGTGAGTAATGATGCCGGAACTGAAAAGTTGTATAAAATCGAAAATACTAATATAAAAAAAACCACACCTTTTGACGGTTTAACGACTTCTGGAAGTATTACACGCGGCGTTACTGTGGGAAATAATCAAAACACGGTTTTAAATTCTAATTTAGACTTACAAATTACCGGAAAAATATCCGACAAGATAAGCTTGAGAGCTTCACTTCAAGACAATAATATTCCGCTGCAAAATGGGGGTTACTCTCAAAAACTAGATCAGTTTGATAATATATTTATGGAACTTTTCAGCAATGAATGGAACATTCGCGCAGGCGATGTATTTCTGGAAAACAGAAAAACGCAATTTTTACGGTTTAATAAAAAAGTGCAGGGTCTGTCGACAAATTTTGACATAGATACAGAAACCAGCAAAACTAATATTTTTGCCTCGGTTGCTTTTGTAAAAGGCCAGTATGCCAAAAGTACTTTTATTGGTCAGGAAGGAAATCAGGGTCCGTACAAATTAAAAGGCCAGAATGGTGAATTGTATGTATTGGTGATTTCGGGTTCTGAGCGCGTTTACGTAAATGGTGTTTTGCTGAAACGAGGCGAAAACAACGATTATGTTATTGATTATAATGCTGGCGAAATTGTTTTTACTTCCCTTTTTACTATAACTTCAGAAATGAGGATTAACGTTGAATATCAATATTCTGAACGAAATTATAATCGACTGGTAACTTACGCCGGTGCCTCGCATGAAAACAAAAACTGGAGTTTTGGGGGTTATATTTATTCTGAAAATGATTTAAAAAACCAGCCTTTACAGCAAAATCTTTCTACAGAACAAGTTCAGATTTTAGGTCAGGCAGGAGATAATCCGAATTTAATGACTGCACCATCTGCTTACGAAGATACTTATGCAGAGAATAAAATTCTGTACAGAAAAACAATTGTTAACGGAATTGAAGTTTACGAATATTCTAATAATCCGGCCGATGTTTTGTATAATGTAAAGTTTAGTCTGGCGGGAAATAATCTGGGAAACTACACCATACAAAACAACAATTCTGTAGAACGTATCTATCAATATGCGCCACCGGTAAATGGTGTTTTACAAGGAAATTACGAACCAATTGTAAAACTTGCTGCTCCGATAAAACTACAGGTGGCGACTTTTTTAGGAAAATATAATCCTGACGAAAAAACTTTAATAGATGTTGAACTTGCGGTGAGCAACAATGACCTTAATTTGTTTTCTGGAATTGACGATTCTGATAATAAAGGAATTGCTTTGAAAACAAATATTAAAAAACGCCTTTTTACAAGAGATTGGACTTTGGATGTTTTCTCTAATTATCAATTTGTTCAGGAAAATTTTAGATCTGTAGAACGTTTGTATAATATCGAATTCAATCGGGATTGGAATTTGAATTCTACTCTTCTGGGCAATCAAAGCCTTTTGGTAACGGGACTGAATTTTGATTTATTTGCAAAAAAGACTTCTACCAATATTGGATTATTTACGTATCAGTTTGAGAAATTAGATTTTACAGAAAGTTATTCGGGATCCAGACATACGACATCGGCGCTTTTTAAACTAAAAAACTGGACAATAGAAAATCAGGGAAGTTTTTTAAATTCTGATGCAACAGTTTCTACTTCTAAATTTATTCGAAATCAAACGAGAACCAAATATCATTTTGGCAAAAACTGGATTGGCGCAAGTCTGCAGATTGAAGACAATCAGGAGAAAGATAAAATAACCAATCAGTTTTCGGCTTTAAGCCAACGATTTACAGAATATGGATCTTTTTTAGGACGCGGCGACAGTACCAAAGTTTATGTAGAATTAGGATTTTTGCGTCGTCGTAATGACAGTCTTCAAAACGGATTATTACAGCATGTAAACAATTCACAGACTTATTATTTAAGATCAAAACTGATTCAGAATAAAAAAACAGATCTGGCTGTTTATGCCAGCTACAGGACTTTGGATTTCGTAGATGTTTCACGAAAAAAAGAGCCTTCTTTAAATTCCAGGATTTTATACAATGACCGTTTTTTTAATCAATTAATGCAAATTAGCAGTGCTTACGAAACGAGTTCAGGAACTATTGCACAACAAGAATTTACGTATATTGAAGTTCCGACGGGACAAGGAGTTTATACCTGGAATGATTACAACAGCAACGGTATTCAGGAACTGGAAGAGTTTGAAATTGCCGCATTTCCTGATCAGGCAAAATATGTTAGAATATTTCTGCCAAATCAGATTTATATTAAGACCAATCAAAATAAATTTTCGCAGTCTGTTACAATCAATCCGCTGCAATGGCAGAACGATCAGGGGTTTAAAAAATTGTTGTCTTATTTTTATAATCAGACATCGTTTATTATGGACCGAAAAGTAAAAAGCAGCGGCGAACGTTTAGAGTTAAATCCCTTTGATTCTTCTGAACAAAATATATTAGGATTAAATTCCAGCTTTAGAAATAGTTTATACTATAATAGAGGGAAACAAAAACATTCTGTAACTTATTCTTATTTAATAAATAAAGGAAAAAGTCTGCTTTCTATAGGCTCGCAGGATGTAAGAAACAATTCGCATCAATTGCAGTATACGCATTTATATCAAAAAAGCTGGCTGTTTAATTTCTTCACTAAAACGATTAAAACAACATTGGTTTCGGAAGATTTTGTTGAAAAAAACTATGATTTGACGGGTTATCAAATAGCACCAAAAATCAGTTATTTATTTTCAAAAAACACAAGTTTAGATTTCTTTTATGAATTACAGAATAAAGAAAATCAAATCGGAAATTTGGAGACTTTAGTACAAAACAGGATCGGAACTTCTTTTTCGTTTGCCGGCGAAAGAAAAATAACAGTAAATGGAGAGTTTTCTTTTTATGAAAATAAATTTACAGGAAATGAATTTTCTTCTGTAGGTTTTCAAATGTTGGAAGGGCTTCAGGCTGGATCTAACTTAGTTTGGAAACTGCTTCTGCAGAAGAATATAACGCAGTTTTTAGATGTCAATTTAAACTACCAAGGCCGTAAAAGCGAGACCGGATCAACGGTTCATACCGGAAATGTACAGCTTCGTGCTTATTTTTAATGCTTTGCGATAAACGTACCAATAAATTGCTTAATTTTAATTGAAATTTAAACTTTTAACCACATGAAAAAATTATTATTACTGTGTTTTATGGTTGTTTTTTCTAGCAATTTTTACGGTCAGGAAACAGCAAAAACTACGAAGAGCAAGACAGAAGCATCTGCTAAAAAAGCAAAAACGGATGCAGATAAAGCAAAAGCAGATGCAAAAAAAGAAGCAGCAAAGTCTAAAAAGGCAGCAGCTAAAGCGGATGAAGCATCAGCAAATGCAAAAAAAGAAACGGCAGACGCTGCTAAAAAAACAGCAGACAAAGAAGCGACAAAGGCAAAAAGCGATGCTGCGAAAGCAAAAAAAGCAGCAACAAAAGCTGATGATGCATCAAAAACAGCCAAAAAAGATGCCGCGGCAACTAAAAAGTCAAGCGCTAAATCTTTGAAAGAAACGAATGAAAAAGCTCCAAAAGTAGCGGATAAAGTTACTGGAGAATACAATGGAAAAAAAGTATATACCGGACCAAAAGGCGGTAAATATTACATTAACAAAAACGGAAATAAAACTTATATTCAAGAATAATATCATTTTTGAATATTTTAAAAAGAGCTGTTTTGATCAGCTCTTTTTTTATGTCCTGCAACGACCCAAAAGTCTAATTGCTCTTAACATACAAGTAACTTTACATTTCTAAATAATTACAATTATCTAGATCTTTATGTATATAATGAAGCTTTAAACAATTAATAGAGTTAATAATTTAGTAATATCTACAAAATAACACAGAAAACATATTTCTTTATCTTCGTTTTTAAAAAGCGTTAAACTATGAGCATTGACTATTCTGCGAACAAAACTATTTTAGTAGCTCCATTAAACTGGGGATTAGGCCATGCCACAAGATGTATTCCTATTATTAAGGCGCTTCAAGAAAACAATTTCATTCCGATTATTGCTTCTGACGGAGTTGCATTGGCTTTGCTCCGAAAAGAATTTCCATACATTCAGACTTTAGAATTGCCTTCTTACCATATTGAATATGCTAAAAATGGTAAAAACTTTAAATGGAAACTGATTAAGAACTTACCGAAGATGATCACCGCGATTTTGGATGAGAAAAAAATGGTAAACAGCTGGATAAGAAAACACGGCATTGACGGAATTATTTCGGACAACCGTCTTGGGGTTTTCAGCAGAAAGATTCCTTCGGTTTTTATGACGCATCAGCTAAATGTAATGACTGGAAATACGACTTGGTTTACCAGTAAATGTCATCAATACTTTATAAAAAAATATACCGAATGCTGGGTTCCTGACTCGGATGGAGAAACTAATTTGACAGGCGAATTGGGACATCTTAAAACCAATCATCTCAATTTAAAATATATTGGTCCTTTGAGCAGAATGAAAAAAAAGGAAACTCCCAAAGTATTTGATTTAATGATTATTTTATCGGGACCAGAACCGCAGCGTACTTATCTGGATGAGAAACTGCAGCAGGAAATTAAAGGTTTTGACGGCAAGGTGGTCTTTGTACAAGGTGTTGTAGAAAAAACGCAGACTAAATTAGAATCTGGAAATGTTACTTTTTATAATTTTATGAATTCTAAACAGCTGGAACAAACCTTTAACGAAAGTGAATTTGTTTTGTGCCGCTCTGGTTATACCACTGTAATGGATTTGGCTAAACTGGGTAAAAAAGCTTTTTTTATTCCGACGCCGGGACAATACGAACAGGAATATTTGGCGATAAAACTTCAGGAAGAAAATCTGGTACCGTACGCAATGCAGGACGACTTTACTATTGAAGATCTTTCGAAAGTAAAATCGTTTAAAGGTTTAGCACAGTTTAAAAATGATATCGACTGGGATTCGTTATTTTCGGTTTTTGAAGAATAATTTCAATAATAAAACCCGTATTAATCAGCATTTTTGCGAATGCAAATCCGTTTAATCTATGTTTCTGATTACAGACGCAGATTACACTGATTCACTATCGTGAAGACACAGATAAATACGGATTTTTATTTTTTTAGAAATTAAACTGCGCCTGCAATCTCAACAAATTCCCTTGTTGTCTATTGACAGGAAGTGCGCTGTCTACAAAATTTCTGTCTGCAATAACATATTCTGCCGTAAGTTCGAATGCTTTAATTGGCTGCCATTCTATTCCAAATTCATAATCTCTTACAACATAACTTCTGGCATCTTTTTCGTATTTTTTTCCTCCGTCGTAATATTGAAATTTTGCGAAAGGATAAATATGCTGTTTTTTAAAATCTAATTTATAATTCAACAAAACATAACCACCGTTTAAGTCTGTCTCGTCAACTGCATTCGTAAGCGGGTTGTAACGCGGTCCGGTACCCACATTATATTCAGTCTGGATTCCGAAAGGTCTTGGATACAAAACAAAAGTGGCTCCTACTCTCTGATCTTTTACATATTGCGGATCATCGACAGCAACGCCGGATGAAATTTCACCGGTAAAAGCCCATTTTCCTGTATAAGCCTGAATTCCCGGTTCGATAATCTGACTTCCAATAACAAACGGATAGGTTACTCTTGCTACAACATTCAAATCTCTGTTTCCGTCAATTTTATTTGCGATCTGTCCGTTATAAACTCCAAAAGCAAATACCCCAAAATCTCCAGATCCTTTGTATCCGTCTTTAACCAGCATTGCAAAACGTTCTCTAATTTCGGCTGGCGCCCAATAAAAGAATGCTCCCAAATCACGCTCGTTAGCTATCGAACTGTTAATAGCATCGGCACGATCTAAAGTCAAACGCTGCGAACTCGACTGCATATTTTCAAAACCATATGGAATTTTACTTTGTCCGATACGAACACGATATTCTTTTTTCTTATCAAATGAAAGATCAAAATAAAGGTCTCGAATCTGAACAAAATTTTGAATTCCTGTACTTGGAGAGCTGGCAAAATCGGGTTGAAAATAGAAAAAAACATTAGGATGAACCTGCCCTGAAAACACTAATCTGGCACGTCTGATAAAAAGACCGTTGTTTGATTTTGCATCTGGAGCTGTAGAAGTAGTTCCCCAGGATTTATCACATTGTTCGCACGAAACTTTGTCATTTGTAGAAAACAAACCATTGTATCTTATTTGTGCATAACCTCTTAAAGAGATTCTATCGTACCAATGCTCTTCGCTTACTCCAGATTTTGTATCTGGAAGTTTTGCTTTATTTATTGAATCTAAGAGACGTAAAACTTCTTTTTTGACATCTTCTTTCTGTAGTTCCTGAGCATTTACTGCAGCACAAATCAGCAATAAAAGTGTAATTAATTTTCTTTTTATCATTTTTTCTCTAACGCACTTAAGTTCAAGATGCAAAGATGTGTCACCTATGTTAAGAAATCATTAACAAGGTGTTACCATAATAAGAAGATTTGTTTCTAAATTGTTAGCTAAATATGACTTACGCTAAACAATCCTTTTGTAATGCGGGTTACAGAATAAGAGCTGACATTTACTTAACATCAGCTTTTATTGTTTTATGTGCTTTTTCCAGCGTAAAAGAGAATTCAGAACCAATTCCGAACTCACTTTCTACATAGACTTTTTCTTTATGTGCTTCAATGATATGTTTTACGATTGCCAATCCTAAACCAGAACCGCCTTCTGAGCGTGTTCCGCTTTTATCAACTCTGTAAAAACGTTCAAAAAGTCTTGGAATATTTTGTTTTTCTACACCTTCTCCATTATCGCTGATTCTGATTAAGACTTTTTTCTTAGTTAGATTTACAACTCCAACTTCTGTTAGTCCTCCTTCTTTACCATATTTAATAGAGTTTACAATCAGATTTTCTAAAACCTGCTGTATTCTGTCTTGATCACCGCGAATAATAACCGATTGTACATTCTTGCTTTCAAACGCCAATTTGATTTTCTTTTTATCAGCCTTCATTTCTAATAAATCAAAAACATTCTGAATCAGCTCAACAATATTAAAATCAGACATTACCAAATCTAAATCTCCAGATTCTAATTTTGTAATCATGTCTAGATCTTCTACAATATATATAAGACGCTCTACTCCTTTTTCGGCACGTTTTAGATATTTTTTTCTAATATTTTTGTCATCCATAGCGCCGTCGAGCAATGTAGAAACATATCCCTGAACGGTAAACAAAGGTGTTTTTAGTTCGTGAGATACATTGCCCAGAAACTCTCTGCGGTATTGCTCACGAATTTCCAGCATTTCGATTTCAAGTTTTTTATCGGTGGCAAACTTTTTCACTTCGCGTGACAGTGTTTCCATATCTGTCGTTATCGGCTGGTTGATAAGGGTTGTTGACTCTAATAAGGAAACGTCATCGTAAATTTTCTTAACCCTTCTGTAGATAAAACGCTCTACGCGATACTGCAAAACCAGAAAAGAAAATATGTAAATGCAGATAATGAAGATGATTCCAAAAGCTACTTGATGCTGCAGTTGATTTTTGTAGAAAAGAGACATTAACATTAACACAAATCCTGTTGCAAAAAGACTTATATATAATGCCGATTTTACAGCAAATTTGTATGTTTTTTTAAAATTAATTTTCATTGAAATTAAAGCAATTAACCATTAATGGATTATTTTTTTCACCATATCAGTGATATAAGTTCATTTTACTTTTGACTATAAATGACTTAGCACATATAAACATTGTTTACATGTGCTAAATATAATAATTTTTAAAATTTACAGGCAACAATTTAATTGAACTTATATCACTTATATGGTTCAAATATGTATTGAATGTCTAAACTTCAAATTTATAACCTACTCCTTTTATGGTTTTAAAAAGATCTTCACCAATTTTTTCGCGCAGTTTTCTGATGTGAACGTCGATTGTTCTTCCGCCCACTACTACTTCATTACCCCAGACTTTATCGAGAATTTCATCTCTTTTAAAAACTTTTCCTGGTTTTGAGGCTAGTAAATAAAACAATTCAAATTCTTTTCTTGGTAAAGCAATTTCTACGTTGCCTTTTATGATCTTATATTCTTCTCGGTTAATCTCGATTCCGCCAACATTTAGAGTATCGCTGACCACTTCTTGTTCTTTTAACCTTCTTAACAAAGCCTTTACTTTGCTGACCAATAATTTGGGTTTTATTGGTTTGGTAATATAATCATCTGCACCTGCATCAAAACCAGCAACTTGTGAATAATCTTCGCTTCTCGCTGTTAGAAATGTTATGATAACATTATTTAATTCAGGAATTTTTCTGATGTGTTCACAAGCTTCCATACCATCCATTTCAGCCATCATCACATCCATAATAATCAAATCTGGTAATTCTTTTTGAGCCTTTGCTATTGCATCTTTTCCGTTAGACGCAGTTACAATTTGATAGCCCTCTTGAGCAAGGTTATAGCCAACTATTTCCAAAATATCTGGTTCATCGTCAACTAATAAAATCTTGGTTTGTGTTTTTTTCATAAATAGCAAAAATTGAGATTCTTACATCAAATTTTCTTTGTTAAATACCTGATGTTTTTTATTTCACAGGGTAAATATACTAATAAACGAAGCGGTAAATAATGCTGTTAACGGTAATTTAATCTCATAACAATTTGATAATCTTGAAGACACAAAAACATAACAAGTGCGTAACATGAACTTTACGGTGTGGTTATTTCTTTGCACAAAAATAAATTAAACACAACACTGAAATGAAATTCAATTTAAAATTTCTATTTATTGCATTATTTATCTGTACGATTTCGATCGCACAAAACAAAGGTACGATTTCTGGAGTTCTAACCGACAAGGAAATGAACAACGCCGCTCTGCCTTTTGCTAATGTCTTAATTAAAGGTACAAATATTAGCGCAAATACCGACATTGACGGAAAATATTCTGTAAATGTAAATCCTGGAAATTATGTAGTTATTTTTAGTTTCGTAGGATATGAATCTGTAGAACAGCCTGTAACTGTTTCAGCTGGTAAAACAACAACATTAAATCAAGTGCTTTCTTCTGGAGGTTATACACTAAAAGATGTTGTAATAAAATCTGCTGCTACAAATAAACAAAAAGAATCTGCATTATTATTAGACCAAAAAAATGCTGTTGCTTTTAAAACTGCAATTGGAGCAGATGAAATATCTAGAAAAGGGGTTAACGATGTAGCAAACGCAGTTGCAAAAGTTAGTGGAATTTCTAAACAAGATGACTCAGGAAATGTTTTCGTAAGAGGATTAGGAGATCGTTATAATGTTACTACTCTAAATGGCCTTCCTTTACCATCAAACAGCCCGGCAAACAAAAACATACTTTTAGACATCTTTACTACAAATATTGTTGACAACATTGGAATCAGCAAAACTTTTGAGGCTCAAAACTATGCCGATTTTGGTGGAGCAAATATTGATATCAGTGCAAAAAGATTCAGCGGAAAACCTTTTGTTAGTTTCTCTATTGGAGCTGGTGCTAACACAAATGTTTTAGGACAGGATCATTTTTATCTGCAAGACGGACCTTCTTATACCGGATTTAAAAAAGTTGGAGTTCCTAATGCTCCATTACAACCATACAGTTATACAACAAGCTGGGACAGACAGGAAAACAAAAATGTATTGAATGCTTTCTATACTTTATCTGCCGGTAAAAGATTTAATATAAATGACGAAAGTTCAATTGGTACTTTTGTTACGGGTTCATTTAGTGCAAAAAATAAATACACTGAAGGATACAGCAGAGGAGGAATTACTTCTGACGGAGATATATTTTCTGACTTTAACAGAACAGCTTACAAACACAGCACTACAACAACTGTTATGGGTACTGCTGATTATAAAATCAACAACAAAAACTCAATCTTCTTTACTTCTTTATTCTTAAATTCAAGTGATCAGGATTATAGTGAGTACGAAGGAACAAACCAGAATTTTGACGGTGGCGGAAACGCTCTTCAACAAATTACAGGTTTTATCAAACGTGGAACTTTTGAAAGAACTCAATTAATTGTGAACCAATTAACAGGAAAAAACAAATTCAACGATCAATGGAATTTAAACTGGGGTGTAGGATACAGTATGTCTAACAGTGCAATTCCGGATCGTATGCAAAACTCTTTTGTTCACGCTCCTAATGGTGTAGACTATACGTTTTTCACCAACTCTAACATCAACAATCACAGGTTTTTTCAAGACTTAAAGGAAAACGAAATCGCTGCAAATATTGCATTATCATATAATTTCAACAAAAAAAGCGATGATACCTACAAAGGGAAAATAACTGTGGGTTATTCAGGAAAATTCAAAGATGTAGATTACAACATGGAACAATATTCATTCTTCCCGAGCAGAACTACAATTTCTTTTCCTAAAGAAGACATACATAATGTAGACAATTATTTAGATCCTGCACATTGGGGTTCTTCTTACTCAAACCGAATTAAACAATTGTACAATGGAAATTTAGATATTAATGCTGCGTTCGCTAATGTTCAGTATTCTTTAACTGAAAGATTCAGTGTGATATTAGGTGCAAGACTGGAACAATTGACTCAGAATGTTTTTTATATTACAACTACAGTTCCTGATGGCGACAGCTCTAATGATTCAAAGTTTAATATTTTACCAAGTTTAATTTCAAAGTATACCTTGAATGAGAAACAAAATTTAAAATTCTCTGCAAGTAAAACTTATACGCTTCCTCAGTTTAAAGAAAAAGTGCCAATTATTTACGAAGATGTTGCACAAGCCTACGAAGGAAATCCTAATTTATACGCTTCGACAAATTACAACTTTGATTTAGGATGGGAATATTTCCCAAAAGCAGGAGAGTTAATTTCTGTAACTGCATTTGGAAAAATTATTCAAAACCCGATCAACGAAATGTTCCTTAACTCTTCTTCAAATGATATCTCTTATGCAAACACAGGAGATAAAGGAACGGTAGCAGGAGTTGAAGTAGAATTTAGAAAAGACATTTTTACAATTGAAAAAAATGATGGTCTAAAGACAAAACTTTCTTTTGACGCAAACGGATCATATTTATACACAAACCAAGATCTAAGCAACGATAAAGTAAACGACGAAAATGATTTTGGAGCAAACTTTACTTTTACAGAAAGTAAATTAACAGGAGCTTCTGATTTTCTTGCCAATGCTAACTTATCATTTTTAAATGAATTCAGAGAAGGACAAGATTTCAGTGCAACGGTATCGTATTCTTATTTTTCAGATAAATTAGCCGTAATTGGAACTTCAAGAGTAGGAAACCTGGTTGATAAAGCTGTAAATAAATTAGACTTTATTGCTAATACAAGTTTGACTAAAAGCCTTAAACTTGGTCTTATTTACAATAACATTCTGAATCCAACTTTCAAACGTGTACAAGAGCAAGGAAAAGTACCTGGAAAAGAATCTGTTGGTGATATTACTGCAAATTCATACAAAGCAGGTTCAGATTTTAGAATTACTTTAAACTATACATTCTAAAAAATAAAACCATAAATACATAAAAGGTGATTAGTATTAACTAATCACCTTTTTTTATTTATAATAACGCAATGTAAATTTTATATTAAGCAGGTTTCTTTTTACCCCAATATACTTAATGTATTGTTAATACGGTCTTAACTCAGCAAAAACATATGTTCGTTTACTTTGCTTTGAAATAAATAAAACAATAAAACACAACAAAATGAAAAAAAGTTTATTTGCAATGGCTGCAATATTAGGACTTGCTTTAACAAGCTGTAGTTCTGATGATGATAACAAAAACGATAACAAAAGTACTTTCGTTTTAAAAGTTGACGATTTAAAAGGAGACATCAATGATGGTGTTGTAACTTTAGACCCAACTCAAACTTACACTTTAACTGGAGGTTTAGTTGTTAAAGGTGGAGCTACTTTAGTTATTCCTGCCGGAACTGTAATCAAAAGTTCTGCTACTGCACTATCTACATCTTTATTTATTGCTGTAGAAAGAAACGCTAAAATCAACATCAATGGTACAGCTGCTAAACCAGTTGTTATGACATCTGGAAAAGCTACTCCTGCTCAAAGTGACTGGGGTGGATTAATTATCGCTGGTAATGCTAAAGTAAACACTGGAGACAATGGTACTTCTGAAGTAGGTGCTTTAAGCTACGGAGGTAATGACAATGCAGATTCTTCTGGAAATATTAACTTCTTAAGAATTTCTTACACAGGTTCTAAATACACTAATGAAAAAGAATACAATGGAGTTTCTTTCTTCGGAGTTGGTTCAGGAACTGTAGTATCTGATATCTACACTTTCGAAAGTGGTGATGACGGAATTGAATTCTTCGGAGGAGCAGTAAACGCTTCTAACTTAGTAATCATAAACTCTTATGATGATTCATTAGATTTTGCTGATGGATGGCAAGGTACTGCTACAAATGTTTACATTAAAGGTGTTACTAAAGCAGGTGTTGAAGGATCTACAAACGCAAAAGATCCAAGTACAGCTGTTCCAATGACTAACGCTAAAATCATCAACATCTCTATCATTAAAGGGGATGCTGCTTTCTTAGCAGACGAAAAAGCAATCAACTATAAAGAAGGTGGTGGAAAACAAGCTTACACAAACTTATATGTTGCTGACGGAATGCCAAAAGACCTTACGAAAATATCTACTGATGCTGGTGCAACTGCAAATATCGCTGCTGGTAACTTTACTATCTCAAACTATACTTTTGGAGCTTCTATCACTGTTTTTGATGGTGTTAAATTATCAGGAACAACTACTGGTGCTCTAGGTGCTGGTGCTGGTGCTGACTTACCAACTTGGGCTAACTGGACTAAGTAATTAGTTTAAGCATAAATAAATTAAAAGCTGTCTGAAAGATTTTCAGGCAGCTTTTTTTATAAAGCACTTTTAGACTTATTTTAATAGAATTACGGCGTCTACAGTACTTGTTTGAAAAATTAAAGATTAAGTAGTTAGTTTATAAATTGTTAAAAACATCCTAAAATTTTAGGATGTTTTTTTTTGGCGTCATTTTTGTAATTTTTTTTGTATATTTACTATAACTAAAATTGAGCGATGGCAAAAAATTACTTTTATATTACATTCTTATTGGCTTTTTTCTTTACTCTGAGTGTTTCTGCTCAAGATAGTAAACAATTACCAAAACCTCAAGAAGGTACTTCTATTGAGGGATTAAGCTTGTATCCTAATCCAGTTACAAACGGAAGAGTATATATTTCTACTAAAAACGATTCAGAAAAAGAAATCATAGTTTTTGATATATTAGGCAAAAAAGTACTTCAAACACATTTAAGTTCCAGAGAACTAAACGTTTCAGAATTAGTTCCAGGCGTTTACATCATAAAAATAAGTGAAGAAAACGCAACCGCAACACGAAAGCTCATTATTCGATAAAACATAAAATTTAAGCTCCAAATTATATTTGGAGCTTTTTTATTATCTGTACATCTCACAATTATTTACCTTTGCAAAAAAAGTTTTGATCACAGCCAGCGATATATTTACAATTTCCAGTCAGAAACAATTTGAAAAAACTGCATTAAAAGTATTTCGTTTTCAGCACGAGAATAATATCGTCTACCGCAATTTCTGTGACTTTCTAAAAGTAAATCCACAGCAGGTAAAATCGCTGGAGCAGATTCCTTTTTTACCCATTCAGTTTTTTAAAAGCCACGATGTGGTGTCCAATACCAATCCGGCGCAGGTAACTTTTACCAGCAGCGGTACAACAGGAATGATTACCAGCAGACATCTGGTTACAGATGTCACGCTTTATGAAGAAAGTTATCGAAAAGGGTTTTCTCAATTTTATGGCAATATCGAAGATTATGTAGTTTTAGCCCTTTTGCCGTCTTATTTAGAACGCGAAGGCTCTTCGTTGATCTATATGGTCGAAGACTTGATAAAACTATCCAATCAGCCTGATAGCGGGTTTTATCTGCACAACCACGACGACTTAATAAAAAAGCTGACCACTTTAGACGAATCTGGTCAAAATGTGATTTTAATCGGAGTTACATACGCTTTGTTAGATTTGATTGAAAAACATCAATTTAATCTTCAAAATACCATTATCATGGAGACAGGCGGCATGAAAGGAAAGCGTAAAGAAATGATTCGCGAAGAACTGCACGAACAACTTTGTAAAGGTTTTGGCGTAAATGCCATCCATTCAGAATATGGAATGACGGAACTTTTAGGACAGGCTTATTCTTTAGGCGAAGGTATATTCGAATGTCCTTCATGGATGCATATTCTCGTTCGTGATCCCGAAGATGCTCTCACTTACGTGAAAGACGGAAAAACCGGAGGCATAAATGTTATCGATTTAGCCAACATCAATTCCTGTTCTTTTATTGCTACTCAGGATTTAGGCAAAAAAAATCCCAACAACTCTTTTGAGGTATTGGGACGTTTTGATAATTCTGATATTCGAGGCTGTAATTTGATGGTTCTATAGTTTAATCGTTGACTTGTTTAATCGTTTAATCGTAATTTTATTAAATAATTTTATCTGCTTAAAAAAAATCCCAACAACTCTTTCAAGATATTGGGACTTATACTTTTGGGTTTTGCAACCTTATGAATATTTAATCGTTTTCAACATTGATAATGAAATATTTCTTCTTTTTACCAAACTGAACCAAAATATACTTTTCAAAAAATATATCTTTCAAAGTCAATAAAGTTTCTACCTGAATTTTCTCTTTATTCACAGAAACAGCATTACTTGCAAGAGCTTTTCTGGCTTCTCCCCGTGAAGTGAAAATTTGTGTTAAATCTGACAATGCTAATACCGCGTCAACTCCATTCATTAAATCTGATTTTTTAACAACAGGCTGATCAAATTCAGAGAATATATCAATAAAAAAATCTTCTCCTTGTTCTACCAAACTATCAATTGAAAAATTAGAAAAAACAAATTCAGATTTTTTTATGGCATCTTCTAAAGCTTCTTTTCCGTGAACAAAAACAGTAATTTCTTCCGCTAATTTCTTTTGTAAAACTCTCAAATGCGGTGCTGCTTTGTGTTCTTCAATCAAAGCTTCAATAGTTTCTTTATCCAGGAAAGTAAAGATTTTGATGTATTTCTCAGCATCAACATCAGTTGTTCTTAACCAAAATTGGTAAAAATTATAAGTTGAAGTTTTATCTGCATCCAGCCAAACATTTCCACCTTCAGTTTTACCAAATTTAGAACCGTCTGCTTTTGTAATTAACGGCGTTGTCAAAGCAAATGCTTTTGATCCTTCTCCTCCCATTCTGCGAACCAATTCTGTACCTGTGGTGATATTTCCCCATTGGTCAGAACCTCCCATTTGCAAAATACAGTTGTTGTTTTTATATAAATGATAAAAATCGTATCCTTGAATCAGTTGGTAAGTAAATTCTGTAAAAGACATTCCTTCTCCTTCTCCGCTCAACCTCTTTTTAACAGAATCCTTTGCCATCATATAATTTACCGTGATGCGTTTTCCAACCTCACGTGCGAAATCAATAAAAGAGAATTCTTTCATCCAGTCATAGTTATTCACCATAATTGGAGCGTTTGCCTCATTTGAATTAAAATCTAAGAAACGAGACAAAACACTTTTAATACCAGCAACATTTTTAGCCAGAGTTTCTTCGTTTAATAAATTTCTTTCGTCCGATTTTCCAGAAGGATCACCAATCATTCCTGTTGCGCCTCCAACCAAAGCGATTGGCTGATGCCCAAAATTCTTTAAATGAACCAATAAAATAATCTGAACCATACTGCCGATATGAAGCGAATCTGCCGTTGGATCAAAACCAATATAAGCCGTAGTTACTTCTTTCAGCAATTGTTCTTCTGTTCCAGGCATACTATCATGATATAGACCGCGCCATTTTAATTCTTCAACTAGATTCTTCATTTTAAAAATATTTTGCGCAAATATAATCAATGACAATGGCAAAATCAAAAAGCAGCAACATTATCAATAGTAATGAAAGCGGTAAAATCAATTTCAATCTTAAAAAATAAATTTCAACACAATATAAACCTCTGCTTCTCTGAACCTTTGCAACTTTGATCCTTTCATAAAACCTTTGCAACTTTGATCCTTTGCCCCTTTGTACCTTAAAACCAAAAAACTTATCTTTACAAAATGGTATTAGTAACTGGAGGAACAGGTTTAGTTGGTGCACATTTATTACTTCATTTAATTGAAAATGGAGAAAATGTCAGGGCAATTTACAGAAATCAAAATAACATTCAGAAAACAAAAACGGTTTTTGAATTATACAAAAAAGCCGAATTGTTTGATAAGATTAATTGGCTTGAAGCCGATATTTTAGACGTTCCTTCTTTAGAAAATGCTTTTATAGATATTGAATATGTTTATCACTGCGCAGCTTTAATTTCATTTGATGCAAAAGATGAAGAAAAACTTCGAAAAACCAACATCGAAGGAACGGCTAATATGGTTAATTTTTCTATAGCTAAAGGAATTAAAAAATTCTGCTTTTTTAGTTCTATTGCTGCCTTAGGAGATATTGCACCGCATGAAACGTATATTACAGAAGAGACCGACTGGAATCCGGAAAAACCACACAGCGATTACGCCATTTCTAAATATGGTGCCGAAATGGAAGTTTGGCGCGGTCTGCAAGAAGGGTTGGATGTTATTATTTTAAATCCGGGAGTAATTTTAGGACCGATTCCGAAAACAAAAAACTGTGATCAGGGAAGTGCTGAATTTTATACCAGAGTAGCCAACGGCCTTTCGTTTTACACAATTGGAAGTACTGGTTTTATAACCGTAACCGATGTTATAAAAACTGCTTTTGATTTAATGAAAAGCACTATCAAAAACGAACGTTTTACTTTAATTGCAGACAATGTAATCTTTCGCGATATCTTGAATACTATTGCAGCAACTTTAAAAGTAAAAAAACCAAGCATTCATGCTAAACCTATCTTGATGAATTTTCTTTGGATCGCCGACAGCCTATTTTCGACGTTATTTTTTCAGAAAAGAAAGATTACAAAAGCGGCCGCAAAAGCTTCGTATTCTAAAAATCTGTATTCTAATGAAAAAATAAAAACCGCTCTGGGAACGGTTTTTTTAGATGTACATCAGTACATAAAAGATGTTTCTAAATTATAATTATTGATCCATTGGAACATCCTGCCCATTACCAGCATTAATTTCTGGCTTTAAAGGCGCTTTCACAGAATCTTTAGAAATTTTATTTTTGATTTTTCCTGATTTTTTTTCTTCAATCTTTAAAATTGAATCTACTGCTCTCTGATTTTTTGCTAAACGCTTTGAGATTTCATCAAACATATCTTTATATCCTTCATAATCTGAAGCATAATAAATATTGTTTTGTGCAAACTGAAGACTGTCTACTTTGTATTTTTTTAAAATAAACTTAACAGGATTGGTCTCTATAGAATCTACCAAAAGCGGACTTTGATATTTCATAGCCTCCAAAAGCGACAAATCATACATAATATCAATCATCTTTTCTTTCTCAATAAGTTTTTTAGGCTGTTTTACCAAGTCTTTTTTACAACTTACAGAAAGAAACAAAACCAATATTATAATTATCAAATTCTTCATCTCAGTTATTTATCTATCAAACAATAATCTTTTTCCGGCACGCGAATCTTTTACTTTAAAGTTATTATAAACCAATTCGCCATTAACAAAAGTATGTGTAATTCTTGATTTAAAGGCATAACCCTCAAACGGAGACCACCCGCATTTTGCTAATATATTGTCCTGATTTACACTCCACGGAAGACTCGGATTTACAATAACCAAATCAGCATAATAGCCTTCTCTAATAAAACCGCGCTTCTCAATCTTGAAGATTTTAGCTGGATTGTGGCACATTTTTTCCACAATTTTCTCTACACTAATTTTTCCCTGATGATGCGCTTCAAACATTGCTACAACAGCATGCTGTACTAAAGGTCCTCCAGAAGGAGCATTTAAGTAAGATTGTTTTTTCTCCTCTTTTGTATGAGGTGCGTGATCGGTTGCAATTACATCAATTCGACCATCGTTTAAGGCTTCCCACAATGCTTTTCTGTCTGCTGCCGTTTTTACAGCAGGATTCCATTTTATAAAATTACCTTTTGTTTTATAATCTTCATCTGTAAACCAAAGATGATGCACACAAACCTCAGCAGTAATTTTTTTATCTTCTAACGGAATTTTATTTGTAAACAATTCCATTTCCTTAGCAGTCGAAAGATGAAAAATATGAAGTCTTGCACCAGTTCTTTTGGCCAGCGCCACTGCTTTTGACGAAGAAATATAACACGCTTCTGCACTTCTGATCAGGTTATGCGCCGTTACGGGAACATCATCACCATATTGCTCTTTAAACTTTTTAAGATTTTCCTGAATTGTAGTTTCATCTTCGCAGTGAACCGCAATCAGCATTGGCGTGCTCGAAAAAATCTTTTCTAAAACCGCTTCATTATCTACCAGCATATTTCCGGTTGAAGATCCTAGAAAGATCTTGATTCCGGCAACATTTTTTGGATTTGTTTTTAAAACTTCCTCCAGATTATCATTGGTTGCTCCCATCATAAACGAATAATTCGCAAATGATTTTACTGCAGCAATTTGATATTTATCTTCTAAGATTTCCTGAGTAACTGCATTAGGAACCGTATTAGGCTGTTCTATAAAAGAAGTAATACCGCCGGCAACAGCAGCTCTCGATTCAGATTCGATATCACCTTTATGGGTTAATCCTGGTTCTCTAAAATGCACCTGATCATCTATTGCACCCGGCATTAAATAATTTCCTTCTGCATCTATAACGATACAATCTGAACTTTTTAGACTGATACTGTCTGCAATTTCGACTATCAAGTCGTTTTCAATTAAGACATCGCCTTCAAAAATAGACCCTTCGTTTACAATTTTGGCATTTTTTATTAAAATCCTATTCATTCTGATTCGTTTATAATGAATTGACTAATTTTTTTAATCGCAGCGAAATTACTCCCAGAATTGCTTCCTTTATAATAGCGTTGCTCATTTTAGAAACTCCTTTTGTTCTATCGGTAAAAATAATAGGCACTTCTTTTATTTCAAATTTTGCACAATACGTTCTGTATTTCATTTCGATCTGAAAAGCATATCCAACAAACTTAATTTTATTCAGATTTATTGTTTCTAAAACGTTTCTTTTATAACAGACAAAACCTGCAGTTGCATCGTGAATTTTCATTCCGGTAATAAACTTTACGTAAACCGATGCAAAATAAGACATCAGAACGCGGCTAAGCGGCCAGTTTACCACATTTACGCCCGTTACGTAACGCGATCCAATTGCAAGATCAGCACCGCCGAAGTGGCAGGCATCATATAATTTCTCCAGATCATTTGGGTTATGAGAAAAATCGGCATCCATTTCAAAAATAAACTCATATTCTCGCTCCAAAGCCCATTTAAATCCATGAACATATGCTGTTCCTAAACCTGATTTTTTAGCTCTTTTTTCTAAAAAAAGTCTTCCTGAAAATTCTTCCTGCAGTGCAATTACTTTATCTGCAGTAAAATCGGGAGAATTATCATCAATAATTAAAAGATGAAAAGATTTATGCTGCGAAAGTACAGCTCTAACTATACTTTCTATATTCTCAATTTCGTTATAAGTGGGAATTATGACAATACTATCATTCATTTTTCTGGGTAATTTCACCGCAAAAGTAAACTTTTTATAGCATTTGACTCATAATAAATTTATAATAAAAGTATTGACACAAAAAATTACTAATTTTGTATCGTTATGATTGAACAACTTCATCCTCGAATTATTGAAAACAAAGACTGGGCAACACTTTTGTTTGTGTTGGCCTTTGCCGTTGTTGCTATGACAAAATCTGCTTACGAGACCAGATTCAGTGAATTCAGCAAGCTGATATTTTCTGATAAATACGCAAAAATTTATCGTGACAACAGCCATATGAAAAGCAGTTTTACGGTTGGCTTATTTTTCGTTCAAATTATTTCGTATGCTTTTTTCATTCAGCTGACGATGCATATTTTTGGATATGCAGAAAAGACCGATTGGATTCTGTTTATTCAGATTGCAACTTTCCTGCTGTACTTTATTCTTGGAAAATATTTGGTGGAGAAAATTGTTGCAGCCTCATTCAATATCGACGAATTTGTAGAGCTCTTTAACTTACAAAAAGTAACATACAGGACTTATATTGGTATTTTGGTACTTCCGATCAATGCAATTTTGTTCTATTATGATGATATTCCGAAAACGATTCCGCTCGTGATCATAGCTATTTCACTGTGTATTAGCCTGTACTCTTACTTTATTTCAATTAAAACATATCAAAATGCAATAATCAGTAAGTTTTTTTATTTTATTTTATATCTTTGCGCTCTTGAAATAGCCCCTTATTATTTCATGTATTATTGGATTACAAAACAGGTGGCTTAGTAAAAGTTTATAATATGAAAGTGAAAACAATTTTGGTGTCACAGCCTGAACCTAAAGTGGAAAATTCTCCTTACTTTGAGCTCCAACAAAAACACAAAATAAAAATTGATTTCAGACCATTTATTCATGTGGAGGGGGTTAATGCAAAAGAGATTCGATTACAAAAAATCGACCTTAATCATTATACTGCAATTATTTTGACAAGCAGAAATGCGGTAGATCATTTTTTCAGAGTAGCAGACGAAATGCGTTATAAAGTACCTGAAGGATTGAAATATTTTTGTCAATCTGAGGCAGTTGCGTTTTACCTGCAGAAATATGTGGTGTATAGAAAACGTAAAATTTATGTAGGCGCAAAAGACTTTGCAGATTTATCTCCATTGATAAAAAAATACAAAGACGAAAAATTCCTGCTTCCGGCATCTGATCAATTAAATGCTGACGCACCAATAACCTTAAACGGATTAAAAGTAGATTGGGCACAAGCTGTTTTTTACAGAACTGTAATGAGTGATTTATCGGATCTTGCAGATGTTTATTATGATGTTTTGGCGTTTTTTAGCCCAACGGGAATTAAATCATTGTTTAAAAACTTTCCAGACTTTAAACAAAACGATACCAGAATAGCAGTTTTTGGAAGCACAACTCAAAAAGAAGCTCTAGATCATGGCTTAAGAATTGATATTCTTGCTCCAACTCCAGAAACTCCTTCTATGACAATGGCTTTAGAAAAATACATTGCCGAAGCAAACAAAGGAAAATAAACCTAAGAATAAAAATATTTTAAATTCCAAATTCCAAATTAATCACTTGGTATTTGGAATTTTTCTTTTTAATCAATTTTATAAATCAAACATTATCAGTGGCTTCAACCACTGGAACGCAATATTCATCATCTCTCAATCCTGTGGTTGAAACCACGGGCTATATTTTAAAATTGTAATTTTCTTTTTTACCTCCTTTTAACTACATTTGATTTCTATTCAAAACCCAAATCACAAAAAATAGTTTCAAATTTTAAGTTATGAAAATCAATTCCCTATTAATTGAAATTGACGGTATCGATAAAGAAATCCTGCGCTACTTAATGGATGATGCCCGAAAACCCATACTACAAATAGCCAATAAAATAGGTATTTCTGGCGCTGCAATTCATCAGCGTTTAAAAAAGCTCGAACAATCTGGCGTTATTTCAGGATCAAAATTTACAGTAAACCCAAAAGTTCTGGGTTATAACACTATGGCTTTTGTAGGCGTTTATCTGGACAAAGCTTCCCGCAATTCTGAAGCAGTAAAGGATTTAAAGAAAATTCCAGAAGTATTAGAATGCCATTATACAACAGGAAACTGGTCCGTTTTAATTAAAATTATCTGTCGTGACAACGAACATTTGATGCAGCTTTTAAACACAAAAATACAAGCAATAGAAGGTGTTTCCAGAACAGAGACTTTCATTTCGTTAGATCAGCAGATTGACAGACAGATACAACTTTAACCAATTTGATAATTTACTTAATTAGAAAATACGGCTATTTGATAATTTAAATTCCATTTAAACCAATGTTTACTTCTATTAGACCCGAAATTAAAACCATAATTTTTTTTATTGCTTATTTTATAACAGCCATTATCTCAGAAAAAGTAAGCCCGAGTGGTGTTTGTACGCCCGGAGCAGGTTTTTTATTATTTATGCTTTCAATTCCAATCAGCATTATTTACAGTCTGATCCTTTATTTTAAATACAACAGATCAGAGAACAAACAGTACTTAAACTGTATTTATATCATTTCTGGTTTTTGGATTATACTTTTCCTTATTTTTAGTTTTAATAATTAGAGAATGTGTCAATTTGATAATTTAAAAACTGCATGATAAATATTAGATCCGAATACAAAACTATTTTATTTTTTTTATCGTTTATTGCCATCATTTATTTTGTGGGAAGTATTCAAAATGGGAGTCCGCATGGTCCTGGGATTAGCACTATTCTTTTTTTATTACTGATTCCAATAAGTATAATTTACACTTTAATTCTTTTTTTCAAGTATTATAAATCTGAAAACAAACAATACTTAAATTCGATTTATATAATATCTGGAATATGGATTTTAATCTTTCTCTTTTTTAATTATCATAATTAATAAAAAAACCTAACAGGCTTTGAAAACCTGTTAGGTTTGTTATAAATTATCTAATTGAACAATTATCTAATTATCTCAATTATCAATTATTTCTCCTGCTTCCAGAATAAATAGAAATATAATAAAGCAGCGTTGCAATAGAACCAATAGCTGCTACAACATACGTCCTTGCCGCCCATTTTAAAGCATCTTTTGCTCCCGCCTGCTCTTCAGCTGTCAGCATGTGCTTATTTTCTAACCATGCAAGTGCTCTGTTGCTGGCATCATATTCTACAGGCAGTGTAATGATCGAAAATAAAGTTGTAGCTGCAAAAATGATAATTCCAATTAGCAGCAATTGCGGATAAACCCTAATCATCAGGATTCCTGCGATCAAAATCCATTGTACATAATTTGAAGCCACACTCACAATTGGAACCAGTTTAGAGCGCATCGTAAGCCATTCATAACCTATAGAATGCTGTACAGCATGTCCACATTCATGAGCTGCAACCGCCGCAGCTGCTGCATTTCGATGATTGTAAACGGCCTCACTTAAATTTACTGTTTTATCAGAAGGATTATAGTGATCTGTTAATTGTCCGGGCGTTGAGATAACACGAACATCTGTAATGCCGTTATCTGCAAGCATTTTTTCTGCGATTTCTGCACCGCTCATTCCGTTTCTTAATTGCAGCTTAGAATATAATTCGAATTTGCTCTTTAATTTTGCACTTACCAGCCAGCTGAATAACATTATGACTCCGGCAAGAATAATATATGAACCTCCCATGTTTTATTTTTTTTAGTTGATGATTAAATTTACAAAACAAACTGCAAATTGCGAACCACTTTAACAAAATGTCTTTTTGGCATTTTTACAGCAATTTTGTCTTAATTCATCATATTATTTTTGAGAAGAAAAGCAATTAATTCTGCCACGTTTTTCATTTTATACTTTTGAAGAATATTTCGCCGATGCGTCTGCACCGTTAGAAAACTCAAAAACAAATCGTCTGCTATTTCCTGAGTCGATTTTCCCTGCGAGAGCAATAATGCAATATCGCGCTCTCTTCTGCTTAACGCAGGAATACGTTCTAAATCTTCAGAAAGCGGCTGGCTGATTATCGTTTTTACTTCTTCACTAAAAACAATTTCGCCGTCAATAGCTTTATAAATACAATCTTTAAATTCATCAAAAGAGGCATTTTTAAGAATATATCCGTTTCCTCCATTCTGAATAAACTGCATTACGAGGCTTCTTTCAGACTGGCTGCTCATTCCGATAATTACGATTTTTGGATGTTTTTGCTTTATTGTTTTACACAAATCAACTCCATTTATTACCGGCAGAAAAATATCCATCAAAATCAAATCTACATGATGATCTTCAATATAATCCAAAAGCGCTATTCCCGACTCAAATTTCTTTACGATTTCTATATTATTCAAATCCGTCAGCAAGCCCGCTATTCCCGAAATAACAATAGGATGATCGTCTACAATTACCGTTCTATATCTCATAATTTTTTTTTGGCTTATATTTTTAATTCAATGTAAGTAGAAGTTCCTTTTTCGGGAACGGAATCAATTTCTAATTTTCCGTTTAAAAATGCTACACGGTTTTTAATGTTTTTCAGCCCCATTCCTTCTCTTTTTTCCGCATAGCCTACATTAAATCCAATTCCGTTGTCTTCTACAGTTATAAAAAAAACATCTTTGTTCTGCGAGCAGGAAACCAAGATCTGAGAAGCCTTTGCATATTTCAGGGCATTATTTAAAAGTTCCTGAATAATCCTGTAAATCATAATTTCAAGATGTTGCGGCAAATTTGGTTTTTTAATTAAATACTGAAATTCAACACTTGTCTGAGAATTAGAATGCGAAACACATAAATCTCGCAGTGCATGTTCTAAACCTAGTTTTTGAAGTGTTTCCGGCATTAAATTCTGAGAAATATTGCGAAGCTCCTTAATCGAATCGTTTAGCATCGCATTAATGTTCGGACCAATCTCTTTATTTTCTCTGTCAGCAAGATTAAGATGGATTTTCAAGCCGGAAAGCATACTTCCGAGTCCATCGTGCAGATCTCGGGCAATTCTTTTCCTTTCAATTTCCTCGCCTTGAATAAGAGCATTTGAAATGGATAATTTCTGCTGATTTTCCAGTGAACTCAATTCCTGCTTATGATTGACTTCTTTCTGAAAATTTAATTTTTTCTGATAGTTGTTCCAAATCCATAAAAACAAAACGGTTAGAAACAACAAAAAAGAAAGTACCGCAAAAAGCAGCATATTCAACCGATTATTATTTACCTGCAAAACTGCTTTCTCATTTTGCGACTGCAGCAAAGTGATCTTTTTTTCGTTTTCAGCTTTTTTATACCTTGCCTCAAGCTCTACAATTTCGTTTTTTAAATTTGCATCATTAAGACTGTCATTAATAATATTGTACCGATTAGAATAATAATATGCTTTTGAATATTCTTTTGTGGCGTTGTAAAATTTTGACAATTCCTTAAAGTAATTCTTTTTATCAATCATAAAAGGCGTGTTTTCTACCAGATATTCAAGATTACTTTTTGCCCTCACATAATTTTTCAGCTTAAAAAGCACTTCGTACTCTGCAAATTTCAGTCGGTTCAAAGCGACATGATTTTCGTGTTTTTTTGCGGATTCAATACCTTTTGCAAAACTCTGAAGAGCTTGCTGATGTTTATTTTGTTTTGAAAAATAGATTCCCTCCGAATAAAAATAAGAATCATTCAAATTTGAATTGGGATATTTTTTTAAGGTCGAAAAAGCTTTTTCTAATATTTCATTTGCATCATAAAAATGTTTGAGTTCTACTAAATTCTCTGCATTAATAATGTACGTTTCCATTTTTGATTCAGCAAGAGTCGGTGATTTTTCACTCGTATTTTCGATGTATTTCTGTGCCTGTTCTAAATATTCTGCCGCTTTTTCACGTTCATTATTATTCATAAAAATAATCGCAACTGCTTTGTTCAGGGCGCTGATCAGCTCAAAATCGCCGCTTTTTTTTGCAATAGGAATCGCCTCATTTACCAGCAGCTTCATGTATTCATTTTCGTTATTCTTACGTTGCTGCATAATGCCATAATTCTGAAGTATAATAGCACGAAGTTTATAAGCTTCTTTGCAGCGGTACTTTTTAAGTTTTGTATTGGCTTCAAGCAAAGCTTTTTCAAAACCTTCCAAATCACCTTTTTCAACAAAACTAGAAGCGTTGTAAAAAATGGATGCATCGTTTAAAAAAGGAAATTTTGTTTTCAGCCGATTGGCTTGTTCCAGATATTCTTTGGACTTTTTTACATCCTGAACCATCAAAAACAATTTGGACAATCTGAAACTATTGAGACTTTTAATACTATCAGACTTTACATTTTTGGTAAATTTTACAATACTGTCAATATAAACGGCATCGTCGTCTAGAGAAAGGATTACCTGAGAATGGGAAACTGCAGAAAAAAATAAAAAAAATAATAAGGCGTAGATTTTCTTCATAAATGGGCATTTAATCAAAGTTATTAAAGCTGAACGACTTTCAAAACATAATCGGCTTCTTTTACCTGATATCAGGTAAAAAAAAATACATTTTATCAGGTATTGTCCTCTGTATAATAAGCCTCTATTTTTGCTGTAAAATAGGAACAATTGATTCTTAAAGAATTTTATTATAAAATCGATTTTAAAAACTTTAGCAATTATATTGACTCTATTTATTTAACTGTAAAAATGTTTGTGGTCGGAAAAGTTGTTAATAAACTTACCGCTGCTGCTACTAAATAATGGAGACGTTTCGGCAACACTGACAGCCTGCGTTCTTCCGCTATAAATTCTAAAGGTTAGGATTTAATTTTTTGTTTTTGGTAAAAGTAAAGCTTCGCAATAGTAGTATTGCGGAGCTTCTTTTTTTTAAAACGCTTCTAAATCCTATCGATTTTGCCACGAATTGCACGAATTAATTTTGTGTGAATTCACTATGCATAAAAAAATCCAAACTCCAACAGAAAGTTGGAATTTGGATTTTAGATCCCGACGCTTTGGGATTATAATTTATTTAGTTATCCAACCAAATTGATAATCTTCCCAGGAACAATAATCACTTTATTTGGAGTTTTACCATCTAATTGTTTTTGAGTTCTTTCGTCTTTCATTACGATTTCTTCGATTTCTTCTTTGGTTAAATCCAAAGGCAATTCGATTGTGAAACGCATTTTTCCGTTGAAAGAAACCGGGTATTCTTTATTGGTTTCAACCAAATGACCTGCCTCAAAAATTGGGAACGCTACCTCAGAAATTGATCCTGTATTTCCCAACTGCAACCATAATTCTTCTGCTATATGAGGCGCGTAAGGCGAAACCAAAATTGCTAAAGGTTCTAAAATCGCTCTTGAATGACAATTTTGAGAAGACAATTCGTTTACACAAATCATAAATTGAGAAACCGAAGTATTGAAAGAGAAACTTTCAATATCATCTGCCACTTTTTTGATTGTTTTGTGTAACGATTTTAAGTTGTCTTTTGTTGGTTCGTCGTTGTTTACGATTAAACCTGTATTTTCATCAAAATACAATCTCCATAATTTTTTCAAGAAACCAAAAACTCCAGAAATCCCAGCGGTATTCCAAGGCTTTGCTTGTTCTAATGGTCCTAAAAACATTTCGTACAAACGTAAGGTATCAGCTCCATATTCATCACAAATATCATCTGGTGTTACGACATTGTATTTTGATTTCGACATTTTACCTATTTCACTTTCGGTAAAATATTTAATATCTTCAATGTTTTTAACCTTTCCATCAAAAGTGTAAAATTTCCTATCTCTAAGTTTATAAAAACCTTCTTTCGAAATAAATACAGGATTTTTAAAATTCTGCCAATTACAAAACTTTAGAATTCCTTCCTCGTTCAAAAATGATGGTCTATCTGTTGCATTATAGTCAGAAACAAATTCAACTGGAACTGCTAAAGGATCAATTTCTTTTAGATCGCTATTTTCTAGTATAATTCCGGCACAATCATTTCCAAATATTATTTCTCCAAGTTCTTCGTTTTCATCAAAAAGTGAAATATTTTGTTTATTCACCCAAATCTGATTAGAACTATTTCTGGCTTTTAATGCTTTTTCAATAACGCCCAAAATCATTCCCTGATTAATCAGTTTTTTGAATGGTTCTTCGGTTGGAGCGAAACCTTTGTCTTTTAAGAATTTATTCCAAAAACGAGAATATAGTAAATGTCCGGTTGCATGTTCGCTTCCTCCAATATATAAATCTACACTTTCCCAATATGCTAAAGCTTCTTTACTTGCAAATTCGGTTTCGTTATGTGCATCCATATAACGCATCCAATACCATGAACTTCCCGCCCAACCTGGCATCGTGTTCAATTCCAAAGGAAAAATCGTTACGTTGTCCACCAAATCAGTATCAACAACTTTATTTTGTTTTGTATCCCAAGCCCAAACTGCTGCATTTCCTAAAGGAGGCAGACCGTCTTCGGTTGGTAAATATTTTTCTACTTCTGGCAAAATGATTGGCAAATGCTGTGCATCAATCATTTTTGGCAATCCGTTGACATAATAAACCGGGAAAGGTTCTCCCCAATAACGCTGGCGAGAGAAAACCGCATCACGCAAACGGTAATTTGTTTTTCCTATTCCCTGCTCGATTATTTCCAATTTTGCAATTGCTTTTACCGTAGCATCTTTATAATTTAATCCGTTTAAGAAATCAGAATTTGCGATCTCCACATTGTCTTTTGATCCGTAAGCGGCTTCAGAAATATCTACGTTTGCGAAGATATTCTTGATTTCTGGCATTCCTTCATTTCCTTTAAAGAAATTAGCAAAAGCATAATCTCTTTCGTCACCGCAAGGAACCGCCATTACAGCGCCTGTTCCGTAACCTGCCAAAACATAATCGCCAATCCAAACCGGAATTGGTTCTTTTGTAAAAGGATGTTCCGCGTAAGCGCCCGTAAACACACCAGAAATGGTTTTTACATCGGCCATACGCTCACGCTCTGAACGTTTTGCTGTTTTTTCGATATACGCCTCAACGGCCGCTTTTTGTTCTGCAGTTGTAATTTTAGCCACCAAATCGTGCTCTGGTGCCAAAGTCATAAAGGTTACTCCGAAGATTGTATCAGGTCTGGTGGTGAAAACTTCGATAAAAGAGTCTAAAGTCGAATGTCCAAAGTCTGAAAGTACAGCTTCACTTTCGTCTTTTGACTTTTGACTTTTGACTTTAAACTTAACTAATGCTCCAACCGATTTCCCGATCCAGTTTCTTTGGGATTCTTTTATAGATTCGCTCCAGTCGATATCATTTAAACCTTGAAGCAGACGCTCTGCATAAGCAGAAATTCGCATGCTCCATTGTGTCATTTTTTTACGGATAACAGGAAATCCTCCACGCTCAGAAACGCCGTTTACGATTTCGTCATTTGCCAAAACAGTTCCTAAACCAGGACACCAGTTTACTTCTGTTTCTGCCAAATACGTTAATCTGTATTGCAAAAGGATTTTTTCTTTTTGATCTTCAGAATAAGAATTCCATTCTGAGGCAGAAAAAACTGCAATATTATCATCTGAAACTGCATTTACACTTGCATTCCCTTCTGTTTCAAAAACAGCTGTTAAAGTCGAAATATCTTCTGCTTTGTCTGTGTTTTTATTATACCACGAATTGAACAATTGGATGAAAATCCATTGAGTATGTTTGTAATAATCAGGATTTGATGTACGCACTTCACGCGCCCAGTCAAATGAGAATCCGATTTTATCTAATTGTTTTCTGTAACCTGCAATTTGTTTTCCTTCTTTATCTACTCCACCGTCAATATTTACGCGTGTTGTATCTTCTGGACGCTGTCCGGTCTGAATTGCATATTGTTCTGCCGGCAATCCGAAACTGTCATAACCCATTGGGTGCAAAACATTGAAACCTTGATGTCTTTTGAAACGAGAATAAACATCTGAAGCTATATAACCCAGCGGATGCCCAACGTGCAGTCCTGCTCCAGACGGATAAGGAAACATATCGAGAACATAGTGTTTCGGCTTTTCAGAGTTGTTTTTTGCTGCAAAAGTTTGATTTTCTGCCCAATATTTTTGCCATTTGGCGTCAATTTCGTTTGGATTGTATTTCATTTTTTAAGGTTCAAAGTTGCAAAGTGACAAAGGTTCAAAGGTTTTATCACTTAATGAATTATGTCGCAAATTTACATTTATTGTCGATTGTTGCAAAGCTATTTCATTGACAAACAAATAAAATAACAAAATACTTATTTTTGATTACGTAAAAACACTTATATTCGTAATTCAAAATACGTATAAAATATTTTCTTTCTATAAAAAATTTGAAAAAAAAAGAAAGAATTATTTTATGCATTAATCTTTATTTTTACAAAGTTATTTAAAGAATAAAATGAGTATAAATAAAAAATATTCGATTGAAGTTCGCGTTTGGATTGAAGAAGCCGAAGGTGCGTTTCTTGGAATTGGGAAAATCTGGCTTTTGGAAAATATCCAAAAAA
>NZ_MUHF01000011.1 GCF_002217435.1 Flavobacterium reichenbachii
TCAATCAACGGCACAGCTTTAACAGGTTCAGCGCAGACTATTGCAGTTCCAAACGGAACAGTTAATATCTCAGCTTCAGGAGTGATTACTTTTACACCTTCAGCGAATTTTAATTCAGCAACAGCGATCAGTTTCCCTTATGTGGTTTCTGATGGAAATTTAACAGCTACAGCCAATCAGATTATTAAAGTAGATGCAGTAAACGATGCGCCATCTGCAGTAAAAGACGATTATGCAGTTAACGAAGGCGGCACTCTTACCGTTACAACCGCTAAGGGAGTTTTACTAAACGACAGTGATGTTGATGGTGATGCTATTACAGCTGTTTTAGTTTCAGGTCCATCAAACGGAACTTTAACTTTAAATGCAGACGGTTCTTTCACTTACGTTCATAACGGAAGTGAAACCACAACTGACAGTTTTACTTACAAAGCCAATGACGGAAATCTGGACAGTAATACAGTTACAGTTGAGATTACAATTAATCCGGTAAATGATGCGCCAATTGCAGCATTAGACAAATATTCAGTAAACGAAGGAGAAACACTTACAGTTACAACAGCAACTGGAGTTTTATCAAACGATACTGATGCAGAAGGAAATACCTTAACAGCCATTTTAGTTTCAGGTCCATCAAACGGAACTTTAACTTTAAACGCAGACGGTTCTTTCACTTATGTTCACAATGGAGGCGAAACTACATCAGACAGTTTTACTTATAAAGCTAATGATGGAAGTTTAGACAGTAATACAATTACAGTTGAGATTACCGTAAATCCAATTAATGATGCACCGGTTGCAAACGATGATACAAATCAAAGTATTCCATCAACAGCTGCAGCGACATTAATCAATGCGCTTACAGCAACAGATGTTGACGGAACAATCGTAAATTATACAATTCTGACTTTACCAGCAAAAGGAACTTTAGCCTTATCAGGAAATCCAATTGCAGTAAATCAAGTATTAACACCTGCAGAAGCAGCAATGATAACATACGACCCAAGTGGAACTTTCACAGGCGTAGATTCGTTTACTTTTACAGCGACAGACAATTCAGGTGCATCAGCAGTTGCAGCGATTATTAGTATTCCGGTAGGAAATAAAGCACCAACAGCAAATGATGATACAAATTCAAATATCCCTTCTAGAGCTGGTGCAACAGCAATCAATGCTTTAACAGCGGCAGACACAGACGGAACAATTGTAAATTATATCGTTCTGACATTGCCATCTCATGGAACTTTAGCTTTATCAGGAACCGCAGTTACAGTAAATCAAGTTTTAACTCCTGCACAAGCAGCGATGCTGACTTATGATCCAAGTGGAACATTTTCAGGAAATGATACTTTTACTTTTACAGCAGCAGATAATAGCGGAGCAGTAGATGCAACGCCGGCAGTAGTTACAATTCCGGTTGATAAATCGGTATTAGTTGCCACACCAGATCCAGTTGGTTCTGTGGTAGGTATTAATGAACTGGTAGAAGTGGTAAATGTTTTAACAAATGATACGCTGAACAACAATCCTTTAGTACTTACAGATGTTAACTTAGATGTTTTAGTTAAAGATCCAAACAATGTAATAACGCTAAGACCAGACGGAACAGTTGAATTAATTCCAAATGCTCCGGCAGGAACTTATACTTTGACTTATGAAATCTGCGAAAAAGCAAATGCATCAAACTGTACTTCGGCAACAGTTACAGTAACAGTTTCGGCTCCTAAAATAACCGTAACAGCAAGCAGTTATTGTTCAGATAACACACCTTATGTTACTTATAAAGTTGTTGCAGAGAATTTTACACCAAAAACTTTAGTAACCATTAACTGGATTGACAGTGCTAATAATATCGTAGCAACGCAAACAAACATGCCTTTGAGCGGCAATGTATTGTGGCCTGGAGCTGTAGTTGACAGCAATAAACTGCCAATTGACTGGCCGGGATGGGTATTGGTAAACGGACAATGGGTGGAAGGTAATGATGGATTTGAATTAACAAGACCGGCAGTTACTATGCAGTTTACATTGAATCCAACAGAATCTGTAATCGTAAATTATCCTGCGCCATCAGCTGGTTGTAATGCAAAACCTCAATTTGGAATTGAAGCAGGAAACGATGATGATATCGCTATTGCAGACGGAATTAACGGTTCTCTTGAAATTATCAATGTTTTAGACAATGATAAATTAAATGGTGTTCCGGTTAATCCTTCTGATGTTATTTTAATAGGAAATAATTTTCCAAAAGGAATCACGCTAAACAGCGACGGAACTATTGATGTAGCTCCGGGAACTAAAGGCGGAGATCACACGTTGACGTATCAAATTTGTGAAAAAGCAAATGGATCAAATTGCAGTACAGCAACAATCCACATTTTTGTAGAAGTGCCTGCAATTGCACTTGTTATGAAAGTAGAATTTGACGATAATAACAAAAACGGAAATGCAGAAGCAGGAGAAACTTTAACGTATACTTTTACAGTTACAAATACAGGAAATGTTCCGCTTCAAAACATCAAGATTTCAGATCTTTTGCCAGGAGTTGTAATCAGCGGAGGACCAATAACTTTAGGAGTTGGCGCAAGCGATACTTATACTTTTACGGGAACCTATGTTTTAACTCAGGCAGATGTTAATGCCGGAACTTTCAGCAATCAGGCAGCTGTTTCGGGAGTTACGCAAAGCGGCATCAGCGTAGTTGATAAATCAGATTCTGAGAATGCCAGCGGGGATAATGCAACAGCAATTGAACTAAACAGCTGTAAGTTAAAAATCTTTAATGCAGTTTCTTTAAATGGAGATGATAAAAACGAGAGATTTTACATTCGAGGAATAGAATGTTATCCAAACAATACAGTTCAGATTTTTAACCGTTGGGGAGTTTTGGTTTTCGAAAGAGAACATTACAACAACAATGATATTGTATTTAAAGGTTTCTCAGAAGGAAGAACAACCGTAAAAGAGTCAAATGGTTTACCAGAAGGAACATATTATTACATAGTGCGATATAGTGACAATAATGCTAAACCGAAAGAAGAGGCAGGATATTTATATCTGACTAAATAATATTCTATGTAAAATAAAATGGCTTAGCTGCGGTTAAGCCATTATCCTAAAAATAAAGTAAATGAAAAAAATAGTTTTAGTTTTATTGTTTTGTTCTGCCGTAAGTTTTGCCCAGCAAGACGCGCAGTTTACACAATATATGCACAATACCATTAATATAAATCCTGCTTACGCAGGTTCTCGCGGCGTAATGAGTGTTTTTGGTTTATACCGTACACAATGGGTTGGACTTGACGGAGCACCAGAAACCGGCACATTATCATTAAATACACCCGTAAATAATAATGTAGGATTAGGATTCTCAGTAATCAATGATAAAATTGGTCCAACAAATGAGACGAATTTTGCGGTAGATTTCTCGTATTCAATTCCAACATCTGCGACAACAAAACTTTCGTTTGGTATAAAAGGATCGGCTAATATTTTTAATCTTGATCCAAATAAATTAAATCCGGAAGATCAGGGAGATCCTCAGTTTTCAGATTTTAAAAATAAGTTTTCACCAAACGTTGGAGCAGGGGTTTACTATCATTCAGATAGAGGATATATTGGTTTATCGGTTCCGAATTTTATTGAAACAAATCGTTACGATGATAATGAAACGGCCATTTTTAAAGAACAGATCAATTACTATTTAATTGCCGGTTACGTGTTTAATTTAGATCGTTATGAAATGATCAAATTCAAACCAGCAGTATTAGCAAAAATGATCGAAGGTTCTCCGCTTCAGGTTGATGCGTCGGCAAACTTTATGTATAATGACAAATTTGTTTTGGGAGTTTCTTACAGATGGAGCGCCGCATTAAGCGCAATGGCCGGATTCCAGGTAACGAAAAGTATGTATATAGGTTATGCTTACGACAGAGAAACAACCAAGTTGAACAATTACAATTCAGGATCGCACGAAATATTCCTGCGTTTTGAATTCTTAAATAATTACAGCCGAATAACATCACCAAGATTTTTCTAAATATGAAGATGAAAAAAATAGTATATACCCTTTTTATATCCTTTTTCTTTTTTAGCGGAATGGCACAAAAAGCACTTCTAAACAAAGCCGAAAAAGAATATAATAATTACGCTTACGCAGATGCCATTTCTATTTATGAAAAGCTGGCAGTTAAAGGTTACGAAGATGAAAAAATGTTTCAAAGATTAGCAAACGCTTATTATTTTAATGCCGAACTGCCAAAAGCAGCAGTTTGGTATGAGAAGCTTTTTGCTATGAACGCCAAGCAGGAACCGGAGTATTTTTATAGATATGCACAAGCACTAAAATCAATTGGTGATTACGCTAAAGCGGATAAAATGCTCGAGGAGTTCAATAAAAAAACAAATACAGACAGCAGAGGAATTTTGTTTGAAAACAACAAGAATTACTTAGAGCAGATTAAACTAAATTCTGGCCGATTTGAGATTTCAGATCTTAATATAAATTCAGAAAGCTCAGATTTTGGAAGTTCATTTTTTAACAATAATCTGGTTTTTAGCTCAGCAAGAAAAATTGGAAAAAAAGAAGGAAACACGTTTAAATGGACCAATAAATCTTTTACCAATCTTTATATTGGAGCCATAAAATCAGATGGTACTTTAAGTACGCCTGTTCTTTTAAACAAAGAGATTAATTCGAAGTTTAACGAATCGACTCCGGTATTTACAAAAGATGGGAAAACCATGTATTTTACCCGAAATAACTTTTTGGATGGAAGACGCGGAAAAGACGATAAAAAAATTACGCTTTTAAAATTGTACAAAGCCAGTTTTGTGGATGGAAAATGGACCAATATTGTTGAACTTCCTTTTAGCAACAATGCCTATAGTACAGCACATCCGACTTTAAGTTTAGACGAAAAGAAATTGTATTTCGCATCAGATATGCCGGGAACTTTAGGTCAGTCTGATATTTACAGTGTTACGATTAATTCTGATGGAACTTTCGGGAAACCCGAAAATCTTGGAAAAAACATCAATACCGAAGGAAGAGAAACTTTTCCTTTTATTTCAGGAGATAACGAACTATACTTTGCAAGTGACGGACGTCCAGGACTTGGCGGACTTGATATTTTTGTTTCGAAAATTTTAGAAAACGGTGCATTTGACGCGGTGCAGAATATCGGCGAACCAATCAATACAAAATTTGATGACTTTGCTTTCATAATAGACAGCAATACACGCAAAGGTTATTTCTCTTCGAATAAAAATGGAGAAAAAGGAAATGATGATATCTACAAGTTTACAGAAACAAAAAAACTGCTTTGCGAAAGAACATTAACCGGAACTATTTTTGACAGTAAATCCAATGAAACGATAGAAGCGGCAAAAGTTACTTTATTGGATGAAAATAACAAGGTAATTGAAGAAGTGACAACCGGAAAAGATGGTGTTTACAGTTTTAAAGTAAACTGCAGCAAAAAGTATTTAGTTAGAGTTGAAAGAAAGCAATATCCAGCCAAAGAAAATTACATTGCCGTTGGAACTGGTATAGATAACAAGTTAGATTTTACTTTAGAGAAAGAAAAAATTGCACTTGTAGAACAGCTTCCGGCATTGAAAAAAATTAAAATCGGAACAGATTTGGGTAAAACATTAAACATTTCGATGATCTATTTTGATTTAGGAAAAGCTGTTATCACAGAAGCCGCTGGAGTTGAGTTAGAAAAAATCTATGCCGTGATGCAGGAATATCCAAAAATGAGAATTGACATTCGCTCGCACACAGACAGCAGATCATCGGCAAAATCAAATTTGGTTTTATCAGATAAAAGAGCAAAATCAATTATGGCTTGGCTGGTAAACAAAGGTATCGATGCAAAACGCTTAAAAGGAAAAGGTTTCGGTGAAAGCCAGTTGCTAAATAAATGTAAAGATGGTGTAAAATGCAGCGAAGAACAGCATCTTGCAAACCGAAGAAGTGAGTTTATGATTTTATCAATTTAGAAAATAAATATCATTTAAATAAACGGCAAGTTTGAAAGCTTGTCGGTTTCAACAACAAAAAAGCCGAGAAATCTATAATTTCTCGGCTTTTAATTTTTACTACAGTTTTCTTCATTTTATTTGAAAAAACATGTATAGTAGTTTATTTTTTCCTTTTAAAACTGCGTGGAGCTTATTCAGAATCAAAGTTTTCTAGATTACAAAAAAGGTTCAGTCAACTGATGATTAAACGAAAATAATACAAGCCCTACTTTTGATTTGATATTGTACTTCTCAAATAAAGCGGCCCTGTAAGTTTCAATTGATTTTATGGACAAATTCATAATTTCTGCCATCTGTTCATAGGTTAATTCTCTCTCGTCGCAAACCAATCTAAGGAAATCTAATTCTCTTTGAGTTAAAACAATATTCCTTTTTTTCTCACCGTTATGATCATAATTCCGCACGCGCTTAAGAATTTCAGAAACGTTGTTGTATCCTATTTTTATAATGTTATCAATGGCAAATTTTAAATCGTGGGCTGTACAATTTTTATGCAAAAAACCTCTCGCACCATGATGATAAGCGGCATCGATTATTTGCTCGTCAAGATGTTGTGTCAACAGTAATATTTTGTATTCTTCTGCCTTTTCTTCCAGTGACTTTAATACCTCAATGCCATTCATATGAGGCATGGAATAATCCAGGATATAAATATGCGGCGAAGGTTTTAGTGGTAAAGCCTGCAGGAAATCATCACCATTATCAAATTCATAAATTACTTTGTAGTTGCCTATTTTATGCAGTAATTCCTTTAGACCTTGTCTTACAATAGCATGATCATCGATAATACAAATAGTAGTCTGTTCCATACTTTAAATTCTTTTATTTTCAGAAAGTGTAATTTCAGTACCTGATCCCACCTGACTTTCTACAGCCAAATGATACGCTATACTATCTGCTCTGTTTGCCATGTTGATCAATCCTAAAGATAATTTGTCTTTTTTGTCGATAGAATCAAATCCTTTACCATTATCTGAGATTATCATTTTGAAGTCAGGGCTGGTCGTTATAAAAATATTCAATTTAGAAGCTTTAGCGTGTTTAAAAACATTATTTATGCATTCTTGAAAAATGCGATAAATAATTATCTTTTCATTATCATCAAATCTTTTTACTTCCATCTCTTCAAAAGAGTATGAAATGTCAATTTTGCTGTTTTTTTTCAACCGCTTTATTTCTGTGGCTATAGCTTTTATCAAATCTTGCTGTACTAACAATTGACTGTTCAAGGCATGGCTGATGCTTCGTATGGATTTTGATAAATTTCCAAGTGATTGCGATACAGGTTCTAATGTTTCTCCCAGTTCGGGAGAATCCAGCTTTATATTTTCAATTTGAAAATTGATGTATGTCAGCTGCTGTCCAGCATCATCATGAAGATCGTTAGAAATATTATTGAGTACCTGTTCCTGAGTTTCGATTACAGTTTGAGTAATAGCTTTTTGGAAATTGAGATCTTTCTCATGCAGAAGTTCTGTGTATTTTTTTATCTTATTAAAATAAAGACGGATCAGAATAACACAAAAAGTCAGTATTAAACCAATAAAAATGAAGGCTATTATTATTCCAATTACGACTTGATTCATTTGTAGTTATTATTTTCTCTGTAGATGTAGATATTAATTAAAGAGTAATAGGCGATGCAAACTATATTAACAATGAAAACATATAGTGTAACCTGGCCAAATAAAAGCATTTTGGTAACTCCTAAGGCTTTGAATCCCAACATTAAACCCATGCCGAAAAAGAAATACACAGGAGCAAACAAAAGGAGATAATTATTAGATAAGAAATACATTAAATTTTCTTCTTTTAACTGTTTGTAACTTTCATAAATGAAAAGTGAGACGTATAATAAGGCGCCAAAAACAAAAGTGTAGTAATTATATGCATCTGTAATTTCTATAACTATAAAATTAACAACTGAAAACAGTACAAAAAGGCAGAGTATTATGTTGGACATTTTTTTACGATTTATGATTTCTCTAAATGCGAGCATCCAAAAAATATCATGAAAAATAATACTGATATTAAATGGTATTCGAATTGGTCTACTGTTATAGACCAGAATAGAATTTATCAGTTCCGTAAAAAAAACTACAAAAAGGATATACAGTACATAGCGGTGCATTTTAATTTTCCATCGCAAGTTCCATAATGCAAAAAGCAGCGTTATTAAAACGCATGCTTTTATGGGATTTATAATGTCTAGTATATTCAAATTGCGTTATTTACAGAGGTTTATTAATATTAGGATTAGGATTCTGATCCTTTTTTGAAGGATCAGTTGAATAATCAAAATATGGGGTCTCATTTGCTGATTGTGTGTTATTAGGATTTCCATTTACCTGAATAGCAACAACTGGTTCTCCAGATTTATCTATCATGGCAAAACTGAAATGAAATTCGGCATTATCATTGTTTTTACCATATTCTTTTGCCAAACTTCTTATTAAAGCTGTGGAAAAACGATAATAAGGGCCTCCTTCTTTTGATATATATTCAGACACCATTTTCAATGTATCAATTTTATTATCTTTATGTTCTATATTTAGATAGGCATCATATCCATGATTCTTAATAATTTTTTTAAGATTCCCCCATGTAATAACATACTTCCCTTTTTGATCAGTTAAAGTACCTTTTACTTTATGATCTCTTAAAACCGCTTCTTCTAATACTTTGCGTTTAACTTTATCGCCATACTGTTTTAACCATTTCGCTTTTTCTTCAGTATTGGGCAACTTGTAATAGTCATCTAAAGTCAAAGAATCACTTTTAGAAGCTAGTGTATCAACATTAGTTTCGGTGGCCACAGTCGTGCTTTCTTCTTTTTCTTTTTTACACGCCGTAATGGTTAAAATAAACATTAAAATTAGGGTACATTTTTTCATGATTAAAGTTATTTAAGGGTTAATAATTTATTCTTCAAATTTTACAATTATGCTCACCTTCATGGTAGGGTAAAACCCTATTTTATCAGATTTTACCCCTATTAATCATTTCTTTAGCTAAAGTAGCGATTTTCCTGTAAATAAAATATAATTTATTAAAATCTAAAGGATTAGTTAAAAAACTGCATTTTTCTTAGGTATTTACCCTAGTTGTTAAATTATAGACTGAGGTACTTTTGGAATGCATATTAGAAATAATGCAGCCAGGCAGCCGAAAAGGGAATTATAGAGTAGGCAGAATTAAACACTTAAAATTATGTCTAGAGAAATTAAATCTATGAAAAATTTATTTACCCTTTTGCTGCTTTCTTTTGTCACTGTACTGTTTGCACAAAACGATCCACCTGAATATATAAAAAATGCCGTTGATAAATATTATCGAGATATTGGTATTAGTATAGATAGAACTAAACTTCCTAAAATAGAATTTCTTAATTCAGATGATAAAAATATAAGGCAGCAAAATGCTAATGGCAAGGATGGTAAAATGTTATTAACCCCGGCTGCAATAAATCATTTTTTTGCCTCAGAAATATCAAGTTATGTCACATCTTCCAAAGATCTAACTTTTCAAAAAGCTTATGCGGTTTTGAGCACTTCTGATAAAACATTGTTTTTAGGAGGCACTTTTGATACCAGAAAAGATGACACAGATGCCGTCAGTTTTTTACTTACTACTGGTATTAAAGCCAAAGTTGATGATGATTTTACATCAATTTATAAAAATGGAAAATTACAGAACGATTTAGGATTTATCATAAAGTTCCACTGGATAGGAAATGGCAGCATTTATTATGAGGGAGAACAAGAAGAAAAAATGAGCACTTTCCGAGAAAATGCAATTGAAAAACTTATTAAGGAAGCAGTTTATGATAATGCCTCAGATGATAAAACTACTAAGGAAAAACAAACTGATTTCTATAAAAAAATTGCTAAGGAAGAAGTGGATTATATACGGAAATTCAGGTTATATACTCTAAGTACAGATCATTGGTTTTCATTTGAAACATATATACCTGTTTCACCACGTCAGTACGAAATAATAAACGATATATCGACGACTGATGTCAAAAAAGAAAATTTTTATCCTTGGTACATTACTGCTGGAGCTACAAAATATTGGAAATGGAGTAGTGGAAAGTCCTGTTACATAAGTGGATTTGGGAATATCAAAAATAATAATACTATAGAAACAGAAGCACTTACAAAATATACTCTTCCCGTATACAGCCCTGAAAATAGTTCTCTTATTGAAGAAAATAAAACAGTTTATGGAGGTGATTTTCAACAATTCATAACTCCTTCTTTAAGTGCCGAATTTGTCAGCTTTTTTGTCCTAGATGGTACATTTGGTTTTAGTTCTGGGGTAGATAAGACTTTTGGAAAGTATGATACCTTAAACTGGAAACTTGGAGTGCCTTTTAGTTTAAAAGATAAGGAAGGAAAGCCGTCTGTTAATTTTGAACTTGTATGGAAAGAAGTTGATAAAGATCATTTTGTGGGAATTAATGTCGGATTTACTTTTGGAAAATTCATACAGTAATTTCAAATGAAACTTAATAGAATGAAAATAGTTTTAATTGTAAAATAATTTATTAAAATAAAAATGGAAACAAAGAAAACAACCACAACAGATTCAGTTTTTGATTTAAATACATCAACATTTTTGCCAGCTGAAGAATATCGACATGTTTACAATAATAAAATAATTTGTGTTACAGATTCTAAAGGTTATCCTGAGCCAGATAATTGGAGTCCGACTAAAATTAGGGTAGAGGCTACAGATGGATTTATACCTCTCTGGGATATCGGGGTAAGTTTGAACTGGCGATTTAGTAAATCGTTTGATAGTTATTTTAAAAATCCAGAAGCAGCAAAAAATGGGGTAAGAAATCTTTTTGTGCAGGCAGCAGTGGGCTGGAAAGAAGCATGTCCAATTAAATTTCATGAAGTCAAAGACGGATGGGACTTTGAAATAGATATGCACACAGAGGACTGTGATACTTCAGGTTGTGTATTAGCATCTGCATTCTTTCCCGGAGCAGGCCAAAACATATTCTACATATACCCAACCATGTTTAAACAATCTTATCAGGAACAAGTAGAAACGATTCAGCATGAAATGGGACATATTTTTGGCTTACGCCATTTTTTTGCTAACATTAGTGAAACAAGATGGAAAAGCGAATTGTTTGGAACCGATACACCTTTCTCAATTATGAATTACGGTGATAAAAGCAAGTTAGAAAACAGTGATGTTGAAGATTTAAAAAAATTATATCAATTAGTATGGAGTAATCAATTAACTGAAATTAATGGAACCCCTATAAAAAAGTTCGTTTCTTATCATATGAGTAAGAGTGGAACAATTGATTCTGCGATGACTCAGGGTTTACAGCTTTTGCAGATTAGCGCTGAGCCTTCTTCAGACGGATCTGTAAATTACTTAAGGGCAGATAATTATTATGCAGATCAGTTTTCATGCGTAGTACCTGGATACAGTTATTACAGACTCACCAATATGCACACTACTAAAACCATTACAGGCTGTGTTACAAAAAGCTGGCTCTACGACGGAAAAGAAGTTTTTGAATATATAGCTTTTACTTTAGCTCCGGGTGAGTGGAAAATATTTGGATGTTTTTTTGTAACAGTGAGCCAGCGTATAACCTTCAAAATTTGTTCTTTTTATGGAACTGAACAGAAATGTTCATGTTCGGGCAAATAAGTTAAACAGAGAAACTACGACAAAATTATAAACAAAACATTAAATAAAAGATCATGGGACAAACAGACTTAAATTTAGCAGCTGAATATCAAACAGCTATATACACGGCAGATCCGCTTAAGATCGCATTTATTTTAAACAAGGTTATTCATAATCCCGATACCTCTATCATTGTCGAAACGGGTAAAAATGAATATTGGGTTTTTTATACCGGAAATGCTTCGTTATTTCCAGAAGATGCTAGTATTAAAAACTTTAAAATAGAAAATAAAGAAAGTAAAAATATAAAAGTACACGACGATTCTGTTTCAGGACCTGATCGTTGGGTGTCAGAAATCGTTAAAATACAACGTGGTGATTTCTTTTTTACAGATATCTGTAATGCTATAAACAAGATACGAAATAAGAATACCATCAGGATAGTTGTTGAACAAGGAGAAGATGTGAATCGAAAATTACACTTTTATTATAAAAAATAATCTTAGGATTTAATTTTTGTGAAATCGAAAAATTGAGCAGCAGGCAAGATAAAATAAACAAATTGACTGTTAATAAAAGCATGTCTGTCCCAAGTTTATAAAATGATTACAAATATTTTTAATACTTTATTAAACATGAAAAATTTAAGCTTTATTTTATTTCTATTGATCTTTTTTCCATCCAAATCTTTTAATCAAAATACTGTTCACGGACCTTCCATAAAGATTGGGTATAGTACATTGGAAAAGTATTCATTTGGAGTCGGATATAATTTTTTAAAATTCAAAGATGATTGGGGTTGGTCTAGACCCTCTCATAACTATTATGTTGAGTACATTCCTGAATATAAAGCAATTGGTTTGTCAGCAAATTTACAATACACTTTAATATTTGTTGAGGCTGGAATGGAAGCGAGTTTTCGTTCAAAAAATGAAAATGACCAATCTTATTTTTCATTTTATCCTCATATAGGTTTTGATTTGATTAATCTTGATTTATCACTTGGTCCTGAATTCTTAACCTATAAATCAGATGGTAAGAATATTGGTTTTAAAATATCTCTTAAAATTCATCCGAAACTATTTAATCAAGGTGCAAACAGATTAAAATTTAAAAAAAATGAGTAATTGGTTTTTTTGTTACTGCAAAAGGTGCTCCAATAGAAGCAATAATTGGGTTACAAGCTCAAACAAAAGATTGGTCTAATAACCGTAATTCTGAAAAAGATAGATGGGAAAGAACTTCCATCGTACTTACAGCAGGTTTTCCATTCAATTAAAAATCTCAATTTTCAGGCTTTATATTTATTATAGTGCTGAAACCTTAAAACACAAAACCTGCGAATCTTTCGATTTGCAGGTTTTACACTTTTAAAAAACTCTTCTTTAAGTTTTTTGCAATAATTGTTTTTCCAATCTGTAACAATTATATATTTTTCACTTAAAATACATAAAAATAAACGAGTAAGATTTTAAACTCCCTCATGAATCAATTGAATGATCAGGTCCAAAAAGCGAACTGTAAGTTATTACAAAGTTTTTCAGTGTTATTACAAATTAGCTCTACTGCTCTTTGATAAAGTTTTATTTTGTTATAAAATTGCGCTTGATTTAAAGAAAAAAACTGCTTTATTCCAGTACTTTTTTCTACTTAAAATGTAGTTGAGCATGAAATACAAAAATATATTACTAGTCAATGATAATACTGATGATGCAGAGATATTTGTATCGGTATTAAATGCAATTAATCATAAAATCAAATCTTCAGTAGAGGACAGTGCACTTGAAGCCCTAAAAAAGCTTCAAGATTCAAAATTATCACCAGATATAATTTTCCTGGATTATAATATGTCATATCTTGACGGAAGTGTATTTCTTAAATTACTTCGTGATATTAAAAGTCTGAAAAAAATCCCAGTTGTGCTTTATTCCCAGAATTCAGGAGTTATGCTGCAGGATGCATTAAGCAAATTCAAAAAAGTAAAGTTTTTGAAGAAGCATTCGAATTTTAGAAAGCTTTTCGAATCACTTCAAAAGATAATGATATCTGAAAAGGCTGTAAAAAAAAAGAATAATGGGTTTAAAATTGAAGCTTCGGATGAAGGTATTTAATCTAAGTTAAAAACCGTCTTCACCATTGGGCTTATTTTTTATTTATTTTGGATGTTGTGCTACGCTGTAAGCAGCAGTTTAATTGTAATACTCAGATATTGTAATAATTGTTCTTTTTTCTTTTTCTAAAATTTCTATCCCATCAGAGACTAAATTATCTTCTGGATCTTCATCTACAAACTCCAAAAAAAATGATGAATTGCCATTGTCAATTTTTTTAAATCGACCTTCAATGAGCTTTTTACAATAGCTGTCAAATTTAAATTTACATGCTATATCATTAATTTTTCTTATTAAAGTACTGTCTAATTCCTGATTTGGGTAAATATCTGTTTTAATTTCTACTGAACTGACAAAATGGTCACAACCCCCTTTATATACAGTTAGAGTATCACCATTGTATAGGAATGTGGCTTTGTTAATTTTTGAATCCCAAACATATTTTTTGATTTCAAGTTCATTCAGCCATTCTTCTGTTATTTTTTTATAATTGTCATCAAACGCACAATCTGAATTGTTTTCTAATTCCTCATTATCTATTTTAGAAACCGTATCGGATTTAATATTTTTAACTATAATATTTTCTTTTTGTGTTTTCTTTTCTGAACAAGAAAGAGTTATAATTAATAACAATGTATAATAGAATGTTTTTTTCATAAAATTATTTTTAAACTAGGATATATTTCTAACGATGTCCGGCTTTATCTACCCTAATTAGGTCGGTATTTTTGGCAGTATTAGTGTTTTTCTGTTTTCAAAAATAGAATTTTTATTTTATAAAACTTCAGACGTACTGATTATTAATTTTATAATTTTTGTATTAATATGAAATTAAATTTAGATGTTCTTGGTACTTTGAACAATTAGCAGGAACAAGGATAGAACCCGTCAAGAAAAATAATTATAATAAGCAGTCTAATACAGTTTCGAACCCTAAATTCGGCAGGTTTTGATTCTGCTGGATTTCTAGTTTTAAAGATCTCCATAAGCCACGATTCTGCCGCAAAACTTAATTTAAAGATTTCAATATAGTTAAAGATGCTTTTTTAGCAGCAGGAAGCATTCAAATATCTAACCGCTTTATTGAGGATTTTTATGAAATAGCATATTTGATTTGTGATCTAGAATAAAGTTATTAAACAGATTTATTAAATGAATTTTTTGCATGCTGAGGAAATTGTAACAATTTTGATTTTAATTTATATATTAGCGCTGAATACACTCTTTTTCTGCATCAACAAATTGAATTTTTTATAAGTAGTTTGTTATTGTTGGTAAAAGCCATTGACAGCCATTTAATTCTCAATAAGAATCAAATTAATTAATGAAAAAAGAACTCACCGATCAGCAAATAAAAGAAATTAAAGAAGCATATTTAAAAGATAATTTATCTGTTGAGAATCAAATTATAAAATTAATTGTTGCAGGATATGATGAGAATACTGCAGAAGAACTTATTAATAAAGTAATTAAAGAGTACAAAAAAGAACTTGTAGAAGCGGCTCAGGAAGAAAGCGAAAATAAAGAAACCCAAAAAATTACAGGAAGTATCATATTTTTAGCGGCTGTTTTAGGTCCGGTTTTAAGTATTAAAGGATATGAGTGGTATATATTGGCAGCGATTGTTGCGGGAGTTGCTGGATATTTTGACTTGAAAAAACAACCAATAGCAGGGCTGGTCAGATCAATAGTTTTAGTTGTTTTATTCCCGTTAGCCTTTGAATTATATATAAATACCAGAAGTTCTTATTATGTTGTCGAGCTGTTAATTCCCTTTTTTATTTGTTTCCTTATCTCATATTTATTCCAACTCATAATTTCTAAGATATTTTATCCTGAAGAAATTTAAATTTAAAAGTATAATGATGTTATCTAAATACAATTATAATGAAAGTTTAAAACGCTTTGAACCAAAAGAAAAAAGATGCAGCTATTGTTTTCAAAACGAAAGTGAAAATATTAATAATTATGATTTTATTAAACTTTATAAAGTAAAAGACAGAACTAATTTTGTTATCTACAGGAGTTTAAAGTATGAAGAAATGGAGATAGGTATTTCAAGATGTAATAGTTGTGTTGAATTTCATGAAGAAGCTTCCCGTAAATCTCCAATATTAAAATATGCAGCTTATATGTTAATTCTAATTTTTGTATTACCTGCTTTTGGTCTTAAAGTTTTTATAGTTGGTATTTCATTGAGCGTAGTCTTGTTTTTGCTATTACATAAATATGCAGCAAAAAAAAATAATCCAACAGAGAGATTAACATTAAAACAGGGAATTACATCAAATGTGACCATTCAGGATCTTGTTATTTCAGGCTGGATATTCGATAAGCCCTCGGCATAATTAAGAAAGAACACATAGCTGTTGATCGTGTATTTGAAAATACTGTTTATATAGCGGGAAGGAGACTAGAACACTCCTGATAAAAAACTAAAAAACAACGTATTTCTAAAAGAAAAAAACCTGCGAATCCTGGGATTTACAGGTTTTACCACATTTTTTGAGGGTATTTGAAAAGATTGAAAAGGTGACCTTTTTACTTCTTTTACCCTTTTGGTGGGGAGAGCAGGATTCGAACCTTATCGTTGAAGTCCTGTCTATACTAGGTTTTATAAAATGTCTTTGACAAAGTGCACCGATTCTGCACCCAAATTCAATTTTACTATTTCAATATTAAATCATGCACAAAAATTAAGGTACTAACTAATTAACAGACAGTAGTATTATTCTTTTTTTGTATTACAAATATATCAAAAATATTGAATATTTAGGTTTAAGAGATTAAAGCATTATTCTAGAGTAGTAAAAAAGGTATCAACTCCATTCCCACTATTGCCGAAATTATCATCTGGTATTGCTTAGTTTGAATGCAATCTTCAAAAAATCACTGTCGTCCTCATCATCTTTCAATTCGAACCAGATTGATTGTATTAATAACAAGCCGTTAATGTCATTTGTAAACAAATTTGTTTATATTTGCAGTATGAAAAGGGAATATGAGAAATATAAGGGAATTCATCCAGGGGCAGTACTGGAACGCGAGCTTGATAAACGAAATCTGGCACAGCGTCCCTTTGCACAATCCCTGTTTGAGCATCCCCAGACTATCAATGCTATTATAAAAGGGAAAAGAGATCTCAATACTGCCTTAGCGCTTAAAATAGAAAGTGCCCTTGGACTTGAAGAGGGTTCGCTTTTGGTGCTTCAAACGTATTATGACATAAAAAAAGAGAAGCAAAAAACATTACAGGGCAATCATCCCGAGATAAGCAGGCTTAGAAAGAGTCTTTTTTGGGATACTAATATCAATACGATTAACTGGGAAAGTCAGTCTAAGGCTGTTATCAGAAGGGTTTTTGAGCGTGGAAATATCAGTGAAAAAAAAGAAATCATCCGATTTTACGGGACTGAGAGAATCAAGGCCGTGATCAGAGAAGCCGTTGGAAAAACGTATATTAAAGCCAAAAGATCATGATGTACTGGAAAACAGTAAATCCATTGTTGAGAGAGAGTCTTCTGCAGCTTATGCAGGCGGATGAATTTAAAGTTTTTCGTCTGGTTGGAGGAACAGCGCTGAGTCTTCAAATCGGACATAGATTGTCTGTTGATATTGATCTTTTTACAGATGAAGATTATGGAAACATAGATTTTGATATACTTGAGAACTATTTGATGGCAAATTTTCCTTATACAGATAAAGGATTTGGGGGTATTGTAGGTATGGGTAAATCTTATCTTATTGGTACAGATAAAGATAATACTGTGAAGCTGGATGTTTACTACAGTAATGAGAAGTTTATTGAGGACGCCATTGTAATGGATGGAGTGCGTATGGCAAGTGTAAAGGAAATTATAGCCATGAAGGTAGATGTTATTTTAAGGGGAGGCCGTAAAAAAGATTTTTGGGACCTGCATGATCTTTTACCTAAGTACGATATAAAAAAAATGCTGAGCCTGCACAAACAGAGAAGTGAGTATACTCATGATGAAGAAAAAATCCTGCAAAACTTTATTGATTTTACTTCTGCTGATGATGATTTTGACCCTGTCTGTCTTAAAGGCAAATATTGGGAATTTATAAAGGAAGACATTCAGGCCGCAGTAAAGAGAAGTTAAAACAAGAACAGAGAAAATATTCTAGTAAATACAATCGTTTGCTAAAAAGAAAAAGCCTTTAGATATTACTCTTTAAAAGCTTTTGACTTTTAAAGTTTCTTTTGAAACTAGCAGAGTCCTCTCATCCAGAACCTGTCTTTTGAGATCAATGGTAGCAGTCTTTCCCAAACTGTCTCAAAAAAAGGTGCACCTATAGGTGCCCTCAGGAAAATTGTTGAGACAATACAGTAGCGGGAAGCATTAAAATATCTAACCAGATTATCTTGGATTATTATGATATTTTAAAATACGCATCTTAATTTTTTCTTTTGCATAGCCACTCAAATAAATGCGAAAAAGAATCAATCAAATTAAAAGGTCTTTTGATATTTGTAGTGAAAAAAAATATATATTTGAAAGTAAATAATGTGTGAAATTTATCACACATATCAACCCAAATTTATTTAGACTAGGTATTACAAATGTTGGCGACATTCTGAATAGGTTCTGCTTTAAAAATTTAGTTTTGTATTTGAGCAATAGAGCAGCAGTTTTATTTCAGATGGTTTTTAGTTTGATTTGACCGATTATGGGAAAGATAGCTTGAAAGGTTTGTTTAGTAAATGGGAGATTATTAAAAAGTTAGTTAATTAGTTATTTTTTTGTTTTAGAATGTTTGTATTTGTGATCTGTGTTTTCTTCAGTTTTTCCTCTTTTTAAGGTAGATATGTGTAAATTTTTGTTGCTTGGTAATTAATTTTTAAATCGCTGTTATGATTATAGAAAATACTTTAGAATCAAGTACTAGTCTTAAATTAATAGTTTGGCTACATATCAAAACGAGAATTTTAAAATTCATTATAATAAAGATATTTTTAAATCACGGCATCATTCCTAGCTTGCATTATTGATAATTTTTGAATTAATATGTATTAGGTGAAAAATTAACGAATTGTTAGTAATCTTTGAAAGAATTGGATAGGTTTTTATTTAAAAAATAAAAATACAGTATTTGAAATTAACTATTTAAGTATTTAACCCTTGTGTTAGCCTGACTTCAGCTATATTATTACGTTTTTAGTTATTTTTTAATTGTTTTCTCAAAAAGTTAAAGTGTTAATGAAAAGTAAAAATAAAAAGAGGGATTTTGTAGGAAAATAAAATTAAAAAAAACAATATTTGCTTATAAAACGAAATTTTAAAAGACTTTTCTCTCGATAAAAAATCTAAATAAATTTAAATTTTTGTCAAAACCGAAAGTCTAACAAATTATCCTTGAAACATATGTTTATATTCAGATAAATATAGAAATAAATTATAGAATCTACTTAAAGAATATATTAAAGTTTTAAACATTGGTTTTAAAAAGAACAATCACAATCTTATAGTAATAATCTAATTATAATATATGAATAAATTTTTACCTTTTTTTTTCTTTTTTCTTTTAAAGGCAGGTTATGGACAGAATATGCCAGTAATTACCCCTTTAAACCCAAACCAGGCTGAAATAAGTAAATATGCGTCAATGCCTCTAGGGACATTTACAGGAATTCCCCAAATAAGTATTCCTTTATACAATATCGAAACACCAAACTTTAATTTTCCATTATCAATGAGTTACCACGCCGGTGGAAATAAGGTTGATGCCTTGGCATCTGATGTTGGATTAGGTTGGTCTCTACAAACTATTCCTTCAATTACTCGAAGTGTTAATGGTATTGAAGACGAACATGCACAGGGATTTTTCAATAATTGGAATTACGCCTGGGGTTCGGGTGAAACATTTTTAGATTATTATCAAACTGATTTTGATTCTTATTCAGCAAAATTGTTTAGAGCATTTGCATACAACAATCCATATACTACCGATTTAGGCCCAGACGTTTTCTATTACAACTTGCCTGGTGAAAGTGGCAGGTTTATGTATGATAGATCGTCTAATCAATTTATAACATTTCCGAAATCTAATATAAAAATAATTAAAATACAGAATGGTTTTACTAGTGAATCTCTTAGTTTTAAAATAATAGCGACAGATGGTACCATTTTTATTTTTGATATTCATGAAAAGGGATTTGAAATATTTAATCAAAATGCCGGCAGAGAAATTACAACATCCTGGAAGCCTTCAGTAATGATGTCTGCAAATCAAAAAGATTCGATAACTTTTGAATATAATGATGAATATTATGATAATCCAGTTCTTATTCCTGAAAAGAAAACATTTAGTGATGAGTATGGAGGAGAAGGTCATTATCAAGAAACTCTTATAGCTTCACCCTGGACGCAGTTTGTAAGACATAACTTAAAAGTAATTTCTAAAATTAATTTTAAAAATGGTTACGTAGTATTTACTAAAAATTCGAGTGTACGTGAAGATTTAGTGAAAAAAGAAATTACTAATATGGTCGTAGACCCAAAGGGTTATAGTTTAAATAATGTAAAAATATTTAATAAAAATGACTTTTTAATAAAGCAGTTTGATTTTAAGTATAAATACATTTCTAATTCATTGATTACTATGGCTAAACCAGAAGGAAAGTGGATGTTATTGACTTCTATTGAAGAAAAACCAAACAGCCAAAATGGTAATGCTTTAGTTTATTATTTTTCTTACAATGAGAATAATGTTCCTTCTTCCAGAAGGAGTTATGGAAAGGATTATTGGGGGTTATATAATGGGGTAGAAAACAACGAAAAACTTCTTCCTACAGTTGTTTTTCAAGGAGGTAATTATGATGGAGCCAATAGGGATGTAAATCCATACCTTTCTACATTCGCTATTTTAAAAGAAATTAAATACCCAACAGGCGGAAGTACTGAATATGATTTTGAAAGTAATATGATTGATTTTGACAGCAGTTATCTTCCACCAACATTTAGTAAGGATGAAAATAGTAATACGTACGTAGGAGGTTTAAGGATTAAAGAGGTTAGAAATTATAGTGATGTCTTTTCCTTACCTACTACAAGGTTAAAGTATAAATATACAAAGAGTTATGCTTCTAAAAAATCTTCAGGATTATTATTTAACGATAACTTTTTTCCTGACATACCAGAAGGTGTACAAAATTTAGTTGCGACTTTAAAGTGGCTTGGGTATGATTTTTTTCTTCAAAATGCCCCAGCTCCATATTTTTATAATGCTGTGGTTATTAAATCTAATCCAACTGTGCAAGGTGTTGATTTTAGTCAAACTAATGCTATTGGTTATGAAAATGTAATTGTAGAAAGGGATAGTCTTGGAGTTACTTCAGGATATACGGAGTACAAATACTCAGTCAGTCAGAATGTGTATTCACAGCAACGTCATCAGTCAGGTAATACTTTGAAAATGGTTGCTTTTAATCAAGGAGAAGCTGATTGGGGTAATCTATTACAGACAAATATTTACAAGAAAAAAGCTAATGATCATGTTTTAGTTCAGAAAAAAAATAATCTGTACGATGATGGCTCTGGTTTGGGTGGAGTTTTATTTACAGAATTCAGAAAAAAAATAGTCAATAATTTGACCTTTTTAAATGAAAATTTTGATCCAATTTCAGCAGATGTAATTTATAATCACGTTAATGGTTATCATTATTCTGCATATGAAAATTTCGAAGATCTTGTAAATGATAAAATATATACTAAAGATGAATATACGGTTTATGTTGCAAATACATTTAAAAAGAATTTATTAAGCGAAGAAACAGTAGATTTTTTCAATAATGATTCTATAGCAGTAAAGACTAATTATTTTTATAATAATTATAATCAATTAATAAGAAAGAAAAGTAAAAATAGTTCAGGAAAACTGCAGTCAGTTGTTACAAAACATCCACTGGATATCGATATTAATTCTGCATCGCAGGCTGAACTAGCATTAATAGAGAAAAATGTAATTGATATTCCTATTGAAAGCGCTTCCTATATAGAAAGAAATTCAAATCAAGAAGAGAGACTTTCGCTGTTGAAAACGCAGTACAATGTATGGCCTCAAAATTTAGTTCTGCCTGGTGTAGTGCAAAGCTCAAAAGGAGCTGATAACTTAGAGAATAGAGTTGTTTATAATAATTATGATAGTTATGGCAATGTTGAGGAAGTGTCAAAAGAAAATGGGACACACATTATTTACCTGTGGGGATATAATAAACAGTATCCTATAGCAAAGCTTGAAAATGCTGTACGTTCGGCTGTTTTAGCTAATTTATCGGGACATAATACTCTGGAAGGATATACAGAAACTGATATTGTACAAATTGAAAATTTAAGATCGTCTCTGGTTGATGCGATGATCACTACATATGCTTATAAGCCTTTGGTCGGAGTCATTTCGGTTACAGATCCAAAAGGATACAAAGTTAGTTATGAATATGACCAATTTAATCGTCTTAAGACTACAAGGGATAAGGATAATAACATACTTTCTAATACTGAATATAATTATAAGGATATATTACCGCCCTTGGAAATTAAGATCAGCAGTTCTCAAAACAAAGCTATTGCTGGAGATATGCTGACATTTACAGCAGTTCCAGCTTCAGGATCAGGAAATTATTCATTTAAATGGACAGTAAGTAATAAAAATTTGAATCAAGTATTTACTACAACTACAGGATCTTTAAATATTACTTCAACAACTGCTCACGAACCGGGTTTTACAGTTATTTGTGAAGTAAAAGACATTACTACACAGGATTTCGCTGTTTCTTATCCAGTAAAAGTTGAATTGTTTAAAATGATGGAAGTACCGGATATTTTTCAAGAACAAAAGGGAAGAATTTTTAATTTAGGAGAACAGGTTGTGCTTAGAATAAACAGTAATAATATAATAAATGGTTCAGGGCAGTATGAATTTACATGGGAAAAACAAGTCCAGAACTACAGCATCCATACTTCTTCGGCCAGTGCTGTAGCGTATACTATTGATCAATACTGCTGTCCTTATTTTGGAGTTTTATGTAAAATTAAAGATTTAGTGACTGGCCAGGAGGTATTTAAAACAATAAATGTTACAGATATTGCGGGCTGTCCTTAAGAAATGAAGATTAAAAAGGTACAGTTTTTTAATGCCTTTAGCACAAAACTATCTTATGTAGATTTAAATCAGATTTACGGTTTAATCCACTTAAGAACGTTTAAAACTATTTCATTTTTTATAAAGCAATATTAAAAGTAAGCTAACGATTTATATGAAAAAAATAATTTATCTATTTTTAGTTTTGGCGCCTTTTCTAATGGCGGGCCAAACTGTTACAGAAAATTTTATAAAGACAACGCAGTATAAAATTCCCAGCCAAACTGTGATAAGTAATCCTTCGGCTTCTCAGGCTACCCAGAATATTACCTATTTTGACGGACTGGGAAGACCTATCCAGCAAGTTGCAGCTCAGCAATCCAATTCAGGAAATGATATTATTACCCATATCAAATACGATGGATTTGGCAGGCAGGTTGAGGAATATCTTCCGTTTAAATCTTCCAATGCCAATATGGCTTTTGATCCCCTTGCAGAAACAAATGTATTGTCTTATTATGCAAACCCTAATCCTGCCGTTAACGGAAATCCATCACAGGAGGCTACAACAAATCCTTTTAGCCGAAAAGAACTGGAAGCATCCCCTCTTAATCGCGTCTTGAAACAGGCTGCACCGGGCAACGACTGGAAATCCGGATCAGGGCATGAAATAAAAATGGACTATCAGGCTAACACAGCCAATGAAGTGATATTATTTACGGCCAGTACTACCTGGAATGCCAATCTGGGATTATACTCTATAACACTTTCCGGTAATGGATACTATGCAGCCAATGAGCTTTATAAAACCATTACCTATGATGAGAATACTGCCCCTGTGCCTTCTGAGACCAACGGATCAACAGTTGAATTTAAAAACAAGGAAGGACAGGTTATCCTGAAAAGAACCTATGGAACTGTTGGAACCGGAACTGTCAACGAAAAACATGATACTTATTATGTCTATGATGTTTATGGAAATCTGACGTATGTAATTCCGCCCAAGGCAGCTGATTTAATTGGTACAATAGCAAGTGAGGCTGATCTCACATCAACAGCAGTAGTTAGCTCAGGTAACACTTTGAATCTCAGGGCAACCAATTCCATTACATTAAAAGACGGATTCCATGCCCAGTCAGGCAGTGTTTTTTCGGCGGTTATAGATAACAGCAGTCAAAGTGTTCTGGATAATCTATGTTACCAGTATAAATACGACTACCGTAATCGATTGGTAGAGAAAAAACTACCGGGCAAGCAATGGGAATTTATCGTTTATGATAAGCTCGACAGGCCTGTCGCGACAGGACCTGCCAACTCTCCTTTTTCGGATATCACATCCGATGGATGGGTCATTACAAAATATGATGCTTTTAGCCGTCCGGTATATACCGGCTGGACGAATGGGACTGCTGCTACTACTGCCGGAAGAACAGCATTACAATCTGCCCAGAACGATCCTGCCCTTAGCGTCATTAATGAGGGCAAGCAAACCAGTGGAAGTCTTGACAGTATAGCTGCCTATTACAGTAATGTCGTAGCTCCTACGAGTTTCAAACTCCTTACCGTTAACTATTATGATAATTATACTTTTCCAAGCACACCCGCAATTGCAATACCAACAAGTGTAGAAGGACAGGATATTTTAACAACTACAAAAGGCCTCACAACAGCTTCCTGGACAAGAATACTAACCACAAGTGGTGTTGCCTTGGGAGAAACTACTGCCACTTTTTATGATGCCAAGGCAAGACCTGTTCGCATCTTTACGCAAAACTATCTGGGTGGTTATACTTATACAGACAGCAAACTGGATGCTTTTTCGGGACAATTGCAATATAGCATTACAAGACATAAAAGGACAGCCTCGAATGCTGAGCTCATGACAAAAGATGCTTTTACCTACTCGCCTCAGGATCGTTTGCTTACACAGACACATCAGATTAATGGAGGTGCAATTGAACTTATTGCCGACAATACCTATGATGAACTGGGTCAGTTGATTTCTAAAAAAGTAGGTAACAATATTCAAAATATTAATTACACATATAATATCCGTGGATGGCTGAAAGACATCAATAATGTAAATGCACTTACCCAAGGTAGCGATCCTAAAGATTTATTTGCTTTTAAGATCAATTATAATCTGCCAACTTCCGCAATTTCCGATGTAAAACCATTATACAACGGAAACATATCGGAAACCTATTGGGCAACCAATTCTGATGCAGGGATTATAAGATCTTATGGGTATCGTTACGACAATTTAAACCGACTCAAAGATGCCGTGTTTAAAAATGCAGATGCCCTGACCAATACCTATAATGAGGCATTAATTTATGATAAAAACGGAAACATCCTAAGCTTAAAACGTAATGGAGTAAATAGTGGAAGTTTTGCTCTTATTGATGACTTAACATACAGTTATGCAAACACTAATAACAGCAATCAGCTTATGATGGTGGTCGATAATGCCCCGGCAGCTTCCAAGGCAGTCGGTTTTCTGGACAGCGCTTCAAATGCGGCGGATGATTACAGCTATGATGCCAATGGTAACATGATAAAGGACAACAACAAAAACATTGCCTCTATCGCCTATAATCACTTAAACCTGCCGGTTAAAATTACCTTTGCCTCGAGTGGGAATATTGAGTATATTTACAATGCAGCAGGGCAGAAGGTGCAGAAAATCGTTAATGAAACAGCAAAACCTGTCATAACAACAGATTATTTGGGAGGTTACCAGTATGAGAATGCGACATTGAAATTTTTCCCGACAACTGAGGGCTATGTAGAACCTTCTGGAAGTTCTTATAAATATGTATACCAATATAAGGATCATCTGGGCAACATCCGCTTGAGTTATGATAAAAATCTTGTCATTCAGGAAGAAAACAACTATTACGCTTTTGGACTCAAACACGAAGGCTATAACAATGTAAAAAATGGTGTAGAGAATAAGTATAAGTACAACGGCAAGGAGCTTCAGGATGAGCTGGGGCTTAACATGTATGACTATGGAGCACGTAATTATGATCCAGTTTTAGGACGTTGGATGAACATTGATCCTTTATCTGAAAAAGGTAGAAGATGGTCTCCTTATGCTTATTGTTATGATAATCCTATTATATTTATTGATCCTGATGGTATGTATGCTACTCCTCCTGATTGGTATATTGATGAAAGGTCAGGAAAACTCTTAGGACAGGATGGAGCTGAAACAAATAATGTTAGAATTATTAATGCAAATAATTTTAACGATATTAAAGAAGCAAATGGTGGTTCTACTAAATCAGCAGAAGCAACTGCTCAATTACAAAACTCAGATGTAAGTAAGACGGTTACGGTTAATGACACACAAATTCAGCAAGAACTGCAAGCTGTGGGAGATCAGTCACGTAAAATTGAGCAACAAACTTATATTGTTTTGGATAGAGATAAAGCAGAAGTTAAAGCTGTAAGAGGCGCTCCAGGAGTTGACGGAGAAACCACTATGTCATATAACACTATTACAACTAAAGACGCTGAATACAATACTGTAGGTGGAAATTTGCTTTTAGGTCAGGCTCATGGACATAATAAAACACAAAAAAGTGGTATGGAAAATGGAGTAGGAACATCAACAGTGGACAAGAATACAGCCGCAAGTTCGGGTGTGACAATTTATGCAATTGAAGCTTATGATGCAGTAGTGGGCGGACAATCTAATATTAGTAGAGTTACACCAGCCGGGACAGCAACAACAAATATAGGGAAAACTAAAGGTTATGGCGGAACAGGAGAAGGGACTTTTAATGTGGGTTTAGATACATTAAATAGGTGGAGTGGTATTGGTAAATAACTATTAATTTAAACATTATGAAAAATATAATTAATCTAGGCTTTTTATTTTTATTTACTGGTTGTTCATCAATTAATACAAAAGATATAATTCCGTACTTTATAGGTTTTGATGCTGAGAAATCAATTTACGAAGAAGTTTCTAAATCCACAGAAAAAGATGTTGTTTTCTATATAGAACATCTTGCAGATACAACTTTAAAATTTCATTTGATAAATTCAAGAGATAATGATTTTTTAATAACAAATAGAAAACTCTTTATAAATGATAGGTTTTATCCAGTGATTTTTGATACTGATTATTTATTTTATTCAGAAATAAAGAATGGTCATCCAATTATTTCTTTTGAAGTAAAAAAAAATACTTATGAAGATATTAGTATACCAAGTATTGAGGAAAGAGAGAAGAACATTGAGTTATATGGATATAAAAAAAAACTCCTTATAATTGATAATAGTATCTATTGGGTTGTTGATAAAAAAGGGAAATTATTGCACACTAATTCAATTAACAAAAAATAATAGTGTGCAAAAAGTGAAACCATTTCTTTTTGAGGTAGTGTTCCAGAATAGGCATTTTTATAAAGTAATGGGTAGTGTATCAGATTAAGAGACGGAGATGTAAAGCTTATATTATTTGAATGGAATAAAAAAGATACCGCAACTGTCGATAACAGAAAGTTCAAATCAATTTTTACTAATTTGGAAAAAAGAATCTCCGAAAAAATCGGACAATATTCATCGAAAAGAATTGTAAGTGAAAAAGTAAAAAATGGCAAGACTTACAGAGATGAAGTTAAATGGAAAACTTCCGAATTAAATGCTTATTTATTTAGATTTGGAGACAGAAATAACCAATTTAATCAAATTAGATTGTCAATATATAAAGATTAAGAAATAATAATGACAATGGCTGCTAAATAAAGTGGGCAATGTGATTATAGATTTCCTTCCTAAAATTAAAAAAATAGTTAAGGGTGCACTTTTTTGCACCCTTAACTATTTTAAATTCCTTTATAAAATTTCTTTTTCTTTTTTTGTTTAAACTGTTTCGAAACATACTCATTTACTTTTTCCCCGCGGAGCAGTATATCTGCAAGATTTTCTTTTACATACTCTTGCGATTCGATATTGTGAAAGTTTTCTGAAGTCGTTGAATTGGACTTTTGAAATTTCCTTTCAACTGCAAGAATATTTATGGCACAGCTTTCCTGAATTCCTTTTGCGCTGAATTCTTTTCCCAGACTGCTTCCGTTGAAAACGGATCTAGTTTTATGGTCAACGTAAGTTATTCCGTAAAGCTGTCCGTCCCTGCTTTTTCTTAGTATCATATGAATACTTTCTCTTTCCAATATTTTGGATAATTTTTCGGGAGAAAATATGCTTTCACGAAGGAAAGCAAGTTTTACGGCATTTTTCACATATTTTTTGCAAGATTCTTTCTTTGCCTCATTAGACTTAAACTTTCCTTCCAGAAATTTTAAGGTGGGTCTGCTGTAGAATTCGCTGGCTTTTATCGGCACGCCTATCGGTTTTGAATTCTGGTCAAGTATCTTGTAAAGCAGTCCATTATTTTTAAAAACTCTCGATTCCTCGCTTCCTCTGTCAGCATGAACATTGTAGAGGTTTAAAACTGCGTTGAGTTCAGGCAGACTTGAATATTTATAGTCAAACAACACCTGATTTAAAACTGAATTGATAGCCTTTCTGGACTCTGCTTTTCCGTATTGGACTCTGCCGACATCTATCGGATTTAACGAAAATTGTTCTTTCTGTTTTCTTCCTTCGGCTTTTACAAGTCCGAACATTTCTTCAATTTCTTTTCTTGCAGGTTCTGATTTTCTGATTCCCAGCAAATGCAGATCGATTCTTTTTCCGTCTCTCTGAATGTTGTTTGTCACGATATGGCAGTGCGGATGCCCTGCATCATAATGCTGATACACCAGATAAGGCTGTCTGCCAAATCCCAGTTTTTCCATATAGGTGTCTGCAATTTTAGCCAGTTTTTCTTTCGAATGATTCTCCGAGGGATCAAAGTTGAGCGAGATATGCACTGTGTTTCGTTTCACATTGGTATTGAGTTCTGCCAGTTTTAGGAAGCGGTTTAATTTTGAAGTGAAACTCAGTTTTTCCAGCTCCAGCGGATAATTCACAGCACTGATGCATTCCGCTTTTCCGATCTCAACTTTATTTTCGTTGTAATTCAGAATGCCTCTTATGGAAGAGCTTGTTTTTATCACTGCAACCATTTTTCTGCAATTTTCTGGGTGTGGCCTGAAACCTCTTCCATTTTATCAAAAAGTCTTTTTCTCTGGATTTCGAATAGATAAAGATGCCCTTTAAAATCGGGAACAGTTTTGAGCGTGTTTATCTTTCTGGCAATTTGGTTGATATTATTGCCTATCGCCCTTAATTCGGAAGTAAGCACAGCTGTCTCTTCCATCAGTTCGTCTAAGGACTGGTTTCTGTAAGTGGCTACAATTGGTTTGTTGAATAAGTGTCTTCTGATGTGGTCACTTAATTTTCGGCAGGTGCTTGCTCTGAAGGCCTAAAATAAAAAAAACCTGCAAATCGTTGAATTTGCAGGTCTTCAGACATTTTTTGTGGCTTTTTAAAAAGAATGAAAACTTTAAGTTTTCCGCCTTTTAGGCCTTTCCGTGGGGAGAGCAGGATTCGAACCTTAAGTCCCGGACCCCCCGTATTTCCTTCATTTTTATTTTTGCACCCAATGTTGCCATAAAACTCAAACTACCAATTTTCTAAAAATGGTTCAGGTAATTTTTGCTTTAATTCGTTTAAAATGAGTGTTATAATTCTTATGTGCTGAATTGCAAAAATTCATAATATTTCTACAATATGTAAAAAATATTTCAATCCTTTTTAATGAAAAGTTTTAAAAAATTAACGCTATAACTTTTAGTCGCAAAAAGGTATCAACTTCACATCTTTTTGAAGAACTCTATACAATTCCAAATCAATCAAATCAAAGTTCTCTAAAGAATAATTATCTGTTTTTTTAAATATTATATCTGTAAAAAGATTAATTATCTTTAAAAAATAAGTAAAAAGGAATATTTGTCTGATTTTTGATTTTAATTAAAATTATTAATCTTTTATTTTGAAATTTGTAAGGTAAAAAAACTAAACACCATCATCAAATGAAAGCGAATATACCAGAAGATTTAAGAATAAACGAAAAGAAAGATATTGAAAACACCCATAATACAATCAAGAATGATTTTGCATTCACATTAAAGAGTATTTATTTCAATGAAAACTATATTCCGTCCAACAGCACACGTGCAACAACCAACTTTGCAAATTTGGCAAGAGGAGCGAGTCGCCAAGAAAACTTACGCAACACTATTAATATGATTAACAATCGTTTTAATGCATTGGCGAACTGGGATAATCCTAATAACGATCGCTATTCGGTTGAATTAGAAATTGTTTCTGTTTATATAGATATAGATGGCAGTGGTAAAACATTCCCATCTATTGAGATTTTAAAAACGCATATTATCGATCACAAAACAGGTAAACGCATTGAAGGCATTGTTGGAAATAATTTTTCTTCTTACGTACGCGATTATGATTTTAGCATATTGCTTTCAGAGCATAACAAGGATAAAAACAACTTTAGCATTCCTGATAATTTTGGTGAATTACACGGGAATTTGTTTAAGTATTTTGTAAATTCAGAAACGTACAAAAAAAACTTTATCAAACCACCCGTTATCTGTTTGAGTGTATCAGACAGTAAAACGTATCACCGTACAGGAAATCATCACCCGATATTAGGTTTTGAATACCAAACCGACGATTCTTCTTTAACAGAGCAATACTTCAAAAAAATGGGCTTGCAGGTTCGTTGTTTTATGCCGCTTAACAGCGTTGCCCCTTTAACGTTTTATTTCTTTGGCGACTTGCTGACTGATTATACAAACCTTGAATTAATCAGTACCATTAGTACAATGGAAACGTTTCAAAAAATTTATAGACCTGAAATTTATAATGCCAATTCTGTCGCAGCAGTTTGCTATAAGCCTAGTTTGAAAAACCAAGACCATTCTTTAACAAAAATTGTATACAACCGAGAAGAGCGTGCCCAGTTAGCAATTGAGCAAGGTAAATTTGCAGAAGAATATTTCATTAAGCCTCATAAAAGTGTATTAGAACAGTGGTCTGCCAATTTTGCTCTTTAATTGATACAACAACACATTAAAATTATTTTATTATGAAGAAATTATTATTACCCACCTCAATTGTTGGAAGTTTACCAAAACCTGCCTGGCTTGCACCACCTGAAAAACTTTGGTCACCTTGGAAATTAGAAGGCGATCAGTTATTTGAAGGGAAACAAGATGCTTTGCGCATTTCTTTGCAGGAACAACAATTAGCAGGGGTAGATATAATTAGTGATGGTGAGCAAACACGCCAGCATTTTGTAACGACTTTTATCGAGCATTTAAGCGGTGTAGATTTTGAAAATCGTAAAATTGTAAAAATTCGTGACCGTTATGATGCGAGCGTTCCTGTTGTTGTAGGTGAAGTTGCACGTCAAAAATCAGTTTTTGTTGATGATGCTAAATTTTTACGTAAACAGACCAATAAGCCTATAAAATGGGCACTGCCTGGTCCGATGACAATGGTAGATACTTTATACGATGACCATTACAAAAGCCGAGAAAAATTGGCGTGGGAATTTGCAAAAGCGCTCAATGAAGAAGCAAGAGAACTTCAGGATGCAGGGGTAGATATTATTCAGTTTGATGAACCTGCATTTAATGTATTCTTTAATGAAGTAAACGATTGGGGAATGGCAGTATTGGAAAGAGCTATTGAAGGTTTAAAATGCGAAACTGCTATACATATTTGTTACGGCTATGGAATAAAAGCCAATAATGACTGGAAAAAGACATTGGGTTCTGAGTGGCGTCAATACGAAGAAATTTTTCCGAAAATTCAAAATTCTAAAATTGATATTGTGTCATTAGAATGTCATAACTCACGTGTACCTTTTGATTTAATGGAACTTGTTCGTGGTAAAAAAGTAATGGTCGGTGCAATTGATGTGGCAACCAACACTATCGAAACACCCGAAGAAGTAGCTTCTACGCTGCGTAAAGCGCTGGAGTTTGTAAATATCGAAAATCTTTACCCTTCTACAAACTGTGGTATGGCTCCGTTATCTCGAAACGTAGCTAGAGGTAAGTTAAGTGCTTTAAGCGCAGGAGCAGAAATTATACGCCAAGAATTGGCTGTTTAGTCCAATAAATATATTAATTAGAAAATGGGGTCTTTTTTTGATCCCTCTGTCCGTAGAGTTTAACGACTCTACGGACTAACAAATAAATCTAGAGACTCCAGTCCGCGATTGTTCCTTCAAACCAGCCCAGCCCATAAACAAAAATTACACTTCTTTTCGTCGAGCCATACTTTGAGCGATGATGCTGGCGGCAATCAATTGCAAGGCGTGGTAAAGCATGAGCGGTAACAATACGATGCCTGTGATGGTACTGTGCTGAAAAAGCACTTTAGACATGACGGTACCGTGTACCAATGACTTTTTAGATCCGCAAAATAAGACAGTAATACGATCTTCATCTGAAAAACCAAGCAAACGGCTGAGTAGTCCTACACAAAGGAATACTGCAAAAAACAGGATCATCATCCCAGCGACGAGTCCGGCAAGTTCAAGCGCAGTGAAGCCTTCGAAAAGATGTTGGGAGAATGATTTACAAAACGACGTGTAAATAATGGTAAGGATGACTGCCTGATCGAAATATTTGAGCTGTTTCTTATATTTTTCAGCAATGGCGCCAAAACGGGAGTTGAGGCTGATGCCAATGATGACAGGCAACAAAACTTGAAGAAGCAACTTTATGACGATATCAGTGACATCAAAATCGCCTGTTGCAGAAGCTATGAACAACCCAACCCAGAGCGGTGTAACGACTACTCCGATCAAACTGGAAATGCTCGCGTTAAAAATGGCTGCGGGAATGTTGCCTTTGGCGATAGAAACCATGACTACGGAAGAGGAAACTGTGGACGGTAAAGCTGCCAGAAAAAATACACCCAGCCAAAGCAGCTCGAAGCCGGCGTTCACGAACAAGGGACGAAATGCCAAAACGATGAGCGGAAAAAACAAAAAGGTTGTCAATTGCACGACAATGTGCATTTTCCAGTTAGCAAGCCCGGCTTTTAGTTTCTCAACACTCAGTCGCAATCCATAAAACAAGAAAATAAACGACACGCCTGCATTGGCAATGTCCTCTAACGAAACAGGTTCTTTGATCATACCTGGCTTCGGCAAAAAATAAGCCAGCAGAATCATGGTGCCTATCATTAACAGGAAACCGTCGAAACCTGCTTTACTTAATACTTTTAATAACTTCTTCAATTTGCTCTTAATTTTAATTTAGATTTTTATACGGCAAAAATAAGTTTTGCAGGTCATTAAATCTTCTATTTAATTAAAATAAGGTTTTTGTGTTGTTTTGTATTATATTTGAAGATTATAATTCTTTTTTATAAATTAATTCAGCCTTTTTTAAGTAAAATATTCTATGGAGCAGATAGACGATGTTGATCTTCAGTTATTAAATATACTTCACGATAATTCTAAATACACAGTAAAAGAACTAGCAAAGATGGTAAATCTTTCTGCATCTCCAGTTTTTGAGCGTATTAAAAGATTGGAAAACAACGGTTATATTAAGAAATATATAGCCCTGCTGGATGCAGAAAAACTAAACAGGGGATTTATCGTTTTCTGTAATATAAAACTTAAACAGCACGATCGTAATATTGGGAATCAGTTTGTTAGTGATATTATGAAAATAGAAGAAATTGTGGAATGTTACAATATCTCAGGAGATTACGATTTTTTGATGAAAGTTTATGCCAAAGATATGAAGCATTATCAGGATTTTGTGTTTAATAAATTGGGATCAGTTGAAAGCATAGGGAGCACCCAAAGTACCTTTGTTATGTCGGAGATAAAAAATCTCTACGGATAGAACTTTGTTTATTGTAGGAGAAAATGTATGAAGTCCAAATTTGCATATGCCACGATTCTGGCACAAAATGCAGCGTGTAGAAATATCTTGAAAAAATCGCCATAATTTTTAATCGCAAAAAAGATATCCACTCCAGAATACTGAAAATCAAAACCGAAACAGCTGCAAGAACTTACTTGCAGCTGTTTAATTAATTTTAATAAATCCGTATCGTTTTTTAGTACGAGGCATCTAATACTACCGATAAAGAATTAGATTTTTGCATTGGAAAGTAATTATTCAACCAATTCAAAATCTCCCTGATCGATGTACTTTATAACGTCCTTATAATTACTGCCAACTATTTGTGCAGCATTCTCACCATTAGTCAAAATAACAGGATTGATTTGAGAAGCCGCAACTGTAAAAGTCATTGTGTAAATAACTCCGTTTACAGAATAATCAACTCTAAAAGGCCTATTAACATCAACATAATTAGTTTCTATCTTTATTCCGTATTTCACATTTGGACTTATACATTCGTTTTTAGCTATTTTTGAGCCGTCAGCATGCACAAAAGAAATACTTCTCGATTCAATTGTCATGTCGTCTTCGTGATCTGAACAGCTAAAAGAGACTATCATAACTAATATTAAAATATAGTATTGTTTAATTTTCATTATTACTGTTTTTGATTTATTATTATTTCTTTACTAATACTGCCTACAGTAACAGTATATTTTCCTGTGTCTAAATTGTTAAAAACAGTTTCTCCATTCTGAATGTTTTGTGATGCAATTTTAACACTGTCTTTTGTCAAAGTAGCCAGAGTTTGATTTTCATCATATAAAACTTTAATAACGCCGCCGGTATAACATACCGCATCTTTTTTATAAAATACGGCACTGCCCAATTTAACCGTTACAGTATACTGTTTTATGGTAGATTGGTCTTCTGAAAGTACCTGAAATTGAACCGGATTACTAAAATCTATAGCATTTGTTCCTGAAATTTTATTTGCTGTTCCTATAAATAATCTGGCTCCGGGACTTAATTCAAATAGAGCGTTTAATGCAGAAACATTGGTTCCTTTACTAACATACAATGTGATCTGCGATCCTGAAATAGTTTTAGCGGTAGTTAAATCCTTAAAACTAAAATCAACAATTTCGGCATCAGTTTTTAATGAAGGGCTTGCAAAACTATAAGACTGGAATAGATCTCCATAGTGTTTATTGTTTTCGAATACTTTTGTCTTTGTTACTTCTTTTACAGCATTATTTGCAGAATCGTAGATTTTGAAATTAATTGTTTCGCCATCAGTATTAGAAAAAACCGTTAAATAAACTACATTTTTTTTCTCACTTGCTACATAAATTACATTGGCAATACCGCGGCATTCTCCGTTAACAAAAGCGGCTACTTTATCGCTCGTGCTTGATAAGTTTTTTCCATCAACATTGGCAAAACCTTCAAATGACATTGTGTATTGAAATTTATTTTCATTTACTGACCAGTTAGGTGATTGGCCAGATACAGTATTTCCTATTATAAAAAGTAATACTATTATATGGATATAATTTCTCATTTTTAATTGATTATAAACTCCTAAAACAAACTTAGAAAGATGTTTTAGGAGCTCAATTATTGATTATTTAATTTTTTATAGCTTTAGTTCTTACCTTTTTTCCATCAACTCCTGTCTCTATTATGTAGACACCCTGAGCTATATTTGGAGAAATCGAAATCACATTTCTGCCACTTTCGATAATCGTCTTTTGGCTGAATACCAATTGACCGGTTACAGAATAAAGCTGCACATTTACTTCCTGCTTTTTGTCTGCATTAAGCTCTATGTTTAACGTCGTTGTAAAAGGATTTGGATAAATGCTGTTTTCGCTTTTTGAAACTTCTTCTAAAATAACTGGATCAGCAATTGTTCCTAGTACATTATTACCTTTAAAGACGAACGATTTAGAGGTGTCTTTTTTAGAAAATCCATCTCCCAGAGTAAATGACAACTCTTCTGTATCTTCACCAAAAATGGTTATGAAACTCAGCTCTTTTCCATTGATCATCTGATTTCTTGAAGCTCCTTTTAAAACTCCTTTCGAATCATATACAAACAATTCATCAAATCCTTTTGGAAGTAAAACAACTGCATTCATGTTTTGTGAATACTGTTTGAATTCTGATGCGATTGTTTCCTGTTGGCTGTTAGAAGCAGATTTTCCTGTTTTGCTTTTCTCTAAATTATCTGGATACTTAAAAGTTTGTTCTTTACTTGATTTAATCATGTAGCCTTTACCGGCTTCTAAGTATTTTAAAGTTCCGTTCCATCCAATGATAGGATCATAGATCGCAAACAAATTTTGAGATTTAATAACATCTCCGTCAGCAGCATCAAAATAAGCCAAAGCTTCATTTGTAGTTTGGTTAGATGCTAAAGGATAAGCAAGCCAGTTCCAGTTTTCTTTAATTGGAAAACTCCATGTTGCCACATCTACACTTTTTCCTTTAATTTTTAATGTCTGTTCTTCTGTTACATTTATTTTGTACATTTTAGAAGAAGAAAGTCCTCCGTTTGCACTTATAGTACCAGACCATCTGCTGTTTGCAGGATTTGAATTATCTTTAAAATAAGTATCCAGCAATGCAGGAGAATGACTTAAAATACGGTTAGAAGTTTCTAATTTTAAATTCTTCGTTAATGCATTTAAATCTGTAAAATTTTCGTCATTGGTATTTAAAGAAATCCATGTCCATCCTCTATTCAGTTTAATTTCTTGTTCTGCCAAGCCTGAGTTTATAAATATATAAGGTTTGCTTAAAGTTCCTAATACTTCGTTGTCCATAAAAGTAACAGATGGATTAGACTCAATAGAAGCTTCTAAAATTTTACCTTGAGAGGCATCCCAAATTTTAAATTTCAGATTTTCACCAGAATTTGTATTGCTGTAAACCGTTAAAAAGGCAAAATATTCCTTATAAGCGTCATTATATACGAGCTTTACAGATCCTCTAACTTCTTCATTATAAAAAGCAGCAATTTTATCATAAGAATCAACAGACAGTACGCCGTCAACTTTTATTTTTCCAATGATATTCATACTGTAATCAAAATGAGTCGGATCCACATTCCAATTAGGTTCTGGAGCTAATACTCTTAATTTAACCTGTAATTTTTGATCGTAGCCAAAATCAGTCTGTAAATATAAATTCTCCAGATATTCTCCTATAGCGACGTTTTCATCTAATACTGCTTTAATAGTTGTTTTGCTATTAGGATCAATTGATCCGGTTGTTTTACTTAAACTTAACCAGCTTGGTACATTATTAATCGTATAAGGCTGTTGTTTTCCTCCTTTGTTAACCAATGTAATTTCAAAAGTTTTGGTTTCACCGCTATTCTTTGTAAGGTCTACAATCTCATTATATCCTTCGGCAAACCAGCTCACTTCATTACGGTTAACATAAGCTGTCCAGGTAACCGGAGATTCCTGCATATTATTGGCACTGTCAAACATTCTGTGCACGGTAATATCTAAGATTTGTCCTTCTAATGATGCCCAATCTGTAATAACTGGTGCGATAATCATCTCGCCGTCTTTAATAACATTTGTGGTCACAAATTTAACCAGCTGACGTTCTGGTTTTATCGCCGGAGCATCATTTGAATAATTTACAGTACCACTGCTTAAAACTGCGTTGTTTACCACTACTGTCTGATTTGCATCTGCATGATAATATCTTGGTCCGTTTGCTGTAACTGGATCCGGAACATTCATTCGGGAGTATAACAACAATCCGATGCTTTCTACATCTACTTCATTATAACTGTCTCTGTTTATTTGTTCGACATTACGAAGTGTATTCCACAAACGGAATTCGTCTATTTTACCTGTAAAAGTACGGTCAACTGTTTCTTTACCCGAAAGATCTTTTGCTCCTCTTGCTCCAAGCCAAATTTTATTTCCAGAGAAACCTCCAATGGCTGTCATCACGTTTGAAGATACTAATTTTGTATCTACATAAGTTCGTAACGATCCTGTTCTATTGAACAATAAAGTGACATGATGCCATGCATTATCAGAAAGTGCGTTTGTTGTTAAGGCATACGACTGGCCTTCGCTTTTCAACAAAAGATTACCAGAAGTATTCATGTCAACAGACCATTTATTAGATAAGCCATTGCTTTGAATAACATCTGTTCCGTCTCCTTTTCCGTTTGAGAATATAGTTGCTTCCTGCGAAGTTCCTGTTTTAATCCAAAACTCCATAGTAGCGTCCATTTCTTTAGTTAGCTGAACAAAATTAACATTGTCCATAACTAGATATTGTCCGTTATTCAAGTCATAGGAAGTTCCTTTCGGTTTAATATCCCACGAAGCATTTACAGTTGCATGTTTAAATCTGGCCAAATCTTTTGCTAAAGCATCTCTTCCTTCATTCATTGGCCAATAACCAGCCAGATTAGCTTCATTGCCTATTAATTTAGCATACATTTTTGCATAAGATTCTTCTCTGCTTACTGTTTTATTCCATAAACGAAGATCATGCAAGTTTCCGGCAAATGTATTTCCTCCAACTACCAAAACATTATTATTGGCAAGTTGTGCATTTGCTTTACCGCTTTTAGAACCAATTTCAGTATCATCTTCAAAAATTCTGTAATCACCGTTACTGCTGTTATATGTAAAAGCATAGTGATGGAATAAATTATCGTTTTTGAATCCTCCTTGTACGGTAATATCTCCTAAGGTAAAGGAAATGTTCCCGCTGTTTAATCCGATATTTAAACCGCCGTCCTGCGAAATGATAGAAGCGCTTGAAGCTTTGGTTTCATTATTCAACCAGAATTCAAGACTTAAATTTCCTGAACTAATTTTAGGATTGTTGATTACTGCGGTATTACCGTTTCCTTCAAAATGTAAACTTACATTGTGATCGATTTTTAACTGATTCGTCTGTCCTTTTATTTCGATTGTGCTTACTGCCGGATTGTAAAAGATATTTTCGTTAAAACTTACTTTTAAATCTTCGCCCGCACTCAAAATACCATTTGTTGGCAGAGGTGTGCCAAATAACTGAGGCGCACTTAAATCAACAAGTCCAGAAATAATTTCAGAAATAAATTCTGTATTATTTGTACAAGTACTTCTGGCTCTAATTTGATAGTTCCCATTTGATAACTTTAAAGATGCGATATCAAAATTGTAAGTTAAACTCACTGCTGCACCTATAGATGAAATTTGAGTTTCATTATTTTTTACTGCTTCATCATAAAATTCAGGAGTACCGTAATACGTATGCAGACGAATCCAGTTTGGACTTGTGGCTAGTTTATACTCCAAATCAATTTTCTTGAAACTTTTAAACTTGGTGTTATAGCCCGTTAAATTTATTGCTAACGGTTTAGTTGATCCATCTGTATTAAAAGCTTTCTCTCTATTGTACACCCAGTTGTTTAATGGTGCGCTTACTGTTACGCTGGAACATGAAGGAACGAAACTGGCCGAAATAAATACTTCTGAACTTACATCTTCTCCGTCGCATAATGACTGAAGTCTGATTTTTATGTCCTTATAATCATAAATATCCGAAATAGATTTACCTAAAGTCAGTTTGTAAATAACTTCTTTTCCATAAGGCACGTGAACAATTGTACCATTTGGTTCGATATTAATTACAGCATTACTTGGATTTGTAGTATTATCGACTACTAATAAAAAGTTAGTATCAATTCCTGCTGCACTATTATTGGTAAGCTTTAATTCAAACTCAGCATTTTTATTTTCCGAAACATTACTAATATCATTATCCGTAACAGTAAGTACAGGAACTTCTACTTTCTGAGTACCAAAATTTAATGATTCACGTTTGTTTTCAGCCAGCTCTTCGATTACTTCAGCAGTATCACTGTAACTTGCTTTATTGTAAAAAATCGTCTTATCCTCTGTTTCATGCGGACATGATGTTTTACCTCCCTGCGTGATGAATATAGGGCCGTTACCATCAAATGCATCGACTACATTTACACTTAAAAAGTTCGCAGCATCATTGTCTTTAATGGTGTAACTTATGTTAGTTGTAGTAGTCTCTTCTTTTGACAGCGAAGAATTAATATCCTGCTGAAAAAATGCATTTGTAGTTGTTATAATCCCTACATTATTGACCTGAAAGCCCAGTTTTAATGCCAGCGACTCGTCTATTACAAGGTTGTATGAATAAGAATCTGTGTCAATAACACTAGTCTCTACAGTTTGGGTATAAGATCCTAAACCTGCATCAAACGAAATGTTTTTCTGGAAATTTTCGTCTAATAAGCCTTTAATTTCATTAGACTGATTAAGCTGATTAGTCAGTTTTTGTTTGGCCACAGGATCATTTACCTCATTATAAACGCTGTTAATTTTACTTTTAAAATTGTTTATAACAGTTGTTAAACCTGCTTTGTATGCTTCGGGAGTGTTTTTTGCTGCATATTTAGCTTTTTCATTATCTAAAATTATCTTTCTCCAAAGTCTTATCTTTTCAGCATATTGCTTTCTTTTATTTACATTTTCTGTTGAATTTGAATCTGGTCCATTCAAATTATTTGTAATAAAAAGTTCATATTCTGGTATTAACACATTTAAAATATGTTTTTGCGAATACATAAAAGTAGTTGGACTGGTGCGATTATTAAACATTAAAGCCTTTTGCTTACTTACATAAACCGGATTTAAAGCCGTTCCCAGATTTACATAAGCTCCATTTGGAATAGTACTTGAAACTTCAACATTATCAAAAGAACCATAAAATACATTTTTAGAATTCCCTATATACAAATCTCCATCAGACCCCACATAATCTGCAGCGTCACTGGTTGATATTGCTTTATTAAAAGTATAGGTGCTCGTAATGGTTTTACCGTCAGAAGAGGTATTATTAAGACCAACACCAACGTCACCACCATTTACTACTTCTGATTCTGTTTCTGGTGTAGGAACAATACCACCACTGATTACAAATTTGATTCCGGAGTTGATATTTACATTTTGGGTAAAACCTTCCTGATGCGCCAAAGATGCCTCTGATGTAAATGAAATACTTTGTCCTTTCTCTATCGTTGCAGAACTGTTTGATCCCGGCGGGTCTCTCAAAATTATAGCAGGAACATCTGGAGCTTCTGTAACAAAAGTCTGGCTTCCGTCTGATGCACCACCTAAAATAATTCCGGTATCATTAAAATTCTCAACCAGATAATCGACTTCATTTAATCGATATTTCAAACTGCTTTTTATTTCAAAAGGCGACGTAACAGAAGGAACTCCGCCTTTAAATGCGTATGTTAAAGTATTGCCTTCTGCTGTAATTGTTTCTGAATTCGGCAAAGCTAAATTATTAGTTTTTACCAATTCTCCATCTGTTACGGGTACTTTAACTTCGACAGCACTTCCTGAATCATTATTGGTGTAACGTTCAAAACGATTCATTACAATTTTATACGCCATAAACTGCGTATAAATTGGTTTTGCAAAATTTTCTGTAGATATTTTTGTTCCTCCAACGTCAACAGTCTTATCAGAAGTCTGCTCGATTACCTGCAATACCGGAGTTGATCTATAGGTAAAACTTTTCTCGTAATGGTACGGTTTCCCTGTTAATGTTTTATCTACATTATTTTCTTTATACTTAAATTCCGGCGTTTTAACAGCTGGTATTTGCGCGAAATCAAATGTTTCTGTAGTCCCTGTTTTTAATAAAGAAATGCTGTTATTGGTTTTAATTACCAAATCATTAGCTTCCAGATTATATTTTAAAGGCATTACCGTAATTCTGTATTCTCCCGACTTGTCATTAGTAGTATAACTATACTTTGTATAATGGGTGACATTGGCTCCTACTGGTGCATATCCTAAAGTAAAACCAGCTGTACCAATGTTGTTTTTAGCGCTGACTTCAAGATTTTTTGTAATTCCAGAGTCTACAATGCTTTTTATTACTGCACCTTCACCTCCAAAACCAATAGGTTTTTCTGCCTCTACAGAACCTCCCACAACTTTACCAACAACAGTAACTTTAGTAGTGTCTATAAAATAAACCGGCTCATTAGAATCTTCAAAAAACTCTTTAAATTCACTTGTAGATGCCGGAAAACGTCCATTATAAACAAATTGATGTCCGTCTTTTTTTATTGTGATATAATGCTTTCCAATAGGGACACTTATATCAAAATACCCTTTATCATCTGTAACCACCGGAATATTATTGGCATCGAGCACAATATTTCCGTCAATATATACATTTGCTCCTACTGTATTAATTTCAGCATAGCGATCTAAAAAATCATCAGATGGGCTTTCCAGTTTTCCACCATTTTTCCAGTATTTCCCTTTAGGAAATTTTTCTCCGTTGACTTCATAGTAGTTATATCCTTCATCCAGAATATTAGCTCCGCCATCAATCCATACATCATTTTTATTTTCAGTTTTTATACCATCTATCTCTCCATAAGATTTAAAAATTCCTCTTGTATCAAATGCTACGATACCTTTAAAACTAAACGAAGATTGGTCGATAAAATCAATTTTGTTCACGACTTCAGAACCTTGTCCTAAATAAACCAGCTGCTGATTAGCTTCAAATTTATGCTGACCGTACATTGGCGTAATGTTATACGATTCTCCTGTACCGGAATATTGTATCGCACTAATCTGATAATTTCCTTTACTGTCTGTTACACCTAAAACACCCAATTGAGATGTGGTTGGATAATTATCTGCTTCTGGAGCCCATACAACTTTATTGGCAGCTGCTGTACTGGTATCCCAAAGTTTACCGTGGTTTTCGTTATAATTAAATCCGTTACGAGATAAATCATAAGCATAGCTTCCTGCTTTTTCATTTGCTCTTAGATACGTGACCATTCTGGCATCGTTACCGCTTATGAATCTTGAATAGTCTGTTCTAATTACAGCAGATTCTAATGCCGCTTTCCAAATTCTTATTTCATCGATATAACTAGATTTTCCTCCTCCAACTTTAGCATTATCCCAAGTCACACCAGAAAGTTTTGTTGTGCCTGCAGGAATTGCTGCCTCAAAATAAGGAGCTTTGTAAGTTGCATCAACACCTTTCAATTTGCTGTCAGTTTCTGTTACGTAAGCTTGTGTAATCTGTCTTCCGTTAACATATAATAGGGGAGTCTGATTGTCATTAATTACTACAGAAAAGTGAACGAAAGATTTATTAAAGTCTGAAACAGGTACAAGTAAATCATTTCCTCTCGAGTTTAAATTACCAGAAGGGAAATAATTCTTTAATACATATTTGTTTCCGCCAATATTAACCTCTATTGATTTAGCAACCGGATTTAACTTCACTGTAATATCAAGGTTATCAGCACTTTTAGAACTAGAGATATTTAACAATCTAATAGCAGCTTCAGAATCACTTGCATAAGCTCCATTTGGTTTTACCCATGCCTGAAAAGTTGCCGAATTCGAAATTGTTGTACTTAAATCTTTAATATCTACAAAACCCAAAGCAGGAATACTCAAACCACTTCCTTTTGAACTATCACTACCGCTTGGAGTTGCTGTAACTACAACATCTTTTACAGGGTTTCCGCCTTTATAACTAATATTACCCGTTACAACAGCTGTAGGATTTCTGTATCCTATACCCGTAATATAAGTACTATACAATTCAGGAACTGAACTAACTCCTTGTGCTTCTACTTTATATTCGTACAGAACGCCTCCTTCTACATATTTATCTTCGTAAGTTGTTTCGGTGGCAGAAAGACCAACTACTAAATTGTATGGTAGATTTCCGGCTTCTGTATAAACTCTTCTGTATATTTTTATACTTTTTGCCAGATTTTGATTGGCCCTTAAATCCCAAGTAATTAAAACTTTATCTCCATAAAAACCTTTTGAAACACTAAAAGATTCTTCTGCAAAAGTTTTATACAAATACAAAGTACTCCACGGAAAACGAATATCCGCAGGATTTGTAACTCTTACTCCACTTTTATTTTGTCCCAAAAAAGGAAGACCAACCTGGATATTAAAACCATTTTTTTGAATAGCCTGTGATACGGGTACTATTTTAGCTCCACTCGTATTTTGAGCATAAAGTCCCGCTCCCAGAACAAACATTCCGAGAACCGCAATTATTTTTCTCATAATTACAGCTTTATAATTTAATGATATAGTTTACACCATAACTAACTGGTCTTGTTTCTGAACCTCCAAAATCAGCCGTTGAGCCACTTATATTATGTGTATGATTACCAGCATCTAGTACTGTTGCTGCAGAAGCGATATCGGGCTGACCAACATTGTCATCTGTTTGAATAGCTGTATACTTTCCTGTCATACTTAAAAGTTGATCATAATTTCCATTTTTATGGTTATGATTACCAGCGGTTTCGGTAGTTAGTGTACCTTTACCATGTAAATGGCTTTTTAAACTTTCATCTTGTGTTGCTTTTAAAAGAGGTCCAGCCTGATTATTTACAGTATTGGTTCCTGTACCTCTTAAAAACATACCCTGCAGGTTAGGAGCGTTATTTCCTACCATAGCAATCAAAGCTGTAGCGGTAGTTGGCAGTGGTGCTCCGTTACAAAGTGCCCATCCATCTGGAGCAGCAGTACCAATAAAAGGCATAATTGAACCTGTTGGAACACCGTTATTAGCAGAAATCGCATAAGGTACATGTCGCAGTTTTTCATCAGAAATAACTTCTGCGCCTTTTTGAATTCTAAGATAAGCGACATTATTCGCAAACAAACTACTATTAACCGATCCTGAATCAATTACATCAGAAAAAACTCCAAATACATCAGTTGTTAAATTTTTGTTGGTCGTGTAAATAACTTTTTCACTTTTTGAAGGATCTTGATAATAAAGTGTAAATGTAAAATTAATCGTCTGATTTGCTAACGCAGTATTGCTGGCATCCCTGGCAATACCCTGTACCGCTATTCCTGATTCAGTGAATGAACTTTGAGCGTAATTTGAGATTGTTGCACAGAAAAAACACAACATTAAAAGTAATTTTGATTTCATAGATATCATTTAAAAAATTAATAATTTGGACTGGTAAAAGATGTTTTTAGCATCTTATAATAAATGCCGAATTTATTTTAAAATAATTACTTTATTAAATAATAGGTAGAGACAAAACGAGGACAAATTAGTGTTTCCAAATTCACAAAAAACTAATTTACAAACACTTCGAAAAACCGGTCTTAGTTCCTTTTATAAAAACTGTTTTTAAACAAAAACTCCACACTCAATGTTTGAATGGTCATCAGCAATTCATGATCATTTCTCCAATTAAAGATGATTCTTCAAATTCAATTTAATCATTCGATATCTGTACTACAAATTGTAATTGTAGTAATAAGAAGACTTTTTTTGAAACTTTTTTCTTGCTTTTTGTTAAGATTTCTGTTGATTTTTTTTTAGTTAAACCATTTATTTTATAGTTTAGCAACTTAAAATAAGCCCCTTTTCCAAAATGATTTTCTGTACAAAAAAAGCCACACTGTTTTTTGTGTTATATGCCTTTGTTTTTTTTACAAAATTACACGCTCGAGAACTATCTTCTTCTTCTGATTTAATTAAAAATATTGAATCTATAATTCTCAAAGAAAAAAATACTAAAAAAGACACAATAGCATTAAAAAAACGTCTGTCTTATTTAAAGGAATCTTCTAATAAAAAATCCCATATTTTATATGATGCGCTTCTGGCAAATGGTTTTTCTACTTTTTTTGATAAAACAAATAAGAGAAGTGAATATTATTTTCTAAAATCAATAGAAGAAGCCAAAAAGCATAATGATCCTGCGCTCCTTATTTGGACGCAATTGAATTATTCGCAATACTTGTACTACTATTGTCAGATTGACAAACTAATTCCAATTGTACTTGAAACAATGGAAGAAAGTAATAAAATTGATCCCTTGGATATGATTTTGCCTCAGGAAACTTTTAAATTCTTTGGCTGGATCATGTCTACAGTAGAAGATGATTCTGCTATTAATTTCTATAAAAAATCGATGCAGTACCTGACAAAACCTTCTTCAGAATCTGCCGGGGTTTTAAATGCAATTGGAAACTGTTATCTTAGAAATAAAGATTTATCAAATGCAATGCGATACTTAAATGAATCTGAAGCAGTTGCATTAAAAATTGGTGACAGTATCAGATATGCAAAAATATTAGGTGATAAAGCACTCATTTATGAAAAAAAGGGAAATCTAAAAGCGGCTTCAGATCTTTTAAAGCAAGATATTTCTTATTCTAAAAAATTTAAAATTGATAGGAATGAGATGTATGCTTCTATATTATTTGCCAAAATTCTTTTAAAACTAAAAGATACAGCTCAACTTGAAAAAATTTTAGATAGAGCGGGAGAAATTGCAAGTTCAAAATCTTACTACAGAAGTTCACTTAAAGAGGTGATCGAATTAAAGCTTATTATTTTAAACGGCAAAAACTCTGCAAAAGAGTTAATATTAAGACGCCAGCTCAAATTGATTGAAGAATATTTACTGAAAACAGACGGTAATACCGTATTGCAAAGGTCCTATTGGCTTGTTCAGAAAAAAAAGCATGACGATAATACCAGAAAAATTCAACTGCAATTAGAACAAGAAGCAAGCATGAAGAAAATCTATATTATAATTTTACTCTTAACGATTGTATTAAGTTTTACGACTTACCATTCTTTAAATAAAAGACTAATATCCAAAAAAATAAAACTTGAAAATGATAAATTATTTTTTGAAAAGATGCTTAAGGATGCTAATTCTAATATAGATACTTATGCTGAATACCTCAAAAATAAAAATAAAAAGATATCAATTTTAGAAAATGAACTTAATGAACTTAAAAACTTTTCTTCTGAAAATATACAAGATGAAAACGGAAAACTTCAGGAAATATTGAACTCCCATTTAATGACAGATGAAAATTGGGGTGCTTTTAAAAGAGCGTTCATAAAACAACACGGTGATTTTTATAATACCATAATTGAAAATTTCCCAGAATTAAAAGAATCTAATCTTAAAATAATAATGCTTCAAAAATTAGATTTTAATAACTACGAAATGTCGAATTTATTAGGCGTAACGATTGATGCGATCAAAAAAAGCAAACAGCGATTAAAGAAAAAATTAGGAGATAAATATGATTTACTTTTTGAGATTATAGATAATAGATAGTTCGATACTAATAAAACAACTGGTATATTATTTGTGGACTTTGTGACTGATTATTGGAGAAAACGATCAAATTGACCATTCTTTTTCAGTTCTTCTATTTCTTTTCGATCAAATAGATGAAGTTCTTTAAGGAATTGATTCTTCTAATGCAAAGCTGCTAATGCTTGCTTGTAATTCTCTTTTTCCAGGTATTTCAGTTTTTTTTCCTAGATGTTCTTTTCCAAGAATGATTTCAAAGGCTCTGTGCTGCGACTGGTCGATCGACTCCTTAAAATCGACGGATTTTGACGATTTACAGGAACTTATAATTAAAAAAAGAAATGCTGCCAGTAAAATGCCAAACTTCATCTTATTATGGTTCAATTGGCTTCAGATGGAAAATTTACTGAGAATACAGAGTTGAAAATTATTTATTGTACTAACGTCCACTTAGTATATATCGAAGGCTATAAAGCAGTATAAAAGAAAAAAACCTGTAAATCTTTCGATTTGCAGGTTTTGCTACATATTCTGAATTTTTAAATTAAAAGCAAAAAAAAAGTCCTAATTTTCATTAGGACTTTTTTGTGGGGAGAGCAGGATTCGAACTTTATGTATTGAGATCCCGTCTTTATTACGTTTTTATAAATGTCTTGAACCTAATGCACCGATTCTGCACCCAAATTCAATTTTACTATTTCACCATTAAATCATTCACAAAATTTTAAGTACTAACGTATTAACAGACAGTAGTATTATACTTTTTGTTTTGCAAATATAAGCTCTTATATGATCATTGTGTTACATATCATCAATTTTATATTTGATAAAAACTAAAAACTAATAAAATCATAAAGGGATTTATTAATATTCTCGAACTCTGCGATTGTCTTAAAGCCTAGAAATGTATGTCTTCTCTTTTTATTATACCAATTTTCGATATATTCGTATACTTGTACTTTCATTTGTTTCCTCGATACAAGATCATTTCCAACAAGCAATTCAGCTTTAAAAAAATTAAAAAAACTTTCACATACTGCATTGTCAGTAGAATTTCCTCTACCACTCATACTTCGTCTAACCAATTTATTAGAGTCCAATGTATTGGTAAACATTTTATTTGCATATTGAACACCTCTATCGGAATGGAATATTAATTCTTTGGTAATTTTCCTATTTTTAACAGCCATTTTCCAAGCACGGAGAGTAGTTTGTCTGGTACTCATTCCATAGCTTAAACTCCATCCAATAATTTTCCTGTCAAATAAATCCATAATAATTGTGAGATACATAAAGCCTATGATAGTTTGTATGTATGTGATGTCTGAAACCCATGCACTAGCAGGCTCACCAACTGTGAATACTCTATTTAATAAATTTGGTGATACATAATGATTATGGTACGAATCAGTTGTTACCTTAAATTTTCTTTTAACTTTGCTGCGAAGACCTAGCATTTTCATGTAAAATTTTACTGACGGGTATTGTATTTTAAATCCCCTTCTTTGAAGTTCTTTTGTAATTTTAACACCGTCATATTTTTTCTTAAATTCATAAAATATAGATGTAATTTCTTCTTTATATAAAATTATTCGGGTTTCTGTATCTGAAAGCTCTTGTTTTTTTCGATTATAATATGTAGTTCTTGATACTTCTAATACGGTACACATTTTTATTATTGAAAATTTAGATTTATTATTTTCAATGAAATCTTTAGTCTTTACATAGCCTTGAGAAGCAGGTTCAGTTCCTTTTTTTAAAATTTCAAGTGTTATTTTTGAATCTTTAATTTTCTTTTCCAGGTTAGCAATTATGGTTTGCTCAGGAGTTAATCTTAAATAACCTGCTCCGCAAAAGCTTCCTGTTCCAAACTTTTTATATTCTTGTCGCCATCTGGATAAAATCTTTGCGGTTATTCCAAGCTCTTCTGCAATAAATTTAGTTTGACTCTTGCCTCGCTCATAAGTTTGTTTAACTGCGTTCTCTTTGAAAGTCCGATCATAAATTCTACGTTTTTTCATAGGCTTAAAGTTGGTAATTTATAATAGCATGCCCTTTATTGTAGATTTCAAGATATTCAAATATTTTATCACTCATCTGTTTTTTTGTTAGAAGAACCTTTAAATCTATGAGTCCAAATTTAAGGGAATTAAAAAAGCTCTCAGAAATAGCGTTGTCAGAATGATTTCCTTTGCGACTCATACTGCGTCTTATAAACTCGTATGAGTCTAATATATTACTTAACATCTTGTTAGTATATTGGATTCTTCGATCAGAATGAAATAGTAAATCCTTCTTTATTGGTCTATTTTGAACAGCCATTTCCCAACATGGTATAATAGTTTCTTTGATAGTTAATCCATTACTAAGGCTCCATCCAATAATTTTTCTGTCAAATAAATCCATAATAATAGTTAAGAATAAAAGCCCTTCAGCCGTTTGCATTTGACTTATCCCGGAGACCCAGACCATAGATGGATTTTCAACATTGAATTGCTGATTTAAAACATTAGGAAAAGCATACGGATTAGCGGTTAGAATTCTTTTAAATTTAGCATTTCTTCTAACTTTGCTAACCAGACCTAGTTTTTGCATATGTACAGAAACTTGGCCTGTTTTTATTTTAAAGCCTCTACTTTGTAATTCGGCAGCAATTTTTGAACATCCATATATTTCATGGTATTCAAAAAATATAGAAGTTATCTCTTCATGTAACAAATTTACTCTACGTTGTATTGTCGAAATTACCTGATTGTTCCAATTGTCATATGTAGTTTTTTCTGTACCTAAAACTTTACACATTTTTGTAATCGTGTACTTATCTGTATGGCTTTTAATAAAATCGTAAATTGTAAGTTTTCCACCAGAAGTATATTTACTTGCATTTTTAAAAATTTCAAGTTCAAGTTCTGATTCTTGAAGCTCATGTTTAAGTTTCCTTTTTAGTTTAGAAAATCGTTTTTGTTCTGGGTCTAATCTTGTGGAGCTACGACCACAAAAACTTAATGTTCCAAATTCAAGAAATTCCTGTCGCCATCGACTCATAAACGTAGTCCTAATACCAAGTTCTCTTGCACCTTTTGTGAGACCTACTTCAAATCCTAATTGGACTGCTTTCACTTTAAATTCTCGGTCGTAAAATTTACGTTTTTCCATCTCTTAAAGTTTAAGTTCTATTCTTATGTGAATTTACGAAATATAATAGTGCTGATATATAATGATTTAAAGTTAATTTATGTGTACTAAAAAGTAAGCTTAACGGGATATGTCGTTTCATAAGATCAGACATTTAAATTAATAAGAAAAGTTGAAATATTACTAACTTTTTGTATCTTAGAGTAAAAGCTATTTTTATGGAAGTTAAGGTTGAACTATTAGAAAAAGCGCTCAAAATTCTGGCCCAAAATGCTGGCAAGTCGAACACGTTAGAAGAATTAACAATGGCTGTAATTCCGAATGACCTCTTAAATCACGATATTTCGTCTGAAAGAGAATATCAAGCTCAAGTTTTAAACGCACTTACTAGTTTAGAAAATGGATGGTATGATAGAATTAAATTCAGATAATGATACAAGCTCTATTACTTTGGAAGGAATTTCAAGAGTACAAAAGCAAAATTTTATTTTCAATATCTTTAATGATGTGTTTTTTGCATTAAGAAATAAGACAAGAATCATCCTAATTTTACAAGCCTGTTCAAATTACATAATATAATCTTTAAAATCAGATGGACCATCGAAATACGATTAATTAATTTTAAAAAATAGCAAAAGAGCAAATATTTCTATTTGCTCCTTTTTGTAATGATATATACTTTAATTAGACAAATACCTTCGTAAAGTCACTTTTTAAAAGTGGTAACCTGGGTATATTATTATCTTAAAAATTATCGAAAAAGAGAAAACTCCAATACTTGTCTATAATCTGGAAGTTGATGGTAATCATAATTATTTTGTTAGATAATTTTTTAAAGCATTTTCCCGTGTCATTTATAAATGAAGGCATTACAATCGAACACCTAATTCCTATATTTTTATTGATAAGCTTAGTAAAAATCTCTAATTTCTTATTTATATGAGGTTGAAGTGTATACTTATTTATTATACAGTTCTTTTAAATAGAAAAGGCCATTTTATTTTTTTAGATTTTATTTCATATTTTTATTCTAAAAATGAAAATATAACTTTTAAAATTATCGAAAGGTGTTCGACTGTCGAACACCTTCTTTCACTATAAATGATTAATTTTTTAATACAATATTTTCATACGATTGGAACGGAGAAAGAGGGATTCGAACAAAAATGTAACATCCCGCTTTTATACTGCATTTTAATATTTTTTTCTGAACTGTGCCACGAATCTGCCACGGAAATTTTCAGTGTTTTTATAAATATTGAAAAGTTCCGGAGCGGATTATCAGTTTAAATAATATTGTAATTCTTAATTGATTGAAAGGACAAATTTATGCATTTTTGTAACATACTAGACAAAATGTTAAACAAAACAATTAAGTATAACGGAAATGGAGTTGAAGAGTAAATTAAGTTAAGATTATAGTGTTCTTTCTAATTCTCCAGTTTTTGTTATCACATCCATATTGGATATGTATGAAAAAGCTTTATATCTTTAATGAAGTTTAAAATACCTAAACTTTGTCATCGTTTTTTTATTTTTCTGATTTTTAGATTATTTTTCAGGTAATAAAATCAAATGTAGAATTAATATAATCTTTTATGGATACATTCGCTGAAGACTACAGAAACTTGCAGTTTGCCAGTATGAGTGCGATGAGGAGCTGCACGTGCATTATCATGCTGAATAAGACCAGCTATAAAGCCCATGGAACAGGCGTGTTTATTCAGATTCAGAATCACTATTTCCTTGTATCGGCCGCCCATGTTATGGACAAACACGGAGAGTTTTTCATTTTTCTGTCACAGGAGAAAGAGATAATATATCCAGGGGGTGATACCTACATCAATCGAACAGAGAATCGCGAAAAGGACGAGCTAGATATTGCAGTCCTCCGATTGGACGACGACTGTCTGCCGCATATCAAGAGATCTTATAGTTTTGTGCAGGCCGAGGATCTAGCCATCAACCACATCTTCCAGCCTTGGGAATATTACTCTTTTCTGGGATTTCCCGCCAGCAAGGCAAAAGTCAAATATAAAACCGACATTTTCGGCATCACCATGCTATTTCATCTCACAGCTCCCATAGGAGCTGAATATTACGAAGAGTTTGGGCGAAATCCTTATGTAAATGTTGTGGCGACGTATAATAAAAAACAGGTGTATGACGGCAGAAAAGGAACTTATGGCACAGGTCCGGACCTTTATGGCATCAGCGGTTGCGGGTTGTGGTTCAGCGATCCTTCAGATTTGACAACTGGAATCATAAAGCCCAAACTAACGGCGATAATGACTGACTGGTTCACTAAGAACAAAAATATAATCATAGGTACCCGCATTGATGTTGTGACAGGATTGATCAACAAGTTTCTGGATATTGATTTTCCGGAATCGAGGATTGTAAGGATAAATTGAAGTGCGGCCTATTGGTACAATCCATGCTGTTTTTGTTTTTTGTTCCGGCAGTTTTCAAAAGAATATAGGAAAAAAGAATCTAACCAGTGGACCGTTTGTAGATGTAGAGTACTTCAAAACATGAAAGGCGGACAAAGGGAATCGGAATCTGTTATTCGCAGCATGTGGTGGACTGGACAGTATAATTTACCCTGTTTCGAATTGAATATGCTGCGTTAAAATCCTTTCAAACAGCTAAAAAAGGAAGTCTTATATTCTATTCTAATACTATTAAATAAATTAAATCTGCTCTGTTAAGAAAAGAGTTATTAACATGTGCTGATATTTTTGAAGCAGGAAAAGCCAGGAAAGATTTATCTTAGCAACAGCATATTTAATTTTTTAAAGGGCATTATGTATAAAGTAAGAAATTTCAGTTCGGCTTCAGAGTTTTTAGATACTAACGGGGACTATATTTACGCAAATCCGATGGAACATGTTCTTTTGATAAATGTTATAGAAGGGGTGAGGCATAATATGCTCCGCGTATTTCAGGCCTTTAATATAGAATCAGAAATAGATGGTACTCTGGTTATGGTATTTGTTGTGGACGGTAATTGCCTGATTTACAGCAGGCAGTATGATGAGGCTTATCTTGATATATTAGCAAGCGAGCTCCCATTTGATAAACTTAAAGACCTTGTATTTGCTGGAGATAAGAAGACAATTGAAAATTTGCTTTTATTTAAAAGTCTGCATTTTGAATTGGAAAAGCATCTGGTTATATATAGATGTGAAAAACTAAATCCTAAGTTTAGAGTTAGCGAAGGTCGCATGCGTTTAGCCGATCAAAATGAAGCGCAAGCGCTCATAAAACTAAGTCTTGATTTTACAGAGCAGTATGAAGGGATAAGGGAAAGCCCTTTCGAGATGAAAGCAGCTGTTGAAAAAGAAATAAGAGAAAAAATCCTATTCGTTTGGGAAGCGGATGGCATCTGTGGGTTAGCTGTTGAGATGAACAGGCAATCATTCGACTATCCTGAAATTGGAAAACTTTATACAGTGCCTGAAAAAACCGGACAAGGATTTGCGAGTTCTCTTCTTTATAAACTTACGGAAAAGATTCTGTCTGAGCATCCTTTTTGCATGCTCTACACCAAAGGAAACAACCTGGCATCAAATCGGGCCTGCATTAAGGCTGGTTATATGCCCATAGCTGATTATGCCCGTTTTGTGATTAAGGGGGATGCATAGATATATTTGTTGAAAAAACCTTTAAGATATTAACCATGAGAAAGTGAGAGTAAAACTTAAATTTTTAAAAGAATACATCTCTATCCGGAAAGTTCATTTTGCAGTTTGCTTTGATTTCATGAGAACTAGCAAAATTAATTTTGAAGATCTAAATATTTCATCTTTAGATGAGAATTTTAAAACTGAAAAAAGCTTTTATAATCATTTTGTAAGACCAATAGATTTCGTCGACTTAGGAACCAAACAAAGCTGGATTGCTGGAAAAACAATTTTAAGCTTTGACCCAAACAAAAAGAAAAGTTACCATTTTGATGATGAAGAGAGTAAATATGAATCATTTATAATTGGATATGAGGATGATGGAAATGAAAAACTTTTAGACTGCGAAAAGACCAATGACAAATATTTTATTACTACTTATTTTAAGAAAGAAGTATTAAATAAATATTACAATGAGCCATTGAAATATAAGGTTGATGGATGGCGCGTTAGTTCAAACTTTTTTTCTTTAAAAATAGATAACAACATTGAAGATTATGTAGCTGTATTTTTGGTGGAACTTTCTTCGTTGCCACATAAAGAACAGTTGCACTGGAAACAATACAATATTGCTCCGCAGAAGGGAATCAGTGCCACATATTACAAAACTATGGTTGAAGGAAACTGGGTGCAGCAGCCGGAAACAGCTGACCTGCTATTTAAACACCAATATGTAAAATTTAATAATGAATGGGAAAAGAAATTTGGCTGGAAATTTTATAAAGAACTTGCTTCTGAAGACCAGCATCTTTTTACTTCACTGCACATGCCGACCAGTAATAATGTAAAAGCCTTCAGTGAGCAGATGTTAACAGTAATAAAGCTTACAATTGACAGGTTAAACGAGGCTGGGCTTCAAAAGAATATTGTTCTGGAAAAAAATGATCGCGGAATTACAAAGCTGGAAAAGTTTTTAAAACAGCCGATATCGAAATTCCCGATATGATACTTTTTTTAAGGAATCTTTACGACTTACGTTCAGGCTTATTTGCCCATACTTTTAGCAATTCTAATAAGGCTTGTGTAAAAGCTATAAAGTATTTTAATATCACAAATGACAACTATACTGAGGTGGCAAAGGACATATTTATTAAATCAATTTACACCCTTAAGACATTGGAAAAAGTTTTTCTAAGAGATGATCAAAATGATGAAGTGATAGACTTAGAATTAAAAGATTTAAATGACTAAAAAAATCACTAATAAATAGTTTCAATCTTTTCTTTTTCATATTTTTACTCAAACTATTGAGAGCCTAATTTTGTACTGTACCTATGAGTGTACCAAGTTTTAAAAAACGCTGAAAACACCAGTTAATACTGAGATTTATAAACGGTTAGCGGGACCTCTTTCTCCGCTGAATAAAAAACCCCTGTAAACACAGGGGTTTTTCTCGTTTTGGGCGGAGCCAAAAACTCCTGAACCTACTTTATGTTTAATATACTAAACTTCGGATTTCAGTGCAATTACTGTGATTAAAAATTATTTGTATTTATAAATCAAGGCATTCGATAGATTAATTATACTTTTAAGGTGTACCAATTTTTGGTTTACAAATCCACTTAATTTACATGTGCATTATAAACTTTTTAATACATCTTACGAAAAAAAAGTTATTAAACAAAAACTCGCACCGGTGGTGCGAGTTTTTGTTTTCTTATAACTTGAGATAAGGTAGAAACTGCTAATTTTAAGACTTTACAACCTCTACATGTGTATATTTCCAACAATCTTCAAGTGCATCAACTACACGGCAGCGCTCCTGCAATATTTTAGCGCTGAACAGCCATTATTCATCTCCTATTTTACATTGTAAAAAAGTATGGGGCATTTCCTGAAAAAGAAAGGCCCCCATATTGTAAATTATATTTATCGAACAACAAAGATATCCTTAACATTTAGGCGGTCCTAAAAACAATGACCTGTCGCGCAGGAAAGCCGCAGTCCAGATCCAGACCAATGGTATGCTGAGGCTCAACAGAGATCAATATCATACAGATTGGGGAAATAAAATACATTGTTTAAAAGATTGCTTAACTTATAATATTTCATTTGCCAATTGCTTTTTACCCCATTGATGAATGTGATCAATAAACGGGATTAGCTCTAATCCTGTCTCACTTAATGAATATTCAACTTTCGGCGGAACCTCGTGATACATTTTGCGGATAATCAATTGATCAACCTCCAGTTCTCTCAGGGTCTGGGTAAGCATTTTAGTGGTAATATCAGGCAGCGTCCTGCTTAATTCTCCATATCGCAAAACCTTTTGCATACCTAAATGCCAAAGGATTCGGCCTTTATATTTCCCGCCAATACGTTTAAAAGCATATTCTACGCCACATTTCTGAACGCATTCGGGAATTTCGGATTTATTTTTCATCTTATTATTAATGTAACAAATTGATAATCAGCAACACATACTTTTTAGTATGTAGCATACTTATAAGTACATACTTGACAAAGATAATCAAACATACTAATTTTGTTACCAGAAGACAGATAATTGTCAATAAAAATATAGTTAATATGAAAAAAACTGAAAATATATCAGCAACACATGATACCCCGTCAGTAATGAAGGCTATCCGTCAACACGAGTTCGGTGGCCCTGAAGTGCTTCGTTATGAAGATGCGCCAGTTCCTGAGCTTATACCCGGAGAAGTACGTATTCGTGTCCATGCGATTGGACTTAATCCTCCAGATTGGTATCTCCGCGACGGGTATAAAATGCTTCCACCCGAGTGGCAGCCACAAGTGCCATTTCCCGTGATCCTTGGCACAGATATTTCGGGCGTGATTGAGGAAGTCGCCGACGATGTTAAGGGCTTCGCTGTTGGTGATGAAGTATATTCCATGGTTCGTTTTCCCAGCTTTGGACCCAGTAAGGCCTATGCAGAATACGTTACTGCCCCTGCTTCGGAAATTGCTCTTAAACCAGAGGGTATTGACCATATACATGCTGCTGCCGCACCAATGTCATTACTTACAGCGTGGCAATTCATGATTGATCAAGGCCATGATGTACAAAACCCGCTACAACCCAACCGACACGAACCGGTAGCTCTGGAAGGCAAAAGAGTGCTCGTTAATGGTGCCGGCGGCGGTGTTGGACACTTCGCAGTACAGCTGGCAAAATGGAAGGGCGCCTATGTGATAGCTGTTGCATCTACTAAGCATGAGGTGTTTCTAAGGGATCTTGCCGTAGACGAATTCATAGACTATACTAAAACCGTTGCCGAAGATACGGTACATGATATCGATCTTGTCATTGATTCGGTCGGCGGGCCAACTACCGGTCGTTTTTTGCGCACATTAAAACGTGGGGGCGCTTTGTTTCCGATATTTCCATTAGGATTTTCAGATTCAGAAGAAGCGGAAAGGCTTGGCGTAAAAGTCTCGGCAACCCAGGTACGTTCAAGTGGAGCCCAACTATTAGAAGTAGGAGAACTGCTCAATAATGGAACGGTTCGCGTTGCAGTTGACAGCATATATCCGCTTTCTGATGCCGGAAAAGCGCATGAACGTGCGGGTAAAGGAAATATTCAAGGCAAGATCGTTCTTACTGTTGCGTAAAGTGAATATTGTTGCAAGCCCATAGCTGCTAACTTGCCAATCGCTGTTTAGCTAATAATGTAACAAGTGGAGCCCAACTATTAGAAGTAGGAGAACTGCTCAATAATGGAACGGTTCGCGTTGCAGTTGACAGCATATATCCGCTTTCTGATGCCGGAAAAGCGCATGAACGTGCGGGTAAAGGAAATATTCAAGGCAAGATCGTTCTTACTGTTGCGTAAAGTGAATATTGTTGCAAGCCCATAGCTGCTAACTTGCCAATCGCTGTTTAGCTAATAATGTAAAAGGAAATATATTATGAATATTGAAGAAATAAAAGATAGGCTGGCGCTCAAAGAATTAGTCGATCGTGTATCTGTGCTGGGTGACAGGAAAGATTTTCATGCCCAAGTACAACTCTTTACTGAGAATGCGATTTCAGAAACCTTTGCGGGCGTTAATGAAATTTTAAAATTAAAAGGGCGAAAAGAAATGGAAAGCGCCTTTGAAAGTTTTCTTAGCGAAATTGAAATTGTATATCATTTCAATGGCCAGCAGGTAGTTGTGATAGATGGAGACGCGGCTACTGGTACCTGTTATTGTCTTATAACATTAATTGGGGATGAGGGAGGAAAAAAATTGAAAACCACAATCGGCGCAATTTATTATGATGATTACATACGAGAGGAAAACCGTTGGCTTATAGCCAAAAGGATAGGGAATTTCGACTGGCAGGAAAAAACCGAGGCCTGACAATAAAAAAGGGTTGCTAATACCTTAGCAACCTCTTTTTATTCTGTTGATATGAACACCTCGCTTTTTATGTACTAGATGTTGCCTTGCTAACTACCTTATAACTGGATAATCATTTTAGCATAGTTGAAAATTGATCAATTGGTAGACGAACTTTTGGCATTGAAGCCAGATAATCGTTTGCAGTATCACGATATCCTAGGGAGATAATCACTGAAGCGTGAAGATTCTTTCCTGTTAAACCTAAAATATCATTAAATAGTTGTGGATCAAAACCTTCCATAGGTGTAGCGTCTACTTGAAGTTCAGCAGCTGCGATTAAGGCAGTTCCTAACCCAATATAGGCTTGTTTGCTAGACCAAATCGCGTTTTGTTCGGGAGTTTGAGCAGAAAAATGAGAGATTAGGGTATCTCTGTAATCGTTAAGCATTCCTATTTCCAAATTTCGTTGTTTTTCCATCATTGCAACGTAATCTGCTATATACTCGCTGGTTATATTGTTAAATGCAGCAAAAACCAGCAAATGGGAAGAAGCCTGAATCTGAGAATTGAACGAGCCCTCCGCTAATTTTTGTCGTATTTCTGGATTTGTTACCACAATCAGGCGGTAAGGCTGTATCCCGCAGGAAGAAGCGCTGAGGTTGACGGCTTCAATAATTTGGTCAATCTTGTCTTCACTAACCAATTCATCTTTGTATTTCTTAACAGCATATCGCCATTGTAAATTTTTGATCAATTCCATATTTATATAATTTTAGTGCAAATCTATATCAGTTATGTGTATATTTGTCACTTAGTGACAATAAGTTATAGTGACAAACGGGTAACCACCTAAATACTATGGAACAGAAATTTGAACCAATAAAAGATTGCGCCCATAAAATATTGGCGATCAGCGATACAATGGATATTTTAAACGGAAAATGGAAAATGTCCATAGTTGCCTGCTTGTGCTATAAGCCGATGCGCTATTCAGAATTGCTCAATGAAGTAAAGGGCATTTCCGGCAAAGTACTCAGCCGCGAGTTGAAAGATCTGGAAATAAATGAGCTTATTGAGCGCAGAGTGTTAAGCACTGCGCCTGTCGCCGTCGAATACCGAATTACAGACTACGGCAATTCGCTTAAAGAGCTCATCAATACGATAGCGGATTGGGGCTTCATCCACAGAAAACGCATCATCGGCAGAATGAAAAAAGATTGAGCTGTTTATCACTAAGTTACTGCAGGTTGCCGCTGTACATTCCTTCGTCAAAATGGACGGCATCTGTTTTTGTGATAAACAATACAATATCGCTTGTTTCCACAGCACGGAATACTGGGTTATCATCTTCTACGAGGGCACTTTCGCCTGTAACAAGACCCATCGTTTCATGCACATTTACTTTCCCGGCAAATACATAAAAGAGGAAAGCACAATTTTCAGACGGCACCTCGGGGAGAACAATTTGCTGGTCTTTTTCCAGGCGCACATCCATCAGCCAGGTACTGCTTCTAATTTGCAGTGGGTAGCCGCTCCCCTTTCCTGCTATTTTACGCCAAAGATTTCTACTGTGAACTTTTGGCAGCTGGTAAAACTGAACCTGTGGTTTAAGTCCGGCAGTTTCCGGCCTGATGAATATATGCAGCCCTTCCAAGGCTCCACCCTCTTCCAAAACCCTTTCCTCGTGGTAATAACTTGCACCAGAGTTCATCATCATCAGCTTTTGATTAGAGATCTCCTGGCTATGGCCTTCTGAGTCGAGATGTTTTACGCTACCGCTTCGTAAATAGGTTAATATTTCGTCGTCTCTGTGCGGATGCATTGGAATTAATGTACCGGGAGTTATTCGTGCGTGATCAATTCTGCCAATGGTGAAAAAACCCGTATCATTTAACTGGGGCATGATTAGCCCGGGATATAATATCTGTATCCCGAAGCCTCCATGCTGCTTGCCATATTTTATGTTATTATCTATCTTGGTTACCATTTTCTTGTTGTTAATTTGTTTTATAAATGCGATGGCATGTGAAGTGGCCTTACCATTGCAAACTTTGTAAATGTTTACTGTATTTCAATGATCACTTTCCCGATATAGCCACCTTTTTCAGCATACTCGTACGCCTCTTTATACTGGTCGAATGAAAACACTTTGTTAACTTCGATATCCAGTCCATTCTCTACCGCAGCGAGTAAAATATTGGTGTATTTGGCAGATGGGTTTGAAAGTATTACAAGGTGTTTTTTGCTGGAAAAAAGGTTTTTGATAAGGGATAGTGGGATTTCAATGGGCTGTGGAGTGGGGTTCAGAAAAATGGCTTTGGATTTCATTATTGCTTTGGCATTTTTAAATCCCATTTTGCCTGAAAGATCAATAACAATATCATATTTATCAGCTTTAGAAAGCACATTATCTTTTTTATAGTCTATGACATAATCCGCTCCCCATTTTTTTGCATATTCGGCTCCATCGGTACTGGTTACCGCTGTTACTTTTGCACCCTTTCGTTTTAATAGCTGAAGCAGGACCATACCGAATCCACCGGTAGCGCCATTTACCAAAATATCGGTCTTTGCACTGATGTCGCCCATTTTTAGTAAAGAAGTAACAGCCGCAGTACCAACTACCGGAATTGAAGCAGCCTGGGCAAAGTTAATATTAGACGGTTTTTTCCAAACAAGTGAAGAGGTCACTGCAATATATTCTGCCGATACGCCTTCCTTCATCATATTTTTCACTACTCCGAAAACGGCATCGCCTTTTTTGAAGCCCTGTACTGAAGATCCGATCTCTTCAATAGTGCCAGCAAAATCTGTTCCTGTGTTTTTAGGGAATTTAGACCCGGACATTAATTTCATCTCACCTTTTCTAATTTTCCAGTCCATTGGATTAATAGAAAATGCTTTAACTTTCACCAGAACCTGATCAGCTTTGATCGTAGGTTTTAATTGTTCTACTGTCTGTAAAACTTCTGTACTTCCGAATTTGTGATATGCAATTGCTTTCATAATATTATTTTTTTAGTTGTTTAAAATGATATTACAAAGTTGCGAACAACAGCATCTTGAAACTTGTATCAAATCACTATTGTGTCTTGAATTATTACAAAGGTGCAATCCTTATAATAGAAGGTTTTGTAGATAAAAATGATGCACCTGCAAAAATTGCAAGTGCATCACTTATGATACTTAATATTAAGCGGAGACTAGTTTTGATCTGAGCTTTATGCATTACCTATTTAATAGTACCGCTGCAAATAGATCCAACTGCATTAGTATACTTGTATAAGATCACTACTGTATTTCAATGCCTTAGGAGGCATTCCAAACATTTCATACATATATTTGTTTAATTGTGGCAGGTCATAAAAGCCCGTATCATATGCAATGTCGGTAAGGCTTCTGTCCTTATCGGAAAGTGTCAGATAAATAGCCTGTCGCAGCCGTGTCCACAATAAATACTTCGATAAGCTGCTACCGGTCTGTTTCTTGAAGAGTGATGCTAGACGAGATGGTGAAAGAAAGACGATATCGGCAAATGTCTGCGGCGTGATATCAGATTGGAAGTAATTAGCCTTAATGTATTCAACAATTTTTGTAACTCGCTCATCATAATTTGCTATAGGTAATTTAGAGAGAAGGGCATCTATTATATTGTTAACGTCTAAAGTATCCTTTGCTGTCTGAAAGAATGCATTTGTCTCCGTGGGAGAGTCAAAAACAATGAAGTCTTCACCATCTTTAAATCTGCCTGCAAGTTCTAAACCAATACTTGAATAGGGCTCTATATTTAAGACATTTAGTGTTCCTTTTTCTGCAACGCAAAAATGTGTAACATGGGGCTTTATAAGAAAACCGTGGATTCGCTCGTTCAGCTTGCCGCTAATGGTCGAGTCAAACGGGGTGTCGTTTGATAGCACAATTTGATAGGCTGAATGATGATGGATTTCTACAGTAAGATTGCGGGCCTGAAGGGCTAAGATAAAAGGATTCATATATACGATTTAGCGTAATTGCCAAGAGCAAAACTTTTGAGCAATTAAATATTTATTGTAAAAATATCTAAAAATTCTTTATTATATCTTTCGAAGTGTTAAACGATTATTAACCATTAGCTGTGGATATCTATTTAAGAAAGTTTATACTACAATCAATTAAACGAGCTTCTAAATTCTATAGGCGATATATTTGTTTTATTTTTAAATAATTTAGAGAAGCTCTGGCTGTGTTCAAATCCCAATCATGATTTAGCAACGCTACAGACTCATAATTTAACGTTTGACATCTTCTTGCATATTTAAAAATAGTTACATAAATTTGCGTAACTAATTACGTAATTAATTATACTAATATGGAATTTTATAAAATGGCAGGCATAAAATCAATAGGCAGCAGGCTAAGAATGCTGACCAATAAAATTACTGATGATGCAGCGCAGATATATAAACTGTACAATATTGAGATGCAGCCTAAATGGTTTCCGGTTTTCTATGCCCTTTCAGAAGGCAACGAAAAAACGATTACCGGAATAGCGCAGGAAATAGGCCACTCGCATCCTTCGGTCAGTAAAATCATAAGTGAAATGATTGAAGACGGATTGATCGAAAAGAAAGACAATAGTGACGCAAGGCGCAGTATGGTGGGGCTTTCAGAAAAAGGGATGAGCTATAAGGAAAAGATCCAGGATCAGTATACCGATGTGGAAGATGCGATTGAAGCTCTTAACAGGCAGGCGACCAATGACCTATGGAAAGCAATTGAAGAATGGGAATTTTTGCTCGAGCAGAAAACATTACTCCGAAGGGTAATTGAGCAGAAAAAAAAGCGCGAAAGCAATGCCGTCTTAATTGCTAGCTTCAAACCCGAATATGCCAACGCTTTTAGGCAATTGAATGAAGAGTGGATATCTTCTTATTTTAAGATGGAAGAAGCTGACTATCGCTCGCTGGATAATCCGCAGGAATATATTCTGGATCAGGGAGGCCATATTTTAGTTGCCCTTCTAAATGATGAAGTTGTCGGCGTGTGCGCCCTAATGGCAATGCATGACGGGGAACATGCTTTTGAATTGGCCAAGATGGCGGTTTCTCCATCCGCGCAAGGCAAGAGTATAGGATGGCTGCTGGGACAGGCAGCATTAAACAAGGCAGCCTCACTGGGAGCTAAAAAAGTTTATCTGGAAAGCAATACGATACTCAAACCGGCAATAAGCCTCTACCATAAGCTGGGATTCCAGAAAATAGCCGGCCATCCGACACCTTATGAACGCTGTAATATACAGATGGCAGTTGATATCAACCCATCTCATAAAAAATCATAAATAACTATTCAATATGTACGATAAAAAAATAGCCGTCATTATTCTAGATACTTTAGAAGACTGGCAAAAATTAAATGTTACTTCTTTTCTCGCAAGTTCGGTTGCCATAGCTTTTCCCGAAACTCATGGAGCTCCGCTGGTAAGCGCATCAGGGACTTCCTACCTGCCTTTTATAAAACATCCCATACTTGTTTATGCTGCCCAGTCGGATGAACAGCTGCAACGTGCTTTTAACCGGTCGTCAGAAAGGGAATTGCACGTTGGCATCTACACTAAAGAGCTGTTTGCTACTAAAAATGAAGAAGAAAACATCAACGAAATTGCACAGCATGCAGATAATGAGGTAAACCTGGCGGGAATTATTATATATGGAGAGAATAAAAAAGTTGATAAAGCAGTTGACAAACTTAAGTTGCATTCTTAACGAAATATATTACAAATGCAAATGACATTATCAGGTATTTATACTCCTTCTGATCCTGCTCAGTGAAGACTGCGTAATTCCAAGATAGGAAGCCAGATAGGAAAGCGGCACCCGATTGGCAAGCTTGGGAAATCGGTTAAAAAAGTTAAGGTAGCGTTCGGTAGCATCTTCGGCCATCATCATACTGATCTTACTGACTTTTTCGACTAGTGCTTTGGAAATTACCTGATTCATTATATCATCCCAGACAGTTATTGTCATCGACAGTTCCTTTAGGGCCTCTCGGGACAGGGTTACATATTTGCAGTCCGTTACCGCCTGAATATATTCCGGTGATGGGCTGTTTTGGTTATAATTGTCCAAATCAACCACAAAGTGATTCTCATCAAGGAAATATTTGGTAACCTCGTCACCTTTGCTATTGTAATAGCTGACCCTGAAAACTCCCTGGAACAGAAATGCAAATTCTCTGGGAATTTTTCCGGCTTCCTGATAATATTCCTCCCTTTTGATCTCATGTTCAATGCATTTATCTAAAATGCAATCAATCTGTTGTTCATTGAGATTGCCAAACTGAAGTAAGAAATTAATTAGCTCATCCATAAGTAGACTTTTGTATAGGTAAATATAACCTTTTTATGATTTTTACACGCTGCCGTAATTGTGATAATGTCGGAAGCGGTTACTTTCCAAGCTCTTTAGCGCCTTTATTTGCCGTCTTTAATGTTATCCAAGTGTAACATTATATAAGGTAATACCTGTTCATCTTTCAGGTGCTTGCCAAGGTTTGCAAACCTTTCCAGATAGTTGGTCGCTGCATTATCCGGGTCGCCATCCTGCACATAAGGTATGATACGGATTTGTCGTTCCTCAGTGGCTCTTTGTGCAGCCCTGAGGGCAATATTATCCCAATTGGATACTGTAACTGATAATTCTTCCATGCCGCTCCTTTCTATAATTGATAGATCACATGCGGTCATCGCCTGTAAATAATAGGATTGTATAATTGGCGGGTATATCGGCATGGAAGAAGATACGAAATTACCTTCGCCAATCAGGGCGGTGGTTATATTTTCTTTCTCCCTGTTATAGTAATTGTACCGCAGGACACCACTGTTCACAAAAGCAAGGAATGAAATGGTATGGCCCGGCTCCGCCAGATATTCGCCTTTCTGTAAATGGACTTGTTTTGTCAGTCGATTAATCAGGCTGATTTGCTGCTGGTTCAGGTGATCAAACAACAGCAATTGGTTTATAAGTGTATTCATTGTGGGTGTTTTCGTTGCAAAATTATTTCCCTTTGCAGGACAAGCAAGCCTGCATGACAAAGGTGGAGTAAAACTAAAAGTAATAATTTGCCATTTGGCAAATAGTCATCTCCACGTCGCCGGGAAGATAGTGTCGGTGTTTCAGATGACAATTACACTATTTGCCATTTGGCAAATTGCACGAAAATATCTTTGCTGAATTTTGTCCTGTCACTATGATAGAACATTATATAAATCTTAAATAATTAAAAAAATGAAAACACAAACCACAACCCCTGCATCAGGTAAATATCCACAAACTACAGTTGTAATAGTAGTTGATGCAACAATTGAAAAAGCTTTTAATTATATCGCACCAATCTATCTCCCGCATATCTTCCCTGGTGCCGGACTTATCCCGGGTATCAAAGACACGAGCGTCAATGAGGGATGGAATAAGGCAGGCTTGAACAGAACCGTTTATTTTGCTGATGGCTCAACGAGTCAGGAAACAATGCTGACATATGTTGAGGCAAAATCATTTACATACAAAAATGAAAACTTTACTTCTCCTGTGCTGCGTGCCTTAATGCAGCGACTTGAAGGCGAGTGGTTTTTCACTACAGACAACGACGGCAGAACCCGAATTGAATGGACCTACCGCACGATCCCTACAAACTTTGTTGCAAGGATTTTTATTCGTACCGTTTTATTACGCTATTTTAAAAGAATGCTTCAGCAGGCAGTTGATATCTGCAAGGAGGATCTTGAGAGCGGTAATCTTCTTGGTGCCCACTTTCCATCTGCTGCAGCAATACCTGCTTAATAAAACACCACCTCACCAAAAAAAGCCACAATCGATTTTCGATTGTGGCTTTTTTGTATACCCAAAGTATTGACCTGATCAGTAATTGCTACAATAATCAGCCTTTTATCTATAAATGAAACTTGGGATCCTAAGTACGACAATAGTGATTTGATACAAGTTTTACTCTGGCAATCACTGCACCTTTGTAATGTAATAATCAATAACAAATTAAATATCATAAAAATGAAAAAGCAAATAGTAATACTTGGAGCCACCGGAACAGTGGGCAGTAAAATTTCAGAAATCCTTTTAAACGAAGGACATCATGTAACACTGATAGCAAGGCACACCGAAAAACTTGAAAAATACCGTGCCCTTGGTGCTGAAATCATCTCGGGAGATATCACCGATGTGCAAACAATAACAGCTGCTTTTGCAAATGCCGATAGTGCATTCGTGATTTTACCTGATAATGTAACGGCAGAAAATACAAGAGCCTATCAAAGACAGGTTACAGGCATCCTTATTGAAGCCATCAAAAAATCCGGTATCAAATATATAGTGAACATGAGCAGCCTGGGATCTCACATGCATGAAGGCAATGGCATTATGGGCGGTACCGGAGAACAGGAAGTGAGATTAAACCAACTGGAAGGTGTAAATGTGCTTCACATCCGTTCAGCCTATTTTATGGAAAATTTTTTGCGAACAATAGGTATGGTTAAAAATATGGGTATCAATGGAACAGCCGCAGACGGCGACCATTCCATCCCGATGGTAGCCACCAGAGATGTTGCGAAAATCGCTACCGGACATTTGGCAAACCTTGACTTCAGCGGTAAAAGTGTTCAGGCCGTGATGGGGCCTAGAGACTACACATATAGAGAATTCACCTCTATTGTAGGTAAAGCAATTGGAAAAGATGATTTGCAGTATGTTCAGGTTCCTGTAGAGCAGGTTAAACAAATATTCTTAGGTAATGGTTTTTCGGAAGATTTTACAGACAATCTACTTGAAATGGGGACAGCAATTAAAACAGGCTTCATGAATTATCAAAAAAGGGATGAATCGACTACGACGCCAACCACAGCAGAGGATTTTGTAAATGAGGTGTATCTGCCAATTTACATCAACTAAGAAAATCAAACAGATCCGAACTGTTCAGATACCTAAAACCTTTCTGCCCTGAACAGTAATTATAAATACAAATCATAAAATATTCAAAAATGAAAACAGCATTAATTACAGGTGCCAATCGTGGCATCGGGCTGGAAACAGCAAGGCAGTTATTAGAAAATGGCTATCATGTTTATTTGGGAAGCCGCGAATTGAACAACGGGTTGGAAGCCGCGAAAAAGCTAAAATCAGAAGGATTTACCAGTGTAGAAGCCGTGCAGTTGGATGTCACAAATGAAAACTCGGCAAAAGCTGCCCGAGTGGAAATTGGCAGGAAAACGGATACTTTGGATGTCCTTGTTAATAATGCAGGAATCAATGGAGGACAACCTCCCTATACTGCACTGGATGCTACCCCGGACCAGTTTTTGGCCGCATTCAATACTAATGTGGTCGGCACAGCAATTGTCACACAGGCATTTTTAGATATATTACGCAAGTCGCCTGAGCCCAGAATTGTAAACGTAAGCACAAGCGTTGGCTCTCTATCCCTACAGAGCAATCCGGAATGGCCTGCTTATCATTACGCCAAATACGCGGTTTATGCATCCTCGAAAGCCGCCCTGAATATGTATACCATTCATTTGGCCTATGAACTGCAGGACACTGCTTTTAAGGTAAACGCAGTCTGCCCTGGTTATACAAGTACCGATTTCACTGGCAATAATGGAGGCGATGTCGAAACTGCCGCAAGGCGAATTGTAAAATATGCAATGATGAGCCAGGATGGGCCGACGGGCAAATTCTTCAGTGAGGAAACTAATCCGCAAACCGGTGAAATTCCATGGTAAAATAAGCATACAGCAACAGCTGTAGTATAAATACCATCAATTAGAATAGTGATCTGGTACAACTTTATGAGCTGCAATACAGGCATCTTTGTATCATAATAATCAACAATAAAATTATAAACATCATGAAATTACTAGAAAAAATACAATTAGGAAATCTGGCATTAAAAAACAGAATGGCGATGTCTGCCATGACCAGAAGCCGTGCCGACCAAAATGGGATCGTAGGAGACCTTACGGTTCAGTACTACACACAAAGGGCTAGTGCAGGGCTGATATTCACCGAGGCGATCAGAATAAGTGAAGAAGCGACCGGCAGTCCATTGACACCGGGCCTTTATTCGAAAGAACAGATTCAGGCATGGAAAAAGTCACAAAAGCAGTTCACGACAATGGCGGTGTCATTATCGCCCAGCTTTGGCACACAGGCCGCGCAGGACATTCTATAGACCGAAATGGCAAATTACCCCTTGCGCCATCTGCGCTGCCGATTCAGGGAATGCAGCATTTTACTTCTCAGGGCATGAAGGATTATGAAGTTCCACAGGAAATTACACTAGCTGAAATTAAGCAGACTATTGCAGATTATGGACAGGCTGCCAAAAATGCAATCGAAGCCGGTTTTGACGGTGTCGAACTGCATGCTGCAAACGGCTACCTGCCGAGCCAGTTTTTAGCGGAAAGCTCCAACCAAAGGACAGATGGATATGGGGGCAGTATTCCCAACAAGGCCCGTTTTGTCCTGGAAGTAATGCAGGAATTGATCAACAAAGTTGGCGGAGATAAAGTTGGAATTAAAATCTCGCCTTTCCATCCTTATGGCAATATGATTCTGGATGACCCTGCCGGTACTTATACTTATCTGGTTGAAGAGCTAAACAAATTGGATTTTGCCTACGTGGAACTGATGAAACGCAGCCCTTACTTTCCTTCGCCTGAGCATTATCCGGCGGATGATGAAATAGAGTTATTTGGCAGCATGATACAGCAGACTGTTATTGCCAATGCAGGATATGACAAGGCATCCGGCGAAGCTGAACTTGAAAAAGGGATTGCAAGCATGGTCTCATTTGGGACGTTATTCCTGGCAAATCCCGATCTGCCAAAACGTTTTGAAACAGATGCACTTCTAAACGAACCGGACAGAGCTACAATGTTTGGCGGTGGAGAACAAGGGTATATTGATTATCCGTTTCTAAGTGAGTAATTGAATCAACAAATTATTAATTTAAAAAATATAAAGATGAACACGATATATAAATATATTTCATTAAGTATCTTACTGGTCAGCATCTTGCCAGGCAATGCACAGAGCGTTGACGCAAGTACAATGCAAAAGGTTAAAGCAGACAGGGCCTTTTATGAGACCCTGGGGAAATTATATCCTGCGGACAATACCGTTGCCGTAGATGTGGTAACGAGTTGTCAGTATGATTCAGTGGACACGTATTAGAGCGAAAGATGATATAGATGACGTATATACTTTAGATAACGTGACAACAAGCGTAGAATCGACTGAAAATACAGTTGCATTTACTACCTTTAGTCCAGATATATTTAGTTACTCAGATTACTATCCTTTTGGAATGCTGGTACCGAACAGACATAAGTCTGCGGCTAGCTACCGTTATGGCTTCCAGGGACAGGAAAAGGATGACGAAATTAGAGGCGGTGAAGGGAATTCGTTAAACTATACGTTCAGGATGCATGATCCTAGAATTGGTAGGTTCTTTGCTGTGGATCCGTTGGCTGGGGATTACCCTCATAATTCACCTTATGCTTTCAGCGAAAACAGGGTTATTGACATGAATGAATTGGAAGGCTTGGAAACTGGAAATTCAAATGCAAGGGCAAATCGTCCAATGAGAATGAGGCCTATGATTAGAAGAGCAAATGATTATATGAGAGGAGGAAGAAGTGTTTCTTATGCTTCTATGAGGACAGTTAATAGAATCTTAGGATTCAGTCCTAGTTTCAGGATGAGAAATACAATTGCTTTGAGAAATGCAGAAAGAAACATGAATGAATTTATAGCTAAGTATAATCTTAGTCCAAAGACTTTTAATTCAGAGTCTGGTGAACCTAATCCAATAGGGGTTACTCCTAAAAATTTAGAAAATTTAGGTATTTGGATTAGTTTTATTACTGATTTAAAAGAAAATTACAATTTATCCGTTCAAGAGGTTCAGGAACAAGGTAGAATTGATGATACAAGTACTCATGTTTCAGTATCAAATGGCTATCAATTTGGAGGAATAATGCAGTTAAAACTATCATTAGCAGAAGCTGCATATCAAAAATTATTTAACCAATTAGTTGAAGAAAATATTAAACAAAACACAAGTGAAGACCCTCTTGGAAACAACAAAGTTTCTAGCGCAAGACTTGCTGTCAAGATAAAGCTCGGACCTTCTCCTGTTGAACTTGTAAATAAGATTTTTGAAGAGGCCAAAAAAAATGGAGACTCTAAAGTAATTCAAATAGATGTTAAAGAACATCCTGTTATCAACCAAGGAAATTAAAATATGAATGAAAAAGAAATTTATGAAATAGAGAGATACTTAACAGATAATATAGAATTAGATCTAGATTATTTAAAAGATTTTTCAAATAAGCATGCTGATATTGAGGAATTAAAAGTTTATTATTTTTATGCTTTGTATAAAAATAATAAAATAAAATTGGCTTCTGAAGAGTTAGCTTCTTTAAATCAATCAATAAAACTTCAAGAAAACTCATTTTTCTTAATGGTAAAAAGTTTGGTTCAAATTAATCAAGATGACGAAATAGACTTACTAATAAACTCATTAGAGAAATGTTTACAAATTGATAATCGGAAAGAAAATAAATGGCTAAGGCTAGAACTTTTTAAACTTTATGAAAAAAAAGAAATTGATTATTTAGCCTGGGGATATCTAGAAGATGCAATATTGATTGATGAGAATTTCTATGAAGCAATTTTATTAAGAGCTCAGAGATTAGATTTAATTACAAATTGTTCAGATATTGTTCATCAAATACTACAGCTACCGCAAACGTATGTTAATTCTGACGTGCTTAACTTTTTAGGAAACGCATATCTAAACTGTAACGAGATAGAAAATGCATTAAAAATTTTTAACGGTTCGTTGGAAATAAGAGAAACTGAAGAAGCTTATTATTTTATTGGCTACATAAACCATTATAATTTTAGTGATTATGAAAAGGCAATGTTTTATTATGATAAGTCCATTTCTATTAATCCTCAGTTTATCGATGTATTAATTGAAAAAGCCTGGCTGCTTTATGATATGAACGAATATGAAACTTCAGAAACTCTATTTAAAGAAATAATAGATAGTCATCATGAAGAAATTAATGTATATAATCAAATTACATTATTCTATATAAGAACAGAAAAAATTAGTGAAGCATTAAACTATGTTGAAAAATCAAAAAGTAAATTTGGTATAAATTATATGAATCAAGGATTTGAATTAATATGTTTAGAGAAGATCAAAGATGATAAATATGTTAATGAATATCATGTATTTAAAAAGAAATATTCAGCAGATGAATTATCATGGTTTAAAACTCTCTTAAGCGAAATTTAAAATTCGACAACTACTAAGGGAGTATTCGAAGAATGCATATACAGAATATGAATAAGGTGTCTAGCTGAACTAGCGTATCACTCGTCAACTGAATAAATTAAAAAATTACAACTTTTTACAGTTGTAGTTTTTTAATTTATATTCTAAAACGCTTTTGCCTGTACCTAATCTATACTAGAAAAAATCTCATAATATGAAAAAAACGAGTCCGATAATACCATTATTCAACCAATTTATAAAAGAAACCGAAACTGGAAAAAGACTCAAAAAAAATGGAGAAAGAATAAAATCTGATTCAATACAAAACTATAAGTATGTATTAAATAATCTAATTCAGTTTTCAATTGATGCTAAATTCGAATTACGAATATGCGATGCTTCGAAACTAGATAAAAGAGAACTTGCATCAGAAAAAAGTTATTGGAAAAAATTCTATCAAAAATTTACTGAGTTTCTATATAAAAAAGGATGTCATGATAATTATGTAGGGGCTAATATCAAGGTAATTCGAGTGTTTTTTAATTATTTGAAAAATGATAAAGACATAAACACAGGCGATTTTCAGCGCCTGTTTTATGTTCGTAAAGAAGAAATTGAAATCTTTGTACTTTCTTCTGATCAATTAAAATTTTTAATTCACGACAAAGAGTTTGAACAAACTTTAATACCAAGTTATAGGCGTATAAAAGACATCTTTGTTTTTGGTTGCTCTACAGGTTTACGCTACTCTGATATCTTTTTATTGACTAATAAAAATTTTGAAAAAATAGATGGCGAATGGTACTTAAAACTTAAATCTAATAAAACTAAAACCTTTAGTTTTATTAAACTTTCTACTTATGCAATAACTATTTTTCAGCGTTATACCACATCAAACAATAAAGCTACTCTTTTTGGAAATATCAGCTTGTTTAATTTTAACAAAAGTCTAAAACACATAGGTGAACTGGCTGGTTTTACAACTCCAATAGAAGTTTCTAGAGAGAAACAAGGTAAAACTCAGAAATTAACCAAGAAAACGGATACTTCAAAAAATCGTTTTTGTGACAAAATGAGTTCGCATATGATGCGAAGAACCGCAATTACAACACTATTAATTCTAGGTATGCCTGAACATTTAGTACGCAAAATCAGTGGACACAGTCATGCCAGCACTTCTTTTAATCGATATGTCCATTATGCCCAAGCATATATGGATAAGGAAATTGAAAAGGTGCATAGTAAATTGGAGAGTTATTGATAAGCACTAGGTTTTATTAATTCTGATACTTCCTTACTCATCATTTAAAATTTTATTTTCCGAATAGTCAAATAAGTACTGATTAATATCAGTTAACAATAAGTGCTAAACCGCTGTAAACGTAAAGTTTACAGCGGTTTTTCTTTTTTATGCATTTTTGTTTCTGCTGTTTTTTAATCGTTTTTTATCATATATTTGTACCATATTTGTACCGGCACTTAAAGGGGGACAAAGTGTCCCTTATGTACCCTTATGGTACCTTAATGGGAGGCAAAGACTATGAAAAGATCTGATAAACAATGTCTTAATTGTGGGAAAGAATTCCTGCCTAAAACCGTGACTTCTGTTTACTGCTCGCATGTATGCAGTAAAAAAGCATACAAACAGAAGATGATACGGCTTAAAAAGGAAGTGGGGATCAAAGCGCTGGTAGATAAAATACCCCAGAACAGGGCATTTATTTCTGTCCCTGAAGCTGGCATGCTTTTTGGGATTGCCAAAAAGACACTCTATAGGCTTGTCGAAAAGGGAAAAATTCCTTCAGTTAATCTGGGGACTCGCCTTATAAGAATAGACCGCAGAGTTATGGAAGAGATGTTCGGCCCTGCAAGCATCCTGCAGCAGGCTAAAAGCCCACCGAAGAAAAAATTATACAGCCTTGAAAAAGAAGACTGCTATTCGATTGGTGAAATTGCTCAGAGATTTCAGATATCTGAAGGTTCTGTCTACAGCCATATAAGGAAATATTCAATACCTACCAGGCAGATCGGAAAGCATGTATATGCTCCAAAAAGCGAAATTGATAACTTGTATAACGGAAATGATTTTATATGAAACAATTAGCAAAAACCAAGGTAACTGTGCGTCTTCGAAAAGCAGAAGACCGAGAGGAATGGTATGTCTACATAGAAAGCTATCCTGTTGAGGTTTCCGGAAAGAAAACGCCACAGAGAATCCGTGAATACTTAAACAGAACCGTAAAAACCGTGGAGTGGGATAAGCAGAGAACCGCTCGTACGGATGCGCAGGGCATAAAATCCTATAAGCCCAGACGCAGCGATAACGGAATAATAATCACCAGAAGCGAAACCGACCGCGAGATAATGCTCTATGCCGACGGAGTGCGTAAAATCAGGCAGAAAGAATATGATAATACAGATCTGTACAGTGATGCTGAGAACCTATTGGTTCAGCAGAAAGAAAAAGCAAAAGAGGATTTTATCAAATACATTGCCTCTGTGGCAGCAAAAAGGCATGCCCGAAGCTCAAAATCCATTATGATCAATTGGGAGCGGACCAGAGAGTTTTTAAAAATCTATTCCAAAGGCAGGCTGATGTTTTCCCAGATTGACGGCCGAATGGCGGAAGATTTTAAGCTGTTTCTGCTGGCTGCGCCGCTCGGAGGAGGCAAAAAAGGAATACTTTCCCGTAACACTGCAGCAAGGTATTTTTCCATATTTAAAGCCGCTTTGAAACAGGCTTTTATTGATGGATATCTAACCGTTGATTTATCTTCAAAAGTAAGAGGCATACCTGAGCAGGAATCAAGACGCGAATATCTTACCATTAAAGAATTGAACGGATTGGCCCAAACGCCCTGCGAAAAAGATGTCCTTAAAAGAGCCGCGCTTTTCTCAGCGCTTACCGGCCTGCGGCATTCCGACATTCAGAAGCTCCGCTGGAAAGAGATAAGCATGGAAGACGGCATGGCCAAACTGCATTTTACGCAGAAAAAGACAAGGGGTGTCGAATATATGCCTATTTCTGAGCAGGCTTTAGATCTCTGCGGAGAGCCAAGGCTTCCCGGGCAGCTTGTGTTTGAGGATCTGATGGACCCGTCGTGGATTTCAAGGCCTCTGAAAAAATGGGTTGAATCTGCCGGCATTAAAAAGAACATTACCTTCCACTGCTTCCGCCATACATTTGCAACACTGCAGCTGTCCAGCGGGACAGACATTTATACGGTCAGTAAAATGCTGGGGCATACCAACGTAAAAACTACTCAAATCTACGCTAAAGTAATAGATGAGAAGAAAAACAGAGCTTCGAAGGCAATACAATTGGAATCTTTAAAGAAAAGAGCGCAATGAAAATAAAGTACTTTGAATATATCACAGTTTACCTGTCTGTTTTTTTAGTCTGTGTCTTTGTCGGTGTAATTGGAAGACTGGTGCTGCTGGAAAAAGGCGCCGATGAATATACGGCCGGCGTTTTCTTTTGGATCAGCACTGGATTTGGAGTTTTAATGTTTGCAATTCTAAGTTTATTTCTAAACGATTTGGCTGAGAGATTGGTGAATTGTTTTTTGAAGGCAAAAAAAAATGAATCGCCTGAAAGCCGCATTCCAGTTGAAAACCTTGAAAAAATAGAAGAGGAGCCACAGGATGCTTTAATTAAGCCCGAAATGCCTGAAAATAAAAATGCTGTCATTGATATTCAGCAGTTAAGGGAGCAGCAGCAAAATGCAATTAAAAATCAAAAACAGGCCAGGATTGATACTGCCCTCCGTTATGCGCAGCAGGAGTTTGCGCTGTACGTGTCGGATGATGATCTGGAACAATTGGGCAGCAATATAATCATATATGCTGAAGTCCTAAATTTTGAAAAGATTAAACCGATCAAAGTAAAAGATCTGTCCAATCTGGATCTGTATCATTTTGGCTGGAATATCTGGAATTGCTTTAAAGCCAGCAGACAGGACAGAGCCGCACAATTTTTAAAGCTGACTTTTGCCGATGCTTTAAAAGATGTTGAAGAGAAAAGCATTAAAACGCATCTCAAAGATGATGAACATAAAGGTCTTATAAAGATAATAGATGATTTTACAGATTTTTAAATGCCAATAGGTATAAAGCACTGTGTTTTTCAAGTGTTTTTGCTGTGAAGAAGGACACAGCAGAAACACTTTTTTCATTTGCATCATAACTGTTAAAAACGATAGCTATGGATACAAATGAAATCTCTTTTGAAAACCTGCCCAAAGCAGTAGCACACTTAGTGAAAGAAATTGCCGAGATTAAACTTCTGATTCAGAATGTACAGGTGTATGAATCGAAAGAAAAAAGTATTCCTATTGGTATTGAACAAGCAAGCCGGCTAATAGGCAAAGCAAAGCCTACAATTTACGCTCTTGTAAGGCAGAGAAAAATTCCGTGCTATAAATATGGTAAAAAGCTGTATTTTTTTGAAGAAGAACTTTTAGAATGGATTTCTAAAGGGAAAAAGAAAACAATACAGGAAATTGAATCAGAAGTATTGAAGTATAATGATAATCAAAAAAAATAGGGGGAATAACAGACCGCAAAAATACTTATGTCACTCTGGTAGATCATCAAAAAGCATTTAATACAAAGCGATATGTTATCTGTAAATGAATTTGAACAAAAAAATCCTGAAAAATCTAAATTTTTCAGGATTTTACTTTTTATAGTGATCTCTACTGTACAAATTTCTATAAATTTTTACGGAAGATTTGAAAAGATTGGCTATTACTAATTTGGTTTGGATGTCCTGTTGGGATTGAACTTTTATACATCAATAGTTATTTACAGCAAGTTTCAGGATCAAATTTGCTAACTTATTTGGGTATTTCTAATACAGATCGAAAATTGTTTGCAAAACCTAATAACGTCTATGAAAGATTGATCTTATATGTTTTTTCAATTTGAGAAGAAGAGTGTTTTGGCGCGAGCTGTCCAATTTGAAATACTTTTTCAATAAAGTCAATACTTTCATCCACGCAAGTATTTTCATTTTTCAAGTGGCTTGCAAAGTGGTTTGTTATTTTTTGAATGATCCTGGCGCTGATTAAATCAACCTGAGCGACATCAAAATTGCTTGTTTTCTTTCTCTGAATAGCCAATTCGCTTGCCGCAATATCATTTAGTTTAGCTTTTAACGCATGGATAATTGGCGCATATTTTCGAGTATTCATCCATGTATTGAATTCTAATTTCATATCCTCAATAATAGCTTCTGCAGCAGGAATATGTTGTTTTCTTCTCTCAAGCGTATCATCTGTAACCTGAGACAAATAATCGAGATGTATTAAAGTTATTCCTGGAATTTGCGCTACATCTGGATTTACATTTCGTGGAATGGATAAGTCCAAAATCAGTAATGGTTTCTTTCTGTTAAGTAGTGCTTTGTCTATAGTTGGATTTTGTGCACCTGTTGCAACTATGAGCACATCTGTCTGTTTTATTTCTTCTTGTAAGTTTAGAAAATCCTTTACAATAACGTTTAGTTTACCAGCTAATTCGATGGCCTTGTTCTTTGTTCTGTTTATAAGGGTGATATGGGTATTCTTTGTATGTTTTACTAAATTTTCACACGTATTTCTGCCAATTTTCCCTGTTCCGAATAGTAAGATATTTTTATTTCTAATATCTTCTACATTTCTGATAATATATTGAACAGCTGCAAATGAAGCAGATGTGGCACCGGATGAAATTTCAGTATCTGTTTTGACTTTTTTGCTAGCCTGTATAACCGCGTTTATTAAACGATCCAGGAATGTATTGATTAAGTCCTCGCGTTTGCTATTATTAAAAGCGATTTTAATTTGACTAATGATTTCAAAATCACCTAAAATCTGGCTATCCAACCCTGTTCCAACTCGAAACATATGGTTCACAGCTTCCTGATTCTTGTATATATAAGCAACTTGCTGAAATTCTTCTACGGAGCCCTTGCTGTTCTCACAAAGTAATTTGATTAATTCATATGGATGATTGGCAAAACCATATATTTCGGTTCTATTACAAGTAGAAGTGACAATTAATGATTCGATCCCTTCTGCCTTTGCCTGCAGCAAAAGATCAGATTGTGCTTTAGTATCCAAACTAAACTTCCCTCTAATTGCTGCATCTGCTTTTTTATAACTTAAGCCTAAAGCATAAAAGGTGGTATTTTTGGACATGTTATATTTTTCCATATTATGCTCTTTTTAAAGTTCAAAAAAATATTAGTAGGTTATTGTAAAACACGATGAAACTTCCTTTAATGCTAAAGAATAATGGATTCACACATAATTGCATTATAAGTTGCCGGCAGGATTTAAATATAAAACGCTACCTGAAAAACAGGTAGCGTTTAAGAGAAATTATTTTTGAACTATTGGAGTTCTAAGTGATTCTAAGACCGCAACAATATCTGTATAAAGCTCTGTATTTGAAGCTACACCATTTGCATTTGCAGCTGCTCCTACATATCCTTCAAATTTTGTATAATCCGCAGTACTTGATTTTGTCCCCATGCGAGGATTTTTCGCAGGATCGTGCGCAGCTACCATATTCAAACCAGAATAGGTATTTACGGCATTTGTACCACCAGTGTTAAACGAAAAGAAATCAGTCAGATTGTCCGATAGTTTAGCAATATTTGTAGACTGGGTAGTTCCTGTTTCGGCTAATACCGGGGCAAAATGCGCTTGTAGATTCCCCGCTGCATTCGACTGAACGTCGGCAACAATTAATCCTATAGTTGAATTTACCACCTTGCGGAAACTCAAACGCCCCTGCTCGATCATTTGGCCAGCGTTATCTGGATCTGAAACCATTTTAGTTCCGCCTAATCTTTCGTAAATAGATGCCTTTACAGGAGGAGTTACCGGGGCGTCATCATCATTACTACTGCACGAAGCCAGGGTTGCAGAAGCTGCGAGTAATACACTAAGTGTAATTTTGGAATAAATTTTCATAATAAAAATATTAAAGGTTAATTAAAAAAACGGTTTAGTTTTTGAGACAATCTGTAGCTCAAACTATTTTGATTCACTGGACAAACTTCTTTGCCAGCCAAATTTTCCGGTAAAATATAACGCTGAGCATCATAATGTCCTATGGCTATCAACTGGTCAAATACTTTTTTAGAATTCGTGATCTTGTTGTTATGGAAGTAAACAACCACATTTCTTTTTACGATTATAGAATCAGAGGTTAGTCCTTTGATAGATCTCAAATCTGAACATATTTGTTTGGCTTGTACCGAATCTATGTTTGTTTTAAAATCAATTCGGCTTACCTGCAGATTTGGGCTTTCATAAACAGCAGGCTTAGCGGTAATAATGTGGAATAGAAAAATGGCAAAAAATAGTACCAAAATGATCAATCCCGTCCAAAGGCCTTTTTTAATAAATTTGTTAATTTTCATAAAGCTGATTTTTAAAATGATTTTAGGTTTTCTAGATCATATACGAACCCTTTTTTGGCTTGGTTTTATTTAAATTGATAAAATAGTAGTTTAGATTTATTGTAAATAACAACACACTGAATTACAGGGTTTTTTAGAAAACTCTTGCCAAATTAAACCCAAAGAAAATATCTCCCTTAGTCCAGTCTCCCGTAGTTCTTCCAAGATATCCGGCTTCATCAATGGCTTGAGAACTGGTAAAATGCATTTGAAAAACGTGTCCGCCGGTTTCCAGGTCAAAACCAATGGATAATGGATTTTTATAAATAGAATTTGACGCCCTGTTTAAGTGTGCCGCATAATCCATATTCAATGACCAGCGTTTTGCAAACTTATATCTACCGCCAAAGCCAATGGCATATTGTGAATTGCTCTGTTCGGGGTCGAGCACAAAATTTTCATGGAAAAATGATGGAACTATTTCTAAAGATAATTTTTCAGATAATTTTCTGGAAATTAAAAGCTGGGCTACATAGGTGAGCCTATTTTTAAATTCAAGTTTAGGATATAGACTTTCCTTTAGCGTGTTGTTGATAGACAAACTATTAAACCCTGCAATAGTCACCGGAAATCCGTCTTTTATTTGCGGCAATAACATATATTTTGTTGCAAAGTCATAAGCAAATTCACTTCTGGCGGCACTTATATTAATCCCCGGGGTCAATCCGTATATGAATTTTATTTGTGTGTTGGCGTTATCCAGTCCATAGAATCCCTCAAAGCCGTCTTTTATAGAACCAAACCGGTGTGCTACAACAAAATACAAATCTCCTTTTGCCGCGAGTTTGGTCGATTCGAGATTGACAATCTTCAGGGCTTTAAATGCAGATGTCACCTTTTCTTTTGTGATTGGCGCATCAACTCCGGATAATAGGTCGTCTTGCGAATAGGTTAGTAATGGAAATAAAAACAATAATAGAATGAGCTTTTTCATGTGGTTAATTTTAATTGTTATTTGTTTTGGTGTACAAGGGAGGATTGATCTATTTTAAATTCTTGTAAGAGCTCATCATATCCTAAAAATCGTCCTTTAATTTTTAGCATTCTGCCAATTGCAATGTCTTTGGGCAAACTGTCTTTGAAGGTTGCAAATATCTTTTCGCTAATAACGATTCCCTTACTGGCGGGTTCAACAGCTGTTACAATTGCAGTTACTTCAATTGTTTTGTCCTGGTATTTGGCAGTAGCAAGGCTGTCATTGAAAGTAAATTCTTTTTCGAGTCCTTTAACCGTTACAGTATAATCTGCAGTTTCTGATTCGATATTCCTATGACCTTTGTAACTGTAGAGGTAAATTGAGATCCCGGTTATCAGGAAGAGGGGAATAATAATAAGTATTTTTTTTCTCATGGCTGGTTTTTAGTATTTGGATTATCTACGTTAAAAAATACCTATTGGATTTAAATGATCAAATATGACTGCTGCTAAATCTGTATCATCCATTTCACCGTATATGATTTGAAAATGCTTTAAATATTAAAATCATTTAGCCTTTCTAAAACTAAAAACCAATCCCATGAATTTAAAAACTCGTTTGCTTATTCCATCATTTGCTTTACTACTGGTAAGTTGTACAGATGATAATCCCAGTACTTTAATTGACACTCCACCAATTACCGGCGTTGCCACATACAATCAGAATGTGAAATCCATCATTGATAATAATTGTGTTGTCTGCCATGCAGCTGTTCCCAAAAATGGGGCACCTATGTCCCTGGTTACTTATGACCAGGTTAAAAATGCGGTCTTAAATCGCGGGCTGCTCAACCGGATTTCTTTAGAAAATGGAAATAGTTCATTAATGCCACAGGGAGGGCCAAGATTGCCTCAAACCACAATTGATGTTATTAAAAAATGGGAACAAGATGGATTATTAGAGCAATAATCCATAGTAAAAAACATGAAAAAAACCATAGTAATGCCAATGATATTGGCCTCGTTCCTTGTTTTTTCGCAGGAAAAAATATTAACTAAATCATCAACAATCACTTTTGAAGCTTCGGTCCCGTCTTTTCAGCCGGTTTTAGGAACCAATACCAATGTAACTTTTGTTTTAAATCCAGCAACAGGTGAAATTGCATCCTTAGCCCTGATAAAAGGATTTCAGTTTGAAATGCCTTTGATGGAAGAACATTTCAATGAAAATTACATGGAGAGCGATAAATATCCAAAAGCTATTTTTAGAGGAAAAATAGAAAAGTTTGATTCGAATAATTTAACTGAAGATTATAAAGATTACCTAATAAAAGGAAATTTAGAACTTCATGGGAAATCAAGAGATATAAATGCGAGCGCAAAGATCACCAGGACAGGTTCCAGAATTACCATCATTTCAGATTTTGCTGTTAATGCCAGTGATTTTGGCATTCCAATTCCATCGCTTATCAAGTATAAACTTGATGATAGAGTAAAGGTTCAAATTATTGCTGTTTTAAAATAAGCAAAAAATTGATTTTTAAACTAACATAATAATATAAAGAAAACCATGAAAAAAATTATACTCGTTTCCATGCTTTATGCTTGCGCTATTGGTCTGGCGCAAGAAAAAATGATCAGTAAAACAGGTAAAATAACTTTTGAAGCATCTGTTGCTTCTTTTGAAGAGGTTAAAGCTACAAATAACAATGTAACCTTTGTATTGAATACTACAACAGGAGAAATTGCAAGTTTAGCATTGATGAAAGGATTTCAATTTAAAGTTGCGTTAATGGAAGAGCATTTCAATGAAAATTATATGGAGAGCGATCAATACCCTAAAGCTATATTTAAAGGGAAAATAGAAGATTTTGATTTAAACAGTCTTACCAATTCCGCTAAAGATTTTACTATAAAAGGGAAGTTAGAGCTTCATGGAAAATCAAAGGATATAATAACCAAAGCAAGGATAATGATGTCCGGATCTGGAATTAGTATTGTATCTAATTTTGCCGTAAATGCCAGTGATTTTAACATCGTCATACCAACTCTCGTGAAAAGCAAAGTTTCTAATAAAATAAATATTCTAGTTGTTGCGGTTTTGAAATGACAGATCAAAAAAGTAAGATTTATAACTTTAAGAGAAGTATACTAAACCATTAAAAAGATTTAATTTTGAAAAACCAATTATTCGCTATTTCAAAAATGGAGGAAGAAATAAAAGTTGAAAACGACTTTGCACTTATCCGTTTTCAGAATGACGGTCCAGAACCTTTTTTTACACACCGTCAACTAACCACTGATTTCATACAGTTTCATTTCGTACTTAAAGGTAACGCCAAATTTTCATGTAATAATGGTAATTATGATTTAGCACTACAAGAAGAAAAATCCTTTCTTTTATACAATCCACAAAAAGAGCTACCATTTCATTTAGAGCTTTCACCAAATTCGTGGATGATTTCTGTTATTATTTCAATTAGGAAATTTCATGCATTGTTTTCTGTTGAAGCAGATTATATTACTTTTTTAAGTCCTGATAACAAGTATAAAAATTATTATAATGAAGGTTGTATAAGTCCTTCAATGGCAGTTGTTTTAAGCCAGTTGTTCCATTATAACCTTCATCCATCCATAAAAAATCTTTATTGTAAAGGTAAAGGATACGAATTACTTAGTTTATCTTTTAACAGGAGCGAAGATCCAAATGCGCATCATTGTCCGTTTTTAATTGATGAAGGTAATGTATTGAAAATAAAAAAAGCCAAAGAAATTATCATCGCCAATATGGCTGAACCGCCTGGTTTACAAGAATTAGCCGATGAAATTGGTCTGAATCTGAAGAAACTGAAAATGGGTTTCAAACAAATTTATGGGGATACGGTTTACGGTTTTCTTTTTGACTATAAAATGGATTTCGCCACAAAATTGCTTGACAGCGGTTCTTACAATGTAAACGAAGTGGGGTTGAAAATAGGTTACAGTACAGGAAGCCATTTCATTGCAGGATTCAAGAAAAAGTTTGCAACAACTCCAAAAAAATATCTGATGTCGATTAATACGAATGTTTAAGTTTTGTTGGCTATGAGCCTGGTGATAATGAACGGGCGAAGCAATCCACGAATTTTAATCTACTCAATCTGCAAAATCTGCGCGACAATTTTAACATCTATTCTATAGAACAAAGCAAAAAGTAAATGAAAGGCGTATTATTAGTAAACTTAGGATCTCCGGAAAGTCCAACTACAAAAGATGTAAAACCATATTTAGACGAGTTTTTAATGGACAAACACGTGATCGATGTTCCGTATTTGTTGCGAGCTTTTTTAGTTCGTGGCATTATCCTGAGAAAAAGACCGGAAGAATCTGCACATGCTTATACTAAAATTTGGTGGGAAGAAGGTTCTCCGTTAGTGGTGCTATCTGAAAGAATGCAGAAAAAAGTACAGTCTTTAGTAAATGTTCCGGTTTCGTTAGCAATGCGCTATGGAAGCATGACAATTGAAAAAGGGCTACAGGAATTACATGATAAAGGAGTCACAGAAGTATTACTTTTTCCTTTATATCCGCAATATGCAATGGCTTCAACATTGACAATTTTGGTTAAAGCGGAAGAAATTCGTAAAAAGAAATTTCCACAAATGACTTTTACCGATGTTCCTGCGTTTTATAACAAACCGGATTACATCAAGAATCTGGCTGATTCTATCCAGAAACATCTAGTTGGATTCGACTACGATCATCTGTTATTCTCGTATCACGGAATTCCGGAGCGTCACATTCGCAAAACCGATGTAACCAAATCACATTGTAAAATTGACGGCTCTTGCTGTAACACACCTTCGCCGGCACACGATTTCTGCTATCGTCATCAATGTTATGAAACCACAAAACAAGTGGTGAAATTATTAGGACTTCCAGCTGATAAATACAGTTTAACTTTTCAATCGCGTTTAGCGGGAGACAAATGGTTAGAACCTTATACCGATGTTGAAGTTGATAAAATGCCAGCAAAAGGGATCAAGAAATTGGCAGTTGTAACTCCGGCTTTCGTTTCAGATTGTTTAGAAACGCTGGAAGAAATCGCAATGCGAGCCAAAGAAGATTTTGAAGCAAAAGGAGGAGAGAATTTCTTAGCGATTCCGTGTTTGAATGATGATGATGAATGGTGTCAGACCGTGAGTAATTGGATTAATGACTGGGCTAGATAAATCTAAAATAAGAGCATAGAATATTACATTTACTATTTCTAGTTAGATTATCTAATCTTTTGGTTAAATCCCCCAACTTTTGCACCTGATCCGATAGTCGTTGCAGGTTATGGTTCTGTATCAAAAAAGACATCAGCTCCCTATATTTAAAGTATTGAGCTGCCAATAAAATGTTAAGCAGTATCTCATATATAATCTGCTATTACTATTGTTCAGGATAGTAATTACAGAAAAAGCCCTGAAATTTCAGGACTTTTTCTATAATTGTATTTTATTCTCGGAAAATTACATTTTCGGAAGCAGTACTGTATCCACTACATGTATAACACCATTGGATTGATTTACATCTGAGATTGTAACTTTAGCCTTATTGCCGCTCTCGTCACTGATGTACAAATCTTTTCCATCCATCCAGGCAGTTAAAGTTCCGCCGCTCACTGTTTTTAAAGTGGCTTTTCCTTTACCGGCTTTTATTGCTTTTGCAATATCAGAACTATTCATTTTACCGGATACTACATGATAGGTCAATATAGTTTGCAATGTTTTAATATTCTCAGGTTTCAATAATGTTTCAACAGTTCCGGCCGGTAATTTACTAAAAGCTTCATTTGTCGGTGCAAAAACAGTAAATGGACCTTTACCTTGCAGGGTTTCAACTAATCCTGCTGCTTTTACTGCTGCTACCAAGGTGGTATGATCCTTTGAGTTTACCGCATTTTCTATAATATTTTTATTAGGATACATAGCCGCTCCACCAACCATTACTGTTTTTTGTGCAAATGATGTAAATCCAAATCCTAATGCCAGGATTGCTGCTGCTAAAAATTTTCCAGTTTTCATAATTACTTTTTTTAAGTTATAAAGTCATTTACGCTTTAATATTCTTTTTGGTTTTAAAATAAGCCAAGAAATAAACTAAAAGAAAACCGGACTAACTATAAGGTATTATGGATGAGTATTTTAAGGGAATATTTTTTGATAACTTACTATGGTCAAAATAATTTCGCTGTTATCTTCACAATCAAAGCAGCCTGAAAAGATGAAATGGAATGCTAAAATTTCTTTTTCTTTAGTTGTGATATGTTTAGATCAGAAAAGCAGTTTAGATACTATACTTTTAATGTAACTTTATTAATCGTAAATTATGCATCAGGCTACTATATACTTATAGGGCTTGAATATGCGATTTAAACATGGAAGCGAATTATTTTTCAAATTGTTTACATTTACCAAATAATGTATCTCTTATGTACGAAGAATTAAAATATTGGTATTTGCGTGATCATAAATTGTTTAGGACTTTGAGTTTTTCTCAAATCAAGCAACTTTGCATAATCACAGGTTTTAAAAAAGCCTCAAAAGGGGAAATTATTTATTTTTCATCTTCAGATGTGCCCCGGATTTTTTTACTTAAAAAGGGGAATATCAAGATTGTTGCCCTGGATAGTAATGGCAACGAAACTATAAAGGACATTATCCAGAAAGGAGATTTGTTTGGTGAACTGACTTTGGAAACAGATAATAAAAACGAAGAATATGCAAAAGTCCTTTCAGACGATGTTGCCATCTGCAGCTTTTTAATGTCTGATTTTGAAGATTTATTGCTTCGTAATCCGACTTTAGCACTTTCATACACCAAGTTTGTAGGACTGAAAATGAAACGTATTAAAAACAATTATGCCAATCTAATTTCTAAGGATGCCAAAACCAGATTGTATCAATTCCTGAAAGACTGGGCAGAACAGGAAGGCGTTAGAGAAGAAAATTCAGTAGCCATTGAAAATTATCTAACCCAAAATGATATTGCCCAGATTATCTGTACTTCCAGACAAACCGCTACACAATTACTCAATGAGATGGAAACCAATCAGCTTTTAAACTACAACAGAAAAGAAATTATTATTCGAGATATTACCAAATTATAATTATTTTGGGCTAAGTGTAAATTAGCCGACATTTTGCTTTTTTATAGTATGATAATTTTACATTATTAAAAAGATGTAAAAACATACACTATGAAAAAATTACTTTTTATTTTTTTAGCGACCCTTACTTGGGCTGCTAACGCGCAGAACATGATTGCTAAATCTGCCACTGATATCGCTCCTTTGCTAATAGGAGAGAAGATTCCAAACCTTACTTTAAAATCATCGGATAATACAGATGTACAAATTTCAGACCTGCTAAAAAAGAAAAAGACAGTTCTTGTTTTTTATCGTGGAGGCTGGTGCCCGTATTGCAATATGCATCTGCAGGCATTGGCTGAAGCCGAAAAGCAAGTTCTGGATTTGGGATATCAAATTATTGCGGTAAGTCCTGATTCTGCTGAAAATTTAAAAATGACAGCAGAAAAAGATAAAGTAAAATATACCTTACTTTCTGACTCAAAAGGAGAATTAATAAAAGCCATGGGAATTGCTTTTGAGGCTCCTGAAAACTATAAAAGTGTAATTAACGTAAATTCTAAAGGAATGAATACTAGTTTTTTACCTGTTCCGTCCGTTTTTGTTGTGAATCCCCAGAGTGATATCCTTTTTGAATATGTCTCTCCTGATTTTAAGCATCGTATCACGACCGAATTACTTGTTTCAGTATTAAAAAATTTAAAATAAAAAAAATGAAAAAGTTAGTATTACTTGTATTGATTTTGGTTTTTGGAGTTTCTTCTGCTCAAAATGATGCCAAAAGAGCTAGCCAGTATAATTTAGAAAACAAAACTGCCATTCAGGGTTATGATCCGGTAGGATATTTTAGTCAGGGAAAAGCAGTTAAAGGGAAAAAAGGGATCTCAGCTTCTTACCAGGGCGTGATTTATAATTTTTCGTCAGGTGAAAATAAAAATGCTTTTCTGAAAAATCCATCAAAATACGAACCTCAATACGGTGGCTGGTGTGCTTATGCGATGGGAAGCGCTGGCGAAAAAGTCGAAATAAACCCCGAAACGTTTAAAATTACTGATGGCAAACTTTTTCTGTTTTACAATGCCTTTTTCAACAACACCTTAAAAAGCTGGAATAAAGACGAGGTAAATTTAAAAACACAGGCAGATGACAACTGGAAAAAAATCTATAAATAACACGGTCATGAAAAGGGAAATTTTAATATGGATTCTCAGAATTGCCGCCTCGGTAATTTTATTGCAGACCTTATATTTCAAGTTCAGCGGAGCAGAAGAAAGCATCTATATTTTCACTGCCCTAGGAGTAGAACCTTACGGAAGAATTGGTTCAGCAATAGCCGAATTGATAGTGGTAATTTTAATCCTCATTCCAAAAACCACCTGGATTGGTGCTTTGAGTGGAATTGGGGTAATGACCGGAGCTATTTTATCACATGTATTTGTTTTGGGACTCGTGGTAAAAGATGACGGCGGATTACTTTTTAGTCTGGCTATTATTACCTTATTATGCTGCCTGGGTTTGCTTTATTTCAACAAAAACAAATTGTCTAATCTTCTAAATTAAAAGATCATGTTACTAGAATCAATACGCCAGAGTTTAGATGAGTTAATTTATCTATTAGATCAATTGTCAGATCAGGATTATTCAAAATCTTGCCAGGCTTTAAGTAATGCCACAATTGGCGAACATACAAGACATATTCTGGAGATGTTTCAATGTCTGGAACAAAGTTATGATTCGGGAATTTTAAATTATGACAACCGCCAGAGAAATAAGCAAATTCAAACCGAAACAGAATTTGCTAAAAAATGCATTATTCAAATTAAAAAAGAATTGAAAAGCGAGAACAAAATAATCTATCTCGAACAGTTTATTGATGGTCTTAGCATGAGGATTCAAAGCAATTATTATAGAGAATTGCTCTATAATTTAGAGCATTGTGTGCATCATCAGGCGCTCATAAAAGTGGCCGTTTTGCAATTCGAAAATATTATCATTGATGAAAATTTTGGTGTAGCGCGCTCGACCATAGCATACAGAAAACAATGTGTACAGTAAGTTTTTTAAATAATAACGGAGTTGTAATGATCACTTCAAACAGGGATGAAAAAGTAATTCGTCCCAGTGCTATTGTGCCCAGGAATTATAAGCATAAGGGAAAAAATATGATGTACCCAAAAGATTCAAAAGCGGGGGGAACCTGGTTTGTCATGGATGAAAACGGAACAGTTCTGGTTTTGCTAAATGGCGGAATCGCAAAACACAATGTGATACTGCCTTATCGAAAAAGCCGCGGACTAATTGTTTTGGACATTATTTCGGATGATTCTCCAAAGGACTTTTGGAAACAAATTGATCTGGATAATATTGAGCCTTTTACGCTGGTTTTGTATCAGGAAAAAGAATTGTACGAATTGATTTGGGATGGCATTGAAAAAAAGAGCACAATATTAGATGAATCCCGAAATTACATTTGGTCATCAGTTACTTTATATACAGATCCGGTAAGAAAGAAAAGATCAGACTGGTTTTTTGATTTTTTGAAAGATAAAAATGAAATATCACCATTGGAAATGCTGGATTTTCATCGAAACACAAGCAGCGAAGACACTCAAAATGGTTTAATTATCAATAGAGAAAATAGGATGAAAACCCTGAGCGTAACCCAAAGCGTAATAGAGCAAAATAGGGGGGTAATGAAATATTATGATTTAGTCAAAGCAGAAGATTTTTCAACCTCATTTATTCGAATTTAAAAACATTCAGGTGAAACTATTTTTTCATAAAATTACCAATTGGGAATATTGGCCATTTCAGGTTCTGTATGTTCCTATCTATTTTCTTTGGGCCTATTATGCCATCAGAGCAAGATCGATTTTTTTCTTTAATGCCTCTAATCCGAAAATTAAAAACGGCGGGTTTATGATGGAAAGCAAAAAACAGATTTATGATCTGCTTCCTGAAAAATGCTACCCGAAAACCATTTTAATTAAAGAAAATACGGATTTTAAAACCATAGCAGATAAGGTATTAGAAAGGGAAATCTATTTCCCGTTAATTGCAAAGCCGGATATTGGCCTGCGTGGTTCGGGCGTGAAAAAAATTAAAACAATATCGGAGCTGAAAGACTATGCCCAAAAAGCAAATTTTGATTTTCTTTTGCAGGATTTAATCCCATTCAAGAATGAAGTGGGTATTTTTTATGTTCGTCATCCGCTGGAAAAATACGGAAAAATTACCGGAATTGTCTCTAAAGAGTTTTTGATTGTAACAGGTGATGGCAAATCAACAATTGAAAATCTGATCAAACAAACGCCAAGATTTCAGTTGCAGTTTAATGTTTTAAAAGAAGAATATGGTGATCAATTGGACCTGATATTACCCAGAGGCGAAACCATAAATTTAGTTCCATTTGGCAATCACGCCCGGGGCGCAAAATTTTTGGATGGCAGCCATTGGGTTACGCCAAAATTAACCAAGATGATCAATAAGCTCGCTGCTCAAATTCCTGAATTTTATTTCGGGCGTTTCGATATCATGTACAACACTTTTGAAGAATTAGAACAAGGAGAAAACTTCCAGATTGTAGAATTAAACGGTGCGGCAAGCGAACCTACACATATTTATGACCCCAAACATTCGGTTTGGTTTGCATGGAAAGAACTGGCACGACATATTACTTATATGTATGAAATAAGTGTTGAAAACCATAAAACGGGCGTTCCCTATTTAGATCACAAAGTGGGAATGCGTGAGTACAGATTGCATCTGGCACAAAACAATAAAATAATGAATTTCTAGAAATGAAAAAGGTAAAAAATATCTCCGTTGGATTTCTGGTAAGTTTTCTCGGATCAGTTCCGCTGGGATACTTAAACTTAGTTGGACTGGAAATCTATGCAAAATCAGGACTTCATAATTTGGTTTTCTTTTTGTTTGGAGTCATATTTATAGAAACCTTTGTGATTTATTTTACGCTGCTTTTCACCAGAGAGCTTATAAAAAACAGAAAACTCATGAAGGTCATAGATCTGTTTTCAGTTGGCTTCATGCTTACTCTGGCGTTTGTTTTTTATTTGAATTTCAATCACCCGGCAGAGTCTGATTATTATTTAGAGAGATATTTGATCTATTCTCCATTTATAATTGGCGTAATTTTAAATGGATTTAATTTTTTACAATTGCCTTTTTGGACCAGCTGGAATTTATATTTGCTCAATGAAAAATATATTACCATTCAAAGGAAGCTGAAATATTATTATATCGCAGGAACCTTAATGGGTATTTTTACAGGAATGCTTAGCGTAATAATAATATTGCAGTCTGTTTTACAAGACCCAAATCAATTCTCAAAGGGCATACTGCCTGTTTTTATTCCGCTTTTTTTTATTGCTTTAGCAGGTATTCAATTGTTTAAAGTATATAAGAAATATTTCAGTGTGTATTAGAATTTTAAAAGGGTAAAATTTATTATGATTTGCAGGTGATTTTTAGTGGAGACTATTAATTAATAATTTTTCAGGAGCTTTTCCCGCTATCGGTTCCACCCGAGCGCCAGCGTACTGGCGAAGCAATCTTTTGTGCCAGGCCCCGGCACAAAAGGATTTCACTGCCATCGAGGGTAGGGCTGCCACAGAGCCCTGTTTTGTCGTGGAGGACTGCACATTCAAACGCAATTCTTTGCAGCAAACCTGAATTTTACCTGCTGAAATGATAAATTACAGTCTGAATATTATTCTTTAAATCACACGAAAAATATTTCCATGCAGCCCTGTTTAAAATACAGTCTATTGGTTTTTGGTATATTTAATTGGAGGTACAGTTATAATGAGTTAAATTTGTATTTATGGCAAAACTCATAAATCTTAAGGTCTTTTCTCATTTTTTCCGATCCTCCTCTGCAGGTGGAATTATATTATTAATCTGTGTACTTATATCACTTTTGATTGCCAACTCGGGATGGTCGGATGGTTTTAAGGAACTGCTTAATTTTGAACTGGGATTCAATACTTCTTTGCTGCATTTAAAATATCCGGTACTACTCTGGATCAATGACGGGCTTATGGCTGTTTTTTTTCTTCTTGTAGGACTGGAAATAAAAAGGGAGATAGTGGAAGGGGAGCTTTCTTCATTTGCCCAGGCTTCCCTTCCGGTGCTTGCCGCAGTGGGCGGTGTAGCGGTTCCGGCCTTAATTTATTTCTTTTTTAATAACGGAGATCTGCATACGGCCAAAGGCTGGGGAATTCCAATGGCTACCGATATTGCTTTTGCGCTGGGGATTTTATCCCTTTTAGGCAGTAAGGTGCCTTCGGGCCTTAAAATATTTCTCGCCGCGCTGGCTATTGTGGATGACCTTATTGCCATTTTAGTAATAGCCATATTTTACTCTTCGGAATTGAATTTTCTCTATTTAGGATATGCAGGGGCATTGTTTGTTTTATTGATAATCTTTAATCGAATGGGTGTCAAAAATCTGTTTTTTTACCTGATCCCCGGAGTAGTTATCTGGTATTTTATTCATCACTCGGGTATTCATGCCACTATTGCCGGTGTTCTGGTAGCCATAACGCTGCCCACTACTGAGGATGATACGGAGTCTGCTCTTGAAAAACTGGAACATGCCCTGACCCGTCCGGTGAATTTTATTATCATGCCTATTTTTGCCCTTGTCAATACCAACATTACTTTTGAATCTGAGATGATATCAGGGCTTTTCAGTAATCTGGGACTGGGTATTATCCTTGGATTGTTTTTAGGCAAACCCATTGGAATTTTTATAATGTCATGGCTGTCGGTCAAGCTGAAAATTGCCGAACTTCCCCAGTCTGTTACCTGGATGCATGTGCTGGGGCTTGGTCTGCTGGGTGGGATCGGATTTACAATGTCGATTTTTATAGCACTTCTTTCCTTTGGAGATGCACTGCATCAAAATGAAGCCAAATTCGCGATACTCATTGCCTCTACAATTGCCGGTATTTCAGGGTTTTGCATTTTGAGCCTGTACAATAAGAAGCAGAAAAAAGCTCTTGGGGAAAATTAATGTTTCTTGAAAAGTTCCACATCTTTTACCAGCAGGCGCTCATTGAGCCACAGCTTGAGTTTGTCGCTCTCGGCCGGACTTAGAGTTTTAGCGCCGTCATAGATAACGGCCGTTATCGTTGTAATGCTGTCTTTTTGATTAACAAGGCTGCTTTTATTGATAGAGAGTGAACTTACCTCGGGAAATAAAGCCCGGGTTTCTTTTAAGATCTGACGATTATCAAATTTGTTCCTGGTCAGCTGCTTTTCCAGCTGCATGATCTTAACGTCTTTTACATTCATTTCATTCTCACTGCTTTTAATCTGGCTCAGGATATCGCCTTTTAAAGCATTGAAGCGGTCAGTGCTGTCCTGACGGATCTGCAATTGTGTACCGGCCAGGTATTTATTTTGGTTCACTTTTTCTTTAAGCTCTTTTATTTCTAATGCGGAAAACCGTCTGGAGAGGAAAGCCAGCTCGAGTTTTTTAGCTTTAGGCGTAAAATCAGTTTTTTTATACACTATGGTATATCCTTTATTGGTGAATTCACGCTCAATGAAAAGATCTGCATTTTTTTTGAACTGCTGCTCCCTGTACAGTGAGTAGGCCAGATAACTGCTGGGCACAAGCATAATTGTTATTAAAAAAGCAATGGTATACTTTACCCGTTTTTGGTGTCTTTCATCTACCTGTTTAACGGCCGGGTAGTTAAGGTATTTAATGATTAAAAAAGTAGCAATTCCTATAAAGACGCAGTTGATGCAGTAGAGATAAAATGCCCCTAAAAAAAAGGTCCACTGTGCGGTGGCAATCCCGTAACCGGCCGTACACAGGGGCGGCATAAGGGCCGTTGCGATGGCAACTCCGGGAATGGGGTTCCCTTTTCCCTAACGGCAATCACTCCCACAACACCTCCAAAAAAGGCGATAAGGATATCATAGATATTCGGGGAAGTCCTGGCCAGCAGTTCGGACTGCACATCCTTGAAGGGACTAAGGTAAAAATATAAGGTCGAAACCACCAGGCTTACTACTGTGGCAGTCAGTAAATTTTTAAGTGATCTTTTCAGCAATGAAAAATCATAAATACCCAATGCGAATCCTGCACCAACAATCGGCCCCATGAGAGGGGATATGAGCATTGCCCCGATAATCACAGCTGTTGAGTTTACATTTAACCCAACCGAAGCGACAATAATGGCGCAGGCCAATATCCAAAGGTTTGCTCCTTTGAATGTTATATTATTCTTTACCGCCTCCAGGGTTTTTACCCTGTCATCTTCTCCGTCTCGAAGGTTGAGCAGGTCTGTAATTTTTCTCATAATCTATAAAATTAGCAGGGCTGTACAATACTGTATTTTGTCATGCATTGCTAAGATAAGACTAATTTTAATAATTATTTATTGAAATCGGGCAAATGAGAACTCAAAGCCGGTTTGAGTGATGCTTATACAAGGGAAGGTTTTATTCAAAAATCATTGATTTTAGCCTGTTTCGATACGATTCCAGCACATCTGATTTGGTTATAAAACCATAGTACTTCCCGTTTTGAAGTACCGGCAGGAAGGCCTTATTGCTTTTTTCAAATTTATTCATAACGGTCTGCATGCTGTCAAAGAGATCCGCAGTCTGAATGGGCTGTACCATTATATCTTTTACCAGGATATTTTCCGCTTTGAGATTATCGAAAATTACTTCGCGGATATCATTGAAATACACCAGTCCCTGAAGGTCATTTTCACCGTTTACAACCCCAAAAATAACCTGATCCGAATGTGCCAGAAGATCGGCAACATTTTCAAGGTTTTGAGTGCTCTCTACAGTGAGGTAATCTTTTTTGACAAGGTCTTCAATTTCCAGGGTGCACAGGATATTGGTATCCTTGTTGCCGGTGAAAACATTTCCTTTTTTAGCCAGGTTCTTTACATCAAGGGAGTGTTTCTCAAATCGCTTGGAAACGGCAAAACTCACAGAGGCTACAATCATAAGGGGAATCATCAGATCATATCCTCCTGTTATCTCTGCAATAAGAAAAATAGCCGTTAGCGGCGCATGAAACAGGCCGCTGAGGATCCCTGCCATGCCCACGAGCGTGAAATTGCTGACGGGAAGATCAGTAAGTCCCGTGAGATTTAAAAATTTGGAAAAGAAATATCCGGCATAGGAGCCCAGAAAAAGCGAAGGGGCAAAATTACCGCCGTTACCGCCGCTTCCCAAGGTAATTCCCGAGGCAAATGCCTTGAGCATCATTGAAAAACCAACAAAGGCCAGCAGTACCCAGCTATTGTCGGCATAATCCCCAAAGAGCGTGTTTTCAAGCAATTTTCCGGGCTCTTTATCGGCAAGTGTTTTAATGCTTTCGTACCCTTCACCGAAAAGTGTGGGAAATATAAAGATCATCAGTCCTAAAATGCAGGCTCCGATTAGCGCTTTTTTATAGATGCCAAATTTTAAATGGGCAAAATAGTGCTCGGTTTTTAAAAATTTCCGGGCGTAAAAAACGGCAATAAAACCCGTGAAAAGCCCCATTAACACGTAAAAGGGAATATTATGGTAATCGAAAGTCTGTTTTTCCCTGAAGGTCAGCAGTATATTCTCATTAAGCACTATGGTAGAGACAAGTGTTCCGGTGGCAGCTGCAATCATAATAGGGGTAAAGGCCGAAATGGTGACATCCACCAGCAGCACCTCGATGGCAAAGAGCACCCCGGCAATCGGCGCATTAAAGGCGGCCGCTATACCGGCGGCCACACCGCAGCCAATGAGCAGAGTTCTCTCCTGATAGCTTAACTTGAACTGCTGGGCAAAATTGGAGCCAAATGCCGCGCCTGTGATCACAATGGGGCTTTCCAGCCCTGCAGATCCTCCGAGTCCTACAGTGAGCGAACTGGTAATAATCTGGGCATACATCTGCTTTTTGGGAATAATACTGGCTTTTCTGGCCACAATATACAGAATCTGTGAAGTCCCTTTCTCCAGGGTGCCCCCCAGTACTCTTTTTACCACAAAAACAGTTAAAAGAATACCTATTACAGGCAGGATGCTGTTTATAAAACTCAGCTTTAAAGTGCCGTTGATATAGGTGGCAAAAGAATAGACCCAGTGCGCAAAGGCTTTTAAGAAAATCACGGCAAAGGCGGAAATAATGCCGATAAGGACACTGGAGAGAAAAATAAACTGCTTTTTGGTTAATTTTTCCTGTCCCCAGATCAGCAGGTTCTTTGCCTTTACGAATTGTTTTTTGAACATTTTACTAAATTGTATTGTAGAATCACAAAGTTACCTCTTCAAAGGGGTTAATGGGAAAAACCAAACGTTAATGTAATGCTAATTTTAAAGGCGGGGTTTACCGCGCGTGATAATTTGACTGCCATTACCGCTTGTTTAGAATTTTTCCCGCTACGTTAAGCTCTGTATAAACAAGCAGGCAGATGATTGCTGTTTCAGCTAAAAAGTACATCAGATCAAGAATTGTAAGCTTGTTGTAATGAATAAATAAAAAAGCAATGGTCAGCGCGCAGTACAGTAAATTGGCAAAACTTATTAGTCTGATGTAAAGCGCCCATTTTGCTTTTAAAAATAAAAAGCAGGCAGCCGAGTAAAAGCAGAAACAAGCCGCTATGGAGAAGAGTAAATCCAGTGTTGTCTTGGGCATGCCAATATAGGGGCTTAGATTTGAAAGCACTGCAGAGAGCAGCACAGCGGTAAGCAGAGCCCCCGCAGAGTCAATTAAGAAAAGTCTTCCGGGATTTTTTGCCAGATGACCGGTTAATTTTTCAAAAATTCTATTCATTTTCTGTTGCTGTTCCCTGATTTAAAGGTAATGGTTTTTTATCAGAGATTCTTATCTGTTCTTTTTGTACCAGGACAATTTATCTTGATGCTGTGCTGTTATTCAAACACAAAGCCCAATTGGATTGGGCTTTGTGTTTTTAAATAATTAATTCTATTTGTATTTAATGCAGTTATTTGTTTGCATTGTGCAAGAAAACAGGAAAGTTCTTTTAATTTGGTTTGAGGCGTCGGATAAGGGAACTTTATAAAACGTGTGGCTGCAGCAAAGGCGATATAGATAATCAGGGATGTATTTATATTATTTTAGAGGAGCTCTTCCCGCTATCCGTTCTACCCGAGCAACAGCGAACTGGCGAAGCAATCTTTTGTACCGAACGCCGTGTCAATTGTATATAATATTATTTTTTAGGAGCTTTTTTCCCGCTATCCGTTCCAATCTTTTGTGCCGAAACCCGGCACAAAAGGATTTTTACTTCTATCTGGGCTAGGGCTGCTGAGGAGCCCATTTTTGATAAACCCGCCAGATACAATTAAGTACAGGGCGGGCTGTCCATAAACATAATCTTCCATTTTATGTTTACTTAAAAACTTTTTAGTATATGTTGAATTATCTACAAATTGAACTTCACAATTTGCAATAACACATTTGAGATAAGAATCTTTCAGTTTACCTATTTGTTTACAAGGTGCTAAAGATAAGAATCGGACTGTTTTAAAGGAAGGGTCACTGTAAATTCAGCGCCGTTGTCTTTCTCTCCCACAGCAGTAATAGAGCCATTATGCCTTTTGGCTATTTTTCTGCAAAGGGCAAGGCCAAGCCCGTTTCCTTCGAACTGGTCTTTGGAGTGCAGCCTTTCAAAGGCCGTGAATATTTTCTCTGTATCAACAATGTCCAGTCCAATGCCATTGTCCTTGATTTTTATTTCCAGCACCTCAATGCCTTCTTGATTCTTTATAATATCCGAAGTGATGATCACACGCGGCGGCTCATCGGCTTTTGAGAACTTAAGGGCATTGTGCACCAGGTTATAAAAAAGCTGGTGGATCAGTATCGGCGCCCCTTCTATCTGGGGAAGCTCACTTATGACCAGAATGGCTCCTTTTTCATTTATGATCAGTTCCAGATCGGTTTTGATATTTTCAATGACCAGGTCAAGGTTTATTTCCTCAACAGGCTGCGATCTTTTATCCAGGGTCGAGTAGGCAAGGATGCCTTCCACGATATTCTGCATCCTTTGTGCGGACTGGTCTACCTTTTGCAGGAATTTTTTAGCGTTCTCACTAAAATCAGCTTTGTACTCATTTTTTAAAATACTATTGAAAGTTTTAATTTTTCGAATAGGCTCTTTCAAATCATGGCTCACCACACCCGCGAAATGCAAAAGATCATCATTGGACCTTCTGAGTTCCTCGGTATTTTGTGCGACCTGCCTTTTGAGCTCTTCTTCAAAGGCTTTCTGCTCGTGGATATCCTGGATGATCCCGATAATGGCGGTATCATCGCCGTTCTGGTCTCTGATGACCCTGCCGCTAATTTTAATCCATCGTGCGGTCCCCTCGGGGCTTACAATCCTGCTCTGATAACTTATTTTTCCTGTAAGGCTGGCCTCTTGGTGCGCTTCTGCGCGCGCTGTTAAATCCTCTGGATGCAGTTTTGCAAACAGCTCCTGGTCTGATATCTCCCCGTCAATTCCTAAAATGGCATTAAAATTCCCGCAGGCTGTCACTTTTTTAGTGGCAAGGTCAATTTCATAGGTGCCCATGCCTGAGGATTCAATAGCCATTCTGAGCCTTTGCTCGGCACTCTGGGTCTGCTGTTTTGCCAGATGAAGCTCGGTTACATCCGAGCCTGTATTCATCACCGCATAGATCCCGCCTGCCTTATTAAAAAGGGGGATAAAGCTGTAATTGAAATAAAAGGTCCTAAGGGAACCGTCCACCATTAAATCGACCTGTTTGTCCTTGGCGTGGAAGGGCGTTCCGGTTTTCAGCACGGCCAGGGCCTGGCCCGCAAAAGCCTGGTTTTGAATTTCGGGAAGTACTTCAAGATATTTTTTTCCAATTACATCATCTCCTTTACCCCACGCCTGTATCATAGCGGGGTTGGCGAGTTCTATTTTTAGTTCTTCCCCTGTATAAACAGCGGTAGGCAGAGGGGTATTATCAACAATGTCTTTCAAAAGCAATAGATTGTCATACATCGGTGGGTGGTTTTTGTTTTTGCGAAGCTATACCTTAACTGTACTTACACTGTTATAGTATTCTTTTTCATTGTTTTAAAATTCCAACCCATAGAAAATACCTTGTCTCTGGCAGTACAACAGGGGTGGTGGAAACGGAAAACTAGTATAATATTTTTAGACAAATAATGCCCTGCCCAAAAGGGATTGTTATTAATTTGGGTCAGTCCTGCCGCGGGAGGCGGGGGCGGCACTATTGGTATTTAATTTAAAGCCGTCCCGGGCAGATGTAAAGCAAAGTGTAAAATGGGATGCAGATTTGATTTTTTACTGCCTGGCAGCATATAAATTAGTACTTTTGCCTGATGAAAATAAGCGGAGAAATAATAGTGATAGAAGATGATCAGGATGACAGGGATTTTCTTAAGGATATTTTCGACAGTCTGGGTTATCCAAACAAAATTGTGTTTTTTGAAGATTCTTCCAAGGTACTGGACTACCTCTCAGATGTAAGGGTAAACCCCTTTATGGTTATCTCGGATATCAATATGCCCAAACTCAATGGTTTTGAGCTTCGCGGTAAAATACTTCAGGATGAGCAGGTCAATAAAAAATGCCTGCCTTACATCTTTTTATCCACCTCGCAGAATCCCCAAAATATAGCACAGGCCTACAGTCTTTCAGTGCAGGGGTATTTTAAAAAACAGGAAAATTTTTCCCAGTACAGGGAAATGATAGACAGGATCATTCAATACTGGCTGGTGAGCCTGACCCCTTTGCCTGTTATTTGAGAATTACGGTGCTGTTTTGAATTGATCCCTGCTGTGATGCAAGGACAATTGACGTATTAATTTTAAAAGCTGGCAGGGAAATAGAGATAAAAAACGCTGCCGGTGGAGTTTCTTTTTGCAGGGTCAGGGTTTACAACCCAACACTTATTCCCTATATTGACATTTTTTGAAACTGTACCGTAAGTTTGCCATGGTATCATTAAAAAAAAATATTGCAAAACGTTTGGTCTTTTAACACCCTTATGCTATGTCTTTTTTCTGGCTGTTAGTATGGTATGGATGTCCATTTGGGTCTTTGATATTTTATATTCTGTTTTGAATATTTGAAGTTCCTGAAATTTATTCTGCAAAAATTTTGTTTTTAAGTCCTCTAAATTATAATAATAGAAGTAAATCCTTTCCCCGCTGCTTCCAGACTGAAAACCGGACCTGTCCGGGTCCCCTTCCACAAAACTCATATAAATCAGTCCGTTTTCACTCAGCAGATCATAACAGTCGCCGATGAGTTTTCGGCTGTCCGCAGGCGATAAATACGGCAGGCAGAACCCGCAGACTATGGCGTCATATTTGGTTTTGATCTGGTCAATCTCCCTGCTGTCCATTACTTGGAAACGGGCTGTGGGATTATTCGCTTTTGCAAGCTCTATCATGTTGGGGGCAATGTCGATGCCAAAAACAGCAAAGTCGGGCCGTTTTGATAACAGGTACTTTGTAATATTTCCAGGGCCGCAGCCAATTTCCAGAATTTTCGGGTCTGTTTTATCCATTGAACTGCATACAAAGTCATAAGTTTCATTATACAGGTCCAGGTCCATAAACCTGTCCTGATACAGTGAAGCGATCTTGTTCCAGGTTTCAAATGTTTCCTTGTATGGGTCCATTATCGTGTTGTGTTAAAAAATGATATATAAAGTTTTGTAAGGGTAAATAGTTTACAGCTTATCAAACTCAGGTATTTTAGCTAAGCTAAAATACTATTAAAAATAAAAATACACCAAAGAGGTAATTTTTTTGAAGGACAGCAAAGACATAAAAAAAAACTTAATTTTTTTGGAAGTTTTCTGGGGCGGTGATAGAGGGACTATGGCTGCAGTTTTTACCGGTGTGCCGCAGATTTCAAATTACTCGTTGTAAAGCTGCAGTTTATCCCGAGTTTTGAGCAATAGGTTAATTACGCAATACCGTATGATTTATTTTGATCAGGCCCTTTAGGGTGATACAGCTTTCATCTGTCGCCGGATTAAGGACAATATATCTCTGATCCTCCAGCGCGATCAGCGCATCGAGTATTTTTGCCTGGTTTTGCCTTTGGGCAGCAATATTTTCTTTAAAGGTTCTCAGGACATTGTAAGGGGGGATTACAACTGCTGTGAGCTCTTCCAGCGTGAAGGTTTTGGGATAGCTTGCGGCAAGTTTATTGAGTATGCTATCAGAATAATGGGATGATGTTTCCAAGATGTACTAGTTTAAATAATAACACAATAGCTTTGAATAAAGATACGAAGATCTGATAATTATTTAAATGATTTTAAATGTTTTCCCTGATATCCGATTTGAAATGCGGATATAAAAAGGGCTGATTACACAATAGCACTGAGATTTTTAATTCTCCAGGGTTATTCGTTTATTTTATCCTTGTGGTGCTCGTTTAGCCATTTTTCCATTCGCTGCAAGAGCTGTACTTCTTTAGGGTCGCCCTGCGGATTGGAAAGCCCAGTGATGGTCCTATGGAAATAAAACTTTTTATCCTCAAAGCGGCAGGTGAATTTTGGCACCTCGTTGTGGATCACCAGCCATTTGTCCCGGTCTGTACTTTTAATTTCAAACTTCTTCATTTTTCTTACTCTGCAGAGCAGCTGCAGGTACTTAAGTGTTATTGTTGTATACTGTTTTAATGCTGCATTGTAAACCACAAAATTAGAGGATTATTGCCCTTGTTTTGTTATATAATTTACAGCAGGGCATATTTTTTTGATGCCGCTAGTTATCGCTGAGATACATCGAGGTAGTAAGAATTGCTTACGGAATCTAATTCGGAAGATTAGCATCGTGAATTGTATGCAATATTAGTTTTTAGGTTTGATATTATTTTTTTGGAGCTTTTCCCGCTATCCGTTCCAATCTTTTGTGCCCAGCATCGGCACAAAAGGATTTTCACTTCTATCGGGGCTAGGGTTGCCGGAGAGCCCTGTTTTGTGTTGGAGAACTGTACATCCAAAAAAAATTGTATTATTATTTCATAATATAATTTGTGCCATTATAAAAACGAAATAGAAAAGGGTTTATTTTTCTTAAACTGGCTAGATTATTAAGGAATATTTTAAAGCAAGGTATAACGGAAACAAGATAGATTATTCTTTAGAATGTACATGCTATTGCCCGAATCAATTCTTGGTTGAAATTATTTTTAATAAAAGTTTGTAATAAGTGTAAGTTTTTTAGCTTTTTATCAACCAATAGTTAAAACCTAAATTATTATGGAATTAGAAAATCACTTATGGAAGATAAATTTACTGATGAGGTACTTAGGCATCAAGGATTGATTCACAAGATTTGCAGGATGTACCGCGATAGCAGCGAGGACCAGGAAGATCTTTTTCAGGAAATTGTATATCAGCTCTGGAAATCCTATCCCCAGTTTCAGGGCAAATCTAAAATCACAACCTGGATGTATCGAATAGGATTAAATACCGCAATGGCCGCTTTTAGAAAACCAACGGTGAAGATAGACCACTGCGGTGTCATGGCCGAACAAAAACTGTCGCAGGAACCTCAAGGTGATTCGTGGAAAGAAGATTTACTGTTTGCCGCTATTCGGGAACTCGACCAGGACGAAAGGGCATTTATCGCACTTTACCTGGAGGATTTGAGTTATGCGGAAATTTCTGAGGTCATTGGGATTTCCCAAAGCAATGTGGGTGTTCGTCTCAACCGGATTAAAACAAAACTTAAAACAATTTTAAATAAATAATTATGGATTTGGAAAATTTAAAATCAGCGTATCAAAACAAGCAAAAAACGGGGTTCTCTAAAGAAGGTATTCTCAAAATGATCTCAAAAAGCAACCCTCCCGCATCAAAAAGCATAAGGGTGCAATTAATTATAGAAACTGTTTTCTGGACTGTCTTTACAGCTGTATATTATGATATTTTTGACGGTCATTTAAAACCTGTCCTTTGGAACTTCTTACTTCTGGCAGCGGTTTGTTTTATATTAACCCACAATGCCTTGGGATTTAAATTAGTAAATAATCCCATAAATGGAGAAACTATTGTGGAATCTTTGAAGAATTACCAAGGCAGGATCAAAACCTATGCTATGGTTTCGATAGTCAGCCGTGTTTTGGCTATTGCGATACTTTTGGGATATTTTATGTCAACGATAACGCTAACCAATCAAAAAATAGTTTCTTTGGGTTTTATAGCTTTTATCTTTCCTGTCCAAATTTATCTCTTGAACCGGGTGTGGAAAAACAGGAAAGACCAGATAAATAAAGTACTGGTGAGACTGCAGGAATAAATCCTTTTATGGTTTATCACAATATTGAGCATCAAAGTTCTTGGTTTTTATAATCTTACAGGTAATACTAGGCTGCTAAACCAAATGAAGTATACTCCATAAATCTCTAGTATATTGAATTTTTATTTATAACATTTAGGTAATGAATATATAAGTAAACAAGGTGATTTTATAAAAAAAAAAAGTAAATTTAACAAGACTCTAAAAATAGCAACGATGATAAAATTTTGGTTAATTACAATTTCGATCTTTATTCTCTCAACCTATATACTGGCTAAAGTAACTTTAAAATCAAATAGGGAACAAACCGGTGAGAGGATCTGGCGTTATGGGAATGGAAGGTCTGTTTATTGGCGTTTACTTACTTTGTGCAGTATTGCAATAACTATGGCACTAATGTTTGTTTTTTATTGGATAGGAATACCCATTGTGTAAAAACATTAAACAGGCTGTTATTTCTGCTCCTGAATAACTGATTTTTCAAACACAAGACCATTTTTAAATTAAGCCGAAGTCCCGGCTTGATGGTAGCGCGCGTTGGCTGTTGGTTGTCTTATTTTCTTTCGCTTTTTTGTTTTAATAATTGTCTAATTGACGTTAAATGTCCAAACAATACAATTGGAACTATAAAAGTTGGCAACCAACTAAATGGAAAATTCAAAATCGCTATGTTGGGTTGTTCAAAAGCAAATTTTTGTATTGGTGATGGTGCTGAAAATAAAGCATTCACAACAATATTTATTAAAAGTCCAAGACAAATAAAGTTCCATATCAGTATTGCATTTGGGTTAATTTTCATTTTAGTCAAACCAAAATAAGCAATGACCGGAGCTGTTATTCCTACTATAATGTCAAAGTTCCGGCCTTCAAAAGTCATAAGCTGCGGAATTGCTTTGTTGAGAAAAAGCCAAAACAAAACTATTTCAACCGGTACCCTAACAATGTTTAAATAGGTCAAGTTTTTGAGGGGCAAACTGTCAATAAATTGTCTTCCTTTTAAAGTTGCAAACAATAGAATGATTGTCAAAATAGTTGGTAAGATCCCTATCAGCATTATTTTTGGCGGCAAGGAGTTTGTGTCAGTGTTATAAATACTTTCTAAAGTTAAAACAGCTTGAATAATCAGCCAAATTGTAAGACCGATAGAAATTGTTGCTGTTTTTTTTCGGGTCAATTCAGAATTCGAGCTTCTAATAGTCCAAATGAAAAGTAGTAAAGTCGCAACTGTTGTAATTACAAAAGCCAGTGATATGTATGCAGGTAAATTCTCTATCATTTTTTCTGTTTGTTGATTCTTTGCAGTTTTATCTACAATGACGGCTAACCCATTTTTACCAGCCATAAAATGGCAGAAATACTAGTTTTTTTAGCTGGCTTTGTGCAATTAGTCATTGCTTTTTTTAGCGAATATAATAATAAACTAGATCTCTTAGCTGCGCAGCAATAGGTACCAATGAGCTATTTTAATTACCTTGGCCGCTGTAACTATAGCTGGAAATCAGCTGATTTAGTTTTAGGATGGATTGATCCAGTATCTGGAATTTTTGCGCGAAACTGATTGGAGTGGTTATCGTGGTTATCATGGTCAATTGTATATAATATTATTTTTTTTAGGTTTGATATTGTTTTTTTAGGAGCTCTTCCCACTATGCGTTCCAGTTTTTGTGCAGAACCCCGGCACAAAAGGATTTCCACTGCCATCGGGGCTAGGGCTGATGAGTAGCCCTTTTTGTCTTGCACAACTTCAAATTCGAACCCGTTTTCATTTGAACTTATACATAACTGATCAATTATCTTATCTTCAATTTCGTGTCTTTAATAATCATTCAGATTTACCATAATTAGCCCTTGCTACTTTGAATTGGTCAACAGAATTAGCGATCCAGTACCAGAGTGGGGTTACCTTAACCAGCAAACCTCGTCCCAGATGAGTCAATTCATATTCTACTCTTGGTGGTACTTCCGGATAAACAGCTCTTGAAATTAATCCGTCGCGCTCTAGTTCGCGAAGGCATTTTGTCAGCATCTTTTGACTTATTCCGGTAATATGTTTTTGAAGATTGGAAAATCTCATTCGACCATCTATGCCTAAAGCGTGTATGATAAATAGCGACCACTTGTTTCCAACGTGATTTAATATATCACTCTTAAGATCATCATTGTCTTTATTTAGAACTTTACAAATATCATCCCATGCATTTACAATTTCATCATCAGTCATAAGTCTTTCCATGTATTTTAATTTATGTTTTAAGGCACATATGCTTTAATTATCTGTATTGAAAATTTTATCTGCGTATAAAGGTAGAATAATATACTTATAATGTTATTTCTAAAATTAGATGCTAATTAAATATTGCTCTTAATTTTTGGAAATACAATAAATACAAATTACCATGGTGTTAATTTATATATAAAGTTATAAGTAGTGGCGCTGGTATTCAAAATACTAACCTGTAAGTAACTAACATACATGCCAGTGCCTTATTGTTTTAAAACTTTGGCTGCCATAATTTTGTAGTTGAAAACGTATTTAGAAAGTTTAAAGTTTTCAAAAAAAGAATATTTCCAATTAACATATTTTTATAAAAACATGGAAAATAAATCAGTTTTAGTTTTGGGAGCTGGCGAACTAGGTTTGCCGGTAATCCGTAATTTGGCTCAAAAAGCGAAAAAGAACAATACAACCATTACAGTGCTGCTTCGCAAGGCAACTATTGAATCAGAGGAATTTGAAAAGAAACGAAATATTGACGAATTGAAAGCTGTGGGGGTAGAATTGCTTGCGGGGGACCTTTCGGCTCCTTGCTCAGAATTAGTTTCAATTTTTAAAAATTACGATGCTGTTGTTTCCTGTACAGGATATGGCACTGGCGCTGGTGGATTTCAGCTAAAACTGACCCGCGCGGTGCTGGAAGCTGGAGTAAAACGTTACTTTCCATGGCAATTCGGTGTTGATTTTGAAGTTATAGGCCGTGGCAGTGCACAAGATCTATTTGATGAGCAGCTGGATGTACGTGAGCTTCTTAGAGCACAAAATGCTACAAAATGGGTTATTATCTCTACGGGATTATTTACAAGTTATTTGTTTGAACCCTTTTTTGGTGTTGTAGATTTAGATAAAAAAGTTGTAAATGCACTGGGGAGTTTAGATACGGCAGTAACCGTTACCACTCCGGATGACATAGGGATGTTAACTGCTGAGATCTTTTTCGAAGAGCCGGTAATCCAGGACAGTATTGTTTACATTGCCGGTGATACCATTACTTACGGAGAATTGGGTGATGTTGTAGAGTCGCTGTCAGGACAAAAATTTGAACGTACCGTTTCTAATACAGAGGAGTTAGCAAATGATTTGAAAAATGATCCGGGAAATTTTGTTTACAAGTACAGATCTATTTTTGGCAAGGGGAAAGGTGTATCCTGGGACTTTAATACAAGCTTTAATGCTCAGAAAGGAATTAAAACCACTGCTGCCAAAGCATGGGCGAAAAAGAATATAGATTGGAGTTGCAGTAAAATTTAATTATAGTATGTAGTATCTTATGCTATTGATTCAAAAATCTGAAATACATTTATGTCATTTCAGATTTTTGAATCATAGAGAACTTTCCAAGAAATAAAAAATAGCGCTTAAAGAATTATAATAAAAAAAAGTTTACGAGAGCCCGATATTTAAAGTTAATCCGCTTAAAACTAAATCTCTTTAGACTCAAAGACTCAATTATTGCTATTCTTGTGGTGAAATAGAATAAAAAAATAAACTCAACATTAAATACATACCGATGAAAATTACATATTACGGACATGCTTCTTTAGGAATTGAAGTAGGAGCAAAACATATTATTGTGGATCCATTTATTACAGGAAACCCTTTAGCGAATGCAATCGATATCAATATACTTAAAGCAGATTACATCCTGCTCACGCACGCTCATTACGACCATGTTTTAGATGTTGAAGAAATTGCAAAGAATACGGACGCAGTGATTGTTTCAAATCCTGAAATCACTACTTATTATGAAAAAAAAGGTTTCAAATCGCATTTTATGAATCATGGCGGAAGCTGGAAATTTGATTTTGGAACCCTAAGGTATGTAAGTGCTGCTCATTCAAGTAGTTTTCCCGACGGTACTTATGGCGGAAACCCTGGAGGCTTCTTGATAGAAACTCAAAGCAAAAACATTTACATTGCCGGTGATACTGCATTAACGTATGATATGAAATTGATTCCGCTTCGTACAAAATTAGATTTAGCTATTCTTCCAATTGGAAACAACTTTACAATGGATGTTCAAGACGCCATTGTGGCTTCAGATTTTGTAGAATGCAACAAAATTATGGGGTATCACTACGATAGTAATCCATACATTGAAATCAATCATGAAGAATCTATCGTCAAATTTTTAGACAAAGGAAAAAGAATTGCTTCTTTTGGAGGTAGGTGAATCATTAGAATTGTAGCAAAGAGGTCATTAAGGTTATTCACGTCACTACCCTAAAATTACGGTATTATACAATGTTTTAATTTTGTTTTATACCAAGAACTTTATCAGTTCTGTCGCATCTAAAGCTAAGTTTTATCTTTGCCTTTTTAAATTCTTAAACTCATGAATACTAAAGGTCATTGCTATCCGAAATCTATTATACTGCAGGCAGTATATTTTAAGCTTAGGTCTGCATTAAGCTATCGGGATGTTGAAGAGATCATGAAAATGCGAGGAGTTCATGTTGATCATGCTACTATTCAGCGCTGGGTTTTTAAGTTTACACCTTTGCTTGAGTCAGAGATGAAGAAGAGAAAAGGTAAAGTAGGTACAAGCTGGAGATTGGATGAAACCTATATCAAAGTAAAAGGTATTTGGTGTTATTTATATAGAACAGTAGATAAACTAGGCAATACGGTAGACTTTCTTTTGACCAGAAGAAGACAAAGAATGAGCGCTCAGTCTTTTCTAATAACTGCATACGAAGAGTAATAAACATTGATAAAAGCGGTTCTAATACCGCAGCGATCAAAGTCTATAACAAGCGTTCGTTCTCAAAGATTAAAATTCGGCAGTGTAAATATGGCAACAATATTGTAGAACAGGACCATCGATTTATAAAATGGAGGATACAAAACGGGTTAGGCTTTAAAAGCTTTGAATCGGCTAGGCGAACATTGAGCGGAATTGAAGTTGTGCATATGCTTAGAAAGAATCAGATGGTCAAACCAGGGAAATTTATGTTTAAATCATTCTGTAAACTGGCGTGCTAAATTTTAAATTAGTTAAATTCTTATATTTGATTCTGATAGATGCGACAGAACTAAATACTTTGTAAATTAAATATATAATCAAAAATATAGACATTTTTCTTATGAAACTAAGACTTACAATAATGATATTTTGCTATAATTTTTTTTTTGCATTTAGTCAGAACTCAAACTCTTTACAAGTACAAAAAATTGATATTGAGAAACTAGCTTCATTATGCAAAGTGTGGGGTTTTTTAAAATACTATCACCCTAACGTTGCTAATGGTACTTATAATTGGGACGACCAATTATTAACAATTATACCCAAAGTTGAAAAAGCCGAAAGTAAAGATGAATTATCTAAAATTTATTTGGATTGGATTAAAAGTTTAGGAGAAGTTAAGCTTTGCAAATCTTGTGATACTGAAACTAAAAAAAAATATTTTGATAAGAACTTTGACCTTTCATGGACTCAGGATAATGATATGTTTTCTGCTGATTTGTCTAAAGTATTAAAGTACATTCAACTGAACAGATTTCAGGGAAAAAATCATTATGTAGCAATGACCAACAGTGGGAGTATTGAAGTTAAAAATGAAACTGAATATAAAAACTTTGAATTTCCTGAACAAAATTTAAGATTATTAAGTTTATTCAAATATTGGAATACTGTAGAGTATTTTTTCCCATATAAATATCAAACTGATCAAAATTGGAATGCTGTTTTGAGTGAAATGATTATAAAATTCAAAGAAGCTAAAAATAAAACCGAATATCAATTGGTTCTTTTGGAAACCGTTGTAAAACTTGATGACACTCATGCGACTTTTTATTCGGATAGTATTAATGCTTTTTTTGGAAGGAAGTGTATACCAGCAGCATTTAAAATAATTGATGAGAAAGCAGTTATAACAGAATTTTATGATGATTCTTTATCTATTTTAAATGACTTAAGAATTGGAGATGTCGTAGAAAAAGTTGATGAAAAAAGTATAGGCGATATTCTTAAGGAAAAAATAAAATACATTAGCGGGTCAAATTATAAAACAAAATTAAGAAATGCATATTGGCTAATATTCAACGGTCCAACAGATTCTGTAAAAATATCTTTAAATAGAAATGGAGTTTTACTACAAAAAATGGTTGGGCGCTATCTTTTCAAAGATTTTAAACAAAAAAGAAAAGTTGAGCAAAAATATAAAATATTAGAAGGAAATATTGGATATGTTAATATGTCTTATTTGCATATGAAAGATGTGGAAAAAATGATGTTGGAAATGGAATCGACCAATGCAATTATTTTAGATTATAGGGAATTTTTGAATTTTACGCCATATGTTATTGCAAGAAGATTGATACAAGCAAGGAAAGAGTTCGTAAAATTTATTGAACCAGACCTGTCATATCCTGGAAGATTTACTTGGAAAATGGATCTAATTGATCCTATGAAAAATAAATATTATGGAGGCAAAGTCATTGTACTAGTAAACGAAGAAACACAGAGTTCTTCAGAATATGCGACAATGTTATTACAGGTTGCTGATAAAGTGAAAACCATAGGAAGTCAAACTGCCGGAGCAGATGGTAATGTCTCTCAAATTGAATTTTTAGGTTTTAAATCAAAAATGAGTGGTTTAGGTGTCTTTTATCCTGATGAAACTGAGACACAACGAAAAGGAGTTAAGATAGATATAGAAGTTCTTCCGACAATCAAAGCAATTCAGGAAGGTAAAGATGAGGTTTTAGAAAAGGCGTTAGAATATATAAAAAAGTGAAATAATATTAATCCTTAAATATAATAACACGAGCGAAGCGAACTGGCGAAGCAATCGGGGCTAGGGCTGCTGATCAGCCCTGTTTTGTCTTAGAGAGATGCAAATTGGCCCATAACAATCAAATAAAAAAATATTTATCTAAAAGCAATTTTATGTTTTCTGTTTTCAACTTTAAAGTTATAATTCTAATACTAATTTAGAATGACCAATTTTCACTAGTTCTTTCAATGTTGCAGAGCTTGTACCATTAATTTTCAATGTTATTTGTACATTTTGATTCTTTGCTAAATTGACAAAATCTTTTAAATGTGCTGAACTGAATTTCCCTGTTACAGTTAAATTACCTCCAAGTTTTATTAACTCTTTTATTGTTGCAGATGTATAAGCCATAATATTAATTTTCTATATTTTCTTTTTAAAGATAAGGGTTGTTATTTACGTTTTTTCTCAAAATATCGCATAATGTTCTAAAGATGCTTCCAAATTAAATTTTAAATTTACTGGCTGAAACAAAATTAAGAAAGTTAATTACTTATCTCAATATGTTCACATGAAAGTTACTCGCCCATTTTAATGAAGAACTTAAACATATAAATGTACATACAATTAGAAGAATATTTTAAAACAAGAACTGAAATTGACGATAAGACACTTTCTCATATCTCTTCCTACTTTAAAATTAAAAAGACCAAAAGGAACGAATTTCTGTTGGAAGAAGGCGAAATTTGCAAACATTTCTTCTTTGTAAATAAGGGTTGTATACGACTTTTCAACATTAACAACAATGGAGAAGAAGGAACGAGATATTTTCATTTTGAGGATTCTTTTGGAACCGCGTTACCAAGTCTCATCAATCAAACAGCGTCGTACGAATTTATGCAGACTATTGAACCTTCGGAATTGTTGGTTATAGAACGTGACGACTACTTTCATTTGGTTGAAACTGTTCCACAGTTTGCTTTTATTTACAGAGAAATTCTGGAATCAGCATACCTAAAGTCTCAGGAACGTATTTATTGTTTTCAAAGTTTAGAAGCCATAGAAAAAGTTCGTTGGGTTTTGACAAATCAATCAAAATGGTTGACAAGAATATCAAATAAAATGGTTGCATCTTATTTAGGACTTACCCCTCAAACATTAAGCAGATTAAAATCAAAGCTGTAAAAATGTGAACATAGGACAATGTTTACAAAAAATACTCTGGTCATCTTTGTACTTCAACAAACAATAAAAAAGTTCAAATATGATTTTAGTAACTACGCCGACAGGCAACACAGGCTCAATGATTCTACGACAATTAATAGAGCGAGGACAACAGGTCAGAATTTTTGTCAGAGATCCCGAAAAAATATCAGCTGACATTTTAGAAAAAGTAGAAGTTTCAACCGGCTCTCTACTTAATGAATCTGAATTTACAGAAGCATTGCAAGGATGCGACACGCTCTATTTTTGTGTACCTCAGAGCAACACGCAAGAAGATGTAAATGCCTACTACGAAAGCTTTGCTAACGTAGCTTCAAACGCAATTAAAAATGCAGGCACAGAAAGAGTTGTTTATTTGTCAAGCGGTGGGAAGGAAAGCAATTTGCAGGCAGGTCTTATAACAGCACTCCATAAAGGTGAAGATATCATCAATCAGTCAGGTGCATCAGTCAGGGCATTGCGCTGCCCTGTATTTTACGAAAGCATTTTGTATCAAATTACATCATTAAAAAAAACGGGAATGTTCTTTTTGCCCATCGACGGAAATTACAAAATGCCACAAGTTGCGGTAAAAGACATTGCGTCGAAAGCTGTAGAACTTCTAATTGATAAAACCTGGGCAGGTGTAGAAGGATATGCGATTCAGGGTCCGAAAGATATCAGCTATAGCGACATTGCAATTCAACTGAGTGAATTGACAGGCAAACCGATCCGTTTTCAGCAGGTTTCAAATGAAGACTATATTAAAACACTATTAGGACAACACCATACATCGGAAGCATTTGCATTCTCTTTAACTGAAATGCTGACGGCAATTGGTAATGGCCTGTATGATGCTGAGCCGAGAACAGATGATACTACGACAACAATTAAGGACTGGATGATTGAAAATGTAGTTGATAAAATAAAATAAGGCTGAACAAAGAAGAAACCTGCAAATGGCATTGGTAACTTAACTTTACATTTATCCTCTTTTGAATATTTTATTTATTTTTGATACCTGCCAATCGACAGTTTTACATTATAATTATGGCAGAAATTCTGTTCTGCATCACTTATCAAGTTATTTAAGAAATCAAAAGAGGATAAATACAAACAAAACAAATAGATTATGATCAAAGTATGTATTGCAGGAGGAGCAGGTTGGGCTGGTTCCGAACTGAGCAAAGAAGTTTTAAACCATACAAACATGCAACTTGTTGGAGCACTTTCGAGAAACAACAAGGGCGAAAATTTAGCTGAAATACTTAATTTAGGCTCCAGAAATATTCCAATTTTCGAAGATATGGAAGCCACTTTGTCAACAGTAGATTTCGATGTTTTAGTGGATTAAAAAAACCAATAATGTAGACAATTGAGATAATAATTCATATGATTGCCAAATTTTTGGAGCAAAAAGTATCAAGTACATCAAATGTCTGATATGGTATGTTCTAATTTTTAAGTATTAATTTCTTTTTCTCAGTTTTCTTTTTTGTTAGTTTTTTCTTTTGAAAAAAATCGCTTAAAGCTTTTTCTTCAGCTAATGTTAGAGAACTTAGTCCACCAATACTGTCTATATCTAAATCTAATTTTTTAGTTTTCATAATTATTTATTTTGAAAATATTTATTGATTAATTTCAAAGCTGATTTTGTTTCAATTATCATAATTCTACCACCGAAATGGAATGCTCCAAGTGTTTTTTCATAATGATCAACTAATTGCGATTTTGAAAGAAAAGAAACATTTCCATCGTGACCGCGCTGAAAAGATAATTTACAAGCATAAGCAGCCAGATTACCAGCTGCACCAGCATAAACCTTTGTTTGTCCTTTATTGAATGGAGCACTTTCAACAAGATGCATATAGACATGATCTGACTTAACTTCTAAGCTTGAAGACCTTGAATTATTTTTGAATTTCCAAAAATTGTAAGTTTATAAACATCTCTAATTGGATTTTTAAATTCATTCCAATTAAAAAGCCAGCCGTTTTTCTTTGTTAAAGACTTTAAATCAGAATTTTGGAGCTTGTAGAATAGAAATTTCAGTCTGAAAACTATCTCCGGTAATCACGTTTTCTATTGAGTTTGTTAATTTGCCAATTATAAAATCGAGTCCTGATTCTGCTTCTTTATCCATACTGCTAATTTAATGGATATAATCTAATTTTGAAAACATTTGAAGATAGAAAATAAATTCTGCCGGCCCTCTCGAGAGAATTGCTGGACTGTAATAGTTTCGAACCTAAACTTGTTAGAGCCTTATTTTGTTATGGTTTTACTTTTTAAAAATGCAATGTGCCACGATTCTGCCACAAAACTTAATTTAAGGTTTTAAACCTAAATAAAAGTGCTATTAAGTGCGAAGGACTCGAACCAATGTTCTTCGATAATGATCTTGGAGTGCTGCTGTAAAACTTAGTTGATTGGTTGTTTTTTCTTTTTCTGTTATTTCTTTTAGATTTTTTCTTTAGATTTTGGTCGATGATAGGGGTGATGGATGGAAAGCAAGAATAAAATAGTATCAAATTTTTCAATATTGCCACTTGACTGCAGGTTTTTAAGACATTTGGACAATAAACTATAAGTGTAAATAATTTATACTAAAAGTGTAATTTATTATCTTTGTAAGGATGAATAAAAATCTCTATATAATTGCAGGCTGTAATGGTGCTGGCAAGACTACTGCTTCATTTACAATACTTCCGGAAATACTAAATTGTAAGGAGTTTGTAAATGCGGACGAAATTGCTAAAGGACTTTCGCCTTTCCAGCCTGAAAAGGCTGCCTTTGAATCGGGAAGAATAATGCTCCACAGAATCAATGAATTAATGGCAAATGATGAAGTCTTCGGCTTTGAAACGACTTTGGCCACAAAAAGCTATAAAGCGAAAGTGATTTCGGCTCAGGAAAAAGGATATAAAGTGGTTCTTTTATTTTTTTGGCTCGATAGTGTTGACCTGGCAATTGAAAGGGTCAAGACGAGGGTTCAGGAAGGAGGACACAATATTGAAACCGATGTTATTAAACGCAGATATAAAAACGGAATAACTAATTTGTTTGCTATATATTTGCCTATAGTTAATGAGGCATTGATTTTTGACAATACAGCTGTAAAAGCTGAATTGATAGCACAAAAAACTTTAGGCAATGATATTGAAGTTATAAATGAAATCAAGTTCGATAAACTCACAAAGAACCAATCATGAGAGAATACAAATCAACAACGACGCCAACTCAGAAGAAGATTATAGAGGCAATGGATAAAGTTTCTGAAAAATTAATTGAGTTTAAAAAGAAAAATAACAGCGATCTGGTTGTTATGCAGGATGGCAAGATTGTAAGGATAAAAGCCAGTTCTTTATAAAAAGTATAGCTCTAAGCATCGAGAGCTCTCAGAAATGAGGGCTGTTTTATCTTTCTATCTTTAGTAACTTAGTGTTTTTTCTTTTTCGTATCTAAAGTTTCGAACCTAAATTCGTCAGGCTTTGATATAGCTGATTTTTCATTTTTTCAAATTCCGATGTGCCGCGATTCGGTAGTGTTTCAAAGTTAGTGATATGAGATCTAACATTTGTAACGTATTGAAATAGAATAAATATGAGCAAAAAATAATTTAAAGATGAGCAGTAATGCTCATCTTTTTTGTTTTAATATTGCCTTAAATGAGCTAAAATGAGTAAAAATTCGACATGGTGTTCCAGAGTTAGTGATGATGTAAATTGTCCAAAATGTAACGAGAAAAAGGTTGTTAAAAATGGGAGGACTAAAAATTATAAACAGCAGTACTACTGTAAAATGTGCTGTCACCGTTTTATAGAAAGTTATACAAATCAAGCTTACAAATTAAATACAAACAAAAAGATTATCCAATTAACCAAAGAGGGATTAGGAATAAGAAGCACGGCAAGAATATTAAATATTTCTACTACAACATTATTGAAAAGAATCGTATCAATTGCCAGCAGTATTACTAAACCAATTATCAGCAAAGGCAAAACTTATGAAGTCGATGAGCTGTGCACTTATATCAGACACAAGAAAAATTATATCTGGCTGGTTTATGCATTGGAAAAGAATTCTAAAAAAGTTGTGAGTTTTAATGTTGGGAAACGAACCAATAAAACGCTGAACCGTGTTCTGGAAACTCTAAAATTATCTGATGCCAAAAAGATATTTACGGACAGATTAAAAAACTATCGATATTTGATCGAAGAGAAACTACATTCAGTAAAACGTTTTGGGACAAACCATATTGAAAGGAAAAATTTGACACTCAGAACTCATCTTAAAAGATTAAACAGACGGACAATCTGTTTCAGTAAAAGTTTAGTTGTTTTTACTGCTGTTTTAAAGATTTATTTTTGGACTTGATTTTTTAAATAGTTAAATATCTTGTTGAATAATTTACCCTAACGAGACTCGAACCATTTTTCCTTGAAAATACAGGGCGTTTAGATTTTTAAGAAATTGAAATAAAATTTATCAAACGGCAAAAAAGCCTGAAAAATCTTGATTTTTCAGGCTTTTGCTTTAACCTTGTAGCCCTAACGGGACAATTCTCGAACCATTTTGTGGATGATTTAAATAAAATAAATATCAAGCAATATTAAATTTTTCGGTTCAAATCCGATAACTGTCAATATAAATATTATTAAATACAGATCCTGATGCTACAAAATTCGAACCTTTTGTTGGAAGATTTAAAGATTTTAAATGATGTCTAATTTTGCTGTTTGAATGTAATATCACTGTTAGTTAGAGTGCGTTCCCACCAATTCATAAATGTAGCAAGAGCACCGAAATTTACATTAATGTTAATATGAAAAGTATCCAATAAATAAAAGTCCGTTTGGTGGTTTATGAAATAAAAATCCTATTTTTGAAAACAAATAAATACTGACATTTGTCAGACATAGCACCCTAATTTAGGGTGTATAAGTCTGATATAGTCAGACATATATACAAGTTACCAGCAATAGAAAACAACTCCCGGCTTAAAATGAAAATATCTAAAACCATATTAGAAATTATTTTACCTATTACAATTGGGACGATAATTTTTATATCATACTTTTTGATCATTGAAAAATTAACAAGTGAGCCAGAATTAGAACCGTGTGAAAGATATGAACTTAGTAGTATTGTCTATTTAATATTTGCATTTGGTATTATATTGATTTCGAGTTTGTATCAAATAATTGTGGGGAATTGGATTCTAAGAAGAAACAAAAACAAGTTTATGTTAAACATAGTTAACAGCATTATTTTTGGTGCATTTTTTACGGTAATATTTACTGGAATGGAAGTGTTTAATGGAAAGGCAATTGAAGTAGAATTTTGCACTGGATTTTTTTTAGTGATGGTAATTTTGGGATTGATATTTTCAGTATTGAAAAGCGTTTTCGAAAAACTCTTGAACAAAGTTTGAGAAATAAAATCTACTGCTGGTAACAGCCACTACAACGGATTTGGGCATTAGGCTGAATGGAAAGATGGTTTGGTATTTGGGATGATTTGGCAAATCCGAAGAATGGGCTTAATTTAGTCCCAAACCCGCTGTAGTGCCAAGACGTTAGCGGTTATGTTACCAAAAATCACGAACAAATGAAAAACAAAGCATTAGACATTTACGAACTAGAGAATATTGAGGATTGTATTCCTACAATAGAAGAAATGTATAAGTTTAAATTTGAAGATAGAGAAATTCAGAACGTGAAAAATTTCGATGAATTTTGCGACTTAATAATATCGAAAATTGATTTTGAGAATATTGAAAGTTGTACTTCTCAACAAGCGTTTTATAAATTGCGAAATTCATTAATTGAAGAGAAAATATCTGAAAAAGAAAAAATAAAACTAGAAACTAAACTTACAGAAATATTTCCAAGAAAAAACCGAATTAATCTTGTGAAAAAAGTCGAAAATAATATTGGTTTCAAGTTAAATCTACTTTGTCCTCCGAACTTTATATCATATACTTTAATCATACTTTCTGTAATTTCTTTTACTTTAGTTTTTATAAATTTTAAACTTGGGATTTCAGGAATAGTAATTTCAATTTTTGGTTTTTATTTGGGCAGTAGGTTTGGAAGGGAAATTGAAATCGAAACTATTAAAGAGTTGGTAGAAAAAATCACTTTAGAAAATTACCTTGAAGTAAGAACACAAAAAAATACTGTAAATAAGTCTGAATTGAAAAACGTAATAACAAATTGGTTTGTTGAAAATTCAGGGATAGAAAAAGAAAAGTTGATAACAGCGACTTTCGGATAACACAAGAAACACAACCGCTAACAGCCACTACAACGGATTTGGGCAGTTGGCTTAATGGAGAGATGGTTTTGTATTGTGATGATTTGGCAAATCCGAAGAATGGGCTTAATTTAGTCCCAAACCCGCTGTAGTGCCAGAACGTTAGCGGTAATGCTGGCAAAACACCGAACGATAAGAAAATGACAGAATTTAAAGAAATAAAACAACTTTTTGGCATAACTGAAAAAAACGGATTTTCAGAAGAGGAAATTTTTGTGTTTAAAAATATTTGTGAGAATATTCCAAAAGTTCTTTCTGACTATTATTCGCAATTGGGGAAAATAAAAGAACTAAACAACACCCAAGACCAACTTATCGAACCCCAAAAATTAAAATTGTCTAAAAATAAAGATTTTCTAATTTTTTACGTTGAAAATCAATGGGCTTGTGTTTGGGGAATTGACAAAAATGACTTAAATATTGACAATCCACCAGTTTATATGAGCTATGAAGAACAGGAATGGAGTAAAGAAACAAATTTGTTAACTGATTTTTTAAAAGCAATGGCAAATCTTCAAGCTGTTTTTGCTCTTCAATTTAGTTCAGATGAATTTGCATATATAAATGACGAAGAACTTAAAATTATTAAAGAGAACTTTAAAAAACGAGACTTTTCATTCTCACAATGGATTGGTATTGAATTTTATGGGAATTTTGAAAACGATGTAATTGCAGTTCAGAGAAATACTGATTATTATGACTTAATTTATGCTTCTAATAACGAAGAACAATTTGTAGAAATGAATAAAATATTGAATAAACTTGGAGTATAAAAGCACTACCGCTAACAAGGGTTTTGCGTCAGGCGGGCTGAAGTGCAAAATTCAACGGCAGTTTTCAATTAAACTTTAGTAATAAAACCAGCTTTTGTGCTTCGAAATCCCGCCCGAACACAAAGCCCCAAACCGTTACCAGCAAGCACCAAGCAAATTCAGAAATCTAACACAATACTGAAATGTTTAATCGACTATTTAAGAAAAAAAGAAAACAACTTTCGAAAGTTGAATTTTGGGAAAAGTATGAGTTTTTTGAACTAATTGCTGACTTGCATCTAGCAGAAAAATTATTATCCGAATTTAAAGGAGGGTATTGTAGAAAGTTTGACTCAGCCGAAGATTTTCACAAAGCTCTAATAGACGGAATTTTTGACGTTGAGTTTGATAACGTACCAGATTTTACTCAAATATGGAATTGGTTTGCTCCTACTTGTGAATGGGATAGTTTTGCAGGAATCGAAGGATTTGAATTAGGAAACAGAATTTTTATGAGAACTGATTATTGGAAAAAGAATCACGACTTTGTTTCTGGAACAAAGGTTTCTGTAAATGGAGAATTTGGAGTGATCATAAAATCAGAACTTGACAAGCCAAATTTATTTGGAACTATACGTTGGGATACAGCTAAAGAAAATGATACTGAAGATTGGAATGGAATGTTTGGAACATTTACAAAGATTGGTGGAAAAATAATTGACCAAAATCATATATTTAAATACATCAACGATGATGGAACTAAAAAAACGATAACAGACTAAAAAGCCAGCTGGTAAAAGCCGTTTGGCGAGATTGGGGTTTTAGGCTGAAATTAAAGATGGTTTTGTATTTGGAAGATTTGGCAAATCCGAAAGATAACGCTGATTTAGTCCCAAACTGCTTGTCGCGCGAGAACGTTATGCGTCAGTTTAGAACAATAGAGTGCTGAAAAGAAACAAAAAATTCACAAACTTTTAAAAATGTTACTAAGTTTTAAGGAACAAATTATTGAAGATTTTCTAATTCCTTCATTTATCTTAAACGAGGGCGAAATTGTTATTATTGAAATTCCTAACGGTGTAAAATTTCAAAAAATATCATTAAGATTAATTGAAAATATAACCGAATTATGTTTAGAAATTAAGTATGTAGAGCATTTTAAAGAAAATTATTTTTTAAGTAAATTGTTTCCAACAACAATTGGTCAATATTTAAAAAAATGTGATGGAAATTCAACTTACAAGAATAAAATTTACGAGATTGAATGGATGAAACCTCAAATCAAAATCAATTCAATTGCGGGCGGATATAGAAGATTGTTGTCATTGTACAAAACTTTGACTTTTACAAAAAACATAATAATAGATTTAGTTGGCGTTGACCCGATTGGAGGTGTTGAGATTTATAAAATATTAAAACAAAACCAAAGGGAAAATGGAAGTGCAATTTTATTTGACTCTTGCAATGAATTTGAAAAAGATTGCACAAATTTCATTAGAGCAAAATATATAGGAACTGACGAAAGATATAAGAATTATAACGAAATAATGGCTGATAAATAAACGAACGCATAACAGCTACAACGCATTTGGGCAATTGGCTGAATGGAAATATGGTTTTGTATTTGGGATGATCAACCCCTAGTGGGACTCGAACCAAATTCTCTTGAAAACACAGGCCTTTAAATTTTCCAGAAACTGAAACAAAACTTATCGAACCAAAAAAAAAGCCTAAGAAATCTAGATTTCTTAGGCTTTTAATTTTTACTAGTAGCGGGAACGGGACTCGAACCTGGTAACGAAATTGAATAAATAAAATAAAAACAGCCTAGTAATGTTTCGAACTTAAGGTCTCAAGTTGTTGTATTACAGTTTTTTATAATGTTTGTGAAAATTGGTGCACCGATTCTGCACCTAGATTAAATTATATCTATTTCAATATTTTATTCATAAAAATGTTTTCACTAAGTTTCTAAAAGTTTTGAGCCTAAGCTTCTTAGAATCTTATTTTCCTTAGTTTCTAATTTTTAAAAATGCAATGTGCCACGATTCTTACACAAAACTTATATGGGTGAGATATCTATAAACACAACCTTAATTTGCGGCAAAAAGGTATCAATGCCAATTAAAATATTATTCTAAAAGGCAGTTTATTAGTAATGACTTTAACTAGTAAAAACGGCTTTGTAGGAAATAAATAATAGTGTGATACCAGCGACAGCAACATTTAAGCTAACACCATCGAGTAAAGTGAGTAATTCAGGTTTAAAAGCACACCCTAATAATGCTAAACCAGTAGGTAATGCACTTCCAGCTAAACCTTTATTAATTATATATTCTAAATCTCTACTTCTTCCTGCGGGAACTTGTAAAAATAATGATATAATAGCAAAGATTATGAAACAACCTACAGTTAGCGCATTCAGATAAGTTAATAAGTTAGTAATTAAATTAGTACAAAATTCACTCACTTGATTTTGATTTGTGTTTAAACTTTCTGAGAATTAATTCTATTAAAACTGGAGAAATCATCACAAGTATTATTTCCATTCCAAAAACCACTCTTGCAGACAATGCTAAGACCATTTCTATTATTCTCCCAAAATTCAATAATTCAAGGACACTAGCAAAAAAAGTCATTGTGCCGACAGATGTTGCAAGTTTGTTTACTGAAATAAAACTAAATCGAGTATGTTTTCTTTGACCAATCATGGGTGCTAATATAATAATTATTATAAAGGTAATAATTAAAATTCATGAAAAATATTTTTCATTTTATATAGATTTGTTAAAGTTTATAAATTAACGTTATAGTACTACAAACGTTCGGAAATTTATAGAGCATACTAAAATCTTGGCTTCTTGGTTTTTTATATTTTGAATTATTAAATGTTATAATCTCTTGCATCTTATTTTTGTTACAAAACTTTGACTTGGGAAATATGATTAAAAATCCCTCGGGATACCCTAGATGCGGCATGTCAATTCTATTTTTTTAAGACGTATTTTTCCTCCGCTTTCTTTAATCGAGAAAAACATCATCAAGTTTTTTGATAAAAAAATCATCTGGCTTAGCGAAAAAAAACGAATCATATTAGGATAAATGTTCAATATTTTTGTCATCTGCCATCGTGCTCCTGTTATTGTCAGTATTAAATCTAACATTGTTTTGTTGTCTTTAATTAAAATTTAAGTTTGTGTAATGTTATTTTTATTTTAAACAGACAATAAATTAATAACAAGAAGAAGAGAATTTATTATGTTTTTCTGTAAATTAGCTCTGTACGGAAAATAGCTTTCCATTTCCGCAACATCACTTTTAGAACCGAAACGTCAAGCTGTAAAATTCAGGTATAGACAGCAAACTACAACTATGAATTAAGGAGCTTATTAAGGGAATGAAATCCAAATGCTTTCGGAAATATTATATGCCACTTGGGCTTAAAGGCCTTAAGAGAAAAAGTTTCATTTAAAATCTGCATAATATGTATGATGCAAATAATTTAGACTGGAAGACTTACGAATCCATTACAAAATATATTTATGAAGCCCTAGGGAGGGAGGGAGGAGTAAAGATAAAGGGGCACGGCAGCAACTGCAGAGTGGCAGGCAAATCAGGCGTCAGCCATCAGATTGACGTGCTGACCTCTCATTCTGACGGAATACATACATATGACACTGCTATAGAATGCAAGTACTGGAAAGAAAAGGTAAACAAGGATATCGTTATGAAGGTATCTGAAATAATAGAAGATGCTAACATTACTAAGGGGGTTATTGTTTCAAAAGGCGGTTTCACACAAGACGGGATTGCTTTCGCAAAATATAGAAACATTGGATTGGTGGAACTGAGAGAAATCAATGACGAAGACTTAGAAAGACATTCTAAAGAAATAAGCATGGGGCATTTCGGCTTCAATCTGACAATATTGATTACAAGTCCTGTGATACTTAGTGCAGAAATCGGAAATAATCGAATGATAGAATTTGAACATGAGCTGGATTTTTATGATTATTCAATTATTTTGAATGATGGACAGCAAACTCCTTTAACCTTATATGCCGATGATTTTAGACGTGCGGTAGGAAAGAGTCCTAAAGATAAACTTATTACAAAATGTTACAAAATTTCAACCAGTGTTTTGATGAATAGAATAACCAATGTATCTATTAATTTAGATGAAATAACTTTTACAGGCAGGCTTACTGAAATAGATGCGAGCAGAAAAATAGAAGTTAAGCTGGTTGATAAGGTCTGGCTGATTATGAAATCAATTTTTGACCAGCGTATTTTTACGTTCTCTCATACCGGCATAATAAATGAACACAAAAAATAATTAAAGTATCAATGTGTTTACTGAGCTATGAATACAGAAGACATTAATTGCTGTGCTGCCCTTGAAATTCCAATTTTTCTGGTGGTTGTTTTCCAACTGCTCACAGCGTGCAGAACTTCGATTATAATTTCATCCATTTGGCTGTCGTTCAAAGGGAAACTCCCCGACACTTTAAGCAAGATTAAAATCGAGTTAATAGCTGTGGATGTCAATATTCAGCGCCAGTCCATCTTTGTCTATAAGTGGATTGATGTCATAAGAAAGAATCGATCCATCATTGCTTAATAGGAACCTTGTTTTCTCAGGTGGTCGACCGGCAATGTTGAACGATATTCTTCGCCAGAGATGGTCCAGGTTCTAATTAATTTTTATACCGTAATTCTGTATAAAATCAGCAATGTCGAGATAGCTCGTCATACTATCACGAATTGTATCTTCACTGTTGCCCGTCATTTTCATTGCCAAAGCAAAATGTATTCTTTCTTTTTTTTCCAATCGAAGCGCTTGGTGAAAAAAGTAGCTACAGGCAATCTTTTCATTTTGCTCGGTGCCATACTGATTCCTGCTGCAAAAAGGAATGGGTGCATTAGAGGACAGTTTAAAGTAATGGGGGATACTGGTTAGTATTCCTAAATAGAATGTGAGGTAAACAAAATAAAAGAGCTTTTTACGCTTCAAAATAGTTACAATTAAGGCCAATATATAATTGATAAAATGTGAATAAAATGTTACATTTGAATTACTTAAAAAATGACGTTTATGCCTGACTTTATATTTAGATTGCCTGTGGAACTTCAGCTTACTGACACGCAAAGAATAGCATTGGATTATGAAAGTTCTACTGTTGTTTCGGGCGGTCCAGGGAGCGGTAAAACAGTGGTTACAATATATAAGTTTTTAAGCCCGATTAAAAATGAAGAGAATGCTATGCTGTTCACTTACAATAAAACTCTGCTAGCGTCTATACGTGGATTATTAAGAGACAAGGCTGATGACCTTTTTGGAGATTTGGATCAGGATAAAATATTAGAAATTATTAATAATAATGTTGCTTCGTTTTCAAAGTTTTATGGGGATATAAATTACGGTGACGCAGATGAAGTTGCATTGAAGTTTAGTGAAAAGGTGCAAAAGCAGGGGAGTAAATATTCAGAAATTTTATTTGATGAAGCCCAGGATTTAACGCCAGCTGTTTTTGCCCATGCATTTTCTTTAGCCGATAAAGTCTCCTGCGGTGTTGATGATGCCCAAAATCTGCAGGGGAATTTCCGACCTGATGAGGCAGTTTCCACTATACTTGAAAACTTGCGAATGCAGAATAAAACTGAACTGCAGGAGTTGGATTCTAATTTTCGAAATACGAAAGAAATTTTTGAATTTGCACGAAGTTTTGTGCCTGAAGATGAAAACGTACAAAATATAGATTCTAGCGATTTGGATAGTGGCGAGCTACCAGAAATTTTCGATTCGCTCACCGACGAAGAACAGCTAAAAAGGATAAGATTAATTATTGAAAATAATCCAGCAAGTAACATAGGTATTTTAGTTAATTATAGCAATCAAGTCGATACGATTAAAGACTTTTTAGTTGCCAACGGGTATTCTTGCGATGTAGATGCACCTGATAACTTATCTTTTTCTTATTATTATCACAATATGAATCCTATAGATCAGGAGGTTATTTTTGAAAGGCTTAAAACACCTTTCATCTTGACATATGATTCCTGTAAAGGATTAGAATTTGAAATTGTAATTATGCCTTTCTTTAATGATTGTCAAAGGGCATTAACCAAAGGAAAGAAAGTTAAGAAGAGAAATGAGTTTAATCGTCTGGTTGAAGCACGAGACGAAAATAACCGTGTGATTTTTGAAAGAAATGCAGACGGAACCATAAAAATGTATGCCACTCCTAATCACTATTATGTTGGCGCAACTAGAGCCCGAAGACAATTGTATGTACTTTGTAATAGAGTTCCTGATATTTTAAGCTTTTATAATAAATAATTATTAGGTATCGTCTAAGTAACAAATGAAGAAATACAGTTAAAGATATAATAAATATGGCGAAAAAAATTAACCCCAAAAAAGTGCCCAGTTCAGGAAATGTAAAAGATATAACGGGAGATTTATTCGAAACCAATTCGAAAAATGTGCCATTGGAAATTACTAATTTAATTCCGGAAGCTGCTGGCAATTTACACCAAAATCTTAAAGTAGGAAAAAATATCACCAACGGCAGAGGTAAAAAAGAATCTGTTATGAGGTTTTCTCTGCAAATGCCAATTTATATAGAAATGCATAGAGGTAATCTATTACAGTTTATAGCTTCTGCACTGGTTTATCCTTATGGTTTTAGCAATCAGCAAGCTTTTGCCGATACCCAATCTTTGAGCTCAAACGCTCTGGTTCTAAGCAACGGAATTGTATCTAGTTTGTCTGATGAAATTATATTAGTGCAAGTTGATCAAAATGTAATTGACGAACAGCACTTAAAAATAGCTGGTGGTATTGGGTTTTATAAGAGTTCTATTCCTGTCAGCCGTATTTTAAAGATATTTGTTTCTAAGACCGAAATAAAGAAAAAGCTGCTAGATGATGCATCGATAAGAGATGGCGGGTTTTTGCCGGAAAAACTACTAGCAGTCGGATTCCCAAAAGATATTCAAAGTCAAGTATATACAACAAACAGCATTGATATTGATGAGAAGGATTTTGAATACAAGCTGGATAGATTTGATAAAATCTTAGGTTTAATTGCAGGTGCTCGCAATTATAGTTTTTTAACATCAAATCAGACCAATGTTTTAAAATCAATATCAGATCATACATTGTTTGCCATACAGTCATTAGAATCAGATTTTGCAAGGGATATTATTACAAATGACCGCATATCGGAGTACTATAAATGGCTGTTTACTAATTCATGTCCTGATGACAGGATTTTATTGAAATGGATTTTCAGTAGAATCCAGCAAAATGATAATTTTACAGATTCAGACACTAAAAATTTTGAGCTTTTATGCTTTAATTCTAAATCTTTCGAAGGAGAGGAGGGACAAATAAAAATTATTTTTTCACTATTATTTGATTCTGTAGAAAGAAAGAAATCATTAAATGAAATACTCAAATTGCAATCTAAACACAGTTCCACTTTGTATGTCTTCGCGTATTTAAGAATTTATGCTTCGAAGCAAAATCCTGAATTGGCAAGGCTTGAACTGGTACAGAGAGGTAGTTCGAAGTATTCCGAATACGCATTTGCTACTTTAAATTTCTATTTTGGCTATAAACTTCTAAGAAATTCTGAAGACCGGTTAGCTGTCATACAGAACAAAGCTTTAGGAAACCTTAAAAACTTTCCCAGACCGACCATAAAGCTTGAGCTGACGGCTAAATTTGATTATTTAATTATTGATATAGTTTTTAAGAGTGTCTTTAATCCTTTATATAGAAAAGAGAATAATTATTCTTTATATCCTAATCTACAAAAAAGCGCAGCTCATCTAAAATTTAACATTGAAAATTACACTTTTTCGGAAGATAGCGTCTATGATAAACCATATTTTGTATTTCGCAGAACAAATCCGTTAGATGAATTGTTATTACAACTAGAGAGACTGCCAAGTGAAATATCGATTTTTTCAGAGTTTGGATTATATTGCTATCGTTTGGGCCTAAAATTAAACACTACCAGTTTTACAGATATATTTAATAATACCTCTAGCTTAAGAAGCCTGTTTTCGTATCAAAAAAATAATTTGATAGAAAAAGTTAAAGAAGATCATATAGATATTGAGGAATTAAAGTCGAGAATTGCTTTGGCTCAAAAACACAAGGAAATATGACCATTGAAAATCTAAATGCTAACTTAATTACCGCCAGTCCTGAAGAAATTATAGGTTATGTATCTGTAAATGCACAGGAAATAAAGCTTTTATTTAATAATTTAGAATCGGAAAGGCATCACCTTAAAGAATGTATTTTATTAATAACACGTCTCAATAGGCTTAAAGAAAATGTTGTTGAAACTGAAGAGATCCAGTTTCTTTTTACATGTCTGGCTTTTTATTTTAAAAGCATCAGGAAAACTTCGCTGATAACTACATGTATAACACATTTAAAAGATTCCATATTAAAATATAGATTACAGGCCTGGCACAAATATAACACTTACAAGTTCAATGCATCCCATGCCAATCTTTTCCCGCAGTATCTGGAACTGCTTTCTAGTGCAGCTTCAAACGATGTAGAAGATTACACTGAAGATGTCCTGCTGGATCTTCATTATTATTATATTGAACATAGCAAAATTGAAAATTTTAAAGTACTATTTGATGATAGAGATTTACTGGTTCAGTATCCCTTACTTCGCGAATACACTATAAATCAGGATAGATTTACTTATAGAACAATTAAAAGCGGAGCTGTCGATAAAATCTATACTCCGTCGAAGTTTGCAGAAAACTTATTCGCAGAAAAATTTATAAATTATATAAGGCATCATGGAAATACAAGATGGCATGAAATTTTGTTAGGATATGACAGCTTTACCGCCAGACGTGATATAATTCAATTCGGCCAGGCCGATTTTGATAAAAGATATAAAGATCTGCAGCCTGACGAAGTAGTTAAACTATATTGCTATTTCAACATGCGTAAACATTTTTATTCAACACTGCATCTGCTTGAAATTAATCCTTGGATTAATCATATGATTATGAAAGGGAATACTAAATTTATAGATGTTGGCTGTGGACCAGCCACTTCTGGAATAGCTCTGGTGGATCATTTGCTAGAAGCAGGGATGCCTAATAATTCATTTGAATATATTGGAATTGATTATTATGGATCTATGCTGGCAGCGGCATCAGATATTATGGATAACGACGAATTTGATAACAGTAGGGCCTCATTTTTGAAAAGTATTGATTTAATTGATCTGGAAGATAAAGATAAAACGGAAGCTATCTTTTTAAATACCTGTTATCTTTTTGCAAGTCCGACTTTGGAAGTAGACAGTTTAGCAGCAGATATTAATACTTATCTTGGAAATTACGGAAGTATACCAAAGTTTCTTCTTTTTCAAAATACTACAGAGCCAAGTAAAAATATAAAATACAGAGAATTTAAAAAGAAGTTAACCGAACATAAGTTATTATATGCGGATAAGATTGAAGTTAAGTATAATAATCAAAGGCATGGTTTTTGGCGTCCAACAACTGAGATGGTTTCTTATGAAATTCTAAAATTTAAATGATGATCTACGATTTATTTAATCCCCCGCCAGACAGTATGTTTGGAGAATCCGAAAAAGACACTTTTTCAAAAGTTTCCTGTATTGATGGGCTTACTTATGTGCCAAATTTTGTAAATAGTATTGAGGAGAATAAGCTGATTAATATTATTAATGATTCGGCATGGCTTACTGACTTAAAACGCCGTGTCCAGCATTACGGCTACAAATATGATTACAAAGCCAAATCAATAGATTATACGATGTATTTAGGGGAATTACCAGGTTGGGCTCTAGAAATTGCAGAAAGGATTTATCGTAAGAATTTAGTCGGGGTAATTCCTGATCAGCTTATCATAAATGAATATGAACCGGGACAGGGAATAGCAAATCATGTGGATTGCGAACCATGTTTTGGAGATACCATAATTTCCCTCAGTCTGGGGTCAGGCTGTATTATGGATTTGATAAATGTTAAATCCAGAGAAAAAATAGAGTTTTTTTTAGAGCCGGGAAGTATAATTGTTCTAAGTGGTAAGGCTAGGTATGAATGGACTCATGGAATTGCAGGCAGAAAATATGACATTCTAAATGGTTTTAAGAAACAGAGAGAGTTAAGAATCTCAATGACATTTCGAAATGTAATCTTAAAACAAGAATAATAATGAAAGTCTTACTGAAAAGATTCAGCAGGCGAGCTGCTTGATCTTAAATCAGCCTATTATTTGTCTACATTGATTTCGGGGGCAATATCTTCTATAGTCACCAGACCTAACAAGGATTCGTTTTCTCTGCCATTTTGGGTTATAAATAAGACATCAAGGTTTCTTTTTTTCTCTAAGATCTGATCGATGAAGAGACTGTAGGCTTCATAAACAGATGTATTTCTAGATATAAATTTATAGTTAGATTTAAATTCAATAAAGGGAATAAGATTTTTTATTTTAGTCTTTTCTGTCATAATAGTGCCTTCCATTTCTAAATTTGAAGATAGCCAACGGGAAACAGTATTTGTATTTATCAGCTCTATGATACTGCCTGTTGTATTATAGACTGGAAATTGGGAGAATGAATTCTGGTTCATTTTCATCAAAATATCATTGATGTAATCATCTTCCAGTGCGCCTAAAACATCAAATTGAAATCTTGGGAGTACTTTTTTGGGATCAGCCAACTGAGTATAAATGTATTCAATCTTTTCAACAGTTTTTTTATGCGGTCTGCTATTAATTCGCCCTCAATTCTAGGATTGTGAACAATAGCATTTCTAAGTTCAGCAAGAGATAAAAGTTCTATTTTAAATCGATTTAAATTTTTGTTTCTGCTATTCGATAATTTATATGCAAAAGAGTCTAAAGAGGAGAATTCTCCACTGTCTTTAATGAATTTTTCTATTTTACTAAACCAATCTAAAAATTCTTCTGCATTGCTTTTATACATAGTTGTCTTTATTTTATTTTAATAATACTGGTCAAATTGATAATTGATTTGCTGACCTGTAAAATGTTTAATTCAGTTGTCTAAAACACTACATCAGTTAATTACGATTTTCGAATAATCAAAAAACATATGCGATACTGTAAAAACAGGTCCATTTCCATAATTTCTTGTATGTTTAGAAGAATAGCAGCCAGTAAAGCCAGAGCTTATTTTTGAGTTGCTTAAAAAAGAATTGGTAGTTAAAGATAAAGAGGATTCAAGCCTTTTGTTGATTTCTTCGGATGCTTTAAGATAGGTAATGGATGCTTTTTCTATGAAAGCAATCTGCCCTTCAACTGGTAACCGAAATGTAGTAAAATCTCTGTCTGCAAATTTCTGAATATCTCCGATATATTGTGTATAATCATTTGGAACTTTAATTCTTTTACACTCAACTGCAAATTTAATTTGATCTTCCGTTTCTTCTCCCCAAATATCGGAAAGACGGTTTTCATGTATTGAAATGTCAATGTAATCATCTTTTAAGGTTCCTGATTTTACATAGGTGTTTGCTTCTTCTGAATGAAAAGTTATATCGACATTTGGGTTATCTGATATTGAATTTTTATAAAACTCCTTATTTGTTTTTTTTGCTAAATAATCATTAACAAGCCCATTACGTAAAAAGTCTTCATGTTGTACACTCCCGCGATCAGCATAATTATATTGTCTTCCATCAGATATCATCAGATGATAGCAGTGAACTATATAATCCACCACTAAACGGATCCTATATTCCGTCAGTTTGCTTGAGGACTGCTTGAATTTTTTAGCGGAATTAATTAATACCATCTCATAATTCGTTTAAGCGGTCTAATTCCGCAGATTGGATAGCTTCTTTGAATTCTGCAACATCGTACCAGGCCATTGCCCTATGCCAGCATTTAAATTCATTTGGCTTTATAATGTAAAAGGAATTTTCTTCAAAACCTTTTATGTCTTTTTGAATATATAAATCCTTTGCTACTTGAGAAATGGATATGCTTTGTGAAATTCTTCTGAATACTTGGCTCTCTTGTGAATCGTCAGAATCCTCAATAAAACAAATTTGTTCTTGTGGGAGATGGTCAAGAAAAATAAAATGCATAGCAACAAAGTGATTTAAAGAAAATATTTGAATCTGCAGAAAATCATCATTATAGATTTTTTGAAATTCCATAAGAAATATCTTTGCGTATTGTGATAAATGATGTTTATCATTATTTATCTTTCTAATAAATTTATTCTGCTTGCTTTCCTGAAACTGATAACGGGAAACATCAAGGACATAATCAATAAGGTCAATATCTGAACCAGTAATGTTATACAGTTGGTTAACTGCCGAATTAATTTCACTAAAAACTGCCTCATCACGAACTGGGCTACCTATGTTAAACTGTTCATAATGTGTTCTGTAGGGTTTTAAAAACCTGTCTGCCAGTTCAAGCAGAACAGCTTTTTGATGGTAATCAGGTACTTCATATGGAAATGACAGATATTCTTCCAGTCTTATTGCGGGCCGTGTAGCGATTCCCCATGAGCAATTTGTCAGATATTGGTAGTAGGTCTGAAGTTTAGAAATTAATAAAGTGTAAATAAACAATAAAGTGTCCGGGTCCTTTTGCGTAGCTATGCCAAAAACATCATGTTTAAAAACGAAGGGCGTTTGAGTATAAGACGCCACAATATCACTTTCACCTTCAGCCTGAGCTTTTAAAAGTATCTGATCGCCTAAGAACAGGATTTCGCGTCTTCCGCTTTGTAAATGCACATCATCGGCAGTAAGTTCTTTTCCAGAACTCCGAGGAGTAAAATATTGTGACACCTCCTTATTTTCTAGACATTTTTTGCCAATTAGAAAAGGAAATTCCCCAACTTTGGGATTCTCTTTAATTCCTGAACCTTTCAGCAGAATAGTCTTATTATCTATAATGCTTTCTAATTGCTTTCCAGTTTTTAATAATTTTTTAAACAAAAGAAAATCCAATGTACTGCCAAATAAGGCGACCTTAAACATCCAGTCATTTTCTATAAAGTGTTTTTGAAGAATTGACTTTTGATCGAACTTTTCAATGACAAGCGTTTTATAATATTTTAAAAAAATATTTGATTTTACTGAAAGGTGCCTTACTAAGTTCTTTTTATGGCTTTCACCGTCTGAAAGCTTGTAGTAGACTATGCAACACGGACTGTCTTTTTCTTCAAAAATTAACCTTCTAACAGGAGATAAGTCAAAAAAACATTCTACACAAAACTGGGTGAGGAAATCGGTTTTAAATTTTTTTGTTGTTTTAGATATATTATAAAAAATAGTGCTTGTGACTATTAATGCCGATACTGTATTTTCAGACATAAAATCTTTTGAGCGAAGTAAGAAGGACTGCGCAATCTCAAATCTACCAATAACTTTATTATTATCCTTAAGCCATTTTAAATGGGTTTCTTCCTTTTCACTCTTCCAAGGCGGATTACCTAAAATAAAATCTGGTTTTGCTTTAAGTATAATATCATTGAAAGAATTGCTAGTGTCAAAAAAATTAGCCTCAAAAAGATTTCTATCTAATAATTTTGGCAATAAATCCTGAAAATCATCTGATGTAATAGATTTTGGTTCCAAATAATCCAATATTGCTATGTAAATAGAAAATGATGTAACCTTTAAGGCTTGCGGATTTATATCAATACCAAAAAGATTATTTTCGGCAATTTCTTTTAAACGCTCTTTCGTAACTTTTCCTTTTTCGGCAATTTCCTTATCAACGATTCTTCTAAAGGACTGAACTAAAAATATCCCTGAACCAACTGAAGGATCAAATATTTTGCATTCAGACACCTTTCCATCTCTTTCTGAAGATAAAAAAACATCTACTGAGTTTGATAAGATATATTCAACTAAGAAAGATGGAGTATAGACAGCTGAATGAAGCTTTCTAGTCTCAGGATCAATTAACGATTCATATATGCCACTTATTACTTCTACGGGAATAATACTGAAATCGAATACCTCAAAGTAGAATTCTACAGCATAAAACAAGCTTCCCTCCTCAGGTTTTTCACCTCTAAAAATGTGTCCCAATGCTTTAGATTGCTTTTCGGAGAGGATGATATCCGTATTTTTGAAAAGAACACCGTTGAATTTGTTATTCAAAAGCAGAAAGAAAGAATTCAGACGCACCGGATTTTCGATGAGTTGGCTGAAGGTTTTTCTTTTTTCCAAAATTTCATCCTCAGGGATATAATCCTCGTTTAATTTTACATTTCGGTCAATTAAATAGCGGATAAATATTAACCTTAAAATTAAAATATTTGCATCGTCTTCAGTAAGTCCGTCCTCATTGGCAAGTTCTTCCCTGACTAATTTAATGTTTTCAAATAGTTTTTGATTAACCCTTTTATTTTGAATGCCGTCTTTTAATCTTTTGGTCTTGTAATAATTTTCCTGAAGCCACTTCCAAGCACTCCCGCTTTGAAGGTTCCAAAAAGAGAATTGTTCGTTTCTGATCTCTTCTGATATATCTATTCTCTGGAGACTTTCCAGTTGCTTATTATAGGAGAATGCATTATAAATGCCAATGTCTCCATGTTTTATTATGAAAATTAAAGGTGCCTGGTCAAAAGACCAAACTTGTCTGTGAATTTCCTTTTCACGTTCTAAGCTATAATTGTCGCAAAAATCAAAAAAAAGGATGTACGGCTGGTCATTAAAAACGTAAAAAGCATCCGGTTGGATTATATCTAACTTTTTAAATGTTTCTTTTGAAATATGTTTTAAAAAAGCATCATTCTTCTGATTATAGAAGAAAACGCTTTCACTATCAAGTAACTGAAGTTGTGAAAGTAGATCTTTTAATGCTTTATTATTCTTTATCATATCTCAGCAAATTTAGGTTATTAAATAATATTATTTGTAATATTGCGGTTAATTATATCAAAAATCAAGGTTCTAGCTTGGTTGTAATTTATTTAAGGTCTAATTAAACTTCCATAGTAATCTGTAAGGATTCTGCTAGTGGAAATCACCCGCTTAGCTGTTAATTTTTCATTTTGTGGCGTGGCACATTAATTTCGTGCTCCTGCGGATAAGGCTGTCTGTGCATGCTGCTGACATCCTGTTTGATATTGTGCTGTGTGGTATACCTTTTTTCCGAGTCCGAATATCTGGGATCAGGGATAAAAGGCATTTTTTCCATTCTGGAAATGGTGATCGTCGGAAAATGATAGTCAATTTCCACGGTTCCCAAAAGCAGGTAGCAGCGCTTCCCTGAAATGTATTCTGGACCAGACTGTCAGGGAAATGCGCCGTATCAAAATACGCTCCTTCATGGTCAATCCATGGCCGAGCGCACGCCAAATTTTCTGGCTTCATAAGAGCACGAAGCCACAACGCCTCTCTTACCGCCTCCAACGATAAGCAGTATGCCATTAAGTTTAGAATTAGGGAGTCTTTCGCAGGATACGAAAAACGTGTTCATGTCGATGTGTACAATAGCCCGGCTCATAATCTTAATCATTTTATACCCATCAAAATTAGCACAGACAGCGACAATTTTTAAAAACATAATGTTCTAAATAATAACAAAAATAAAAAAGCCTTATTTTTCGGGGCATAAAAAAGCACCCAAATCGGTGCTTTTTTGCTTTATTAAGAATTTACGGAAGGATCAGAATTATTCTGAAGCAGGTTCTTCGCTGATCGGCTGGCCTGCTGTTTTCTTCATGAGAATGTAAAAATCCCTTAAATGCTACCATGCCGGGCAGCGGTCTATCGGGCCGTTAAAATTTCTGATGGTGGTATAACAGCTTTTTAGGAAAACCTGAGTGTTGGTAATCTTCGCCCATTGGGTCCACACTACTTCCTTCGGCGGCGGATTGTTTTCAAAATATCGTTTTATTTCTTCATGATTCATAAGGCAAAATTACTTAAAAAACCAGAACAGCACAAGGGCATGAAAGATGAAAACGCCTTAAAGGGCGCCTTCATCTGCAAAAGAGTAATAGGTCTCGGGTGTCACGATCAGATGGTCGAGCAGCGGAATATCCAGCAGTTTTCCCGCTTCCCGGATTTTTCGGGTCATATTTCTGTCGGCCTCGGAAGGTGATGTTTTTCCTGAGGGATGGTTGTGGGTGATAATGATCCCGACGGCGGCGGCTTTCAGAGCTGCCGCGAAAAGCAGGCGCATATCCACCACAGTTCCCGAGATGCCTCCTGAGGAAACCTCGTAGATTCCCATAACCCTGTTGGACTGGCTGAGCAACAGTACTTTGAACTGCTCAAAGAATTCTATTTTGCCGGGATCCCAGCTGTCAAGCAGTACGCGGTAAGCATCTCTGGAAGAAGTGATACACGGTCTTTCAGTGCTTTTTACTTTGGTTTTATAGATCAGTTCGATTTCTGATACTTTCTGCCAGTCTGTGTTTTGTTGTGCATTTTTCATAGCTGCTGTAGTTTTAAGATTAATTACAGCACCGCTAGCCCGGGCAGGGCTGAGCGAACGCAGAAAGCAACGCAATAAAGCAGGAGCGCAGCCCTGCATTTATGGGGGAATTTTTTGCGGAGAACCGAAGGACGTGCCCGAACTTTGTGGTGAAATTGACTTAACATTCCACAATAGCCCCTAAGCCGGGACTGCCCTTTGCACCTTAAAGTGTCTGCGCGCCAAAAAAAATACCGCAGTTTAAAATCTGCGGTATCAATAGTAGAATGGGTTAAGCGGGAGCAGTCTGTTTTTTCTGCTTTTTCAACCGTCCGGCAATCTCGGGCAGGTTTTTATTTATAATCCTAAGAATCCTGCTGTGATATTTAGTGGCTTTATTGCGAAGTCCCCTGCACTGGATAATTTCCATTCTCGAAAGGGACACTTCAATGGTTTCCACGGGTCTGTTTTCAATCTGCGCCGAAAAGATCAAGGAATCCTTCTTTTTATAATATTCATTGGTAAATACGCAGTGGTGGAGCGTGTCGCCCTCATAGAGAAAATCCTGCACACGGTCAAGGACTTTTACGGTAAGGTCATTATCGGTGAAAGAAAGTCCGAAGAACTGTTTTTTATCATTTTCATAAATCGGCTCTGCTTTCTGTATTTCAGCACGCATCTGCGCAAGATGCTTCCTGTGTTGCAACTCCCTTTTTTTGGCAACAAGCCTGTCATGCGCCTGGTCTAAATTTTCAGGGCAGACAAGCGATGGGGAGCTGAGGTCTTTTTTAAACCATCGGAGCAGGGCAATATAATCCTCCCAAATTTTGATGTCCTGAATCTGATAACGCTGTTTAAGGCAGGTTTTTACTGCCTGCCAGTTTTTACGCAGGTGCTGTTCATGGGAAGTGAGGTAATGCTTGAGCAGAGCGGTCTGCGAACTTTTAAAAAGGGTTTCTGCAATACTGTCTTTTAAAAGAGCAGTAAAGAGTATCTGCGGGGCAATGCCTTGCACGGAAGTTTTAAAACCGTTTCTTTTCAAAAGCGGAATCACTTTCATGTGTGGATAAACCTTGTAGGGATTAATGCGGTATTTTGGCGAGTTCTGAAAATCTTTTGTACGTATTTCCAAAGGGGAATAGTACTGCCATGCATCATAGGCATTGGAAAAAACATTGGTGCTTCTTGAGATGGTGCGCACTTCCCCTTTTGGATTTATCCAATGCTGCATGACTTCGGTATGGGAATAGGCAGGAAGAACATTTTTTTTCATGTTCTTGTGCGAGCAGATGATGCGCACCACCTGATACCCAGAGCAGGTATCGGTGAGGGCAAAGTATTCGATTTCTTTGAAATGCACCTGATTGTGCTGATGCATTTTAAGTTTGCCTCGACAGGCGGTGCAGTTAATATAATTTTTGCAGGACTGGCTTTGGCTGTCAGGTTTCCACGAATGGGTGCATTCCAGACAATGGAACTTCCCCCTTGAGAGCATCGCCCATTTCAGGAAAATGTTTTTTTCCGCCCACTGTTGCATCTGCGCTGTGATTGGGGGTAGGGTGGTGCTTAAGGCGCTGATTTCTTTTTCTATAACTGTTTTGGGTATCATAAGTCAAAGAGTGTTAGGGTTTTCTGTACAGGATTCACGGATTGTACTGCCACTGTTTTTTGAACTGTGCTTTGAGATACTGCGGAAGCAGTTGAGAACAAATCAGGTTTGGCAGGGAGGCTTACTGCTACTCTGCATTGAACAGGGGCAGGCGTTCCAATGCTGTCATCTGTGTAGTACTTCACAGCCATGTCAAAGATTTCCTGATTGTCAAAGGCGCATTCCCCTGTTTTTTTGACCTCGCCAAAAATGTAATGGAAACAGCTTTCAAGGTTTTTACTCGCTTTTTTATAGTCCGCTGAAAAAACGGCATCATTCTGCGCTTTTTCGCTCAGGTAGCTTTCTATGGCGGTTTTAAATTTATCTGATGCTTTCATAAAGGAAGATTTAAGATTGAAAAAGCGTTATTCAAAACTGTTTCTGTAGATATCAAAACAGTATTCTTCAAAGCAGAGCCAGCATACAAAGGTGTAATGGGGCATACGGTGGCGGTTTTTGACAGATTCCCCAAGGGAATCTTCAATTTCGTATCGGATAGTTTCCAAATCATCCAAATGCTGTATATAGAATTTCCTGCAGTCCGAGTTGTATACAAACTCTGAAATCATCCCGCAGATGCATCCGCTTTTCTGCAGGTCTTCCAAGAAAGATTTTAACTGCTCTTTTTTTGTCCCGTCATAAGATTCCATATTGGAGAGGACTATTTTTTTGAACTGGGCGGATACGGGATATTCTATGTAAACTGATTTTTCAAAGGCTTTCATGGCGTATAAATTTTGATGTGAAACGGTATATATTCCAATTAGAAAGGCAGGTCGTCAGGGGTGTCTTGATCCGTATTTTTCTTTTGAACTGCGGGAAGAGAAGAACTGTTTTCTGTTTTTGGGAACACCAGTATCTTAATGTTACTGGTGTGAAAGGTCAGCGAACCGAGAGCCTTGCCCTCGGCATTATTGTAGACATTCAGACCTATGCGCCCGAAGAGTTCAACCACAGTGCCTTTTTTAAGCCACTGCGCCATTTTGGAACCCATCCAATAGGAGCAGTCGATGTAGGTTACAATTTTTTTAAGCTCGTCAGAGCCTTTTGGTCTGTAGCTGTCATTTATGGCAATGGAGAAATTTACCACCTCCCTGGCATTTGAAACTTTTGCCGTTACGGCATCTTTTGTAATTCGTCCTGAGATTTCCATGATGTAAAATTTTAAGTGAGTATTTTTTCTGTTTTTTCTCAAGCCCGCATGAAATTTTTCAAAGAAAAAACGGGAAAAAAGAAAGCACAAAATCAAGCGCCCGATAAAGGATCCGGAGTGCTATAAGTCCCGAAGGGCGGCAAGGCCGTTATGCGCATGCAGGAGCCTGCGGGTGCTATTTTCGCGGCTCTTTTAATCCGTTTTTATTGAAAATTTCCTTATCAATCTTTACAGCAGGCTGAACCCCTATTTCAGATACCTGTTTTGGGATCGGCATTGAAATATTTTGTAATTTCAAGCGACGAAAAAAATACTGCAATGGAAAAGCGATATGATCTGGACCGTTTTTTAGAGGCACAAAGGGAAACGTATAACAACGCGCTGCGCGAGATCAGGCAGGGCAGCAAACAGACCCACTGGATGTGGTTTATTTTCCCCCAGCTAAGAGGACTGGGATTCACGGATTATAATATCTTTTACGGCATTGAAAACCTAACGGAAGCCTCACTGTATTTGAATCACCCCATACTGGGAAAACGTCTGGTGGAAATTACGCAGGCAATGCTAAAAATTGAAGATAAAACGGCACTGGAAATTCTGGGCAGGCCAGATGAAAGAAAACTGAAATCCTGCATGGCCCTGTTTGGACTTCTGCCTGAAACACCTGAATGTTTCAGGCTGGTGCTTGAAAAATATTACAATGGAGAACAGGACGAAAAGACACTGCGGATTTTAAAGGCATCCGCCAGCTAAAAACATTTTTCATTTAAAATCCTTAAATCCTCTCTTAAGTTGTATTATGTTAATTTATTAAAGACGCGCCATAGTTAGTAAAAAAGCATTTAACAAATAAAGAGTTCTGTTGATATTTTATAAAGAATTTATTTATATTAGCAAAAAAGAAAATCTGAGCAGCGTGAAACTTATACTCAGATAAAGGCTTCATATTCCTGAGTTATCGTACATATAAATAAGTGGCAGTAATTATTCAAATCAACTATGATAGAAAACATACAAAACTATTGGAAAAAAATACAACGAGCCAAAAGAATAAAACGTTTTAAAAAGAAAATCCCGCCATATTTACAAAAAGATTTCGAAGTCGAATTAAATTACAAGTTATGGACCACTAAAGGAGCTAGATTTGCAGCAAGTCATAGAAACGAAACTCTACATCGTTTATCAGGACAATCTGTTGGTTACATTTCTGCCTATCTTATCATTATTGGTTTAGTGAATGTTTACGACTTAAAATTTTGGATGTTTTCTTTGTCTGACAGTCAAGTAAATTTTGCATCAATGGCATTTTCAGTTATGGTGCTTTTATTTAGCCAACTTGAAAGTGCTGAAAATTTTATTCTAAAATCCGATCGTTATCATAATTGCGCTTTAGACATATCTGAACTTTACAATCAATTGCGCTACACTAAAACTTATCAAAATAATAATCCAAATAAAGCGTCAATTCTCCAGAAAATAAGTGATGATTACGACAAAGTTTTAAAGAGAAATGAAAACCACAAGCCGATTGATTATAAAAAAATGCAAATGTTTAAACCAGAATACTTCGAATTAACTTTTTTTGATAGATGGTCTATAAGGATTGAATATTATTGGAGAGTTCACTTTAAATATCATTTATTTATGTATGGTCCTATTCTTATTTTCTTAGGAGTAAATTTATATATGATTTTAACTTCATCTAAAAAGTAACTGCTTTGTCGTTTGTGTAAATGTAATTTTTGGTTTCCTGAATTGCACATGTGGTTCAATATTTTTCGGATCTACTATTGTCTTTATTAGTGGCATGAGTTTCATGTTAATGAGAAATTCTTGCATTATCCGTTTATGGAAACATTGCATTTGTCAAGCTTCTGGCTTTCAGAACCCCTGAAATAAGCGTCTCTTAGCTAATATTCCTCCATTGGGACAGATTAGAATTCAATCTGCGATAGTATTTTTGTGTGCGTTAGTATGGGGAGTATAGCCGGATTTGGGAATCTTAACAACGTAAATAGTTTTGCTTGCATCATAATCAAAGTGGACAGGGAGGATAATTAAATTTTGTATTCTCTGCTGGAAGTAATTTTATTTTCAAGCCATTGCAATGTACTGCCGGTATTGCCTAATCGTCGCAAGGTGTGTATTCATAATCCCAGTCATCAAAATCATCAACATTGATTTTAAGAAGACTGGGACTAAAGGAGTCTTCATTTAAAAAGTGATGGTACAGTTTCATGAAAGCGACATTTTTTTGTATTTTGTCTATATTCAATATGCACAAGCCAGGCTGGGTATTTTTAGCGATAAAGGGCATAACAGCGTTTAGTGAGCCCAAATTGCCATAATCCAGATCATAGTATTTTTTCTGTTTAATATTATACGATTCCGTCTGTCCGTCTACTTCAAATTCATATGCTATTAAACCTTCAGAGGCAAGTAGTTCCATGCGGAATCTTATTTTTTTGAAAAGTACATTACTCTGATATTTTTCCATCACATCCCAAAAATAATCTGAATTATTTTGCAGTCCTTTTGCAAGTCTGCTGAAGTTTGCAAGAAAGACCACCTCACCCGATATGATCTGAAATCCGGGTGCTGATGAATCATCGGTAAATTGGGTATAGTCCATAGTGAAATGAATCAGACACCCAAATTTCTTATATTTGGTTTCACAATATGTTTCAAACAATGAAATTTTCATTATAGTTGCAAGAAGCTGTTTTTGAAGATTGTAATTGCTGTCAAGAGAAGGCAGTAATATTTCACAATGTGGTATATTTCGGTATATCGTTTTTACCGCAGACTTTTTGCCATCCAACTTTGAGATCAAGCTTTCAAGTTCCTTGCTTATTCTACTCAGGGCATCTTTTTTTTTTGCCGGTTTCAGGTGCGGAAAATACTTGTCTCGCACTGAGAGACAGTCCGGAAGTTTTTCCTGTATGTCATCCCAGGAAAAGAGGATCACATTTATTCCAGAACTGATGCTTGCGCTGAAGCATGCTTCCTGCAGGCTTACATCTTTTTTAATGGTTGTGGCAAAATAAAGTATTTCAATAGGGAATGGAAAGCCTTTAATGAGTTCTAAAGTCTGCGAAAGATCATTTATAAGTTCCTTTACTATTGTTTTTTTATTTCGATTTATCCCCTTTTTTTTAGCCTGTATCGCTGTCTTAAATACGGGGCTGTAAACGTCAATTCCATGCTGCAAATTTCCCTTAGAGCCATACTCTTGAAATGTTTCAGTGGAATATACGGCATTAAACAAATCCTTGAGGAAAGTCTGGAACTGGTATTCGTCGCCTAAAGTTTCATATTGGAAATTCATTTTTAGCTGGTTTTAATATTAAGATCTTACGTGCTTTCTAAAGGACCGGACAATTTCAAAAATTCCGATACTAACAAATATTCGGGACAAAAGATCAAAAAAAGCGGTCCATCCTCCCGGAGGGCTTACTCTAGACATAAAATCTATGCGATGCAGAGGATTGATAAATTCGAAAAAGTACGGCATTATGGTGCCAGAGAAATATTTCGCACCATTTCCGCTTACATCCAAATCTAGTTCTTTAAGGCTCACGGCAAACAAAACAAAGAAAATGAAGGTTATGAAAAAAGTTGCCAGACATGCCCTTAACCAGTCTGTGCCATGGCTGCTGTAGATTTTAGATACCGTTATTGCAATTCTTGATCCTATATCGCGGTCGTAATGCTGTGCGCTGTGTTTCAGATGCCTATAGAGGTACTCCTGCGCTGTTTTATAGTAGAAAGCCTTATCTTTTGTGTTGTTCTGGCGTACCGCTGCAGTATATAAATCATTATACACATTGTAATAATTTAAATCATCATGCTGAGCCATAACGTCAGGTATTTTGGCATGGAGAAGTTTTACAGCTGAAAGGTCCGAATTTTTAATTTCAATCTGATATTGCTCAAACAACAGGGATTTGAGCTCCAAGATTCCCAGCGAAGAGTTGTCTATGCGGAACTGCGTGTCCAGCGTGTCAAAATACAGCAGAAAGTCGGTGCAGTCCTTTCTTTCGATAAATTTGCGAAAACCATAAAGAGGGTAGTTGCCGGTCAGAAGCTCCAGAGGCTCCATTTTAAAAGCCATTTGGGAAACAAATTGCAGCTCGCGCATATCTGCTCCCTGTGATTTTCGATAGGCTTCAATATGAGGGGACAATGAACTGTTTTTAAAACCGTGGACTCCTGCAGGGGTGAGGTTTGAAAAGTAGATTTTACCGCTGTTATTCAATTCGTAAATCGCGATCTTTTTATTTTTGATTCGGGTAAAATCCAATCTTGAGAGAATGTTTAAGTATCCGGTTAAATTGATAATGTTGATGCTGCAGCTTTTAGCAAAAGTGGTTATGCCGGACTGCGAAATTACAGACAGGGTATGAATGAGTAAAAACAGTCCCGTAAAAGAAAAACTTGTTTTTTCATTTATAGGTTTGATATCCAGCAGTCTTATCTGGCCTCCTTCAAGCATTATTCCATTCTGGGCTTCAACCCTGTGAAAAATTAGATAATCGATAACACAGTATTGGATAATTAAGGCTTTTTCAAACTGGCAGTTTTCCAGATTAAAGTTGTGGGATTGAATGAAAATAATCCTGAAGTCTTTTGAAAAAGTACATTGTTTGAATTCAATGGAATCATCGCACCTAGTACGGTCTATAATAATATCTTCAAATGTGCAATTTAAAAAAGTTACCATTTCCTTTATATTCTTATCAAAGATAATTAAGGCCCCGGTGACATTTTTATGGGCAATCAATCTGCTACCATACACGGACACTGACGAAATCTTCTTCGTATCACTAAGTAAATCTAAAATTTCTGAAGCGCTGATATTTTCCAAGGAGCTCATTTTAAATTATCTCTGTTAAAGGTAAGCAATTAAATGTATCGGAATCATAAGCCATAACAGCAGCACAATAACTGCACTGCTGTATGGGAAAAAATGGACCGGATTCAATATTTCTTGCAGGGATTGCACTGGATAAATCTATTTTCTGTTAGGTAAGATCTTTCAGCCGCAGGCTTTTATTGGATAAATTGAACTTATTGAATTTATATTGTAAAAACTGAGAATACCTGTCCTCATGGGTTGATAATATAATCTGCTGATCGCTGAAATTGTATTTGAGCAACTCGACCAGTGAATGCGAATTTATCTCATCTAAAGTCTGCAGCGGGTCATCGATAAAAATCGTACCCAGTTTGGAATTATTGAAGACTTTGTTAAGCACCAGCATCAAGGAAATTACCGTTGCAGCCAGCTGTCCTGACGATAAGGTGTAAGTCACTTCCTGATCCCGCTGCTTAGGCCTTATGTATATTTGCGAGTTTTCCTTGTCTATATCCAAAATCAGCAGCAATCCAGAACCCAGTGTGTGGTTCTGCAGTATTTTACCTGTAAAGATGTAAAATGGGATGCTGATTTTTTCCACAATACTCTTGGTATACTGCCTTATTTTTTGATCTATTTTTAACCCTATACCATTGATTTCATCATAGATGTGTTCCAGTTTTTCTTTGCGCTGCACAAGACCTTGCAGTGTCTGGTTGATTGCATTGTAGTACTGATGCTGCACATAGAGTCGTTTGTTTTTTAAATCTTCGCTTTCTAAAACATTCAGCTCTCCAATTTTTCCTGAAAAATAGAGATTAAAGTCATTGATGACCTGATCAATATTGATGCTGCTGTCAATTTCAGGTCTTTTTCTGCTGATGAGCTCCACCAGCTTTAAAACAGCGTTTTCTAGATTTTCAATAGTACGCATATTGATGTATGACATGACCTCCTTCAGCTCTTCTGCAGAAAATAATGATGCCAGCTCGGCTGACTGGGAATTTAGTGCGGAAAAGCTATTTTTAAGGTTTTGAAATTGAGATGGACTGATAAGCAGTCCATTTTCTTTTGTTAACTTTTCAGCCTGATTTTCAATAAATGATTTTATTACTTTTAAAAAGTCGTTCTCCAACGCGAGCTTCATGCTTTCCAGCCTGTCATTTTCTCTGATGTAAGAGCTGAAAATCTTTACTTCAGTTTCCTCGATCTGCTGCTTAAGCTGCTCGGTAGTCTGCCAGTTGTAACCGCAGGTGTAGCATTCGCCGTCTTTAAGCTCAAGTACGCTTTTATGTGCTTCGATCACTTTATTAAGTCCCTCCCTTTTATCCTTAAGATCAGAGAGTATCTGATTCTGTACACTAAGGCTTTCAATTAATGATATCGTAAGGGTAAGCTGCGTACGCAGCAGGTTAAAATCCACCGCAGGTTTTTCGGTTTTGTCTTCCAGATCAAAAAGATGCTTATCCGATAAAATTTCCGAGTAGCGTTTATTATCAATCAAAGTTATCAGGGATATATAGCCTGAGATCTGATTATCATTTTCTTTTCGTTTTTTGTCTTCTTCTTCTAGAACTGCAAAATTCTGGATGCTCCAAAAGTTCTCCACGAAAGACTGCAGCAGGGCATTATTGTTTATTATATCGTTTAGCTTTTTTATCGCTAAAACATTTTGGACCGCAGTTTTCATCTCAAAGAGATTTTCCACCTTTTTAATCTCTACAAGGTAGGAATTGTGTAGATCCAGATTAGTATTGGTAATGAGCTGTGAATCCCAGGGCAGGGCAGGGGAAAGTCCCGGCAGCAGCGCTTTGTACTGCACCTGCTGTCCATCGTCCTTCAATGTCTCGGTATTCTGCGTATTTATGGCGTTAATTGCCAAGTTTAGCTGATGTACTTTTTCACTTGTTTTCCTGCAGAACTCAATGGTTTTGTCATACAATATCCTTTCTTCACTGCCTCCAAGCAGTGAAATAAGCGCTTTATACCTTTCTTTAGGATCTTCTTTTAAAAAATAGGTATTTTCGTCCTGTTCTACGTAGTTTAGGACGTTAAAGAGATTGTCAAGATTTTTAAATTCCAACGCTTCTTCCAGCGCCTGCTCACTTGACTGCACATTATCAATGTACAATACGGAATCATTGAATATCAAGCCAATATTGTTTTTTTTTGACTGGCGCAAATCGGCGGCGGGAATTACCCTTTTTATATTTAGAATCTGTTCTGCTTCAGACTCAAAGACGGCAGCAATTTCAATAGGCAGATTTTCAGCCTTATGGATAGGGCTGTTTTTGTATTTGTAACGCTTATCAAGTTTGATTTTGGCCAGTTTTCGCGGCGTTTTTGTAAGCAGTACTTCCAATGCCTCAAAAGCGGTGGTTTTACCGTAACCGTTGGGTCCGTCAAACACCACAAGGCTGTTGCTGCTAAAATCAAAAACAATATGGTCAAAACATTTAAAATTTTTAATTGTAAGACTGGAAATTTTATAGGCTGCCATAATTTATTGTGTCATATTTTTTGCATTAACAAAGTTTTCGATGTCTGTGATAGCGTGAATGTTGCTGTCATTAATTATTGAAAGCAGAAAAGATTCTCTGTCTGTCATCGCCTGATTTAGCGAATCTGACAGTGTGGTTAAGGTTAAACTATGATCGGCGGGCTGATAATTAAGATAGGGAATTTTTATAAAAAGGTTCAGCAGCAGATCATACCACTTGTCCTGGTTCTCCTGGATGGAATCACTGTGCGCAATTGCAAGGTCATTTAAATCACTGACCAGCGCGGCTGTATTGGATATTTTCTCCTTTAGCACTTCAAGAGCATCATTATTATAGGGTAAAATATATTTCTTGGAATTGATGTAATTCTCTTCCACTTTATTTAGCTCCTGTATCAGATTGGGATAATCACCATCCAGGGCTGCAAATAAAATAAGGGAAAGATTGTAATTTATGTTCCGGTCAATGAACTGGGTTAGAGTTTCACTTTTTTTGGTATTTACCACAATATTATTAAGTGCATATTCCAGTATTTTTATGTTTTCTCCTGTAATGCGCATCAGATCCGAATGGTCATAAAAACACAGCAGATAAAAATCATCCTTGTCCTCGTAGTAGGCAAAATCCAGATTTTCATCCACATTGATGTACTTAAGCCCGCTCTGCAGGCTGATTTCTTTTATAATATTTCTCATTTGTTGATGTCATTTATGGTTTTTTCAATGGAGGAGAATCCAAAAAGTCGCTTGTTAATTTCTTCTTCAGTGGCGTGCGGATTCAGTATATTGGTGATTTTATCTCTAATTTCCTGCTGGCTGTGCGAGAGATGACGGGTTACAAACAGATCCACATCAATGGTATTGGGATGTTTGTAGAATTCCTCGCAATGCTGCTGGAATCTGATCTGCTCCAGCATAGAATCATCAAATTCACTATTGTGATTCAGTAGCTGATATCGGACTGCCTGACCCTCTGGCGTCATTTTGGTATACTGCAGGTTTTTAAAATAAGGCAGCTGTATTATTTCTTTGATTGCTTTCAGTACGACAGATCTTACAGCACTCCCCTCTAAAAATCCTGCAAAACTCTGCCGCAGATTATTTTTGTCGAGTTTTTTATGCGGAGTCGTATGGAACTGTATCAAGGAAATCAGATCATTGTAGGGAAGCTTCTCAAGTTCATCTACTGCAGCCTGAAGTTTGGTAAACTCTGCCAATTGACCGGCATCATTCAAATCATACAAAACCAGATCTTCGGATAAGAATTTTAAAAACAGTTTTGAGATTTCAAACCAGCACAAATCCTCTGAAAAAGCCAGTGCCGAATCCATCCATTGTTTAATATCCTTAAAGAAAATTTTTGTTTTCCTTTTACTGGCATGTCTTTCCTTTACGATTCTTGTGATATTATAACAGCATTGGGCAGTTTTTATAGCAGCATCTTCTTCGGCAATTCCTGATGCTGCATAATGCTGTGTCACGGCATCCATGAGCTTCAGGTGGATGTTGGCGATGGTATACTCGCCCTGCAGACACTCAAAATTTGTTGCTTTACTGTATTTATTATCAAAATTGGACAGATCCGGTTGGAAATCCGTAATTACACTGTCGGTAATCAGATTGCATTTGACCGGTTTTTTCCGCACCCTGTCAAAATATATATGGTTTCTTTTGCGACCGTCATTTGGATCCTTTTCAACCCGTTTATGATAGTAGTATTTATCAATAAGTTCTTCAATTACCTCTTTGTATTTACTGATCTTATCTGCATCCTTACTGAGATAAGCTTTGACTTGAAAGACTTCAATTTCTGTGGTTTGCAGGGAAAAATCTTCATCTTCTTCCAGTTTAAGACAATAGCCGTCAGGAATTGGATCGGGCAGACTGTTCATGGTTTCGATAGCACGGCACAAGGCTACCTCTCCCTGAAAAATATATCCCGACCAGCTGGGTGTTGCGTCAGTATTCATATGCTGTTTTTCTCTTTTATTTGAGTAATAGGTTTACAATTTGATGCTTCAAAAGTGAACATTCATTTAGATGTACCTTTTTTATTGGTATAAACAATTGATGAACAATGTGTTATTTCGGTTAACTTCAGCTATTAAATTTCGAATTCGCTCTTTTCACAGTAATAAGATTGAATGAACTTTTTCAATGTCAACTTTTTATCATCTTCTAAACCGAGATTATGAAAGGCGCCAAGGTGTATTGCTTTTCCTATTATGTAGTTTATATCTAAACTCGTAGGATAGTCAAAATTATTTCTTGATATATCAGGAACAAATTTTCTGGAATTTAAGTTCACCATAATCATTTCAATATCGAATATCTTAGCTTGTGTTGGTGCTTCATATCTAAAGTTGTTAATTAGTACATTTCGAACGTACAATTCTTTTCGTTTTTCCTCATATCTTCTGTAATAAAAGGTATTTTTGGATAATATCACGGATTGAAAAGGCAAATAGAGTTCATTAGTTTTTCCCTCAAATAAATTGACTTTTTCATATGTTGCATACGTTTTGCAATTATTGGAGTGACCTAACTCAATTAGATTTTCGTATCCTAAATTATCATACAAATAATCACCTATATTGGCAAATTCAAAATCTTTAAAATCTAAATCTAAGTTATTGGGTACAATTACCGAAATCCATTCCAAATCCCTTTCCAGCTTATCAATAGTGTCTTCCAAATCATTATATTTCAAAATACTTAGGAAGTCATTTTCCATAGCAGTTCTGACAATTGGAATGTTGTAATATTTCAGCTCACTATTAATTATAAAATTATCGATATCTATTGCTGATGTATCTTGCACGATTTTGATTCCGTCACAGGAATATTGATATAAAGTTCCTTTAAAATCAATATGATTGATACTAGAAACATAATCCCTTTTCTTTTTAATAAGTGCATATCCCTCAATATCTTTTAAATAATTGCTTAAATCAATTTTGATCAAGCCATCAGGTACTGTTACTGTCTTTAAATTATTTGAAATTAAAATGGGAACATTTGAATTGTCATAGAGTTCCACCTGAATATCGTCAGTAAGGAAAAATTTATTCATAAAAGCAACAACCTTAGCAGAATTATTTTCAAAAACATTAATAAAATTTTTGTAATTTAGAATAATTTCGGTTCCGTCAAGTGAATGATCTTCTGCTTTTGTTAAAGATGTATACTCGTTATTCTTTTCGAGATTTATTAAGTATCTGTCAGAAGATTTGTAATATCTTGTTATTACTTTTACCTCGTCCGAAAGCATGAAACAGGAAAGAAAACCAATTCCGAAATTTCCGATGGGCTTATAGGCCAGATCCCTTAACTTGAAATCTTTCGAAGTATAATAGGACACGCCTATGTTTAGGAAATGCTTTTTGATGATTTCCAGAGACATTCCCGTACCATTATCCTTAATAGTAACTTCATTTTGTGCTTCGTTGATGATAATCTTGATTTTTGGCACATACTTTTCTGCACCGATCTGCAGATTTTCATTTACGATTTCCTGTCTTATTCTGCAGGAATCTATAGAGTTCTGTATGAGTTCGCGCAAGCCTAAAGATTTGTCTCCATATATTTTTTCTCCCATCAAAAGCGCACTGATGGCCTTATAATCAAGCTTCATTTTGTAATCTGAAAAGGTGTAGCCTATGGCCTGTATTTGGACCTCTGGGGTGGTGTCATAGAGCAGATTATATTGGGAAGACATCGTATTGGCTAACTGCGTACAGTTTGTGATCTCATAGGCGACCCAGTCAATGTAGGTCAATATTTTTCGATGGGTATGTGGATTTTCGCACTGGCCCGTAAAGTAAATTGTTTTAAGACCGGTTTTTGGGTCTTTTTTTATTTTTTGATTATTTGAAATAATGAAATGCTGGTCCCATTCCTCCTTGCTGATCCCGGTTGGAGAAATCAATTGGTAAAGATTAAAAGGAGTTCTATTTGAATCGATATCCAAAATGTCGGCCAGTCGAAGCACACAGGCTAGAAACTGCGAATTAAATTTATAGTCTCCTTTCAGCTCATTTACGGTCAGATTACTTGTTATCCAGTCAAATCCTTTGGTATGGCTTTCGCAGATCAGGGCGAGTTCTTTTGTGAAATTAAGCGATAATCTGGGAATATCGAATTTTCCCTTTAACTCTTCCTGTATATATTTGGCGGAAAGTGAGGAATGAAACATTCGCACATATTCTTGAAGTGCCAGTTCCTCATCTTCAATAGTTTTGACTACCGCGGAATATTTAATGTCAAAATAGGGGAAATTATCATTTTTGATCAATTTTATATCCTCTTCGCTTACCGCCATGCCGACATCATGAAGTAAGGCAGACAATATTAAAATGGCAATTTCTAATTCGTCCAGCTGATTGATGTCGTCAACAATACTGCTCATGTTTTTTATAATTCTGAGCGAATGGCCGATATTGTGCAGTGTATAATTGGGGAAAATATGCGGGATTCTCTGCTCCAGTATATTTTTTACTTTTTCGTATACTTCTTTTATATGCGGAAGAAATTCACTGTTTCTGCTCTGAAGCAGCTTTACCAGTTCTAAATCGTCGATGCTGATTTCTCTGTCTATTGTTACGCTCATTTTTTTTAGAATTTGCCTTATTTTTAATTTTAGTAATCAGATATGGGTTAAATATCGGGCTAATTTTATTTTAATTTTTACGGATAACCGTACTTGATAAAGAAAATTTCAAAAATATGTAAATAATAATTTAGGAAGACCCGTATTTATACTTATTTGTTTCAGTGGTTTAGCCTTTCGAAATTTTGCATTAATCCCATAGAGGCTTGAATTTTAGGAAGCTTGGCTGCTCCATTTTTTGCCTTTTATATTTTAACAAGATTACGGCTTTCCGTGAAAAAGATTCGCAGAAATGATTTATGTTTGAACTTCCCAAAAAAGTGATATTAAGAAAATAGCCTTTTTGAAAGTTTTCGAATCATTCGCAAAATAGTCATTTTGAAATAATTGACTGTTTTATAGTATTATAACGAATAGGACAAAGTTTTGCAAATAAGAAAAGATTTTACTTTATTATATAATTTAAATACGTTGATTCTCTTTGCAACTTTCTTATATTTTTTAATATTTTAGGTGTAGATTTTAATCTCTAGTCTTTTAAATTTAAGTCAAATGCTATAGATTAATTATTAACGTCATTAAGTAGTTATATAGTCGAAATTTTTTACTGCGGATACAATGGTTCCGTTTTGAATTATTAAGATTCTAGTAAATACGAGGTTTTATTTATTATTTAAGAACAGGCAGAGAAAAAAGTGTATCTCGAAATTTTAACGAATTTCTTTGATAAAGATAGGTTAAGTACGACTTAAAAAGCAAATTGATATTTTTCTTTTAATTCATGTTTTGAAACTTCCTTAAAAGAACTTTTATTCTTACTTTTCCAGTAATTATAATTGTATTGACATCATTCTGTCTTAAGGGTTTGATTTCTTGTTTTATCAAGAATCTTAAGGTCACTTTTCTTTTTTGAGAACAAGCGCGGAAAGTGCACGATTTTTAATTATCCTTTCCATTTCGCTTTGGATTATTTCTTGTATTTCAATTTTAATTTGCAGATAATTTTTCTGGACTATAACATTATCAATTGTACGTATGATCGGAATTTCTTTGTAATTATCTGTTTCTTTTTTAATTTTTTCGTGGTCGTTGATGATCTCGCAGTGAAAGGTTTTAAGCTCAATTCTGCAGTCCGGGTTATCGGCAGTCATGCCTACAAATTCTCCCGAACTCAGCGAAGAAATCTTCGAAGGCGGCACTGCGGATTCCAGCTGTCGGGAACGGCTGATGGAGGTGTCGCTGCTGTTTATTGAAAGGCTTTCTCTATCCTGCATTATCTTTCCGAAACGTTCTGAGAGCTGTTTAGCCGTATCTCCGCTGACCTGTCCAGAGACAATATTTCCGACTATATTAATGATCACATCAGCCTGCTCGCGGCCGTAGTCTTTACGAAGCTGGCTGAAGTCCTGAATTCCAAGACAGGTGCTCACTTTGTTGCTTCTTGCCGTTGCAATCAGACTGTCAATATTATTGAGATAGATAGTGGGGAACTCGTCAAAAACAAGACTGCTTTTAAGTTTTCCTTTCTGGTTTACCTGCTTGATAAGGCGGCTGACAAAAAGGGAAAGAACTGCCCCGTAAGTCTGTATCTTCTGCGGATTATTCCCCATTGAAACAATTTTTGGATCAGATGGATTATTAATGTCAAGGGTAAAATCACTGCCCGAGAGTACGTAGTAAAGCTGAGGAGAGGAAAGTTTCGCCAGTGAGATTTTAGCAGAAGCGATCTGCCCCTCCAGCTGGTCGACTGCCTCTTGAAGGAACGCGCTGACAAACGGATTGATAAGCACTTCGATCTCTTTTTCGGTTCTTAGAATCGTGAAAAGGCTTTCATAGTCGGTCTGGATCATTTCAATGACATGGGGCAGGGTGCAGAACTCGCCATCGTTGTATTTCCGCAGGTACCAGATGACGGCTGTCAGGAAATTTATGGGGGATTCCACAAAGAAATCGCCCTGTTTTTTAATCCACTCCCGGTTGAGTCCCATAAGGATTGTGCGGGCAGATTCAGCAGCATCGGTAATGTCGGTCATTGCCGCAGGATCAAGAGGATTACAACGGTGGGTTCTGGAGAGGTCGTCAAAATTTATGATGTAGAATTTTGGCTCCACGGCATAAAGATGACGGAATTTCAGCCAGGCATTATAGGCGATAACAGTGAGGTCGTCGAACTTGAAATCATAAATGAACATAGAAAAGCCCTTGGCAATATGCTGGGTGATTATATGGCGGATTACAAAGTATGATTTTCCCGAACCCGGCGTGCCTGGAACCAGAATGCCTCGGAAGGGATTTATAATGTTAATCCAGCTGCTGCGCACTTTGTCTTTGAGGTGATAGCGTGCGGGAAGGTTAACGGAATATTCGTTTTCAATAAGCCTTTCCTCCTGGGGGAAAGTTTCGTTTACCTTATTAAAAATATCTGCTGAACTAAGCTTTCTGCGGATAATGCGGGAGAGCAGGGTGCCCCCGGAAAGTGTCATCAGATAGCCCAAAGAACACAGTGAGATATAAAGTACGGAGAAGACCTCAGTATCCGCAAATATTACAAAAGCCAGATAGGATCCAAAGTAAAGCAGAAGACCCATTGAGATATAATAAAAAGCAGTTCTAAAATGGAGTTTTTCATCTTTTCTTCCCTTGGCCCCCATGAGGGAAATAACCAAGAGTCCAAGTGCAAAAAGCTTTGATTTATGGAAGCTGTCCAGAAGCCCCGTACGATAAATATTCTCCATTATCCTGCAGGCAAAATCCGGCGCAAGATTCCACTGCCGGAAGGAATCGAAGCAGTAATAATAAAAATGGATGAGCAGCAGTGCGATGCTCATCAGTCTAGTCATATCTAAAATTTTTCTAAGCGCCTGTTCATTTTCTCCCGTCTGCATGCTGTTGATTTTTATGTGTTAATTATTATCTGACTGTCCTTTTTTCCTTCTTTTTTTTCGCTTGTTTTTAAGCTGTTTGGGAACGTAATCTGACGGCGTTCCGGCGTAAAGCACATTATCAATTATTCGCTGCACTTCAGCTGCGGAAATAAAAGAGCCGTGCTTCTGAGCGGTACCATCAGGAACTGTATACTGCTTCTCGGAACGGGACGAATGGCCCAGACGCTGCAGGAGCCCTTTGGCTGCATATTCAGGTCCGAGACTGCTTCCGTTGAAAACGCATCTGGTGTTATGATCTATGTATGTCATGCCGTATATAAACCCCTGTTCATTCTTTCTGACAACTGCCGTTATACCCTGGTTCGCCAGCCGCGTTTCAAGCTGCGAGAGTGTTATGGAAGGATATTTCAAAAGGAGCAGATCCACCGCGTTTCGGGTTCTTTTCATGTTTATCATTCGAGAAGTTTTAGCTGCGGCAAAATTAATTTCAAGCCGGGAAAGAGTAGGCTTGGAATAAAAACTACTGGCTTTTATAGGAACCCCGACAGTCTTTTTGTTCACATCCAGAATCTGGTAGACCAGCCCTTTGTTCTTAAACATTTTTGAATTTTCCTTTCCCCTTTCCGCCTTGACGTTATACAGGTTCAATACTGCGTTCAGCTCACCCAGCGTTGTGTATTTGTAGTGCGGAATAACTGCACTCAGTACACTGCCGATGGCTCTCTTGGAATCTATTGCCCCATATTTTATTTTTTCCGCATCAATAGCATTAATTAGCGCAGGACTCTGTTTTTTTCTCGAGTCCGCCCGAACCAGATTAAAAGAAATCTCCAATTCTTTACGGGCCGTTTCGGACTGGTTTCTTCCAATATTGTGCATGTTAATCCTGGATCCGTCTGCACGCACATTTATGGATGCGATATGCAGGTGCGGATGTCCCGCATCGTGGTGCTGGTAGACCAGATAAGGCTGTGCGCCGAATCCAATTTTCTCCATATAAGAAGAGGCAATCTGCATGAGTTTCTCTTTTGATAAATCATTATCGGACCGGTCAAAATTCAGTGAGATGTGCACAGCGCCACGCTTTACATTTTCATTGAGATGGAGCTGTTTTAGAAATACGCCGAGCTTAAAAGATTCTGACATTTTTTCAATATCGATGGGATAATTTCCCTCGCCGATGCACACAGCTGCACCCTGAGAAACTTTATTCTCATTATAGATAAGAATGCCTCTTATCGAGTGTCCTGTGTTTATGACGGAACTATATGGTACATCGCCTCACGCGTATGGAGGCATATAGCAAGTGCCGAGCCCATTGATTTTTATCCGCTCTTCCGTCCCTTTGTAATAGGATTCTGCATTATGATTTTTCCGTCGGTTCTGGCACTTATTAACGGAGTTATGAAACCAACTGTTACAGCTACTGCAGCTATGGTAACAGGCTCTAACAATGCAGTTGCTGTTCTGCTTAAAGAGAAAGAAAAAGCAATTAAAGAAACCGATCCATGGAAGATGTATGTAGGGGTTGCTGGTACGGGTGATCGCGACAGATGGTATAAGTATACGCATGACGGTGCTGATCCATCGGATGAGAGCATGCTCGCAGGCATAGGCAATGATGTCAAATTTGCGATGGAAAAAGCTTCTTACAGTTTTCGAAATTCGGTCAAGGAATGGCTAAGCGAGGTGCTGAGGGTTTTGTTTGAAGCGGCCGCCTTATGCATTGACACCCTTCGGACCTTTCAGCTGGTGGTGCTTTCCATTTTAGGTCCGCTGGTATTTGGAATCGCAGTATTTGACGGTTTCCAGCACACGCTCACTGTCTGGCTTGCCCGATATATCAATATTTACCTCTGGCTTCCTGTTGCCAATATATTCGGAAGTATTATAGGAAAGATTCAGGAACTCATGCTCAAGCTGGACCTCTCGCAGGTGCAGGCAACAGGTGACACTTTTTTCAGCAGGACCGATATGTCATATTTAATTTTCATGATAATAGGTATCATAGGATATTTTACCGTGCCTTCTGTTGCCAATTATATAGTTCATGCAGGCGGAGGAGCAGCCTTGGGTCATAAGGTGACAAGCATGTTTGGAAATTCAGCTAGTTCTGTTATGAGAACCTCTTCAAATGCGGTTGGAATGACTGCTGATGCGATGGGAGATGCGGATCGGAGAATGACCAGCAGCATGGCTGCGACAGCAGGAAGCAGTCCTTATTTTACTGATAAAGGAAACTATATGAATGACAGGCTTAAAGGAAATTCTAAACAGACTTAATAACAGGAGCATATGTTTACCAAAATGAAAAACATTGATACGGCATTTAGATATGTGAGAGGTTTCACGATGCTTGTAATTGCAGGCTGCATTATAATAAGCTGCTATGCTGTCTATAAAAGTTTCCAGACAGTGAGCCTTATGCAGGATAAAGTATATATTCTGGCAAATGGTAAAGCGCTGGAAGCTTACGCTTCGGAAAGAAAAGATAACATTGCTGTTGAAGCAAGGGACCATGTGAAAACCTTTCACAAGTTTTTCTTTACCCTTGATCCTGATGATAAGGTCATTAAAACGAATATCACAAAAGCCTTATATCTGGCAGACGACAGTGCAAAACGGATTTATGATGACCTGAAGGAAAACAATTTTTATTCGGGTATTATATCAGGAAATATCAGCCAGAGCATCCAGATTGATAGCATAAGCATTGATATCCGTGAATATCCCTACCGTTTTAGATGTTATGCCAGACAGAACATTATCCGTACTACCAGTATTTTGAAAAGAAACCTGCTTACAGAAGGTGCGCTTCGCAATGTATCAAGAAGCGATAATAATCCGCATGGTTTTCTTATCGAGCGGTTTAATACGATTGAAAACAAAGATCTTTCCGCAGAAACCAGAAAATAGAGATTTATGAAATCCTTTTTTACAAGACAGACTGAGCCTTTTGTGTATCACAAGTATTATCTGCTATTGCAGAAAAGATGGGCAGAAAAAATGAAGAGCGTCACAGATGGGCTCTCTAAAACAAAACTGATCTGGGGACTTCTGTTCTTTACGGTTTTGACATCGGGTTATTTAATTTATAACCTGTATAGGACATTTTATAAACAAGCTGAGGTTTCAACAGCTTCAAAAATTAAGACAATCAATTTAAAAAACTAAAATTATGCAAGAGAAAACATTATCTCCAAAGGAATCTAAAAAGAGAAAGATGCTTTTAATGCTGCCTCTTATAACATTACCATTTCTCACATTCTTATTTTATTCATTAGGCGGCGGAAGAATGGAATCCAAGATGGCAGGGAACGACGAAAGGAAAGGATTCAATTTTCATCTGCCACTGCCAAAATTTAAAGAAGATTCAGCACTGGATAAGATGAGCTATTACGATCAGGCAGCAGTTGATTCGATAAAACTGCGAGAGCAGATAAAAAAAGATCCTAACTATATTGATAATAAAGCCTCGGAAGATAAAGCAGATTCTTTTTCCACAAGTGATTTTGAATCCCGAATGCTTCCAAAAAACAGATCAGCTTTTAATTCTCAGTCTTTTCAGGACCGCAATGAACAGAAAGTTTATGAGAAGCTGAGGGCTCTTGAAAACATAATCAGCCAGCCTGCTGTCCCTGCTTACGGTCAGGACATGAGGGAATTTGAAAATTACGGCACTTCTCGTGGAGAATCGGAAGAGATTAAAAAACTCGAAGGACTTATGTCTGCCATGAGCGCACAGCAGGAACCTGATCCGGAACTTCAGCAGTTAGGCGGTATGCTGGAAAATATTTTGGATATACAGCATCCGCAGCGCGTGCAGGATAGACTTAAACAAACATCTGAGAGCAAAAAAGGCAAAATATATTCAGTTCAGAAAAAAGAAGCAGAGAATAACATAAGCTCACTTCAGCAGAATGCCGATTTGCAGACCTCTTTGAAAACAAATGAATTTTATTCTCTGGACGAAGCACAGCCTGCTGAAGAAATACAAAATTCTATTGAAGCAGTTGTGCATCAGACGCAGACTATTGTCAATGGCTCGGTGGTTAAATTAAGACTTACGAATGATATTTTTCTCCAAGGAACAATGATACCCAGAAATACTTTTCTGTATGGTATGGCGGCTTTAAAAGGGGAGAGGCTTGAGGTAAAAATCACAAACATCCAGTACAATAATTCGATATTTCCCGTCGAGCTGGCAGTCTATGATATGGACGGGATTGACGGCATCTATATTCCCGGAGCAATTAACAGGGATGTGGCTAAAGCATCAGCTGACAGATCAATTCAGACTCTCGGTCTTACCGGGATTTCGGATTCATGGGGAGCACAGGCCGCAGGTATGGGCATCGAGGCAGCCAAAAGTCTTATGAGCAAAAAGGTAAAACTCATAAAAGTGGTTGTAAAGGCAGGGTATCAGGTGCTGCTGTATGATGAAAAACAAAAGAATTTAAAACCTTAAAAGAGAGAAAATATGAAAAGAGCGAATTATTTGTTTTTAATCAGTTTGCTGCTGGTTTGTGTTTCAGTTAATCCACAGTCAAACGCAAAGGAAACTGCCTTTTACGAAGACCAGTATAAAAATCTACAAGTAGGTTTTTCTAAAACCACAAGCATTATTTTTCCTTATACAATCAAGAGCATAGATAAAGGAAGCGCAGAAGTGCTTGTACAAAAAGCAAAAGGAGTTGAGAATATACTACTTGTAAAAGCTGCTAAACAGCATTTTTTCCAGACCAATCTGACAGTTGTTACATCTGACGGGAAATTGTACGTTTTTGTACTGAATTATGATGAAACGTGCCCTGACTTAAATTTTAAGGCTGAAAATGCAGTGGCTGCAAGCAGGGATGTGCTGTTTTCTTTAGAAAACGAAAATCAGAAAAGAATTGAACAGTGTGCTTTGACTGCATATTCCAAAAAGAAAAAAATCAGTGGTCTAAAAAAATCAAAGTATCAGATCAGACTGGAGGTGAACGGGATCTTTATCCAGCAGGATGTTTTGTATCTGCGTATTGTTTTTGAAAACAAATCAAAGATTAACTACGATATTGATCAGCTACGTTTTTTTATCAGAGACCAGAAGAAGTCAAAACGTACCGCGTCGCAGGAAATTGAACTGCAGCCTTTGTACGCGACTTCATCTTCTTCTGTAATTCCTTATAAATCTGAAATAATAAAAGTTTATGCTCTGGAGAAATTTACCATCCCGGAGAATAAGTATCTGACACTTCAGATGATTGAAAAAAACGGCGGAAGACATTTGGAAGTGGATATTAATAATAATCTGACTGATAAGGTAATTCCGATTTCCGAATTAAGCAGTGACACTTTTTAAGCTTTAAAATAAATTATGATAATCAATTTAGCTGACACTGAAATGATGCTGTCGTTTGCTGAGGAAATGGCTTATAACGGCCATCGATTTGCCGCCTTTAATAGCGATGAGGTGACTGATACCGACACAATTGAGTTTTTTAGAAATTCCTTGGATGCGAAGGAGTACTGTCTGGTTATGAACAATGATGCGAATTATTTTCAGAGCCTGCCGATTGAATCAGTTATCGACGACTTGCGAGCAGTTTTGAATAGCGTGGCAGATACTTCCGAAAATGAAGCAATAGAACTTACTGGGTTTGCCAAAAGGGAAATAAATAGGAGAGAAATTTTAGAAAATAATTTAAATGAAAACGCAATGAATGAGAAAAATTTAGAATACCTGAAAGACCAGTTAAAATATACTGGATTTGGAGAAACGTTCGATGCTGAACTGCGAGAGAACATAATGAAGGGAGATAAGGATTTTAAAATTATGCACACTGGCATTATGCACAATGGTCTACCAAATAAGGATACCTTAACTGTAGAATTAAATTTCAAAAGGTCTGAGCAGACAGATATGTACTTTTTTAATTCCTATCATGTCAATCTTCAGAAAGAAGAAAACAAACCTGGTCTGGAACAGACCTTCTACATCAACAAAGACAGCGCCAGCATTACAATGAAAGAGGCTTATAATTTGATGGAAGGCAGATCTGTCAATAAAGATCTTAAAAACAAAGAAGGGGAGAGCTATAATTGCTGGCTGAAAATCGACTTTAAACAATCTGACAATGGTAATTTTAAGCTGAACCAATACCATCAGAATTATGGGTATGATTTGGAAGCAAGTCTGGCAAAACATTCAATCAAGGAACTGAATACTCCGAAGTATAAAGAAGACCTTTTGAATTCGCTAAAGAAAGGAAACCTTCAGTCGGCGACTTTTGTTGTCGGCGGTACTGAAAGTAAAATGTTTGTGGAGGCAAATCCCCAGTTTAAGACTGTTAATGTTTATGATGAAAATTTACAAAGAATTAATCATCGAGAGAGTAAGGAAGAGAAAAAGACTGAATCTCAAAAAGAATCAGTATCTAAAGATCAAAAAAAAAATCTAGATTCTGATGAAGGTGATTCAGGGAGGAAAGATAATAAAGTAAAGAAAAGAAAAACTCCCTCACTTTAAAAGTTATGGAAAAATTAAAGCCTTTATCGGATTTTTTCAAAGCAATAGAGAATGATTACCGGATTAGTCCAATGCATATTGCCATTTATGCAGCTCTATTACAATTTAGATCCGTTAAGGGCTTTATTAATCCAATTTTTGTCTTTAGCTCGGAGATTATTGTTATTGCTAAAGTTTCTTCAGCAAATACGTATCATAAATGTGTCCAGGAACTTCATCAGTATGGATACATAAAGTATAGACCATCTTTTAAAAAAAATCGTGGAAGTGAAGTATATTTTTTGTTTTCAGCTGACGCGGACATCTAAAGATTCTGCAATTAATAATTTTATGAAATTGTACTATGAATGAAATTGTAACCAAGGAAGATCTGAGACAGTTTGGTCTTCTTCTAGTAGATAAAATACAGGCTTTATTTAAAGATAAGGATTCTGGACGGAAAGAAACTTTGGAACCAGAGTGGATTAAAAGCAAGTCTGTGAGAAAACTGCTTGATATTTCAGCAGGTTCAGTACAGAATCTTAGAACAAGCCAAAAAGTCCGTTTCAAAAAAGTGCTTGGGTCGTACTACTATAATAAAGAAGATCTTCAAAAATTATTTGATGATGATAAACACTAAGAGATTAAAAGAAAGCTATATAATGAGTTATCTGTCAATGTATAGTAATGATCCTAAACTAAATGTCTGGCATCTATCAATTTTGACAGCAATACTGGGATTAGGCTATAGGCAGGGCCAAAGAAGGAGGATTAAAGTCAGCCGCAGTAAAATTATGGAGCTGTCACATGTCAATACGCTGCCGACTTATCATAAGTATTTTAAACAGCTTCAGGATTTAGGATACATTAAGTACACCCCATCTTACCATCCAGGATATAAAAGCGAAGTTAAGTTGTGTAAAAGGAGGCTATCTCAAAATATTTGAGATAGCCTCTTTTAATTTTAAATATATTTTGAAATTTATTGATCACGAAGAAATGTTGTATTTCTTTTTGATTGCCTGAATTTCCTTTTCGAGCCTGCTGAGAACCGCCAAATCAGGTTTAGATATTTTGGATCCAGTTTTATTGAGTTTTTTATTGAGAATAGACATTTCACGACCGATTGTAGCCTGCTCAGTTATAGCATATGCCTCAGTCTGTTTTACCGATGCATGACCCAGCAGTTCTTTAACTACATTAATAGGGACATTGTTATTTAATGTCACAGTGCTTCCAAAAGTACGGCGGGCCATATGCGTGTTTAATGTAAAAGGAAAGCCACACAAGACTGCCACCTCTTTTAGATACTCATTCATTTTCTGGTTGGATGAAACAGGAAGCACGGTTCCACGCTGGATACACAGCGGGTGCTCTTTATATTTTTCAACTATTTTCAGTGCTTGGGGAAGAAGAGGTACATTAAATGATGAGTTTGTTTTCTGCCTTTCGGACATAATCCATAGATTTCCATCAATGCCTTCTTTGATATCAGTTTTCTTTAATTGATAAGCGTCTATGTAAGCCAGGCCAGTGTAGCATTGGAAGACAAATACATCCCTTACGACATTGAGCCTGTCAGTTGTGAAATAATGACTTTCAAGTTCGTACAATTCCTGTGCGGTTAGTGGTTTTTTTACCAGTTTTGTTTTACGTCCCTTAAAGTTCTTAAATGGGTCCTTGGTGATTAATTCCTTATCAATGGCGCGGATTACAATCTTTTTGAAATTTGCAATATACTTTAGGGTGGTGTTGTTGCTGCAGTCGCGTACAGTTCTAAGGTAAAACTCGAAGTCCTTTACAAACTCGAGATTCAAATCCGCAAATTCAAGATCGTGCTTTTTTAGCTTGAATTTTATAAAAGCAGTCAAATGGTTTTTAGTAATGGTAAACCGGTCAAGGGTGCCTTTTGCATAGCCTTTTCCAAGAAGCGCCTCCATTTCATCATTATGCTTTTGAAATTCTTCCAGCACCTTAATCTTTGGCGCTGTCCTTCCCAGAACCTCGTCCATAATTTTCTCAGCGGTTATGGTTTTGCCGCTGTACATCATTTCGGTTTTGATTTCATTGATTTTTAAAGTCAGCGAATCCAAAAAGAAGTTCAGCGACTTTGCATCTTCCTTTGAGCCGACCGCTCTTTCGAACCTTTGATCCCATCGTGTATTATCCCATTTTCTTTTGGTTGAGCTTTCCTTACGGATACCGTCAACAGTTATTCTGAAATATACGATCCATTCTTTACTTTCTATTTTGGGTCTTTTTAAAAAGAATCCCAAACCAAAACTGCTTTCCAACATAATCCTACTTTTTAAATTAATAAATGTAGAATAATATTACTGCCAAATCAAGTCGTTAATCTCGTTAACCCCTGTAATATAAGGGATTTTCACTGTTTCTGGTGCACTTTTCAGCGCGCCGGAAAGTGCACCGATTCTGCACCTTTAATTTTGTGAGGATTTGTAAATATTGAAAACAGGCCTAAAATAAAAAAAACCTGCAAATCCTTGAATTTGCAGGTGTTCAGACATTTTTTGTGGCTTTTTAAAAAGAATGAAAACTTTAAGTTTTCCGCCTTTTAGGCCTTTCCGTGGGGAGAGCAGGATTCGAACCTGCGAAGTTCACACAGCAGATTTACAGTCTGCCCTCGTTGGCCGCTTGAGTATCTCCCCTAAGCTTGTATTGTTGTGCTTTGTTGTTCTAAGCGGTGGCAAAGATAGCAACGTTTTCTAGATTTGCAAACAAAAATCGAACTTAATTTTAAGTTATTTTAAAGTTATTTTTTAATTGATTGGTATTGAATAAAATAAAAAAATCTCCACTAGGGAGATTTTTTGTTTTATTTTAAATATTGCTCTTTATTTTGATAAAAGCTCTACTATTTTTGCTTTCAATTCTGGTCCTGTTAAATTTTGAGCGACTACTTTTCCTGAAGCATCAAGTAAAAAAGTTGCCGGAATAGATTCAACACCGTATTGTTTTGCAATTGGCTCATCCCAGAATTTTAAATTAGAAACATGAGTCCATGTCAAACCATCTTTTGCAATAGCTTCTTTCCATGCACCAGCTTCTTTATCTAAAGAAACACCAATAATATTTAAACCTTTTGAATGAAGCTCTTTATAAATAGCCACAACATTCGGGTTTTCTTTTCTACAAGGACCACACCAAGAAGCCCAGAAATCAACGATAGTAACTTTACCTAAGCTTTCTTTAAGTGAAACTACTTTTCCTTCTGGATTAGGAGCCGAAAAATCTGCTCTTCATTTAGCGCTGCCAACTGGAGGAGCTGTTGCACCAACCGCAGGCATTTTTGCTTGACCAAGTTTTGTTTTAATTTCTTTTCCAGGAGCAGTATTTTTCAAAGACTCATCTAGAGAATTAAATAAAGCTTCTGCTTTTTTTACATCTGTACTAGGATCGTTCAACATACTTTGTACAATCAAAGCAGAAATGAAAGATTTTGGATGACCTTCAGCGTAAGCTAAATATTTCTTTTTAGAGTTCTCCTGAACTTCTGTTTGAATAGTCATGTATTGTTTCATCAAGCCATTGATAGTTGCTGTATCTTGAGCTTGTTGAGCTTGCTGCATTTTTTGAGTATTCTTTTTCTGAAAATCAATTAATCCTTTTTGAGTTTTTGTAAGATCTTCTGTAAATTTTACATACTCATCATTATTGTAAGTTCCAGAAATTTTAGATTTTTGGATACTGTCTTTATCGATTGCAATATTAATTTCTCCAGTTTCTAAGATGAAAGGAATTGGACCGTTTGCATCCTGAAGAATTAAAGTATGAAAAGCTGGTTCTGTTACTTTACCTTTTATTTCAAATTTCCCGTTTTCAACTTTTACTGTATCAAGTGCAAGTGGCATTCTAGTAGCTGGATCTATACCTTGAAGGATAATCGTTTTTCCGTTTTCAATTCCTTTTGCAGTTCCTGTAATAAGGTATTCTCCGTCTTTAACTTTGCTGCAAGAAATGATCGCTGCAGTAGCGGTAAGTAAAAAAAGTATTTTTTTCATTATAAAAAATTAATTAGTTAAATGATTTGTGCAACAAAAGTATTTAAAATTATAAAACATATAGAATTTTGTAACCTAAAATTTTGTTATAGTTTTTTTTGATTTAATCGCCCTGTAATCAGGAGGTTTGGGTGTTTTATTTCGCTAAAAACTCTTAATTAAATAGTGATTGTTCCTTTATAAACGTAATTTTCTGGTTTTTAAGCATAAAAAAAGCACTCTGTATATAGAGTGCTTTTAGTTGTATTTTGATGTAAATCTATTCTTGATTTGTTTTCTTTCTCCATGTAAAAGAATTCAGAATGTGTCTTTTTGCAAATCTTCCAGGAGAGTCAGCGTTTACCATTTTTACGTAAGTTGCTTTAGGAACACTAATGTATTCGTAAACACTTCCGTTAGAGAAATCGATAATTAAACGTCCTTCAACAAATTTATAATCTGTTATTGCACAAGTTGATATCGTTTCAGTATATTCAGGTAAATTAAGTTTAATTGTCTCAGGGTTAATACTTACCAAAAAGTGATAAGCCTCAATGATAGCTTTACTTTTCTCTTCTGCAGCTTTTAAACCAGCATCATCACCTTGAAATTTATCAGGATGAGATTCTTTCATCGCATTACGATAAATTGTTTTTAAATCTTTCAGCTCTGCAGTTTTGTCTACGTTTAGTAACTTGCGGTATTCAACTATTTTTTTCATAAATAAAAGGTAACTACTTGTCTATTAGTTTGAAATCGATATTAATTAGTTCAAATCGACAAATTTTTTGCAAAGGTACACTTTTTTTTAACTTTTTAGTTTTGAAGGAAAAAATATTTAAAATCTTGGTTTCAGGTTTCGCGTTTCAATTCTCAGCTCGATAACATTAAACGTGAAACCTGAAACAAAAAAAAACTTACTTCTGTTCCGGCTTACGGTTTGCCTTATCAAAGTTTTTAGACTTTTTTGGATATTTATCGTAGCTGATGTCACTTGGATTTTCGATCACAGATTTTATTGTAATCCAGTCTCCGACATTAAAATTAGTGCTTACTATTTTATAATCTAAAAGATATTCTCCACAAAAGTAATTGTTGTTTTCATCTTTTTCTATAATTCCGGTATAAACTCCTTTTTGAGGCATTTTTTCTTGTGAATCTTTAGACATGTTTTTATATTTAGAATTAAAGGCACAAAGTTACGTAATATATTGTTTGTTTTAGGGAGTTCAGGACAATCTCAGTATATTTGCATCATGCAGAAAAACTTTAAGCCCCATCCGAATTCTTTTAAAAATACATTTTGTATTTTTAATGAAGTGCTTCCATCGGCAATTGAAGGCTTAAAGAAGCAGTTTGAAAGCAAGGCTGGAAGCACCTATTATTATACTGAGGAAGGAATGTATCGCGTTTCAAATCACTGGGGAAGACTAGCAAACAGTAAATGGCGTCTGGTTGCCAGAGAACCGGAAACCGAATCAAAAACAAAAATTGGTTTTGCATTTTGGAAAGAATTTTATCCCGATAATGCAGAAGAAAAATTATATTATATAGAAGCTGATTTCGATAAAGATCTTGCTAATTATCAGCATAAAAATAATCCGGAATATGACAAAAAAGCCATTTTGAGAACAAGTTTTGAAACGGCTAAAAGGTTAAAACAAATCAGAAATCTACAGCAACTAACTTCTTGGGCAAAATATTTTGATTATGATGATATTGCTGATTTGAGAAAACAAATTATCAACGAACTGATTTTTACAGAAAAAACATTAGAAGAAATTAAAAGAGAACTATAATGGGACGCAATAACGAAAGAAATATAAAAAAGCACAACGATAAACTTCACAAAGCTCAGGATAAAGCCAAACAAGCCGTAATTGCTCGTAAAGAAAAGCTTAAAGAAATTATTAAAAAATTCAACGAAGATAAAAAGCAGGAAGAATAGAATAAGTTTCAAGTTTATTTAGTTTCAGGTTTCAAGTTTTTTAAAACCTGAAAGCTGAAACGTTAAACCTGAAACACCAAACAAAGAAAACACATGAATAATAAATTTGAAGATTTAAAAGCAAGCGTACAAGAAATCATTGATTTAATCGCAGCAAAACAAGATAGAGAAGCCAATAATAAGTTGCTTGAAGTAAATGAAACTTTAGACGAATTATTAGATCATGCCGAAGAAGACGAAGATTTAAGAGAAATCAGCCGTTATCAGGTTTTGCTGAATCAATTGCATGTAAAAATTAACGGCGAAGAAAAACTCGATGGAGAATAAAAAATGCTTTTGCGATACAGGTCTGCTTTTTGAAAACTGCTGTGGATTGTATCTTCAGAACAATCAAAAAGCACCGACGGCTTTAGCTTTAATGCGTTCGAGATATTCTGCTTATGCGAGTCATAATGCAGCATATCTTTTAGAAACTACATATGTTTCAGAAAGAAAATATTACTCAAAAGCTGAAATTTTAAAATGGGCAGTATCCAATAAATGGCAAAAATTAGAAATTTTGAGTTCTTCTGAAAACACAGTAGAATTTAAAGCTTATTTTTTGGATTCAAATCAAAAACCACAAACACATTACGAGTTTTCGACTTTTAAATTTGAAAATGAAGTTTGGTTTTATCTAGATGGAAAATTTGAATAATTGTTATATTTAACAGCGTTAATCTTGTATTTTGCTGTAATATTTTAACTAAAAATTAATAAACGATTCGTTTTCCATAATTCTAAAATAGTGTAATTTTAAAATTATGAAAAACGAATTTAAAAAAGGTTTTTATTTTAAGACGTACGAAGCTCCATTTCAGTCTCCGTTTGAAAAACTTTTTGGTATTTTCAAAGAGTTAATCACCCATACTTCGGGTGATTTTGATGAAGCAATCAGCTGGCTTCGAGAGTTGGATATAGAATATAAACTGACCGACGAGAACTACACAATCGATGATTTTATCGAAGATTTAAAAAAGAAAGGTTACATAAAAGACGAAGTCAAAGAAGATGGTTCTGGCGGTTTTGGCATTACGGCTAAAACAGAACGCGCGATTCGACAGCAGGCTTTAGATCAGATTTTCGGAAACTTGAAGCGCTCCGGAAGTGGAAACCACAAAACCAAACATGCGGGAAATGGTGACGAACATACCGGCGAATTTCGCGAATTTAATTTTGGAGATGGGTTAGAACGTATTTCGTTAACAGAGAGTTTGAGAAATGCCCAAATAAATAATGGTGTAGAAAGTTTCATGCTGACCGAGAATGATTTGGTCGTCGAAGAAACGCAGTACAAAGCACAAATGAGCACTGTTTTGATGATCGACATCAGCCACAGTATGATTTTGTACGGCGAAGACCGAATTACGCCTGCCAAAAAAGTAGCAATGGCTTTGGCGGAATTAATCACGACACGTTATCCAAAAGATACGCTGGATATTTTGGTTTTTGGAAACGATGCCTGGACAATCCCGATTAAAGATTTACCGTACCTTCAGGTTGGTCCGTATCATACCAACACAGTTGCAGGATTGCAATTGGCGATGGATATTTTGCGAAGAAAGCGAAATACCAACAAGCAAATCTTTATGATTACCGACGGAAAACCGAGCTGCGTGCGCGAACGCGACGGCTCTTATTACATGAACAGTAACGGGCTCGACGAATATATCGTAGACAAATGTTACACACAGGCACAGCAAGCCAGAAAATTGCACATTCCGATTACGACTTTTATGATTGCAAATGATCCTTATTTGCAGCGTTTTGTAAATCATTTTACAGAAGCAAATCAAGGAAAAGCATTTTACACCGGACTAAAAGGTCTTGGCGAAATGATTTTTGAAGATTATGAGACTAATAGGAAGAAAAGAGTGCGTTGAATTAGGTTCAAAGCTGCAAAGGTTCAGAGGAACAAAGGTTTTTTAGACAACGCATATCGTAGAGGCGCACTGCAATGGGTCTAACACAAAGGTTGAAATTTTTTTACGCGAAAGACCTAACAGGTTTTTAATCCCGAGGCTTCGGGACTGTCAGGTCTGATAAAAGTAAAATTCGAAAATAAATTCTATTGAACAAAACGGCTGCGTGAGGGATAGAAGCAGGCTACCGAAGTAGCACGGATAGCCCGACGGTATTTAAGAAAGGGCCTCATGAACACAAAGTATATTAGGCCCTTTTTTAAATGCCGGCACGCCCAAAGTAATGGCAGAACGCTTATCTGCAGAAAAAAAATAAAAACAACAAAACATATATTTCAATAAAATGGAAATAAACAATATAAAAACATTAGGTCAATTAAAAGCCTCAGGATATAAAAGCCTTAGTATCAAAGATGAATTGCGAAATAATCTTCGTGAAAAAATAAAATCTGGGAAACCAGTTTTTGAAGGTGTTCATGGATTTGAAAATACCGTAATTCCAGAATTGGAAAGAGCGATTTTATCTCGACATAATATCAATTTGTTAGGACTTCGCGGGCAGGCAAAAACAAGACTTGCACGCAAAATGGTCGAATTGTTAGACGAATATATTCCTTTTGTAGCAGGTTCAGAAATTAATGATGATCCGTTAAAACCAATTTCTCGTTTTGCAAAAGATCTTATTGCAGAAAAAGGAGATGAAACTCCAATTTTATGGCTGCACAGAGACGAACGTTTCTTTGAGAAATTGGCAACACCAGACGTAACCGTAGCCGATTTAATTGGAGATGTTGATCCAATTAAGGCTGCAAATTTAAAATTGTCTTATGCAGACGATCGTGTAATTCACTTTGGAATGATTCCGAGAGCAAACCGCTGTATCTTTGTAATCAACGAATTGCCCGATTTGCAAGCTAGAATTCAGGTTGCTTTATTTAATATTCTACAAGAAGGCGATATTCAGATTAGAGGATTTAAACTAAGAATGCCTCTTGACATGCAGTTTATATTTACCGCAAATCCAGAAGATTACACCAATAGAGGAAGCATTGTAACGCCGCTAAAAGACAGAATCGGATCTCAGATTCTCACACATTATCCCGAAACAATTGCTATTGCAAGAACGATTACAGAACAAGAAGCTAAATTGGATGAAAACCAAAGCCAGATTGTTTACGTACCAAGTTTGGCCAGAGATATTCTGGAACAAATAAGTTTTGAAGCACGTGAAAGCGAATACATCGATAATAAAAGTGGTGTAAGTGCGAGAATGAGCATAACAGCTTTTGAAAATCTTATAAGCACTGCAGAGCGTCGTGCCCTAATTGCAGGAAAAGATAAAACGACACTGCGTTTGTCTGATTTTATTGGAATAATTCCGGCCATTACCGGAAAAGTAGAGTTAGTATATGAAGGCGAGCAGGAGGGAGCAGATGCAGTTGCTCAAAGTCTTATTGGTGCTGCAATTAAAACATTATTTACACAGCAGTTTCCAAAAATAGAAAAGCTGGAAAAACCAGACGAGAAAACACCATATTCTGATATAGTAGAATGGTTTTTTGCAGAAAGCGGCTTCGAATTGCTTGACGATGCCACTGATGAAGAATATAAAAATGTTCTGGATGAAGTGACACCGCTGGATACTTTATTAAAAAAATATCAGCCTCAGTTAGACAAAGAAGATCTTTATTTTATGAAGGAATTTGTTTTATGGGGATTGGTGGAATATAAAAAACTAAGCAAAGACCGATTTGCACAAGGAAGCCAGTTTAGAGATATTTACGGAAGCTACATTAGTAAATTTTAAATAAAATTCATTTACCTAACCCGAGAAGTTTTAAAAAGCTTCTCGGGTTTTTTAATGCTTCAAATTAGTATAAAATAATCCAAAGCTTATTATTTCTAAAAAACAGCATTACCATTTTAATTTCGTCTACCTTGCTGCGTTAGCTGTATTTGCAGTTTTCCCTAAATAAAAATGGAAAATGGTTTTGAAGATTTAATAGCAAGTTATATTGATACTAAAGTAGGTATTTCTGAACATTTTTTGAGTGATGAATTGGCCGATAATCTAAAACAAAATTTACTCCAATTAAACAAACAAAGTTTGTTACTGGCTGCAGGAATTGGTAATTCTGAAAAACTATCTTATGATGGCGCCATTCGAAGCGACTCTATTTACTGGTTAGATAAAAAGAATAATAACGTTTTTGAAAACGAATTTTTCGATAAAATAGATGCCTTTATAATTTATTTAAACGAAAGCTGTTATGCTGGAATTACCGGTTACGAATTTCATTATTCATTATATGAAAAAGGCGATTTTTATCTCAAGCATTTAGATCAGTTTAAAAATAATCCTAGTCGGAAATATTCAATGATCAGTTATTTGAACAGCAATTGGAAAGAAGCCGACGGTGGTGAATTAATGATTCATCAGGAAAATAACAATCAAAAAATTTCGCCCATGCAGGGTAAAACAATTTTCTTTAAAAGTAATGAATTGGTTCATGAGGTTTTGACTACACAAAGTACTCGAATGAGCATTACAGGATGGCTAAAAAGTGATTAATGTTTATTTTTTGAAAATTATAAAACAGATAAAGCTTATTTTTGCAGTCAAAATTTAATTGTATGTTGTTTCTTATTTTAAGTATTCTCTGCAGTGTTATTGTTGGAGTGATTTTCAAAATCACCCGAAAATATAAAAGTAATCCAAGCCAAATTGTAGCATTCAATTATATAACCGCATTAGCACTTTGCTATTTTACTTTTAGTCCTGATTTGACAGAAGTTCAAGCAAACGCCCCCTGGAATATTTATTTCTCGATCGGAATTTTACTTCCTGTTGTTTTTCTTTTTTTAGCGGCATCAATCCAGCATATGGGAATCGTTAAAACAGATGCTGCACAACGTTTGTCTCTGTTTATTCCAATTCTTGCTGCCTGGTTTATTTTTCATGAAGAATTCAATACTTATAAAGTAATCGGGATCTTAATTGGTTTTATTGCACTTTTATTTATTTTAAGAAAGCCATCTCAAAATACACAAACTAAATGGATTTATCCTGCAGTAGTTTTGGCAGGTTTTGGTTTAATTGATATTCTCTTTAAACAAATCGCCCTTTTTACAACGCTGCCTTATACAACTTCTTTATTTGTAGTTTTTGTTATTTCATTAGTTTTCGCTGTCGTTATTGTTCTTTATCAAATTGTGGTTAAAAAAATAAAATTCGAATCAAAAAATATTCTATTCGGAGCTTTAGTCGGCATTTTTAATTTTGGCAACATTCTTTTTTATTTAAAAGCTCACAAAGCATTCGCAGAAAATCCTTCTACCGTTTTTGCCGGAATGAACATGGGTGTCATTATTCTGGGAAGTCTTGTGGGGGTTCTTTTCTTCAGGGAAAAATTATCTAAAATGAATTTTCTTGGATTAATTTTAGCTCTTACAGCCATTATTCTAATCGTTTTATCGCAATCCTAATATTTTTTTAAAGACTTAAAAGATTAATTTACAGTTGTTTTTATACTAACTTTTTAAAACTTTAAAATAAACTCTACTAATTCTATAGAATTTATAAATTTAATTTGTACGTTTGCAATGACAATGAAAAACTATAGCCGAAATATGATCACGTTTTTTACCTGCAGCGTTGCGATGTGCTGTATGTTGAATTGCGTTTTGAAATGGCGTTAATAGAGAAAGTACTTGTTAGTTATTTTTTTTTTAGCCTTTCATTGCACCATGAAAGGCTTTTTTTTTAAACCCTAAAAAATCTAAATATGAGACCTAACCGAATTACAAATAGCAATATGCGATGTTGTCTTAGTAAAATACCATGTTGTATGCAGGTAAAAATGACTAAGATGAATAAGCAGAAGTGATTTAAGTAAACAAACCCAAAACTAAAAATACATATTATGAGTGCAGAAATAATTAAACAGAATCCCTTTCAATCTATGATTGATCGTTTTAATATAGCAGCTGATATTCTTAAACTAGATGAGTCTGTAAGACAGAAACTGCAAAGACCCGAAAAACAAATTGTAGTCAATTTTTCGATTACGCTGGACAACGGCGAAACAGAAAATTTTGAAGGCTACCGCGTCATCCATAATACAGCTTTAGGACCTTCTAAAGGCGGTATTCGTTACGATAATGCTGTAAATTTAGACGAGGTAAAAGCATTGGCTGCCTGGATGACCTGGAAATCTGCTGTAACCGGAATTCCGTTTGGAGGAGCAAAAGGCGGTATTATCTGCGATCCAAGAAAACATTCTAAAACCGAATTAGAAAAAATTACAAGAGCTTACACCAAAGCATTAGCAGATATTTTTGGACCAGAAAAAGATGTTCCCGCTCCGGATATGGGAACAGGTCCTGACGAAATGGGATGGCTTATGGATGAATTTTCAATAGTGCACGGAAAACCAATTCATGCAGTAGTAACAGGAAAACATCTGCATTCTGGAGGATCTCTGGGCAGAGTAGAAGCAACAGGAAGAGGAGTAAGTATTATTAGTCTTTTGGCGCTTCAGAAATTAAAATTGAGACCAGCAAGATCTACTGCAGCAATTCAGGGTTTTGGTAATGTTGGACTGCATTCGGCTTTGTTTTTATACGAAAAAGGATTAAAGATTGTAGCAGTCAGCGATGTTTCTGAAGCGTTTTATAATCCTGAAGGTCTGAATATTCCAGAACTGATTTTATATTACAATCTCAATAATAAATCGATAAAAGGATATCCAAATTCTGTGGCGATAAAACACGAAGATTTATTGCTTTTGGAAGTAGATGTATTGATTCCTGCTGCAAAAGAAGACGTGATTACAAAACAAAATGCAGGCAATATTCGCGCGAGAATTATTGTAGAAGGAGCAAACGGTCCGGTTTCTTCTGATGCAGATAAGATTCTTCATGAAAACAAGGTATTAGTTGTTCCTGATATTTTAGCAAATGCCGGAGGCGTTACCGTTTCTTATTTCGAATGGCTTCAGAATTCGCTTTTGGAGTCCTGGAGAATTCACCAGATTAATAAACGTCTGGAAGATATTTTAGAAAAAGGTTTTGATACTGTTTTTAGAGTTGCAGTACAGCATAACGTAACGCCGCGCATTGCTGCTTATATTATTGCACTCAAAAAAGTAGCCGAAACACAATCTGTAAAAGATGTCGCGGCAGATACGCCAAAGTTCAAACAGAATTAGAAAATTGTTTTAGTTAGTTTTTAGACTTTTTCATTAATTGATACTGCCTTAAGCCTTATCAATTAATGAAAACGTCTTTTTGATTTAAGTTAATACCGATTTAGAATTAAATTTTAGAATAAAAAAAAGTAATTTTTTTAAGATGAAAAATATAAATTTTCTTGCCTTCGCAATGCCGGCTTTTTTTCTCTTTTTATTTATTGAATATAAAATAGCACAACGCAGAAAAAAGCCTGAGATTTTTAATTACGAGAGTTCGGTCTCTAATATCAGTATCGGAATAGCCGAGCGGTTAATTAATCTTTTTATTGCAGCAAGCTTTTATCAATTGTATTATTTGATTTATGATGATTACAGAATTTTTGATATTCCTAGAAATCCTTTTGTTTGGTTTGCACTCATTCTCGCTACCGATTTTGTCTGGTATTGGTATCATAGATTAGGACACGAAGTCAACTTTTTTTGGGCAGCACACATTGTTCATCACCACAGCGAAGAGTTTAATTTTACTGCGGCAGCCAGAATTACCACTTTTCAGGCTGTTATCCGCACCGGATTTTGGTGCATTTTACCGTTTATAGGATTTCATCCCGCAATGGTAATCACGATGCTGATTGTGCATGGAGCCTATTCTTTTTTTACGCATACACAGCTTATCGGAAAAATAAAATGGCTCGAATATATTTTTGTAACACCTTCCGTTCATGGAGTTCATCACGCTTCTGACGAAAAATATCTGGACAAAAATTATGGTGATATGTTTACCTTTTGGGATCGTCTTTTTGGAACGTTTCAAACCGAAGAGGAAAAACCAAAATACGGATTAACACATCCGCTCAAAAGCTATAGTTTCTTATGGCAGCATTTTCATTATTACTTCGAAATTTATGAATTAATGAAGCGTTCAAAAGGTTTTAAAGAAAAATGGAAAGCCGTTTTTGGAAGTCCCGCAAATATGGATCAGGATATAAGACCAATTTTAGAAAAGCGCTTTCTTCAGGATAACGCCTGTCCGCATCAAAGACTTCGTTTTAAAAACTATCTCTACATTCAGCTCGGAATTTCTACACTGGTTTTGACTGTTTTCACCTATTATTTTGACTATCTGCAGGTTTATGATAAAATTTTTGTGCTGTCTTTTATACTCATAACTTTGGTAAATTGCGGCGCGCTGCTAGAACAGCGCAAATGGATTTATTATATTGAATATGCTCGTATTTTTATAGTTACAACCTATTTTTTGTACGAAGGAGATTTATTGATATTTTTGTTTGTACCTCTTGCCGTTATGATTTTTGCAGAGCAATTGTTTTCTCTTAGTAAGCGCTATCAAAACGTCGTGCTCCAACTTGAATCAAAATAAAGAATAATAAAAAGCGACATTTATAGATGTCGCTTTTTCTTTCTGCAAGGTTTCCAAAACCTTGTAGGTATTTATTCTGGACGCAATTATACCTACAAGGTTTTGAAAACCTTGCAGGAGATTAGAAAAATAAACAAGTTTGTAAAAAACCTTAGCCACTTAGTACCTCAGTATCTTAGAACCTTAGGCTAAATGGTTTTAATCGCCATAATCTTTTCTTCAAAAGTATCTTTAAAGTCTGATTTGCTTTTGATTCTTGTCTTATAGGTATAAATTGTCGCTACAGAAAGTTCCAAAAATTCTGCCATTTGGCTGCTGTCCTGAATTCCTAATCTATACAACGCAAAAATTCTAAGTTCTGTGTTTAAAAGTTCTCCTTTTTTGACGGTGCATTTATGATCATTCGGAAATAAATGATTAAAATCGGTTACAAATGTGGGGAATAATTTTAGAAAGATTTCATCAAATTGGTGAAACAAATTCTCCCTTTCCTCTTTTACATTATAGCGTTTTAAGCTTGCAATAACTTCGTCTGTTTTTTTGGTAATGATTTTATGAAGTGTACTTTTCTGAATATGATCTATTTTATTAATAAAAGCAGAAGTCGCTTTAATAAAATAGGTAATATATTCTTCTTTAATAGCGTTGGCTTCACTCAAACTAACATTCATTTCCTGCAGTTGCAGATAAGACGAAGCCATAATTTTTCGGGCTTTGTTTTTTTCCTTCAATTGTTTGAAAATAATTCCAAGAAATAAAAAAATAATAACAGTAAGAATCGTCAATAGAATAATAATCCTCTGGAGTTTGTCATTTTTCTCTTTTACATTATTCAGCTGCGCTTTTTCGATAATAGGCAGAATTGACGAAATTTCTATTTTGCGGTGTCTTGCATTATAAAAAGTAGCATCGTCCATGGCAATATTAATGTATTCATTGGCTTTTTCGAGATAACCCATTTTAAAAAGTTCGTTTGCCAGATTACGAAGCGCAACGGTTTCTTTGGTTGCATTTTTTACATCGGCAATCGCTGCGAGCGCCAGATATTCGATTGCTTTTTTTGTATAACCGCGTTCAGAATAGATATAACCCAGACTCGATGTAGCAATTCCGTAATAATCAGAAGGAAGATTGTAGTTGTTAATCCAGTAACTAAAAGCAAATTCAGCACCGCGCCAATCCTGCTGTTTTAAGCGTTTAAGACTTTCTGCGGCCCAATATTCATTTGTATTAGTTCCAATTAAGGCCAAAGCTTTTTTTAAGAAATAGTTGCCTTGTTGAATGTAATGAATATTAAAACGCTGATCGCGATTATAATCGGCTAAATCATAGTATGCTCGAGCTTTTATATTGTAATATTCAAATTTATTTTTAATATCCAGTTTTTGATCATCAACCACATTTAAAGTATCAATTGCTTCTTTAAACAATCCCGAAGAAAGTAAAACAAAACCTTCCTTAATCCTGCTGTTTGCCAAAAACTTTGGATCTTTCAGCACTTTGGCTTTTATTTTTGCTTCTTCCAAATAATAGTAAGCAGAATCGTATTTAAATGATTTGTATTCATCAAACAGCGACATATAGCAATTATAAAGCTCTTCGTTGTTTTGGTTGAGTGTAAATTTGGATATATTTTTTTTTAGGACTTCAATTTTTCGATATTTCTGTTTTAAGTATACTTCTTTTTTAAGAAGCACCCGATCTAATTCTTCAAGAACAGGATTTGTCTCTTTTGCTGTAAGAGAAAAACCTGCTGTCAAAAAAAGCAGCATTAATATTCTTTGCATGGTTTGTTGGTTTAGTAAGCGTTTTGATGTAATAAAGTTAATTCGGTTTTAAATAAAAGCTGAAGATTCTAAATTTTTGGAATGTGCCCAGTAACATTAAAAAACAAATTAGAATTCTAAAATGAGTATAAATGTTAAAAGTAGTTTAAGAATCTGCAATTATACAATAAAAAGTATTTATAAATATATATAGTGAAAAAATAATCTATTATAATTTAGATATTGTCATTTTAACCATTATTGTTTTGCATGTTTTTATCTCAACAGCATCTTGATTTTAGTATTTACAAAAATTTTTTAATTAATTGATATTCAGTTTATTGTCTTGAATTTTGATTGAATTTTATCTTGATTTTTGCAAGATATTTTTTTTAAGATTTATTTAACTTCTAGCTTCGCTCCATCCTTTTATGGGATAACAAACTAACAATCAAACCACAAATTTTATGAAATGTAAAAGTATTTACTGGTTGGCTGTTGTTGTGAGTTTATCGGCCATTGGCTGTGACAACATTGACGACGGAAGCTACGTTGATCCGATTACGATTTACGAAAAAGTAAACGGAAATTGGGCATTAACAAATCTCAAAATGGTTGATGAATTTGCAAAAGCAAATGCTATAGAACCAAACGAAGAAAACTTGAATTCCTATTTTAATTACGAGGATTTTAAAATCAATTTCAGCGTAGACGATAAAAATAGACCTACAAGTTACGAAGTAAAAGGAAATGTTCCTCCCTTATTTGCACCAAAAGGGTATTGGGAACTAAGCTCAGACTTTCAGCAGACCAACGCCAGTGCAGTAAAAATTCTCTTGTACAGCGACGCTCAAAAAACTCAAAAAACAGACGAACTCCGCGTAATCTCGGTTCCGGGCAAAAACGAAGAAATGCAGCTGCAGCTAATGCGCAGTTCCGGCGGTTCAGCTTTTGTGTCTTATGTATTCAAATTAAGTGCTGTTAATTAAAGTACTGTCTTAAACAAATAAAATTTACTTATATGAAAAAGTTTATATATACAATTTTACTTGCCCTTTTCATAGCTCCTAATTTTATACAGGCGCAAGAAGCAGCAGGAGCTGTCGGGCCAATATCATCATTTCCTGTAGTATACAAATATGATGAGAAAGTAACTTGGTACTTTGATATGTCTGCATCAACATTTTCTGAAACTGAAGATCTTTATATGTGGATCTGGTCACCATCTGAACCCGATGCAGGAAATTTTGACAACTCCTCAGATTTTGCAAAACTCAAATATGAAGGCAATAAAATCTGGAGTTTTACTTTGACCCCTACATTGTATTTTTCAAAAACTCCAGATGAAATTGCCGCAAGTGCCGGATTCTGGTTTCGCTTAAAAAACAAAAACGGATCAAAACAAAGTGATGTAGCCAATGTTGCTTACACTGATTTTTCGTCATTCTACACAGCAAATGAAGTTATCAGATCATATCCATCAAAACCTACGATTGATAAGCCGGTAAGTATTTTATTTAATTCTAATCTAAAAACAGGTTTTGCAGGAGTTGAAAGTGTGCATTTTCACAGCGGTTTAAATAATTGGGCAGTTTTGCAGGAATATCAGGCATGGCTTCCAGACGTATCTGAAAAAACAAAAATGAAAGATCTCGGAAATGGTTTTTACAGAATGGATCTTATTCCGCAGCAATACTACAATACACAGCCGGGATTTGTCATGGAAAACATTATTTTCTTGCTGGTAGCAAAAGACTGGGCGACAAATTCTGGTGATCAAATTATTTACGCAGGCGAATTTGTACCGCCGCCACCGCCGTCTTTTAGATTTTTCCCTTCACAAATAAGTCAAAAAGACTTTTTAGGAATGTCAAGAAAAAATAACGAAGCAGGCGTAAACAAATTGCTTTACACCGTTACAGCCGGCAGTAAAACAATTTCTGGTGAGTTTGCAGGAGGAACTGCAGAAATAAAGGGATTTATCAATTTAGTTTCAGAATTAAACGGTATTCCGAATTTAAATGAAATTCATGTTTTGGTAAAAGACAACAAAAACAATACGATTTCAGATTCGACAATTCCTCTAAAAACTTTAGACAAATAATTCACTATTAAATTAAAACACCAATTTTAATGAAATGAGCATAACTCAAAAAGTGGTCATAACAGCTGACAGTGGATATGCGAATTACATATGACCGATAAAAAACAATAAATAACTACATATGAATAGTAAAAATAAAATAAAAGTCCTGCATCAAATGTGGACTGCTAAATCGGCGGTATTGATGATTGCCATGCTTTTTCTTTCTGCCGGAATTTTTGCGCAGGGAAAAAAGCAGGTATCAGGAACCGTTTATGACAATACTGGAAATGTATTGCCCGGAGCTTCTGTTATGGAAGCTGGAACCAAAAATGGAACTTCGACAGATTTTGACGGAAAATTTACGCTGCAGGTAGCTGTAGGAGGTGCCATTGAAGTTTCTTTTATTGGAGCAACCACTCAGAAAATACAGATTACAGCATCTGCATCAAATCTTGATGTTCGCCTGCAGAATGATGGGTATGCTTTGGCAGAAGTACAGGTTGTTTCTGTTGGATACGGAAAAGTAAAAAAATCGGACTTAACAGGTGCAATTTCTACCGTTGGAGCAGATGATCTGGTAAAAGGAACAATTTCTTCTACAGAACAGGTTTTGCAGGGAAAAGTGGCGGGTTTAAATATCATTCGTCCTTCTGGAGATCCTTCTGCCGGAGCAACCATACGCCTGCGCGGAGGTACTTCTTTGACTGCAAGCAACAGTCCGCTTATTGTAGTTGACGGAATCGCGGGAGTAGATATTAATATTGTACAGCCTTCTGATATTAAATCGGTAGATGTTTTAAAAGATGCATCTGCAACGGCAATTTATGGTTCCAGAGGAGCAAACGGAGTAATTATTATTACCACAAAATCGGGAACCAAAGGCGTTTCTGTAGTATACAGCGGTTTATCAAGTGTTGGTTACGTTGCGGATAATTTAGATCTGTTGTCAGCCAACCAATGGAGAGGCTATGTTCGCCAGACCGGAAATGCAGATGCTGTTGATTATGGAGGCAATACAAATTGGCAGAAAGCGGTAGAGCAGACTGCTATTTCTCAGTCACACACTTTAAGTATTAATTCTGGTAAAGCAGACAGTGGTTTTAGAACTTCAATTTCATATTTGAATAATGAAGGAGTAATTAAGAAATCCGGTTTAGAAAGAATTAGTGGTAATGTGAGTGCCTATCAATATCTTGGAGATAATAAAGATGTAAAATTTGATATGGGTTTGTTTGCCAATATTGACAAATGGAATCCGATAGATTATAGAATTTTTGAACGTGTATATAATTTAAATCCGACAATTCCGGTTTATGATGCAAATGGAAATTTTTCTTCTGTAAGCGGTAATATTTACGAAAATCCGGTTGAGATTTTAACCAACAGAACTGTAGATAACCAAAGACACAGACTTTTAGGGTATTTTAAAACCGAAGTAAAATTCCTCAAAGACTTTATGGCGTCTGCAAATATTTCTTTGGAGCATAATGCGGTAAAAGGAAGTACATACAAACCATCTTATGCCGTTATGGAAGGAAGAACAGAAGACGGTTATGCGCAAAAAAAATACGAAGAGTATACCAATGCACAAGGCGAAGTTTTTGTAAATTATAATAAAACTTTAGACAAACATGTTATTGGTGCTTTGGCTGGATATTCTTATTTTGAAAATATTTATCAGGGTTTTGGAGCGCAGAGAAGCGGTTTTGTAACAGACGCTTTCAGTTATAATAATCTGGGTGCCGGTTATAATTATCGTTTGGGCGATGTGTATTCTTATAAAGGAAAATCAAATTTAGTTTCGTTTTTTGCCCGTGCCAACTATTCTTACGACGGAAAATATCTTTTGACAGCTACGGTAAGACGTGACGGATCAAGCCGTTTTGGAGAAAATAACAAATGGGGAACTTTTCCATCTGCTTCTGCTGCATGGAAGATTTCAAGCGAAGAATTTATGAGCTCATCAAAAGATTGGTTAGATAATTTGAAGATTAGAGTTGGTTATGGAGTTACAGGAAATCAGGACGGAATTGGAGAGTACAAATCGCTTTCTATTTTAGGAGTCGGCAACGACAGTTATTACGATCCGGTTACCAAAACTTGGAGTCTGGCTTATTCACCAAAACAAAATCCAAATCCTGATTTAAAATGGGAATCAACGCAGCAGCTTAATATTGGTGTAGATTTCAGCCTTTTTAACAGAATATCAGGTTCGTTTGAGTGGTATTCTAAAACCACAAAAGATTTATTATATACTTATGAAGTTCCTCAGCCTCCTTATTTAGTTGGAAATATGCTGGCAAACGTAGGAGAAATGTCTAATAAAGGAATTGAGCTTACCTTAAACGCAGACATCATTAAAGGAGATAAATTTACATGGGATGCTAATCTGACTTTAGGACACAACGTTCAGAAAATAGAAAAACTTTCAAACCCAACTTATAAAACAGATGTAATCTACAGCGGATCGCTGCACGGACTTGCTGGAATGTCTGGACAATATTCGCAAGTAATTGCAGAAGGTTATCCTGTGGGAACTTTTTGGGGTTTTCAAAGCGCTGGGTTAGATGCCGACGGAAAAATGCTGTACTATAATGCTGCAGGAGAAAAAGTACTGGACGGCGTGCTGGTTGATGCAGATAAAAAAGATTTAGGAAATATTCAGCCGGATTTGACTTTAGGTATCGGAATGAATTTTACTTATGGAAATTTTGATCTTGGAATTTCAGGATACGGAATGTTTGGTCAGAAAGCATTAAATGCTACCAATATGATGTTAAACGATCCGAACAGATTACCAGCGTTCAACGTTCCGGATGATTTCTTAAACAGCGGTATTACTTCGTCTCCAAAATATTCAAGTTACTGGATCGAAGACGCTTCTTTCTTTAGACTGCAGACCCTTTCGCTGGGGTATACTTTACCGCTAAAATATAAAGGTTCAAAAATAAGAATGTATGTAATGGGAGAAAATCTTTTTGTACTGACAAGCTACAAAGGTGTTGATCCGGAAATAGGTCTAAATGCTCAGGACGGAATAAACCAAACGGGCGTAATGGATCTTACGGGACTTGCAGCTCCCGGAATTGACCGATATAATAATTATCCTCGTCCGACTACGATTTCTGTTGGATTAAATTTTACGCTGAATAATTAAGCGAATTAACTCAAAAATATAAAAAATGAAAATCAAAATAACAGCAGCGATACTCATAAGCATGCTTTTTACAGTATCATGTACAGATTTGAATGAAGATTTATATGATAAAGTAGAAGATGGCAATTTTGGAAATACGCCAAAAGAAATTGATGCGCTTGTAGGCGGCGCTTATTCTTCTCTGAGAGGTTTCAGCGATGCAATCTCAAACAATTTTCCAACTTGCGAATATGTTTTCTTTTTAAATGAAGTAGTGTCAGACGAAGCTACAATACCAACAAGAGGAACAAACTGGTACGACGGAGGGCAATATCAGGATGCACAGAAACACACCTGGAAAGCAGATAACAGAATGATTCTTTCGGCATGGCGTTACAACTACACCGGAATTGCCAAAATAAATTCGATCATTTACCAAATTGATAAATCGTCGTTGACAACGCAGGCAAAAGCACCCATTTATGCTGAGCTGAAAGCATTAAGAGCCTATTACTATTACAATCTTCTGGATATGTTTGGTAATGTGCCGATTGTAACCAATTTTGAAGATCTGGATTTACCATCAAATTCTACCAGAAAACAGGTTTATGATTTTGTAGAGAAAGAATTGTTAGATGCAATTCCGCACTTAAATTCAAATGTTGTGTATTCCAAACTAACAAAAAATGTAGCGTATTCGCTATTAGCGAGATTGTATCTTAATTCTCAGGCTTTTATCGGGACCGCAAGATGGCAGGACTGTTTAGATATGTGCCAGAAAGTTTCGGGTTATACTTTAACACCCGATTTCTTCACCAATTTTGCAACAGAGAATCAAACGTCAAGCGAAATTATTTTTGCTATTCCATACGACTCAAAAGCAGGAACAGTTGGTAATTATATGAACTCAATGTCGTGTCATTATCTGCATAAACTGACCGTTTCTCCAACAGGAAATTATCCTTGGAGCGCCAACGGAATGTGTGCTCAACCCGGAGTGTATTCGGCTTTTGCTGCAACAGATAAAAGAAGAAAATGTATGGTTGCCGGAGATCAGATCAATCTTGCAACAGGTTCTGTAATTATTATGGATAACGGAGAACCGCTTTCGTACACAGAAAACCTCACAAGTTTGGCCGATGCCAAAGAAAATGAAGGAGTTCGTTTAGGAAAATACGAAATGAAAGCTGGAGAAAACTGGGAACGCGATCATGATTTTGTACTGATTCGTTATGCCGAAATCCTGATGATGCAGGCAGAATGTTACGTACGTTTAGGTTCTCCGGATTTGGCAAAACCATTTTTACAGCAGATTACAACACGTGCAGGAGAAGAAATGCCTGCCGTAATTGATCTGGCTTTTATAGATAAGGAACTGCTTAAAGAATTTACTTTTGAAGGCAGAAGAAGAACCGACAACATCAGATTTGGAACCTTCTTTCTTCCATGGTGGGAAAAAGGCGCTACAGAACAATATAAAGCTGTTTTTCCTATTCCAAGTACCGTGTTAACTACAAATAAAAATCTAAAACAAAATCCTGGGTATCCTGTAAATTAGGTTACTAAATGTCAGTCTTCCATGTTGGTTAGTCGTGGAAGGCTGATATGTTTTTTAAACATATTTAATCAACAGTACTATACTCAATGCTGTGTTTGATAATAAAAGTGAAGCGCCTTTTTTTGAGTTTGAATACTATGTGCCTATGTGTTAAAATGTTTAAAAGCAATTTTTATTAAAAAGTAAATATCAATTAAAATGAAAAGATATATCACATTATTGTTTTTTGGGATACTGAACATTTTAATCGCTTCTGGCTGCAGCAGTGATGACAAAGGTTCAGAAAATCAAACAGAGCCGGAAACAGTTCAGCCTATTGCGATCGAAAAGACCAACACCACCAAAATTTATGTTCATTACATGCCATGGTTTGAAACCAATGAAAGTGCCGCCGATAAAAAATGGGGATACCACTGGACAATGGCAAACAAAAATCCGAATAATATTGGTGCAAACAACAGAAGAGAAATTGCAGCTTATTATTATCCTTTAATTGGTCCATATCATTCTGGAGATAAAAATGTGATTGAAAATCATTTATTGTTGATGAAATATTCTGGAATTGATGGTGTTTTGATCGACTGGTACGGAACTTATGATGTAAACGATTACCGAATGGTAAAAGAAAATACAGAACAGCTTATTGCAATGCTGGACAAAGTTGGTCTCGAGTATGCTATTGTTTACGAAGACCGCGTAACAACAAATGTGGTAAATGCCGGAAAAGCAATTTCTGTGACCAGCGCTGCCAAAACAGATTTAGCATACTTAGAGAAAAATTGTTTTAATGATGCCAATTACATCAAAGTAAACGGAAAACCTTTATTATTAAATTTTGGACCAATCGTATTGCAGACACCTGCAGAATGGACAAACGTTTTTAATACTCTTACCACAAAACCTGCCTTTGTTACACTTTGGGATCAGTCGGTAGAAGCCGGAGCAAATGCCTCTGGAGAATACGCCTGGGTTTATAAAGACAACAGTTTTCTAACAAATTTTTATACCAATACAAAACCAAAACTTTCTGTTGCAATAGGCAGTGCTTATCCCGGTTTTAAAGATTTTTATGCAGAGGGAGGAGGCGGTGCCGCAATTGGCTGGAATATTCCGCACAACAATGGCGCAACACTTGATGAAACGCTGGCTTTGGCCAAAAATGCAAATCTCAATTACCTGCAGTTAATTACCTGGAATGACTTTGGCGAAGGTACAATGTTTGAGCCAACAGTAGAATTTGGCTATTCCTATATCGAAAAAGTAAAAGCATTTGCCGGAGTTAAAAATACCGAAAATGTATTTCCGGACATTAGTAAATTATACGATTTACGTCTGCAGAAAAAAGGAAATGCCGATGCCCAGAAAAAATTAGATCAGGTTTTTAATTATTTTGTCTCGATGCAGTCTGTAAAAGCAAAACAATTATTAAGCGAAATTAAATAAGGAAGTTGTAATTAATACAATTAAATAATGAAAAACATAAGATATAGATACTGCCTGATTACACTTGCCTTAATGCTGATTTTTGCCTGCAGTACTAAAACCAAAAAAACATATAAAATAAATTCTCCTGATAAAAAATTAGAATTAGTTTTTGAATTAACATCTTCTGGTCAGCCTCAATACAGCTTTTTATCCAACGGAAAATCAGTTATAGAGCCTTCTCTGCTGGGATTTGAATTTCAGGAAATTCAGAAAATGACGGATGGTTTTGAAGTGGTTTCCACCGAAGAAAAAACAGCTGATCAAACTTGGGAACAGCCTTGGGGCGAATTCAAAAAAGTAAGAGATCATCACAATGAATTAATTGTTCATTTGAAGGAATCTGCCGGAGAAGAACGTTTAGTAGATATTATTTTCAGGGTTTTTGATGATGGTTTAGGATTTCGATATGAATTTCCAAAACAGCCTCATTTAGGAAAAGTAAAAATTTCTAATGAAATAACGCAGTTCACTTTTAAAGACAATAATGACGTATGGTGGATTCCCGTACATCGCGAAAACAGTTATTACGAAAGTGAATACCGCAAAACCTTAATGAGCAAAACAGATACAATTAATACGCCGGCAACCTTTGAAACAAAAGACAAATTGTATGTAGCAATTCACGAAGCAAATCTAACTGATTTTGCATCAATGACTTTATTAAAAACATCTGACAAACAATATAAAAGCGATTTGGTGCCGTGGGCAGATGGTGTAAAAGTATATGCAGAAACACCCTTTAAAACACCTTGGCGTACTATCGTTGTAGGTAAAACACCGGGGGATGTTGCAGTTTCGACTATAATGCTGAATTTAAATGAACCTTCAAAAATTGAAGATTTGTCATGGATTACGCCGTCTAAATATATTGGAATCTGGTGGGGAATGCATTTAGAAAAATTTACTTGGGGACAGGGAGCAAAACATGGTGCAACAACTAAGAATACAAAAGAATACATAGACTTTGCGGCAAAAAATAATTTTGATGGTGTTTTGGTCGAAGGCTGGAACGAGGGCTGGGACGGAGACTGGACTGCAGACGGATCTGCTTTTAGTTTTGTAAAACCTTATCCGGATTTTAATCTGGAAGAAATTACAAAATATGCCGCTATGAAAAATGTTCGATTAATAGGACATCACGAAACGGCAGGAGCAACAAAAAATTACGAAAACCAATTGGAAGATGCTTTTAAACTGTATCAGAAAATGGGCGTAAACTCGGTTAAAACGGGTTATGTAAATAAATTTTTAGATAAAAAAGAATGGCACGACAGCCAATACGGAGCACGTCATTATAGAAAGGTAATTGAAACGGCTGCAAAATATCATATTATGATTGACAACCACGAACCGATGAAAGGAACGGGGATTCAGCGTACTTATCCAAACTTTATGTCACAAGAGGGCGGGAGAGGACAAGAATACAATGCATGGTCTGCAGACGGAGGCAATACTCCGGAACATTTAACAACTCTGCCTTTTACCAGAATGCTGTCAGGACCATTTGATTATACACCGGGCAATTTCAATTTTGATTATAAAACACCTTCTGGCGCAAGAGTACAAACGACTCTGGCCAATCAGCTGGCATTGTATGTCATTATTTTCAGTCCGATGCAGATGGCATCAGATCTGCCTGAAAATTATGAAGGAAAACCCGAATTTCAATTTATAAAAGATGTTCCGTGCACGTGGTCGGATACCAAAATTTTAGACTCTAAAATTGGAGAATATACCACAATTGTGCGTAAAGACTGGGATGAAAAAAACTGGTATTTAGGTTCTATAACAAATAGAAATGGACGAGATCTAAAAGTAATACTTTCGTTTTTAGATAAAGACAAAGAGTACGAAGCAGAAATTTATGCAGATGGAGCAGGAGCCAACTATAAAACAAATCCGTATCCGGTAAAAATCTCAAAACAAAAAGTAAATAATAAAACAGTTTTAGATATAAAACTCGCACCAGGAGGAGGAACTGCGATTAAATTTTCTCTAATCGAGAAATAAGTTTTTTGTTTGAAGTTTCAGGTTTTAGGTTTTAGGTTTCAGGTTTCAAGTTTCAAACCCGATAGCGTTTATAGTTATCGGGTTTATTTTTAAATTTCAAGTAAAAACCTTTGTCCCTTTGAACCTTAGTGCCTCAGTACCTTTAAAAAAAAACTAATGTTTATATAATTTCACATGATTTCCAAAAGCATAGGTGGCCGTAATGCTCGGACCATTGTAGCCCCATTTTAAGAATCCGTTTACCCGTTCTTCATGGTCATCTATTCTAAAATTTAAGCCCGTATATCCTGCCGTTAGACTAAAGTTTTGATACACATTATATAGAAGAGACAAATTATAACTTACAATTCTCCCGCTGATATCATCTACTTTGACAGACAAATAATTAGCATTTACAGACAGACCAAAACGTTTTCCTAATACAAATTCTCCCCAAATTCCTATATCAGGAAGTGGTGCTGTAAAGTTAAAATTATCTTTGTATTCTAAACTAGCCTGATTTGCATCTACACGCAGACCCAAATCTCCAAAAAGTACATGCGCGCCAATCAATAATCCGGCTTCATATTTGGGTTTAGATAAGAAGGCATACCCATAATAGATTCGGGCAATCTGAACATCAAAAAAGGATGTAACTCTTGTGTTTATATAATAAGTATGATCTTTAAAATCGATTTGTTTTTGTAAAGTTTTGCTTGCGCTTCTGTTTAAAACAAAATATTCTGTGCCCAATCTGGATCTTCGTGAAATACGCCATTCAAAAGCAGCTATAAATGAAGAACTGGATTTTGAGAATCCTAAATCGTCTTCAAGATCGATTTGAGTTCCAGCGCTTCCGTTATTAGTGCCAATCTGAACGTTGGTATTATTTACCGGAAAAAAACCTCCGGCACTTACTTTAAAACGTCTTCCGTGCCAAGGTAAATCGTCTGAATAATTCTCTTGCTCAAAGTTATATGGAGTTTGAAGTGAGACCAAGCTGTCATTTAGATTAATTTCGGCAACAGTTTGTGCATTTGATGAAAACCAGATCGAAGAAACTGTCAAAAAGTAAAATAATTTTTTCATATCGTTTAATTTTAAATTCTGCCTTTGCTAAATATCAATTAAAGTTAACAAAAAAAAACGTTTATTTGCTTTTTTATGTGTTTATTATTCTGTTTTTCAGTAAGTTGTGTTTTTTTTAGTCTGAAAGTTGAAAGTTGAAAGTCCAAAGTCCAAAGTTAAAAATCTAAACTCTGTTATAATCTCCTCTCCAGTGCACAATTGCTTTTTTTATCGCGTCTCCGGTTAAATTGTTTTTTAGAGTGTCTTCGATTAGCTCAATTAGTTCATTGTCTGGTGCAAATCTGAGAGCAAATAATTGATCGTCTGTTAATTTATATTCAAATTCTTCCAATCTTTTTCCGGTTATTGTAAAATAACGATAGCGAAGCTCCAGTCTAACGATGCGATTTTGTAAAATCAACGAATAATGCTGACGAAGCATAAAAGCGAGAACAAATAAAAAGATAAAACCAACACTGATAAATGACCATATCAGCTGTTCGTCTGAGGTAACTGCAAAATAAATACTTGCTCCAATAAAAAGACTCAAAATAGGATAGTAGATAAAATGATGAGGTGGATAGAACCGAATGTGGTTGCTGTAATTTTGTATTTTCATAATGTTTTTTTTAGGTAAAGCTATAAAAAAAACAAAGCTACCCTATAGATATAGAATAGCTTTTTCCCAAAAATAAACTAACATAACCAATGTTGCTGTTATAATAGAAACCTTTACGGTTTTTCTTAGTCTGATTGAATTTAAAAAAGCCTTTCGTAACGCATAAAATCTTTCATCTATCGGCCTTCATTTCTTTGATGTAAAATTATATTAACAGTACATGCTTCTTGTTATATTATAAATCGAAAATGTTACATTATTTCAATGTCAGATTTTTATTCCAGTTTTTAAATTTATTATAATAGGCTGTAAACTATTTAATTGTGCCAATAATCATCCACTCTTCTAGTTTTGACTGGTATGTTTTTGATGCATTTGCGGGACTTGTAGAGGGAAGTGTAATTAAAGTATACGGTTTTTTGAGCTGCACATATTTCTTAAAAAAGGCAGCTGCTTTTTGTCCGTTGAAGAATATCGTTTTAATATGAGGATGTTCTTCTAAAAAATTCTCAAAATTATTGGCAATCTCATTCTTAATAGCACTGTCTAAACTCCCAACGCGATCGCAGTGCTGCAATACATCCCATAATGCGATATTATTTTTATCTAATAATGCTTTTCTGGTTTCGTAATCTGTAGCATAATCTTCTTTAAGAATGGCAAACATAAATTTCCAAAAATTATTCTGACTGTGTCCGTAATATTGATTCAATTCTAATGATTTTGTCCCAGGCATTGTACCTAATATTAATATAGAGGCTTTTTGAGGTGCTATAGGAGCGAATGAGAAGCTTTTCATTTTAAATGGATTAAGAAAAAATTTAATTGAGTTAAAAATTATCAACATTGAGAATTATAAAACAAAAACGAAAAATTATATAACATTCTTGCTTTACGATTAGACGAACTTTGAATTTCAGATTTCAGGAGTATACAAGATACTACATATTTGATTAAATCTGCATTCAGAAAGTTTAAATTTAAAGTCAGTCAAAATGAAAATCGTTACCATAAATACAGAGAAAACTCAGAATATATTTGAGGAATTGAATAGAAACTTCGGCGGCAAAGTAACTTTTGATTTAGATGAATATGCGCTTGAAGTAGATAATAGTTTTGCCACTGGCTCTATTGTCGGGGCTTCATTTAATGATAATATATCGTATGTAGAATTTGATATGACTTTTTCGGCAGATGTTCGTATGGATATCTTGAACTTAAAGTCTTCACCAATTTATTTTGCTTATTGTTCTAAAGGAAATCTGGCGCATAGTTTTGGCGTTAAAGGAGAGGAACATCAACTGCAGACATTTCAGACTGCGATAGTTTCTTCTAAACATAATGCCGATAATGTCTTGTTTTTTGATAAGAATAAGAAAACCAAATTTACATTGATTATTGTAGGCACTCAAAGTGATCCTCAAAACCAGATGCATTCTTTGAATCAAAAAGTAAAAGAAACATTTTTTGAGCGAAATCTTCCTAATGATTTCTTTTATGTAGGTTCTTATAATTTAAAAATAGCTGAAAAAATTGAGCAGCTCAATGCTGTAACACAAACTGGAATTGTTAGAAATCTTCTTAAAGAAGGTATTTTGAGAATTATTCTGGCAATGGAAATGCAGCAGCACGCAGACGATTTGAATTCTTTCGAAAAAGAAACCAATTGCCTTACTCTTAGAGAAATGGAGGAAATAAAAGAGCTTTCAGAATTTATAAAAGCAAATCCTGAAGAAGCTTTTACCATAAAATCTTTAAGTAAAAGATCTGGATTATCTCCAAATAAACTTCAGGAAGGTTTTAAAATGATTCATAACCGTACGGTTAACGATTATATTACACATATGAGAGTTCTAAAAGCTGAAATATTAATTAGAACTTCAGATTTGAATATATCAGAAATCGTTTATTGCATTGGTTTTACAAGCAGAAGTTATTTTTCTAAAATCTTTAAACAAAAATTTAACTGCAGTCCAAAAGAGTACAAGTTTAATTTGAATTCACTGGCTATAACAGCTTAATATAGGTTCACAGGAACAAAGTGGCAAAGGTTTAAAACTTTGTACCGATGTAGTTCAAAAAAATAAAGTCGCTAGCTTTTAAGCAAGATATATACAAGATGCTAAGGTTCTAAGTCGCTGAGGTTCTAAGTGAAAACTTGAGGCTCCAAATTTAGAATCTTAGTTTCTAAAAAAAATAAATAGTTAAATAGAACATGTGCAAGGTAAAATTATAATTCTAAAGAAAACCTTAGAATCTTAGCCACTCAGCACCTCAGTATCTTCAAAAAAAAGTAATGTCGTTAGCTATTAGAGCATGATATATATACGCACAAAGGTTCAAAAAGAAAAGTATCAAAGTTTAAGCATTTGTAACTTTACATTTTAAACCTCTGTCCCTAAAAAAAATCTTTTTGTAAAAAAAAGATTTTTTTTATATATTTGCATAACTGGTTATATAATTAATTATTTATGGAATTTTTTAATAAAGTTGGAAAAGCTGCTTTAGGAAGCCGTCTGCGGTTGATGACAGCTATAGTTACAGAAGATGCATCTAAAATTTATGAGTTGTATGGAGTAGACTTTGTACCCAAATGGTTTCCTGTCTTTTATACGCTTGCAGAAGAACGAGAAATTACAATTACAGAAATTGCAAACGAAATAGGTCATTCTCAGCCGTCTGTCAGTAAAATAATCAGGGAAATGGCTGCTGCAGGTTTGGTCCAGGAAAGCTTAAAGACAGATGACAAACGTAAAAACAATGTAGTTTTGACAGAGAAAGGCGTCTTAATATCAAAAAATATTGCCCAACAATGTGATGATGTAAAACGAGCAGTTGAAGATTTGATTACAGAATCTAAACATAATCTTTGGGCGGCACTGGAAGAATGGGAATTCTTATTAGGGCAGAAATCATTGCTAAAAAGAGTCAGCGAGCAGAAAAAGGAACGGGAAAGTAAAGATGTAGAAATTGTAGCTTATGAGCCTCAGTATAAAACAGCTTTTAAGAATTTGAATGTAGAATGGATTTCGACTTATTTTGAAATGGAAGAAGCAGATTTTAAAGCTTTGGATAATCCAGAAACATATATTCTAGACAAAGGAGGAAAAATTTTTATGGCTTTATATAAAAATGAACCTGTTGGTGTCTGTGCGCTTATTAAGATGAATAATCCGGATTATGACTTTGAAATGGCAAAAATGGCAGTTTCTCCCAAAGCACAAGGGAAAAATATTGGATGGCTTCTAGGGCAGACAATTGTTACTGCAGCAAAAGAATTAGGCGCAAAAAAAATATATCTGGAAAGTAATACAATATTAAAACCGGCAGTAAATTTATACTATAAATTAGGTTTTGAAAAAGTCTATGGCTTAGAAACCCCTTATAAACGCTGTAATATCCAGATGGAGTTGGTTGTTTAAAAGGTTCTGAGATGCTAAGGTTCTAAGGCTCTAAGGTTAAGAGGTGCAAAGGTTCAAAGGTGCAGAGGTTTAAAGGCAAACTTTGACACTTTGCTTCTTTGTATCTAATTTTTTAAAAATTCTAATGAGTCTAAAATTGAATAAGGTTAAGAGGTCAAAGAGGCAAAGGTTCAGAGCTAAACTTTGTACCTCTGAACCTTTGCCTCTTTGAACCTAGAAAAGAAATCATCTCCCAAATCGATAATATTCTAAATCAATATTTTTTTTATTCTCTAATGAATCTAAAATGGAATTCATTCCGATTACGCTGAAGGTGATTCCGTTACCGCCAAATCCCAATACATAATGCTCATTTTTCTTAGGATCTGGTTTCCCAAAATACGGAAGTCCGTCTTTGGTTTCTCCAAAAGTCCCGCTCCAGGAATAATCTAATTTGAAATCAATATTGGGGAATTTTTTTTTAAAGTGTTTTAAGAGATACACTTCTTTTTTGGGCATTAATTTATCGCGCTTTTTTGAATCTTTAAAATCTTCGTCGCCTCCACCCATAATTATTCGGTTATCAGCAGTTGTTCTAAAATAGAAATAAGGATCTGAAGTATCCCAGAAAATCGAATTTTTGAGCGAAGCCGGTAGATTTTTTATACTTTCAGAAGCAATTACATACGTACTTTTTAAGTCAACTATTTTTTCTTCAATCGTTTCAGTACTTTCGTAACCGCTGCAATGTACAACGTGATCAGCCGTTATGGTGTGTTTATTTTCGGTAACTGCAATGCATTTTCCTCTCTGATGCTGAATCGAGGTAATATTGGTGCGGTCATAAATCTTCATTCCTTTTTTCTGGCAGTAAATCAGTAAATCATTTGCAAGTTTATACGGGTCCATTACTGCTGCAGTTTTTGATTCTATCGCGGCGAGAGCATTGAGCCCCATGTTTTTTAATTCATACTTACCCAGCCAGGTAACATCAAAACCATTTTGCTCGCGAGCTTTAAACTCGCTTTTTAAAAACGGAATATTCTTTTTAAGGGTTGTAAAATAAATACTCTTTTTAAATTCAAAATCGCAATCACTTTTTATAGTGTCTACAATACTTCTAAGGTCAAAAATGGCTTTTTTGCCGCTATTATAGCTGTGCACGGCACATTCTGTTCCTCTCAGTTTTTCTAATTGATGTAAGGAAACGTCGATCTCATATTGCAGTAATGCAGTGCTTGCTGCCGTACTGCCGTTAGAAACATCCCGACGATCTACCAATACTATTTTTTTACCTTCATTAATCAATTTATATGCAATTAAAGCTCCCGTTATACCTCCGCCAATAATTAACACGGTTGTATTTAGATCTGAGTCTATCGAAGGATAACTGGCTGTCATGGCATTTTTTAGAGGCCACAGTGTTTCTGTCGAGCGTAATTTCATTTCTTAGGTGTGTTTTTTTTATTTGGTTTGGTCTTCTTTTTATTTTTGCGTTCATGCTGGTCTTCTGCTTCTGCAATAGAATGTGATGTTCGCACGCTTTGCTCGTTTTTAGAAAGTTCGCTCAACCTGTGATAGTATTTCTGCACAATAATCATCTCTTCCTCGGTCATGCTTTCTATATCTACAAGACTATTACTGGAATACTCACTGGAAGCCACTAACTCATTTAATTTTAACTGAATAGCGAGCGAATCTTTATTTTGTGCTTTCTGAATTAAAAATACCATTAAGAAAGTAATTATTGTTGTTCCGGTATTGATCACGAGCTGCCAGGTTTCAGAGTAATTGAAGATGGGACCAGAAACGGCCCAAGCCAAAACAATTACAAAAGCTCCGATAAAAGCAGTCGTGCTTCCGGCTGCTTTGGATACTTTTGAAGCGAATTTTTCAGAGGCATTACTGCTGTTCTGCTTTTTAGTTTTCATTTGGATTTTTCATTTGTTTTGCTGACTTTTTCTTTTCGAATTACTTTATTATTCTTTTCGTCGTAAACAGCATCGTCAATTTTTTTACCCGTTTTACTGAATATTTTAATTTTAGGATCTTCATGTGTTCCTGTTATTGTGATCGGAAAACCAATTAATCCGAATAGAGGCAAGCCTAGTCTCATTCGTAAATCCAAAAGCCCGTCAAAACTTGTAGTTCCTTTTATTGTCGGTTTAAAACTTGCTACAGTAAATGTAAATGGCTCTATATGAATTAGATTATTGTCTATGTATGATTTAATTTCGATGCCTTTCATGTCAGGATTGCTCAATCCGTCTTGTCCGGTTTTAGAGCTTATGCCATCAAATAACTTTAGTCCTTTTACCTTTACATCTCGCAGATTCAATGTTCCTGCACCGTCTAGAGATTCATAAATGGGTCCCATATTACCGTCTAAATCTCCTCTTATTTTATAATCTATAGAAATAATTCCCTCTGCTTTTTCTGCCGCAGAAACCATATCATGAAACATAGGTATTTCTTTGTAAGCTCGTTGTACGCTAAAATCTTTGGCAGTAAAATGAGCATCAAAATGCGCAGATGTCGGCGATTCATCTTTGTATGTTGCGCTCACTCCCAAAATACAATCGATAATATCAAAATTGGTATTTTCTAGATAAAAACCTCCTTTTGTTATGCCGACTTTTCCGTTAAGTTTATTCAAAACCAAACCGTTATATTCTACTTTATTAACGTTTGCTTTTAAACCTACATTTAAGTTTTTAGGAACAATCACAACACCGCTCATTTTTGGATGATCTTCTTTTGCATACTGCACCTCAATATTTCGATCTGTATTATCTCCTTTTTTAAGCGCCATAAATTCATCTACATTGATCAAATTCGATTTCATAGAAAAGTCGCCGCTCAAAGTTCCGTGCGATTCTAAGAAATAGTTAATCGTGTTAAGCAGATATCCGTTTATATCAAAGTCTGATTTTCCATAAGAAGCGTAAAATTTCTCAAACCACATTTTTTCATTTTGAAAACGAAAATTCCCTTCTTTTATAAAAAATGATTTCGGAAAAAGTTCAGAAGTTGCTTTTATGTTTTTTAATATAATAGTTCCTCTATTGTCCAGTTTGTTGTATTGTCCGGTTGTGGCATAACTTTGTTTTCCCTTTAAGGAAAGATCTGCTTTTGCGTAACCTGTTACATCAAGTCCTTTTTGCGAAAAGACCTGATAGATTTTACCAACATTAAGTTCTCCTTTTATTTTAGCATTGTAATTTAAATCGCTAAAGTCAGAAAGTGTGGCATTTACATACATTGGATTTCCTTCAAAAACAAATGATGCAGGCGCAACAGCTACAATTAAATCTTTAAATGTTCCTGCTTTATTAAGCACATTAGCAATAAAAGTAATATTGGTAATTGGGTTAGGGTAGGAGTCTGTTTTCAGCCAGCCATTTCGCAGTGAAATCCCGCCAATAGTTTTTGGAAATAATTTTTTTGAAGTGCTGAAAGTACCTCTGGCCTGAATATCGGTTTTCAAAAGCCCTTTTAAATCTACTGTGTTAAGACCAATCGCTGCATCTACAACAGCTAGATCCAAAGCTCCTTTTATACTGGCGTTCACATCCATTTCATTAAAACCTTTACTGTGCAGATACGCAGTAAAATAATCTTTGTCTCCAACTTTAAATTTAAGTGTTCTTAGGTTTACCAAAAGCTGTTCCAAGTCCAGAGAAGGCATAATAGCGTTCAGATCCATCTGAAAATCAGTTAATGGAACTGGTGCATTCTGATAATTTATAGCGCCATCGTTTATTTTTAGATTAAAAGCTAAATTTGGTTTTAGTTTTTTGGCCACATTATAATCACCTTTAAAAGTAAAAATCAAATCACTTCGGCCAGAAATTTCTGTTTCGTCCAGCCAGGTCAAATATTCTGGAGGCATCACAGAAAACAAATCTTTTACAGTAGTATTTTCTGATGCTGCCTTGATATTAATTTTATAACCATCTCGTAAAATGGTAAATAATCCGGTAAATTTTAACGGCAGTTTATTGATATGCAATTCATTTTTTTGAAGAATAAAGGAAAGTGCATGTGTGTTGATTCTCGTAATTAGATCGGCTTGAACTTCTTTTTGTCTCAAATAGCCGGTCTGACCGTAAAAGAAATCCAGTTTGTCAATTTTGGCATCTGTTCTAAGGTCAAAAATATCTTCGCTTAAATCGCCTTTTCCAACATAATTAAATCCTTTTGCATCGACCATTATTTTGGCAGAGCGATCATTATATCTAACATTACAATCTTCTAAATCAATTCGTTCTAGTTTTATTGCAGTTCCTTCTTCTGGTTCATTAGGATCTTTTTTATCTTCTTTTCGATCTTCGGGAGCGACATAAATATTGTAATTGGCCTGACCTTTCTGGTTGACCATTATGTTTATATCAGCTTTAGAAACATATAATTTATTGATTTTTACTTCGTTGTCAAAAATTAATCTTTTCAGGTTAATTCCAAAGGCAACTTGCTCCGCTTTTAGTAAAGTATCGTTGCTAAAAGGTGCAGAACCAGTCATGGACAGATCGTCAAGCGAAACTGTGAGTGACGGAAAATGAGTAAAAAATGAAAGTTTAGAATTCGAAAACTCGAGTTTTGTATCCAGGCGCTCGTTGGCAATTTTTTTTACTTCGGATGCAATTTTTCCAGGAAAAACTAACGGAAGCAAAAAAAGTAACAGCAGAATTCCTGCTATTACTATTCCTGAAATTTTTAAAACTTTTAAGGCGGTATGTTTGAATGTGACTGGCATGTATGATAGATTTAAAAGTTATTCTTAACCCATAGAAAATAGATTTTAATTTAAAAAAAGAGGAAGCAGCTTCTTCATTTCAAAAAGAACGTCTTCAGCGGCATTAGTTCTTTTTCTCCTTTTCAGCCTGAGCTTTTTTAGCTTCCTCCTTTTGTTTTTCTTCTTTTTCTTTTTGTTCTTTAAGCGCTTTTTCTTTGGCTTCTTTTTCTTTAGCCTCTTTTTCTTTCTGCTCTTCTTTCTTTTCTTTTATTTCTTCTTGTTTTTTTTCTTTTTCCTTTGCTTTTTTCTTGTAGTATCCTTTTAGCAAAAAGTTACTTTTTGCAGCTTCCATATTATCACTAAAACCTTTTGTTCCTGTTTCCAGATTAGAAAGTGTTTTAGAAACGCTGTTGGCCATATTTTCATCACGTACTAATCGTGCCAGCGCACCATTTCCGTTGTTCATACTATGACTGAATATAGCTAATTCGTCAGAAATTACGCCTACATTGTCAACGCTTTTCTTAACACTTTTCATTATGTCCTGCATTTCAATTCCATCTACAGAAGCAATCTGTCCGTTATCTTCAATTATTTTTGTTGATTTAACGCCAGGAGAAATAGTAAGCACTTTGTCTCCCATAAGTCCATCAGAACCTATGCTGGCACGGGCATCAGTTTTTATAAACTCACGAACATCTTCTTTCATAACCAATCGGACTACTACAGAAGAATCGTTTATAAGTTTAATCTCTTCGACCGTTCCGACATTAATTCCAGAAAAACGAACATTATTTCCAACTTCTAAACCACTTACGGTTTTAAATTGTGAGCTGATATGAAAGGTTGACCCAAATAGATTTTTTTGTTTGCCAATAAAATAGATTGCCACGATAAAAAGCAGTAAGCCTATTGATACAAACATTCCTAATTTCCAAGTATATTCAGATTTCTTTTCCATGATTTCTATTATTTATTTTGCTTTATTCAAAAAATGAGCGCACCCATTCGTCTTCGTCTTTTTCTAATTCTTCGTAAGTTCCTTCGGCATGTATTACGCCGTCTTTAAGAACCATAATTCTATCGGCAGTCATTTTGGCGCAAGCCATATCGTGTGTAATGATAATAGATGCCGTTTTTTGTTTGTTTTTTATATCTAAGATTAATTCGCTGATTTCTCTGGAAGTAATCGTGTCTAATCCTGTCGTTGGTTCGTCGTACAAAATGATTTCTGGTTTTAAAATCAGCGTGCGTGCTAAACCAATTCTTTTTCTCATTCCGCCCGATAACTCCGATGGCATTTTATCAATGGCATCCCCAAGACCAACACTTTCAAGTGCTTCTATAACTTCACTTTCTACTTCTTCTTCGCTTAAATCTCTTTTATGAGCTCGCAATGTAAAAGAGAGGTTTTCTCTCACCGACATAGAATCGTATAAAGCGCCGCTTTGGAATAAAAATCCAATTTTGACTCGCATCTCATTTAATTCTTCTTTTGAAAGATTCAGTATATTTTCGCCAAATACTTTAATTTCACCCTGATCAGGTTCTATTAAACCTACGATGCATTTTATGGTTACCGATTTTCCTGAACCGGAACGCCCTAAAATCACTAAATCTTCTCCTTTGTTTACTGTAAGATTTACACCTTTTAAGATCGTATTGTCTTCGCCAAAGGTTTTATGCAAATCTATAATCTCGATTATCGGACCTTGATTGGTGTCTTCAGATTTTGGTTCTGTATGTTCTTTTTCTTTAATCATCTTAAAAAAATAAATCGGTTATCTGTACTGCAACCATATCAATAATAAATATGGTCAATGAAGCGGTAACTACAGCAGAATTTGCTGCTTTACCCACACTTTCTGTTCCGTTTGCGGCATTAAATCCTTTATAACAGCCAATCATTCCGATAAAAAATCCAAAGAAGAACGTTTTGATCGTTGCTGGAAATAAATCTAAAAATCCCAGAGACTGAATAATTTGAGTAAGAAAGCGATAGAAATTAACATCGCCGTGAATGTTGATTCCAACATAACCACCAAGGATTCCCACTGCGTCTGCAAAGAAGACCAAAAGCGGTACCATAAGCGTACAAGCTAAAATTCTGGTTACCACTAAATAATTGTAAGGATTAATAGCAGAAACTTCCATGGCATCAATTTGTTCTGTTACCTTCATAGATCCTAATTCGGCACCAATACCAGATGAAATTTTTCCTGCACAGATTAAAGCTGTTATTACTGGTGCAATTTCTCTAATTAAAGAAAGAGCCACCATTCCCGGAAGCCAGCTTTCTGCTCCAAATTTTACTAACGTCGGACGTGATTGAAGCGTTAGCACCAAACCCATTATAAATCCGGTAATAGCTACTAACGGAAGGGATTTGTAACCGATTATATAACATTGTTTCAAAAACTCTTTAGCCTCATAAGGAGGGATAAAAACCTCCTTAAAAAATCTTTTTGCAAACAAAGTTACATCTCCAATTTGTGCGAATGTATTTTTTAAATTCAGAATCAAAGTGTTTTAGTTTTAAGGTTTGGAATTATAAATCTGAAAATCAATTGTGTAGCATGATTTACATTTTCTTATAATTATATATTAAAGTTACCCTATGACTAAGCAAAAAACATTACACCATTTTTTTTCAACCTTATATAATTTTCACGATGTGATACAATAAATAAAATAAAGCTGCGTTGCGCAGGAAAGTATTAAACAAAAAAATCCCTTATAAAAAGGGACTTTTTCCGAATTAATAGAATATTTGGTTAGAATATGGTTTATAGATTGATTGCAACATTTGCTGCAGATTTTCTTAGTGGTATTACTTTTACTTCAGACAACTTTAAGTTTTCCATCAATAAACGAGCAGTAAGATAGCAAATAGTAGATTCTGCTCCTTGGTTTAGGTTTACATTTTCTTTTTCAAGTCCATCATAACCGCCTCCGCTTACAGGGTTATACATAATTTGTCCTAAATGATTTTTTCCTAAAAACCAATTAAAAGCAGTTTTCATTTTTTGTTTGTATTCTGGAGTTTTAAAGGCATTGTAAAACGCATTCAAAGTCTGAATAGTGTATGAAACGTCAATTGGCTGTTCTCCAAATTGATCCGGTTCTGCATCTTTTTGATACCATCCGTTGTTAGAGATCACTCTAAAGCTGTCGTCTATATACATTTTAGACATTAAAAAGTCCAGCGAGTCTAAAGCAACTTTTTTATAAATAGGTTTGTTGGTAATTAAATAAGCATACAGCATAGATTCTGGAAGAATACCGTTGGCATAAGTCAGATAATTTTCAAACCATTTCCAGTTTTTAGAAGCGTGATCTTCATAATTAGCCAATAATTTGGTGTTTAATTTGTTGATGATAGCTGCTACATACAAATTTGGAACTGTAGAATGATACAAATACATACCTTTTGTTGCAAAACCAATAGAACGAGGAGACTGAATGTTTTCTGCCCATTTTAATGAATTTAAGAAACATTTTGATGCTTTTTTGGTAATAGCTTCTGGTAGAATATCCGAGATAGAAATAACAGTTCCTAAAGCCCAGATAGCTCTTGCATTAGAATCTTCCAGGTTAACTTCTGCATTTTGTTCTACATGTTCTCTGTTTTCCTGATCTACATAGTTTATAAAGTCGCCTTTTGGTTTTTGGCATCTTAATATAAAATCTAAATAAATCAAAATATAAGGAAGATCTTCTTTATCCTGAGTTAGTTTATAATGCATACAGAAAGCAACAAGCGCACGCGCATTATCATCTAGTGTATATCCTGATTCCAGATCAGGAATTGATATTTTGCTGAATTGGATGATACCCAAATCAGTTGTCATTTTTTTGATGTGTCTCAGCTGAATTGAAGGATAGCTGTATTTAATGTCTGACGGATTTTCCATCAGTTTTTTATAAGTATTCATGTGCGTAATACCTACGTTTTCCCAAGATGTTGCGCGCATTTTTGTAAATGCCTGAATTCCCATTTCTGTTCTTAAATTTTCATCAGAAAGAAGTTTAATCGCTGCTTCTGCAAATTGATCTACATTTCCGATATCAACTAATATTCCAGAATCAGAAGTTAAAACCTCTCTTGTATGCGGAATTTTAGATGCTACAATAGGGCAGGCACAACTCATTGCGTAAGCAAAAGTACCGCTCACAGCCTGATTTGGATCTTTAGAGGTAAACATATAAATATCTGCAGCTTTTAGATAATCCAAAAGATCATCTGTATCAAGATATTCATTTATAAAACGAACATTATCTTTTATATTCAGCTCTTCAACAATAGCTTCTAATTTTGTTCGGTATGAATCTACACCATCAATAATTAAATTTGGATGTGTTTTTCCGATAATTAAATAAAGGACATTTGGTGTGTTTTCAATAATTTTTGGCAATGCCTGTAATCCGGTTTCAATATTTTTTCCCTCACCCAAAAGTCCAAAAGTTGCTAAAACTAATCGGTCCTGAATATTAAATTTTTGTTTGGCATGCTCTGGTTTTTCATACACCACAATGTGAGTTCCGTGAGGTACACACGTAATTGCATCTTCTTCTATTTGATAATCTCTAAGCAAAATTTCTTTTGATTGATTTGTCATCACAAAGGCAGATTTGCTGTAGCTCAATAGTAATTTTACAAGTGATTTTAATTCGTCATTTGGATTAGGAATAACACTATGAAAAGTATATGTAACTGGTTTTTGTAAGGCATTTAGAAAATCTAAAAGATAATCACCATAATTTCCTCCAAACAAACCAAATTCATGCTGAATATGCACCAACTTTACAGCCTCATCCTGATTGATTTGTTCTGCAATTTTTACATATTCTTCTCTGTCTTTTGTATTTAAGGTATAAGCCTGCGTTGGATTTTCTTTTGGCTGAATAACCAATTCGCAGATTTCACAGCTAATAGATTTACCATAAACATCTGTAAGACCTTTAATAGTATCTTGTGTATAAGTTGCAATACCGCATTGTGTTGGTGGAAAAGTGGATAGAAAAACTATTTTTGATTTGTTAGATATCGTTTTCATGGGGGAATATTTTTTAATTCTGTTAATATTTTTTTATGGCTTATAGATGCTGCAACATTTGCAGTTCCTTAATAATGGATCATCTTAATAACAACGTGTTATACAGCTGCTTCCAAAATTATTATTTCAAAATTACCTTACAGATCGAGCTATAATTGATCCAATCGGCTAAAAAATTAACTCAATGCATTTTTTATGGGAATTATACAACTCTAAAATGAAATTGTGAAAATCGTAAAATATTGATTTATAATTGATTGAGATAATAAAAAAATGTTTTGAGTTAAGCGGGTTTGTAAGATTAAAAGAACTTTGAAATACAAACAAACAGACTTAGAATAGTCACATTTATAAATTAAAAAAATTATTATTATGTTACGTTATACAATCATCTTTATAATTCTTGCAATAATCGCTGGAATTTTTGGTTTTGGTGGAATCGCTGCTGGAGCTGCAAGTATTGCAAAAGTTTTATTCTTTATATTTTTAGTGTTATTTGTTATTTCATTAATAAGCGGAAGAACAAAAGTCTAGCAGTAAGTATCAATCTTATAAAACAAAAAGCGCCGC
>NZ_MUHF01000012.1 GCF_002217435.1 Flavobacterium reichenbachii
ACAAGTAAAACGCCTTTTATAAATTTACAAAATCTATGTTTCTATGTGTTGAATATAATTACACTCAACGGTTTAATTTATATAAAATCAGCTAGAAAAATAATTAGTAATAATTAGTGTAATTCGTGGCAAAAGCTAAAAAATGCTTATAAATCTGTGGCTTAAAAAAAACTAGACGCTTCCCTGTAAAATCGAATATACCAATTCTTTAGTCGGTTTTTGGTCTTTTAGTTTTGAGCGGACTTCGTCAAAAGTTACTTTAAAGTCACAGCCCGATTTATAGGCGGCGCAGCCATAAGCGGTTTTCCCTTTCAGAATGGTTCCTTTTTTGCATTTCGGACAGCTTAATGAATCTGAGCTTGCTTTTGATTCGGCAGTTTTATCCGTTTTTTTGGGTTCTAGTTTTAGCTTGTAATTTTCTTCAAAACGAATCAAACCTTCAACAGTTCCGGCATCAGTTTTAAAGCCTTTTATGTTTACCGTAGAACCTTTTTGCACCAGACGCAAATATTGGCTTTCTGTTATTTTTTTTTCTGCAAAAACGTACGGCAGCACAAAGTCGCAGCCCGATTTGTATTCACTGCATCCAAAAGCCGATTTTCCTTTTATTAGATTTCCTTTCTGGCATTTTGGACAAGTTTCTGCCAAAATTCCGGCAGCTTTCTTTTTCTCTGCTTTTACAACTGGTTTCTGAATCGTTGCGGCATGAGAAATATTAGCATGTTTAGTTTCGCTTCTTACTTCATATACCAAAGCTTCAACCATATGTTTCATGTTTTTAATAAAAGCAGCAGCCGTAAAAGTTCCTTTCTCAATATCTTTCAATTGCTTTTCCCAGGTTCCCGTAAGTTCCGCAGATTTGACCAATTCATTCTGAATCGTATCAATCAACTGAATTCCGGTTAAAGTGGGCAAAACCTGCTTTTTATTTCTAACAATATATTGACGCTTAAAAAGAGTCTCAATAATATTCGCACGCGTAGACGGACGTCCGATTCCGTTTTCCTTCATTAGTTCTCGTAAATCTTCGTCGTCAACTTGTTTGCCTGCGGTTTCCATGGCGCGCAGTAAAGTCGCTTCAGTAAACTGATTTGGCGGTTTGGTTTCTTTTTGAAGAAACGAAGGTTCGTGCGGTCCTTTTTCGCCTACCACAAAACTCGGCAGTAAATCGGGTTCTTTTTCTTTGGCATTCGGATCTTCAAAAACAACGCGAAATCCCTTTTTCAAGATTTCTTTTCCTGTGGTTTTAAAAGTCACATCGGCTGCTTTTCCAATTACTGTAGTGTTGGCAACCAGACAATCGTCGTAAAATACGGCAATAAAACGCCTTGTAATAATATCGTAAACCTGCTGCTGATTGTAAGCCAGATTATTTTGTACTCCTGTTGGAATTATAGCGTGGTGATCTGTAACCTTTTTGTCGTTGAAAACCTTTGGCGATTTCTTGATTTTCTTTCCTAAAAGTGGCTGCGTCAATTCGGCATATGGGGTTAATTTTTGCAGAATTCCCGGTACTTTCGGATATATATCATTCGGTAAAAAAGTAGTATCAACTCTGGGATACGTAATTACTTTCTGCTCGTACAAAGTCTGTGCAATTTTCAGTGTTTCTTCTGCAGAAAATCCAAACTTTTGATTGCAGTATACTTGTAAACCTGTTAAGTCAAAAAGTTTTGGCGCATATTCGTTACCGTTCTTTTTATCAACAGAAACAATTTCGAAATCACTTTCTTTTACTTTTTCGGCCAGGATTTCTCCGTCTTCTTTTTTCAGGAAACGACCATCTTCATAACTAAAAAGAGTTTCTCTGTATAAAGTCTGCAATTCCCAATACGGCTGCGGTTTAAAATTTTCTATTTCTTTAAAACGGTCTACAACCATTGCCAAAGTTGGCGTCTGGACGCGGCCAATAGAGAGAACTTGTTTGTAACCGCCGTGTTTTACGGTATACAAACGCGTTGCATTCATTCCTAATAACCAGTCGCCAATTGCTCTGGAAAAACCGGCATAAAACAAATTATCGTAGTTTTCAGAAGGTTTTAAATTGTCAAAACCTTCTTTTATGGCTTCTGTTGTTAAGGACGAAATCCACAAACGTTTTACTTCGCCTTTATAATGCGCTTCGTTCATGACCCAGCGCTGAATCAATTCTCCTTCCTGTCCGGCATCCCCGCAGTTGATAACCAGTTCGGCTTTGTCAAAGAGACTTTTAATGATTTTAAACTGTTTTTGAATTCCTGAATTCTGAACGACTTTGGTTTCGAATTTTTCAGGAAGCATCGGGAGGTTGTTCAAATCCCAGCTTTTCCAGTGTGGTCTGTAATCATTGGGTTCTTTTAAGGTGCATAAATGCCCAAAAGTGTATGTTACGGCATAACCGTTGCCTTCGTAATATCCATCGTGTTTGGTATTTGCACCCAAAACAGATGCAATTTCGCGCGCTACACTTGGTTTTTCAGCAATACATACCTTCATTTTCTCCTTCTAAATTTGAAAGCGAAATTAGGCATTTTTTTTGGTTTGCCGTTAAGACATTAGGATCATAAAGTTTTTGCGGCTCTGGCGATGGCAGGAAGAAGAAGAGGTTTTATAATTACATTTAAAACGGCAGATCAACTCCATAAGTTCTTGTTTTAAGAAAGTAAATTATTTTTAACTTATTTTAAAACAGGTATTTATACGTGTTGTCGTGAAATTATTTATGACTAAAATTGCTTCACAATAATTACAATTTTAGAATATACTTTCCGTAAAACAAACTTTGGTAAATTTTGTCATTTTTTTGGAATTATAAAGTGAGATTTTAAGTCGATGGAACCGATTTGAAGTCTCACTTTTTTTTAGCGAAATTCTATAGCCATTAAATTATTTCTGCAAATACAATCGTTTTTGTTAAACTACACTCTTTCAATGCAAATCACGTAAAAATACGGGTTGCTATAATTGAATTAATTGGTATAATTGCCTGAAAATAAATTTGTTGTATTTGAAAATTACAAAACAGAAAATTATAAATACTTTTAGCATGGCAGTTATAATTAAAACAAATAATCCGTTGGAGCTTTTAAGTTTAATAAAGCAGGAAATTAGTTCAAAAAATATTGAAAACTGGTCGTACGATTGTGATGGCGATTTTACCCACACATCAGATCAATGGAAGTCAAAAGCATGGTTTATACCTGCTATACGCCCGGGAGAATTAAGATTTGGAATTTTGGCGAACAAAAAATTTAAAATGACAGATAAAATTTATGGCGTTTATCACGGAAGATTTACAGAAATGCTGCTTTTAAATTTTGACAACAAATTTTCTAACGCCATTGCTACTTCTCAAAAAACAGAGCCAGACAATTTTTAATACGTAATTAGAATGAATTAGTTAGGTATAGTGCAGGTTTTTTTAACCTGCACTTATTTATGAATCACATTTACGTATCCTAAAAGCTGTGCGATTGCCATAGAAGTAAAGGCAGCTCCAATTATAACCGAAAATATAAGAGTACCGTAATTAAAGCTCTTTTCTGCCTTGACAACAAATCGCTCTGGATTTTTAGAGCTGTATAGAATTTTGATATTCTTATTGATGTCATTTTTATACGATCTGAAAAAGCTTGCATCTGTTGAGGCGTAATAATATGGTTTTCCTGTGATCAGTTTTTCTTCAAGAGTTTTAAATTCTATAATGGGTATTTTATAACCCTCGTCAGATTCATGCGACACAATTTTTCCCAGGCTTTCAATTCCGTTTTTTGTTATGGAGTTTAGAAATTCCAGATAATGAATTCCGTGGTATAAAATTAAACTTCCTACGATTAAGAAGCACACTACAGGTTTGTAAAAACCAAAGAAAATAAAGAGAATCAGTATAATAATTCCAGATTTTTTATCAAATTCCATTCTAATACTGGTTTTTATCTTTGCTCATAATGTCTCTTTTTATAATAAGGAAAAACCCAAAAGTCATATCCATCCGGAACATATGTCGGGCAGCGTTCTTCTTTGCAAATCTGAAAAGAACGAATCACATTTTCATACGTTGTTTTTTTACTGAATTTTAAATGAATGCCTTTAGCAGGATCTTGTAAATTTATGATATTCTGAATTTCCAGTCTAAAACGATCTAAAATACTGTCATCGTATTTTTCATTTCCGTTAAGCTCCAATGTCGTAATAGATTTTTTTTTCACATATTCCTCCAGAGTATATCCTATTATTTTTTCGAACTCTTTATCGCGATAACCAATAAAAGTCGCGTTTTCTTTGAATGCATCTTTTTTTATCATCCACAGCAAACATGCTGCAATAAAGAGGATAAAAAATGTTCCGTAGATAAAAAATGGTTTTATTTTGATCAAAATTGATTTAAGTAAATCAGTTAATTTATAAAATAAAATCTCCCTCCAAAATAATTACCGCTTCTCCCAGAATGCAGACTTTATCTTGCAAAAGTTCTGTGCGCATTGTTCCGGTTCGTGCTGAAGACTGATACGCATTGAGTTTTGTTTTATTGAGTTTTACAGCCCAGTATTTTGTCAAAAAGGTCTGAACGCCGCCCGTTACAGGATCTTCATCTGTTCCTGCCCACGGCCAAAAATAACGGTACTCAAAATCGAAATTTTCGTGATCTGAAACAGCCGTTACCAAAACACCGCTTATTCCGGAATGTGAATTGAGCAGCGCGGTGAAATCGGGTTTTAAATCCGCCAATTCACGTGCACTTTCAATTTCTATTAAAATTATTTGATTGTTGGGACTGTATCTTTTGGCTGTAATTTCAGAAATTCCAAGTGCATCCAGCATCTTTTGCGGTACGGTTGTTTCTTCTGTCTCATACACAGGAAATTGCATTTTGATTTTATCGCCTTCTTTTTCAATCAGCAATTCAACATTGTTATAATTGATGAATTTTATGGTGTCGAATGAAGTGGTTTTAAAAACAATTTTAGAAGAAGCAAGTGTCGCATGCCCGCATAACGGAATTTCGGTTTTTGGCGAAAAAAACCTGATGCTGTACGTATTTCCATTTAATTGTCTGATAAAAGCAGTTTCAGAAAAGCCAATTTCTGTCGCAATACTTTGCATGGTTTCGGTATCTAATGCACTTTCGGGCAGACAAACTGCAGCAGGATTTCCTTTGAATTTTTCATTTGTAAACGAGTCAACAAAATAGGTTTTCATTTTTTGATTGGATTGTTTGATGATGTTAAAAGTAGGAAAGCGATTTGAATAAAACAGAATCTAGATTTTAAAAATATCAAGTCTTTTGATCCAGGAAATTCCAGATTCTAAAAACGTAAGTCTGGTTTTGACTATTTTATCACTTTTATCTCTCGGATTTTTAGCTGCAAATCGTGCTGTAGAATTATTAAAATCTAATGTATATTTTGCATCAAAATCCTCTTTTTTATTAGAAGAAAAAGTAATTATATTGTCTTTTGCACTCCATTTTCCTTTTCCGTACGTATTTACTTCCGGCGGAGTTCCTCCCTGCATTTTCGAATACGAATGAAATACAAATGTTCCGTCTGGATTTAAGGTCAGTTTGTATTCAATGACATGTTTTCCTTCTTCGCTAAGATTACGATTATAATCACCAGCAAATTGATTGGATTGAGCTAAAAGCGTTAGATTTGAGATTAGTAGGAGGACAGAGAGTAGTAATTTCATAATTTAGCTTTTATAAAGATTAGTTAGAAGTTATTTTGATAATCGCTCTAGAATGGCAAATGATTTTTTAACCTTATCAAGGTACGTTATATATATTCCTGCACAAAAAATAACCATGAAAAATAAAACCAGATACCATTTTAAAAACAAGGTATTAAAATAAAGAAAGCAGGATAGTATTAAATTAAGGATCACTACAAAAGCAATTAAATTTTTCATCATGCCGGGCAGATCAAAAGTAAGTTCAATTACTAATTCTTTTGCGTCCTTTTCAGATACAGTGCCTTCAATTACTGGTCTAATTTGATTTCTCGCATTAGAATCGAAAGAGGGATAAATAACAAAATTTCCATTAACATCTACTTTTCCTTCAAATAAGATCTTTGAGTTATCCTTTTTAAAAGACTCTACGTTTCTATTTAATACTTCTGTAAAATCTTTTTTATCTAAAAGGCTGTAAATAATTTTTTTCTGTTTAAACAAATTCATGCTTTAAGATCTTATGTTTGGTATTCGTTTTTTATGCCCAAGTCTGTTTGGAGTTCTTTACAAAAAACCTTTTATTTTTCTAATTCGATTTTGAGTCTTTCGATGATCTTCTTTTTGAATTCTCTTTTTATCATTATGTTTCTATATAAACCTAAATCCTGATTGATCAGCTGCCATCCTGATTCTCTGTTTCTATATACCGCCACAAAACCAATATTTGTCCCTTCGTCAAAACCAGGTCTTGTCCAGGCATCTATTCTTTTGCCATCCAGATTAAAAGAAATATCATGCCAATAGTCGGTAGGATTTTTATCTTTTAAATCTGCATGATTAAGATTCATTTTTTCTAATGCCTTGATAATATCCTTTTCCGGATACTTGAGATAATACGTTTCTGCATAAGGATAGCTTCCCGCAGCATAAATGTGGAAAGTAGAAAAAAACGAAATTAAATTATAAGTGATTGTGAGAAGTATTGCAATAACAATTACGAGCTTAAATTTAGATTTCATTATTTGGATTTTGGTTAAGTTTTGTTTTTGGTAAACCTAACAGGTTTTTAAAACCTGTTAGGTTTCGTTGCGTAATCTTTGTCGAGCTTCTTTTGCGATCCTTCCTTCGTCAGGATGACAGGCGTAACTCCGTAAATAAAATGTTTTCGGTAAACCTAACAGGTTTTTAAAACTGTTAGGTTTCGTTGTGTTTCTTTATATCACACTAAGATTCATCGACAATCCAAGATGGATATTCCTCTACATATACCCATTTATTCTTTTCTTTTTTAATAAAAATAAAACTTCTGCAGATCTTGTTTTCATTGCAATAAAACGAAAACAAATAACAGCCTTTGGTATTATTTTTATTTAAAACCAAACGATATATTTTAGAAGCTCTGACACAAAGCTCGTCTTTGGAGGAAGTATTTTCTTTTTCGTATTGGTAATACGAATCGTTTAATTCCGCTCTCAAAAACGGCTTGTCCTGGCCTTTATAATGCAATTGTTTTTTTATCAAATCGATGTATTCTTCGCCTATAATGGTATCCATTCGGGCCATGCTGTTGTCTCTAAAATCAGCAAGTAAATACTCGTAGTTTTGTTTCCAGTCGGTTTCATTCTGTAAGTTGGATGCGGCAGGAGTATATTTGTAAGCAAATAAAGTATCGCTGATCAATACTTTAATTTTTTTTGTTTTTAAAACTGCAGCAATAGAATCAGAATAAGAATCCAAATGAATCAAATCCTTTTTGGCAGCTTCTTTTTTTACCGGATCATCCTCCATTGCAACTCCCATTTTTAAACCAAAAGCAGCCATTTTGTAACCCTTTTTTCCTTTTAAAAAACTCGCCATCGAATTGGGATTCTCGTTTAAATATTGACTGAGTGTCTGACTGATAATTTCTTTTTCGGTTTTAAAATCAATGGTTTGTGAATACGAAAAGTGAACAGAAAAAATAAAAAATAAAATCGAAAATAGTTTCATGTATTTTTATTGAGTTATGCAATCAGATCAGTAAAATTAATGCTTCAGAAACCAAAGCGTATTTATGGCAGCCGTATTTCTTTTCAAATATAAGTTTTTTCTTCTTTGCAGGTTATTGGAGCAGTTAGAAAGTTGGGAGACTTTCGCACGGCAGTTAAACTCAGTTTTTATTTTTTGTATAAGACTTTTTGTTTTTCATTTATGATGATATATTCTCCATTTGATTTCACAAAATAGACAAAATCATTTTCATTAAACGACCAATTCTTTACTTTGGATTTTTCAGTAGGAACTGCATTCAAATATTCTATTATTTCGCTGTAACCGCCTCTTTTAATTTTTTCATATTCAAACGGTACAATCACCTTATTGTCAAAATCTATAATTCCCCATTTATTATTCTTTAAAGCCATAATTCTTTTATTGAATTTTAAATCCTCAAAGAAATTAAGATTTTCATATTCGGCAGGAATAATGGTGTTGGCAGTAGAATCAATTAATCCAATCTTGTCTTCTAATTTAACCTGTCTGTATTTGCTGTGTTTGTCTAGTTTATCACTTGTCCCGTAAATGCCATCGTATACGCAATCGATTATCAGTTTGTTTTTATTGTCCAAAACCCCTTTTTTTCTGTTTTTTGTTACAATATATTCGTCAGAACGCGGTTCGATATCATCATACTTAAAATCAACCAAAACCTTGTTGTTTTCGTCTATAACGCCCCATTGATTGTTTAGTTGAGCCTTGATTTTTTTAGAGCTGCCCAATTCAATAGATTGATATTTAAAAGGAATTTTGATAGTTCCATTTAGGTCAATTGCACCATATAGGGTATTGGATTGTGCCATTAAAATTTCTGAGCCATATGTAGAATCTATTTTATCATACCACGGACCTTTTTCTTTTCCGTTAAAATCGATCAGGATACTTTTGTTGTCTTTTTCTGCAATTAAAGTTGAGAGTGATGAAGTAGATCTTATACCATCATATTTTTTAGAAACCGGCTTATTTTGAAGATCTACCAAAAAACTTTTCTTATCTGCTTCAACAGATACGATTTTTCCATTATCATAGACCGCGATTACATTATCATATTGTACGGGAATAACAATTTTTTTGTTTTTGTCATCATACAATCCGTATTTTTTACCTTCTTGGATTCCCCAAAGACTATTAGAAAAACAAGTTCCAAGGCGTTGTTCTGGATCATTCCTTATGGTGAGTTCATTTGCAGGTTTATTTTGCGCTAAAGATAAATTGTAGATGAATAGAAATAGAAACAATACGGTTGTTCTCATAAAGGGTAAGAGTATTTGTTGTGGCTTTTGTTTTGGATAATTTTTTTGGTTTTGCACTGTCGCCCAATACTTCATAAGGCGGGAAATTTTGATGCAAGATAAAAAACATTTAATAGAGTCGGTATCTTCTTGCTTTTATATAATTGATCAGGAAATAAAGTAGAATTGCGATGATGATGTAAAAAGAAACTTTAAAATAAATCCCCATATAAAAAGAACACAACTCATAATTATAATATTCCTGAGGGGCATCTTTCAAAAAATAATCGTTTGTTAATTTACTTTTGTAAAGGGCGTGTTCATTTAAATTTGAACCCAGATATTCTTGCTTCCCTACAGACAATCTTATTTTAGAATGATTACTAGATAATTCGCCTTCAATAACAAAAGTTCCTATTCCGTTTTCTGGTCCTGTATCCTGATACGCTCTTTCGATTACTAAAAAATCTGTAGTCATGTTTGATTTTGTATTTTTAAAGCTTTTTATATTTTCATATTCTCTAAAATACCGATTAGAATAAACATCCAAAGAAGTAACCAGTACAGAGATCATTATATTGCCAATTAAACAGATGACACCAATGATCTGTAAGATGTTTTTCATGAGGTTATGATTTATTTTGAATATTCTTTTGCAGACAAAGATTGACTTTTTCTGTGTATAAAAAAAACGGTAAAAATATTTTTCGTGTAGTTTTTTATAGAATTTCTGCTGCGTAAAAGTAGCGCAGCTTTACATTAAAGCCCGATTAGATTATTTCTTTTCGTTAAGAGCAATTTTCTCCTCCAGATGACGAATCTGGCTCTTCATGCTTTCTATGGTTTCTTTTCTGGATTCTGCGAGGTCTTTGTAATTTATTTCATAAACTGCAGCAGATCCTTCCAGTTCAGAATTTGCTGCCAAAGGTTTGATCATCGGACCTTCGCCTTTTATGAGCCATTCGCAGCTGTATTGAGGATAATTTTGAATAATCTTTACGATCCATTTGGCTTGTATATCGCTTTTGTTTGCTATAGCACGAGACAAAACCCCTTTGCTGGCGCCAATAACCTGTTCTAGTTTGGTTATGGCTACACCTTCATTTATAGCTAATTGTTTTATGTGATCAAGAATGCTATTCATCTGTATAGAAAAATTATCATCATCTTACGTTAAGATGAAAATTATCATCTTTTTTGTTCCAATATTTGAAACAATGTAAAGAATTGGTAAAAGTAAAACAAAAAATTACAAATTCTATACTTCAACATTTTAGAAATTTTATTTCAAAAAAATCATTTTTTAAAGCGCTGAAAAAGATTATAAAACCAATGAATATTGTAATTTTTTTTTAAATGTATTTAGTTGTTTTTAAGAACATAATTATCATCAATTGTAATTTTTACAAATCTCGTCGAGAAAGTTATTATAAAAATATGTTTTTTTGTGTTTTGGTTTAATTATTTGTTTTGTAGTTATTTAAGTGTATTTTATTTCGTCTTTAAAAAAACATAAAAAATAACATTGTAAGAAATTATCTTCATATTTGTTTTGTGTGTTGAAAATTATCACTTACACTTGCTGCGATTTTTAAATCTAATGTATCATGGAAAATTGCAAACCGAAAATTTACAATTCTTATGATTCTCATATTTTAGAAGCCTTGTTTTTAAAATATGGAGTATCAAAATATTACATCCGTAAGTGTCTGGCTGGAAATGCACAAGGCATAAAACCTGATAGTATTAAAAAAGATTATCTTATAATGGAAAAGAAGATCAAAGAAACGATCTCAAAACTTATTGAATAATGTTCTGTATTAAGGCTCTAAAAACTTAAATCCTAATGATATGAAGAGAAAAACTGCATTTTAGTTTAATTAAAATACCACTCCGGACTCAAGTTCAAATTAGTCCAAGAGGGCAGACCCAAGAGCTTCTGTTTTAAATAATAAAGCCTGCACATTAGCGGTCAATACCACTCCAGACCCTAAGATTTTGGTAATGAGTTTACAAATACAAGCTCATCTGGTATAAAAGCGATCTTCCTGATCGTGTACTACAAAAACAATTATCCAAAAAAATGTACTGCTTTATAGCAGAATAAAAATAATAAAGAAGCCGCAATTGTGCTGCTTTTAATACATGACCGTACAATTAAATAAATAAAAAATGAATAAATCGAAATTAACCTCACTACTTTTTACTGCACTGCTTTTTGCATGTTTCAGCAATGTCTCGCATGCACAAACTGGTGTTAATACTCAAACTCCAGATATTAGTGCCGCACTCGAGGTAAAATCACTAGACCAAAAAACAGGACTGCTGATTCCTCGTGTACCTACTTCTCAAAAACTCCTTATTCCATCGCCTGCCACAGGACTTATGGTATACGATACCACGCAGCGCTGCGTTTCGCAAAATGCAGGAACGCCTGCTGTACCAAACTGGATCTGTCTGGGCAGAGACATGCTGACCAGTTTCTTCTATATGCCGGCTGTAGCGGTAGATGCTTCTGCGGTAACAACAGCCAGCAGAACACTTGATTTGTATGATGTGTATAAATCTCAATTTAATGCACCAAAAACAGCAAGTACAGGCGCGCCCGGATCTATACCGTTTTATACAAACGATAAATTGTATTATTACGTGACCAACTGCGATACCTCAGTAATTAAAGTAAACAGCATATCTGCCACTGGAGTTTTAAATTACGATATTATCAAAGCCGCAGATTATGCCTCGTTTATGAATGTGGTTTTCGTAGTTAAATAATTAAGAAACAGACATGAAAAAGACACTATTATTTTTTACAATATTAATATCCGGTCTTTCTGTACACGCACAGAAAGAAGCTAATAACTGGACATTTGGTTATAATGCATTTCTAACATGGAATACCACTCGCAGTTTTCCAGTAACTCCGGTTAGCAGTACGGGTGCTACACTAACCTCTTTAGATGGATTACCAAACTCGCCAAAAATGAGTTCAAATCACAACTATGAAGGATGTTTTACCCTTTCAGACTCCAATGGAGCTTTATTGTTTTATTCTGACGGGGTAAATGTATGGGATAAAACCGGGGCAACTATGACTAACGGTACAGGTTTAGCGGGAGGTAGCTCATCAACTCAGTCGGGTATATTATTTCCTTATCCAAATGTTGCAAATAAGTACGTAGAGGTTACAATGGGAGAAACAGAGAATAGTAGCCCAAGAATCGCCTACTCAATTATAGATATGACTTTAAGATCGGGCGCGGGTGATGTCGTAGCTGCACAAAAAAACCAATCTTTCCCCGAAGGTGCTGCTGGACTATTTACAGAAAGTTTGACTTCAATAGCAATTCCCAATACTAAAGACTATTGGGTAATTGCTCCTACGAAAGTATCATCTCCAAGCACTTTATATGCTTGGAAGTTTACAGCGGCAGGTCCGCAGGCTCCTGCAAAAACTTCTTTAGGAGTAGTAATTAAAGAGGACAGGACTTCGGGTCATATCAAACTAACGCCTGATGGTAGACATTTTGTCATGACGGTGGGTGGATGGCCTCCATACAGGCTGGTCTATGGTGATTTTGATATGAACACAGGATTTGCCAGCAATGTTAAAAATTTTCAATACCCAGGCGATACTAATAATTGGATGATTAGTCCTTATGGTTTAGAGTTTTCACCAAATGGTAAATTACTTTATGTAAGTTTCGCTGATGCACGGGTTGTAATCTATAACGTTGATGAAATATTTACAAAGCCCAGCTTAGATACAGTTACTCAAAAAAGTTATAATTTAGTATTTCCTGCTCCTCCTTACTCAGGACTTGAGGGTATACAACAAGCTGTTGATGGGAGACTGTATATGGTTACTCCTGATCAAACATATATGTGGGTTATTGATGATCCCAATAATTTTGACAGCCCAAAGATTTATAAAACGGGAACAGGATTTATATCCGGAGGTGCAACAGCTCAATATGGACTACCTAACTTTGCGCCCAACTGGTTTAACATGACCCCAGCAGCTAAGAAATTTGCCTGTACAGGGTATGACTATAAATTTACCACAAAGGTAGATATGTCTGGTGGTATTGATGCCCCTGTAAGCTTAAAAATAGATTTTGGAGATACCAAAAGCACAACTGTTCCTCTTGTTTCAGGACAAACTGATTACCAGATTGCTCATACCTATCAAAATTCAGGAACTTATACCGTTATCATTACTCCTGTTAAGAGCGGAGGCGTTACATTGACACCAAGCACGGTTACAGCGTACGTTGTAGATTGCAGTATCAGAACCAACCCGCAGATCAGGGTAGACCTGCAGAATGTAAATACAAAATCAGGTCTATAGCCATAATTCATAAAAAAATCGAAGATGAAAACACGATTCAATATATACAAATGGGTTTTTTCGGTACTATTTATACTGCTTTCTATTTCTGGGGCTCATGCACAAACTGGTATTGGCACTCTGACACCAGATGCGAGTGCAGCGCTCGACATAAGCAGTACAACCAAAGGACTTCTTGTTCCTAAAGTTACAACAGATCAAAAAAATGCGATTCCCACTCCGGCTGCCGGACTAATGGTTTTTGATACAGAAGAAAATTGTATTTCTGTAAACAACGGAACACCTGACGTTCCAAAATGGGAAAGTGCCTTGTTGGTAAACCGCAAGTCTTTCTACATGCCGTCTATCAATATCGAAACCAGTAACACTTTGGTTGGGCAGACCCGTACCAAGGATCTTTACGGACAATATGCCAGCGAATTTGGAAGTCCAAAAATGGCCAGCGACGGAGCACCTGCAGGGATCCCTTTTTTTGGCAATGCCAAAGACCTGCATTATTATATCACGTATTATGATGAAACTCTAATTCAAATCATCAGTCTGGACGAAAATGGACTTTTGACTTACAAAATCCTTAAACCTGCCAATTTTGATTCATACATCAATATTGTCTTTATGCCAAAATAAGGATAAAAACATGTTTAAGTTTTTAGGCATATGATTAAACCAACCTTAAAAAGCTGTAAACTTAGTTTACAGCTTTTTTTTATTGAGAAGCAATAGTTAACCACAATCTTGTCATCCTGAGGAACGAAGGATCACACATGGAACTCTGGAAAGAAAATGTTTTCGGTAAACCCGACAGGTTTTAAAAACCTGTTAGGTTTTGTTGCGTAATCTTTGTCGAACTTCTTTTGTGATTCTTCCTTCGTCAGGATGACGGGCGTACTCCGTAAAGAAAATGTTTTTGGTAAACCCGACAGGTTTTTAAAACCTGTCGGGTTTGGTTGCGTAATCTTTGTCGAGCTCCTTTTGTGATCCTTTCTGCGTCAGGATGACAGGCGTAATTCTGTAAAGAAAATGTTTTCGGTAAACCTAACAGGTTTTAAAAACCTGTCGGGTTTCGCTGCGTAATCTTTGCCGAGCTTCTGGTGTGATCCTTTCTGCGTCGGGATGAGAGGCGTAACTCCGTAAAGAAAATGTTTTTGGTAAACCCGACAGGTTTTTAAAACCTGTCGGGTTTGGTTGCGTAATCTTTGTCGAGCTCCTTTTGTGATCCTTTCTGCGTCAGGATGACAGGCGTAATTCTGTAAAGAAAATGTTTTCGGTAAACCTAACAGGTTTTAAAAACCTGTCGGGTTTCGCTGCGTAATCTTTGCCGAGTTTCTATTGTGATCCTTTCTGCGTCAGGATGACAGGCGTAATTCTGTAAAGAAAATGTTTTCGGTAAACCTAACAGGTTTTAAAAACCTGTCGGGTTTCGCTGCGTAATCTTTGCCGAGCTTCTGGTGTGATCCTTTCTGCGTCGGGATGAGAGGCGTAACTCCGTAAAGAAAATGTTTTCGGTAAACCTAACAGGTTTTAAAAACCTGTCGGGTTTTGTTGCGTAATCTTTGTCGAGCATCTTTTGTGATTCTTCCTTTGTCGGGATGACAGGCGTAATTCCGTAAAGAAAATGTTTTCGGTAAACCTAACAGGTTTTTAAAACCTGTTAGGTTTCGTTGCGTAATCTTTGTCGAGCTTCTTTTGTGATCCTTTCTGCATCAGGATGACAGGCGTAACTCCGTAAAGAAAATGTTTTCGGTAAACCCGACAGGTTTTTAAAACCTGTTAGGTTTCGTTGCGTAATCTTTGTCGAACTTCTTTTGTGATTCTTCCTTTGTCGGGATGACAGGCGTAACTCCGTAAAGAAAATGTTTTCGGTAAACCCGACAGGTTTTAAAAACCTGTCGGGTTTGGTTGCGTAATCTTTGTCGAGCTTCTATTGTGATCCTTCCTTTGTCGGGATGACAAAAAATGCAGGTTAATAATATCGGTTGTATACACTCGGTTATATACAATCACTTAAAAACTATTTGTTATTTCTAATTTTGCTTCAAAGAAAAAAATATTAAATCATGCAAATACAAAATAAAGAACAAGCAGAAAACTTAGTACAATTGATGAGTAAAGTAAATTATTTTACGAAGCTAAAAACAGAGCATACAATAGGAAATTCGTTTAGTGTATCGCTAAAAGTATCTTCGTATTACGAATTAAATCGTATGGTTTCAGATTTGCTTACAGCAAGTATTACGCTGCTTCATCCAGATGCAAAAAGTTTGTCCGGTTTTACAAAAGATAATGCTATTAATGTAATGACTTTGCTGGAAATCGCCCTGCAGTTATTACCAGAAGAAGAAATGGAGCTGCTGGATGATTTGCATAAGGTTTATTTAAAATCTGATACAAATCTTTAAGATATGGTCTTACCTTCAGCTTAAAATGAAATCCAGTAAATTCATGACAATTATTTTGAGCCAGTTTTTCTCTTTCTTCATCAGTAACTTTTACTATCCTCGCAGTGAAGAGTCGGGAGACCCTTGCGTGCAAAGATTGGTTTGTGTTTTGTAAATATAAACAAAAGCGATATGATTTTGCAAAATCCCTAGCGGTACCCTTTTTTAATCTCGTCCAGGGTTCTATTAAATTTGTCAAAAACAATTTGTTCAGCCTCATGATTACTTGGTTTCCATTTTTCAATGGTTGTGGTTTTATTCTTATTTTGGTAAGTTTCACTCGAAATTAATGTGCCTTTTATTGGATCTTTAAAATCAATTTCTGCTTTTGAGTTAAAATAGATTTTTACCATTTTTGGTATTTCCCAAAAGTATTTTGTTTTATTGTCAATGTCAATTATTTTGCTTTGGGAGTCTTTTGGGAATAATTTATTTAACCACGATTGTTTTTCGTATTTAGTATAAACAGGAATTGTATTCAGATAGAACTTATAACCCTCATAATGCTCTGTAAAATCACTGCTGACAATATAATTGTAATAAATAACAGCCTCAATAGATTGCTGGCTTATAAAACAATCTTTGTCAAATAATGGCATTTCAATTCTAATTCCGTTAGCATCAAAAAACATTTTATTTTGTCTTTCGGCTATTCGTTTTTGTTGTTTTTCGGAAATTGAAAACCCGAATATTAAACCATAAATTATAAATAAAGGAAAAAAAGCAAATATAGAAATGGTTATCCATCCTAATAAATCAACATTCCATTTTAGTTTAAGGGCAAAAAACAGCAATAAAAACCCTATCATTGAAAATACAGAAAGAGGGAAAATAAAAAAAACAGAAAGCGAATGTTTCATTATCCATCTCCTTAGAGGTACCAATTTTTTTTCATCATACCATTTTGAAATATTTTCTTTAAAAATACCTAATAGTGCAATAATTACAAAAATCGTAGGAATTAAATACAAACCCAATGACTTATAGCCGCTTTTGATATTAAAAAAGATTACCGATAAACCAAAGATTAGTGTAAAGACACAGACTAACTTCGTAATTGCTTTTTCGTTTAAATTCATGCTATTTTTTCATAAAAAGTATTTTCTTTAAAGCTTAATTCGTTACTTCAATTTTGGTTTCTATGTCGAGAGTTTTATTAATTTTTTTTCTGAATAATAAAAATTGTATGGTCGTAAGAAAGAGATAAAGTATTGAAAAAATGGCAAGCGTTGTCAAAATACTCAAATTGTCTGCTAAAGCATCAATCAATGCCTTAATAATGATAAAAATAACCCAAAATGATGGTATTCCTACAAATGCTAAAAGAGACCAATAGAAATTATTTCTAATTTTTTCTATCAAATTTAAAAGAATTGCAAAAGAAGAAATAACCATTGCAATAAGGTATATAAGTGCAAAACCTATATTTAACAGCAGTTCTAAAATCTGGATCAATTCTTCAAAGAAATTCCCATCAAACGTCTTTGTTGCTGCAATCACAATTCTATAAATAAAAAATAATGCAATACTGATCAAAAAATTAATGATCCAAAACCTAAATACAATTTTTTTCATTTTTTGTTACGGTATATTTTATTCCCGATAGCGTAGATTTGCAGTCCGTGCTCACAAAGATTGGTTTGTTCTGTGTATAAATATAATAAAAGCTACATGATTTTGCAGCTTTTGTTTTGATGATTTGTATTGTGTCTTATTGTTGCGGGCACGGATTCTAAATCCATAATATTAATCTTTATAAATTGCTAATCTTATTTGATTATAGCTATTGTTTCTATCTCCAAATCTAAATAAATAGGCATTTAATTCTGAAGTTTTCCACTTTATATCATCGCGGAAAGTTTCGTCGTTTCTAATTTTACTGCTTTCAATTTCTTTTGAAGCTGCCTGACCAATTTTGTCGGAAACTTTTTTTTCAATGGCAGCGAATATTGCTTTAAACTTTCCACTTTCGACTTCTGCCGTATCCGCGACATTCCATTCATATAAAATTAGTTTGACATCACCTTCTTTTGTGTAGTAATAGGACTTTGCTAATTCAATTGATTTTTCAGTTGCTACTTCAAACTCTTTCGGAATTACAAAATTATGATCTTTAAAATCTTTCAAAAAATGCTTTTATAGCATCACACGTTTCATAGTCTTCATTTTCTAAAGCTGCTTTATAAATTTTTCTCAAGCTTTCAATCGGCGGGTTTATTTTACTTAATGCATTTATTGTTTCTCCACGATAGCGCGGATTTGCAATTCGTGCCCGCAAAGATTGGTTTGTGTTTTGTAAATATAAAAAAGCTACATGATCTGTATTAGCTTGTTTTTGATGATTTGTATTGTGTTTTATTGTTGCGGGCACGGATTGCAAATCCGCGCTATCGGGTATTGGGTGTCGGGAGACGTCGCACAGCGATAAGAACACTTCGTATAGCAGGTTGCAAATCTGCACTAATAAATATTTCATTTATTTAATACTGATTTTTATTAAATCATCATTTTTCAAAATTGTAGTTCTTTTAGATTTTAAATTAAAAAGAAATAAAAAGTTTTCTGTTTTGCCAATATATTTGAGACTTCGGTCTGTATAATAAGTCTTTTCTTTAAATAAAATGACATAATTTAATTTATCTTTATTCTCGATAATTTTGTAAGCATCAGTATATCCATACATTACCGTGTATAATATAACGCTTATAGAAATGTATAGTCCAAATGGTAAAGTTAATTTTGTAGAAGATAAAAATATGCGTAAAAAACCAAGGAATATGAACAAACCAACAAATATAATTTCTATAGTTTTAACTGTAGAATTACTGTAATAATAAGAAAGGAAACTAATTAATATTAACGTCAAGATTGCTAAACTTAAAGAAATTTTGCGTTGATTTTTATACTTTATTGGTGTGTCACTTTTAAGAGCTAAATTTTGAGCTCTATTTTGAGCTATGTCAAATAAAGATAGAAAAATGCTAATTCCAAAAATGCATAAATATAGTAATATGTCATCAATGAATGTTGTAATAAATTCTTGTATTCCAATATAATCTACAATTGAAATATTAAATGCTTTATAATAAATAACTAGTTTAATTGAACTACATAATAAGATGAATATACTTCCAAGTGGTAGTAATTGCATCAATTTTTCAATTTTTTCCATATTAATATTGTTTTATATTAAAAATATTATTATTACCTACTGCGCTGTGCGAAGTCTTCCGACTTCGTACAAGTTCCTATATTCCGTTCCAAAATTAATTTTTTTGATTCACTTTGTTGATTATTGGAGTGGGTACGAAGTCGGGAGACTTCGCATAACTATTTGGAGACTTCGTAGAGAGGATTTTTTAATTTAATCAATATTTAAAATTACTTCGACCAGTTAAATTATCTAACATTTTTTTCAAATTACTTTTATTTATGTTTCGATCTTCTAAGCTTTGCATATTATCAACATATTTTTTAAAAATACTCCAATAATAGCTTTCTTTGTTTATACCTGCCCAAAAATTATCACTTTTCCAACAACATATGGCGAAATAGCCAAACATATAGTGTGCAACATCTTTTTTGATTAGTCCAGAATTAACTGCAATAGCAATTTGTTCGTAATAACCTAAAAAATAGTATCTATCTATTAAAGGAATATTTATTAAGTTAATATCGTCATCTTCGAGATAACTGTTTATTGTTATAATTCTATTTTCCGTCATTAATGTTGTTTTGAATTTATCAAAAAGCTCGGCTCTTTTTTGTCTTCCTTGGAGTCTATATTCAATAATTGCTTTTAGTAAGGTACAGAATGTTAAAAGGCCTACAAATGATGAAATCAAAATTGTTAATGTGTCCTTATTGTTTGTAAAAAAAAATGTTATTTCGTTTGATGTCATGATTTAATCAATTTTTTTAGTATAAATTTCTTCTAAAAACTAATTCCCTACGCTGTGCGAAGTCTCCCGACTTCGTACACGTTCCTATATTCCGTTCCAAAATTAATTTTTTTGATTCACTTTGTAGATATTGGGCGGGTACGAAGTCGGGAGACTTTGCACAGCTATTTGGAGACTTCGTGCAGCGGGGTTATGAAAATTGCCAAGATTGTTTGAGTATTTCATCATACAAATGTTCTATTTCATTTATTTTTTTATTAGAGTTTACTTTTAGTTGATTTTTTATATTGTCGCAATATGCTTCTAGTTCATAAAATATTTCCACTTTGCTAAACGCTTCTTTATTTTCACATTTAATATATCTAAAAACGCAATAAGAAAGTAGTTTACCAATATACCATTCTAAGTGATTCCAAAGATTTGAATATTCATTAATAAATTTACCTGAATGAACAATTTGGTTTCGATGTAGATAAATTCGATCTAATTGAAATTTTATTAGCTCTTCTGATGAATTTATTTTGTCGATCCAATATTGAACCTTTATATTATTCTTACCGGTATATTTATCATTTAAATTGCAAAAGTCATTACATAATAGATTAGAATTCTCTTTTATGAGATTAAAAGGATCATTACTTGCATTAAATGTTGTACAAAGCCAATACAAATAGATTTTTAAGCCGTCAGAAGTGTAATTTAGATAGTTAGTGTGAATCCCGATAGGATCAAAACATTTGCCATTTAACCAATTACAATTGGAATACCTTAATGCAAATGATGTGATTTCTCTACCAATTGTACCTACACTTAACGATTTTGATACAAAATGTTGCACATTCATTATATCATTATCTTGCATTCTATATGGTAATAAAGTTTCCAATGATGTCCAAAGTAATGATAAGGAATTTTCAATTGATTTAGATCCTAATGCCAAATTATAATAATATAAACTATCGGATATATCTTCGATATAAGGTATATCGGTTTTATCATTAAAATCATAATCAAATGATTTACTTAATGACTGTAATGTTTCTAATAACGAACTTTTTCTTTTACTTACATTTAGTGGATCAATGTTAAAATTAGATTTTTGAAAGTTATGTTTTGGGGCATCAGTAAATTTCCAAAATACTCGTTCGAAAAAATCATTAAGAGGTGTTAAGTCCATTCGATCTCTAGAAATAACATATTTTTTTAAACAAATCTCATAAAGATTTCTTAGGTAGTTATGGGGATCTATTGTAGAACGTTCAATTTTAAAAAAAACATCTTTATCTCCTTTAAGACGAGGAAATAGATAATTAGTTTTTATGTCTGTATATTTTACAATATTAAAAGGAACAGATTTATTATTTAAATAATCCGAAATAGTCTGTATTTCAATGCTTTTTTCTTTTGTTTTTATTAAAAAAGTGTAATTTGAAAGTTGACTTTTAAATTTACTTACGATTCTTAAAGCAGATTTGTTGCCATTTGCCTTGTCAATAAATCTAAATGAAATATCGCTAATGCTAGTTGTCGAATAACCTTTAAAAATTAAGTATGGAATTAAACAATCAATTATTAAGTCAATTTTTTTAGCGTATCTTTCGAAATTTGTTGATTGAAAATCTATTAAATTTATTTCACTTATAATATTGTTTAAGTATTCAATTTCAAGTCTCTTAGAATTTATTCTGGACTTATTATGAAGATCAGTTAAATCTTTTGCACTTTCTTTGATTTTATTATGATTTACGTTTTTGTAGTACAATACAATATCACCGTGATACTTGTTTAAAATAAAATCATTAATAATGCTTGCTTTAATATTTTCTGACTTAGATTCGTTTAAAAGACTTAGTAGTCGATTAATTGATTTAATACGTTTTAAAGCTAATTGGCTAACTTCACAAATTTCTTCAATTAATGTGTAGCCATTTGATGTTCTATGTCTATTTGAAATTATTTCTTCAAAATCAACTTTTTGTTTAACCCTTTCTATAAAATACTTTGATAAGTCTGTGTGGGAACTATTCCATCCATTTTTTTGTGCTATCCACATATTTTAATTTTTTTAACAAATAAAAAACACAATTGACAATAATGACAAACATCGACTTTATTTTAAATAAAAAACCAAGTAAAAATACCTGATTTATTTAAAATAGTTTTGTTATAATAAATCCTTTTAATTGAATTGTTTTACGGAAAATATATAAAACGAATTATAAATGATTATGAATTTTTTAGCAATTCTTGGTAAAAGTTATATTGTTCAGAAAAATGATTAGCTTTTTGTATATCACTTATGTAATACAATTCATTTACTCCAGATTCAGTTTTTAAATGGATAGAACCATATTCTACAATTGGGATTGTATAATTATTTACAAATCTTTTGTCAGGAGAACCATCTTTGTTAACTCGATACCAAGTTTCTCCAACTATTTTAGTGTCAGCGGGGATATCTTGACTTTCTTCTAAAAATCTAGACACAGAGTAATCTAATTGAAGATCGTTATAATCTAAAATAGCGATATCTTCCTTAGTTTTAAAATAAATGACAAAATTTGGATAGAAATAAAAATCACCTCCATTAAAATTTTCAAATTGAAATGACTTTTCATTTGTTTGGAGACCTTTAATTGAATTGAAAGAGAATTCAACTTCATTTCTTGACATTGACGTTTGTGCAGCAGATTTTGTTTCCATATTTCTTTCGGAATAAGTCATATCCCATATTTTAGAAGAGCCTTTAAGCGTCGTAAATGCACTTATAAGATCAGAGTATTTTTCTTTTAATTTTATGGAACTGTATTCGTAAGTTATGTTTAAATAAGATTCTTTTTCAACTTCTTTAATAGCATCTAAGTCATTTCTATTTTGCTCAACTTCATATGTTAATCTTTGAATTTTCTTTTTGAACAAAAATCTAAAAAAAGATTTTTGCGTTTTGTTAAGCTCCTGAGAAAGAAAATCAAGACTTTTAGAATATTTAATTGCTTCAGTTCCTACCGTTTCTCTTTGAAAATGTAATTTGATGATTTGTTCCCTTATATTTTTAAAATTACTTGAGTTTAATCTTTCAGTATTGAAATCACTTTCAATTTTTCCATACTCTATTTTATTAAATAGCTTGTTTAGGATATTTACTGCTAAATTTTTCCCATCATTTTTAGCATCTTCATACATAGAAGAATCTAAATTTTCTTCGTGATTTGAAAGTACATTTCCTTTTACTGTTAATAATAAATCGGGGTGAGTAAATGTTTTAGACATAATTAATTTTTATGAGATTATTATTTCGGTTTAAAAAGTAAAATTTCTTCGTTTATCAAAATTAAATCCCCTTAAGTGGCTGATTTTACGGAAATCCATAAAAGCCAATTAAAAAATCGAAAATCTCTAGCCCTGATAGAAGTGAAAATCCTTTTGTGCCGGTCCCGAGGCTTCGGGAGGCACAAAATATTGTAACGAATCCCGAAGCGTCGGGAGGAAACAGCTCCCAAAAACCATTATAATTCTGCTAAAAAATCTACCTAAAAAACTCAAAAGCTTTATGATAGAATTTTCCACAAAAATTTCGTAATTTTGCAGTCCAATAAAAGGAATTAGAAAATGTTAGATAGACTTCAATATGTAAAGCAGCGTTTTGATGAGATTTCGGATTTGATTATTCAGCCGGATGTTATTGCTGATCAAAAGCGTTATGTGCAGCTCAACCAGGAATATAAAAGCATAAAAGCTTTGGTTGAAAAGAGAGAAGAATACATTCTTGTTTTAGCCAATATTGACGAAGCAAACGAAATTATTGCTGACGGAAGTGATGCAGATATGACCGAAATGGCCAAAATGCAATTGGATGAAGCAAAAGAGCGTCTGCCTCAGCTTGAGGAGGAAATCAAATTTATGTTGATCCCAAAAGATCCTGAAGATGCTAAAAATGTTATGGTAGAGATTCGCGCCGGAACGGGTGGGGACGAAGCCAGTATTTTTGCGGGAGATCTATTCAGAATGTATACCAAATATTGCGAAGGCATGGGTTGGAGAACTTCTGTTGTAGATATGAACGAGGGAACTTCTGGAGGTTTTAAAGAGGTAATTTTTGAGGTTTCTGGAGAAGATGTTTACGGAACTTTGAAGTTTGAAGCTGGTGTTCACCGTGTACAGCGTGTTCCTCAGACGGAAACTCAAGGTCGTGTGCATACATCTGCTGCTACGGTAATGGTTTTGCCAGAAGCAGAAGAGTTTGATGTACAGATCGATATGAACGATGTTCGTGTAGATTTCTTCTGTTCGTCTGGACCTGGAGGACAATCTGTAAATACGACGAAATCTGCGGTACGTTTAACACACATTCCGACAGGATTGGTGGCGCAGTGTCAGGATCAGAAATCGCAGCATAAAAATAAAGACAAAGCGTTAAATGTATTACGTTCTCGTTTGTACGAACAGGAATTGGCCAAAAAAGAAGCCGAAGATGCTACAAAACGTACATCTCAGGTAAGTTCTGGTGACCGTTCTGCTAAGATTCGTACGTACAACTACGCTCAGGGTCGTGTAACGGATCACAGAGTTGGTTTGACTTTGTACGATCTGGGAAATATCATGAATGGAGACATTCAGAAAATTGTTGCCGAATTACAATTGGTAAACAATATGGAGAAATTAAAGGAAGCGTCTGAAGTTTACTAAGGTTCTGAGGTACTAAATTGCTAGGATTCTAAGTTTTTTAGACTGTTTATAAAGATAAAACCGAACTTTTGTTCGGTTTTTTTGTTTGAAATAAGATAAAGAATCACATTTACCTTTGAATTTCGTCTCTTAAACCTTTGTTTCTTAAAAAAAGAAAGAGCCTTCTTTCTTTTTTATAACTCGCTTATAATCTTATACTTTCATAGAAAAAACTTAACCTACATATGTTCTGGTTAAGTTTTTTTTTTATTTTTTTTATTTGATATTTACGAAACTAATCAACCAATTAAAATTAATTTATGAAGAAAACTTTACTTTTTTGCTTCTTCTTTGGAAGCTTTTTCTATGCCGAAGGGCAATCGTATTTTGGATACAGAGATGATAATTATGCCGGAATTCAAGGTGCAATATTTAATCCGTCTGCGATTGTTGAATCTAAATATAAAGCCGAGATTATTATTTCATCTATTAGTGCAACAGGCCAAAATGATTTGTATGGTGTTAATTTTATTCATGTTCTGGACCGCGGTTATGATCTGGAGACCAGTGCAAATAAACATTTTAAAACCAATAATAAAGGAAACTTTAATATAGATGCCTTAGGTCCGTCGTTTATGATGGAAATTACGCCTAAGCATAGTGTAGCTGTTTTCTCAAGAGTTAGAAGTGTAACCAGTCTTGTCGATATAAACGGTGAGCTTATAGATGAGGTAAATAAAAAAATTGATGGATCTAATAGTTTTTTGATCACTGGTGGCAACCCCAATGCAGTTACCAATTCATGGGCAGAGATTGGAGCCAGCTACGCTACTGTATTGTTAGATCGTGAGGAGCATTTTATTAAAGGCGGTCTTACTTTAAAATATTTGATGGCGGGGGTAAACGGTTATATCAACGGAAGTGATTTGAGTGTAGCATTTAATAGAAATAATGCAAATCCTGCTTTGAGCGAATATTATTCGACTGGAACATTAAAAACAGCGGCAAGTTACGATTATCAAAACGGAGAAAATGCTGGGTTTGATGCCGCTTCGGCTGGTGTAGGTATGGATCTGGGTTTTACGTATGAATACCGTACCAACTGCCATAATTGTGCTGGCAACCGATATAAATTTAGGGTTGCGGCATCTGTGACTGACATCGGTAAGGTTAATTATAAAAATATTGTCGAAAACACATACAATCTAACGGGAAGAGTAACTCAGAATGATATTGATAATGCTGATGATGTTTTCGATTTTTTTGACTCTAATTATACAAAGGTTTCCTCGAGAAAAGGAGTGAAGGCAAATTTACCAACAACTGTACACACCAACTTTGACTGGAATATAGACAACATGTTTTACTTGAATCTTAGCAGCGATTTCGGATTAATTGACGCTAAAAAAATCAACGCCGCCACAATCGCAAATTCGGTTACATTTACGCCAAGATACGAAACCAGGCAGTTTAGTTTTTATCTCCCAATTACCTGGATGGAATACAGCGGTACACAGATAGGAGCCGGATTTAGAGCTGGACCATTATTTATTGGTTCCGGATCTCTTGTTTCTAATTTTGTTTCCAACAACTCCAAAGCAATTAATTTGTATGCAGGTTTGAAGATTCCAATTTATAATTGAAAAGGGACTGAGGTGCTAAAATCTTGAGGGATTTATCATATATAAAAAAACGAGAATCTGAACAAAGTTCGAATTCTCGTTTTTTAGTCTTAAAACCTCAGTGCCTAAGCACCTAACCTTAAAAATATATAGTGAAGTATTAACTGATTAACCGTTTTTTAAGAACGTATAAACGAGTTAGATACCTAGAAATACTCTCGTAAATTCAAAACATTTATATATGTTAGAGTAAATGGTCACACCATTTTTGATAATTATTGTATTTAACTTTTCCATAATGCATGTATTTAAGTCAGACAATTACTCTTGCGATGATTCGTATTGTAATGATTCTTCTTTTTGTTCATTTTCTTCGTTTGAAGATTCAGAAGATTCATGTGGTTTAGAAACTAAATTGGTTACAATAAGCTGTAATACAGATCCTAATATGCCTTTGAACATAGTGTCGCTTTTGCCGACAATAAATCTTTTGGCAAGATATCCGATTCCGATGCTCATTACTGATTGTGCCAGATTACTTTTGAAACCGATTGTTTCGTTGATTTCTTCGACCGTATTGCGGATAAGATTTAGAGGTTTCAAATTTTCTTTGATATCATCGATCTCATCTTTTATTGCACACCATTCCTCATCTTGTCGATTTTCTAGTAACTGAATCCTCTGATTTAAGGTATTAATGTCATAAATAGTTCCCATAAGAATATTTTTAATATATAAATCAGTTTTTAGTTTCTTCTTTTAAAATACTGGAAACAATCATGTTTCCAATTGGAGTTTTAATGATTCTATGCTGTGTTTTATGCAAAACCACGGCTACAATTAAGTAGAAAAGCGCCATGGCAAAAAAGCCGTAATAATACTCACCAAGCAGTTTTCCCAGCCATAAACTAATCCCTATATTAAGGAATAGGGTAAAAAATGCAACAACAGCTCCAACCGCTATTCTTGATGTTACTGTAGACAGTGCGTCGGCAGCGGCTGCGATAGTTTTAAGTTTAATTAATTCTAAACTTGTTTTAGCATAGTCTTCTGCCTTCTCATAAAGATTAAGATTTTCATTTGTTGTTGCATTTGATTCCATGATATAGGGTTTTATGGTTTGAAAAATTCACTTTTTAGTAGTTCGTTTTTACAGCTTTAGCTTCGTCTTTAATAGTATTAAAGTCTTCTTTTGCAGCGTTGAATTTAGCTTTTCCTTCTTCTACAAGTTCTTTCCCGTTTGAAGTAATTGTGCTGATGATTCCGTCTACTTTACCTTTTAGATTATCTTTGTAATCTTTAGATTTATCTGTGATTTTTTTACGTGTATTTGAACCTTTATCTGGTGCAAATAATACTCCTAAAAATGCTCCCGCCGCTGCGGCTCCTAAAATTCCTAATACTGTTGTGCTAGTTTTCATAATGATTGATTTTAATTGATTAATATTTAATAGTTTGTTGATTTTAAATGTCTCGACCTTTGATAAGTCTGAATAAGATCGCAATAATGGCAATTACCAATAAAATGTGAATAATACTTCCGAGGCTGTAAACAAAGAATCCTAAAGCCCAAAGAATAACTAATATTACTGCGATTGTGTATAATAAGTTTGACATGGTTTTTATATTATATGGTTAATAATTAATTGTTGATTAATTTAATTTATATGATAAGTATAAAGTTAAATTGCTGTTTTTTGCGTCTGGAGCTGTGTAAGTTTGTCCTAATACAGTTCTTTCTTTACCAACTGTTGTAAGACCGTAGTTGTAACGAATACCGATGCTAACTGGGCTAAAGTCTACTCCAACACCTGCAGCGATACCAGCGTCAAATTTGTTAAGGTCATCTCTGTCAATCTCTTGATCAAAATCTACATCACCGCTTCCTGTAACTTTAGAACTTACTAAGTATGATGCATATCCACCGGCCTGAAGATTAAAGTTTTTAGTAATGTTTACTCTTACTAACAATGGAACTTCGATATAGTTTAATTTGAATTTAGTGTTTCCAGATGCAAAAGCATTATTGTATTCTAATTCAGCTCCTTTTGTAGTGAATAAAATCTCTGGCTGGATTGCAACAAAATCTGAGATTGGTAAAGTTGCATAAACCCCTGCGTTAAATCCGTATAAAATATTATTGTCATCAACGTCTTCTCCGCTTCCGTATAAGTTAGACATGTTGAATCCTCCCTTTACACCAAACTCGGTATTTACATTATTGTCTTGAGCGTGCAGCATTCCGAATGAAGCTGTTAAAAAAAGTGTTAAGGCGCATAAAAAATTTGTTTGCATTTTCATAGTTAAAAATTTTAGTTAATTGAATGATTAATTTGGCATTTATATTATTTTTTAAAACTCTCCGTTTCTCGTAAGAGTTTGTATTGATCAGGTAAATACTGTAAAACAAGTTTTAAAATGGGCTGATCATCTGTTTCTTTAGAGATTTTTTCCAGCAATACAATCTGCTCTTTTATAGATTCTGTAACAGAATTCAAATAAACTTCTTCGCAGTTGGCATTATTGGCATCGATCAAGTCGTAAAGGTCTCTTTTGTGTGCTGCATTTATTTCTGTAATGACCACCATCCTTTTATTGGCTAGTTTTTTTACTTCTTGCTGCAGTTTTTCCTGATGATCTGCAATTTTTCGGCTTAATTCTAAGATCGTATTTTCTGAACATTTTTGTTGTGCAATTAGACTTTTAGAAATAATTGAATTACTCACATTTGCCGTCTGAATAAAAAAATAAGCTTCTGTTTCTTCAGTTTTATTTTTATTAAAAACACCGTTTTTAAGAGAAGTGTCAATCGGGTTACTTTCTTTGCAAGAAGCTGTAAAAAGTATGATTGTCGATATGATTATTAGTCTTAAAATTTGTGCTTTTAAACGGTAAGCTGTTTTCATTATTACTTCATAAAGTATTACATTACAAAGATGCTAACGAATGAAAGATTTTTCTTTACAGCATAAAAAAGAAACGTTATATAATTCCCATAATGGATTTATATAACGTTTTTTGAGTAGTTTTTTTGAATGATTTATTCCGGCAGAAACACCGTAAACACTGAGCCTTTGCCCGGAATGCTGTCTGCAGTAATGTACCCTTTATGGTTCTCGGTTATCTTTTTGCAAATGGCCAATCCGATTCCTGTACCTGGATAATCTGTCTTAGAATGGAGACGCTGAAAAAGTACAAATATGGTTTCTTTAAATTGAGGATCGAATCCCATTCCGTTATCCGTAAAAGTAATTTTATGGAATTTTTTAATCGACTGATCTAAAATTTCAGGATAGTCAGAAGAGTCTATTTTTTCGCTTTCAATTGTAATTTTCGGAATATTATCCGGCTGGCTGTATTTTAGCGAATTTCCGATTAAGTTGATAAAAAGCTGTTCGATCTGATACGGAATAACTTCTAGTTTAGGAAGTTTTCCTGCTGTGATTACTGCTTCTTTTTCAGAAATGACTTCCGCCAGTTCAGCTTCAGCATTAGATAATAATTCTGTAAGAGCGGTTTTTATAAATTCTTTCTTGGTAGTATTGGTTCTGGAGAATAAAAGTAAGTCGTCTATTAAAACACGCATTCTTTTTGCAGAAGCCTCTATTTTGATGATGTAGTTTTTGGCACTGTCAGACATTATATCTTTATCAGCATCTGAAACTCTCGATATAAAGGTCTGAATTTTTCTAAGCGGTTCTTGTAAATCGTGGCTGGCAACGTGATTAAAAGAAGCCAGTTCTTTGTTGCTTTTTTCTAATTCTCTGTATCGGTCCTGAAGTTCGATATTTAATAAATGCTCGTCTGTGATATCAAAATTAATTCCGAGTAGAATTTTACTTCCCTGCTGATCGGTCAATAATTTTCCTGTAGATTTAAAATACCTGATTTCTTTGGTGGGCAGTAAAATCTTGTAATATACAAAAGGAAGTATTTTATTGTTTAGAATTCCCTCCATAGAAGATGCCACAATATCTTTGTCATCAGGATGTACAAAGTTTAAAAAGGTTTCCTGTTCCGGAACAAACGAGTGAGGCTCGTAACCTAATAAACGATATTGATTGTCTGAATAATCTATTTTATTAGAATCTAAATCCCATTGCCAGGTGCTGAATTTTCCAATAATTTCAGATTCGGAAATGAGACCGTTTGAGATAAGAAGCTTTTTGTTGAATATTTTTAATCGTTCAATATCACGGCTGATTTGTCTGTATGCTAACAAAATAAAAGATAAAGCAACCAGAAACAATAAAATCGAAAACAGCGGACTTAAGGAAATTTCGTCATCATAGATTTTAAGCCTGTTTTTTAAATACGTCTGTTCAATATCATTCATTTCGTCTACCTTAAAACGAATGTTATCCATTAAGATGCGCCCGCTAAACATATAATTGTCTAGTTTCCTCTTATCATATGTTTTGGGATCGCTGTATTTTAAACAATATTCAAATGAGTTGAAACGCTGAATGATCAGCTTAAAGAGATTCTTAAGATTTTGCTGCTGTTTAGGATTATCAGCAGTTAATTTTTTTAAATTAATAAATGATTTATTCACCTTATCGCGAGAGTAGATATAAGGTGTTAAGAAACGGGCATTTCTCGTAATAATATAACCACGCTGACCAGTTTCGGCATCTTTTATTGCAGACATTAAGCGTTCCAGCTGAATGTTTATTTCATACGTATGCATAACCACTTTACTTGAGTCGTTCAAGTCCTGGTTATGTCGGTAAGCAATAGAAGAAAGAAATAACAGAATGAAAACTGCGATTACAAAAATAACTCTCAATGAGTTTGAAGAATTAAAATTTGGTATCCATTTCATTAGTATGCATATTATTTGAGTCGCAGCAAGAAGTTATCACGGTTTAACCCTGAGGTATGATAATGCCAATTTACTGTCACAACTTCATTAATTATTTTTTTAAGCGTATTAAAGTCGCTTGGCTTTTTAATATAAATATTGGCTCCTTGTATAAAAGTATCTTCAATATCTTCTTCAGAAGATGAAGTGGAGTAAATCGCGATGATGATATCTTTTAGTCGATCTGTTTTTTTTATTTCGACCAAACATTCTTTACCTGTTTTCTTAGGCATGTTCAAATCCAGAAATAAGATATCCGGAAGTTTATTATCAGGATTATTTAAGTGATCCATCAGCTGCATTCCGTCATGAACAAAATCAACATTAGTTTGTATCTTGATTTCCTCAAAAGCGTCTTTAAAGAAAAGACGGTCATCTTCATCATCATCGGCCAATAAAATATATAATGCGTTTTTCTGCATTTTAGTGTAGGTTTTTGGTTTTTATTTTAAATTTTCTCTTCGTTTCTTAATAATGCGCTGAAAAGCAGACGGCGTTATTCCGGTTGTGTTTTTAAACTGTGTGCTCAAATGCGCAACACTTGAGTAATTAAGTAAAAAAGCAATTTCGGTAAGGCTCATTTCATTAATAATGATTAATTGTTTTGCCCTTTCGATTTTTTGTAAAATTATGAAATTTTCTATAGAAGAGTAAGTAACTTCAGAGAAAACATTTGACAAATAACCGTAACTGTGATTGAGCTTTTCTGCCAGAAAAACAGAACTTTTATAGTTGTTGCTGTCATCCATAAAGACCAATTCTATAATTGCATCTTTTATTTTTTGAACGAGTACACTTTTTTGATTTTCAACAATTTCAAAACCACATGGACTCAATTTGGTTTTTAAATTATCTAAGGCGTCAGCATCAATATTATCATTAATTTCGATTTCTCCAAAGCCCAGAGAAGTAAAGTTTACATTAAGCTGTTCGAGATTTTGTTTTAAATAAAGTGAACAGATCGTGTTTATATCGAACTTTATGAATAGTTTCATTTCTTGTTTTTTGTTTAAAGATACTTATTTTATTTGTGGTTAAAGCTAAATTTGTGTGTAGAATTATGCAAATATTATTTTTTTTGTATTAAATTGTTAAAAAAATACCGTCTAATAATTTGTACTAGACGGTATTTTCTGAATTGAGTTGTAAGGAATTTACAAATCAGACAGAATTTGATGAAATTCTTCTTTTGTTTTACCTAATTTCTGCTGAAGTTTTCCGTACATTTCGTCTTCTTTTCCTTCTGCAAACATTAGATCATCATCTGTAATTTCTGCATATTTTTGTTTAAGTTTTCCTTTTAACTCATTCCAATTTCCTTTTATTTCTGTAGTATTCATAATAGTAGTTTTTTATGTTTGTTTGAATTGTAAAATTGCAAATTTTGCGTCGTTTTTACTTTACATTTATTTTATTCGACGCTGCATAATTCACATTTTTACACTTGATATCTTCTCAGAATCCAAGCCATTTTTTCGTGTTCCTGCAGTAATCCTGTAATAAAATCTGCAGATCCAAAATCGTTATTGTCTTTTTCAAATACCGGAATATAATCTCTAAACTCAGTCACCATTTGTTCGTGATTGTCTAAAAGTTCTTCCAGCATGTGTTTTTGCGAAGCATATTCTTTTGGAGATTCTTTAAGAGTAGAATTTTCAATAAATTCCTTCATCGTTCCGATTGTTTTTTCTCCAAGCTGACTGATGCGTTCTGCAACTTCATCAATGTTTGCTTCTAAAACACGGTATTGATCTTCAAACAATTTATGAAGTTCCATAAAACTATTTCCTGAAATGTTCCAGTGAAATTTTCTTGTTTTTACATACAAAGTCATTTCATTAGATAAAATTGTGGCTAATATAGTTGCGCTTTTCTTAAGATTCTTTGGTGATATACCAATATTTGGGCTCATAATTATTTGTTTTATGGATTTTTTCAAAGATAAAAACATCACCGATTTGTTTTTTACATAATTTTCGGCAGATGTTACAGGACTTCAATGTCGCGTGTAAATTCGCAAACCAATAATATTATTTGTAATTTTGCCGGACTATCAAAATACAATATGACAACACAACAACTACACGACCAAATTCTTAAAAAAAAATCATTTTTATGCGTTGGATTAGATCCTGATCTAACTAAAATACCGCAACATTTATTAGAGTCTGAAGATCCTATTTTTGAGTTTAATAAAGCCATAATAGACGCCACTCACGATTTAACTGTTGGTTATAAACCTAATACTGCTTTTTTTGAAGCTTACGGTCTAAAAGGCTGGCTTTCGCTCCAAAAAACAATTAATTATATTAACGAAAATCATCCTGATATTTTTACCATTGCCGATGCAAAACGCGGCGATATCGGAAATACTTCGAGCATGTATGCAAAGGCTTTTTTTGAAGATTTGAATTTTGATAGTGTAACCGTTGCACCTTATATGGGAAAAGATTCTGTTGAGCCTTTTCTGGCTTTCGAAAACAAACATACTATCATGCTGGCATTGACTTCTAATGAAGGTGCATTCGATTTTCAGACTTTGACAACAAACGGAAAAGAATTATACAAACAAGTTTTAGAAACTTCTAAAACATGGAAAAACAGCGAAAATCTGATGTACGTTGTCGGCGCTACAAAAGCTGAATATTTTACAGAAATAAGAAAAATTGTTCCGGATAGTTTCTTGCTGGTTCCAGGAATTGGCGCGCAGGGCGGAAGCTTGTCTGAAGTGTGTAAATACGGAATGAATGATAAAGTGGGGCTTTTGGTAAATTCTGCCAGAGCCATTATCTATGCTTCAAAAGGAACTGATTTTGCTGAAAAAGCAAGAGAAGAAGCTTTGAAAGTACAACAGGAAATGGAAGAGATTATTGGTTTAAAGTTTCAGGTTTAAAGTTTCAAGCGGCTTTCTTTGAACATAATTTAACCGCAAAGTTCGCTAAGGCTTTTCGTAAGGTTCGCAGAGAAAATAACTTTGTGTTCTTAGCGTAAATCTTTGCGAACTTTGCAGTTAATACACACTCCAACAACTTGAAACCTGAAACCTGAAACCTGAAACCTGAAACAAAAAAACATGAAACAAATCAAAGACCAGCTGGGAATCCTTCATTCTTTTGAAACCGCTCCAAAACGAATAATTTCGCTGGTTCCTTCGCAAACTGAATTATTATATGATTTAGGTTTAGAAGAAAAAATTATCGGAATTACGAAGTTTTGTGTGCATCCGTATCATTTAAAATCTACTAAAAAGATTGTCGGCGGAACCAAGAAAATTCACTTTGAAAAAATAAAATTACTAGAGCCCGATATTATCATCTGTAATAAAGAAGAAAATACAGAAGAAATCGTAAAGCAGCTTAGTGAAATCTGTCCGGTTTGGGTTACTAATATTGTTTCTGTAGAAGATAATTTTCAGATGATTTCAGACTTCGGACAATTGTTCAACTGCAGAACTGAAGCTCAAAAATGGAACGACAAACTGGCTTTTGCCTTAAACGATTTCAAAAAATATATTCAGGATATCGAGATAAAAAAAGCAGCGTATTTTATTTGGAAAAATCCCTACATGGCCGCAGGAAATGATACTTATATAAATGAATTATTAAAACTGAATCATTTTAAAAACATCTACGAAGACAAAGGCCGTTATCCCGAAATCGAACTCAAAAAAATGCGTCTGGAAGGCGATCCGGATATTGTATTTCTTTCCTCAGAACCGTATCCCTTTAAAGAAGAAGACGCTTTTGAAATTGGCAGATTTACGCACCACGCCAAAACGGTTTTTGTAGACGGTGAAATGTTTTCCTGGCACGGAAGCCGATTATTAAAGGCTTTCGGATATTTTAAAATCCTGCATGAAAGATTAAGAAATTAAATTTCAATTTTATTGAATTGGGGATTTAACCGCAAAGTTCGCAAATTTCTTTATTTTAGAAGCTTTTAAAAGTGAAGGTTCGCAAAGCTTTGTGTATAAAACTTCGCGAACTTTGCGGTAAAATATCCAACTTTATTTAAAATTAATTGAACGAACTTCTAAATTCTAAAGGAGAAACATTGGTTTTGCTTTTAAATAATTTATTAAAAGACTGCGGATATTCAAAACCCAATTGAAAAGCAGTTTCGCTCACACTCAATGAAGTTGTGGTAAGCAGTTCTTTGGCTTTTTCGATGATTTTATTGTGAATGTGATGCTGTGTGCTTTGCCCCGTTAAGGAACGTAACATGTCACTTAAATAATTGGGAGAAACATTTAATTCGTCTGAAATATAGACTACTGTAGGTAATCCAAATTTTTGCACTTTATCACCTTCAAAATAATCAGACAAAAGATTTTCGAGTTTAATTAAAAGGGTATTATTGGCACTTTTTCTGGTAATAAATTGTCGGTTGTAAAAGCGGTTGCAGTAATTAAGGAGTAGTTCGATATGAGAAACCATAACATCCTGACTAAATGGGTCGATCGAAGAGCAATATTCCTGCTCAATGTTTTTCATAATTCCGGTAATCATTGTTTGCTCTTTTTCAGAGAGATGCAGTGCTTCGTTGACAGAATAGGAAAAATAACCGTATTCCTTAATTTTTTTAGCCAAAGCATAATTCTGAATAAAATCAGGATGAATCACTAACATAGCCCCGTAAACAGCAGTATCAACAGAAACTTCAGTCGAGATGACTTGTCCGGGCGACATGAAAGTCATTACGCCTTCGTCAAAATCATAAAAATTTTGTCCGTATTTCATTTTTCCGGTAAAGCCTTTTTTGATGCAAACCGTATAAAAAGAGTAGACAACGCTTTTTAAATTATCATCAAAATGACATGAGATTTTGCTTAAATCCACAAAACTAACCAAAGGATGTTCTGGTTTCGGAATTTTAAGCAAAGCATGCAATTCAGTTATGGACTGTATCGTGTACGGAATGTGGACTTCTTTTTTCATAACAAATATTTAAAGAAATATAAAAAAGGAAAAGCTTTCGTAAAGATAGCTTTTCCTGAGAATTTTTATTGATCGATGCCAGCCATATTAGCTTCGTCATATCTGGCGCCGGTTGAAGTGCCAAGCGGAATGATTTTTTCTAATCGATTTATTTCATCGGAAGTTAAAACCATTTGAGCAGCCGCTATATTTTGCTCTACATATTTTACTCGTTTCGTGCCCGGAATCGCTAAAATATTTTTGGAAGCAATCCACGCCAATGCCAATTGGGAAGCCGTAATATGTTTTTCATCGGCTAATTTCTTGATTTCGTTCACCAGCTCAATATTTTTTTGAAACTGTTCGCCCTGAAATCTCGGAATCGCTTTTCTGAAATCATTTTCAGGAAAATCATCAGGACTTTTGATATCTCCGGAAATAAAACCTCTACCAAGCGGAGAATACGCTACAAAACCGATTTGTAATTCGTTTAACGTATCTAAAATACCAGACTCTTCAACCGTTCTTTCAAACAAAGAATATTCTGTTTGTACAGCAGTCAAAGGATGAATTTTATGTGCTTTACGAATCGTTTCCGATGAAACTTCAGATAATCCGATATAACCTACTTTTCCTTCTTTTACCAAGTCAGCCATAGCGCCAACAGTTTCTTCAATAGGAGTGTTAGGATCTAATCGGTGTAAATAGTACAAATCGATAAAATCTGTTCCCAAGTTTTTAAGCGAACGTTCTACTGCTTTTTTTACGTAATCTTTACTTCCGTTAAATTTCCAGGTAAGCTGTTCGTTATCATCGATTTCGTAACCGAATTTTGTGGCAATAGTATAAGCGTTGCGATTGCCTTTTATGGCTTTAGCAATCAATCTTTCATTGTGTAATGGACCGTACAAATCTGCTGTGTCCAAAAAGTTTCCTCCTAATTCGAGTGAACGGTGAATAGTTGCAATGGCTTCTTTTTCATCGGCTTTGCCGTAAATGTCCATTCCGGCAATTTGTGTCATTCCCATACACCCTAAACCTATATTGGGAACTATAAGTCCCTGATTTCCTAATTTAATTGTTTGTATTGTGCTCATAATTGCTGTTTGATTTTAAATGAAAATTGATACAGCAAAGATCTGGCAGTATTACTTTTATAAAGTATCTAAATCTCGTGTAGTTGTATCCAAAATGAGGTTTTTTGTTTTCTTTTGTTTCAGGTTTTCTTTGTTTTAGGTTTCAGGTTTCAGGTTTCAAGTTGTTGGATTGTGTATTTAACCGCAAAGTTCGCTAAGATTTACGCTAAGAACACAAAGTTAATTTCTCTGCGAACCTTGCAATAAACCTTAGCGAGCTTTGCGGTAAAATTATGTTCAAAAAACTCGCTTGAAACTTTGAAGCCTGAAACCTGAAACGAGGAAAAACATGAAACCAGAAACAAGAGTTTCCATAAAAAAAGAATGCCGGCATCTCGAAGACGCCGGCATCATTTAACTAACCAAAACCAAAATAATAAATAACCAGTTTATTACATTACAAAGATCCGACATATATGAATCTATTGCTGTTAAGGTTTTGTTATTACTTTGTTGGACTAAAGTTAAGATTCTAAAACATGCCGTTCTGAGCTTTTAGCAGCGTTAAATAACTTTTGGTTATTAAAACATAATAACAATCAATTTTGATTATCAATAACGTAAAGATTAGTTTGTATATTTGATAGAACATTAAATATCAGCAATATGGATTCAAACAAAAAATTAACAACAGCAACAGGAACTCCCGTTCCAGACAATCAAAATATACAAACAGCAGGCCCTCGCGGACCAGTTTTGTTACAAGATTTTTGGTTTTTAGAAAAAATGGCCCATTTTGATCGTGAGGTAATTCCAGAACGAAGAATGCACGCTAAAGGATCAGGCGCATACGGAACTTTTACTGTTACTCACGACATTACAAAATATACAAGAGCCGATATATTTTCTGAAATTGGCAAAAAAACAGAAATGTTTGCACGTTTTTCTACCGTTGCAGGAGAAAGAGGAGCAGCTGATGCCGAAAGAGATATTCGCGGTTTTGCTTTGAAATTTTATACCAATGAAGGAAATTGGGATTTGGTAGGAAATAATACTCCGGTATTCTTTTTCCGTGATCCAATGAAATTTCCAGACCTTAATCACGCAGTAAAACGTGATCCAAAAACCAATTTAAGAAGTGCTGATAACAATTGGGATTTTTGGACATTACTGCCAGAAGCTTTGCATCAGGTTACTATTGTAATGAGTGATCGCGGTATTCCGAGATCTTACAGACAAATGCACGGATTTGGAAGTCATACGTTTAGTTTTATCAATCATCAAAACGAAAGACATTATGTGAAATTTCACTTTGTAACGCAGCAAGGAATCGATAATCTTTCTGATGAAGAAGCAGCGAAATTAGTTGGAGGCGATCGCGAAAGCCACCAAAGAGATTTATTTGATGCTATTGAAGAAGGTAATTTTCCAAAATGGAAAATGTTCGTTCAGATCATGACCGAAGAACAAGCAGAAAATTATCGTTTTCACCCTTTCGATTTGACTAAAGTTTGGTTGAAAAGCGATTTCCCGTTAATTCCGGTAGGAGAATTTGAACTAAATAAAAATCCTGAAAACTATTTTGCAGAGGTAGAACAAGCGGCTTTTAATCCGGCACACGTTCCTCCTGGAATTAGTTTTTCACCAGATAAAATGCTTCAGGCGCGTTTGTTCTCTTATGGAGATGCACATCGTTACCGTTTGGGTGTAAACAATTTTCAAATTCCGGTAAATTCATCCAGATGTCCTTACAATACTTTTCATAGAGATGGCGCCATGCGCGTAGATGGAAATAATGGATCTAAAAAACATTATGAGCCAAATAGTTTTGGAGAGCTGCAAGAACAGCCAGAATTCAAAGAACCGCCATTAAAACTTCATGGAGATGCGTACGCGCATAATTTTAGAGATGATGATAATGATTACTTTACGCAGCCAGGTTTACTTTTCCGTTTATTGACAGAAGAGAAAAAACAACTTTTGTTCAAAAATACTGCAGGACAGGTAGGAGGAGCACAGCCATTTATCCAAATCCGCCACATCAGAAACTGCTACAAAGCAGATCCTGCTTACGGAGAAGGCGTAGCAAATGCACTGGGTCTGACAATGGAACAGGTAAATAATTTTTCTGATCCAAGATTGTTGATTGAAGTGAGGTAAAAAAAAGGTTCTGAGGTGCTAAGGCGCTAAGGTTCTTGATTTAAAATTAAACCCGACAGGTTTCAAAGCCTGTCGGGTTTGTCTGCTTTATAATCTTTTATTTAAACTGGACTGAAGTCCAGCTCTACAATATCATTTGTTTCTTCGGAACTATAAAAGAGCCTTTGGCTCGAACTATATTGCAGGGCCGGACTTCAGTCCGGTTTATATAATTTCAATTAAGAAAACTTAGCATCTTAGCAACTTAGCATCTTAGTATCTTAGAAAAAAACCTTAAGAAAAAACAACTGTTTTATTACTATAAACCATTGTCTTACGCTCAGCATGAAGTTTGATAGCTCTTGCCAAAACAATACGTTCCAAATCTCTTCCTTTCATAATAAAATCTTCTACAGAATGTATGTGTGAAACTCTGGCAATATCTTGTTCAATAATTGGACCTTCATCTAATTCTTCGGTTACATAATGACTTGTAGCTCCAATAATTTTTACGCCGCGTTTAAAAGCAGAATGATAGGGTTTTGCACCCGGAAAGGCAGGTAAAAAAGAATGGTGAATATTGATAATTTTATTCTCGTAAAGCGAAATCAACTTTGGCGTAATAATCTGCATGTAGCGCGCTAAGACAATAAAATTAATCTGATATTTATTTAGCAGTTCAATCTGTTTGGCTTCGCCTTCTTCTTTGTTGTCTTTTGTAAATGGCACACAATGAAACGGAATATCAAAACGCTCTGCAATAGATCGCAAATCATTGTGATTGCTTATAATTACGGGAATTTCAACGCTTAATTCACCAGCACTGTAACGACCCAAAATATCAAACAGACAGTGATCGTATTTAGATACAAACAAAGCCATTTTTGGTTTCTGTTCCTGATTATATACATCCCATGACATATCAAAATCTACAGCGAGAGTTTGGTTAAACTCTTCTTTTATAAGATCAAGACTACTATTCTGATTATTAAATTCGCATTCAAGACGCATAAAAAAAACATTTTGTTCCACATCTACATGCTGGTCAATGTAAGTAATGTTTCCTTCAACTTTTGCAATAAAAGTAGTCACTGCAGCAATAATTCCTTTTTGGTCTCTGCAATGAATCAGAATAGTTATTTTTTGCATTTTGGTTTATTAGTTAATCGGTTAATTGCTGCTCTTTTTAATCGTTTAGCGCTTGATTGTAATTGCGATTACTCCACTAAACGATAAAAAAGTTTAACAGTAAAAATTATTTTTTATCCTGCATAGCAAATACTTTTTGCAGTAAAGGTGTCGTTCTTGCATTAATATTAGTACGAATATCTTTTTCTTCAACAGCAATCATTTTAAAAACCCCTGCCAAAGCCTGATTCGTAGTATAGTCTGTTAAATCGGGATTTACTTTTTTCACTAAGGGAAGCGTGTTGTATTTATTGATGATGTTTTTCCAAACCACATCGGCACCCACTTTTTCGAAAGAACTTTTAATCACCGGATTAAACTTCGTGTACAAAGCAGCATTGGTGCCTTTTTGTAAATAGGTAGTTGCAGCATTTTCACTTCCCAACAAAATATTTTTAGCATCGGTAAAAGACATATTTTTTACAGCCGAAACAAATATTGGAGTTGCTTCTTTTACAGCATCTTCCGCTGCGCGGTTCAGCACTTTAATTCCTTCGTCTGCAAGAGAGCTTAAACCTACTTTACGTAAAGTAGCGTCTACTTTTTTTAATTCTTCCGGCATTAAAATTTTTACAGCTTCATTTTTATAAAAACCATCTTCGGCGGTCAATTTACTCACTTGCTGCGTAATTCCTTTGTTTAGAGCTTCTTTTAATCCAGAAGCAATATCAACGCCTCCAACTGCTGTAATTTGAGTGGATAACTTTGCAAGTTTTTGAGCTAAAGTTTCTTTTACTTGAGCATATGAGCTGAGAGAAAATACAAGCGATAAAATTAAAATCTTTTTCATTAGGCAGGTTTTATTAAGTTTCAAAAATACTACTTATTCAAAAATAAAGCCACAATTTTATTTGGGGAGCAGCGATATTTTGTTTCATAATTAACACTTGGGTCCAGATTAGAAGTTTTTGCTTTCAAAAGAGATAAAAATAAGTCGTGAACTATAGGATTTGTTATAAATCTTTAATCAGGGCCAATACATTCTGTGATTGTAATTCCAATATGTTTTGGTAGAAATATATAATGTTTTTTGTTCTGGAATAGCGAGATTGTTTTCATCTAAAAATTTAATTCTAATGATTTTTTCAGAAGTATCGTCTCTCATATTTATATTTCCTTCGGCATCATCAATTAGTTTCTTTTTTTGAAGATAAATATCCGGTTTTTCGATCATAAAAATAACTGCGGCTTCATTTTGTGATTCATGTTCGCCGGCAGGTTTTCCGTTTTGGTCAAATGTTTCCAGACGCTGGAGGTAATGTTTGTCATAATAAAAAAGCTGAAAGGCAATACCGCCATGAAGTACCTGCAGTTTATAATTTAAAAGCTGGAATCGTAATATCTGATTCTGTTTATTTGTAAGTTCAATAGATCCATTCCCTTCTTTGTCGACATTATTGTATAAAATTCTGAATGGTTTAGAAAACGAGGTAATACGATTGACATAATTAATAGGTGTATTTTGGGCTTTTATACCTATAACGCTGCACAATGCCAGCAAAATAAATAGAATTCTAAGTTTTTTATTGTGTGTAAATTTCATTGATAGGATTTATTTCTTCAGTAAATCAATTTCCTCCTTAGTATCATTAACATAAACAGTCAATTCATCAAATTTCCATTTTACTTTTTTGTGTGCGTTGACAAAGAGAATACCTGTTCCCTTAGATCCTTTTATAGGAATTTCTATATTACAGTTACCAGTTTCATTGCTTACATTAATATTTCCAGAAACCATTCCGTCTTTCTCAATAGTATTTCCCAGTTTCTGAATCACTTCTTGATTGTGCTGTGCTTCATACATAGCCTGTTTGTAAGCATCAGAATTGGTCATCATAGAAGTAACGCCAAAGAAAAGGCCTCCGATAAGCAGGCAAAAAAGTAAAATAAGACTTAAACAACCTGTCGGTACAAACCATTTCCAGTTTCTGTCCCACCAGCTTTTTCTAGGTTGATAATAATCGTCTTCCATTTTTAAAATGTGTTTTTAATTAATAAGCAGAAAGATATTATTATTTTTAATACTAAAGCATTATTTTAAAATTCTGCCTAAAAAAAATCACCTTATAATTATAAGATGATTTTCTGATTTAAATTAGCGATTACTAAAAGCAATTTCTTCAAGTGGTTTAGTACTTATGAAACAATAGGAATTGCAAATTTGAAATAGCTTATCTCTAATTTTTAATATATAAGCGCTTTTATATACTTCTTTTATTTATAACTTAACTTGTGCCTGATGTAATTCTAATGAGGATTGTAAATGGATTTATTTGTATTTAAATCTATTAGAATTGCATCGGTATAATCTTTACCTCCTTTTATTAAGTAAAAGAGTGATTTTACGACATAGATTGGTCCGTATGGAAATATTCTCCAGCCCGTAGATAAGTTTAAATAGAAGTGTTTCAAAGCAAATTTGAAAGTACTTTCGTTTGGGCGGATAAAGTAAATATTAGATTGCTTAATTCTTTTTACCATCTTAGAAAAGATAAAAGGAAAGGCAACAAATTTTGCTCCCTGTTGAATTAAGACGTTTATTTCAAACATTGTTAGGCCTTCGATATTATTTGTCTTCATAATAATGTAGGTTTTAAATATTATAAAAAAGAATTATAATTTGAGTCCAAAAATCATAATTTTTTAGGTAGAAAATTACCTGTAAAGGATTTAAAAGTATTAAATTATGTTTTTGTTTGGTATGTAAAGAGATTAAAAAAGTGAGAACTTATCATATATTGATAAATTCTCACTAAAATTTAATAGAATTATATTATTGAGCTACAACTGCATTCTGACCGACTGATTCCTGGTCTCTTTCATATACATCCTGAAAGAATCCAACTTCGCCATTTTCATTTACTAATGAAGTAAAATAACAAATATAGATTGGCACTTTTTTAGATAATTTAAAGCTGTTTTCTGTTTTACCAGCCATTGCTTTATCGATTTTTTCCTGAGTCCATTCTGGATAATCCTGCAGCATTGCTACAGCCAGTTCTTTTGCCATTTTTACATTGATACAACCATGGCTGAATGTTCTTTTTTCAAAATCAAACAATGTTTTAGATGGTGTATCGTGCATATAAATATCATCTGGATTCGGAAACATAAATTTTACTAAACCTAATGAGTTATCCGGACCTGGTTTTTGTCTTACCTGACCGTTTACCATTTCCATATTTTTCTCTGCAAGATAATTTGGATCTGATGCAATTTTAGATTTTAATTCGTTTTGTACAATACTTTGCGGTACTGTCCAATATGGACTAAAAACAATTCTATCAATTTCACCGTTAAAAATCGTTGTTTTAGTTAATGGCGCTCCAACAAAAACTGGTGAAGTCATTTGTACTTTTCCATTTTTAACATATACCATTTCATAAGAAGGAACATTTACTAAAACATATTCATCATTTGTTGCAATTTGAGCAGCAATAGCACGACATCTTTCCATGTTTAACTGTAAAGTTTCCATTTTTTCAGAAAGCGGAACATTCATTTCTTTAATGTGTTCTTCTGCAAGAATATAGTTTGGTTTAAATCCGTTACGAACTTTATATTTCATTACGGCATCCATTAATTCACGGTCGTAAACATCGCTTTTAGAATCTTCTTTTAAATCTCCTAATAAATACAAACGATTTCTAACTTGTGCAATTGTGCTTGAAACTGCATCTGGACGAAGCTCTTTATATGGAGTTTCTGCAACAATTGGTTTCCATTTGTGAGAACGATCTAATTTTTTATATTTACTTAAAACATTCTGCAATTTGTAATATTGATCATACTGCACTTTTGCATCTGTTGATGCAGTTGCAGTAGATTGTTCAATAGTACTGTAGTTTAGAAAATCTTTCAGCAGAGCATCATAAGAAAGCTTTTTTGTGTCTGGATTATTTTTTTTAGCGTACACTACATATAAGGAACTCAAAAGCATATCAGCATCTGTTTTAGAAAGATTTGATTCTGATGAAGAATCAAAAAGCTGATCAATTTCTTTTTGGTAAGGAATAACTAAATCATTTGATTTTTTTGCTTTTTCATATAATACAGATCCAAATTCATTGATTTCATTCTCATCATACCAAATAGTACCCAAGGTTCTGGTTTTGTATAATGACATGACATCAGATTTGTATTTTTTTAAATCAGAATATCTTCTGAAAAAGTCATTTGCAGTCTCGCTGTCTTCATCAGTATTGTACGCGGCTGCAGCGTTTAGTTTTTTATCTAAAAGATTGCTGCTTTCAATTGTGTTGAAAGAAGTCATAAAAAAACTTGCAATAATTATGGTGGTGATTGAAGATAAAGTTTTCATTTTAAATTAATTTTTACGTTACTATTTAAGCTTCTAGTTTTGGCAAAAATTTGGGGCATTTCTACATTGCTAAATTACTGTAGTAGTCTGTAAGACATGTTTTTATATTTTCTTTAAATGTTGCGAAATTGCCATGTCTTTAAGGTTTCTTTAACTATATAAGATTCATATCGAGATTGTTACCTCTTATTTATGTTAAAAAGAGTTCTTTTTTAGAGAACATAAAGGCTCGCGGTGTGTTCGAATATTAAAATATTTTGTAAATTGCCCTCAAAAATTATCATATTCATAAAATGGAACAACAAAAAACATATATTCCTAAAAATAAAGTAAGAATTGTCACAGCTGCTTCGCTTTTTGACGGACATGATGCTGCGATCAATATTATGCGTCGAATTATACAGTCAACTGGTGTTGAGGTAATACATTTAGGGCACGACCGCAGTGTAGAAGAAGTAGTGAATACCGCAATTCAGGAAGATGCAAATGCAATTGCTATGACATCTTATCAGGGAGGTCATAATGAATACTTTAAATATATGTATGATCTGCTTCGAGAAAAAGGAGCGGAGCATATCAAGATTTTTGGCGGCGGAGGCGGTGTCATTCTGCCAAGTGAAATTTCAGAACTGCATGAATATGGTATTACCCGAATTTATTCTCCAGATGACGGCCGTTCTTTGGGACTTCAGGGAATGATTAATGATTTGGTGGAACAGTCCGATTTTCCTATAGGAGATCAATTAAACGGAGAAATCGATCACATCGAAAATAAAGTTTCAACCGCAATTGCACGTTTAATTTCTGCTGCAGAAAATTTTCCGGAAATTGCACAGCCTGTTTTTGATAAAATACACAAAAGCAATATCGATTCTAAAATTCCTGTTTTAGGAATTACCGGAACGGGTGGTGCCGGAAAATCATCTTTGGTAGATGAATTGGTCCGCCGATTTTTAATTGACTTTCCAGAAAAAACAATCGGATTAATTTCTGTCGATCCTTCTAAGAGAAAAACCGGAGGAGCGCTTTTGGGAGACAGAATTAGAATGAATGCCATAAATAATCCTCGCGTTTATATGCGTTCATTGGCGACACGTCAATCCAATTTGGCTTTGTCGAAATATGTTGCCGAAGCGATTCAAGTTCTGAAAGCAGCAAAATACGATTTGATTATTTTGGAAACTTCCGGAATCGGGCAGTCTGATACCGAAATTATGGATCATTCTGATGTATCCTTATATGTAATGACGCCAGAGTTTGGAGCCGCAACGCAATTGGAGAAAATCGACATGCTTGACTTTGCCGATTTAGTGGCTTTGAATAAGTTTGATAAAAGAGGTGCTTTAGACGCGATTCGTGACGTTAAAAAACAATACCAGCGCAATCATAATCTTTGGGATAAAAACCCTGATGATATGCCAGTTTTCGGAACGATTGCTTCGCAGTTTAATGATCCCGGAATGAACACGCTTTACAAAGCGATTATGGATAAGATTGTCGAAAAAACAGCATCTGAATTGCAATCGACTTTCCAGATTACCAAAGAAATGAGCGAGAAAATCTTTGTGATTCCGCCACACAGAACGCGTTATTTATCTGAAATTGCAGAGAACAACAGATCTTATGACGAAAGTGCACTTTCGCAGCAAAAAGTAGCACAGAAATTATACGGAATCTTTAAAACCATAGAATCGGTTTCGGGGAAAGTGCCGCAAATTAATAAAGCCGGAATTGATGATTCTACTGTTTTACCAAGTGCAACAGAAGCGCATGACGAAAACAGAATCTTTTTAAACCTTTTACTCAATCAGTTCGATAAAGTAAAAATGGATTTAGATCCATACAATTGGGAGATTATCCTGAATTGGGATGAAAAAGTAGCGAAATACAAAAATCCGGTTTATTCCTTTAAAGTTCGTGATAAAGAAATCAAGATTGCGACACATTCTGAAAGTTTATCGCATTTGCAAATCCCAAAAATTGCTTTACCGAAATATGAAGCCTGGGGTGATATTTTACGTTGGAATCTACAGGAAAATGTTCCTGGAGAATTTCCTTTTGCTTCAGGATTGTATCCGTTTAAGCGTGAAGGCGAAGATCCGTCGAGAATGTTTGCGGGAGAGGGCGGACCAGAAAGAACCAATAAACGTTTTCACTATGTAAGTGCAGGATTGCCTGCAAAAAGACTTTCGACAGCTTTTGACAGTGTGACTCTGTACGGAAACGATCCGGATATTCGTCCCGATATTTATGGGAAAATCGGGAATGCAGGAGTTTCAATCTGTTGTTTAGATGATGCTAAAAAACTGTATTCTGGTTTTGATTTGGTTCATGCTTTGACTTCTGTAAGTATGACGATCAACGGGCCGGCGCCAATGTTGTTAGGCTTTTTTATGAATGCCGCAATCGATCAGCAATGCGAGTATTATATTAAGGAGAATGAATTAGAAAAAGAAGTTGAAGATAAAATCAACAAAATATACAAAGAAAAAGGAACAGAACGACCAAGATACCAAGGCGATCTGCCAGAAGGAAATAATGGTTTAGGATTAATGCTTTTGGGCGTTACCGGAGATCAGGTTTTACCTTTGGAAGTTTATAATGACATAAAAGTCAAAACATTATCGCAAGTTCGCGGTACGGTTCAGGCCGATATTTTAAAAGAAGATCAGGCGCAGAATACGTGTATTTTCTCTACCGAATTTGCTCTAAGATTAATGGGAGACGTTCAGGAATATTTTATTACCAAAAACGTTCGTAATTTTTATTCGGTTTCTATTTCTGGATATCATATTGCAGAGGCGGGAGCAAACCCAATTACGCAGTTGGCATTTACGCTTTCTAATGGTTTCACTTACGTGGAATATTACTTAAGCCGTGGTATGAGTATCAACGATTTTGGACCAAACTTATCGTTCTTTTTCTCGAACGGAGTTGATCCTGAATATTCGGTTATTGGCCGCGTGGCGCGTAAAATTTGGGCGAAAGCCATGAAAAACAAATACGGAGCCAACGAAAGAGCGCAAATGCTGAAATATCATATTCAAACTTCGGGACGTTCGTTGCACGCGCAGGAAATTGATTTTAATGATATTAGAACGACTTTGCAGGCTTTGTATGCGATTTATGACAACTGTAATTCTCTACATACAAATGCATATGACGAAGCCATTACAACGCCAACAGAAGAATCAGTTCGTAGAGCAATGGCAATTCAGTTGATTATCAATAAAGAATTAGGTTTGGCGAAAAACGAAAACCCAATTCAAGGTTCATTCATCATCGAAGAATTGACTGATTTGGTTGAAGCGGCCGTTCTACAAGAATTCGACCGAATCACAGAACGTGGCGGAGTTTTGGGTGCAATGGAAACGATGTACCAGCGTTCTAAAATTCAGGAAGAAAGTTTGTATTACGAAACCTTAAAACACAACGGAGATTTCCCAATTGTGGGTGTAAATACATTCCTTAGTTCAAAAGGTTCTCCTACGGTAATTCCAGCCGAAGTAATTCGTGCCACCGAAGAAGAAAAACAATATCAGATTACGATGCTGGATAATCTGCATCAGTTTCACGAAGCAAAAGTAAACGAGCATTTAAACAAACTACAAGAAGCCGCCATTAAAAACGAAAACTTATTCGACCATTTAATGGAAGCTACAAAAGTTTGCTCTTTAGGCCAGATTACTTCGGCATTGTTTGAAGTTGGCGGGCAATATAGAAGGAATATGTAGAAAGTATTATTTATGTAAATCTGGATAAATCAAAACCCTTATAGTAATAGGGTTTAAGGGTTATTTTGTATTTTGTAAATTCGAGCAAATACACTTTTGGTTGACTAAATGTTAACTAAAAGTGTATTTTTTGTTTATCTTTGGGATGATTAAAATAAATATCATGGCAACTATCAAATACTTACTTCAAAGTCAAAAAGAAAATTCAAATATCTATCTTAGATATTCAATAAAGAAAGGTTTGGTCTTGAAGCGTAAAAGTGGCTATGTAATAAATCCAAGTGAATGGAGTAAGGATAAAGGGCAACCAATTCAAAAAAATCAAGAATTAAAAACTCTTAAGTTGAAATTAGATAAACTGTCTGTATTCGTTAATGATGCATATAATAATGCCATAGATAAAGGGATAGAGTTTACAGGGGATTGGTTACAACACCAAATTGACCTATTTAATAATAAAATTATTATTGTTGACTTAGATATATTAACTAATTCAATTGATTTTTATATCAATTCTGGCGATAATTTAAGTAGTGGGTCAGTGAAAAACTTGGAAAATCTTAAAAAATTTATAATAAAATATGAAGCAGATTGTTTAAAGGGTAAGCAAGTACTAATTAGAGATATAGGTTTAAATTTTATTGATGTTTTTAAAAAGTATCATAAAGGGAAAGGACGTTCTATCAATTACATTGGTACTTATATCACAATAATACGAGCAGTCATTAATAAGGCTTCTTTAAATGGGATTCCAACTCATCCACAGTTCAAACAAATCAAAGTAATTAAAGAAATTAAAGAGCCTGAAGAGATTATCATTTTAACGCGTGAGGAGCAAGAACTCATTAGAAATGTAGATTTAGTACGTGAAGCGCATATTAATGCTCGAAAATGGCTATTACTAGGCTGTTTGATTGGGCAGAGGGCAAGTGATTTACTCAATATTAAAGAAAGTAATATTAAGAAGATAAAAAACTTGAAGGTTATTGAATTGAAACAAAAGAAAACAGGTAAACAGGTTGTAATTGCATTACATCCCAATGCTCTAAAAATAATAGAAGATGGATTGCCTTATAAGATAACTTTAGAGCATTTCAACAGCTATAGTAAAGAAGTCTGTAGAGAAGCTAAAATTAATAAGTTGGTTAAGGGAAAAATGCGCATTGATGACAAACGAACTTTGACAGTTGGTATGTATGAGAAGTGGCAAGTTATAAGTTCTCATGTCTGTAGGCGGTCATTTGCCACTAATTTTTATGGAGATATTCCTACTGCGGTTTTGATGAATACAACAGGACATAGTACAGAGGAAATGTTTTTAAAATATATTGGAAAAACGCAGTATGATAATGCTTTTCTTATGGATGATTATTTTAGTAAATTAGCACAGTTAGATAAATAATACAGAAAAAAATGGTTAGTCCAGAATTAAAAGAGTTTTTTGATAATGTTTATTTTATGTCTTCTTTTGAAAGAAAAAAAAAGATATATGAATTAACTAATGGTTTTAATAGTTATTTAATTGAGGCATTAAGAGACGAGGCAACTGCTTTTTTTCGAGATAGAATGATTGAAAAACTAGTCGAATATTCAGATAAAAATGGTGGTTTCAGTAAGGAATTACTAGATAAAGATATACAGGCAAATAGGCTTGTAGTTGACAAGGATATAAAAATTAAAGATGAAGATGAGCGTGAAGTAGGTTATATACCAATTGATGGCAAAAGTGGAAGTCTAGTCAATTTTTTTAATTCTAATTTCTTTAGTATTGATTACGAGGTTTTTAGAGATGTTATTGAAGATTCATCTGAGTTTTTATATGAATTGGATGATTTAGTAAGAAGAAGCCATAAACTTTCCAAAAATCCTGAATTATCTAAAGATAATATTTAAGAAGAACTTATAGATTTTAGTGATACTTTTATTTCTAGTAGAATTGTTTTTTTGGAAAAACTTGGAGTTATTAGATTTTTAAAAATGCAAGAACCATTTAATACTTCTGTAAACAGTATGGCGACAGTTTTAAGTGCTATTATTGGAGCGAAAGCAACAACAGTTCAATCGATGATAAATCCCATGCTGAATGATGATGTGAGTGGTAAAAATAATCCAATGAATTCTCTAAAAGCAGTTAATGTGGTAGATATAAAGCTAGCAAAAATTGGTTTTAAAGGTTAAAAACGTTGACGCATTGTAATCTTTTTGATGAATGTTATTTCTTTGTCTATCAGGTGGGTTAGTAGCTTTGTTTATTGTATTTTAATCGTATAGGATGATTAACTTATCGCCAAAATTAATAAGTGCATTTTGGTATTCCTCTGCTTCACTTTGATTATGAACTGATAAGTAAACTGTTAAATCTTTTTCTAATAAACTTTTAACTTCTTCAATAATAGTAAGTCTTCTTGATGTCATTCTGTTAAATTTGTCTTTTAAATAAACAGAAGTACAATCTTTATTATATTCTAAAATTTGATTTCTTGATTGTATTGCTCCAATTGTACCAGACACAATTTTGACACTGCACTGTTCTCTTAGATTACGCAAAGAAATTTTAACAGTTTCAAGATGAAATGTATATATATTAGGCTGATGTGAATATCGTGCAATCCCAGTTTTTAAAAAATTAGTGTCAATTTTTTTCCAAATTGTCGAACCACCTTTTATTCCCTGAATTTTGGATATGTCAAAATCAATTCCATTGTCTTCAAGTATAATATCTTTTGGAAGAAAAGAAATGGTAAAATCTGTCGATTTTCCATGTTTAAATGAGTTTTGACAAATTTCTAGGATTACATCACAAAAGTATCTGACAAAATTACTATCCCCTGTTTGTTGGTCCACAGTAAAAAAATATTCTTTCAATTTTGATTCTAAAATTACACCAATGTTATCATTTAAAAAATCATTTAAACTCTCTTCTGAAAAATCAGTTTTTTTTATATGTAGAATATTCCCTCTTAATACATTTTTAAAGTGGTCTGTATCTAGGTTGTTATCTTCTTCAAATTCGGAATCTAATTCATTAATAAGCAGTGGTATGAGATTTGCTGATTTTTCGGCACATTTTTTTTGATTTTCACGTGTAAATTGGCTGTCAGCAAGGTCTGAAATTGTTTTTAATATGAGCCAAGGGATTTTTTTTGAATGCAGTGTAGGTATATACCCAAATCCCTCCATTTCGCCTCCTAAAATTGATGGATACTGGTTAATAATATCATCTCTATAATGATTATTTGCAATTAAAGTTTCAAGGCTAGCAACTTCACCATTTATACAGAAATCTGTCAAATATTCTTTTTGCAATTTACTTTGAAATAACCTTAATTTAAACGTTCTATTTTTATCATTAATAATGTCACTATTTAATGAGTAAACAGTATTGCTTATAATTGTTTGACCTGTGTGTGTATTATTAGGATTTCCCCAACAGAAGCCACTCATTAAAACGACTTTTGGTTTGGGAAATTCATTATTGCTAATAAATTCAATTACTAATCTTCCTATTGAATCTTCTGAAGTAATACCACTAGTTCCTGAAAGATGTACCACAATATGACTTTCAATAAGACCTATGTAACATCCCTTGGTTTCTAAATTAATCTTAACCTTAGTTTTGGATAAAAAAATATTATTAACGGCATCTTTTTCAATACTGTTCGATGTAATCAACAAAATGTAATTATTGTTTAATATGTCTTTAAAATTTTGAAGTTCAATTATCATAATGTTATTTATCGTATGATTGTTTCGCCTTTTCGATTATTCTTAATTTTGTGTTTGTAATATGGAAATATCCAAAGTGCTGAATCTATTTTTTTTGTATTAGTTAGTCTTACTGTGAGATTATCATTTTTATCTTCGATTTCAGTGCCTATACCATAATTTTTTTTAATTAAATCTAAAAGCATATTTTTTGCTTGTAAGTCTCCTTTTGCTTTTTGTAATTCTGAAATTTTTAATTTATAGAGGCTATCAATTTTTGGTCTATAAGAAACTTCGCCATCTTCGTGTTTGGTAATAACCTTGTCTCTATCTAGTTGATTGATTATTCTATTCAGCCTAAGTATTGTTAAACTGTCATTTGCTGTTTTATTCTTTAAAAAAATATTATTGTCTTGATAATTATTTGCAATCTTAATCAATTCTTCTATTGAAATTGGTTTGTCTCCAATCAGGATACCATCAATAAGCTGATTGGTAGATGTGCCTTCTGAAGAATTAATTTTCGCTTTTGATTCTTTTAATAACTTAATCAGTTCTTCATTCTTTTTCAAAAGTTTAATTTGAATGCTATCATTTGTTTTTTTATTGGAATACAATTCAGTACTTAGATGTTCATTTTCGCGATAGTTAAAAAATAACATTGTAGCGGTAATGCCTAGCAACAAGACAAGTATTAAAATGATAAAGATTTTTATTTCATTTTTCATTCTTTGTCTGGATTAATTAATTTGCTTAAATCTTTAGCAAGTTTGCTATCAGGTTTTACGTTGAGATAATAATTTGTCCCTTCTTCTTTTGAAAGTTTAATTTCTTTAATTTCCAAATCTTGTTCATGAGTTTTCTTTAACATTTCAATTTTGTCTTCATATCTATCTTTGATGTTTTGAATTTTATCTTCATATAAAAAAGAAAGAACAGTATAGGTTAGACCAATCCCTGTTAAAAAGCATCCAATACAAGATTTAATCGGATGTTCTTCAAAAATGTCTTGAAAATTAAAGGCTCCTATCTGTTTCGCCATATGGCAATTTTTGAGTTTTTTATAATAATGGATTTAAAACATAATGTCCAAACAAAGTGACGTTCATTATTGTACAAAATATTTTGGCGCTAAGTATGATTTGGATTAAAGATGCAATATTTTTATTTAAACATAAATTTCCGTCAAAAACATATTTTAATCAAAACTAATATTTTATTGCGTTAAAGAGTGCTTTAATAAAAAAATTATTTAATTTCTATATTGTATTTTCTGGAATATCTTGTTGGATATTTTTTATTTAGGTCGTCTTTTATATAAAAGCCAACTGTTAGAACGTATTTCCCTGGTTTAAAGTCAGTGGAAAAAGTTATTATATTCTTCACATTATTTATTGCATATTGTTCGCTCCAAATTTGATAGACACTATTTGCTGTTTTTGGTTCAACAATGTCAATGAACAAGGGAGTTATTTTTTCTAATGTAGATTTTGAAAAGAAGTTCACATTGATAGTGAGATTGTCTTTTCTAGTAAATTCCTTTGAGTTAATTGATATTGTTGCAAAAGAATTTGGTTTGTCATCAATGTAACCTTCAACAATGGAGGGAAGTTTTAATAAAGGGCGTTGTATTCGTGAGGTATTTGTTTCTGTTTCAGTAGATGGAATTGAAACTATTTTATCATTTAAAAATGGAGTAGAAATTCCTTTCGTATTAAGTCTAAATGAATCAAATTTTAGCTGATAGTCTTTCGCTATCGCTAATGTCAGTGAATCTATGGTTTTTTTCTTCTCAGAAGTTTGGTTAGTTGAATATTGTTTCTGAATAGATTTAGAGGTCATTTTAGTTAAATTATCAAAATATTCTTGGTCTGGCTTGAACTGAATAATAGTGACTGTTGTATCTTTTGATATTCCTTTATTTAGAACAAGAACTTCGTCTGGACCACTAATTTCTTTCCAAATAAGTCCACTAATAAAAGCAATTAAACCAACAATAATTGCCCAAACTGTTGGATATATATTTGATTTGCTGAAGAATTTGTCATTACTCATTTTTGTTTGGATTTCTTTGCTATATATCCAGAACTCATCATAGATATTGGTAATAAAGATGCGATTTTTTTTATTAAATACAAATTTTGTTAAACGGGTTCAATGTAAATTGAGTTACCGATGCCTGAATTAACCGTTACTTAGCCAGTCTGCAGGATTAATTAAATATTGTAGAAAAGTACAATAAACTTGCCCCAAAAGCTTGTAGTTGAGGACGTGGTTATTTGAATTAGATAGTTAGGTAATAATAATGAACTAAATTTTACAATTAAAGTTAGAAGGAAAAAATATTTTATTAAGTAGTATTATAAATTCATATAAATGTCATCTAATTCTTCTTGTCTAATACCTAAATATCTTTTTGTTATCGATGGAGATGAATGATTGAATAATTCACTAAGATAAAGTAGTGCTTTTTCTGTTTCATTATTATTAGACCAAACTTGGCGACCAAAAGTTTTTCTTAGTGAATGACTACTAATTGCAATATTTTTAGTTCCAAATATTTCTTTTAGTTTTCTGTTTACATATTGAACAGTTATTACTGTTGACTGGTTTGAAGTGAAAATGTAACCAGCTCTTACATCTGTTCTTGTTTTAAGAAGCTCATATGCATTCTTTATATTGTCATTTAATCGAATAACACGTTTCTTATTAGTTTTAGATTCTACCAATGAAATTGAATCATTTTCTAAATCTTCAAATTTTAATTTTAGGATATCAGAAATTCGCAATCCAGCATTTATCCCAAAAACTATTAAAAATCCTAGTTTATAATTTTTTTCTGTTTTGATAATTTTCACTGCTTTGTTCAGGGTTGAATCAAAATTTAGATAATCGCTAGTAGTAATTGAATTTTTAAGGCTATCCTAAAGAGTTGGATATCGTTGAAAATGGAAATAAACAGGAAGAGTTTGTAGAGCAATTAAAAAAGTATCGACCAAAGTTAGATTATAGTAGTGTAGAAGGAGCTGAATATCTCCTTCATTTTATGTTCGAAAAGTATAATACAATATTAGCTCTTAAATATTACGAAATTTATGCAGATAAAATAAAGAATGAAGATCATCATATTAATGCTGCAAGGCTATATATTAAAATTGATAATAAAGAAAGAGCTAGCGAAGCTCTTTTGAGATTTTCTTGCAAAGCTTGGCTTCCGGTTGAGCATATTCAAATAGTTCCAATGAAGCTATGGATGTTTGAAGATTTACATTCAATTCTTACTCAAGCACTAAAAGACAAAATATTATATAGTCCAAAAGCAAATTAGTAATGACAATCTATAAGTATTTAAAAAATCAAAAATAGTTTTCAAGAGAGAAGTTATATTATTTTCTATGTATGAAATAAATCTACTTATTAAAATATCAAAAAGTTTACAGCGTTTAGCTTACGTTCTATTTTTATTTATTTGGGGAGAAGTTCTATTCTACTTTACAAATTATTCTTCACCCAGAGAATTATTTTATAAAGCGTATGGTGCTGACGGTATTTCACTTTATTTAGGAAGTATTTTGTTCTTAATTATTATACTTTCAGTACTATCAAAAAGAGTTAGTGATATTGCTGATCGAATGAAGAAAACGGAGTTAAAAAAGTAGTGCTGAATTCCGGATATTACGAGTGAGATACTCACACCATCAAAACTACAAAATCCAATTGTCAAATATAGCCTGTGGTTTAACCACGGGGGACACAATATAAGAAAGACAATATTACGTTCCCGTGGTTGAAACCACGAGCTATGTTTATAACGCTTTGGAATAGCAAAAAAAAAGAAAATCATTCACCAACAACCTGCCCAACACAAAATCGAATATTTAGAAAAATTATTAAAAGACAAATAATATTCTCAAAAGGTATTTAAACAAAAAAGCAGTTCCATCCCAGAACTGCTTTTTAACTTTTTAGGGCAAAAAAGGTGGTTTAACGACGAAATCCAGGATGTTCGTTTACTGAATTGTCTAACTTCACTGTTTTGACCTTTTTTACAGCAACTTTAATTTCATGAGTAGCAACTTTTTCGTTTGCTTTAACCTCTAAAACATAAGTTCCGGCTGGAAAACCTTCTAAACTTATTGTTTTTGAAATTTCTAGTTTGTCTGCTGCAGAATCTCCCGCATAAAGTAAATTGTGATTTTCGTCATAGATAGAAAAAGATGATTTTTCAAACGTGTCTAAAGTAAAGCTTACTACTTTTCCGTTTCCGGTTTGAATGTTTAAAATGTAGTCGCCTTTTCCATCAATGGCATAAGTAAAAATTGTTGCTAAAAAAAAGGCAGCAACCAACCCGTTCTTGGTAAATTTTGTCATGTTTTTTTAATGTTTATTACTAATATTACTAAATGTGGAACATCCAAAACTACAAATACAATTTTAATTTTTATGCAAGAAAATCAACTTTTTTGACTTCTAAAATGCTGAATTAAAACTATTTCTGTACTTTCTCTACGCTATGTACGTAAATGTTGAGGTTTCGGATTTATTTATTTTATATTTTTTTTGTTATAAAAATTTAAGCCTGAATATTTATTAAGAATAATTTTTCAAAAGAAAAATTCAAGTGCTGTTTGTTTAAAAAATAGCATAAAAAAACAGCTCAATTACCATAAAGAGCTGTTCTTAAAAAATCATTTTTTCGACTTTTAATCTCGTTTTTTTAAATAATGAGATCATAACTTCTTAGCGTACTGCTATGCTTGAATTTTTAGTAAATCCATCTTTGTAAACAGACGAAATTGCTTTTCTGGACAAAACAGACGAATTGTTTACAATCGTAATTTCGTGTCTTACCTTTTTTACATTATCCTCAACTTCTAAGAAGTAAGTTCCTTCTGGAAATTCTTCAAGACTGAAAGTTCTCAAAATTCCATCTTTACCAGAAGCACTTTCAGAATAAATTAAAGTACCTTCTTCATCATAAATTGTCAAGTTTGCTTTTTTAATCTGATTAAGTGCAAAAGTAATTCGCTTTCCGGTAGCTTTTAATACCTGAACATTCAGATCTGCATTCCCATCAATTGCATACGCACTAATTCCGCTGAATAGTATCGCTGCTGCTAAACTCATTTTAAACGTCTTTTTCATAGCAATAGTTTTTTTAAATTATTAGTTCTAATTCTCTGATGCTAAATTACTTATGAAATGTATGTATTTACACAACTGCATTTTCCAATTTCGATGCTAAATTCTCATTTACGAAACCGTTATAGGTTAAATTTTGAATTATATTTATCGTTTTTGTTAATTCAGTTATTATATTTCAACGTTTTGTTCTGATTGGCTTTACTTTTGTCTAACTTTTTAATAACATTTCAAGATTAAGAAATGAGCAGGAAATTCAAAAAAATAAGGCACAAAAAAAACAGCTCAATAACCACAAAGAGCTGTTTCTAAAACTTAAAAGTTTTTAAACTTACTAACTATCTAACCTCACTTTTATACTTATTACGAGTATAAAACTTTTTTAGCGTACTGCTACGCTTGTATTTTTATCAGAACCTGATTTGTAAACAGATGAAAATGCTTTTCTTGATAAAACCGAAGCATCATCAGTAATTGTAATTTCGTGTCTTTCTATTTTTGTATTGTCTTCAACTTCCAGGAAGTAAGTTCCTTCCGGAAATTCTTCTAAGCTAAAAGTTCTTAAAATTCCTTCTTTACCAGAAGCTCTTTCAGAATAAATTAGAGAGCCTTCTTTGTCATATATAGATAGGCTGGCTTTTTGCAGTTTGTTAATAGCAAAAGTAATCACCTTTCCGTCAGTCTTAATTACCTGAAGATTAAAATCTTCTTTTCCATCAATTGCATAAGTACTTATTCCTGATAAAAGTACAGCACATACTAAACTCAATCTTACAATCTTTTTCATGGTATTTAGTTTTAAATTAATAGTTCTAATTCTCTGATGCTAAATTACTCTGATCCTTACTTTTTTTACACAACTGAATTTTCCAATTTCGATGCTAAATTCTCATTTACGAAACCGTTATAGGTTAAAATTTGAATTATATATTACGTTTTTGTTAATTCGGTTATTATTTTTTAATGTTTTTTTAAAATTTAATATTTCTTAAATATTAAATTTTCTTACAATTGTTATATCTGTAAAAAATGATAGTATTAAATATGATTTAAAAAAATTAAGAATCAAAAAAAAGTAAAGAACAAAAAAAAACAGCTCAATAACCACAAAGAGCTGTTTCTAAAACTTTAAAAGTTTTTAAACTTACTAACTATCTAACCTCACTTTATACTGTATTACAAGTATAAACTCTTTTAGCGAACTGCTTCGCTTATATTTTTATTAAAGTACAACTGCTTTTCTTGATAAAACAGAAGTATCTCCTTTTACTGTGATTTCGTATTTTACTTTTTTGTTGTTGTCATCAACTTCCAAGAAATAAGTTCCTGTTGGAAATTCTTCTAAGCTGAAAGTTCTTAAGATTCCGTCTTTACCAGATGCGTTTTCAAAATAAAGTAAATCTCCATTTGCAGCATAAATACTTAAACTTGCTTTTTGAGTCTGATTTAAAGCAAACGTAATATATCTTCCGTTTCCTTTTAATACATGAAGATTAAAATCATCTTTACCATCAATTGCATAAGTACTCATTCCTGATAAAAGCACTGCACATACTAAACTTAATTTTATAATCTTTTTCATAATTCTCAATGTTTAAATTTTTAGTTCATTTCTCTGATGTAAAATTACTTCAGCAGCTGCTTTTTTTGCACAACTCAATTTTCCAATTTATATGCTATATTCTCATTTACGAAACCGTTATAGGTTAAAATTTGAATTATATTCGATGTTTGTGTTAATTCAGTTACTATTTTTTAATGATTTGTTTAAATTAAGAATTACTAAAATCTTCATTATTTCTTACAAAATGAGAGATCTTTATAAAAAAGATGGTTAAAATGCGATATCAGAAAAAATAATCGATAAAAAATACGGGTCGTCCAAAAAAGGATCAGTTTCATGAAGATGTGACAAGCTAATTTTTTTAATTTTGATGTGAAATTCTCATTAACGAAACCGATGTAGGTTAAAGTTTGAATTATTTTAGGTAATTTTGTTAAATTTGCTATTATTTTTTAAAGATTTTATCATGAAGACATTAGCCCCAGCTCTTGAAGTGATAACTAACTCATACGGAAGTTCTTTTACCTACACAAAACACGCCGAAAAGACCAATAGCAAAGCTCATTTATGGCATTATCATCCAGAGATTGAGTTGGTCTTTATTAATGGCGGGGCAGGAAAAAGACAAATAGGAAGCCATGTTTCTTATTATACGAATGGAAGTCTATTACTCATTGGCTCAAATTTGCCGCATTGTGGTTTTACGAATGAAGATACTGGAAACATAAATGAAACCGTTATTCATATTAAACCAGAATTTTTAGGCAATGACTTTTTTGCGGTGCCGGAAATGAAAAAGATTCAAAGTATTTTGAGTCAGTCAAAAGGCGGAATTGCTTTTGGTGGTGAAACTAAAAAGCGTATTGGAAAGAAAATCGAAATGATGGAAGATCAGCTTCCGTTTGAACGTCTGCTTTCGCTCTTAAGTATTTTGAACGAATTAGAATCTTCTGAAGAATATACTATTTTAAACGCCGACGGATTTTCGTTAGAATTGCAGACGCAGGATAATGACAGAATTAATGTAGTTTTTAATTATGTAAAAGATCATTTTCAGGAATCTATTGCTTTAGACGAAGTTTCGAGTCTTGTTAGTATGACTACGCCGTCTTTCTGTCGTTATTTTAAGAAAATTTCCAATAAAACCTTTACCGAATTTGTAAACGAATATCGTTTGGTGCATGCTTCAAAACTTTTGGCCGAAAAAGCGATAAGTATAAATGAAGTATGTTACGAAAGCGGGTTTAATAATTTCAGCCACTTTAGTAAATCATTTAAGCAGTATACCGGTAAAAGTGCTTCTCAGTACAGGCATGAACATAAGATTATTATAAAATAGGAATAATCCTTAAATTTATATGTTATGTTTGGTTTTATTGATTATTTTTAATCCCTAAAATAAACTAAACCCAAAATATCTATGAATTTTATAAGAACTTCTCTTCTGGTTCTTTCTATCGCTGCTTTGACTGGCTGTAGTAAAAAAGAAACAAATTTTCCTGATCCTTTAATCACCAATCGTGACACAACAATTAACCCAGCCGAAGACTTTTTTAAGTATGCAAATAATGGCTGGTTCAAGAAAAATCCAATTAAAAAATCTGAAAGCAGTAATGGAATCTGGAGAACAATTCAAGATACAATTGATTCTCAGATAAATCAAATCTGCCAAAAATCTGCAAAAGAACAAGATGCAGCCAAAGGAAGCAATAAGCAGAAAATTGGCGATTTTTATGCTTCAGGATTGGATACAGTAACTATAAATAAAGCTGGAATTAAACCTCTTGATACAGAATTGAAAAAAATTCAGGCCATAAATGATATTCCTTCCCTAAATAAATCTATCGCATATTTACAAACAGTTAGTGCAGCTCCGGCATTTTCATTTTATGTATATCAGGACAGTAAAAAAAGTTCTGAGTACGCTATGTATTTCTATCAGGGCGGACTAGGTCTTGGAGAAAGGGATTATTATTTTGATAACGAGGAAAGAAATGTCAATATAAGAAAAGAATACGTGAAGCATGTTGCGGCGATGATGAAGTTAACGGGTGAAAATGACGAAGCAGCAGTAAAAAATGCTGCTCTGATCATGAAACTGGAAACTGATCTGGCATCTTCTTCGAGAAAACTGGAAGATCTTAGAGATCCTGCTAAGAACTACAATAAAATGACCGTTGCACAATTTAATGCAATGACACCTAATATAGATTGGAAAGCTGTTTTGCCAATTTTAGGAATTCCAAAAGGCGATTCTTTAATTGTAGCCCAGCCAGAATTTTTTAAAAATCTGAATACATTATTAAAAAAATATTCTATTGAAGAATGGAAAACCTATTTAAAGTGGACGCTTGTTAATACCTATGCTTCTTCTTTGAGTAAAGACTTTGAAAAACAGGATTTTTACTTTTTTAGTACTGTTATGAATGGTGTTAAAGAGCAAAAACCAAGATGGAAAAGAACAGTTAAGCAAACAGATAATTTGTTAGGAAATTTAATTGGTCAGGTATATGTAGCCGAATATCTGCCAAAAGGCTCTAAAGAAAAATTGCTTGAAATTGGAAACAATGTTAAAGATGTTTATGCATTGCACATCAAAAAACTGGATTGGATGAGCGAAGCTACTAAGAAAAAGGCATTGCAAAAGCTTAACAAAATTGTGATGAAAGTGGGATATCCGGATAAATGGAAAGATATGAGTGCACTTTCAATTGACAGAAAAACCTACTGCGCAAATGTAATGAATGCCAATATCTGGCATTATAATGATATGGTTCTTAAGTTTGGTCAAAAAGTAGATAAAACAGAATGGAGTATTTATCCTCAGACTTACAATGCTTATTACAGTCCAAATAATAACGAGATTGTAGTTCCTGCTTGTAATGTTATTGTTCCTGGTTTTGAAGGAAGACTGCCGGACGATGCTGTTTTATACGGAATTATAGGAGGATCAACTTTTGGTCATGAAATTACGCACGGTTTTGATGATCAGGGAAGTAAATATGATGAAAATGGAAACTTAAGAGATTGGTGGACAGCTGATGATCTGAAAAAATTTAAAGAAAAAACAAAAGCAGTAGTTGCTCAATATAATAATTTTGAGATTGCTGGTAAACATATAAATGGTGAAGCCACACAAGGAGAAAATATTGCCGATTTGGGTGGTGTAGTAGTTGGTTTTGATGCTTTTAAGAAAACAGAACAGTATAAAAAACACGAAAAAATCAGCGGACTGACTCCAGAACAGCGTTATTTTCTTTCGTATGCTTATGCCTGGATGATCAATAGAACAGACGAATCTAATTTAAGGTCGATTATGACAGATGTACATTCGCCAGCTAAATTTAGAGTAAATGGCCCATTGACTAATATGCCTGAGTTTTATAAAGCATTTAATGTAAAACCAAGTGATAAAATGTTTGTGCCAAAAGACAAACAAGTAGTAATCTGGTAAGATATTTAAGTTAAAAGTAAATCCGGCTGGCAAAAAACCAGTCGGATTTTTCATATAATATATTTTGAAAAGTTATATTTACAATCCTTAATCGAAAAAAAATAAATATGAAAAACTTTAAGATTTTAGTTTTCGCATTCTTTTTATGCATTTCAGCAATGTCATATGCGGCGAAAGTAGATACTTTACAAGTTGCGAGTACAGCTATGGGCAAAACCTACAAAGCCGCAGTTGTTTTACCTAATTCCTATACAAAAAGCAAAGGGGCCTTTCCGGTAATGTATTTACTGCACGGTGCGTACGGCCACTTTAGTGATTGGCTGAAAAATACTCCAAACAAAAAATTAGTTCAGACTTTATCAGATCAATATAATATTATAATAGTTATGCCGGAGGGAGAAACTTTTAGTTTTTATATAGATAGTCCGGTAAACAAAGAAAGTCAGTTTGAGACCTTTATCACACAGGAAGTTATTCAGAAAGTAGATAAAACATATAAAACCATAAGCAATAGAAACGGCAGAGTAATTACAGGGCTTTCTATGGGCGGACATGGAGCGCTTTATCTTTCGGCCAGACATCCCGATTTGTTTTGTGCTGCAGGAAGTATGAGCGGTGCCGTAGATATGAGTGCTATGCTAAATCGAGATTCGTCTGCGCAGATCGTAAAATTGATGCAGCCCGTATTTGGCGATAAAAGCGGCAGCACCGAAATGTACGAACAACACGCTGTTTTAGGAATGCTGGACAAACTCAAAGCCAACAAATTGCCCCTAATTATAGATTGCGGTGTTGATGATTTTCTTATAGAGCCCAACAGAGAACTTCACAGAAGATTAGTTTACAGTAAGGTAGATCATGACTATACAGAGCGTCCCGGCGCACATACTTGGGATTATTGGGAAAATTCGCTGCCGTACCACGTATTATTTTTTAACAAAATATTGCTTAAAAATCAGGCAGTTGTTAAAAAATAATAAAAAAAATAAGTTTAAAATAGTCCAATTACTTTTTTTGGTTTGATTTTTGGAATACCTTTATATATAGTACAAACCTTAAAAAAAATATTATGAAAAAGATATTATCACTTTTTGCCATTGTCGGCTTAATTGTTTTCTCTAGTTGTGAAGGACCAGAAGGACCTCCGGGAGAAGATGGTACTAATGTTCTGGGAGCTGTTTATGAAAATATAGCGCCAAATTATTATAATTTTACATCTCCTAATTATAGTGTTAGATTTACTTTTCCAACTCGAATCTACGATTCGGATGTAGTTTTAGTTTACCGTTTTGGCGGAGTGGATTCATCAAATAGACCAGTTTGGCAAGCTTTGCCAGAAACTTACTTCTTTGATGATGGAACTAGAGATTTTTCTTTAAAATATGTTTTCACATATAATTATGTAGATATTTATTTGGATGGAAACGATCGTGCAACTGTTCCAGCTGATTATAGAGTAAATCAGATTTTTAGAATTGTAGTAGTTCCGGCTGATTTTGCTTCTAAAGTAAATAAAAATAGTTACTTAGACGTGATTACTAAATTGAATATTAAAGAAAGTGAAGTTCAGAAAATTAATTTCTAATTCATCTTTAATAAAAGCATAAAAAAAGGAAATCGTAAGATTTCCTTTTTTTATATATGAATGTTTCTAAAACTTATTCTTCGCTTGAATCAGTAAGTTCTTTTTCCTTTCCAAATTTCAAAGAAACTAATACACCAACTAAAAGAGAAAGTGCAATAAATCCTAACGATGCCCATTCTGGAATATGAATCCATTCGTGTAAAAGCATTTTTAAACCTACAAAGGCTAAAATTGCAACTAAGCTGTATTCTAAATAACTGAATTTTTCCAGCATATTAGCTAAGAAAAAGTACATAGAACGTAAACCAAGAATGGCAAATATATTAGAACTGAATACTAAAAACGGATCAGAAGTAATGGCAAGAATTGCGGGAACGCTGTCTACAGCAAAAAGCACGTCCATAACTTCAATTACAATCAAAGCAACAAACAAAGGCGTTGCAGCTCTTTTTGCTGTTTTGGTAGAAATAAAAAATTTCTCATGATCCATTTCGGCTGTAATCGGAATAATTTTTCCCAATGTTTTATATACAAAAGAATTCTTAGGTTCAAAATCATCATCTTCTCCCGAGAATAACATTTTTATTGCAGTAAAAAGAAGGAAAAGTCCAAACACATAAGTGGTCCATGCAAATTTATTAATCAGCATTACACCAAAGAAAATCATCAACCCGCGAAAAATTACTGCGCCTAAAATTCCCCAGAATAAAACTCTGTGCTGGTATTTTTGCGGAATTTTGAAAGAAGCAAAAATAATAGCAATTACAAAGATATTATCAACACTTAAAGACAACTCGATTAAATAACCGGTAATAAACTTCATAGAAGCTACTGCTGGTTTTAGATTGTCAGGATTTGCAATATAATCTGTAGTGTAAAGCCAATAAATTACTCCAGAAAAAAGAAAGGATAAAGTAACCCAGATAAGCGTCCATTTGCTTGCTTCTTTAGTGCTGATGATATGAGGGTTTTTATTAAAAACTCCCAAATCCAAAGCAAGAATAAAAACTACGGCTAATAAAAATAAAATCCAGACGATCATGATACAATTTTTTAGTGATTTACAAAGATAGGTTTTGGATTTAGACTTAAAAATTTATTTCTAAAATTAAATAGCCTTTTTCTAAAAAAAAAAGTAAGTCTTTTTATTATTAAAATTAAGAAAAAATACGGCTTGATATAAATAAAAAAAGTGCCAACAGTTAAGTTGGCACTTTTAGGATATAATTTAAGCTTTGAATTATAGCGCTGATTTTACAGTTTTGATAATTCTAGCAGCAATTTTGTATGGATCTCCGTTTGAAGCTGGTCTTCTGTCTTCTAACCAACCTTTCCATCCTTTTTGAACAGTCATTAAAGGAATTCTGATAGAACATCCTCTGTCTGAAACTCCATAAGAGAAATCGTGAATAGAAGCAGTTTCGTGTTTACCAGTTAAACGTTGGTCATTGTAAGCTCCGTAAACTGCAATATGCTCAGCAGTAACAGGACGGAAAGCTTCACAGATTCTTTCGTAAGTAGCCTGGTCTCCGCATGTTCTTAAAATCTCGTTAGAGAAGTTAGCATGCATTCCAGAACCATTCCAGTCTGTATCTCCTAGAGGTTTTGGGTGATATTCAATATAGTAACCATATTTTTCAGTCAAACGATCTAATAAGTAACGAGCAACCCAAATTTCGTCTCCGGCTTTTTTAGCACCTTTAGCGAATAATTGGAATTCCCATTGTCCGCAGGCAACCTCTTGGTTAATACCTTCAAAGTTAATTCCGGCAGCGATACATAAATCAGCATGTTCTTCTACTAATTTTCTTCCGTGAGTGTTTTTTCCACCAACAGAACAGTAGTACATACCTTGTGGAGCAGGATAACCTCCAACAGGGAAACCTAATGGCAATAAAGTTTTAGTATCCATGATGAAATACTCTTGTTCGAAACCAAACCAAAAATCATCATTATCATCATCAATTGTAGCTCTACCGTTAGATGGGTGTGGAGTTCCGTCAGCATACATAACTTCAGACATTACTAAATATCCATTGATACGAGTTGGATCTGGGTAAATAGCAACAGGAACCAAAAGACAATCAGAAGATCCGCCTTCCGCTTGTTTAGTTGACGAACCATCAAATGACCAGTTTCCAAGCTCTTCTAGTGTTCCTTTGAAATTTTCATGCTCTTCAACTTTAGTTTTACTTCTAAGATTTTGAGTTGGTTCATATCCATCTAACCAAATGTACTCTAACTTAATTTTAGCCATAATAATATAAATTAATTTTTTTGTTTTTTTTCGTTGGGTCAAATATAGATTTATTTTTTCAGCCTTAAAAATTAGGGGGCTATTTTGTTTACGGATGTATAATTTTTTAGATAAGTGTAATTTTCATGGGGGTATGTTTTAAAAAAAGCAAATTTTAACACCCTAAAAAAATAAATTCGTAATAAACACGGTACTTTTTTGAATTTCATGGTTAAGAAATTATGAAAAAATGTTTATTTAATCGATATTGCTGTGGGAATTTGTTATATTTTTTTGCTTTCAATTCATTATTCTTCGAAAAAAGCTTCTTCTGTTGAAAAATCGTCGAGGAAATTTGTGCTATTTATATTCAAAACAGGCTTTTTTATTGTTTATATTTGTTCCTCATTTTTTTAGTGAAAACTATTACGAATTTTAAATTTACATACAATGTCAACATTACGTTTCCAAGCTCTAAAAGAAGCTTCTACAAGAAAGCCTGTGCATTTTGAAGAAATCGATAGAAAATCAAATCTTTTTGGTTTAAATGTGTTTAATGAAAAAGCGATGAAGCAGTATTTGACTTCTGATGCTTTTAAGGGAGTAAGAGACGCCATTCAGCACGGAACTAAGATAGAAAGAAAACTGGCAGATTATATTGCTATGGGAATGAAAGAATGGGCTTTAGCAAAAGGTGTTACACATTATACACACTGGTTTCAGCCTTTGACAGGGACAACTGCCGAAAAACACGATGCTTTTTTTGAAACATCTTATGACGGAAGCGATCCTGTAGAAAAATTTGGAGGCGCACAATTAGTGCAGCAAGAACCAGATGCATCAAGTTTTCCGAATGGAGGAATCAGAAATACATTCGAAGCCAGAGGTTACACAGCTTGGGACCCAACTTCTCCTGCTTTTATATACGGTACAACACTTTGTATTCCGACTGTATTTATTGCGTACACTGGAGAGGCTTTAGACAATAAAATTCCGTTATTGAGAGCTTTATCAGCTATGGATGAAGCTGCAACAGAAGTATGTAAATATTTTGACAAAAATGTAAAAAAAGTTACTGCGACTTTGGGCTGGGAACAAGAGTATTTCTTAATAGATAAAGCTTTGGCTAATTCTCGTCCGGATTTAATGATGACAGGAAGAACATTATTAGGACATACTTCTGCAAAAGGACAGCAGTTAGACGATCATTATTTTGGATCTATTCCGACTCGCGCCCTTACTTATATGAGAGATTTAGAGCAGGAATGTATGTTGTTGGGAATTCCGGTAAAAACCCGTCATAACGAAGTAGCGCCAAATCAATTTGAATTGGCACCAATTTTTGAAGAAACAAATCTGGCTGTAGATCATAATTCTTTATTAATGGATGTAATGCAAAGAGTTGCAGAACGACATGATTTTAAAGTTTTATTTCACGAAAAGCCATTCAAAGGTGTAAACGGTTCAGGAAAACACAATAACTGGTCATTGGCAACAGATACCGGAGTTAATTTGTTGAGTCCGAGTAAAACACCAATGAGTAATTTGCAATTTTTAACTTTCTTTATTAATACTATAAAAGCGGTTAATGATTACGAAACCTTGTTAAGAGCTTCTATCGCGACAGCAAGCAACGATCATAGATTGGGTGCGAATGAAGCGCCGCCGGCAATTATTTCAGTCTTTATCGGAGCACAACTGACTAAGGTTTTGTCTGAATTAGAAAGTGTTACCACAGGAAAACTTTCGCCAGAAGAAAAGACAGATTTAAAACTAAACGTTGTGGGTAAAATTCCAGATGTACTTTTGGATAATACAGACAGAAACAGAACATCGCCTTTTGCTTTTACAGGAAATAAATTTGAGTTTAGAGCAGTAGGATCCAATGCAAACTGCTCAAATGCCATGACTACTTTGAATGCTATTGTAGCAAAACAATTAAAAGACTTTAAAATAGAAGTCGATAATTTAATTGACTCCAAAGACATGAAGAAAGACGATGCAATCTTCAATGTTTTGAGAGAATATATTAAGCAGTCTAAAAAGATTCTTTTTGAAGGAGACGGCTACAGTGATGCATGGGAAAAAGAAGCAGCAAAAAGAGGTTTGAGTAATTTTAAAACTACGCCGGAAGCGATAAAAGCCAAAGTTTCTAAACAGGCATTAGAGTTATTTGCCGAATTAGGAATTTTTAATCATGTTGAAGCTGAAGCGCGTTACGAAATTGAATTAGAAGAATATACCAAAAAGATCCAAATTGAAGGAAGGGTTTTAGGAGATATTGCCAGAAATCATGTAATCCCGACGGCAATTCGTTATCAAAATACTTTAATTGAAAATGTAAAAGGTCTAAAAGAGATCTTCGGAAAAGAATTTGAAACCATTGCAAAAGAGCAGATTGTTTTAATTAAAGAAATTTCAGGTCATATAGAAGGAATTAATTCTAAGGTATTAGCCATGACAGACGAAAGAAGAACAGCCAATCATCTGACAGATGCTCAAAAAATGGCAGAAGCGTACTGCAACAAAGTAAAACCTTATTTTGAAGACATTCGTAATCATTGCGACAAACTAGAATTATTAGTAGACGACGAGAGCTGGACACTTACTAAATACAGAGAACTGTTATTTACTAAATAATTTTTTTGCCACGAATTGCACAAATTTTTACAAATTCTATTTTTAATTTTCTAAATAGTCATGAACAAAAATCATCCTCAAAGGATGATTTTTGCTTTATAAAAATTTGTGCTGATTTGTGTAATTTGTGGTAAATAATTCTACACAATCCCTTAATCCATAAAATAATTTTAATTAGTGAAAATTAGTGCAATTCGTGGCAAAAACTTTTTCACAATCAATATAAGGAATCATTCAAAGAATTAAAAAAAGGGATTATCTTTGCACCACATCAACACAAACTAATTTTCATGAGTTCAGATTCTAGCAAAAGGTACGCACAAAGAGGTGTTTCGGCATCAAAAGAAGACGTACACAACGCCATAAAAAATATCGATAAAGGTTTATTTCCGCAGGCATTCTGTAAAATTGTTCCTGATTATTTAACTCAGGATTCTGATTACTGCTTAATTATGCACGCAGACGGCGCAGGTACAAAATCGTCTTTGGCGTATATGTATTGGAAAGAAACTGGCGATATTTCGGTTTGGAAAGGAATTGCTCAGGATGCTTTAATCATGAATATCGACGATTTATTATGTGTTGGAGCAACAGATAACATTTTACTTTCTTCAACGATTGGGAGAAATAAAAATTTAATTCCTGCAGAAGTTATTTCGGCAATTATCAACGGAACAGAAGAATTAATCAACGAATTAAAATCTTTTGGCGTAACGATTCATTCCACTGGCGGAGAAACTGCAGATGTTGGAGATGTTGTTCGTACTATTATTGTAGATTCTACTGTAACAGCTCGTATGAAACGTTCTAAAGTAGTAGATAATGCAAATATTAAAGCTGGTGATGTAATTGTTGGTTTGGCTTCTTTTGGTCAGGCTTCTTATGAAAAAGGCTATAATGGCGGAATGGGAAGTAACGGACTTACTTCTGCGCGTCATGATGTTTTCGGAAAATATTTAGCTAAAAAATATCCAGAAAGTTACGATGCTCTTGTACCGGAAGAATTGATTTATTCTGGACAGGTAAATTTAACCGATGAGGTTGAAAACAGCCCGATAAACGCGGGTCAATTGGTACTTTCTCCAACCAGAACGTATGCGCCGATTATCAAGAAAATTTTAGATACGTACACACCAGACGAAATTCACGGAATGGTGCATTGCAGTGGAGGAGCGCAGACTAAAATTTTACATTTCGTTAAAGACTTACACGTTATAAAAGACAATTTGTTTCCTGTGCCGCCTTTGTTTAAGTTAATTCAGGAACAGTCAAAAACAGATTGGAAAGAAATGTATCAGGTTTTTAACTGTGGGCATAGAATGGAAATTTATGTTCCGGAGAATATTGCACAGGATATTATTGAAATTTCAAAGTCATTTAATGTTGATGCACAAATTGTGGGTAGAGTAGAAGCTTCAGATTCAAAAAAGCTTACTATTACCAGCGAATACGGAACATTTCAATATTAAATAAAATTAACCATATAAGTGATATAAGTTCATTTAATTTCTAATCTTTAATATGAACTTATATCACTTATATGGTTTAAAATACTTATACTATGTACGAATTACTTTTTTGGAGATATTTAGAAGAAATTTACCTGAACAATCAGGAGGTTTACGAAGCCCTTGTTGAAAAAGAAGAGGTTGATGGTCTGGCTGTTCTTCAAATTGAAGTAATCGTAAATAGAATCAATTCTGTTTTCTCAGAATGGGAAAGAGTCGACGAAAACAGCTGGAAAAATCCAAAAGGGAAAGGCGCATTTCAGGTAACTACAACAACTCAAAGTGTAAAAATTGACTGCTACGGAACAGAAGGAAAAACCATGAATAAATTGGTCGATGTGATGGAAGAATTCAAATGCCCTTTATATGATCCGCAAGTTCCTCAGCGTTACGATGAAATGAATGAGTAAAATTAATTAACAATTAACAATTAACAATTGATAATTCACAATTAATTTTATCCGTCTGTCAATAAAAGATTTTGTTCTTTGCGTAATTTTACAATTAAGAGATCAAGATATACTTGTATTTTTTCAGGTAATAAATTCAAGTTTTGGTCTTTCTTAAAACTTCTGCAATGATCTAAATCACACTCAACAGCGCGTATTGCATATTTTTTGTTATTATGTAGTGTAATAATTTTTACGCGTCTTATTTCTCCATATTCTGTTCTGGTTCCATACACAATTACTGGATCAATAAATCCATCGCCGTCAAGATCTTTGGTACTGCAGTATTTTGTCCAGAACCAAATGGTAGTTTCCTTCGGAATATAATCTTCGAGAAAATCATTAATTCTCCATTTTTCCAAAAATCCTCCATGATCATTCATCACACAAATTGCTTGAATCTTAGTGTTTAAAGTATCTTTTTTTGAAATTATTTTTTTATTTTCAGTTAAAATTAAATCATAAACGCCACCTTTATCGCTGTATTCAAAAGCTTTGTAAATAGGAAAATCAGAAACTTCGTTAAGCTCTCTCTGTATTATTTGTTCTTTTGTTAATCTGTAACTTTCAACTTTCTGAGAAAAACCAAATATTGAAGTAATTAAAAACAGGAACAAAAATATTTTTTTCATGAGGCTTTTATTTTTAGAATTTCAAAGATATTCAAATGTATTTAGTTTAAAATTTAAATTTATTGTAATTTTCTAAAATAAAAAGTAATTAAATATTTTCATCAATATGCTGCAAAAAACTGATTTTCGTTTTGTGATTAGAATGCTGCTATTTGTCTTTACAATTAGTATAAATGCGCAGAAAAAGGCTGGCGAACTTAAAAATCTTATTCAATATGTTGATCCGATGATTGGAACAGCAAAAATGGGACACACGTATCCGGGAGCAACAGTTCCGTTTGGAAGCGTTCAGTTAAGTCCGGAAACGGATACAATTGCGTACGGATTAAACGGAAAATATAACGGCGAAGTGTATAAATATTGTGCCGGTTATCAATATGAAGATAAAACAATTGTTGGGTTCAGTCATACCCATTTCAGCGGAACCGGACATTCTGATTTAGGTGATTTTCTGATCATGCCGACAACCGGAAAATTACAATTAAATCCCGGAACAGCATCAAAACCATTATCAGGTTATCGTTCAGCATTTTCTCATTCGACAGAAAAAGCAGAACCGGCTTATTACAGCGTACTTCTGGAAGATCATAACATTAAAGCTGAATTGACTGCGACGACTAGAGTAGGAATGCATCAATATACTTTTCCTAAATCTGATGACGCGCATATTATTCTGGATTTAACTTCTGGAATTTATAACTATGATAAAAAAAATGTTTGGACATTTGTTCGTGTTGAAAACGATACTTTAATTACTGGTTATCGCCAGACCAACGGCTGGGCAAGAACGAGAACAGTTTATTTTGCAATGTCTTTTAGCAAACCAATTAAAAGTTACGGACAGGCTCAACTGGAAAAAAGTGTTTACAGAGGTTTTTGGGGAAGATTTGATCAAACCAAAAACTTTCCGGAAATGGCTGGTCAAAACTTAAAATTGTTTTTTGATTTTGATACAAAAGAAGGCGAGAAAATCAAAATTAAAATGGCTTTATCGCCAGTAAGTTCAGCTGGTGCATTAGAAAACATGAAAAAAGAAATCCCGAATTGGGATTTTGAAAGTGTAAAAAAACAAAGTCAGGAAATTTGGAATAAAGAATTGAATAAAATCCAGATTGAAACGATTCAAAAAGAAGATCTGGTTAATTTTTATACCGCAATGTATCATTCCTTTCTTGGCCCGACAGAATACATGGATTTAGATAAAAATTACAAAGGTTTGGATATGAATGTTCATAAAGCCGAGAACTTTACAAATTACACCAGTTACTCGCTTTGGGATACTTACAGAGCTTTGCATCCGTTGTTTAATATTGTGCAGCCGAAAAGAAATGCAGATATGGTGAGTTCTATGCTGGCACATTCCGATCAGAGTGTGCATAAAATGCTTCCTGTCTGGTCGCATTATGCTAATGAAAACTGGTGTATGATTGGGTATCATTCGGTTTCAGTGGTTGCAGATGCGATTGTAAAAGGGAATATTAATTTTGATGCCGAAAAAGCGCTTCAGGCGTGTGTTAATACGGCAAAAGTGCCTTATTATGACGGATTAGAATATTATATGAAAATGGGTTATGTTCCTGAAGATAAAAACGGATCTTCCGTTTCTAAAACTTTAGAATATGCCTATGACGATTGGGCAATTGCTCAGGCTGCAAAGAAATTAGGTAAAACGGATATTTATAATGAATTCACAGAAAGATCCAAAAATTATAAAAACGTTTACGATCAAAAAACAGGATTCATGCGTCCTAAATTAAACGACGGAACTTTTAAGAAAGAATTTGATCCGTTAGACACGCACGGACAAGGTTTTATTGAAGGGAATTCGTGGAATTACAGTTTGTATGTCCCACAAGACCCGGCTGAAATGATAAAAATGATGGGAGGGAATGAAAAATTTAATGTTCGGCTGGATTCTTTATTTAATATGCATCTTCCGGATAAATATTTTGAAAATACAGAAGATATTACCAGAGAAGGAATCATTGGAAATTATGTTCATGGAAACGAGCCTTCTCACCACGTTGTTTATTTATACAATTGGACCAATTCACCTTGGAAAGCACAAGACAAAATCAGAATGATTTTGAAAAAAATGTACCGCAACGGAGCAGACGGTTTAGGAGGAAATGATGATTTCGGACAAATGAGCGCCTGGTATATTTTCAGCAGTTTAGGTTTTTATCCAGTTGCGCCGTGTTCTGATGAATATGCTCTAGGAAGTCCATTGATTAAAAAAGCGGTTTTTAACCTAGAAAACGGAAAAAACTTTGAAGTTGAAACCGTTAATCAATCCGATAAAAATGTATTTGTGAGTAAAGTTTTATTGAACGGAAAAGAACTCTCCAGACCTTTCTTAAAACATTCAGATATTATAAATGGCGGAAAAATTACGTTTTATATGAGTTCTAAACCTAATAAGAAGAATTATTCGAATTGATGAGCTAAACCTAACAGGTTTCTAAAACCTGTTAGGTTTCTTTTACCACCCTGAACGAATTCTCTGGACACTAGGCCTGACATGAGTACAAAATTAAATTCGAGAAAATTTGTGTAATTCGTGGCGGAACAACAAAAAACTTCACGAAATTTGCATTTCAATTAAAGAAAATCAAATATGAAAATAAATTTAAAATCAGGAATCGATAAATTGCTTTTCGGAATGAAGCAAAACGATGTAACGGCTGCTTTAGGAAAACCTGATAAAAACTATAAAGACGAAGATGATAATGTTATTTTTGTTTATAATGCTCATAAAATCAGATTGACTTTTTATCAGGAAGAAGACTTGAAATTAGGTTATCTGGTAGCTTCGAGCAATGATCTTGAAGTTTTTGGTTTCAAATTAATCGGAAGAAAAATTACAGACGTAAAGAAAGATCTGGCTACTAAAGGAATTACAAAATACAATCAGGAAACTTTTGATACTTTTGAAAATTATTTCAATGAAGACAATTGGTTTATTCTGCAAACCGAATTTGATGAGGTGGTAAAGTTTGAGGTTGGCGCAATAATCAACGACAAAGACGAATTTGACTGGAAATTCCCCGTTAAGAAATAAACAAAAAAACCGACAATCACTTGTCGGTTTTTTTATGATAATATTAAAAAAGAATTTACCCTTTTAACCAGGCATTTTTAAGTTTCTCTTTAGAAGCGTCTGTAGCTTTAAATGTTTCAGCCTCTTCAAAAGGTAATTTTACAGTACCTTTTATAGTTTCTTCTTTACCAGCACGTTTTATTTTAACTGTGATAGGATCATTTTCTTTCCAGTTTTCACTTTCTCCAATTAAATCATAAATATTATCTAGAGAATAAGATTTATTATTTACTGCTAAAATTTTATCACCACCTTTTAAATTTAAGTTTTTGAAAAATTCATTTGGTTCAATATCCGAACGAACAGCAATTTCTTTAGTTTGTTTGTCAATAGAAATATAAGGAGTTTGTCCCTTTAAGAAAACCTGACCTGGTTTTTTCTCTTTTGCTTTAGTTACTCCAACTTTAGCTAAATAAAAATCATAAGGAATTGGAGTTGTTCCCGCTACATATTTAGTCAAAAATTCTCCTACTTCAGGATACGTCAACTGTGTTATTTTAGCAAAAAGTTCGTTGTCGTTAAATGGTTTTTCAATACCATATTCATTAGATAATTTATGCATCAAATCAAGAATTCCTCTTTCTCCGTTGCTTTTTTCTCTAATAATGATATCAACGCACATGCCTATTAAAGCTCCTTTTTGGTACACATTTAAGTATTGGTCTTTGTAAGGCTGTTCTAAAACATTGGCACTCATTTTAGTAAATGACATTGTATCGTCTAAACTTTTAGACTGTTCGATTTTATCAGCGATACGAGTATAGAATTCATCTTCATTTATCAAACCTTGGTTAATTTGGAAAAGGTTTGCAAAATATTCTGTTACACCTTCATACATCCATAAATGCTCAGACATTTTTGGTGCGTTATAATCAAAATACTGAATTTCTTTTGAGTGAACAGTCAAAGGCGTTACAATATGGAAGAATTCGTGCGAAACAACATCTTTCATAGATTCAACCAATTTTTCTTTAGGCATAGACTCTGGTAATACCACAGTTGTAGCGGTAGGATGTTCTAATGCTCCAAAACCGTGTGCATCATCTTTGGCCATACTTGACAAATACAATAAAACAGTATATTTTTTAGTAGAATTTACTTTTCCTAAAAAGTTTTTCTGCGCTGTCATCATCGTTTTCATCTCTGGAGTAATACTTTCGGCAGTATATTTTCCGGTTGGAGAATACACAGCAATTAAAATATCCATTCCATTTACGTTAAATGTTGTGTAATCTGGTTTAGAATACATAATAGGATTTTCAACCAAAACAGCATAACGAGGAGTAGTAAATACATCACTTGTTTTGCTGGCATCTTCATCTGTCATAGAAGTAGCTCCCCAAAGCGTTTCCGGGTGTGTAATGGTAACTTTGTATGGAACGTCTAATTTGTCTTTAAAATACCCTACAAATCCATGTGTATTAACCATAAAGTTTACTCCTGCATTAATATTAGTTCCTGCTGGAGAAAATATATCGTCATTACCAAAACCAGTTCCTTTTTCAGTATCAAAAGTATCTCCCGTTAAATAGGTGATTTTTGTCAGTGCCTTAGCATTTGCAATAGACCATGAATTATCGTCGATTCTTTTTACTGTTAATGCATTTCCTTTTGCATCAAAAGCTTTAAAATCATCTGAATATTTACCATAATTGTCTGTAGAGTATGTCCCGGGAACTGTTTTCGGAATACTGTAAATAACTTCGTCTGTTTTTATTGCGGGAGGAGTTACAGTAACGAGTACTTTATCATCTTTTACATCAGTAAGATTAATATTTACTTCTACTACATTGCTTTTAGTAGTTCCAGTTCCAGTTTTACAGCTCCAAAACGTTACCGCCAGAGCTAAGGTGTAAACTATTTTTTTCATTTATTAATGTTTAATTATTTCTATTTGACTCTTGAAAATTCAAAAAGTTACATGAAGTTAATGATATAATTACACAAAAGTGAAAATATAAAAAAAAACTCCTGTTTTTCAGGAGTTTTTTTTAGTCTAGTTTATTTTTTATATAATATTTGCCATCCAAATCTTCATCAAAATCATCAATTTTGACTGGTTTTGGTTTTGGTTTATTTGCAAGAGCCTTTTTTTTCCACATTTCAAACTTTTCAAGTGGCATTTTCTTTTTCAAGATCTCCAATACTTCTTTTTCTGCCAATCCAAATTCTTTCTTTATGATTTCAAATGGATTTCTTTCTTCTAAAGCCAGCGAAACAAGTTTTTCGGTTTGTTCCCAATTTAATTCTTTGCGGTTACTCTTTTTCATCTCGTGAAAATTAATTCAAAAATAGGGGTTAATGATTAATAGATTGATTTTCAATTTCTGTTTCAATATTAATAAAAAAAATAATTACTTGGTTCGATCATCCATGTTTTTTTTAGTGATTTTCGGTATTTTTTGCAGATCTTGATTTTTGAAACGGAATTTGCAGTAATTTTTTTAATTTATTGTTTTCTTCCGGCAGCATATGAGTATCTACTCCATATATTAATTTGTCTTTTGAAAGCGTCGTAAATGTACCGAAAAGACGGTCCCAAACCGAAAAAATATTTCCATAATTGCTATCTGTGTAAGGTAAAACATAATGATGATGCACTTTATGCATATTTGGAGAAACGATAAAGTAACTAAGGAAAACATCCAGTTTATTAGGGAGTGAAATGTTGGCGTGATTAAATTGTGAAGCTATAACCGATAGCGATTGATATAAAAACACCATCCACATTGGGCTTCCTACAATTAAAACACCTAAAGTGGTAAATATAAAACGCATTACACTTTCGCCGGGATGATGTCTGTTGGCAGTTGTTGTATCTATCCAGGTATCTGTATGGTGGATAAGATGAAACCGCCATAAAAATTTTACTTTGTGCTGAATAAAATGAACTAAATAAGCGCCAATCAGATCTAACAAAAGTAATCCGATGATTGTATAAAGCCAAATAGGAAGTTTTGGAATCCATTGCAATATTCCAAAATGATTTTCGGTTGTCCAGCTTGCAGTTTTAATTAAAATGAAGGCAAGAATAAAATTGACAATTATTGTAGTAAAAGTAAGAAAGAAATTTATTCCTGCATGATGCCATTTTCTATATTGCATCAGAAAAAACGGAAAACTATTTTCTATCAGCCAGAAAATAGTTATTCCTCCAACCAAAATTAAACTTCGATGCGAAGAAGGAATTGTACTAAAATATGAAATGATCTCATTCATAATTAAATAAAATTTTTACTCAAATTTAATTAAATTGATGAAATATTATATATTATTTTGTTGAATTTGTAAAATTGGGTGTTAGTTTTTATATATTTTTTACTGTGTACAAAAAAAGAGAAGAAGTAATTAAACTTTTTCTCTTTTTATTTTCAGAAGTTACTGTTTACTATTTTTTTATAAGACTGATGACAAATAATAAGATCCATCCGCCTCCTGCAGCAATAATAATCTGCCACAATAAACTGCCTCCGCCAATACCAAGATTTCCGGCAATCCAACCGCCAAAGATTGCACCAATTATACCAACAATTATATTACCAATTAAACCAAAGCCAGCGCCTTTCCATAATTGTCCAGCCAGCCATCCTGAAATTGCCCCAATAAGTAAAAAATATAAAAATGCCATAATTTTATTTTTTAAAGTTTATTAATCTAAGGTTTGGGGATTATTTTTAGCCTCGGCATGATTTTGTAATAAATTCTTATAGATAAATCCGCCTAAGATTGCGCCCAAAATAGGAGCGACCCAAAATAACCATACCTGCGCTAATTGATCACTGCCAGCAAAAATAGCCTGAGATAAAGATCGTGCAGGATTTACAGATGTGTTGGTAATTGGAATACTGATTAAGTGAATAACAGTCAATGTAAGACCAATAACGATTCCACAGAAATTACTATTAGCAAATTTATCTGTGGCTCCCAAGATAATTAAGACAAAGAATAATGTCAATACAAATTCAGCAATAAAGGCAGATTGCAAAGAATATCCGTCTGGAGAAAAGGGACCATATCCATTAGAAGCAAAAGCTCCCGCTTTGGCACTATCAATGACAAAACCAGCTTTTCCTGATGCTATGGTATAAAGAGTTCCGGCAGCTGCAACCGCTCCAACGCATTGCGCTATAATGTATGGTACAAGATCTTTTACAGGAAATTTACCTCCAGCCCAAAGACCAAAAGATACTGCGGGATTAAAGTGGCCGCCGGATATATGTCCCACGGCGTAAGCCATTGCAAGTACAGTAAGACCAAAAGCAAGTGCTACGCCTGCAAATCCAATGCCTAATCCAGGATATCCTGCTGCAAAGATGGCACTGCCGCAACCGCCAAAAACCAGCCAATAAGTTCCGAAGAACTCAGCAAATAATTTTTTCATAGTAAATAATTTTAATTAATATCTGATTGTTAAAGGGTATATAGGTATGCCCATAGAATCAATACAATTTGTAAGGGCAAACGTACTAATAAAATAATTTTTAACAAAGAAAATTTACCTTTTTTCTTACAATACATGTTCCAGTTTGCAGGAAATACAGCAATTAATAAAGCTATAATTCCCCATGCACCAATGACGGTTGTAAGTGGAAAGATCAGGAGAATGCCTAAAATAATTTCGGCAGCTCCACTTAAAATATTTAATAATTGAGGATTGGGCAGATAAGACGGAATGATTCTGACGTACATTCCTGGATTTTTAAAATGATTAATACCAGCACATATATAAAGAAAAGCCATTAAATATAAGTGCCAGGGTAAATTCATGATAGTATAGTTTGTAACGAATTTATAAAAAAATCGGCAATTATCGTTACAGTACAGTTTTTTTAACGCTGCAAAGAGCGGTCTACTTTTTGCGGTTAAAATTTACGTTCATAATAATTATGGCAAGAATAATTAATACGATTCCAACCCATTGTGTAAAGATTACTTTTTCGTTCAATAAAACGTAAGCCATCATCACAGAAACGGGAAGTTCAAGAGCAGAAACAATGCTTCCTAATCCGATTCCGGTTAAAGGAAAACCTGCATTCATTAATAGGGGAGGAATAATGGTTCCGAAAAGTGATAATACAATTCCCCATTTCATAAAAATTTCCAGGTTAAATGGAGTTACTTGTGTTGCAAATGCAAACGAAAAAACAATTACAGCACCACCCAAAAGCATATATAAACTACGCTGTGCAGAAGATATTTCTGTTGCGACGCGATTAGCAGTAAACATGGTTGTAGTAAAAGATGCTGCAGCCATAATTCCCCAAGCAAGCCCGCGCCAATCCAGGTTGATTTCATTATTTAAAATGTTTGTTGCCAATACAGTTCCTATAAGTACAATAAAAACAGCAATTACTTTTTGTTTTGACGGCAGTTTCTTTTCTAAAATCATTTCAAGCAAAACACCCATCCAGACAGTCTGCATCAACAAAACAATACCTATAGAAACCGGGATATATTTTACAGCCAGATAATAGAATAAACTTGTCATTCCGAGAGAAGTTCCGGCAGTCATTAAGCTGACAATATTTTTTGTAGAAGCTTTTACAACATTATTTTTATTCTTAACTTTTTGAAATGCATTAATAAGCAGAATTCCAATAATTCCTAATATAAATTGAGCAGTAGTAACTTCTGCAGTTGTATATCCCTCTGAGTAAGCAATTTTTACAAAAGTGGCCAACATCCCGTAAGTTGTAGCACCAAGTGCAACTAAAAATACTCCTTTTAATACATTATTCTGTAACATCTTATTATTGTTTATTTTAAAAAATCAAGCCGGCAAAGGTAAGTTATTTTGTTTAGGATTTAATATAAAATCGCCAAAAACCTTATTATTGCTTTAATGTGAAGCTTGAAATTTTAAACGAAATTGCAGATTTGACAGAATATATAAAAAACAAAACCATCAAAAATAAATCTTGATGGTTTTGTTTTATTTAAAAAATTCAATCTGAAAATTATTATTTCGCAGGCTGAGTATTGTATGTTTCGATTTCGAAAATTAGAGTAGCGTTTGGCGGAATTACACCACCAGCACCTTTTTCTCCGTAGGCTAAATTTGAAGGAAGAAAGAAAATTGCTTTTTCTCCATCAGTCATCATGTCCAAAGCTTCGATAAAACCAGGAATCATTCCGTCTTTTTTACCTACTGTAAAAGGAAAAGCCTGATATCCTTTCTGCGCATCTCTGTTTGCATCATATTTACCATATGCTTTTGCTACAGCAGGAATACTGCTGTCAAAAAGATTTCCGTCTTCAAAGTAACCTGCATAATGAAAATAAATAGTAGATCCTTCAGCAGATTTTACTCCAGTTCCTTTTTGTGTAATTACATATTTTAGACCAGAAGCTGTTGCCGTTGCTTTTGCTTTTGTTGCTGCAAAATACGCTGCTTTTGCAGTCACGACTTTCTGTCCTTCGGCCTTTTTAGCTTCATCTTTTTTAGCATCGTCACCAATAACTTTTACAGCATCAAATTTCTTTGCTGCTGCACCTTTGCGTGTAATGGTGATTTTTTTCATTACATCATCCTGAACAATTTTATTAACGACATCCATTCCAGAAACTACGTGTCCAAAAATCGTGTGTTTTCCGTTTAACCACGGAGTGTCTTTGTGTGTAATAAAAAATTGGCTTCCGTTTGTTGCTGGACCTGAATTTGCCATTGCTAAAACACCGCCTTTTTCAAATTTTAAATCATCAACAAATTCATCTTTAAAAGAATATCCCGGTCCTCCAGAACCATTACCGTCTGGATCTCCACCCTGAATCATAAAATCATTGATTACTCTATGAAATTTTAATCCGTCATAAAACGGTTTCCCTTTAAGTCTGTCCACTTTTACATTAGGATTTTTACCTTCTGCCAAAGAGATAAAATTCGCAACCGTTACCGGAGCTTTTACATATTCTAAAGACAATACAATATCTCCTTTTGTTGTTGAGATAGTAGCAAAAATTCCATCAGTAGGATTTGTAACTGCTTTTGCAGCTGTTTTTGTTACCGCTGCCTTTGGTTTTGCAGCAGGTTTTTTGGTTGATTGTGCCTGAATGTTCACTACAGCCAAACAAAATAAGAATAGAAATTTAAATTTCATCGTGTTTCTAATTTAAGTCTAAACAAATAATCTTTATAAACTATTGTTGTTTTTCTAATAATTGAATTTCGAAAATAATATTAGCATTTGGCGGAATCACACCACCAGCTCCCGTTTCTCCGTAAGCCAAGTGAGAAGGGATAAAAAGAATTGCTTTGTCTCCAAATGACAATTGCTCAATTCCTTCTATAAATCCAGGGATTAATCCATCTTTTTTTCCTGCCTGAAAAGGAATCGGCTGATATGCATTTGCAGCAGCTCTTTGTTCGTCATATTTTCCAAAAGCTTTAGCAACATCTGCAATGCTGGTGTCAAACAATGTTCCATTTTCAAGAAATCCTGCGTAATGAATGTATACTTGAGTTCCCGCAGCAGGCTTTTTACCATTACCTTTTTCTGTAATTAAAAATTCTAAACCGCTGTTTGTTTTAGTAACTTTTGGCTTTACAGAAGCATAGTACTCAACTTTTTCTTTTTGAACATCAGCATATTTGCCTTGTTCTTTTGCGATGTCTGCAAAATAATCATGAAATACTTTAACAGCATCAAACTTTTTCGCAGCTTCACCATTTCTGATAATAGTTACTTTAGTAATGTTATCTCCTTGAATAACCTTGTTTACTACTTCCATTCCTTTTTCGACAACATGGCCAAAAATCGTATGTTTTCCTTCTAACCAAGGTGTTTCTACATGCGTAATAAAAAACTGGCTGCTGTTTGTTCCAGGTCCGTTATTTGCCATTGCTAAAACACCGCCTTTGTCAAATTTCAAATCAGAAAACTCATCTTTAAATTTGTATCCTGTATCTCCCGAACCAGTTCCTAACGGATCACCGCTTTGAATCATGAAATTCTCAATAACTCTATGAAATTTTAATCCATCATAGAATGGTTTGTTTTTTAGGTTTTCCTGAGTTACAAATTCATTTTTGCCTTCTGCTAAAGTTACAAAATTAGCCACTGTAATAGGTGCTTTTTTGTAATCTAGTTCAACAATAACATGTCCTTTATTAGTTTCAATATCTGCATACAGACCATCTGGTAAATTACTGTGTTCGTCTTTACAAGAATAAAATGAGGTAACGGCTAGTAGTAATAATAAAATACTCTTTTTCATTTTCTTTAAATGTTTTTTTTTAAGGGTTTATCGTGTCTTTTTTAGTTTGAGCTGCAGGTTTTGGGGCTGTAGGTCTTGCTATTGTTTTTGGAGTTTGTTCTGTTGTTGCAGTGGCCGCAACGGGAGTTGCTTGAGATTCGTCTGGAACAAAATTACGGAGTGTTACACTACAGATTAAGGATTCATTAGTTCCAATTTTTTTATTGTCTCCATGATATCCGTAAGCAATATGCGACGGGAATAAGAATGTTACAGTTTCGTTCTTGTGCATCATTTTGATACCATCACGCAATCCCATCATGATATCTTGTTTGTCTACATAATACGTCTGCGGACCAAGATCTGCTTCTGAGTAAATGATTTTACCTTTAATATCCTTTACTTCCAGATTGTAGTAAGCGATATCACCTTTTTTTGGTGTAGCAAGATCTGTTGTGTTTTTTTCCTCATAATAAAGCCAATATCCTTTTCTGGTCGCGTAATATTTTATTTTCGGATTGCTCTTAATGATTTTCTTAATAACATCTTCTTCGCTGGCTACTAGTTTTTTGTTTCGGTCGGCCGATTTTTTCATAAACGTTCCTGAAGTTCTAGAGATAGGTCTTCTAGCATCTTCATGTTGTTTACATCCAGCCAATAAAACAGAAAAAAGCAGGGCGTAAATGCTTAGTTTTAGGTAGTTCATTTGGGGTTATATTTTTAGTTTAGTTACTAAATCTTCAAATTTTTTCACCGTTTCTTCCATCGAAGTTTCAGATCTTCCGCCGGCTGCGTTACTGTGTCCGCCTCCGTTAAAGTGATCTCTGGAGAATTGATTTACATCAAATCCGCCTTGAGAACGAAATGAAATTTTGATGATTTTCTCGTCTTTATTTTCTATAAAAATAGCAGTAAAAACAATACCTTTTATACTTAAACCATAATTTACAATTCCTTCTGTATCTCCTTTTATATAATCAAAGGAGTCTAATTCGGCTTGGGTTAAAGTGGTGTAAGAAGTTTTATGTGCTTCAAAAACTTTCATATTCTGCAAAGCGCGTCCAAGTAATTGAAGACGGCTGTAAGAACTATTGTCAAATAATAAAACTGGAATCTGCGTATTTTCAACACCCAAATCAATTAATTCAGCAATAATTCGGTGCGTATTTCCTGTTGTTCCGGGAAAACGAAACGAACCCGAATCGGTCAAAATTCCAGTGTAAATACAAGTAGCAATAGTTTTGTCAATATCTTCTTTTTTGTTTAAAAAAGAAATAAAGTTGTAGATCATTTCACATGTCGATCCAAATGAGGTGTCAGAATAGGTATACGCGGCATAATCATCTGGTTTTTGGTGATGATCAATCATAATAAACGGAGCAGTCAGCTTGGCTAAAGTATGTTCCATCTCGCCTGTACGATGAAAAGCATTAAAATCAAGAGTAAAAATTAACTCAGCTTCTTCTAATATTCTGGTGCAGTTTTCGGTGTCTTTTTCAAATACTTTTACTGTTTCAGAACCCGGAAGCCAGGCTAAAAAATCAGGAAAATCATTAGGTGCAATCACCGTTGGCTGATGATTGTTTTTTAATAAAAAATGGTATAAACCCAGCGTAGAACCCATGGCATCACCATCTGGGCCTCTATGCGGAATAATCGCGATTTTTTTTGGGCTTGCAAGGAGCTGTTGTATCGCTTGAATGTCTTGTATTTTCATAGTGTGCGAATTTACATTTTTTTAATGTAATGTTGAAATCATTTTACAGATTAACACACTTTTAGGGAATTGGGTTTGAGTTATGAGTTTGTGAATTGGATTTGGCATTCTACATTGACATTAAACTTTAAACTTTAAAAATTTGGAATTTATTCTTTGGTACAATTTAAATTTGGCTCCTTTGACAATCTGCGATTTATAAATTCCTACCGAACCAGAAGAAAAATAGGCAATTGTACAGGCAATTGCGATGAAAATTCCGGGTTGAACGCCAAATAATTCCATTCCCATAATAGTACAGGCGATAGGAGTGTGGGTTGCGCCAGAAAATACAGCTACAAATCCTAAACCTGCCAAAAATCCAATAGGAAGTGGGACAATTAAATATAATGCGCTTCCTAAAGTTGCGCCTACAAAAAACAAAGGCGTAACCTCTCCTCCTTTAAAACCTGCTCCTAAAGTAAATCCTGTAAATAAAATTTTCAGCAGAAAATCATACCAAGGATTGGGTGTCCAAAAAGATTCAGCAATAACAGGAACTCCCAAACCAGAGAATTTTGTAAGTCCAAAACCAGCAAAAGCTATGGCTAGAATTATTCCGCCAATAACAGGACGAAGTGGTGGATATTTGATAGTTTTTGAAAAAATAAAAGTCCAAAAATGAGTGCTTCTGGCAAAAAGCATAGAAGCTAAACCAAATATTATTCCTAAGATTACAACCCATTCAATACTCTCAATTGAAATTTCCGGAACTTCAGAAATGTAATATTGTCTGTGTTCTACCTGCCAAAATTCAACTGTGAAATAAGCTGCGTAGGCCACTAAAAAAGAAAGAAATATACTTTTGAAATTGATTTTACTAAAATATAAAACTTCTAAAGCAAAAACTGCTCCTGCTAAAGGTGTTCCAAAAACCGATGCAAAACCTGCACTGATTCCAAGAATAATTAAAATTTTACGTTCTGAATTGTCAAGTTTAAAAATCTTGGTGAATTGATCGGCAATTGCGCCTCCCATTTGTACTGCTGTACCTTCGCGTCCTGCAGAACCTCCAAAAAGATGCGTAAGTAATGTTCCTAAAAGAACTAATGGAGCCATTTTAAATGGAATGACTTTTTGAGGATTTTCATATTCTTCGAGTAGCAAATTGTTCCCTTTTACAACAGAATCTCCCCAATAATAATAACTCAAACCGATTAAAAGTCCGCCGAAAGGCAAAAACCATATAATCCATTCGTGCTGTATTCTAAATTGTGTAACCCACTCTAAAGAAACAAGAAAAAATGCAGATGCTGAACCTGAAAAAATGCCTATCAAAATGCAAATGAGAATCCATTTGAAAATTGTCAGTGCTATTTGCTTCGGGTTTTGAAAAGCCATTAATTATTTTGTGATTTTTATCAGCCACGAATTTCACGAATTTTCACGAATTAATAAGGGTTTTAATTGAAGAATAAAGAAGAAATGTTTTTTATTCTTTTAATCTGTTGTAAAAAAAACATTATTAGTTGAAATTCGTGCAATTCGCGGCGAAAAATATTACTGTATAACAGCTGTAAATTCAATTTCAACTAAATATTCAGGAGCAACCAATTTACTTATTTCATAAAACCCCGTTGTAGGTTTTACATCTTTAAAAAAAGCAGCATGTGCTTTTGCAACTTCCTCAAAAGAATTAATATCTGTGGTAAATATTCGTGTTCTGATGACATCTTTTATTCCAACATTCAAATCTTCCAGAACTTTTTCAACGCGTTCAATTATATTATAAGTCTGCGCATAAGCATCATCGGCTTTAACTTTTTCGCCGTCAACAATTGCAACAGTTCCAGATACTTCGATAATATTGCCAATTCTTACAGCACGGCAGTATCCCATTTTGTCTTCCCACGGTGATCCTGTTAAGATATTTTCTCTTTTCATTTTATGAGTTTTTAGAATTCTTTCTTTGTGGTTTAAAGAAATAATTCAGGTTAATTAATGCGCTGCAATTTATAAAATAAGCCGGTCAAAAAGAATTTTTATAGTTTGAAATCACACTGCGAATCTTTCTTTTTTGTGATATTTTAGAAATAAATTTTACGCTTTATTTGATTTACAGCTCCTCATAAATTCGAAGTTTATTTTGTGTATTGGTTAAATGCTGTTGTAAAACTTCAATTTTATTCAACAGATGATATATGGCGTCAATTCCTTCCAGATTAATATTGAGATCGTAGTGCATACGCATCATTTTCTCAATTTCCGGCAGTTGTTCCGGCTGTACATATTCGTCATTTTCTTCTATAATAATTTCAACCAAACCATAATTATGAAGCTCTTTTATAAAAGTATTTTCAATTTCGTGATACAGACAAAATTGTTTTATTTGGATTAAATTCTTGTTACTCATGATTTCTAATTTTAGATAATTCTGTAAACAATTCTTTTTCTTTTTCAGATAATCTGGTTGGAATTTTTAGATTGTATGTCACGTATAAATCCCCAAATTGATTGTCTTTTTTATAAATAGGAAAGCCTTTTCCTTTTAGTTTGACCTTTGTTCCTGTTTGAGTTTCGGCCGCAACTTTTATTTTTACTTTTCCGTCAAATGTATTGATGCTGATTTCTCCGCCTAAAACTGCTGTATAAAGATCCAGATCAATAGTAGAGTGCAGATTATTTCCTTCTCTTTTAAAGTCAGAATTATTAGAGATTAAAAAAGTGATATACAAGTCGCCGTTTGGCCCGCTATTTACCCCGTTACCGCCATGTCCCGGAATTTTTATTATCTGGCCGTTTTCAACTCCTGCCGGAATTGTGATTCTTATGTTTTTGCCATTTACAGTCAAGCTTTGTTTGTGGGTTGTGTAAGCCGAAGCTAAATCCATTTGTAATTCTGCATTAAAATCCTGTCCTCTGTATTTAGATTGACCTCTGCTGCCTTGAGCCGATCCGTACATAGAGTTGAAGAAATCTGAGAAATCACTTCCTGAAAAATCGCCGCCAAAACCAGAAAAATCCTGCCCGCTTTGCTGTTTTGAATATTGCTGCTGATTTGGGTCGTAACCAGATTTTTCAAATTCGTCTGCATGTTTCCAGTCTTTTCCATACTTATCGTACTTTTTACGATTTTCTGAATTGCTCAAAACTTCGTTGGCTTCATTTATTTCCTTAAACTTTTTCTCAGCTTCTTTATCATTCGGATTTAAATCAGGATGATATTTTCGTGCTGCTTTTCGATAGGCTTTTTTTATCTCAGCTTCTGTGGCTGATTTATTGACATCTAAGGTTTTATAGTAATCGATATAGTCCATTGCTTTAGTTTTTATCAGGTAAAAAATAAAATATTGAAGTTAATGATAACTTATGTAATGTCAAATTAATTATACAATTTTTCATTTTAAATGTTTGATTTTAATAAAAACAGTAAAGTTTAATTATTTTTAAGTTAAATCTTACATTAAAGTAGGTTAGTTTAGTTAATTATTTTAAAATTACAAATATAAACTTACAAAAATTAACCTTTCAAATTTATAATTATGAGAAAATTATCTTTTTTAAAATCGACAATGAGTGTTATGGTTATATTGACTCTGTCAATGCTGTTCATTAATTGCAGTTCAAGTCATGATGATGATGTACCAACAAATAACAAAACTTTTAATCCGGCTGATTTTGCATTAACAATTACAAAGAAAGAAGTGACTGCAACTGTTGGTTTGAAGATTGTGTACGACTTAAAAAACACTTCTGCAAATTCCTACAATGACTATACCCAAGGTTCTTATTCGATTAAATTTACAATTAAAAGTACTGATGGTGTTATATATCAACAGGTTGATCACATTCCGTACATTGATGCAGGAGTAACTTATAGCGGTTTCACTTTTCTAGATTATAGTCCAACAAAGACATTAGATCTCACAACGCTTACCGCAGTCATCATTAAAGATAAATAGTGAAATATTTTATATTATTAATGGCAGACCGATTTGTTTATGACAAATCGGTTTTTTTATAAAATATTGGCAGGTTTTTTGATTTCCAAAAATTAGCCTAATATAGTGTTATAAAAGTCTTAAAGTAGAAGTGAGTAACTAAATTATGTTATTTTTGCTTTGTTACTTAATTATTCCAATTATAAAAGCCGATTCGATAAAACCTTTTCAATGAAGCACATTTTATTTTTCATATTATTTTTTACAGCTGTCTCAGTATCAGCTCAAACTGAGTTTGGTACTAAATATAAACCTATTCCGGCACCAAAATTTGGTGCAAAACCTAAGAAAACTCCAATTCCTGAAGTTAAAGATCCGCAGGCAGATAATCTGGATATGCCCGGTATAAAAACGCCAAATGTTTTTGAGAATAAGAGTATTACACCAAAATCTCAATTTCAGATAGGTGAACAAAAAAGTAAATTTAGTATGTCTACAGAAAATGACTTTGCTAACCCCGGAGATCGTTATGTAGATAAAATGGAAAAAGATCTGGATAAAGCCTTAAAAGAAGCGGGCTTAAAGGAAGGACGCGGCGAATTGGTAAAGAAAAATATTTCGCTGGGAGACTTTAAAACCAAATCTGAGTTTTTTGTTGTGAAGTTCCGGGACTTTGGAGCTATCGATGGAGATTTAGTAAAAGTTTCGTCTAATGATAAAGTTATTAAAAGTCAGATACTATTAGATTCTTATTTTCAGGAAGTAAAAATAAATCTTACAGAAGGTTTTAATAAATTAGATTTTGAAGCCTTAAATATTGGTTCCCTCGGAGGAAATACGGCCGAAATAAGAGTGTATGATGACAAAGGCACTCTGGTTACCAATGATTATTGGAATAATTTGGCAGCAGGTTTTAAAGCTTCGATTGTTGTTACCAAAGAGTGATTTTTAAAGATACTAAGCTAAAAGGTTCTAAAATGCTGAGAAAAAATGCAGCATTTTAGAACCTTTTTAGTTTGAAATTGAAACTAAATATTTTAAAAAAAAAATCTCTCAGAAACTTGGCAACTTAGAACCTTAGAGCCTTAATTCTAAAACGGATCAGCCGTAACCTTAAACTTCATATCTGCTTTTACAGTTACATCTTGAGTTAAAGTTTCTTTTATGGTAACTTGTGTTCTAATTTTATAGCTGTCTGCTTTAATATATTGATCCAGTTTTTTATCGGTGCAGATTAGATCAATTGTATTCATTGACGAATTGATATTCTCTTGATAAGCCAATTCTATTTCGTCAGAATTTGTTGTAGAAATGTATAAATGAACTGATTTTAAGAAAGTAAAAGTTTTTGCTTCCGGATTTTCAATCGTGAGTTTCAGCGATCGTAGTTTTACATCTTTTACTAAACTGGCTTTTGTTTTGTTGTTTTCAAATTCAGCGGAAGAATTTGTTGTCACGTCCGGTGTAATAATTTCAGTAGGCAGATTTACAGGAGAAGTACTTTTGATTTTTATTGAAGTCTGATTTGAAATATTAAAACTTAATAAATCATCTACAGCATCACAAGAGCTTACAGATACTGCTAAAAATAAAGACAAGGCAATTAATTTTGATTTCATAGTTATATTTATTGGGTTTTCTGTAGATACGAAAATTCAAGTTCTTTGGATTTTTTTTGATATTCAAAATTTTTTAAGTTGAAAAGGTTAAGAGAAAAGAAGTTAAAAATCAAATTATAAACCTCTGAACCTTTGTTGCTTTGAGTCTTTGAAACGTGAAAATCGGAAAGATGAAAAAAAAATATATTTTTTCATTGTTCCGATTTTTCAATTTCGAATATAAAAAGTATTTTTGCGCATGCAACACAACGTACTTATTTTAGATTTCGGATCGCAATATACACAGCTTATTGCGCGTAGAGTTCGCGAATTAAATATATTCTGCGAAATTTTTCCTTACAATCACTTCCCGAGTGATTTATCACCTTATAAAGCCGTAATTTTAGGAGGAAGCCCATTTTCTGTTCGTGCAGAAGATGCTCCACATCCTGATTTATCTCAAATTCGAGGCAAACTTCCAATGTTAGCAGTTTGTTACGGAGCACAATATTTAGCTCACTTTAGCGGTGGCGAAGTAGCAGCTTCAAACACAAGAGAATACGGAAGAGCGAATTTGTCTTATATTAAGGAGAATGAGGTTTTCTTTAATGGCGTTTCAGAAAACAGCCAGGTTTGGATGAGCCACAGTGATAGTATCAAAGCTTTGCCAACAAATGCTATAAAATTAGCAAGTACGCATGACGTAGAATATGCAGCTTACAAAATTGAAGGTGAAACAACTTATGCAATTCAATATCATCCAGAAGTTTTTCATTCTACTGACGGATCAAAAATGCTGGAAAACTTTTTAGTAAACATTGCCGAAGTTCCTCAAAACTTTACACCAAATGCTTTCGTAGAAGAAATGGTGGGAGAATTAAAAGAAAAATTAGGAAACGATAAAGTAGTTTTAGGACTTTCTGGCGGAGTAGATTCTACTGTTGCTGCAGTTTTATTGCACCAGGCAATTGGAAAGAACTTATACTGTATTTTTGTAAATAACGGTTTGCTTCGTAAAAACGAATTCCAAAACGTATTAGATCAATACAAAGGAATGGGATTGAATGTGAAAGGTGTAGATGCCGGAGATCGTTTTCTTTCTGAATTAGCCGGAATCAGTGATCCTGAAACCAAGCGTAAAACTATTGGTCGTGTATTTATTGAAGTTTTTGATGATGAATCACATTTAATCGAAGACGTAAAATGGCTGGCACAGGGAACTATTTATCCAGACGTAATTGAATCAGTTTCTGTAAAAGGACCATCTGCAACGATCAAATCGCACCATAATGTGGGTGGATTGCCAGATTATATGAAATTAAAAATTGTAGAACCACTTAGAATGTTGTTTAAAGACGAGGTTCGAAGAGTTGGGGCTACTTTAGGAATAGATCCTGAATTATTAGGAAGACACCCTTTTCCTGGACCAGGATTATCAATCAGAATTTTAGGAGATATTACTCCAGAAAAAGTACAAATTTTGCAAGATGTTGATGCCGTTTTTATTGACGGATTAAAATCTTGGGGATTATATGATAAAGTTTGGCAGGCTGGAGCAATTCTGCTTCCTGTAAATAGTGTTGGTGTGATGGGCGATGAGCGTACGTACGAAAAAGTAGTTGCGTTGAGAGCTGTAGAATCTACTGACGGTATGACTGCAGACTGGGTTCATTTACCTTATGATTTCTTGATGAAAGTTTCAAACGACATCATTAACAAGGTAAAAGGTGTGAATCGTGTTGTTTACGATATTAGTTCAAAACCACCTGCAACAATTGAGTGGGAATAGTACCATTTTTAAAATTAAGGTCTTACATTTGTAAGGCCTTAATTTTTTATAACCTACTATTTATGAGAGAACTTTTAATGATTTCTCTTGCCATTGTTTTGTCTTTTAACAAAATAACTGCGCAAGATTCAATAATTGAACATACAATTCAGAAAGGAGAAACCGCTTACTTTATTGCACAAAAATATAAGGTTTCTATTGATGAGATTTATAAACTCAACCCCGAATCTCAGAGCGGAATTAAAGACAATCAGATTATTAAGATTCCGGTTCATTCTTCAGAAAAAACAAAACAAAATCAAATTACACATATTGTTGGTGCCAAAGAAACTCTGTTTGGTCTTTCAAAGCAATATCATGTTTCTGTAGAAGCAATTCAGAATGCTAATCAGGAAATTTTGACTGGCGGACTTCAAATTGGTCAGGAATTGGTAATACCTCAAAAACCAGAAGCAGTTTTAAATTCCAAAATAACACATCAGGTTTTAGCAAAAGAATCTTTATTCAGTATTGCGAGACAGTATAATGTTTCGGTTCAGGATTTAGAAAATTTAAATAAAGAACTGCTTCAAAACGGATTACAGATTGGGCAGACTATTTCAATTCCCAACAAACGAAAAACGCTTGACGGCAGAGTTCGAGTGATCAATCAGGAAACTATTTTTCATGTGGTTGAACCTAAAGAGACCAAATTTTCTATTGCTAAGAAATACGGAATATCAATCGATCAGTTAGAATCTCAGAATCCTGAAATTGTAAACGGATTAATTGTCGGTAATAAATTAGCCATCAATACAAAAGAAATAAAACCAGCAAACGAGAACGAGGAGTTAATGCTGGCTCTTGCCGAAAAGCAAGTTGTGGTTGAAAAAACAAAAGCCAAAACCGTTGAAATTGATGATTTGAAAGACCGCTTAGTGATTCAGAGAGAAATGAATCAGAAGATTATAAAAATTAATGATCTGAAAGTGAATCTAAATGACATGAATGGTTCTAAAGAAAATTCTGTTGAAAAATTAAGATTGGTTTTAGAAGCCAATAAAAATGTTCAGGATATTTTAATGGCAAAATTAGATTCGTTGGTCAATACGATGAATAATGATTTAGTAGAATTGAAGCGAATGGATGTTTTGAATGTTGATGAATCGAGACGTTTGGAAAAACATTCTTACGAAAGCATCGGAAAAACCAGTGAGTTGTCTTCGCAGCTAAAAAAAGAATTGGCAGAAAACCGAAAAGCTTATGCTGGTTTAATGAACAAAGTAGAAAAAATCGCCGTTGAGGAAAATCAGGAATACAAAAAGAAACTCCGCGAAAGCGAAAAAAATAAAAATGTCACTTCGCTGCAGCAACGCCTTTCGCTTGACGAAATAAAACGATATAAAATAGAGCAGGAGCAAGGTGATACGCAAAATCTGCTTTTAATTGCAAAAATCGATTCGCTCGATAATCAGAAAAAAATCGAAGTAAAAAGACAAATTAGTAAAGCCTCTTATTATAGTATGGAAGCCAGAAAATTTGATGATAAACTGGCTTTGGTGAAATTGAAAAAATATCAGGATGAAGCAGTTAAAAATCAGAATAAAGCAGAAGTTTCAAAAATAGTTTCCTTAGAAGAGATGAAACGTGAGCTGAAAGAAAATCCGCTGCGAAGTGATAAAGTAGTAAAGGTTGAAGTTTTTGATAATCTTAAAGAAGTTTCAAATGGCTATTACTTAGTTTTAGGTATATTTACAGACGCGGAATTAAGAGATAAGCTGATAATGAAACTTATTGATTCTGGTGATTTTAACGCTAGCTTCTTTTTTAATGTAAACAGTCTTTCTTATTATGTTTATTCAGAAAGGTTCCAAAATATGGAAGAAGTTTTATATCAATGCAAGAAAAAAGAAGAAGATGAGTTATATAAAAACGTTATTATTGCTAAGGCAGAGATTGATCTTAGATAATATTTAGTACAAAATTAACTAGTGGCTCGAATCTTGTGTTAGGGAAATTAGTAAATTGTTTTTTAATTAGAAATTAAATTGTTTTAAGCCTTATTATGAAATATTATTCAACATTATTGTCTTTAGTTTTTTTTGTTACCTGTAATGCTTTTTCGCAGGAGAAAGTTGTAAAATACAAGGTTTCAAGCGGGGAAACAATTAGTCAGATTGCCGTAAAGTTTAAGATTACGCCTCACGATATTTATGAATTAAATCCGGATGCAAGAGCAGGATTAACTCCAAACGCCGTATTGCTGATTCCAACAAAAGATGCAAAAGCAAATGCAGAAACAGCAAAATCTACAGCCGGAGGAAAAGAAATAATTCATGAAGTACAACCAAAAGAAACCTTTTATAGTATTGAGAAAAAATATGGTATTTCTGATGAAGCTTTAAAAGCAGCCAATCCTTTTTTGGAAAAAAATGGTGTTCAAATCGGACAGAAATTAGTTATTCCGGCAAAAGGTGCAGCGCCTAAAAAAATCGCAGCCGAAAAAACGACAAAAGAAAAAGGCCCGGAGAAATATGTTTATCACGATGTTCAGGCAAAAGAAACAAAGTATTCGATCGCAAAACAGTATAATACTACAATTGAAGATTTAGAAAAGCGTAACCCGGAAATTGTTTCCAGTCTTCCTGTTGGTTACCGATTGACTATAAAGGGTACTGCACCCAAAACAGAAAATAATGTTTCGGCGGTGACCAATTCAGCCAAACCAGCCGAAGTTAAAAAACCGGCAGATAGTCCAAGAAAAGTAACTACTTATATGGATTATCAAGTAAAACCAAAGGAAACTTTTTACAGTTTAGGAAGAACATTTCATTTAACTCAGGAAGAATTAACCGAATTAAATCCGTCACTTGCTGAAGGGGTAAAAGAAGGAATGGTGTTAAAAGTTCCTTCTGGATATGTTGCGGCAGTTCCTATTGTAGCGCAGCAACAACCAGTTGAAAGAACTGCAGAAAAACCAATTGAAAAATCTGTAGAGAAAACAGCTGAAAAAATAGAAGACAGACCTTCTGGAGGCGGTATCAAAATTATCGGAACCGTAAAATCTGATGAAGCAGATCCTGAAGTTGTAGCTTTAACTAAAAAGAGAGGAGAAAACGACCGTAAAAAACTTGTTTTATTACTGCCTTTTAATTTGGCTAAAATGCAAAATGATACTACAAGTATCAGCACCAGAGTAAAAAATGACAAGTTTTTTAATATGACTCTTGATTTTTATTCAGGTGCTATGATGGCTATTGATTCGGCGAAGACATTAAAACTTCCTATTGATGTTTCTATTTATGATTCTCAGGAAACCAAAACAACATCAAATATTTCAGGATTAATTGCTCAAAATAAATTGCAGGATGCTCACGCTGTTATAGGTCCGTTTTATCAAAATAATGCAGAAGCTGCTGCAAATACACTTCGCTTGTATAATGTTCCAGTAATTTCTCCTTTGTCTAAAGATAAAGCAAATCCTATTGATAATTTATACCAGACAATACCTTCTAATGATGTAGTGAGAAATGCAATTTTTGACTATATGCGTTCTAAAAACGGAAATATTGTTGCAGTTGTTGATAAGAAAAAAGAGTCTGTTATAACCTACATCAAACAAAATCAAAAGGGAGTTGTTTTTGCAGCTTTAACAGAAACAGGAGGTATAGATGTTGCAAACCTAAAAAGTCTATTAATTCCAAATAGAATGAATTATGTGGTTATGGAAACGGCAAATACAGCCATGATTAAAACAATAATTAAGGCTTTGATCGATGCGCAGAAATCATGTCAGGTGCAGTTGGTAATTTTAGAGCCAAACAGTACATTAGATACAGATGAAATCAGCTATGAAAATTTAGTAAAATTAAAATTAATGTATCCATCGGTAACCCGTGACAGTGATGAACCAGGAGTTTTAATTTTTGAAAAACAATACCGACTAAAAAATAAAGTGAATCCTAATACTTATGCAACAAGAGGATTTGATGTAACTTTTGATACCATGATGCGTTTGGTTCAAGGTAAAACGTATCAGGAAACTACAGATTTAATGACAACACAACAGGTTGACAATAAATTTCAATATTACAAAAAAGAAGATGGCGGGCACGCCAATAAAGGTGTTTACATTTTATATTACGACACTGATTTAACTTTAAAAGAAGCAAACTAATGACATCCAAAGTAACCTATTTAGGCGATTTAAGAACAAAATCAATTCATGTGCAGTCAGGAAGTGAAATCATTTCTGATGCACCATTAGATAATAATGGAAAAGGCGAGGCTTTTTCTCCAACCGATACCGTTGCAAATGCTTTGGCAAGCTGTATGATGACAATTATGGGAATTAAAGCTCGTGATTTAGAGGCTGATTTTGTTGGTTCTACAGCAGAAGTAACAAAAATCATGAACGCAGAGCCAAGAAGAATTGGGACAATTGAAATTGTGTTTGAAATGAAAGGTGTTGCTGATGAAAAAAGCAGAACTATTTTAGAACGTGCAGCAATGACTTGTCCTGTATTTTTGAGTTTAAGCAGTGAAATTGAAAAGAAAATTACTTTCAACTGGAAGTAATGACTCCGGTAATAAATTTAAAGCCATTCCATAAAGGAATGGCTTTTGTTTTTATATCATTTTAAAATAAATCTCAAAAGTTAAAAAGTAAGATTATTCTTTCTGTTTGATAATTTTGTTTATCTTGCATATTATATGTTATTCTTTACTTAAAAATGAAAACTATCTTATTCTCTGCAATGTTAATTGTTTTATTACTAACTTCTTGTTTGGGGCGTAAAACACACAGATCATCTCAACCTAACAGTATATCTTGGGATTATTCATCAAAAAACTATTTTCCTGCATTTAATAGTGCCGTTAAGATTATAGAAAAAAATGAATCAGATGAAAAAAAAGAAGAAGCACTTTCGATTATAGAAGGTGCTTACTCAAAATATCTTGAAGAAGAAGAAACTACATTAGAATATCTTTTAAAAACTCAAAATGATAGAGATTATAGTCGTTTAAATCTGGAAAATAATGCGACAAAGAATATTTATAAAAGAAGTCTTAAACTAAAAGAAGATTATGACTATTTTCAAAGGCAACTTAAGAATATAGTTCCATTGCATTATGCAGGAAGAGAGTTGGTTTTTTCAAAAAAAAATTATTCAGAACTTATTGGAAAAACCAGAGACAAGTACAGTGATTTTTTATTTAGAGCAGCAAAAAGTCATACGGATGGCTTGGTAAATTCATTGTCATATGATGAAAAAAATGGTTATCAAGAAGCATATGATATTTATGTTATGATTCAGGACTTTGATAACACCTATAAAAAAGCCGAAGTTATAAAACTTAAAGATGAAGCGTATAAAAAAGGACAAAGTTATATTGCAATCCAGATTAATACTACATTAAAAGAATATAAGGATATCGAGAAAAATATACTCGCTGTTTTAGGTCTTGGAAGATGGATTACAATAGGAAAAGATGCTAAAGGAAAGTATGATGTTAATTTTACCATAGATATTACAGATGTAAACATTAATAAAGGAGATATACAAAGAACGGTTTATGATAAGGAAAAGGAAATCATCATTCAATAAAACCGGACAGATGAATCCAGAAGATTAGGATATTCCAGAGGCAGAATGATAAAAAGCCGGTTACAAATTATTGATTTACGCAAAGATATTACGATAAGAGGAACAGTAAAAGCAGTAGACAATTATACTAAAAAAACAAGTACTTCATTGCTGGAAGTTCCAGCTTTATTTACGTATTCTTATGCGCTTCAAGATGGAGATAAACGGGCAATCGATCCGGAATTGCTGCCTTTGCTGGAAAGAATACCTGCAGCACTTCCTACAGATTCTGAAATCTATACAATAGGAATTAAAAAATTTACAGAAAAACTTCAATCAACAATTATTCGCGAAGCTTTTAAAAATAATTAATTGTAAATAACGATGCCATCAATAAATATTTTGATGGCATTTTTGTTGTATCTGTAATTTTATTGTCTTTTATAATCTTCTGGAATGGAATTAGAATAGTCTGTACTTTCTTTTGACTATTTTCTTTTTTTCCTTTTTTAAGCAGTATCCGGGTAAATAAGTGTTTGTCGTAAACCAAAACTTCTAATAACTTCCTGTTATAATTCGGCACAATAATCTTTGGTTACTGCCAGATATTCTCCATTATGTTGCAATACAATATTTAGAACATTACTAAATTTTATTTATTTTTATTTATTTAGGGTTAGAACTAAATAATTCGTCAGCATTTGTAAAATATTTTTTTATAATTAGAAGTATTTGCTTTTTAAAAAAAATAACAAAAAATTTATGATCGAAATAAAATTAAATACAACTTATTGTATTACATTTGTATTGCAAAAAAAATGCAGTTTTTTGAAAAAAAAATGCATTTTGCTTTTAGGATTTGATCGATTGAAACGCAATATATAATAATCAAATCAAAATAATTAGCAAACGATGAGTCTGGAATTCAGCAAATGTCCATAAAACTCAATCAAGATTGCGTATTTTATGGTATTGCCAGCTTGCAAATATTTGTTCATAAAGCAGTCATAAATTATAGAAAGTGGTAAATCGAATAGGAAATTAAAAATAACTATATCATGTTAAAAAGTAAAATAGACAAAGCAACAGGCTTCGAAAAACGATTTGAAAACATTAATACAGTGGTTTTCGAAAATTCTGGTGAAGCTTCTAAAGCAGTTGCCCAGGAAATTGCAGCTTTAATTCAATCGAAACAAAAAAACAATCAGCCTTGTATTCTGGGTCTTGCCACTGGGTCTTCTCCAAAAGGATTATATGCAGAATTGGTACGTCTTCATAAAGAAGAAGGTTTGAGTTTTAAGAACGTAATCAGTTTTAATTTGGATGAATATTATCCAATGGAACCAAACTCAATCAACAGTTATGTTCGTTTTATGAAAGAGCTTTTGTTTGATCATGTTGATATTTTACCTGAAAATGCACATGTTCCGGACGGACTTTTAACAAAAGAACAAATCGCAGATTATTGTGCTGATTACGAAGCTAAGATTGAATCGCTTGGCGGGATAGATCTGCAGATTTTAGGTATTGGAGGAAACGGACATATTGGTTTTAATGAATCAGGTTCGCTGCAAAACTCTAAAACACGTTTGGTGGCTTTAGATCATATTACGAGAGTCGCTGCAAGTAAAGATTTTTCTGGATTGAGCAATACTCCAAGAACCGCGATTACACTTGGAGTGAAAAAAATCATGGAAGCGAAGCAGGTTATTTTGATGGCTTGGGGTGAAGGAAAATCAAATGTGATTAAGAAGTCTGTTGAAGATGAAGTTACAAACCAGATTCCTGCATCTTTTTTGCAGGAACATGACAATGCAGTTTTTGTTTTAGATAAAGAAGCTTCTTCAAAACTAACAAGAATCAATAGTCCTTGGCTGGTAGAAAAAGTAGTTTGGACTGATAAACTAACTCGAAAAGCAGTTTTAGGTTTGGCTCTTAAGCTTAAAAAAGCAATTTTGATGCTTACAGATGCAGATTATATCGAAAACGGAATGAGCGATTTATTGGCAGATTCTGGTCCGGCGTATGATATTAATATTAAGATATTCAATAAATTACAAAATACAATTACAGGCTGGCCTGGCGGAAAACCAAATGCAGATGATTCTAATCGTCCAGAAAGAGCAGAACCAGTTAGAAAACGTGTATTGATTTTTAGTCCCCATCCTGACGATGATATTATTAGTATGGGAGGAACTTTTATGCGTCTGCAAGAGCAGGGACATGAAGTGCATGTTGCTTATCAGACTTCAGGAAATATTGCAGTGGCAGATGACGAAGCGCTTCGTTTTGCAAGCTTTGTGATTGATTATAACGAAAAATTCGGAATTAAAAGCCCTGAAGCAGATGCAATTTACGAAAAAGCAGTTGACTTTTTGAAGAATAAAAAGAATAGTGAAATCGATATTCCAGAAGTTCGTTATATAAAAGGATTAATTAGAAAAGGTGAGGCAAGAGCAACAAGTCATTTTGTTGGTTTGTCAGACGATCAGATTCATTTTATGGAACTTCCGTTTTATGAAACTGGTACAATTGAGAAAAAACCAATCGGACCTGAAGATATTCAGCTGACCGTTGATTTAATAGAAAAAATTAAACCGCATCAAATTTACGCTGCCGGAGATTTGGCAGATCCACATGGAACACATAAAGTGTGTCTTGATGCTATTTTTGAAGCTGTAAAAATTTTAAAACCAAAATCATTTATGGATGACTGCTGGCTTTGGCTGTACCGCGGCGCTTGGCAGGAATGGGGAATTGACGAAGTAGAAATGGCTGTGCCAATGAGTCCGGATCAAGTTTTGGCGAAACGTCACGGAATTTTCAAACATCAATCTCAAAAAGACGGTGTTGTTTTTCAAGGAACAGATGCCAGAGAGTTTTGGCAGAGAGCAGAAGACAGGAATCATGAAACAGCAGCTTTATATCAGCAATTAGGTTTGGCGACTTATGCTGCGATGGAAGCTTTTGTGAGATGGCATTACTAAAAAGCTGCTATCCCGAAGCTTCGGGACTGAGCGGCTAAAACGCTAAGGTTTTGAAAGGTTCAAAGATTCTAGGGACAAAGGTTCAAAGTTCAAATCTGTGGAAATCTTTTTAAGCTGTGGCAAGAATAAAAGAAAAATAATAATAGCTTTGTAAGCAATTAGAAGCAAGAAGAAAGAATGAGTCTATATTCTTTTTTCTTGCTTCTTTTTCTTTAAATATGGAATCAGATAAAAAACTTCTTATAAAACTAGCTCATACCAAAATGCCTTTCGGGAAATACGAAGGACGCTTTTTAATTGATCTGCCCGAATATTATGTGGTGTGGTATCAAAATAAAGGTTTTCCAAAAGGAGAACTTGGACAGCAATTGCAATTAATTTACGAATTGAAATTAAACGGACTGGAAGAATTGATTCGTAATATTAAAAAACAGTATCCTAGGCCATAGTATTGAAAACTCTTAATTAATTGTTAATAACTTATACTTAATAAGTACTGACCGCATAGCTGTTTTTATATTTTTGTAAAAATTAACCTAAAAATATTTTAATGGAAAACAAATTACATTCTTCAAACGCAGGTCAGGGTATGGGAATTGCTGCTTTAGTATTAGGAATTATAGCAGTAATTACTGCATTTATTCCTTGCTTTGGTTTAATCGCAATACTTTTCGGAGTTCTAGCAATAGTTTTTGGAGCTATTGGTCTTTCTCAGGCAAAAAAAGAAAATGCTGCAACTACTTTACCTAAAGTAGGTTTAATACTAGGAGTTGTTGCAACTTGTTTTGTAATTCTCTGGATGGTGATTTTTGCAGGAGCGCTAGGATCTGCTGCATGGTCTCATAAAGATGATATCGAAAAAGCAATGGATTCAATAAATACAGAAGCTATCAAAGTTCAGGATTCTGTAGAAAACAGTGTTGAAATTAAAGCGGACACCGTAAAAGTTGAATAATCTGCAAAATAATTTTTTTTTGTGGTAAAAGAAGCTTCATATAAAATTGATTCTTATAAAAAGATAAATGTAATTTTTGCTCTATTAATTACGTTTATCTTTTTTTATTGTTATTTCTCAGTGTTTTTAAGCACAGGTCTGCGTTCTTCTTGCGAGGGATTGCCTTTGGCATATTGTAAGAGCAGAGGTTTGACCAGAGCTTTTTCTCAAATTCTGCGCTTTAATTTTGAAAATGCAGTTCTTTTGAATCCCTACAGCTTAAAGATTTTTTTATTCTTCCTAATTCAGTTAATAGCGCGATTGTTTATCAATAGTATTATCAGACTAAAAAACTTCAAATTGGTTCTTAATCTGGATATTATTTTTACTTTCATATTCTTTATTTTTTCCTTTTATAATCTGGTAGTGATATAAAAAATGGATGCAAATAAATAGATTCATTAAAAAATAGTCTGTTTAAAATCTAAAATTACAGATTACGGAAACAAGTAATCAATCTGTTTAAAAATTTGCAAATTATCTCAATCTCTAATTGATAAATTGTCCAATTAAATTTGTACTTTTGCCAAGTTTTTTACACAACTACATACAAACAACAACAGAATGAATCAAACAAAATATATTTTTGTTACAGGCGGTGTGACTTCTTCTTTAGGAAAAGGCATTATCGCGGCATCTTTAGCAAAATTGTTACAAGGAAGAGGATACCGTACAACTATTCAGAAATTTGATCCTTATATAAATGTGGATCCAGGTACGTTAAATCCATATGAGCATGGAGAATGTTATGTTACTGACGATGGTGCTGAAACAGATTTAGATTTAGGTCACTACGAGCGTTTTCTTAACGTTCCTACTTCTCAGGCTAATAACGTTACAACAGGAAGAGTTTATCTTTCGGTTATTGAAAAAGAAAGAAGAGGAGAATTTTTAGGAAAAACGGTTCAGGTTGTTCCTCATATTACAAATGAGATCAAAGATAGAATGCAATTGCTTGGTAAATCAGGTGATTATGATATAGTTATTACTGAAATTGGAGGAACTGTAGGTGATATTGAATCACTTCCTTATATAGAATCTGTTCGTCAGCTGGTTTGGGAATTGGGAGAAAATAACGGAATCGTTATTCATTTAACCTTAGTTCCATTTTTGGCAGCTGCAGGAGAGCTAAAGACAAAACCTACACAGCATTCTGTAAAAACATTGATGGAAAGTGGTATTAAAGCAGATATTTTGGTTTGTAGAACTGAACATGAATTATCTCAGGAATTGCGTCAAAAATTAGCTTTGTTTTGTAATGTTAAGAAAGAAGCGGTAATTCAATCTATTGATGCTTCAACAATATATGAAGTTCCAAATTTAATGCTCGAAGAAGGATTAGATGTTGTGGCTTTGAAAAAATTAGATTTGCCTAAAAAAGCATCTCCGGATTTAAAAACGTGGAATACTTTTTTACGCAGATTAAAAAATCCAAAGCAAACTGTAAATATTGGTTTGATAGGGAAATATGTAGAAATGCAGGATTGTTACAAATCTATTTTAGAGGCGTTTATTCATGCAGGTGCTGCTAATGAAACAAAAGTTAACGTAATTTCTATTCACTCAGAACATATTAATATTGATAATGTAGAAGAGAAATTAGGACCTCTTGACGGAGTTTTAGTAGCTCCAGGTTTTGGTGAAAGAGGTATTGAAGGAAAAATTGAAGCAGTTCGTTTTGCACGTGAAAATAATATTCCGTTTTTTGGAATTTGTTTAGGAATGCAAATGTCTGTTATCGAGTATTCCAGAAATATTTTAGGATATGCTGAAGCAAATTCTACTGAGATGAATGAGAAAACGTCTCATCCTGTTGTAAGTTTAATGGAAGAACAGAAAAATGTTACAGACAAAGGAGGGACAATGCGTCTTGGAGCTTGGAAATGTGATATTAAACCAAATACGCTGGCACACAGAATTTACGGACAAAAGACAATTTCGGAGCGTCACCGCCACCGTTACGAATACAATAATAAATATGCAGACGAATTGCAAAAAGCAGGTTTAAAAGCTTCTGGAGTTAATCCTGATACAGGTTTGGTTGAAATTGTTGAACTTGAAAACCATCCGTTTTTTATTGGGGTTCAATACCACCCTGAATATAAAAGTACGGTTGCCAATCCGCATCCAATTTTTGTAAACTTTGTTGCAGCGGCTGTTAATGCGCATAAAAAATAATAATTAATATTCTGGCAGGCTGTAACTTTTAAACTAAAGTCAGTACTAATAGCCTTGACGAATAACCTTTTTTAAATTATAATGGAAGAAAAAAAATTAGACCTTAATTCAATCATTGGTTTTGTATTGATATTTGGAATTTTGATTTGGATATTTTATCAAAATCAACCTTCAGATAAGGAAATTGCTGCTGAAAAAGCCAAGAAAGAATTAGTAGCTAAGCAAGAAGCTCAAGCTAAAGCAGACAAAACAAAAACAGCTGTTTTGCCTGTTACTGCTGCAGTTCCCGGTGATACTGTACAATTAGCGCAATTGCAAAAAACATTAGGAGGTTTTGCTTATTCTGCAACTCTTCCTTCTGCAAAAGAATCATTTACTACAATTGAAAATGAAAAGATAAAACTTAAAATCGCTAATAAAGGCGGTTATATAGTTGAAGCTACTCTAAAAGAATTCGAAAAATTTAAAAAAGGTTCAGGAGAATTAGTTGAATTGATTAAAGACAATAATTCTCATTTAAACGTTCAGCTGCTAACAACTGATAACAGAACATTGAACTCTAAAGATTTATTTTTTGAGCCTTCATTGACTAAAGTTGGTGCAGATCAGGTTTTAACAATGCGTTTAAAAGCCGGAGCAAACGAATTTTTAGAATATAAGTATATATTAAAAGCAAATGATTATTTAGTTGGTTTTGATATACGTTCTCAAGGTTTAAATAAAGTTTTAAATTCTGCTAAACCATTAAATTTACAATGGGATTTAAAAACGTATAGAAACGAAAAAAGTGTTGCATACGACAATCGTTTTACTGAAATCAATTATGAATATAATGATGAAAAGTACAGCTATGTAAATAATCACGGTCAAGGAAAAGAAGAAGCTCCAGAAAAATTGAGTTATGTTGCTTTCAAACAACACTTTTTTACTACTATTTTATCTACAGAAAAGCCATTCGAAACTTCAAAATTGCAATCTGATGATTTAGTAAAAGACGAAAAAATTGATACTGTTTTTACTAAACAATTTAGAGCGACATTACCGTTAGCATTTTCTAATGGTGAAATTGATTATAAAATGAGCTGGTACTTTGGACCTTCAGATTATAAAACATTAAAATCATACAAGAAAAATTTCCAGAAAATTATTCCACTAGGATGGGGGATTTTTGGATGGATTAACCAATGGATTTTTATTCCATTATTTGGTTTCTTAAGTTCTTATATTGCTTACGGAATTGCAATTATCATTTTTACAATTATCATTAAATTGGCTATGTCGCCAATTACATATAAATCATTCTTGTCTCAGGCTAAAATGAAAGTTTTGCGTCCGGAGATTACAGAATTGGGTGAAAAATTCAAAAAAGACCCAATGAAGAAACAACAGGAAACAATGAAATTGTATAACAAAGCAGGGGTAAACCCAATGGCTGGATGTATTCCGGCGTTGATTCAGCTTCCGTTTATGTATGCATCATTTCAATTCTTTCCATCGGCTTTTGAGTTAAGACAAAAAAGTTTCCTATGGGCAGACGATTTATCTTCTTTTGACTCTGTTGCAAAATTACCATTTCATATTCCGTTATACGGAGATCACATCAGTTTGTTCCCAATTTTGGCAGCAATAGCAGTTTTCTTTTATATGAAAATGACATCAGGAGATCAGCAAATGGCAGCTCCTCAGCAAGAAGGTATGCCGGATATGGCAAAAATGATGAAAATCATGATTTATGTTTCGCCGTTATTGATGTTAACTTTCTTCAATAATTATGGTGCAGGTTTGAGTTTGTACAACTTTATGTCGAATTTAATTACGATCGGGATTATGTTTGTAATTAAAAACTATATAGTTGACAGCGAAAAAATTCATGCTCAGATTCAGGAAAACAAATTAAAAGAGCCTAAAAAACAAAGCAAGTTTCAGCAGCGTCTTCAGGAAGTAATGGAACAGCAGGAAGCAGCAAAAGCTCAAAATAAAAAGAAATAAATTCTTAAAAAAATCTCGATTTATCGGGATTTTTTTATACCATTATAATTTATAAGACAGATTTTCGTTTACGTAAAAAATAGAAATAACATGATTTACAAAAAACTCATATTGGGATTAGTTTTCTTAAATGCTTTTTTTATTACCGCACAGAGTAATGAAAATAAACTCGATTCTGAAGGAAAGAAAGACGGTTTGTGGAAAGGAACTTATGCTGAATCTAAAAGACCTCGTTATGAAGGAACTTTCAGCCATGGTAAAGAAACTGGTATTTTTAAATTTTTTGACGATACTAAAAAAGGAGACGTTATAGCGACTCGCGATTTTACTGCAAGCGACGGAAGTTCTTATGCTGTTTTTTATGATCAGAATAAAAACAAAGTAAGTGAAGGTAAGGAAGTTGGTAAAGCGCATGAAGGAGAATGGAAATTTTATCACAAAGCTTCGACTGTGGTAATGACTCTTGAAAATTATAAAAATGGAAAACTGGACGGTTTAAGGACAGTATATTATCCAAATGCAAAAATTGCTGAAGAAATTAGATATGTAAATGGTTTAAAAGAAGGTGTTTACAAAAAGATAGGGCAAAATGGAACGCTTTTAGAACAGTCTACATTTAAAAACAACGAATATAATGGCGATGCAGTCTTTTATGATGCTGATGGAGCCGTAGCTTCAAAAGGAAAGTTTTTAAATGGAAAAAAAGCGGGAATGTGGCAGTTTTACACAAAAGGAAAATTGACTAAGGAAGTAAATATGAGCGATCCAAAAAGTAGTTATAAAGCCGATTCAAAACCTAAAATGGAGTAAATTTATTTCTATATTTGATTGCTAATATTAACAACCAATCCAATATGAAATTTAAAACGCTATTATTACTATTGTTCTTTACAGGAGCTTTTGCTCAGAATAAAGCAGAAGCTGAAAAACTAGTTGATGAGGGGGTTGAACTTCATGATAAAGGAGACTATACAGGAGCAATAAATAAGTATGACGATGCTTTAAAATTAGACAAAGATAATTTGCTCGCATTAACCGAAAAGTCTCTGACTTTGAATGCTTCAAAGAATTATGAGCAAGGAATTGCGGCTTGTAAGCAGGCTATCGCAAAACATAAAAACGAAGGTCTTAAAAATGTATATGTTAATTATGGTAACGCTTTAGATCATCTCAAAAAGGCAGATGAGGCTGTAAAAATATACGATGAAGGTATTGCATTATATCCTGATTACTATCAATTGTACTACAATAAAGGAATATGTTTGTCTGGATTAGGAAAGGATGTGGCTGCTACAGATAGTTTTCAAAAATCTTTTCTTATTAATCCCAATCATGGAAGTTCATTAAACGCTATAGGAGTTCTTGAAACTGGTAATAATCGAATTCCTGCCATTTTAGCTTTTTCCAGATTTTTAATTGTTGAACCTCAGACCAAAAGATCGCAGGTAGTTCTTGAAAAACTCCAAAAATTGATGATGCAGGGAGTTACGCAGCAAAATGAAAAGTCTATTAATGTCAGCATCAATTCCTCAATGCTTTCTGATGCTGAAGATAAATCTCAAACAAAAGAAAATAATTTTTCTTCTACTGATTTTATTTTGTCAATATCGGCTAGTTTAGACTTTAGTGAAGAGAATAAAAGCAAAACTGATGTGGAGAAGTTCATTAGAAAGTTTGAAGTTGTTTGCTCTTCATTAGTCGAAACAAAAAAAGAAAATTTTGGTTTCTATTGGGAGAAATTTGTTCCTTATTTCAGAGAAATAGAAAGAAATAAATTCATAGAAACATTTGCTTATATCGCATTTGTAAATACAAATAGTGATGATGTGCTGAAATGGCATGAAAAAAATAAAGCTGAAGTCGATAAATTTTATAATTGGAACAGCACTTACAAATGGAATAAGTAATAAGTTTTATCTACCCTGCTATTACTTAATCTAATTAAAGACATTAAAACTATCTATATTTTGATGTATCTTTGCACCCTTGTAAAAATATAAACGAGTTAAAATGAAACGTGTAGTTGTTGGACTTTCTGGTGGAGTAGATTCTAGTGTTGCAGCCTATTTATTGCAACAGGAAGGATACGAAGTTATTGGCCTTTTTATGAAAAACTGGCATGATGATTCGGTTACTATTTCTAACGAATGTCCTTGGTTAGAAGATAGTAATGATGCTTTATTAGTAGCTGAAAAACTCGGAATTCCGTTTCAAACTGTCGATTTAAGTGAAGAATACAAAGAAAAAATCGTTGATTATATGTTCAACGAATACGAAAAAGGAAGAACTCCAAATCCTGACGTACTTTGTAACCGCGAAATCAAATTTGACGTTTTCATGAAAATTGCTTTAAGCCTTGGTGCAGATTATGTGGCAACAGGACATTACTGTCAAAAAAATGAGATTGAAGTTGACGGAAAACCCGTTTATCAATTAATTGCAGGAAATGACATTAATAAAGACCAATCTTATTTTTTATGTCAATTATCTCAGGAACAATTATCTAAAGCATTGTTTCCAATTGGTGCTTTAACCAAACCGGAAGTACGCAAAATTGCAGCTGAAATGGAATTGGTAACTGCAGAAAAGAAAGATTCTCAAGGATTATGCTTTATTGGGAAAGTTCGTTTACCAGAATTTTTACAGCAAAAATTACAGCCAAAAGAAGGTAAAATTGTTCAGATTGATAAAAATGATCCAATTTATACTGTTCATGATAGCTCTGGATTATCTTTTGAAGAGGAATTAAAAGCTGAATCTCAAAAACTTAATTATGAGCCTGCAATGGGAAAAATCGTTGGAAAACATCAAGGAGCTCATTATTTTACAAACGGACAAAGAAAAGGTTTAAATGTAGGCGGTACGACAGATCCGTTGTTTGTAATTGCTACAGATGTAGAAACCAATACCATTTACACAGGTTTGTCCAGCAATCATCCAGGTTTGTTTAAAAAAGCTTTATTTGTTGGAAACTCTGAAGTTCACTGGGTTCGTAATGATATGACTTTAAAACCAGGTCAAACGATGGAAGTTATGGCCAGAATTCGATACCGTCAGCCTTTGCAAAAAGCTGTTTTGCATCAGTTTGAAGACGGAATGTATGTTCGCTTTGATGAACCTCAGTCTGCTATTACAGAAGGTCAGTTTGTTGCATGGTATTTAGATAATGAATTAGTTGGTTCGGGAGTAATTTCTTAGCTTTATACTTTTTTATAAGGTTTTCCTTTTAAAAAAGTAAATTATGAAGCACTACTACTTTACATTTATACTATTAATGTTTTCAGCTGCGATGTTTTCGCAAGAAGATGCATGGGTTTATTTCAAAGATAAACCAAGTTCGCAGTCATTTTTAGACAAACCGTCTGATATGCTTTCAACGCGTTCTTTAACTCGGAGAACAAATCAAAATATTGCCTTAGATCAAATAGATGTTCCTGTCGAAAAAAGCTATCTAAATCAGATAAAATCCAGTGCTGGAATTACGATATTGGCTAAATCAAAATGGCTTAATGCGCTTCATATCACGGGAACCCAAGCCAATGTTTCGGCTCTTAAATCATTAGCATTTGTTGATAAAGTTGTTTTTGCAAATAAGACGCTCAATATAACTGCAAAAATAATTAGTGAAAATCGTACTGTAGAAACACAGAATAAATTAAAAACAACAATTGATTATGCTTACGGAAACGCAGCAAGCCAAATCCAAATGCTTAATGGCCAGATTTTGCATAAGCAGAATTATACTGGAGAAGGAAAAGTTATTGCTGTTTTAGATGCTGGTTTTCCAGGTGTAAATACGGCACAGCCTTTCCAGAATCTCCAAACAAATAATAGAATTTTAGGCGGTTACGATTTTGTTAATCGGAATGCCAATTTTTATACCGGAGATGATCATGGTACTTTAGTGCTTTCAACTATGGGAGGTTACAAAGAAAATGCCTTGGTTGGCACCGCTCCCGATGCTTCTTATTATCTGTTTATAACAGAAAATGATGCTTCTGAAAATCCAATTGAGGAATCGCTTTGGGTCGAAGCTGCTGAAAAAGCAGATAGTCTTGGAGTAGATATTATAACCACTTCTTTAGGTTATTTTAGTTTTGATAAGGCTGGCGAAAGCCATACTTACAGTGATATGAATGGGAGTACGACTTTTATTTCCAGAGGGGCAGAAATTGCTTTTAGCCGAGGAATAATTGTAGTGGCTTCTGCAGGGAACGAAGGCAGAACCGCAGAACCGCATATTGGAGCTCCGGCAGATGCTGTTTCTGTAATAGCAGTTGGTTCTGTTACTTCTGCAAAAGTAAAATCAGATTTTAGTTCAGTTGGACCAAGTTTTGATAATCGAATAAAACCAGATGTAATGGCGCAGGGAACAGCTGCTGCAGTTTCTAATGCATCCGGAACTATTGGAACTTCAAACGGGACTTCTTTTTCATGTCCGATAATGGCGGGTATGATTGCGTGTTTGTGGCAGGCTTTTCCGGAAAAAACAAATAAGGAAATCAGAAAAATGATTTTAGAATCCTCTGATAGATATACTGCGCCAAACTATAATTATGGGTACGGAATTCCAAATTTTGGATCGACTCTGGGTACTGAAACTTTTAATTCCTCTTCTGAAATTTTTTCAGTTTATCCTAATCCTGCTTTAACACAGGTTTCATTTTTATTTTCTGATAAATTAGATACAGCTTCGGTATCCATATATTCTATTTTAGGACAAAAACTGATCGAAAAACAAATTACGAGTCAAAATCCTGTACTTTCTTTGCAGTCTTTAAAAAGCGGACTTTATTTTTACACTTTTGATGCCGAAAGCCTTCATAAAACAGGAAAGATAATCAAACAATAATACATTTTGAATGAATAGAATTACAGAGCTTTTTAATATAAAATATCCAATAATTCAAGGAGGAATGATTTGGAACAGTGGCTATAAACTGGCATCTGCAGTTAGTAATGCTGGTGGTTTGGGCCTTATTGGCGCTGGTTCTATGTATCCTGAAGTATTACGTGAGCATATTCAGAAATGCAAAAATGCAACCAGCAAGCCTTTTGGAGTCAATATTCCAATGTTATATCCAAACATTGAAGAAATTATGAATATTGTGGTTGAAGAAGGTGTTGATATTGTTTTTACATCGGCAGGAAATCCTAAAACCTGGACTTCGTTTTTAAAATCAAAGGGAATTACTGTAGTGCATGTTGTAAGCAGCAGTGTTTTTGCTTTAAAAGCGCAGGAGGCAGGAGTAGATGCAATTGTGGCAGAAGGATTTGAAGCAGGCGGTCATAATGGCCGCGAAGAAACGACAACCTTAACGCTGATTCCGATGGTAAAAGAAAAAATTCAGATTCCGATAATTGCAGCCGGCGGTATTGCAACGGGAAGAGGAATGCTGGCCGCAATGATTTTAGGTGCCGACGGTGTACAGGTTGGAAGCCGTTTTGCAGCTTCATTAGAATCATCTGCACACAATAATTTCAAAGAAACTATAGTTAGAATAAAAGAAGGTGATACACAATTGACTCTTAAAGAATTAGCTCCTGTAAGACTGGTTAAAAATAAGTTTTATAATGATGTACAATCTTTATATGAAAAAAGTCCTTCAAAAGAAGAATTAATAGCACTTTTGGGTAGAGCAAGAGCAAAGAAAGGTATGTTTGAAGGAGATTTAGAAGAAGGCGAATTAGAGATTGGTCAAATAGCCGGTTTGATTCATGAAATTTTGCCTGCTGAGAAAATTATACAAGAAATGATGGCGGATTTTGAAACTGCCAGAAAAGAAAAGACTAAATTTGAGTTTTAAAAAGCACGAGAGACAACTATGAATACTTTACGCATCTATATAATATTTCTTTTTTTAGGTTTTGGTCTGCATAATTCTTACGCACAATCGTACCAATTTAAGACTACTGGATTTAGTGTTTTGGAAAAAAACGAAAAAGGAAAATGGGGAGAATGGTCCGATCTTGATTTGGTCAATCTTTCGGTAATTTTGGATACCAATAAACATCGAATAGTGATTTACTCGATGGAAATTCAGCTTTTTAATATCTTAGATTACATCCAGAGAGAAGAAAACGATACAGATATTACATATTCATTTATGTGTAAAGATAATGACGGAAAGGAATGTAAATTATCTATAATTACCCGAAAAAAACAAGATTACCGTAAGCAGCTTTATATTAATTACGACGATCATATTATTGTGTATAATATTTTTACAGCTTAAAAAAACAACAAACCCTGCAGATTCAATAATTTGCAGGGTTTGTCATTTATTGGAATAAAATAAAAACTATTCAATATCTTTTATGAACTCATCATACTCCAGATAAAACATTTCAAGAGCATGCATATTTTCATTAAAGAAATCAAAAATTGCATCCCAATTATTTTTATTACTAAAGCCTACGCCCAGCTTTTCAATCCAAATTCTGCTGATGGTTTTACCGCTTTCTAAAGTGTAATTTTTTTCGAAAACTAAATCTTTTATAAATTCTTCTTCCAGAATATTTTTTAAGGCTTCAATTTTTTCATAATAAGCAGTCCTTTTTTCGTCGCTTCGATGTTCAATATCAATTAAAACCTGTGCTTTTTTATTGTCTACATAAAATTTAAAAGAGAAGTCTTTAATCTTAGTATCATAAAGCACCCATTTGCGCGGATATTTTTCGGCAAAAGCCACCCAAAATTCTCTTTTTATTCGTTGTGATTCTTCTCTGCTGTACATTTTTACTGCTATGATTTTAGAAAACTTGCGGAAACGCGTTTTCTGGAGTATATTTATATTTTAAATGAAAGTACAAAAATAAACTTTGATTATGAATTTTCAAGATTTTTTGCAATATGTTCCTAATATAATTCCAGTAAAATTGCCAGCTGTTGCAGCTCATTTAAAAATGGCTCCAAAAGAGCGGGCAGAAGCATTAAAGAATCTGGATATAGAAGCAATAAATCCTAGAATTGCAGCTGTAATGATGCTTTTGTATCCAAAAAATGATGAAACACATCTTATTTTAATAGTTCGAAATGCTTACAATGGAGTTCATTCTTCGCAGATTGCTTTTCCGGGCGGTAAATACGAAACTACAGATACGGGTTTTGAACAGACCGCTTTGCGCGAAACTCATGAAGAGGTTGGAGTTTTACCAGAAAAAATTAAGATTATAAAAGAATTTACGCCAATGTATATTCCGCCAAGTAATTTTTTAGTGCATCCTTTTTTAGGAATTTCTACAGAAGAGCTTTCATTTTATCCAGATGTAAGAGAAGTAGCTTCGATTATAGAACTGCCTCTTTCTGTTTTTTTGGATGATGAAATTATCATAGACGCTGTACTTTCAACTTCTTATGGCGCAAATATTTCGGTTCCCGCCTTTAATATACAAAACCATATTGTATGGGGAGCAACAGCAATGATTTTGAGTGAGTTGAGAGATGTTTTGAAAATAACTTTTGGGGATAATTTAAAAACTAAAAAATAACAATTTGATATTCATAATATTAAGATTTTATTTCCGAAATTAGTTATAAGTATTAGTAAACGAATAATTTTTGTATGTTTGCGGACTAACAAAAGAATAAAGATTAACTGCTATGGGATTGTTTAAACGAAATCCTTTTGGACATATATTATTCATTAAGAAATGGCTGATCCGAATTTTGGGTTCCATGACTCATAGAAGATATAGAGGTTTTAATGACTTACAGATTGAAGGATCTGAAATCATTAAAACGCTTCCTGATACAAATGTTTTGTTTATATCAAATCATCAGACTTATTTTGCCGATGTTGTAGCAATGTTTCATGTCTTTAACGCAAGTTTATCAGGACGTCAAGACAATATTAAGAATATCGGTTATTTGTGGCAGCCAAAGATGAATTTATACTATGTCGCAGCCAAAGAAACCATGCAGTCGGGGTTGCTGCCAAGAATATTAGCATATGTAGGAGCAATCACTGTAGAGAGAACATGGCGCGCAAAAGGTGTTGATGTAACAGAAAAGCGTGATGTTAACCCAAATGACACCGAAAATATTCGAATAGCTCTTGAAGACGGCTGGGTTATTACTTTTCCGCAAGGAACTACAAAATCGTTTAAACCCGTTCGTAAAGGAACAGCTCATATTATAAAACAGCATAAACCTATTGTAATTCCGATCGTGATAGACGGTTTTCGCCGTTCGTTTGATAAGAAAGGATTACGCATGAAAAAGAAAGGAATTCTACAATCTTTCATTATCAAAGAACCTCTTGATATTGATTATGAAAATGATACAATCGATGAAATCGTTGAAAAAGTAGAATATGCAATAGAGCAGCATCCTTCATTTTTGAAAGTTATTCCTGCAGAAGAATTAAAAATACAAGAAGAACTCAATCAAATGAGAAGATGGGATTATTAACGATTTAGAGTTTTTTGTTTCAAGTTTCATGTTTCAAGTTGGGCTGGTATCTTAAAAACCTTTGAACCTTTGTCGCTCTGAGCCTTTGAACCTCAATTAAAAATCAATCTTCTTCAGCTCTTTATAGTTTGAATATAATCTGCGAAGCAGTGTTCCGTAAAGTAGTCTGTAAATACACCAGAACAGTCCTAAAAGTATCAGTGTCAGCAGGACAAATGCGCCAATAGAAAATAACATAGCAATACCGTTTGCTGCTAATTTCTGGCGGATAAACTCCATATCAGGGTTATAAACATACCCAATAAAAAAGCTCACCACGCACGAAACTACAACTATTCCCAGATTATACCATACATAATATTGAACTGTTTTTCTGGTTCTTAAAATACTGCCCATTAATAATTTGGTAGAAACTGTTGTGGATATAGTTTTGTAATTTTTATAAAAAAAGTAAATGAAAACTAAAGTTACAGCGTAATTAAAGCACATTAAAACCTGCATATAAAGTATAATTTCAGGATGATTGATCTTTTGAATCATATCATCAATATTTGAATAGTAGTTTGTTATAGTCCAAAAAGATACTTCCAAAATACTGATAATCAAAATCCACTTCACGATGGAAGATGATTTTTTATGAATCATTTTGTAGATCTCTTTCTCAGAAATTTGTTCAAAAGAATCCGAGTTCTTTTTCCAGTCTTTTTTTAGTAAATCCAGTTCTTTCATAATAATCTTTAAGGATTTAATATTTTTTTAAGTTTCCCTTTAATTCTGTTCATTTTCACACGTGCATTCACTTCGCTTATTCCTAAGGTTATTGCTATTTCTTGATAATCTTTGTCTTCTAAATACATAAAAACTAATGCTTTTTCGATGTCATTAAGCTGATATACTGCTTTATACATCAATTTAATTTGTTCCTCTTCTTCATAATTGTAATCAACGTCTTTTACAAAATGCTGATGACTTTCATAATCTACGGTAGATATGGTCCTTTTGGTTTTTCGGTATAGGGTAATGGCGGTATTTAGGGCAACGCGATACGTCCAGGTCGAAAATTTACTATCGCCTCTAAATTTAGGATACGCTTTCCATAACTGAATGGTGATTTCCTGAAACAAGTCTTTGTGAGCGTCTTCGCCAGCAGTATATAATCTACAAATCTTGTGGATTATATTCTGATTTGCCTGCAATTGCGCAACAAATGACTGTTCTAGATTTTCGCTCATATGGTATTAGTACACCGTAACGGGATTTTGTTACACCGTGAAAATAAAAATAATTTATAACAAAATAAAATTTTAGCGATAATCTTAATAATTTTCAATTCCTTTCCAACCTTTTACAGAGAATCGTACTCTATATATAAAAGCCTCGTTTATGAAAAAATTATTACTATTGACTTTTCTTTTTTTAACCGCCTCAGGATTCTCTCAAAACTTTTATTACGGAAATGTCAGCGAAGACGGCTCACCAATTCCCGGCGCCAGAATTTGTGTAGTCAACACGCAAAGATGCACCACTTCAGATTTTGATGGAAATTATACTATTGAAGTTAAAATTGGTGATCAGTTAAAAATTTCTGCTATAGGATTGGAATCAACAATTATTAGAATCACCAGTCAAAATATTCAAAAAAATGATCAAACAGTAGATCCCATTTTAAGCGATGATTATATTGCTAAGCTAAAAAAGCCAACAGATTCTATTAAAATTTCTAAACCATCAGGAACTTTTGCCTTCAATCTTTTTGATGGCTTTGGCGAACAGTATTTAATGAAAATTAATAGAGATGCCAAACATTTTTATAGTTTGAAGTACAAATACGAGTACAATAAATTGTCTTTTGAAGCCAGTCAGGAATTAATGGTTTCATCGCCAATCCGAATGCAAAAGTATCAAAAAACATATGCGCAGGGCAGAAGTCAAAATGGAGAATTAGTATATCAATCTCCGGAAACAAACGAAATTTTCAGCTGGGGACCAAACGTAAATTCTTTAGAATATTCAGGAAATAAATCTGAATATTATCCGCAGGGAAATATTGTAAACAAGACATTTGGTAACGGAAATGCATTAGAACTTTACAATCCGAATGATTTTTTCAATAACGGAATGGACAATAAATACATGCTGAATACCCAAATTGAAGGAACAAAGGGCAATATAATGAGAATAAATCTTACTTATAAAACAGGTAAAATTTCTATTCCAACGAGCCGAAATAATGAAATTGCAGCATTTGTCAAATATTCTAGAAATGTTTCAAAATTAAGTAAAATAGAAACTATTTTATCTTATGATGATTTCGAAAACAATCTAACCAACTCCAATTTTGCAGTAAATAAGATCGTTTTTGCAAATGCGGTAACGCCAATTCATTTTGATAATAATTTTGCGTCCACATTATCAAATGGTTTACAGCGAAGTTATGCACAGTCTGAAAATAATCCTTATTATTTGCTTCAGAATAATGTCGATAAAAATAAAAGCAAAACCATTTCTTTCAATTTTAATCATAAATATACCAAGGATAAGAATTGGAACAGTGCAAGTGCTAGTTTTCAATCTTCTGAAATTAAAAACACAAACGGTCAGAGTTTTTATACTGCCGGAATTGCAGCGCCTAATTTCAATGAAAGAAAAGAAAGATTTAGCAATTTTTCAGTTTCAGATGTTTTCAACCACACCATTGATTCTCGCGGATTTGTAGAAACAAAAATTGATTTCAGGTTTCAGGAACGAAAATTAAACCGTCAGTATTTTACCGGATTTGCTGCTCCAATTGATTTTCCTGACAATAGTTTATCTCAAAATAAATTCGATATTTCGCAGCAGCGATTTGAAGTTTTTTATAACGCGAATGTATCGTATACTTTTCGTGATATTCTTTCTTATTATGAGCAATTGGTTTTAAAAGCAAATACGAACCTGAATTATTCGTCAACCGTAAAAGGAAAGTTTATGCCCAATTTTCTTGCTTCCGCAGAAATTAAAGACCTTTTTAATGAATCGCTTTCGATTACCGTCAGCCAGTCTTATAATCAGGTGGAACCTTCTTTGCAAAATAATAATTTGAATTTTAATTCCTTACGTTACAACGTTAGTCAGTTCAAAGAACTTCAGAATAATTTAGAATTGATAACGCCAAAAAATGCCATTGCCACACAGGAAATCAATACAAATTTGAGCTTGATGTATAATTTCGATTATCGCTGGAATTTTAATTTTAATTTTTACAACAAAACAGTTGATAATTTATATGTTCCCAGTTTTAACCTAAATACCATTAATTGGTCGCCAGACGTAAATTATAAAGAGAATGGAGTTGAATTCGAAATACAAAAAACATTTGATAGAAGAAATTTAGCTTATAGTTTCAATTTAAATTTCACTCATTATAAAAACAAAGTCACAAGTTTGAATAACAATCAAAGCAGCATTCCATTTGCCGGTTTTGCTGATGTTAATAAAAATTATATCGCTGGCCAGCCGCTCGGTGTTATTGTCGGAAACGGCTATTTAAGAGACAATAATCAGAATATAATTATTGATAATGATGGTTTTCCTGTTGAAGATGCACAGCCAAAAATTTTAGGCAATCCAAATCCTGATTTTGTTGTTGGTTTTTTCAATTCATTAAAATATAAAAACTTTACGCTCAACCTTTCTTTTGATTGGAGTCAAGGCGGCGAAATGTGGAATGGAACACAGCAAACGTTGAATTATTACGGAAAATCTGAACTGACTGAACAACAGCGAAATATAAGTAATTATGTTTTTGCGGGCGTTACACAATCAGGCGCAGTAAATACAAAAACCGTTTCTTTTTATGATGCGAATCTTCCTGTACAGCAAAATCGCTGGACGAGATACGGAATCGACGGTGTTGCAGAAGATGCGATTGAAGACGCGACTTATTTTAGATTGAATGCTGTGAGTTTATCGTATACTAATAATCCCTATTTTAATTATGGAAACAGAATAAGTTATACAATTTCACTTTTTGTAAATAACGTTTTTGTGCTGTCTAAAAACAAACAAGCTTTCAGCAGTAATGCTATGTTTAATTCTTTAGACTCAAGCGGATTAGAATATTTCAATGCGCCCATGATGAGAAGTTTCGGATCTTCTTTAACCATTAAATTTTAACACGATGAAAAATCTAAAATACATATTGTTTTTACTATTATTTCAGACTGTAGAAGCGCAAAATATCGAAGCAAATTGGAATACGGTTTATGAAAAACCAATCACTGAAAAAGTGTATCTGCATCTAAATAATGTGTTATATGCTCCCGGTGATATTATTTATTTTAAAGCGTATATCGCTGAAAATGATAACAGTCCCACAACTTTGAGCGATTATATTTATATTGATTTATTTGATGGAGGAAATAAAAAAATAGCCACTCAAAATTATATCGTAGAACAAGGAAGTGTCTCTGGTTCGTATAAAATTCCTGAATCCAGCGTTGCCGGAATGTATAAAATCAAAGCCTATACAAAAATTCAAAATCAGAATTCGGATAATATTTTTGAGAAGAGCTTTTTTGTGCAAAAAGTGGTTTCACCAAGAATTTTGATGACACTCGATTTTAAGAAAAAAGCATACGGAAAGGGAGAAATCTGCGAAGCCGATTTTGAATTGAAAAATCTGGAAAGCCAGCCAATCAGAAATTATGCTTTCAATTATGCTATTTTTATTGGAGGCAAAAAGATAGATTCCCTGCAGGGAAAAACAGATGAATTAGGAAAAGCAGTTGTGAAATTTAAACTTCCAAATGATTTAAAATCGAATGATGGAATTTTAAACGTAATGCTGGATTATGATAATTTCAAAGAATCAGTAACACGTTCCATTCCAATTAATTTAAATTTTGTAGATCTTCAGTTTTTACCTGAAAGCGGAAATTTAGTTTTAAACGAACCTTCGTCATTGTTTTTTATTACAAAAAATGAATTTGGAAGACCAATGGATGCCGCCGGTTTTATTGAGGATGAAAGTGGTAATAAAATCACGGATTTTAAAAGTGTTCACGACGGAATGGGAAATGTTGTTTTGAAAACCGAAGAAAATAAAAAATACTTCGCCGTTTTGACTTCGCCTTTTAAATCAGAAGAAAAAATAGAATTGCCTTTAGCCAAAAAAAGTGTTTTTGTACTAAATGCAGTCAAAAATACAGATAATGTTTCGCTGAAAATTTATGCGCCATTGGCAGTCGATGCAAAAATTTTGGTTCGTAATATTGCCAAAATTCAGCAATCGATTCCTTTGAATTTAAAGCAAGGCTGGAATGTATTGGATATAAAAACAAAAGATTTTCCGGTTGGTATTCAATCTCTTTCTTTATTAATCGAAAACCAGATTGTTGCTGAAAGACTTGTGTTTTTGAATTATCAGGACGGACTCAAAATAGAAATCAAAACGGACAAACAAACATATCTGCCAAGAGAAAAAGTAAAAGTTTCTGTTGTCACAAAAGACAAAAACAATCAGCCCATTGCATCGAATATTTCAGTTTCAGTAGTCGATTCAAAACTGCTCACTTATATCGATGACAAACAAGATAATATTTTGTCTTGGATGTTTCTTGGATCAGAATTAAAAGGAAAAATTCACGAGCCAAGATTCTATTTCGATACTAACAAAAAACTGGAATTAAAAGAAGAAGCGATTGATTTACTTCTAAATACGCACGGCTGGAGAAAGTACAATCAGGAAAATATTCAAAATTTAGTAGCTCAAGGAAGAAGTTTAGAGCCTGAAAAAAGCAATATAATCGAAGGGTTTATACAGAATCGTAGAAGAAAACCTGTTAGCACAAAGATTTTGTTTTTTACAGATAAAGGAAATGTTTTTGAAACAAGAAGCAATTCAAGCGGTTATTTTAGGTTTAACAGAATTCCGTTTTCGAAGATTGCTTATTTAGCGGCAGAAAGTGGAAGCAGTAGTGAATATACCATTACAAACTCCATTTCAAACGAAATTAATTTTCTTAGAATGAAAGACACACTTTCGAATACAGAGATTCTGGAAGTAAGTTATAATGATTTGAAACCGAATGACAACAGTATTATTACGACTAAGAATGATAGGTATAGCAGCAATACATTATGGTCAGTACCAATGTATAACAACGTTTCATTAAAATCAGAAAGTAATTCATTGAGTGAAGTTGTAATAGTAGGATATGGTTACCAAAGAAGGTCATCACTAACAGGATCAACATCAGTAATTACACGTCAGGATATTACCAACTCATTAAACGGAAGGGCTGCGGGACTTCAAATTACCTCTTCATCCGGACAGCCGGGCGGAGCAGATAAAATTAGAATTAGAGGTTTATCCTCTATTTACGGAAGCCGATCTGCGGGGCAGCCATTGATTGTTGTAGACGGAATTCCGTGTGTCAATAATGAAAATTCGTCTATTTTCGGGAACTTGTCTCCCAATTTAATTGAGTCAGTTGTTATCTTAAAAGATGCTTCGGCAACTGCAATTTACGGTTCAAACGGTGCGTACGGCGTTATTGTAGTAACGACGAAAAACAGACCGATGGATGCAAAAATTATTTTAGGAAAAAAACAAAACTATACTTTTCAATCCATTCTTAAATCGGGAAAAAAAGAATTGAACGAAGCTTATGATTTTTATGCACCAAAATATGCATCAACAATTGTCGAAGAAAAAACAGATTTTAGAAGCTGTATTTATTGGAACTCTATTATTCACACTGATAATAAAGGAATGGCAGCTTTTGAATTTCATAATTCTGATGACAATACTTCTTTTAAAATAATAGCCGAAGGAACTTCTTTTAAAGGCGATATTGGCAGGGCAGAAGTGTCGTATGCTGTAAAAGAATTAATTCAGAGCGATGTAAAAGTGCCAATTTATGCTTCAAAAGAAGATAACATCCGCATACCAATCTGGCTTAAAAATAACTCTGAAAACAACTTAACATTAAATTGCAGACTTAATTTTGATAATAAAGAAACTAATAATACAGCAGTAGTTTTAAAACCAAATGAATCTAAAACGGTCTATATTTCAATAATTGCCAGTAAAATCGGAAAAAATCTTCCTTTGGAAATTATAGTAGAAGGAGACAGTTACAGAACAAAAATCCTAAAGTTTATAGATGTTTATGGAAACGGTTTTCCTATGAATGTTGATATTTCAGGAACGAAATCGCAGACCACAGATTTTACAATTTCAGATCCATTAGCGGGTTCTGTTGATGCCGGATTTAAAATATTATACAATCCGTTTTCCTCTATTTTTGATGGCTTGCAAAGTATGATGCGTGAACCTTCCGGATGTTTTGAGCAGGTTTCGTCGTCTAATTATCCCAATATAATGGCGATGCAATTATTAAAATACAGAACAATAACGCCTGAATTCAAAGAGAGAGCCTTGAAGTTTTTAGAAGTTGGTTATCGAAAATTAAGAAACTACGAATCTAAAGAAGGCGGATACGAATGGTACGGAGGCAATCCGGGAAATGAGGCTTTAACCGCTTATGGCTTATTGCAGTTTCATGAAATGAGCGAGTTTATAAATATTGATAAAAAACTAATTGAAGGAAATTTGAAATGGCTTAATTCAAGAAAAGACGATAAAGGAGGTTTCAATCAAAATCCGGCACGATACGGTTTTTCAGGAATAAAATATGTAGTTAACAATGCTTATATTGTTTATGTGCTTTCAGAAGTAGGGCAGAATGATTTCGAAAAACAATATGAAACTGCATTGAAAGAAGCTTTCGAAAGTAAAGATTTGTACCGAATGGAACTGTTGGCCTTAACTTCATTTAATTTGAAGAAAACAGCCGAATACAAACAATTGATGGGGTTAATTAAATCAGAAATTGTAAAACAAAAATCTAAAGATTTAAAAGCAGAACAATCTATTATTCATAGTTACGGAAAATCGATGAGCATTGAGATTGCGTCACTTTATGCACTTGCGTTATTGAAGGAAAATCAGGTTACAAAAGAAGTTTCTGATATTTTAGATTACATTCAATCTTCAAAAAGCGTTTACGGATTTGGCTCTACACAAGCAACGGCTCTGGCATTGAAAGCGATTACTGAATTTACAAAAATTGCTACTTATACAAAGCCTTTGAATAATCCGACTCTGAATTTAAACCAGCAGCCAATTGGTGTAAGCGCGAAAGATAAAGACGGAAATGTTGTTTTGAAAAATCTGAATGTCAATGCAGGAAAGAATAATTTTTCGATTCAAATTCCTGCTGAAAGTTCGCTGCCTTATTTGTTTTATGTTCAATATCAAACCTACAAACCTAATAATTCAAAAGAATGTAAATTGATTTTAAAAACAAAATCATTGGCCAATAAAGTAAAAATCAGCGAAACGGCAAGAGTAGAAATAGAAGTGCAGAACAATAGTAATTATCAGCTTTCAAACCCAATTGCAAGAATCGGAATTCCCGGCGGATTAACGCCAGAACCTTGGCAGCTGAAAGAGCTGGTTGAGAAAAATGTAGTAGATTATTATGAAATATTCGGAAGCGAATTGGTCTTGTATTTTAGAAAATTAAATCCAAAAGAAACCAGAAAAATCAACATTGATCTAAAAGCAATTGTTCCCGGAAATTATAGAGCAATAGCGTCTTCTGCCTATTTATACTACGAAAACGAGCATAAAAATTGGAATCAAGGAATAGAAATTGAAGTTATTCCGTAGTATTTTTTATCCTAACAGGTTTTTTGAACCTGTTAGGATTTATTTTATTACAAATCAAAAATCTTTTCCTTTATAATAATTCAACGTTAAATCTATAAACTTACTGTAGCTCTCCATACCATCTTTCTGATTGTTTGATTTTAAGAAATTGTCATAAAGAAAATGAAATCCCTTATCAATAAATGTATCGTACTTTTTCCAGAAATCCTGACTTTCCTGATAGTTTTTTAAAATTCCAACGTTTACTTTTTTCTTTAATTCTTTAAATATTTTTTCGTTTTTATGCTGCCAGATTCCTAAACAATAGCGCAAAGTAAAGCTGTATCCTGCATATTGATAATATAAATTATCATTTTTGACAGATGCTAAAACGCCAATAAAATTGCATTCGTTTTCGCTTGCAAAACCAATCTGATGTGCCATTTCGTGAGAAGTCGTGAGCGGAAAAGTGTACATAGGCAATAGGTCATTTACTTGAGCTTCGTTGGTAAAAGGATTTAAGTAGCCTGCAAACCCCATATAAGTCAAAGGAACGCTGAAAAGCGATTTTTTAACGCTTAAAGTTTCATATTTAAAATAAGGATGTTCTTTGGCTAGATTATCATAACCATTCAAAATCATCTTAAAAGATTCTTTTTGCGAATAAGGAAATACAACTTTAGAACTGTCGTTTTTTGTGATTTGGTATTGAACTTCATTAGTTTTTGCAATTAATCTTTTTGTAAAAGCTAAAAGATCTGCATCTGAATATTCTCTTTTGATTTCCATTTTTTCAAAAAGAGGTTCACGATAATAATTAAAAGCCCAGAGTAAATGAAATAGAAAATAAAAAACAGAAACTTTGCCTAAGATTTTTAAAATATGATCTTTCCAATCTGCTCTCCATGTTTTTCTAATTTTCCAAAACCAGCTAATTATAGATACTATAAGAACAGCGTAAATGCAGTCACCAACAGAAAATGGAATTTTACCCAAAATTGATCTCGAGAAGTGCGAAATTCTAATATATAAATTGTTACTGTAAAAGCCTTCCACATAATCCGGAAAAAAAGGGAGGATTTTTAAAATGATGATCTGGATTAAAAGAAATAAAGGAAGTATATATTTTGATTTCACAATGTAAATTTTGATACGTAAATATAAATACAATTGACTGATAAAAAAAGTTAACCTCGAATTCCACGAATTTTCATTATTATAAAGGAAATATTTAAAAACTGTAAAATATTTATGGTATTCCAATTTTAGAGCCATTATAATTTGTGCTAATTCGTGTAATTAGTGGCAGAAAAAAATATAAACTTTGTAACTTTGACATTCTTAATTGTTAAACATCAAACAAAATATAATGAGTCAGGAAATAAGAAATCTGGAGCCAAAAGCACTTTGGAATAAATTTGCAGATCTGAACGCCGTTCCACGTCCATCCAAAAAAGAAGAACGTGTAATTGAGTTTATGAAAAATTTTGGTAACAGTCTGGGTTTAGAAACTTTTGAAGATGAAATCAGAAATGTAATCATCAGAAAACCGGCAACTCCAGGTATGGAAAATCGCAAAGCAATTGTACTGCAGGGCCATCTTGATATGGTGCACCAAAAAAATGCAGATACCGTTTTTGATTTTGATACGCAGGGAATCGATATGTATGTTGATGGAGACTGGGTTCGCGCACGCGGTACCACACTTGGTGCTGACAATGGTTTAGGAGTGGCGACAATTATGGCTATTTTAGAAAGTAAAGACATTCCGCATCCTGCAATTGAAGCTTTGTTTACAATTGACGAAGAAACTGGAATGACTGGCGCTTTAAACTTAAAAGGTGGTATTCTTCAAGGTCAGATTTTATTGAATTTAGATACTGAAGAAGACGATGAAATTGATATTGGATGTGCTGGCGGAATTGATGTAACAGCTACAAGAACGTATCATGAGGAAGAAGTTCCAGAAGGTTCAGTAGGGCATCTTGTTACCGTAAAAGGGCTAAATGGAGGTCATTCAGGAATGGATATTCATAAAGGTTTAGGTAATGCGAACAAAATTATGAACCGTTTATTATTTGATGCTTTTGAAAACTTCGGTTTGCAAGTAGCAGAAATTAACGGAGGAAGTTTGCGAAATGCAATTCCGAGAGAAAGTGTTGCCAAAGTAATCATTTCTGAAATGTTTGATGAAGCTTTCATCTTTGATATGCAGGAAATTATTAACGACATTAAAACAGAGTATAAAACTACTGAACCTAATTTATCTATCGAAATCGTAAAATGCGATTTACCTGAAAAAGTTATGGATTTGGGTGTACAAGAAGGAATTATCAGAGCAATCTACGCAGCACATAATGGTGTGTACAGAATGAGTGCTGATATGGAAGACTTGGTAGAAACTTCGAATAATATTGCGAGAGTTATTATAAAAGATGGCGAAATATCAATAGGATGTTTAACACGTTCTTCTGTTGAAACTTCAAAATTTGATTTAGCAAATGCTTTGCGTTCTGCTTTTGAATTGGTTGGATGTGAAGTAGAACTTTCAGGTTCTTATCCGGGATGGACTCCAAATGTAAATTCTGAAATATTAGATACTTTGGTTGGAATTTATGAAAAACAGAATAACGAAAAACCAAAAGTGGTGGCTTGTCATGCAGGTTTAGAGTGTGGTATTTTAGGAACAAATTATCCAGAAATGGATATGATTTCTTTTGGACCAACGATTCATGGAGCGCATTCTCCTGACGAAAGAGCCAGTATTTCTTCTGCTCAAAAATACTGGAAATTTGTATTAGAAATTCTTTCTAATATTCCAGTTAAATAGTCTCAGTATTCAGTCACAGTTTTCAGTTTCCATCGAGACTGAAAACTGAGACTGAAAACTTTAAACTAATCTCTTTTAGGAGCATTTTTCTTTTCTCTTTTTTCTTCTTTCTTTTCTTTAGCTGTTTTTAACGGTTCTTTTTTTACCGTTTTTTTAGCGTCTTGACTCTTTGCCATGATATATAAATTTTGGTTACACGATTAATTTATTGTAGTAAATATAACGCTTTTTAATTTCTAATAGTACATAAAACATCCCCAGCTTTTATAACTGAAGATTTGAGTTTAAGAAATTATTAGTTATGTAGATTTTGCGAACTTCGTAAGCGGGTACTTTGAGTTAAGATAAAATTTCTTGCGAAAAGTAAATATGAATTTACTGCAAAATTCTCAATCTTGCCAAACGGCTGTTAGCGGTTCGGTTTATTTTCTATTTAGGATATTCCTCAAAGTTTGGTTCAAAACCCGTTAGATAATATAAGACTAAAATTAATAGGCAAATTGTTATAACAATTAAATTCTGTTTGAGGAATTTTGAAAAAGTTGCTATTAATAATCCAAATGCCAGAATAAACCCTTTTTCAGCATAAGGATTAAAAATTTCAAATGCTAAGCATTTTGGAATTAGTGGATTAGATAAGTTTAGCTTTGTTGAATAATAAACTGCAAAAACATTTAATAAATGAAGTATTGCAACAATTATTAAAACCATTGAGATTTTTTCAACGCTTCTTTTACTGTTTATCTCCTTTAATTTTTCAAGCATTTTCTTTTTAATTTTCTAGTTATTGCAAACTGACCGCTAACGTTCTCTTATTATCGCGGGTTTTCGACTAAATTAAACCTTATTTTAGGATTTGTCATCCAGGCGATAGCGAACAGGCGAAGCAAATCATTCAAATACAAAACTAACTTTTCCATTAAGCGAATTATTCAAATCCGTTGTAGCAGCTGTTGTGGGCTGTTTCTATTTATTTCGGTAATATCAATTTTTTAAATTAATACTGCCGCAATTGATTTTTTTATTGCTTGATTTGCCATTGTTTCTTGAGCCGTCAACTTTTATTTCATAAAAGAGGTTTTTTCCTTTTACACTCAACTCAGTTCTCATAGTTCCGTGTGCTCCTTCAGTTAAGCAAAGTATTACAATATAAAAGCCATTTGATTCTCTTGAGTTAATCGTTCTATTTAAAGATGCTGATTTGTGAATATTGTTATCTAAATAAGATTCTAAATTTGTTAAACCATACAGAAATAATGGAAACTTCTCCAAAGTCATGGTGTCATTAGGAATCAAAATTTTATAGTATTTATCAGGTAAAGACGGCACTTCATACGCATTCAAAGGGAAATCCATTGTTAATTCAATTGGATTATCTGTTTCATTTGTTATTTGTGTCCAAAAAACAGCATAACTATATTGATCACCATTTTTGTCAGTATATTTTAATCCACCTCTTGGAAAACCATTTTTGATTAAAATGTTCTTGCCAGCAGAGTCAGCATATTTATATTTGGTGTAAATATCTTTATCATTAAATGTATTTTTGTTGTTGATATTTTTTATCGAATCTGAAACTTTGGTTTCGATAATATCTTTTTTTGAATTGCTAGATTGTTTGCAGGAAAAAAATCCCGCTGTCGCTATGATAAACGCTAATATGCTTTTTTTTATTTTCAACATTTCTTTTACGATTGTGAGTTAAACTTTACCTAAAAACGTTCTGGTATTACAGCGCTCTTTGGACTGAAATTAAACTCTATTTTCGGATTCGCCACCCGAGCGATAGCAAACAGGCGAAGCAAATCATCTCAAATACAAAACGAACTTCCTACTTATGCCAATTGCCTAAATCTGTTGTAGGAGTTGTTAGGAGATGGCTTTTTTCTGTTTCTTAAAAATTCCTATTATTAGATTTATAATATAGATTGGTTGTCCAATTAATAATATCAATAAAGTTAGAATTACAAGTGTTTGGTTAATTAACTGATAATTGTCGAATAGAGGAAAAGGAATATCTACAAAAGCTTTACAATATCCAATTACTAACCAATAAACTAAAAAACTTCCATTGAGTATTACAGAATGTATTACTGTCAGCACATCAATTAGTTTTCTTTTCATGGCCTTTTGAACAATCCAATATCCAAGTCCTATAAGATAGTAAGCTAAACTCAAAAACAGAGCAACATAAAAATGTGCAATTACAAAATATGTATCGTGAATATTTATATCGAAAGTGGTATCTTCATTTTGAGTCTGAATTAATCCGATCATTAGCATTATTAAAGCAACTAACCAAAACAAATTATATATTTTAATTTTTTTTAAATTCATAAAAAATTGATTCATTTCTTCTTCGTTTTTCATCGCTTTCTCCTAACGTTCTGGTACTACAGCAGGTTTGGGATTAAATTAAAATCTATTTCCGGATTTGCAAAATGATTCCAAATACAAAATCAACTACCCATTTAGCCAATTGTCTAAATCCGTTGTAGTAGCTGTTGGCAGTAGTTATTTTTGTTTAATTATATATATCCCTTTTTCGGAATTCCAAACCATATTTTTGTGATTTTCATTCCAAAAATTCAACCACCAATTAGCGTTTTTAGATTCATTCATTTTTTCGTCTCCAAACAACATTGCTAAATATGTGTATGTGTAAGTATCAGGATTGCAATAATTTGCAGAAGAACTTTTTTCCTTTGGCATTTCATCTAATTTATAAACATTTTTTAAGCACTTTTTAGTTATTGCTTCCTTTGTCGAATTATCTTGCAATGAAATTATTAGAGCATTAACTGCATTTAAACTACTAATTTCTGGAATTTTAGAATTTTTGTAATCAAAAGGCTTGAATTCTTCAACATTTTTATTTGAGAGATAGCTTAACCAATTTTTTTTAAGCGCTTTAAGTTCTTCTTCAGTTGAATTTATTGTTACATATCCAAAGTTCTTTTTTGTCAAATTTTGCAGAATTTGATTTGCTCTTCCTGAAACTGTAAAAAGATCGTTATCAATAACTAATCCTTTACCTTCGAAAATTATATCTTTAGTTACAATTCTATCCCAAATTATTAAACGACTCGTTCCTTCAAGCTTTGTTTCAGTTTTATCAGTTATTTGATTCGCCAAAGAATTCAAATAAAGATTGTCTTTTGAGTAATTATTTATTGAAGCGTTTAAAGTCAAAAAAACCGCGCTCCAACTTTTGTCATTAAGATTTTTTACTAACAGATCTGCTGAAGTAAGTTTTTGTACTTCGTCATACATTTCTTTGGTGTAATTTTCAATATTTTGTTGGCTCCAAGAAGTCAATAATTTTTGAGAATAGGAAAAATTAAAAGAAATTAGAAGTAATAATATTAAAATTTGTTTCTTCATTTATGGTCGGTTTATTTTCTGTTTTTTTTATAATTACTGCCAACTATCTGTTACTAAAGCGCGTTTGGGACTAAATTAAGCCCTATTTTCTTATTTGCCACCCGAGCGATAGCGAACAGGCGAAGCAAATCTTTCAAATACAAACCAATTTTTCCATTAATTCAATTGCTAGAATGTGTTGTAGGCCGTAGTTTATTTTGTAAATCTCCATTTTTCAAGAGCCATAGTTGCAATTACATCTGGCCAAGTTTCATAACCAGCTAACTTCGGTTGGATAGGAATAATGCTTGTTGGTGACCATTGCTGTCCACCAACAGTATATATCATTGCATCATAAATCAATTTTCTATCAAAAGGATTTACAACTGAAAGCATCATTAGTGTGTTTTTCCGATCAGTTACATTCTGTAAAAACTTTAGTTTTATTGTTTTGTCAGGAAAAGCAACTTTGTCGACTATTCTCATTGAATAAATAGTATCTCCTTTAATTTCAGTCTCTATATTTAATTCTTCTCCAGGATAAATTTGCAGCACTTTTTCTTTTACGAAATATGGAGATTTGGGAATATTAACGGAATAATTATTGTCAGCATTAGCAACTAATTCCAATTTGAAAGGTTCTCTATCAATCTTTTGATTTTGTGAATAGCAAATCATTGACAATAGAAGTAATGCAAAAGTTATTTTTTTCATTTGGTTGTGTTTAATACGGTTCGTGACTATGGTATATGTTCTGGAACTTCAGCAGATTTGAGGTTAAAATTAAGCCTCATTTTCTTATTTGCTAAATCATCCCAAATACAAGACCATTTTTCCATTAAGCCTAATGCCCAAATCCGTTTTAGTGGCTGTTGTAGGAAGTGTTTATAATTCGTGACGTTCTAATCCAAATGCTAATCCTATAGCTAATGTAACATCTCCCCAACGAAATTCTGAATACATATCACTACCATCGTGATAATTTGACCTCACAATAATCATATCATATCCTTTGCTTTTTAATTGTGAAAGTTCATGTTCATATATCTGATCACTTGCTACAAGAACTATATTATCATTGTCGATTAAACGATCTAATTCTTCACATATTTCAAAAGCAATTATTTCATTTGTTTTATTAATAAGTATCCTTACTTGATTGCCATTTTTAGTTTGAAATTTTAAGTTTTCGTAGTCAATATTAATTCGTTGTTCTAAACTAAAAGAACTACTTAAAAACAAAGTACAATTTATTATCTTTTTTTCGGTTTTATATCGATTATAGAATTCAAGAATATTGTTAATAACATCAATTAAATCTGGCTTTTTGAGTTTTTTTTCAGGCCAAATTTTAGAATAAGTTTTGTATGCCCAATCTATAGATTTTTCTAAAAATATTCCATCAATAAATATTGAAGTATATTCTTTTACATCTTTCAAGAGTTCATCAATCTTATATGCTAATTGTCTATTAAAAATCTTTTCTTGAAAATCTATCTGTTTTATTCTTTCTTTATTTATAGAGACGGAATACTCATTTTTGGTGTTTATTTTCCACTCTTTAATTTGTTCAGGGAAAAATAAAAAGAGATTTTCATTTTTCTCATCGTCTATAGTATAAATAAATAAGATAAAATTATTTTCAACGTATGAAATGGGTATTCTAACCGAAGTATTTTTGTCATTAAGTTTCCTGCCTTTACATTGTATTGTCAGATATTTTAAGTGATGTTTTTTTGATTGTTTGATTATATATAAGTCCGAACCTTTTTCGTCGAAGGAAAGTTCATTTACCTTAAAATCAAATTTTATAAGTTGAGAGATTATAAAGCTTTGTGCTTGTTTTTCAAGAGGTTTATTATCCATTTTTCTTATTCTGATGATTTTAAGTGTTTTGGGTAGCATTCCTACAACTTGTATATACTCGCTATAATGTAGCGACTATCTACCCAGTTTTGGTTATAAAGGCGCTATTGTGTAGCGCATTTGTAACAAATATAAAATAATAATTTTATTACAAATCATCAAAAAGACTTTTTATTTGTTGAATACTTTTAGTACTCACATGAGTGTAAATTTCGGTAGTTTACTGCAGTTATTTCCTAGTAATTCTTGAATGTATCTCAAATCGGTATTATTCAGAAAAGAAATCGGTTTATTACCTAAAAGAAAAATCCCCAGCTTTTAAAAACTGAGGATTTAAATATTTTAATTGTAAAGCTGATTTTAATTTCGTTTTAATACTTTGTATTGCTCATAACAAGCACTGATCGCGTCCATAATCTGCAAATCGTTTGCGGTCTGGATAAAAGCATCAGAATAGTTGCAGCGACGCATAATTTCGGGTATTTCATCCTTGCTTACTCCTAATAACACAGAAACGGTTTCTCTATCGTATTTCGACTCTAAAAGATTTCTAACAGTGTCATCTTTTTTCATTTCCTTAAGTTTCTTAAGTTCCTTTCCGTTTTTACCAAAGAAATTGTAAAGCATATCGGCGGGATTAAAAATAGAACCTAAAACTTTTCCGAAAGCATTTGGAGAATATTCTCCTGCTTCATAACCTTGTGTAAGACCAGAAATGCTGTAACGGTAGTTTTCTTTGGTTGGAATCAGCTTAGCATCGATTTCGAGATATCCTGTTAAACTAAATGGAGCAATAACAACTTCTTCTAAAGCAATTGCTTTTTCAGTAAGCTGAATTCGCGTTACTTTATTTTTTATCCAGTCATTGGTTACCCTGATTCTTAAAGACTGAAAACCCAAGATAGAAAAGTGAAGTGTATCGTTAACTTGTACATCGATTTCAAAATATCCTTTTTCGTCAGATTTTGCACCACGTACTTTATTTGTATTAATGATATTTACACTAGAAAGAGGCTGTTTACTGTTATCATTGATGATGTAACCTGAAACTCTTTGTGGAACTGTAGTCTCTGTGTCTTGGGCAAAGCTAATAGCAGAGAATAGCATAAAAAAGAAAACTGCGAAATATTTCATATCCTGATTTAAAGCACTAAAAGTAGTAAATCAGGATTAAATATTTCGCAGTCTTCGAATATAATTATCAGAAAATTAACAAAGGATAGGAGTGTTGCTTTTCGTATTTAACTAAAAAGAGGGGAGAGGAAAGATTCCTGTTACAAAAAAATCCCAAATTCCAATTATGTCTGGAATTTGGGATTTTATATATTAAGAAAATTAAATTATTAATCTCTTCTTGGTCTTCTTGGTCTTGGTGAATCACCAAAGCTTTCAGAACGTCTTGGAGCTCTGTCTGAACTTCCTTCGTTTCTTGGAGCTGAGCTTCTAAAACCGCCTTCTCTTTTTGGAGCAGATGAGTTTCTGTCGCTTCTAAAACCACCTTCTCTAGGAGCAGAGTTTCTGTCGCTTCTAAATCCGCCTCCAGAACCTTCACGTCTTGGAGCAAAATTTCCTTCTCTTCTTGGTCCAGAACTTCTTCCGCCGCCACGGTTGTTGTGGTCACGTCTTCCGCCGCCATCGTTTTTAGAAATTTCAACATTAATACGACGTCCTTCTAATTGTACGTTGTTTAATACTTCCATTACTTTATCAGTATGCTCAGGATCAGTGTTAAAGAAAGAGAAACCTTCTTTTACATCTACTTTGAAAACGTCATCACGACCTAAATCTAGTGTTTCTTTCAAGTAATCTTTAAGAGACATCCAATCAAAATTATCTCTAGAACCAATGTTTACAAAATAACGAACTGCTCCATTATTATTGAATTCTCTAGGCTCAGAATCATTTCTTTCGCGTCTTTCTCCAGAAGATTGAGATGAAATATCTCTGTTCTTTTTGTAGTAAGCAATAAAACGGTTAAATTCTACAGATACCATTTTCTTGATCAGTTCTTCTTTAGATAAACCTTCAAGAACATTATTGATTGCCGGAAGGTAGTTGTCAATTTCGTGATCTACCTCAGTATCTTTAATTTTAGTTGCTAAGTGTAATAATTGAATTTCGCAGATTTCGATTCCAGAAGGAATTGTTTTTTCTTCAAACTTTTGTTTGATGATTCTTTCGATAGCAGAAATTTTACGTAATTCACTTTTTGTAACAATTACAATAGAAGTACCTAATTTACCAGCTCTACCAGTACGGCCAGAACGGTGGTTATAAGTTTCAACTTCGTCAGGTAATTGGTAATTTACAACGTGAGTAATATTATCAACGTCAATACCACGAGCTGCAACGTCTGTTGCAACAAGCATCTGAATTTGTCTTCCACGGAAAGATTTCATTACACCATCACGCTGTGCCTGAGATAAATCTCCGTGCAAAGCAGCTGCGCTGTAACCATCTTCAATTAATTTTTCGGCAACAGCCTGTGTATCTCTTTTAGTACGACAGAAAACCACAGAGAAAATATCTGGATTTGCATCGGCTAAACGTTTTAGAGCTTCGTAACGGTCGCGTGCATTTACTAAGTAAAATTCGTGAGAAACCGTTGCAGAACCTGAGTTCTTAGCACCTACTGTAATTTCTAAAGGGTCTGTCATGAATTGTTTTGCAATTCTTGCAACCTCTTGCGGCATAGTTGCAGAGAACAACCATGTGCTTTTTTGATCTGGAGTATCTGATAAGATAGAAACGATATCCTCATAGAATCCCATGTTCAACATTTCGTCAGCCTCATCAAGAATACAGTAATCTATATTTTTAATGTTTACTAAACCTCTGTTGATCATGTCTTGCATTCTCCCCGGAGTTGCCACAATAATTTGTGCACCTCTTTTAATTTCTCTGGCTTGCTCTGTAATACTAGCCCCGCCGTAAACTGCTACCACATTAATACCTTTTTCGTATTTTGAGTAGTTTTTAAGTTCGTTGGTAATCTGTAAACAAAGTTCTCGTGTTGGCGATAAAACTAATGCTTGTGTATTTCTGTTGTCAGCATCAATTTTTTGAATTAGCGGAAAACCGAAAGCTGCCGTTTTCCCTGTCCCTGTCTGAGCCAACGCAACCATATCTGTGTCTTTTTCCAATAATAGGGGAATCGCCTTTTCCTGTACCTCTGACGGATTTTCAAATCCTAGATCTAAAATCGCCTTCAGTAACGATTCATTCAATCCTAATTGTTCAAATTTATTCATATGTATTTTTAAAATAGGGTGCAAAATTACTGTTAATTTTTCAGAAAAACTAATGCTATTTTAAGATTTGTGTTTTTGTTAAGATTTGATTATCAAAAAGTTATAGCTGGTGTAAAATCATTTCTTGAAGTAATTGAGTAAAAAGCCAAAAAAATACGTCAGTAAATTTAATATTAACCCTTTAAAATGTTGTATTTGAAACAATTATTTTGCTGCGCTCAGAAAATCAATTAGTTGCTCGGTTGCTTTTCCGCGATGACCTATTTTATTCTTAATTTCCAGAGATAATTCTGCAAAAGTTTCAGAATAATTTTCGGGTCTGAAGATCGGATCGTATCCAAAACCTTGATTTCCGGTTTTGCTTAAAGTGATTTCTCCTTTTGCAATTCCGGTAAAAAGATGTTGTTCTCCATTTATATTCAGTGCTATAACCGTTTTAAACTTTGCGCTGCGGTCTTGTTTATCTTTTAAGGCGTCGAGAAGTTTATTCATGTTGTCGTCTGCATTACGTTGTAGTCCGGCATATCTTGCTGAGTAAACACCTGGTTCTCCATTCAGTGCATTTACTTCCAATCCGGTATCATCTGCAAAACAGTCGCAGCCGTATTTTTGCGTTACATAATTGGCTTTCAAAATTGCATTTCCTTCAATAGTATCTGCAGTTTCGGGTATATCTTCATGACAGCCAATTTCTTCAAGACTTAATATTTTAATGCTTTCAGGGAGAATGCTCTGTATTTCCTTGATTTTATTTTTGTTGTTTGATGCGAAAACGAGATTCATAATGGTAATATTTTAAAATAAATTTTTCGATTATAAAAGCAGCAGCGATTCCAAAACTATAGGCTAAAATATCGCTCCATAAAAATCCCTGACCTAAAACATAACGCCCAAAAAGGGTTTTTCTAAGTAAAATAATCCATTCAGCCTGATAGAGCTGTAAAAATTCAATTCCGTAACAAGTTAATAAAGAAATTAAAGCGATAAGTATTCCTTTTTTAGAAATAAATAAAATTCGAATTAAAATGTACATCATTACAGCATATAAAAAGTCGCCGCAAGAAGGTGGAATTATAGAAATTTTTCTCGAAATGATTCCGAGGCAGATTACTAAAAGTAATAGGAAGAAATAATAGACTCTGGGTTTGTTCAATTTTAGAATTAATGTCTTAGTTATAAAAAACAAAGGTATGAAAAGGAGTGTAAAATAGTACGAATTTGGTAGGTCTAAAAGACTAAAGGCTTTTATTTATTTAAAGCTAATTCTAATTTTTATAAATTTAGCTTTCAAAAACTACTACTATGACTATCAAACCAAAATTTTCTTCTTTATTCTCTGTGTTTTTCTTTGCCATGACGATTGTTTATGGGCAGAATAAAAACAGTCCCAAATTTGATGTAAAAAAACAGCTTGAATATTGTGCTGTACAGGCTTCTAAGACTTTAAAGGTAATTCCAGAGGACGGCACCTCTCCAAGAACGGTTCCAAATGGAAGTAAAGAATGGAAGTTTGTTGGTTATAAAGATTGGACCAGTGGTTTTTGGCCTGGAGAATTGTGGTATTTATATGAAGCTTCCGGAGATAAAAAATGGGAAAAAGAAGCGGATAAATTTACGCGATTCCTAACTCCTTTATCGGTAAGTAAAGCGGCTGACCATGATTTAGGTTTTCAGGTTTTTAATAGTTTCGGAAATGGATATCGCTTAACAAAAAATGCAGCATATAAAGATATCATCTTAAAAACAGCAGATACCTTAGCGACACTTTTTAACCCGAAGGTTGGAACAATTCAGTCCTGGCCGCACAATAAATATGGCGGACATAATACAATCATCGATAATATGATGAATTTGGAACTCTTATTTTGGGCTTCAAAAAATGGAGGCAGTAAAAAACTTTATGATATTGCAGTAAAACACGCCGAAAAAACGATGAACAATCATTTTAGATCTGATTATAGTTCTTATCATGTTGTAATTTACGATTACGAAACTGGTAAAAAAATAAAAGGAATAACGGCGCAGGGATATAGTGATGAAAGTATGTGGGCACGAGGGCAGGCTTGGGCGATTTATGGTTTTACAATGGTTTACAGAGAAACAAAAGATCAGAAATTTTTAGATTTTGCTCATAAACTTGCACGTGTGTATTTAGACCGCTTAACGACAGAAGATTTAATACCGTACTGGGATTTTAACGCTCCAGATATTCCTAATGCACCTAGAGATGCTTCTGCAGCTGCAATCGTTTCATCTGCTTTAATTGAATTAAGTTCTTATACAAAAGATAAAAATCTAAAAAATGAATACCTTTCAAAATCAAAAAAAATGATAATTTCGTTGTCAGATAATTATCAAAGCCGTGAGGTAAATTCGGCATTTTTGCTTCATGCTACAGGACATAAACCTGCAGGAAGTGAGATTGACTGCTCTATAAATTATGCAGATTATTATTATTTGGAAGCGCTTTTAAGACTTCAAAAACTAAAATAAAAGAAATTATGACTAAGAAAATAAACAAAATTCTGTTTACAGTTATTATTATGATACTGCTGGTAAGCTGTAAAAACACAAAGCAGCAACTTCAGGAATATGTAACTGCTTATAATACGAGTACAGCACCAAGTTTCAGAGCAGAAAATGTATCACTTACCACAGCAAGAGGCTATATTAATGATGATAAAATTGAATTAAGATTTGAAACCAATTTAGAACAGAATGAATTAAATAAAACTGCTTCGAGAGTTTCATTTCCGAAATTGATAAAAGAAATGATTAATAAAGACCAGATTCCAAGACAATTGATAGAAGAAGGAGTTCAGTTTGATGTCTATTTTTTAGCTGATGATAATACGGTTTTGGACAAAGAAGTTTTAAATGGCAATTCTATTAAAGATTTTTTGAAATAAAGTTTATTATTTATTAAATTTTTTAAGCCTATTTGATTCTTACATATTAAAAGTCTCTCTAGTTAAAAATTAGAGAGACTTTTTTATGTTTTTAAGTTAAATGTTAAAAATGAAATTATTTTTTATTCTTACATTTTTTTAATTTTTATAAGGTAATTAATTTGTTTTCAGTTGATTGTCTTATTGTTTTTCTCTATTAGAAGTTGTTTTTATATTTGAAATTGGTTATGTTTGAGTTAAAAAGTAACTATAAAACCAATATATTATGAAAAAAATTACCCAAATCGCATTCGCTATTGTTTTTGCATTATTTTTAGTAAGCTGTAAAAATACCAAGCAGAAAATTCAGGAACATGTAAGCAATTATAATAATTCATCTTCTATAAAAGGAAGCGGCATTACAAGTACTGCCGCAAAAGCTTTCCTGAATGACAGCAGAATTGAAATTAGAATTGAAACCAATTTAGAAGAAAATGATGCGAATAAATTAGCCTACAAAGAATCTTTTCCAGATTTACTGAAAGAAATGATTAAGAATAATCAAATTTCTACAGAGTTAATTAATGAAGGAGTATCTTTTGATGTTTACTTTTTGGCATACAATAATGTAATTCTTGCTAAACAATTAGTAGATAAACAAGAGCTGGCAGTTTTAGAAGGAACTGCAGAAGAAAATAAGGAAACTGCAAAATTGTAACTTTTAAAAGTAAAAAAGCCTCTTTATATTCTAAAGAGGCTTTTTTAAATTTATGAGAATTGGGTAACGTTTTTAAGATTGTCCGGAAAATACATATCAGACAGATTGGCAAATTCGTCACCACGCATAAAAATATTAATATCTACATCTGCAAAACTTTTCCTGCCTGCTGCGGCCAAAAGTTCATTTGCAGAATGAAGTGTGTTTTTATGAAAATGATAAACACGCTCAGATTTGTCAGTTACAACCAAGCCCTTCATCAGCATTTTGTTTTGTGTCGCTACTCCGGTTGGACATTCATTATTATGACAACGCAAAGCCTGAATACAGCCTAAAGAAAACATAAATCCTCTCGCACTGTTGCACATATCCGCACCCAATGCTACAGCATGTAAAATAGAATAACCGGAAATAATTTTTCCGCTTCCGATAATTCTCATTTTATGTCGTATACCCAAACGGATCAGAGTTTGATTAACGAAAATTAATGCCGGTTCAAAAGGCATTCCAACGCCATCTGCAAATTCCAGAGGCGCCGCTCCAGTACCGCCTTCGGCACCATCAACAGTAATGAAATCAGGATAAATATCTTCTGTAATCATTTCCTGGCAGATTGCTTCAAATTCAGCTGTGTTTCCTATACATAATTTAAATCCAATTGGTTTTCCGTTTGATAAATCACGCAATTGTTTTATAAAATGAATTAATCCTTTTGAATCTGAGAAAGCATTATGTCCGGGAGGAGAGAGAATCATAGTATGTGGTACTACACCTCTGATTTTAGCAATTTGTTCGGTGTTTTTAGCCGCCGGAAGTACACCTCCATGACCAGGTTTGGCACCTTGAGAAAGCTTAATTTCAATCATCTTCACATTCGGGAGATTGGCTTTTTCAGCGAAATTTTCGGGAGAGAAATTTCCTTGCCCATCACGGCATCCAAAATATCCTGTTCCGATCTGCCAAGTAATATCGCCTCCGCCGCCAAGGTGAAATTCGGTTAAACCTCCTTCTCCTGTATTTTGATAAAAATTTCCTTTTTTGGCACCAATATTTATAGCTCGGACTGCATTTTCGCTCAGCGAACCAAAACTCATGGCAGAAACATTAAACAAAGAGGCTGAATAAGGTTGTTTACAATCTTTTCCACCTACCAAAACGCGAGGCAGTTCTTCGTTTACCGGTGCTGGAAAGATAGAATGTTTTATTCCCTCGTAACTATCAATGTTTAAATTTTGCTGTGTTCCGAACGGTGTGCTGGAATCGATATTTTTGGCTCTCTGGTAAACCATAGAACGCTGATTTCTTGAAAAAGGTTTTCCGTCTGTAGCTCTTTCTATAAAATATTGTTGAATTTCGGGTGCAATCATTTCAAATAAATATCTGAAATAACCCAGAACCGGAAAGTTTCTTAATATGGCATGTTTGGTCTGAATGGCATTGTAAATTCCAATAATTAGCAGAATTGGAATAATAACGACTAATAAAAATCCGCGTTCTGTTTTATAATAAACTGCGGCAACAATTAAAAATAATAAGAGTCCGTAAATAAAGAATTTCTTTCTCATGCTTTAAAAAAAAATAATAGATAAAATAATGTAATTAATTGAATCGTAATCGAACATACACATGTTTGATTCCTTTTTTGTCAGATTCTCTTTCGTCAATTTCGAGAATATCAGTTAGAGATTTCAGCATTGGCGTAAGCTTAGAAAAACCATAATTTCTAGGGTCAAATTCTGGTTTTTTCTTTACGATAAGATTTCCAACATCACCCAAAAATGCCCATCCGTCGTCGTCTTCAATGTCTTCTATAGTGGCTTCGATCAATTCGATAGTTTGTTTGTCGATTTTGTGTAAAGCTTTTTCGGCAGGTTTTTCGACTGGTTTTTTAATATCGGCTGCCGTTTTAGTTTTCTTTTTCTGAATGGCACCGTCCAAAACTTCAATATAAATAAATCTGTCGCAGGCTACAATAAAAGAATTTGGAGTTTTCTTTTCTCCAATACCAATAACTTTCATTCCTGATTCTCGTAATCGAATCGCCAGACGTGTAAAATCGCTGTCGCTGGAAACGATACAAAATCCGTCTAATTTTCCAGAATAAAGCAAATCCATAGCATCGATAATTAAGGCAGAATCCGAAGAATTTTTTCCAACCGTATAGCTGTATTGTTGTATTGGCGTAATGGCATGTTCCAGTAAAACTCCTTTCCACCCGTTGGAATTTGGTTTTGTCCAATCGGCATAAATACGTTTGGTCGTTGGCGTTCCAAACTTTGCAATTTCCTCCATCATACCTTTTACATTGCTGTAAGGCACGTTATCAGCATCAATAAGAACAGCAAGTTTTAATTCTCTATTGTTTGTTGGCATCGTTTTTTTGTTGAAATTAATTTGTTGAATAAATGATTGAGGGATTTATTGGCTTTTGGAAGTGGTAATAGAATTCAAATATACAAACTTTGTTCTTCATAATTTTATCGTTTGGCATTTTCCTATATTCATTTGAATTTTTCCGGACTTGATTAGATTTTTATTTTTCAAAGAATAAGCTTGCTATAAGTTTACACTATAAAATTTAAGAAAATGAAAAAACTAGTTATTATCGCATTATGCACTTTCGGATCTATTTTGGGACAGGAAAACAATTTTAAAAGATACCTTTCAGAAAATAAAGCAGTTATCCATTTAGAAGATCAAAATCAATGGGAATTATTGAAATCGGATGCAGCCAACAATCAATTTATTATTTTAGGTGAATCACACGGTGCTCAAGACGCACAATTGATTGATTTTAATTTATTAAAATACCTTAATAAAACTGTTGGAACCAAAAAATACATTGCCGAATTAGATTTTGCTCAAGCTGCCAATATAAATGAATTTTTAGAAAAGGGAAAAGAAGATAAATTAAAAACTGTTTTTAGATATTGGATTAAAACCCATGCACAATGGGGTAATCAGGATTTTTATGCTAAAATTTTAAAAATCAGAACCTTAAATTTAGCTCTTCCTAAAGAAAAAAGAATTGTTTTTGTTGGAATAGACGGCGTTCAGGATTTAGAAAATTATTTGATTTATTTGAAAACATTTCTCGCACAAACCAAAAATCCAATATTTGATTCTCTCCAAGCTGTTTTGAAAAAAGACTATAAAAACGATGCTGATGAAATCACACTTTTTGCTCAAAATTACTTAATTGAAATACAAAATAATAAACCCGAATTTCAAAAAGCACTTAAAGATAAGTTTTCAATTTTTGAGTATTTAATTCAAAATTTAAGCTGGAGTAATAGCAAATCCGGAGTAAACAGACCAGAACAACTATTTAGAAATTACAAACAATTATATACCGTTTTACATTTAGAAAATGAAAAATTGTACGGAATGTGGGGCTTTTTTCATGCTCATTTAGTTCCTGTATATTATATAGGAGAAGATTTTGCTTCTAAATTGGCCAGCTCTGATCATCCAAGTGCAAAAAAAATAATTTCTGTGGTTTGTCTTCCTATTGATTCTCAGTTTAATGTGTGGAATGCTAAAACAGAAAGCTGGACAAAAGAACCGTTTTCTTATGATAATAAGACTCTTTTGCAAATAGAAGGAATTGAGGATTTGAAAGAACTTTCGGCAGAAACCTCGACAACACTTTTTAAACTTAACGGAAGCAATTCTCCTTTTCCTAAAACCGGCCGATTATTTAACGGACTTGCGCCTCAGGGAAAATTGGCAGGAAATTTTAAAACCAGAGATTATGGTTTTCAATACGTTGTTTTAATGAGAAATTCAGATTGGTTAAAGCCGCTTTCAAAAGATTTTTAATACTGTATTTTAAAGCAATTTAAGTTACATTTGAATTTAAGACAATACTTTTAAGATGATCCTGAAAAATTTAAAGCAAAATATACAGCCTCCCAATAAATCAGATTGGTTTATTATTTTGACCTATTGGATTTTTAGTCTGTTTTTCTTAATTCCAGCCTATTTTACAACAGAAACTCTTAGTGTAGCAATTACTGCATTGCTTTATAATATAGTGATAGACACTGTTTTTGTTCTAATCCTGATTTATATTATTCTGCCGCTTAGCTTAAAAAACAAAAAATTATGGATGCCTGTTTTCAGTGTTATATTTTTGCTTTTTTTCTCGATGATTTTTTATAGACTGGGCTACGGATTAATTCTTCATAAACCAATAAATTGGAGTTTATTAACCATTATTGGCGGTGTTATTTCTCAGGCGCAGAGCCTGGGAATCTTACTTTCGGTTTTGGCAATGAAAAAGTTTTATACCTCACAGCAAAATATCTTAAGTCTCGAAAAAGCAAATGCCGAAAGTAATCTGAAGGTTTTGAGTAACCAGATTGCGCCTCATTTCTTGTTTAATAACTTAAATGTTTTACAATCATTAATCGAAATAAATCCAGCTCAGGCAAAAGAATTTGTAAAACATTTGTCTGCCATTTATCGTTATTTGATTCGGCACAAAGACGAAGAAGTAGTTACATTGCAAGACGAAATGACTTTTGCCGAAGATTATATTTATTTGCTTAGTCAAAGATTTGGCAATGCTTATGTTTTTAAAAAAGAAATAAAAAGCCAAAATGCTTTAACCAAATTGGTTCCCTCTTGCTGCCTGCAGGTTTTGTTAGAAAATATAATAAAACACAATCAGGGAAATAAAGAAAATCCGCTAATTACCTCCATCACAATTAATGAAGATACAATTGAAATTAAAAATCAAATAAAGGAAAAAATATATCAAAATGAAATTTCCGGAACAGGACTTCAAAATTTAAGCGAACGTTATCAATTACTTTCAAACCAATCTATTACTATTATTAAAAATGAAGAATTTGCTGTTATACTGCCTTTGGTTAATCAACTAAAATATTATTAATTATGAATATCCTTATTATCGAAGATGAACCTTTGGCAGCAAAACAACTTATAAATTTTATCAATCAAGTAGTTCCTAAAGCCATTATTTTGCAAACCTTAAACAGTATTTCGCAATGTTCTGACTGGTTTGAAAACAACATGCAGCCCGATTTAATTTTTTCAGATATTGAATTGCTGGATGGAAACGTTTTTAATTTTTATGATAAACAAGTTATTAGCTGTCCAATAATATTTACTACGGCATATGATCAATTTTTAATGAAAGCATTTGACGGAAACGGAATTGCCTATTTATTAAAACCGTTAACAAAGGAATTGGTGGAAAAAGCAATCTTAAAATGTACAACACTTCAAACCAAATCTCAGCCCGTTATTAGTCAGGATATTTTGCAATTGCTCCAAAAATCACTGCAGCAAGACACTTTAAATTTATACAAACAACGATTTACAATAAAAACCCGAAGCGGTATCTTTTTGCTTCCCGTTTCTGATATTGCTTTAATTCAGGCCGATGGTGTTTTATTATATGCTATTGATTTTAAGAATAAAAAATATCCATTAACAGGAACTTTGACTGCAGCAGAACAACAATTAAACCCCGAAAATTTCTTTAAAATTAATAGGGGAGATATTGTTTCGATTGATGGAATAGAAAGAATAGCCCCTCATATTGGTGATCGACTGGCGGTTTATATAAAAGGACAAAAAGAATTTGTAGTTACAAGTACACAAAAAACAGCCGCTTTTAGAAAATGGATAGATCGATAAGCAGAGCACATAATGAGTTATTTTAAACTTGAATTTTAATTAAAGATAATTTTGTCTTTTAATCTGTTTTTGTCTATATTTGTAATCAATTAACCCCATAAAATATGTTTTCAAAAGCTTGTGAATATGGTATTCGTGCATCAATATTTATTGCGGCAAAGTCAGCCAATGGTATTAGAGTCGGCATAAAAGACGTTGCAAAAGAGATAGATTCTCCAGAGCCCTTTACGGCTAAGATAATGCAGATCCTAACCAAAAGCAGTATCATAGATTCGGCAAAAGGAGTAGGCGGCGGTTTTGAAGTTTCTGCAGATAAAATTAAAGCTGTAAAATTAATTCAAATTGTAGATGCTATAGATGGCGATGCTATATATAAAGGATGCGGCATCGGATTAAAAGAATGCTCTGAAGAACGTCCTTGTCCCGTCCATAATGAATTTAAAAAAATTCGTGAACTCCTTTTAATAATGCTCACCAAAACAACATTAGAAGACTTGGCATCAGGAGTTAAGTCGGGAGAATTTTTTCTAAAAACTTTAGGTAATAATAAATAATTAATTTTAAATACAAAAAAATGAATAAGAAGGTTAGAATATTAAGTCTGGTAATTATGGGCTTTTTAGCGGTTGCGTCATGCGGTAAAAAAGATCCAAAAGTAGGAGAACCAGCCGAAGTAAATCAAACGGTAAATGATTCTGAGACACCATCAGAAACTGTTGATAATGTTTTAGTTATTGAAGGAAATGACCAGATGCAGTTTAATAAAACAGAATTAAAAGCCCTTGCAGGAAAACCAATTAAACTGACATTAAAACACGTTGGTAAGATTCCGAAAGAAGCAATGGGACACAACTTAGTGATTCTACAAGAAGGAACAGATGAAGCTGCTTTTGCAGCAAAAGCTATCAATGCAAAAGATACTGATTATATTCCGGCTTCAGAAAAAGCATCTATTGTTGCTCATACTAAACTTCTTGGAGGCGGTGAAGAAGATACGATCGAATTTACTATTGATAAAAAAGGAACATACAATTTTTTATGTACTTTTCCCGGCCATGTTGCTATGATGAAAGGAACATTAATTGTTGAATAAATAAAGAAACTCTAAGGCGTTTAAATCTTAGAGTTTTTTAATATTTTAATAAAAGATAAAATTGTCTTTTATTGAGTTTGAAAAAATAGAATTAATATTAAAATTGTAAAAAATGGAAAATTTAAAGAATAAAGCTATCGGTTCGTTTGTAGCTCAGGATTTTAGAACAGCTGCGGTATTTTCAAAATATAAAATTGATTTTTGCTGTAAAGGAAACCTAACCGTAGAAGAAGTATGTAAAAGGCAAGATATAGATCCAGATGTTTTGTTACAAAAGGTTAACGATGTCCTGCAGTCTGAAAATGGCGGTGCGGTGGATTTTAATTCCTGGCCTCTTGATTTATTAGCAGATTATATAGAAAAAACACATCATCGTTATGTTGAGGAAAAAATACCTGTTTTAATTCAGTTTTTGGATAAGCTTTGTAAAGTACATGGAGCAAGCCACCCAGAGTTGTTCAAAATAAATGAGTTGTTTACAAGCTGTGCAGGAGAATTATCGCAGCATATGAAAAAAGAAGAGCTAGTGTTGTTTCCTTTTGTAAATAGAATGGTAAAAACTAAAGACTCTGACGGAATTTTGAATCAGCCGTCTTTTGGAACAGTTTCTAATCCAATCGCAATGATGATGCACGAACATGATACCGAAGGAGAAAGATTTAGAGAAATTGCCAAACTTACAAATGAATATACAGCTCCAAGTGATGCTTGTACAACGTATAAAGTAACCTACGCTATGCTTCAGGAATTTGAGCAGGATCTTCATAAACATATACATCTCGAAAATAATATTTTGTTTCCTAAAGCTGTGATTTTAGAGAAAGAGTTTGTTTAAAAATAGAAATTAAATACGTGAAAAATGCATCGATCAATCATTTAAAATGTTTTATCGATGCATTTTTAATAAAATAAAATTGGTTTAAAATGAACATAAGAAAAAGCTGGATTGCATGTTGTCTATTTAATTTTCTGACAGCTTCCTTAATGGGGCTGATGCTAAGGTTTCAATATATATTTCCGCAGCATATAAATTATGTTTTTCTTCTTCATGCACATTCGCATACAGCAATGCTCGGCTGGGTGTATATGATTATTTATGCATTAATCGTTCACTTTTTTATACCTAAAGAAAAGAGTCAGAAACCAATTTATAACCAATTATTTTGGCTTACAGAATTTTGTGTTGCAGGTATGATGATATCTTTTCCCATTCAAGGATATGCTTTGTATTCTATTGTATTTTCTACCTTACACATTTTTTTAAGTTATATTTTTTGCAGGCTTTTCTGGAAAGATTGTTTTACTCTTAAAAAAAGCAGTCAAAAGCTTTTGTCTGCTTCAATTCTTTTTATGCTGCTGTCTACACTTGGTGTTTGGTTTTTAGGACCTGCCGTAGGTTTGGCTGGAAAGCAAAGTAATGTGTATCAAATTGCAATTCAGTTCTTTCTGCATTTTCAATTTAACGGCTGGTTTATATTTGCTGTTTTGGCTTTGTTTTTATATCAATTCAAATATGATTTTGATAAAATAAAATTCAATAAATTTCTTTATTTATTAATAATTTCTGTGTTTTTAACCTTTGCTTTTCCAGTGGGATGGTTCGTGGACGCAGTTTTTCTAAAATGGATTAACGGTATTGGAGTGGTCTCATATGCAGCAGCATTTTTTTATTTTTATAAAATGCTGGAACCTCAATTATTTTCTTTTAAAGAAAGTTTAGATACTCCATCTAAAATAGCGTATGGACTGGCTTTAAGCTCTTTATTTTTAAAAATAATGATTCAAATTTTAGTATTGATTCCGAATTTTGCCGAGGCTTCTCATCAAATTAGAAGTTTTATTATTGGATTTATTCATTTGACAACTCTCGGAGTTCTGACTGGATTTTTGTTTGGAGTTTTAATTCAAAATAAAATAATATCAAATCATTCCTTTATGCTTCGGTTCGGAATTATAAGTTTCTTTTTTGGATATATAATTACAGAAGTATTATTGCTGCTTCAAGGAATATTTTTATACTTAAAAAAAGACATCTTTCCTCAGTATTATGTAAGTATTTTTGCAGGCAGCATTTTGATTACATTGGGATTGCTTTTGATTTTAACTTCTGTACTTAAAACAAAAAAACAAGAGTAAATCAATTAAGATTTTTCTCTTGTTTTCAACGAATTAAAAATTAATTTACCTGATTTTTTCTGCTTCCTGATTTATTTTATTTACCGTTTCATCATTATTAACGCCTAAACCTTCTTGCTGGTATATTAATTCACCTTCAGGATTAAAAACGCTTATAATATTTGAATGAGAAAAATCAATAGGAGTTATTTTTTTATAATTAACAGCCAGAACCGCAGCAAATTCACGAGTATTTTCTTCTGTAGAACGTAAGAAAATCCAAGGTTCCTGATTCATTTTGTTTTCTATGGCAAATGATTTTAATCGTTGCGGTGTATCTGTTTCAGGATCAATGCTTACCAAAATAAGTTTTATATTTTTTTTGGTTTCCGGCTTTAGTTTAGACTCAATAGACCTCATGTCGGCAACTAATCTAGGACACGCTGCCTTGCACGATGTGTAAATCATTACCATAACCAGAACATTTCCTTTAAGCGATTTTAGTTCAATATTTTTTCCGTCTTGATTTGTCCACTGCGACGGAAGATTATATATAGACAGATCGCTGATTGGTTTTTCTTTAGTTACATTTTTGTTTTGTGTATTGTCTTTGCAGCTTTGCATACTAAGTATTATCAAAATTGCAAGTGTTATTTTTTTCATTTTAAAGAAGATTAAATTAGTATTTTGTTGTACTGGCGCATCTGAAACCTAAATTGCGGGTTGAATAATTTGCTTTGAGGCTTCCTCTAAAGGCGTAACGCATAAACGCAGCATAATCCATTAAATCTGTCGCATTTACAGAAGCACTTCCGCAAAACAAATTTTTGTCATTGTTTTTATCTTTTCTGGATTCACCAGATAGAAAAATGCTGTTAAAATCTGATGTCCATTCCCATACTAATCCATGCAGGTCATAAACTCCCCAGTAATTTTTAAAAGTTGATCCAATTGTATTTTCATACGTTTTTGATTTTTCGTACCAGGATAAAATATAGGTATTGAATTCTGTTTTAGTTCTGGCATCTATTCTTTTTTCATCGGCCATTGCTGCATATTCCCATTCCTCCATTGTAGGAAGTCTTTTTCCCTGACATTCGCAGTATTTTTTGGCTGCAAACCAAGAAACACTGGTTACGGGAGATTTAGGATTTGCACTTCCAAAATCAAAATTGTTTTTCCAATACGCGAGATAACTTTTATCAGCAAAAATTCCTTTAATTTTAGATTTACTATAACTTGGATTTTTTTTGATAAAGTTTAAAAAATCTTCATTTGTAACGGGATAAACATCTAGAAAAAAAGACTTTACCACTGTAGGTTTTTTTGATGAGGCTCCATAAAGAGGGACAAAAGATCCCTCTTTGATTGAAGCCATTTTTGCTTCCTGTGCATTTATGGATGCGATATGCACAAGAAGAAAAATAAAGATGGAAATCCTTTTTTGCATGGTAATCAATTATCTCAATGTTTTTACCATTTGTGGTGTAATTTCTGTTTTGTTGTTGCCCCAGCTGCTGTAGATGTAAGTTAACACATTGGCAATTTCATCATCAGACAAGTTTTGGCTTGGCATAACATTATTAAATTTTTTACCGTTTACTGTTATTTCTCCGCTTAAGCCATTAAGAATTGTTTTAATCGCACGTTTAGAATCAGTGTTAAGGTAATCTGACTTTGCAAGAGGAGGGAATGCATTTGGTATTCCTTGACCTTCAGATTGATGGCAGGCAAAACAAGTGGTGCCAAAAATGTCCTTTCCTGTTTTTATTTTTTCAGCCAAAGTTCGATTTGGCACTACCTCTTTTGCTGTGCTGCTAACAGGCATTTTTTGAATTGTTCCTCCTTCCGGCAGATAAATTCCTTCCTGAATAGTTCCAGAATAAATCTTCTTATTTTCTTCGCCTTCTACTTTTAAAATTCCCAAAGCACCTTTATTAAAGGCTCTAAAAATGGAGTGATCCACAATAATAAAATTACCTGCAGTTTCTACCTTAAAATCAACTATAGAAGATCCGCCGGCAGGGATTAAAGTAGTTTGTACATTTTTATTTACTAAGTTCCCGCCTTCTACATGCACATTATCAAATATTTCTCCAATAACATGAAAAGAAGAAACTAGATTTGGACCTCCATTTCCAACAAACAAGCGAACCGTTTCTCCCACTTTAGCCGTAAGTTCATTTCCGTTTGTTAGAGAACCGACCTTTCCGTTAAAAACTACATAATCAGGAGTTTCTTTAATCGCTTTATTCATGTCAAAAGACTGAAGTCCTTTGGCGCCGTATTCACCTTGAGTATAAAAATCACCCTGCATTATATAATATTCTTTATCAACAGGAGGAAGTCCGCCTTCTGGTTCAACCAAAATCAGACCATACATTCCGTTTGCAATGTGCATTCCCACGGGAGCTGTTGCACAATGATAAACATATAATCCAGGATTAATTACTTTAAAACTAAATACTTTTTCGTGGCCTGGAGCAACCAATGATGAGGTTGCGCCACCACCAGGACCTGTTACAGCATGAAGATCAATGTTATGAGGCAGTTTATTGTCGGGGTGGTTTTTTAAGTGGAATTCTACTTCATCACCAACACGAGTTCTAATAAAACTTCCGGGAACAGAACCTCCAAAAGTCCAGTACGTATATTTTACACCATCTGCCATTGTTCCTTCCTGTTCCTTAATTTCCATGCTTACCTTTAGTTTTGTGGCAGCTCTGCCGCCAATAGGTTTTGGAACCATTGGTGGTGATGTTAATTCAGCTTGCATTTCTCCTTCAGTGGCGATTTTAGAATAATCGGTAGATTCTTCTCCTTTTTTGCATGAGATAACAAGTAAAATGGTGAAAATTGTAGTTAGAAAAATCATCACTTTCATTGATACACTCTTTTCTTTTTTCATAATAATTGGTTTTATTTTATTTTAAATCTTGAAGTAAAATTAAAAGACAATTATATCCTTTATTATGATAAAAATCATTTTTGATGTTTTTATAGTGATTTTTTTTGAGTTAAATCTTGTTAATATGAAAAAGATTGAGAAAATATAGTCTTTAGAGGCTTTTTATGAAGAGTAATTTTTAAGAAAAATAAATGGCTGACTCTATATTAGAATAATAATCATTATTTTTGCTCCCTGTTAAAATAAAATTATTACTTCAAAATATATTTATGGTAAAAGATTTATTCGAAAGAATTCAGAACAATAAAGGGCCTTTAGGAAAATGGGCTTCACAAGCTGAGGGATATTTTGTTTTCCCTAAATTAGAAGGAGAACTAGGTCCAAGAATGCAATTTGGTGGAAAAAATATTTTGAACTGGAGTTTGAATGACTATTTAGGTTTGGCAAATCATCCTGAAGTACGTCAGGCAGATATTGATGCAGCAGCGCAATTTGGTGCAGCTTATCCTATGGGAGCGCGTATGATGTCTGGACATACAAAATATCACGAACAATTAGAAAATGAACTGGCTTCTTTTGTAATGAAAGAATCTGCTTATTTATTAAATTTTGGTTACCAGGGAATGGTATCTACAATTGATGCATTAGTAACTAAACATGATATTATTGTTTACGATGTAGATTCTCATGCTTGTATCATTGACGGAGTTCGTCTTCATATGGGTAAACGTTTTACTTACAAGCATAATGATCTTGAAAGTATGGAGAAAAACCTGCAGCGTGCTACAAAAATGGCAGAAGAAACAGGCGGCGGTATCTTATTTATTACCGAAGGTGTTTTTGGAATGCGCGGGCAGCAAGGAAAATTGAAAGAAATTGTAGCTTTAAAACAAAAATATAAATTCAGATTATTAGTTGATGATGCACATGGTTTTGGTACACTTGGTAAAACAGGTGCCGGAGCAGGTGAGGAGCAGGGAGTTCAGGCAGATATTGATGTTTACTTCTCTACTTTTGCAAAATCAATGGCTAATATTGGAGCATTTATTGCTGCAGACAAAGATATTATCGATTATTTAAAATACAATCTTCGTTCTCAAATGTTTGCTAAAGCTTTACCAATGATTCAGACTATTGGATCATTAAAGCGTTTAGAATTATTACGTAACCATCCGGAACTAAAAGATAAACTTTGGGAAAATGTTAATGCACTGCAAAGCGGATTACGTTCCAGAAACTTTAATATCGGAGATACAAACACTTGTGTTACACCAGTTTATTTAGAAGGAAGTGTACCAGAAGCAATGGTAATGGTAAATGATTTAAGAGAAAACTATGGTATTTTCTTGTCTATTGTAATTTATCCTGTAATTCCAAAAGGAATTATCTTGTTGAGAATGATTCCAACAACTTCACACACGCTTTCTGATATTGATGAAACTTTGGTAGCATTTGAAGCAATTCGTGAAAAATTAGAAAACGGTACATACAAAGAAATTGCAAGCAGAACTAAAGTAGATTTAGATGCTTAATTTCTAAACTATAGATTCCTGGTATGGGAATTATGTAAAAAAATCCATTCTCTTGCAGAATGGATTTTTTTTGTATTTATTTTAAATTTATGGTAGTAAAACATAAATAAAAATATTATGAAAAAATTATTATCACTAACACTTCTTGCTTTAGTTGTTTTGGTTTCTTGTAAAAAAACAGATCCAGCTACAGGTGTAATTCCACCTTCAGCACCAAAAGAAGCCGAAATTGCAGAACCAGCAGGAAATCAATGTTATAGTTATTCAGGAAATAACGATATGGTAGAACTAAGCTATAATGTAAACTCACATCAGGAAGTAAACGGCACATTGAGTTATGCATTATCTGAAAAAGATAAAAACGAAGGTATTTTGGTCGGAAATATGAAAGGTGATACACTTATTGCAGAGTATACTTTTACATCTGAAGGCGTTTCCTCTGTTCGTGAAGTAGCTTTTCTTCAAAAAGACGGAACTCTTATTGAAGGTTACGGAGACACTGTAGAAGCAAATGATAAAATTACTTTTAAAGATAAAACAAAATTAAAATTTGATCAGAAAAATGTACTTACCAAAGTAGATTGTAAATAATTGAAAAATAAAAATCCCTTCTAGAAGGGATTTTGTTTTATATAGCGGTCAACTATAAATCTTTACGATAAGTTTTTCTCTGGCAGTGAATTGTTGGATCAAAGTTTTTCCAAAGTAAGTGGATTGCTGTATTCTCTGCTAACTCTGGAGTTCTAATACAATTTTGAATTCCTCTCTGAGAAAAAGTTCGATAATATTCATCAAAAATAATTGCAGTAACGCCTTTGTTTTGATAATCAGGATGCACTCCAATTAAATAAAAGACAACATCCTTGCTTTTTTTTCTGGCTTTTAATAAATGATAAAATCCAAATGGAAAAAGTTTTCCTTTTGCTTTTTGTAAAGCTTCAGTAAAACTGGGCATTACAATACTAAAGGCAATTAATTTATCGTCTTTATCCACAACAAATTTAATATATTCCGGATTTATAAAACTGATGTATTTCTTCTTGAAATATTCCTTTTGAACGTCTGAAATGGCTACAAAAGAAGCCAATTTAGCATACGATTCATTAAACAAATCAAACATTTTGTCAACGTGCGGCATAATGTCTTTTGTTTTAGTAAAAGTAAGAGATCTTAAGCCGTATCGTTTCTTAATTAATTCCTGAGCTTTCAGGAAAAATTCAGGTTTTACATTTGAGAAAGGAAAAATACTTTCGATATATTCTTTTTCAATCTGAAAGCCTAATTGTTCAAAATGAGTTACATAATAAGGATTGTTGTACCATGTAATCATAGTTCCCACCTGATCATAGCCTTCTGTCAAAACACCAACTTTATCTAAATTAGAAAATCCCATCGGACCTTCGGCATGTTCAAGGTTGTTTTTGCGTCCTAATTCATATACTTTCTCCAATAACGCTTTGGTGACCTCAATATCATCAATAACATCAAACCATCCAAAACGAACCTTTCTTTTATGCTGATTATTTACCTCAGACCAATTGATGATAGCTGTAATACGGCCTACAATTTCATTGTCTTTATAAGCCATATAAAAGTAAGCCTCAGCATTATCAAAAGCAGGGTTTTTTGTTTTATCAAAAGACTCTAATTCATCTGCAATAATAGGCGGTACCCAATATGGGTTGTCTTTATAGAGTGAAAACGGAAATTTAATATATTCTGTTAGTTCTTTTTTTGTTGTGGCTTCTTTAATTGTAATCATTAAATGGGGAATTGTAAAATTTATTCATATTTAGCTTTTCGCTTTCTTTCTCTTTCCTGATAATCAATTTGTTTTTGATCAAGTTTGTTGTCTTCATTCTTTTGTGCCTTTTTATCAGCTTTAAATTCCATTTGCTTTTCTTTATATCTTCCGTCGTAACGCCATGAAACTCCAACACCGCCATATAATAAAGAAGGTGTGTTTTTAAAATTAGTACTTATAGAAGCATCCACCTGCAGATTAGAATTAACCAGGTAAGCAGCACCGCCTCGAACAATAGCATCACTGTAAAAATCGCTTTTATAACCTTGATTTTCAATAAAACCAGACCATTTGTCATTAAACCCGTGTGTCAAAGTTAATACATAACCATAACTAGGATAGTCTGTGGTAATATAATCTGCAATAATATTAGTAACAAAAACCCATTTACCGCCGCCAAAAAGATTTTGAGTAATCAATACTACTTTTGGAGAAATGCTCGATTGCGGCGAAAAAGAATACGGATTGTCTGCACCAACAAAATTGGCTCCTGCAAATACAGATACAGCAGGGATTAAAGAATGCCAGTCAAATTTATGATTGGCAGCATAACTGTAAATGTTTGTTGTTTTCTCGTAATTTTTAAAAGGATCATAAATTAAATATTTCGCTCCTAACACAGTCTGCCTGAAATTATTTTTTTTGTAACTTGTATAAGGAGTATCAAAATTTTCCATTTGGTACTGTAAATCCAGAATAAATTCTAATTTTTCCATAAAAGCACCGTAACGAACTGTTACATCGGTACCTAAACCACTTGCGTCATAATCTAATAAATTGTGTTTTTCCTTGATGCCGTAAACTCCAATTTCAGCCTGAATTACAGATTTTCCAACTGCGTAAGCAGACATAGTCTCGCCTGGGCGGTTTGAGTTGATGACATCAGTATATTGTGCGAAAAAAAGCTGGGGAACTAAAAAAAGTACCGGGGCAAGTAAGTTTTTAATTTTAAACATAAACATTTTTTTGGGATTAAAATATAATAACGCATTTCAAATGTACATATTTTATTATTTATTTAAGATTGATATTTTAATTTTAAACAATTGATTTATTAATTTTGGAAAAAATTATACAGTTATGCAAGAAGCATCATTTTCAGGTTTATTAAGAACCATCATGTGGGTTATAGCTTTTTATTATATTTTTAAATTTTTAGCTAGAATCTTTTTACCAGTATTGGTAAAGAAAGCGGTTGAAAAAGCAGGAGAAAATTTCCAAAGACAACAACAATACAGCCAAGGTAATACCTGGCAGAATACTACTCGCAAAAATAACGACGAAATCATTATTGATACTACGAATGCTAAAAACCCGCGCGAAACCAAAAAGGTGGGAGAGTATGTTGATTACGAAGAAATAGATTAGATTTGTGTCCTAGAAATACAGGATTCATCATTTAACCCAAACCAGCCAAAATTGAAAATAGTAAATAAGTTCTATCCGCATGCCCTTGTTATATTGGGCTTTATTCTCGTTTCTTTAATTTATTTTTATCCAGTTTTACAAGGAAAACAAATTTTCCAATCGGATATTGCTCAATATACCGGAATGGCAAAAGAGCAGAATGACTTTAGAGCTGCAGAACATACAGAACCTTATTGGACAAATGCTGCTTTTGGCGGTATGCCAACGTATCAGCTTGGTGCAAACTATCCCAACGATTTTATTGGTAAGGTAGATGATATTTTACGTTTTCTGCCACGTCCTGCAGATTATCTATTTTTATATTTCTTAGGATTTTACGGGCTGTTATTAGTTTTAAAAACAGATCCTTTAAAAGCATTTATTGGTGCCATTGCATTTGGTTTTTCAACTTATTTAATTATTATTTTGGGAGTAGGCCACAATGCCAAAGCACATGCAATAGCTTATATGCCATTGGTAATTGCCGGATTTCTGCTTGTTTTTCAACGGAAATATATTTGGGGAGGAATACTCACCATGTTTGCGGTAGCTTTAGAAGTTAACGCAAACCACTTTCAGATGACCTATTATCTATTGATTTTCTTATTGATACTTTCAGGTTATTATGCTTTTAATTTCATTAAAGAAAAAGAATACAAACCGCTTTTAATTTCGTTTGGAGTATTGGCCGCAGCAGGAATTTTTGCTATTGGAGCCAATGCAGCAAATTTATTAGCGACAAGCGAATATGCTAAATTCAGTACAAGAAGCAACAGCGAATTGACTTATAATCCAGACGGAACAAAAAAAACAAACAAAAATGCGCTGAGCCGCGAATATATCACAGAATACAGTTACGGAATTGCAGAGAGTTTTAACTTAATTGCTCCAAGACTTTTTGGAGGTTCTAACCATGAAAATGTTGGAACCGACAGCAGTATGTATTCTTTTATGCTAGAACAGGGTGTACCAGATTCTCAAGCGCAGGATTTTGTATCTGGAATGCCAACTTACTGGGGCGATCAGCCCATCGTTGCCGCGCCGGCTTACATTGGTATCGTTGTTTTCTTTCTGGGAGTTTTAGCATTATTTATAGACGACAGAAAAATAAAATACGTATTTCTTTCAGGAGCATTAGTTTCTTTAGTGCTTTCATGGGGAAAAAACTTCTCACTGCTGACTGATTTCTTTATCGATTACGTTCCTATGTACGATAAATTCAGAGCAGTATCTTCAATTCAGGTTATTTTAGAATTGTGTTTTCCTGTTTTGGCTGTTATGGGAATACAATCCTTCTTTAAAGCAAAAGAAGAGCCAAAACAACAACAAAAAGCTTTAATACAAACTGGAGTTTTTGGTTTAGGAATTATAGTGATTTTAGTAATAGCTAAGGGATTTTTTCACTTTACAGGAAGTAGTGACAGCTACTTTTTGCAGACTTACGGCCCAGGATTTGTTGACGCATTAAAAGAAGACCGAATGGCACTTTATGCTGCAGATTTACTGCGTTCAGGGTTCTTTATTGTCGTAACTTTTGGCGTTTTATGGTTGTTTATTAAAAATAAATTTGCGCAGACTACAACTTTAATTATTGTTGGTGTACTAATGATTTTTGATCTTGTTTTTGTAGATAAAAAATATGTTTCGGCTAAAGATTTTGTCAGCCCTGTCGAAATTGCAGCTCCTTTTCAGGAAACACCTGCAGATGCTCAAATTTTGCAAGACACTACACATTACAGAGTTTTTGAAGTAAACGGAAATATGTCAAGCGCCAGAGCATCATACTTTCATAAATCTATTGGAGGTTATCATGCTGCAAAACCAAGAAGAATGCAGCAGTTGTTTGATTATCAAATTGCTAAAAACAACTTAGAAGTCCTTAATATGTTAAATGTTAAGTATGTTATACAGACTGATAAAGAAGGAAAAGAAATTCCGACTATAAATCCTGAAGCTAATGGAAATGCTTGGTTTGTAAGTGATCTTAAACTGGTAAATAAGGCAGATGATGTAATGAAAGCGTTAGATCATCTTAATACAAAAAATACCGCTGTATTTAATGTTCATGAACATGAAGGTAAATTTAGAAGTGCCCGTTTAAAGAAAAGCTGGGATACAACCGGAACTATTAAAGTTGTGGCGTACAAACCAAACTATATTAAATACCAATCCGATAACGGAAAAGACGGCTTGGCTGTGTTTTCTGAAATTTACTATAAGAATGGATGGAATGCTTATATCGATGGTAAATTAACAGATCATTTTCCTGTTGATTATGTATTGAGAGCAATGGAAGTACCCGGAGGAAAACATACTATAGAGTTTAAGTTTGAGCCTAAAGTTGTAAAAACAGGCGGTACAATTGCATTAGGAAGTTCGTTTATAATGCTTTTACTGCTGATTGGCGGGATTTATTTTGAAAGTAAAAGACAGAAAACTAAAAATTAATAGCTCAAAAAAAGCATTAAATAGACCAAAAGACATTTTAGATATTGAAGAGCTGGAGCAATTGAATAAAAATACTGAAGAAAATATTTAGTCAGCAGATGCTGCAATATCATAGCAATAAATAAATTGGAACAAAAAAAGCTTTTAATAATTACCTATTATTTTCCGCCAGCTGGTGGCCCCGGCGTACAGCGCTGGTTAAAATTTGTTAAGTATCTCCCTGAATTTGGAGTGCAGCCTATTGTTTATGTTCCGGAAAACCCAACTTATCCTATTGTTGATGAAGGCTTAATTAGTGAAATATCTGATAAAGTAGTCATACTTAAAAATAAAATCTGGGAACCTTATCAATTGGCTTCGATTTTTTCTAAAAATAAAACGAAGAAAATCAGTTCTGGAATTTTTCCGCAAAAGAAAAAACAGACTTTTTTAGATAAAACGTTTCTTTGGGTTCGCGGTAATCTTTTTATTCCAGATGCTCGTATTTTTTGGGTAAAACCATCGGTTTCATATCTTGAAAAGTACATTAAAGAAAACAATATCGATACTATTGTCACTTCTGGTCCGCCGCACAGCCTGCATTTAATTGGTTTAGAATTAAAACAAAAGTTAGACGTAAAATGGTTTGCAGATTTTCGTGATCCATGGACTACAATAGGATATCACAAAGCTTTGAGATTATCTGCTTATGCAGCAAATAAACATAAAAAGCTGGAACATAAAGTGCTTAATGCTGCTGATACGATTATTGTTACGAGCAAAACTACTAAAACCGAATTTCAAGCGATTACCAATAAACCAATTGAAGTAATTACAAATGGTTATGACATAGAAAAAGTTGAAAAACAAACTTTAGACATTAAATTTACTTTAGCGCATATTGGTTCGTTTTTATCCGATAGAAATCCTCAATTTTTATGGGAATGTCTGGTTGAATTATTACAAGAAATTCCAGATTTTAAATCGCATTTAGAAATTAAATTAATTGGTGCCGTAAGTCAGGAAGTTCTGGATGCGATAACTCACTTTGATCTTAAGGACTATTTGAATCTTTTAGGATATGTTTCTCATCATGAAGCTATTGCTCATCAAAAAAAATCACAGGTTTTACTTTTAATCGAAATCAATTCTGAAGATACAAAAAGCATCATTCCAGGAAAATTGTTTGAATATATGGTCTCTAACCGTCCAATAATTGCAATTGGTCCGCAGGGCTCAGATTTTGCAGCAATTATTAAAGAAACAAATACAGGAGTATTTTTTGATTATTCGGAAAAAGCGAAACTAAAAAGCGTAATTTTGGACTTTTATACTCAATTTTTAGAAGGAAAATTACAAGCTAATGGCGTTGGTTTACAACAATATTCCAGAAAAAACCTTACTAAACAATTGGTACAATTGATTAACGGATAATCGTTAAGAAATCCAATCACAACCAGAACGCTGCAATCTAAAAATCACAAATGGGAATTGTCTTAAATCAGTCTTTTAAAAACACCATTATAACCTATTTTGGCTTCGGAATTGGAGCTATCAATACACTTTATTTATACCCTGTTTTTCTAGGAGCAACGTATTATGGTTTAACTAATTATGTTACGTCTTGTGCGAATGTTATTATGCCGTTATTTGCGATTGGAATGCAAAATTCTTTGGTCAAGTTTTATTCGCAATATGAGACTGAAGAAGAAAAATCCCGTTTTTTATCCTTTACTGTTTTATTCCCGCTCTTATTAATAATTCCACTTTTACTGATTGGTCTTATTTTTTACGATCAGATTTTGTTCTTTCTATCAAAAAAGAATGCGATTGTAAAAAGTTATATCTGGTTAATACCATTTATAGGATTGTGTATGGCATATTTTGAAATTTTTTATGCTTGGCTGCGGGTAAATATGTATTCTGTTTTTGGAAATTTTGTAAAAGAAGTAGGTTTGCGATTGTTTTCCTTATTTCTATTAATAGGCGTTTACTACAATTGGCTCAGCGTAGAAGGTTTTGTGTATGCAACAGCAGTTTTGTATTTTCTTGCTTTCTTAATTACCATGTTATATGCCTTTAGGATTCAGAAGCCCACTTTTCAGTTTACAATACCAACCAATACAAAAGATATATTGGTATATACTTTTTATATTATTTTATCCGGAAGTGTAGCCAATTTGCTTTTAGATGGAGATAAAATGATATTAAACCAGTATATGCAGATTGAGAATATTGCTTTTTATTCAGTTGCAACCTATATTGCTTTGGTGATTTCTGTTCCGAGCCGCGCCATGCACCAAATCGTATATCCGATTACTGCAAAATTAATGCACGAAAACAAACACGACGAACTCAATACTTTATACAAAAAAACTTCAATCAACCTGCAGATTGTAGGTGGTTTTGTAATGCTTTGTATTTTTGTAAATATAGATCAGTTGTACGAGTTGGTTCCTAAAGAATACAGCGGCGGAATTCCGGTAGTGTTTATGATTGGAATTTCTAAATATTTTGACTTAATCTTAGGAAATAATAATGCCATAATTTTTAATACAAAATACTACCGTATGGTTTTATATTTAGGACTGATGCTGGTATTTCTAACTTTTGTATTAAATATGATCTTTATTCCTATCTGGGGTATTTTTGGTTCTGCATTTGCGACCTTATTGTCGATTACATTATATAGTTTGGCCAAATTACAGTTTGTGGTTAAAAAACTTCATTTATATCCATTTACAAAACAGACTATTCATTCTTTGTTATTGACTTTTGGATTATTTTTACTTTTCTATTTCTGGGAATTTCCTTTCTATCAGTTGATCAGTATTGCTCTAAAGTCAATTTTGGTTACTATTCTATATGTGTATCTGAATTATAAGTTTAAAATTTCTTTGGATATTAATAATGCTTTAAATTCTCTTTTTAGAAAAGTAGGAATCAAAATTTAACTACACTTAAAATTTTTGACAGACAATAATTTTTAAATCCGGTCGTTTTTTTTAATATAAATGTAAGTTTTTGATTTACAGGATTAAATGTTATAAAATTAACAGTTAATTTATTTGTAGTTAATACAATAAAAACTAACTTTATATTTCTGAATTAGTAACGCTTTTTTATTTGCCTTACGAATAATATAACAA
>NZ_MUHF01000013.1 GCF_002217435.1 Flavobacterium reichenbachii
AACTCTAAAGTTTCTGCATCAAAATAAGCAAAGCATAACATACCTTCAAATAGAGAAATAATTTCACCTTTTTTATTGTATTCTATCTGGTCTTCAGTTTTAAATGAAACAACATATACTTCTTTTTGAGTTTTTAGATCTCTTAAAATAACTAATTCCTTGTCATCACAATCTAAGCCAATATCTTTGTCATATGATATAATGTTTGTTTTTTTGATCCAGATTTTTAAATTTTCGATTACTTGGTCTTTTGTGGTCATAATTTATTTTATTTTTGAAACATCAACATTATTGGCCTCACAATTTTTAATTACTCGATCCATATATCCTTATTCTCCTGACTTCGTACTCATTCCAATAATCCACAAAGACAATGAGAAAAATAAATTTGGAACCGAGCGCAACAGCGGGTGCGAAGTAGAGAGACTTCGCACCCGCTGTTGCGAATACTTGGTAGAGCAGGGTTTAACTGTAGAATTTAAAAAAAACTTTATTCTTTATCAGCTCTCGGGAAATCATTGATGTCTAAACCATCCATAGTACTTTTGCCATTTATGATGATTTCTCTGCCACCAAATTTATTTAGATATCCTAAATCATTTGGTTTGCCATAATCAGATTCAACCTCATAAAAGGGTGTAATTTCCATTCCAACGATATTGTTGTCTTCAAACAATTGCTTTGATTTTTCAGAGATCATAAAAAAAGGAGCCATATAGACCCAGTCTAGTTCTTGATTAATATACATTGATTTATCATATGGAAAGATATCATCATCCAGTAAACCAAGCAACTGCTCTGTCGATTTTATTTCTCCTTCTTTATAAAATAAGAATTCATCACTAACAAGATTTAATGCATAAAAACTAGATTTACTGTAATCTCTATAATAACTCATCGCTGACTTTATTTGTAAAATATAATAAGGTAAATCAATCCCTTTATTTATATTCAACATAATAGGATAAAATTTATGTTCTGGTAACTCAATTTGCTCCAATAATTTTTTAAGTTTTGGAGATACAGTAAAGAATTGTAGTGATTTTTTTTGGTTAGGTATAACAATAAGAGGATCATCATAAAAATCAATAGCCTCATATAAAAAATCAGATGTCATTTTTTTCTCGTTAACATCTCTTGCTAGCCTAAATTTCAGTTTGTTTATTGTATCTGTAAAATCTTCGTCTTCATTATAGTTACCTCCAGAAAAAGGCAAATTATCTGATGGATCTACAGATTGAGTTCTGTTCATATAAGTTCCAAAATCTGCTTTTAGTGTATATAATTTCATTGTTTTTATAATTTTAAAAGATTTATTTTTTTACTATCTGTAATTACCTCGTTAATAATTTTTTCTCTGGTACTATTGATATAATTTGATAATTTTTTGTCAAATAATGATTGTCTAAAAACACCGTCAATTTCGCTATCTTTCACAATTTCCTTTATCTTTTTCCTACTTAAGTTATTGTACTTTTTATGATTACTATGCCCACCAAGCTCAGAAAAACCAGCGTCTAATTTATGTACAGGTATACCATTATCCAGTCCGTTAAAATCAAAATTTTCTTTGTTTCGGGAAACGAAGTTACGTAATTCTACCATATCATCATCGAGCAATAAATCTTTTGGTATTATATGATGAGCTTCAAACTTTAAGGGAAGCAATTTGCCATTGTGTTTCATAAAATATTTATTTTTAAAGAGATCTTCAATATGTTCGTCTGATAAATTAGCTACATCTATTTTTATTCCTTTAGCATCCCGTAAATCTATTTTTAGAAAACGTTCTTTATAAGTCTGAATTACTTTTTTATTGAGTGCTTTTTGTAAAACGCCTTTATTTTTTATAACTCTATTGCTAATGTTGATATTTGCTAAATATTCCTGCACTGCATTTTGAGAAACCTCATCTCCTTTGTTTAAAAGTTTAGTTAGTTTGTCCCGTGGGCCTTTTTCCTTGACTTTAGCAATTCCTTCTTCTAATTTTTTTACAGTTTTAGATTTAAATTTTCGTTTTACAAGATCTGTTTTTCCTGCACTAGAAAAATTACTATCTACTGTTTTAGTTGGACTAGCGGTAAGTGTAATAGCATATATGTTACCTCCTTTATGTGTACTGTCCCATTTTGGTTTTAACTTAGGGTATAGTTTGCCGGATAATTTTAATGCATGCATTAATTCCGTTATGCTGTTTCCTTTAGCATCCATAAACTCCGCAGTGGCTCTTGCTTGCATTAGCAAAGCTGATCGCATCCAGTTTTTGCTGTCATCCAGATCATGTATATAATCTCCTTTTTCAAAAAGTTTTTTGGGTAATTTAGCTAGTAATTTCTCTTTTATCTCATGGGTGAATTTTTCTATCTTCATTAAAATTTTGCCTAGCTTCCCTAATTTTGAAGCTAATTTTGCAAACGCTGCACCACCGCCAGTAAATATTCCTATTATAACTTCTAGTAAAATAGTTCCCAATAAAAGCCCTATTACTCTGCCTTTTTCATAAGAAGAGGAAGAAAACCAATTTTCTATCACTTTTTTTACGCTATCTCCTATACTGCCCAGAAAAGAGTATAAAATATTTTTTAGCTCAGACCAGCTTGAATTAGCTAATTTGATAATGGCTTGATACATTTCTTTCAATTTGTCAAGAAATTTGCCTGATAATAAATCTCTAATTGTATCTATGATGCTTTCGATATATTCTATAATTCCTACCAAAGTATCATATATGCCTCTTAGAATGCCTTCTATAACTCCTACAATTAATCCAGCTACTCCTGCCAATATTTCTGCAATAATATCACCAGTCTTTATTGCAGTATTCATAAATTCGGAGCGAGAACTTAAATTACCTATCTGGCGTTGTAATTGTATATATTGTTCATTAGGAATACGCACAATGTGATTAGCAGATAATTGCAATTGGCTGTAGGTTAGCCTTGCTTTATGAAAATCAGGATCATGAGCTGCTTTAATTGCTAATTCAAACGATTTGCCTGTTTTAAGAGTTTCTTCTTTCAAAACAATACCGTGGTTGTGATTGCTTTTGGTATTAAGTAAATAGAAAGCTTCTGCTAAGGTTCTTCGGTCATTTCCCGTTTCTATCTTATAATTTTTATAAAAAACATTGGCAATATTAGTTTCAAAATTATAATTTGGTTTTACATATAGAAAAGTACGAGTGTATTTGTCTAAATAATTGTCATGCGGAATTAAAATAATGTTATGTATTTCGATATAACCATATTTGTGATCAGCGGTTTTTATTTTATACCATCCTTTGTTAGTCAAATCTTCGTGCATTACTACGACTTCACTTACTACTTTGTAAACTTTTTCAGAAATGCCTTTTTTGCTTAAGTATGATGCATCATATGGAGAAGGCGTTGCATGTAAACGAATACCATTTTCGGCTATTACAAATCCTCTTTTGTTAATTTGTTTTACAACCGCTTTGTGTCCTGTTATTTTTTTGAAAGAAGTTTTTTGCTCCTTTGTACTGCCATATTTTAAAGCAATGGATTCCTCCATTTCTCCAGCATTTTTATCATTCTCAATCTGCTGACGCCAAATAGCAAGCATAAATTGCCGAAACCGGCCCATTTCAGAAGCGCTGGTGTCTTTTAGTTCTAGTGTATGGTTTTTAATAATCATGATTTTGGTGTTTTACAGAGGAGAATAAAAATGCTTGCCGTTACAGTATTTCTACTTTAACAGGCTTGGGCTGAATATGATCTGAAAATGCTGTGGTAATATTGAGACGTAAATCGTCTTCTTGTTCTATTTTGCCGTCGCCGCCCAGGTAACAGTTTTTAAACAATACTTCAAGAGCCTTAAATTCATCCATTTTGGAAGCTTGCAATACAGCAGAACGAATAGCGATATCTGGTTTTTTGAAATACGCAAACAGAGTAGTATCGTCATCATCGTTAATGGTGAGTTTGACAACTTTTTTATGTTTGTATTTCCATTGATTCAGCTGTGCCTGAGTAATGTTTCCGTCCAGAACATCGGCAGTTTTTGGATTTGTTTTTTCCATTTCGAAATGTTTTTTGTTTTAAAGAAAGGCTGCTTCAGATGTTTTCAGGATGAAAATGCACGAAGCAGCCTTGTGAAGTAAATAACCTGTTTAAAACGGACTAATAAAGAGCTGAGATAAAAGTATGCATGCAAAAATTATGTTTCCTGAACTCCTTTTTTGCGTAACGCATTAGATAATGGGTATCTCTTTTAAGTCGGTTTTTTAAACAGGTTATTATAAAAAATTAAGTAGTTTGCATTATTAATTCCACTCTACATGCGAGCAGATCAAGTCAAAAGAAACCGCGATTTTAGTATCGCCCTGACTGATTCCTCTGCTGTTTGAATTGAATTCGCAGTTTCTTACCGTATGCGTAATCACTTCGTTACTGTCGTCTAAGTAACTTACAATGATGCTGAAAGGATTAATATCCTGCAGTCTTTGTCCTTTTGGCAAAGCGGCTAAAATAGCTTCTACTTCGTAGTTGTATAAAGTAATCGAAGCTTTTGCCTCATATTTGCCTCTTCCTCTATGCACTGGCATATCGCCGGCACCGTAATGGTTTTCTTTAGATACTGAGTCGCTATAGTTTACAGCTGTAATACCAGTAACAATGTTACCTGCAATACTTACTTCAATAGATGACCAGCTGTGTTGTTGTCCGTTAATTAAGGGTAATTTATTCATATGTAGCGTTTATTTGTTTTTTTTAATGTAGATAACGATCTAAGACTATCACTTGCTCTTTGTTTTGTTTTTTAACAATTGAAGAGCAGGGATTTTGTTTTTGGTTTTGTAGTACGAAAGAAATTATGCTTTGTCGATTCCGAACGGATTTTTAAATCCTAAATCAACCATAATTTTGCGAGCTGTACCAATTGGTGTAATTTCAGCTTTCACTTTTAATTCAGAAGTTGCCAAAATGTTTTGTTTAGGATCTACGTAAACATCAAAAGCAGATACTTCCTGGTTTGCAACCATTCCTTCTAATGCGCTTCTGCACAAACCTTCAAAGCTTTTAGAAACCGATTGAGGCAGTTTACCATCGATATCAACTAAAACCGGAGAAGCTAATTTTGGCAGTAAAGCAGTACGCAATAAACGAGTTGCTTTGTTGATCGTACGGTTGTTTTCAACATAAGCAAAGTCAGAAGTACCGTCAGTACAAGTGTGGCTGTCGTTAAAGTAAACACCAGCAAGTCCTGTGTGAGTTTGTGTAAAAATGTATCTTTTTTCGTTTAGCGTTTCTAACGTTCCAAGAGTTTTAATTTCTGTCCCGCCTACGAAACCTGCTTTTGCAAAACCTTCACCTGTAAGGTTAAATTTTTCAATCCAGGCAATGTTTTCAGATACTTTTGCTTTAGATAAGGCGCCTAAAGCCAATCCAACTGCCGCAGTGTTAGAGTATTTTACAGCTTTTTCAACATCCATTGCGATTACTACAGATACATTTGCAGCACCAAGATCGGCTAAAGATGCAGCTTCGTTTGCTTTAAAACCTTTTCCTTCCAGAATAATTTCAAAAGGAATATAATCTGCAAAAGCACGATCTGCTTGTTGCTGTGCCTTTAACACTGCTGCTTGAGTTTGAGCAAATGTTGTTTCTCCAGAGTAAATAATAGCCATTTGGCGAATGTTTCCATCTGCTTTTTCCTGCATGTCTACTGCTTTAGAAACAATATCTGCATAAGATGTCGCAGCTGTTCTCATAATGTACAAGTCTCCAGAAGGATTCATTCTGAAAAATTGTTGAATTTGGTAGTAAACAGATTGTTGCTCGGTATCATAATCTGCCGTAATACCCAATGCCTCAGCATCTTCTAATGAAGCCAAACGCTGTACTTTGTCTAACGTAGAAGCATCAGTAATAATACTCGAAACGGTATCATAAAGTAATCCTGAAACCATGTCTTGTTCTGGATTTCTTCTTCCTAGTCCGCCTGATAGTTTGGTAATCACTACATCGTTTAATGTACTCATAATATAATTGTTTTAAATGTTTAAAAATTGTTTTGGGTTCTGCTTAAAAAAGGGCAAAAGGGTGACTGTAACAAGAAGTTAAACTTGTTAGTATGAATGTTTAGGGTGTGAAAATGTGATGGTAATTTTTAATTCCAAAAAGTGAGCTGGTATTTTTTCAACCACTACTTTTTTGCAATTTTTCATTCAATTTTACCTTAGGCCATGCGGTAAAATATCATTTGTTAACAGGAACAAATTTAAGATTCAAATGGTAAAATTCCAATTTTTGTGATGGGCAAAAGCTGTAGTTTCAGTGTTTTAAGCTTTTGCTCCCGAAGAGAGTCCTTCGTTAATAATGGTATAAATCGTGCGCTCTGTTAGGAACAGAGAATCAGAAAGTTCTGCAACCACAACTTTCATTTGTTTTGCCTGATTTGTATTAAGGTAATTGATAACAAAATCTCTTCTTTTGTCTAATAATGTTCTGCTTCTTTTCATCTTTGGGGTCTGAATTGTAGGGTTAATTTGAGTTTGAATGTGGTATTGTATGCGGTAAAATGTATGTGATTTGATTGACTGCGAATGTCTTTTGATTGATGATGACGATTCTTAAATTAACATCAGATAGAATTAAGGAGTAGTTAAATCAATCTCTCCTTCAATTTGATTCGGATTTATTTCAATTATTCCAGAAGTAAGATTGTAACCCAGATCTTCTAATTCCTCATTAGTTAATCCGTTATTAAAAAGAATGTATTTCTTTTTTAAGGCATTTTCAATTAAGGTTGTTTTATAGGTAATCTCCCAAATGAAATAATCATTTTTACTCCAATAAACCTCTTCATTGCTGCATTGTTTTTCTTTTACTTTAAAGGTCGAATTGGCATCTATAAAACTATTAACATTATTATTAGACAAGACGGCTTTGTCTACACGATGCGCAATTTCGAACGCTTCTTCGTAACTTGCAGCATTAATGCTGCCTACAGGTAATACGATATACAGGCAAAAAGAAACATCTGCTTTGTAATTTTTCTCAGAAGAAGTCTCCCAGGAAATCGCGTTGTACTTAAACATTACTAAAGGTGATTCAATAGCAGTTTTAAAAACAGCATCACTATATAAATGTACTGTTGGCGAAGTAGAATTGAACTCAGATTCTATCGCATTTTTTTTCTCGATATAAAATTCTTTTAAAATCATATGTTGGATTATTTTTAAGCAAATATAAAACATATGTTTGGATATTGCAAACATATTACGGCAAAAAATGCAATAGTTTCAGTAATATGATTTATTTATTTAAAGTGTTAATTGTATGATAATTCATAAAAAATAATAATTTTAACCATTGATAGTTAGCTATTTTGAAAAAAATTAAGTTAAATTACAATTGTTTGGTATATATTAGTTAGTTTTGCAACATATAGTTGAAGTTTTACTTTAAGTAAAACATATTACATAAACTAGAACCAAATAAAAATATGGAAATACATACTAAAATAAAACGCATTATAGACGAGTTGAAGTTAAATAATAACTCATTTGCCAAATTAATAGGAGTAACCAGCACGACAGTAGACAGCATTACAATCGGAAGACTGCAGTCTGACGGAGAGAGGAAAAAGACCAAACCAGGTTTTGATCTTCTTCAAAGCATTATTACTCATTGTAATGTAAATCCTGATTATTTTTTTGGAAACAGCGAGAACATTTTTATCAGTCCCGCTAATAATGATGGAGCAGTTGGTTTACATTTACCAAAGGTCATAACGGTTAATGAAAGCGGAGATGAAAATATCAATTTTGTTGGAGTTAAAGCCCGAGCCGGTTATTTAGACGGATATGCTGACCCAGAATATATGGAAACTCTTCCGTCTTTCAGTATGCCGATGCTAAAAAACGGAACATACAGATGTTTTGAGATAAAAGGAAACTCGATGTCTACGACCATTCATGACGGCGATTATCTTTTTGGGAAATATGTCGATAATTTTGATGATATTCTTGACGGAAGAATTTATGTTATCATTAGTAAGAATGATGGAGTAGTGGTAAAAAGGGTTTTGAACCGAATTAGAGAAAGCGGAAAATTAATCCTGAAATCAGATAACAGAGATGGAAATTACCCAATGTATTCTATTTATGCCGAAGATATTCTGGAAGTTTGGTACGCGAGTATGTATGCATCTAAACAAATGCCGGATCCAATTAATATTTATGAAAAGATTCATGATCTCGAAAGTAAATTCTACGAGATGGAAGAGACTTTAAAAAAGAAACTGAATTAAATGAATCAGTTACTTAAAAAAGATAAATACATTTTATAAAAAAAAGAGAAAGCCTTATTTTATTAAGGCTTTCTCTTTTTTTATTTGCTATATGTTTTATAGTGTTTTTTAAAAAATTTCTATTTTGTTTTCTCCCTTAAATATACCAGCTTAACAGGAACTCTATTTGAATATATTTTGCCGTTAAATAAAACATATCGATTTTCTTTGATTTCTTTTTTTTGATCTTGAGTTATTTTTGATTTGGTGAATATCGAATCATTTTTTAAAGAAATTGATCCCTCATTTGGTTTTAGCTTGTCTACATTCGAAAACCATTTTTGGCCATTCCTATATGGTAAATTGACTATTGAAGTGAAATATTTTGTTTCTCCAGGATGAATAACAAAACCGTGTAATGATTGATCTGGAAAATCAATTTCTTTTAAAGCGTGAGTTTTTTCAAGTTTATTTTTTTTAAGAAAGTTATCAATTAGAGAATCTCTTTGTTTGGTTTCGAAGATTGGAGATACACAGTTAAACATTTCTGCTCTTGTGGAACGACCGTCTAAAATCGAGTCATTTTTGTACAAACTAAAATCTAATGAATTTAATGGAGAAATATCTTTTTTTCCTAAACCTTCACGATAAAGATCTCGCTCCAATGTTCCAATTGAATTCTCATTAAACATTATGAAATATTTTTTATCAGAATTGTTAGTTATCCTATAATGAAGTATATTTTTCGATAAACTGTCATACTCTTTATTTGGCTGATAACGAGTTTGAATAAAATCAAAACTTTTTAAATTATCTACGCAAATGATCTCATTGGTTAACAGTTCTATCTTTAAATCTTTTTCATTCTTGTTGCAAGAAATAAGAATTAAAATAAGAGATATTAAAGAGAGCGATTTTTTCATTTGTTTTGATTTTTAGAAACGGATTTTATAGTAGTAGATTTTAATTTTCTTTATGCACTTCATTTAATATACCATCTTCGTCCCTTTCTATCATTTCTCCATATGGTTCTTCTAAATTTACACCAAACATTTCCAGTATCAGTTTTTCTTTTGCGGCAGAAAGATCTAAGCCTTCTAATTCTTTATTGCTAAAACTTGTTCTTCGAAATATTTGACTAGGAAATGCGATGTAATCTTTATTTTTTCCGTTTTTTACAAATAGAAGGATAATTTTTGGATAGGTATTTTCTATACGACCGCATAATGTTTTTTTGTAATTTATAATAGTTACATTGTCATATTTTATTAAATAGTAGTTAAAAAGAATATCTGAAATTTTATTCATCTGTTCTTTTATAACCAGTTTTTTTGAATCGTGAAATTTTGGTTTGAGATAATTTCGAGGCTCTTTATCGGCATAGTATTTTGGTGTAACGACGTATACAGAATCATATTTTGAAAAAGGAAACAATTTTTTTCTTTCTTCTAAAGGTATCTTGAAAAAAGGGACTAATGTATCACTTATAGCAATTTTTTCATCAGGGGCTAAGGGGCGCTTTGGAAGTTTCGAAAGATAGTCTAAATGCTTATAGTAAAAGTCACATTGCTCTTGGCAATAAATGTCTCGTAGTTCTTTTAATCTTTTTTCTTGTGCATTGGTTATAAATGCAAAGAATAAAATTAACCCACTTAATATCTTTTGTAAGTTCATATTGTTAAGGACGTTTTTTTCTTTTAATATAATTAACAAAGAGCAGTTTATTTTGAATTTAATTTTCTTTATAAGAATCATTTAATATGCCGTCTTCGTCCCTTTCTATCATTTCTCCATATGGCTCTTCTAAATTTACACCAAACATTTCCATAATCAGTTTTTCTTTTGCGGCAGAAAGATCTAAGCCTTCTAATTCTTTATTGCTAAAACTTGTTCTTCGAAATATTTGACTTGGAAATGCGATATAATCTTTGTTTTTTCCGTTTTTTACAAATAGAAGAATAATTTTTGGATAGGTTTCTACTATGCCATCACAACCTGTAATTTTATAGATTAATTCAGTAATGTTATCATATTTTATCAAATAATAGTTAAAGAGAATATCTGAAATTTTATTTAACTGTTCTTCTGTAACTAAAGTCTTTGAGTCGTGAAATTTTGATTTGATATAATTTCGGGGTTCTTTATCTTCATAATATTTCGGTGTTATAACATAAACCGAATCGTATTTTGAAAAAGGAAAAAGCATCATTCTTTCTTTTAATGGTATTTTGAAAAAAGAAACAAGAGAATCTTCCTGGCTTTTTGGTTTTAGTGGGGCTGGAGGTAAATTCAATAAGGCTTTACGAAACTTTAAGTTTTCATGGTAGAATTTACAGTTGGTTTCACAATGAATATCACGTAATTCCATTAACTTTTTTTCTTGTGCATTGCTTATAAATACAAAGCCTATAAGTAATATACTAAATATTTTTTGTGATTTCATATTAATGTTTTAAACGGAGTGTATCGGTAAAATATCCATATTTTTAACTTTTTCAATTTGGAAAATATGTTTAAAATTTTGATTATATATTTGAGGGATGAATCTACGTAATTATCAGTAAAAATGATGTAGTAATAGTAAAAAGGTTCTAAAAAGAATAAAAGAAAGCGGAAATATTATGAATTGGAAGAATTTTAAAAAAAGAAGCTGAATTAATATTTTCAATATCAGTTATATAAACAAAAAATACCTCTTACGATTTTAATGTAAGAGGTGTTTTTTTTATTTTATAAAATTATTAAGAGATAGATCCGGTTCCGGTTCCGGTTTGTGCTGATGCAGAGCCAGTTGTAGTTACCGTGGTCGTTACAGTTCCTGATTTGACAAACGCTTCGATAGCTGAGGCTAATTTTGAAGCAATATTATCTATAGAGGAGAGGCATTGTCTGTTTTGCCTTTTTCTTCACTCAAAAGAGATTTTATGGATTGTTCTAAAACGGATTTGTTTAAAGCCATAATTTATTATTTTAATAGTTCTTCTAACTTTGTTTTTATTACTGTAAGCTGCGGTAAATTTATTGGAGGTCCGGATGGTCCAACAGGCGTAGGGACTGTAATTTTACCAATCTCGTCAATCAATTCTTCTAGTTTTAATTTCAAACTTTTCCCGCCTACATCAATCTTAAATTTCTCATCCATTTCAAAAGTCAAATTTCCTTTTATAAATGATGTTTTTTTATCTGAAATTACGGCTTCAAAACCATCCTGAATTGTAATTTTAGCTTCCTTATCTTTCAGATTAAAGATTGTTTTTCCTTCATTAATGCTGATTTTCTGCTCTTTTAAATTGAAACTGTTTTTAGAAATTTCTTTTCCGTTCTCGTCGTAAAAAGTTGTACTAATAGTAGGATCAGATGCAGCACCGCTGAAATCGATTTGAGCAATATTATTGTAATCTGGTTTTGCAGGTGATGCTGTATTGCCGCCTTTTTTTTGTTTGAATACTATTTGGAGTTTATCAGCAGTAGTATCAATTTCGAGGTATTGGTTTTCTTCATTTTTAAATCGGAAGAAAGTACGTTCGACTTCAGAAAACTGCGAAATAAAAGCTCTCGTTTCTACACCATCAATAATGGTAGCCAATACCCAGCTGTCTTTTTTAGGAATTGAAATAATTCCTTGTTCCAAATCCAGGATCGACGCTTTTAATCTTACGTTCTTAATTATCGCACCGTCAGCACGCATCACATTTACAGTATACGCATCTCTGGGATCGTGAAGTGATGCTGTTTCGGTATTTATTTCGATCACTTTTGCCGCAAAAGTTTCAATGATTTGATTTTTACCGGCAACATCTTTTATTAAATCTGTTATATTTCCCATTTTTATAAGTTTAAATTGCGACTACTCTTCGTCCGATATAAATTCTTTGTCTGTAGCCGTTTACGCCATAACTTCGTTCTACTTTTTCTACCTGAAAAGTTCCGTTTTTCTGCTTATCCTTTGCATTTTCAAGAACCACTTTGTCTGTAGGTCGCACAAACGGTTCTCCAAAAGTGAGAAAAGAACCTTCAAAACCGTTTGGTTTAGACTGCATGGCTCTTAAAGCACCATACTGATATAATTCTGAAGCCGCTTCTGTCGCTGCCTTTTTAAAAGCTGTTGGATCTTTTGGCAGTTCATCTGTATCATTATGCAAAACATGCGTTTTTATTAACTGTCCGTTCGGGTCGCCCAACTCAATGTAAATAGGCGTATTAGAATTTTTAAAGTATTTTTCTACTCGAGTACGTGTATTTTTTGCCGATTCGTTGACGGCTACTAATTTATCCTCTATAATATTGTAACGAAATCTAAAACGAACCTTTCCAGAAAAAACATCAGAAACAGATTGTGTGGCTTTACTCAATTGAGAACTTAAAAGATCAAGTCCCTGATTAATTAATTTTTTGACAAGTGATCCTGCCAGCGGACTTTTAATAAAATTTCGATCTACAAAACCGACCAATTCTGAGGCAGTATGCTCCTGCGGATTATTGGTAATGGTAAGTACAGGTCCTGTTGCTTCGATTTTAAAATAAGTAAAAATCCCCTTCTCTTTTAACATCTCAAAAACCTGTGCCAAAGTGTGGTTTCTGCTAATCATTATATTTCCCAATTCTTCGTTTAGAGCGTTTAATTTTATAGGTAATTTGAGCTCTTTGATTCTTTTTTCAAAGAAAGTTTTCGGATTAAAATTTTCTACATTTGTTGTTGGGTTTACCGCAATAGTATTATATAGGTCATTCTGATCCTGAACGTTATCATCGTCTACCGCTTTTATTTTTTTTAAAGCATACATCATGTCTTCGCAGGATATTGTTGCATTAATATCTGCTTGTACACCAGTAATGTAACCTCTAAAAGCGGGTTTGTAATCACCGTCATATCCCAGGAAAATTTCGATAAAATTTTCCAGTTTAAAGAAATCATAAATTGATTGTTCTTTACCGCTCGCATTCGCAAACAGATTCTGATCAAATCCTTTAGTATCAGTGTAAACTTTTTGAGGCATAACAATAACAGCCGTATCGGTAAGAGATTTGTACGAACTGCTTATTTCAACGTTTTTCACATAATTAAATTCATAGAATTTTGGCGTCGGAATAAGACTTATGGTTTCGTAAACTCTAATTTTAGCATTTAGTTTAAGCATTGTCTCTAATTATTAGTTCAACAGTTTCGTCTGATGTAGCGCTGGCTGTAAATTTTTGAATATTTTTTGTTCCGGAAATAGAAGGAATAGAGTAGGAGTCTATAACCAATTCGTAAATTCCAAATCGGTTCAGAATGGCATGTGTAACTCTTAAAGAATAAGGAGCATTTAAGAATTGTTTCAATAAAAAAAGCTTTTCTTTAGGATATTCATCCCCAGTTTCGTTAGCAATAAGCCCTTCTATAGAAATGCTGAAATCGCCGTTTGTAATATGCTCTTTTATAGTCGAATCTCTTCCTTCGATTCCTTCTTTCTTGATGATTTTAGAACGATTCAGGTTTACTGTTACCGCATCTATTCGTAAGCTTGGCAGATTCAGATCGCTTTTTACCAGTGGTTCAAAAACCAGCGGTGCAAAAACTCTCAGATTAAATTCGCCTCCGGTTTTGTCTATAATAAAATCTTTAGATTCCGATTCGTTATAATTAATACCAGAATATTCGATTTCTTTAGTGTCTAGAATATCGTTTACATTAAAATTGAATTTCATATTTTTTTATTTTTAATTTGAAAATGTTTTAGCAAAAGCCGTTATAAAAGTGCTTTCCAATCTGGTTTCTGTATGTTTTTGGAGCCACAAAGCTTCTTCGAGTAATTTGTAAAACTCATCCATCGATAATTGGTACGGATCTACCTGAAAAGCATTTCTAATTAAGGCAGCAGATTTTTTGAATTCGTCTTTTTGCGGTGTTGCATCTATTGCAAACTCGCTGTCCTTTTTTATTATTTCGATTATAGAATTTCCTGCAGAAAGCATGAATTCGTCTTCGTAAATTTCTTTTTCAAGTACACATTCCTGAAACAAAAACAGGATTGCATCATGCGGATTTTCCTTGTATTTATTTTGATATTTAAGAAATGTGGTAAAAGATGGTTTTTTGCAGAAAGCTGTAGTCAGCTGATCATCGGAAGTAAGTTTTAATACGGTACCGAATTTTTCTTTTAGTTTTTCTAAGGCTGTTTCGTCTAACATTTTTTAGGTTTTAGAAATTATTAAATAGAGCTGTCTCTGCTTTCTTTTTTGATGGCCTCGGTAAGACTTTCGTTTTTTTCGGATGATGAGGTTAAAGGTGTAACATTAAAATTTCCGATAAAAATGCTTCCTTCAGATGGCAGTCCCAGTGGGTTTTTAAAATTAGTTAAATCTGGTGCTGGTGGTGTTTCTCCTAAATCTTTTGGTGTATAATCCATGATTGGTTGAGTTTAATTGTTGATATATTGATTAAAAAATAAAGAATAGCTTTCTTGCTGACTTTCAAAAATATCTTTGAAAGTCAAGTCGTTATTGTGTTTTTTTTGAGATGTAATAGTGATTATTTGAGTATGTAAAAATACTTCTTAAGAGCGTGAAAAAAGAAAATTTGGAAGTGTGAATTCAGTAGTTTCAGTAGAAAATATTTCTGTATAAACTATTGAATTTTAATATTTTGTGTTTGTCTTTTTTGTTTAAAATTCACAGAAAAACTTCTGTTGTCAGTTTAAAAAAAACATTCAAGATTATAAAAAATAAAGTTTCTTATAATCTTGAATATTGTTATTTGAAATAAAATTTAAGGCTTCTTGTTTAAGATGCAGTTGTATAAGTCATGGTCATCATTCCGACATGATAATTGAGATCTGTGGTGGAGATCGTAATAAATCGTGCGGTAGTAGGAGTGTCTCTTTGAACTACTCCTGCAAGCGGAGTTGCAAATGGAGAAACCAGTGTACCAACGCCTAAATTAGTTGATGGTGAATTAATAGGGAAAGGAAGATCAATACGCAGTGCCGATGTTACTGAAGGCTCGGTAAAAGTAATTTGCAGCGGACAGCTTACCGTTACTACATTACCAACTTTTGTCCAACATGCAGCTTCAACGTAAAAGGCATTTATATTTGAGTCATTCGTCATTACAGGGATGTATGTTCCTGATGTAGCGCTTCCTCCGCCAATAGAATCTACATATTCTTTGGTTACCAGAGATTTATTGCCTCCTGAGTTGATTAGTTCTTTTGTAAGTGTGGGAGCAAGTAATCTGTTGTCGGCCTCTTTTCTGATTGCAATATTGCTCTGACCATCTCCTATTACTACTAAATTAGAATCGTTTGCAGAAAAGAAACCATCAAAACCACCGATAATCGTATTATAATTACCTGTTTTTACTCCAGCTTTTTGTGCCGGATTTATTATGATATTGCTATTTCCTGTAGTTACAGAAGCGTTAGTTATATTTTCAATTAATATATTTCTGCTTCCTGTAGTTAAGTCCCTTCCAGATTGGTATCCCATAGTAATATTAAAACTTCCGGTACTGCTGTTCGCTGATCCGTTTGCTAAATAACCTACCGAAGTATTATAAATACCCGAAGTTATCGCTCCTCCGGCACCTGCTCCAATTGCCGTGTTTCCTTTACCCGAAGTTAATTTGACTAAAGCACTTGATCCTACACCAGTAGACCAGTCAGATAAATTTTTAACCAAAGCAGCAGATCCTATAGCAGTATTGCATATGCCTGTTACGTTTTCATTCATGGCATAATTTCCTATTGCGGTATTATAACCTCCGGTAGTAGTTTTCATAGCGGCACCAGTTCCTACACCTGTGTTTGCTATGGCTGTAGTATTCTCTGATAATGCATACTGACCCAGACCCGTATTTTCTTCTCCTGTTGTATTTTTATCTAAAACACCTTCGCCAAGTACCACATTAGACACAATGCTTCCAGAGCCTTTACCAATTTTTACACCATTAATTAATTTATCTGTTCCTCCTAATTCCTGAAGTGATGTGTTATCTACTATTCCGGCTTGAGTTGCAGAAACTGGTAATACAAGATCATCTGTTGTAGCCAATTCATAAGTTCCATGGGGTTTATCTGGAAAATTAAAAGTCGGCCAAATATTAGGATTACCATCTGTTCTTTTAAAATTTAGTTTATTCCCGCCAAGACCAGGCATGCCGTCGAAATATGATATTTCACTATTGCCAATTGAAAAAGTAGTAGAATCTGAACTAGCTGAAGAGCGCTGATTATTAAAAATTAAATGACTGGGATATAAGCCGGTTTGGTTATTCTTATAATTTAGGTGTAAAGCTCCTAAGCCTAAATCAGTATGTATAGTGTTATCTGATCTGCTGTTTATATCTAAGCCCGAAATGCTTATTTTTGTTATTAAATCATTATAAGAATCATCAATTATTATAGTATTACGGGTTACATTTCCCCCATCGGTTACCGATTGTAAGTCAGCAGCAAATTTTCCTTTTTTTAACTGATTTCCATCAAAATAGGCAATGGTATCATGATTTGGTGTGCCGTTGGCAACAGCTATATTAATAATGCTTGTATTTGCCTCACCATAGAATCCGTTGCAGATCACAGAATTAACTCCTTCTATTGCAGGAGTCCAGTAGTATGCTGTTTCAACGTTCTCCTGAATCGGAGAAGCTGTAAATAACATTTCCTGTTCTACAGAATCAATAGTTAATTTAATTAGCATCTGAGCCCCCACGGCTGGATAATGAGGAATTCCATCGGGAATCTCTATAAAAACCCATTTGCCGGGAATTCCGGTACCAAAAAACATCGCATTATTCATTTCGTCATATGTAATGTAAGACGCTGTTTGAGAACCCAGAATATTGAACTCATTTACATTTTTAAATGTGAAATTATTTTTAGCAGCATCAAACTCTCTGTCTCCGGCAGCCAAATTATCGGTATCTCCAAATGACAATCCGCCTGAGGCACTAATTTCATTATTTGTAATTGTTATATTATTTCCGGCAGTATACAAATCCGGATGCGCTTTAGGATCAGACTTGTGCGCTTCAAATTGATCTTTTTCTGTCTTTGAGTCGAGTGTGCTTTTTAGATTAGTAATACTGCTCTGCGGAATTAGCTCGTCCTTATGCCAGAAACTCTGCCAGGTAGCCCAAAATTGTGCCTGCGAAGGTTTTTTGCCAGTTTTAAACCAGTCTAAAATGGTATTGATATTTGTTGCCATATTTGTTTGTTTTTAATGTTAAATTTTTGCGCTTGAGAATTCAAACTTATTATTGCTTATTTGCACCGCCTTAAGTAAATGCATCAAAAATATCAGACTTACATTTCTGATATTTTTGATGTTTAATTTTAATAAGAGATACTCTTTTTTAATTCTAATTTAGAGGTGTTATTTCCTCTATTTAACAACACCAGTCTGGTTACCGTCTTTGCTTAAAATTAAGCCTAGTGCAATGCAGATTCCTGTTATTTGTCCTCCAGTTTCTGCTGTAATGTAGCCTAAAGCAACTGCGGCAGCGACTCCTCCAACAATAATTCCTGTTAATGTTGTTTTCCAGTTTTTAATCATGTTTTTCATTTTGTTATAGTTTTAAATTGTTTAAGTAATTTAGTAGGCAATCATAAGTATTCCGGTAGAAGTGCGGTAGATATCTCCAGCTGTCAAACCAGCTGTTAGAGCGGTGCTATTGTCTGGATAAACAGGAGCTGTTCCGATGTTTAATATTCCGGTAAGAGATATTTTAGATCCTTTTGCAATAAATCTATTTCCTATATTAATGATACTGCTTGAAGCAGCATCTTCTGCAGTTCCTTCAGAACCTATATAAATATTGAAGTTTCCTGTAGTAATATGTTTTCCTGCAAATTTTCCTATTCCCACATTGCCATAACCTGTAGTAACAGCACCTAACGAATAATTTCCTACTGCATTATTAGAATGCCCAGATGTATTTAAACCCAAAGCAGTATGTCCAATTGCGGTGTTAGAAAAACCAGACGTATTGTAACGCAAGGCATAGGTTCCAATAGCGGCATTTTTGTCTGTACTAGAGGCGTCAGACATACAAAATGCACCAATAGCGGTAGACTGTCCTAATCCTGAACCCATTTTTGATAAAGCACTACAACCAATGGCTACATTATGAGGAGATGTTATGTTCTCGCTTAAAGCATAACTGCCTACTGCTGTGTTGGCAATAGCTGTAGTATTTTTGCTTAGAGCACGGCGGCCAAATGCATCGTTAAAAGAGCCAGTTGTATTTTCGTGCAAAGAAGATTCTCCTAATCCTGTATTAGAGCTTCCTGTACTATTCAGTTCTAGAACCCCAAATCCGACACTTGTATTGTTTGAACCGCTTGTACTTGTCGATAATGCATTAACACCAAGAACCGTATTTGATGTTCCTGTACCAGAACCTGCACCAACTCTGACACCATTAATTAATTTATCTGTGCCTCCCAATTCTTGTAAAGAAGAATTATCAACAATTCCTGATTGTGTTCCGGAAACAGGTAATCCTGTTCCGCTGGATAAGGTTATATCTCCACTTCCTATAATAGTTTCTCCATTTATAGTTTTAAAATCAGTTTCATCCGTTTTGGAATCGAGTAATTCGTCCAAACCTTCAACTTCTTTTATCAGAACTCTTTCATTTTTATGTCGAAAAGAATCCCAAGTGTCCCAAAATTGACTTTGTGTCGGTTTTAAACCAGTTTTAAACCAGTTCTTAATAGTATCTAATGCTTGTATAGCCATTTTTTATTTTTTTAATATTTATAACATTCTTTGTTGATTTCAGAGTTGTAAAATCAATGCTAAATTTTTAATAAAATCTTCTATTTGATTTAGCCATTTTTCACAATGATTTTTGTCGGGGATTTTGGGCCTTTTTTTCATACTTTTTCAATTAGGTGTATATAATTTAGGTTCAGATATTCATTATATGATGATTGTTTTTTTTAAAAACAGAGAGGAAATTTTCAAATTAAAATGAAGAAGAAACGACATTGTAATTTGATTTTTTGAGGATGTAAAAGTAGAACAGAAGAGTACAAAAAGAACAAAAAAAAGTGTTCCTTTTTCGGTAGTTTCAGTAGAAAGAAAACTTACTGAAACTACTGAATACAAGTGCTTTGAAATTTTAAAAACACAAACTTCAACCTTACTTTTGTATTCAGAAAAACAACATAGCGATGAGTAAAAATACAATTCACAATTTCGATATTTTAATAAAAAATAGTGCTGATATAGTAAGCTCAGAACATTTGACAGAAGCGGTCATAAGAGAGATGGCTAAAGTTTCAAAAGAAATGAATGAACAAAAAGATATCGTACAATTATGGCACGAGCAAAAAGCGCAAAATAATGCCGCTTTTGTAAACAATTATAGTACCTCAATCGAAGGAGGCGCGGCCGATAATACTGCTTCAAACCAAAGCATGTCGGCAGGCATTACTCCTTCTGATTTAGAGGGTAATTTAAATCGTTCAACTGCTTTTTCAGCAGGATCAATTTTCAGTGCTCCAAACGGAGGAGGCGTTACTGATACCAATGAGAGAATCGCAATGGATTTTTCTTCGTCAGACGACATTACTCCTTCGTTTTTAGGAGTCACAAGTATATCTGACCAGACTTATGCAAATGTTGCCGCACAGCAAATGATGACAGTACCGCAAAGACTTCAAATCAGCAGTAATGAGCCTTCTCCAGAGCTTATAAAAGCTGCAATGAAAAAGAAATTAGATGAGGCGGTTGCGGTAAATGATACTTCTTCAATTAATTATTGGACTACTCTTATAAAAGCTTTTGAAGAAGGAGCTGTTGCTGCAGATTATGACGGCAAGCCAAATGATTTGTTGTTTACACAAATGTATAATGCTCTAAAAGAATCAAAAGCAATCGAAAATCAAAATTTTAATTGGGAAAGCGTCCGTACAAAAATGCTTAACGCAATCGATGCCAATATTCTCAATGGAATAATTTCGGATGAAAATAAAAAACGCTGGACAACGATCAAAAATCAACTTGCCGACGATAAAACCAATGTTGCCAATCTTTTTGAACAATACGACGAATTGTTTTTATTATTGAAAGAAGTAGAAGGTCTGGAAAAATTACCGAGCACCATCACGATAACTACAAAAACCAAAATATATCCTAACTTAAGTGCAGACAGAGTATACCCTCCTATAGGGAAAGAAGCGGTGTATGTATTCTTAAAAGAAATAAGTAATAAAGATATTAATGGAAGTCCGGTTAAGAAAGGTGCCGTAAAAATTAAAAATACAACAGCATCTTCTTTTATTGTTGGAGAAAGTCTGGAGTTTTTTGTTGAAGATTCAGCAAAACAACATGAAGCTCTAAAAGAGAATATTAACTGGATCGTATATAAAGACAAAGAGAAAGGAATTGATTTTATTAATGAAGGAACGACTTTTAGCTACAATTTTGACACACCTGGAGTATATAAAATTGAAGCCTATGGAATAAGCCCCGGAGCAAAGAAAAAAGCAAAAACAGCTGCTTTTGTTGAGGTAAAAATAATTGCGCAGCAAATCGTAATTAAAGCTCCTGCTGCTGTTAAAAAAGGATTTGCAAGACCAGCTGCAGAAGAGAAAGTATTTAATGTGACTCTGAAAAATCCTGCAGTAAAAACATTAAATCCATTAAAATTTTATTACCAGATAGAAAATATAAAGGAGGATAAAGTAAGCACAATTGCAGCAGAAAAAGAATTGGACTCAACAGGTATCATTAAACTTGCTATGCCTGATTTAGGAACTTATAAAATTAAAGTCACTAGTAAAGGTCAATATGTATTAAAGCAAGAATCTGTAATTGAGGTAATTAAAAATGAAGTTACGAGTATTGGTTTAATGGAAGCAGGCGATAATGTTTTTGTAATGGGCAACCCAAAGAAAACGTTCACATTAGAAGCAAAAAGCTTTAAAATAAATCCCGCAACAGACGAAGAAAAAGAAGATGTAAAATGGATCATTTATGATGCTGATAATAAACTATACATTCCGCCTGGAGGTACAATTATTAACGAAAACAAAGACACTCAAAAACCGTTTCTTCATAAATGGAGCTTCTTTACGATACCGATTCCTCAAAAAGAAGGAAATTATATTGTTGAGGCATACAGCCACAGAAAAAAAGGTGCTAATGCAGCATCTGCTTTTAAACTAGAGGTAAAGCGTCCGCAGGTGTCAGAAGCATACTGGGGTTATAAGGACGGAAGTAAAAAGAAAACATCTGGTTTTGCAGGAGAAGTCAATTACATAAAAGCTAATATTCCGGGATACAGTAATCAATCCGTAAGAATTAATTTTTATTTAAATAACAGTAAAGAGCCAAACTATTATAACGACACCAAAACAAATGAAAACGGCGCAGTAAATAAAATTATAAAATTTGATGATGCATTACAGAAACGTTTTGGAATTGAAGACGAAACAACAGCCAAAATCAGCTTTAAATTAATGGGAATTCAAAACGGAAGATTATACCCATTTAAGAAAAATGCCAATGTTAATTCAGACTCAATTTTAGATGTTACGTCACGTGAAAAAATAACGGATGTTTATTTTCAATATGAAGGCAGAAGGGTAACAGCACAAGATCAAATTGCTCTTAGCTATAGCGGTGCATTTGTTACAATTGTAGCTAAAACCCAAAATATGATAGGAAAGGAAATTGTATTAACTGCCCATAAAGTGGGAGAAGATCCAATATATGCAAAAAAGACAAAAATAGATTCAGAAGGTAAAGCAGTTGCAACTTTTAAAATCACGCGCCGTAAAGGGACAAAAATTGGAGAAAAAATGAGTTATTATGTTGGTATTGAAGGATGTTCTACAAAACATGTAAGTTATAAAGGGTTGAATATGATTGTCTCTGAAAACAATAATGCAAATGGATATGGTATTGATGTTTCGTATTTTTTAGCGAAATATAATGGAACTACTAAAGTTGAAGCTAATCTTAAAGTTTTGCTGAACGACATGAATGAATATTATACCGCAGAAAAAATAACACCACAAAAACAACAAGTTGCTTACATACTTGCTACAGCGTATACAGAAACATTTAATACATTTGAACCTGTACTAGAGAGTTATTGGGTTGATAAAAAAACAAGAGAAGAGTATTGTTATAAATACGATCCTGTCTTAGCAGATACTGAAAAAAGAAGGAAAACCGCAATTGAGAGAGGTAATACAGAAAAAGGAGACGGAGTAAAATACTGTGGCAGAGGCTATGTACAATTAACATGGAAGAATAACTATAAGAAGATAAAAGATAAGTTCGGTATAGATGTCGTTAATTATCCTGATAAAGCATTGGAACCAAAATTAGCGGCTAAAATTATGATTTGGGGAATGGACAATGGAATTTTTACGGGTGTAGGAATTAATAGGTATATAAATGATTCTAAAACAGACTATATTAATGCTAGAAAAGTTATTAATGGAATAGATCGAAAAAACGAAATAGCAAATGATGCTAGAATGTTTGAGAAAGATTTAAAAATATTTGAAAGCATGGAAACGTTTGTACCAAAATCTTTAGCGACAGCTCTTGAAGAGATGAAAATAATTGCAGATAAACATCTCCCATATGAAAAAGAAGGAAATACAGGAAAATCTGATGGATTAAGAACTTCATTAAATGATAATGCATTAAGTAAAATGGATTGTTCAGAATTTGTTTGCAGATACTTACATAAGTTAGGTATAACCAAAGAGGTTAAATGGGTAACTACGGCTAGTATGACATCAGAATCTTCATTTCAAAAAACTTTGGGAACAGATAAAATAAAATTTGTTGGTAATTCTCAAGATTTCAAACCTCAAGCAGGAGATATTTTTGTGTGGAGTAGAACACCTGGTGACGGACATACAGGTGTTGTATATAAATATGATAGTACAAATGATCTTGTAACTATACTGGAAGCAATTGGGTCATCTGGAAGTGCTGATGAAAAGACAAATAGAAATAATGGTGGATATACTCTACCCACTTGCACCAGAACTTCTGTTTATAAAACAAAAGGAGAAGCTTTGTTTGGTCACACAGGATTTATTGGTTATTTTAGACCTCAAATATTATAAAATATGAAATCATTAAAAGAATACTGCTTAATCTTATTTTTCACATTTTCAATCTTTGGATGTAAAGATAGTAACGTAGAAAAAAAAGAAGAAATCAAACCTCAAAAGGAGAACAGCAATCTGAATTTTGATAAAGTATTAAAAATAAATGACTATGTAGTGGGGATTTCAGAAGCAGGGTATTTATTTACAACATCTTATGATAATGGAGTTTATTATGAGCCTAAAAGGGGAAATGACTTAGGTAATTTAGTAACTTTTTTAATTCCCAAAGATTTTCTTTTTTTTCAAAAGCATTCAAAATACATAAAAGATGATGAATATGAGCCTTTGGAGGAATACATAAATAAATTAAGTATAGAAGAATATAAAAAAGCATTTGATATTTATGTTTTTTTGGTAGACAAAAAATATTTAGTTCCAACGCCCGGGTACGATAGTCCATATGATTATACCAAAAAGTATCAAACAGATTTATACCAGTTTAAAGATAATTCGTGGCAAAAAATAGAGTCTTTTAATGTTGATAATGAGAAAATGGGTAATAAAGAAAACCTTTGGAGACGGGAGTTTATTGAAAAAAAATCTAAGGAACTTCAAACGGCTTTTTTTAATTCTATTTCTAAATTAAAAATTGATGATTCGTGGTATAGAGATTATGGTGTGCCTCTAGATGCTTATGAGCCAAATTATAGTTATGTATATTATATAAAAGTTGCTAAGGATTCTTCTTATATTGTAGAGCGGCCATTAAAAGATTTGTTGGTACCTTACCAAAACGGAGATACTTTGTTTTTGTATCATAAACAATGCCTTCTTTACGATTCAAAATATCTTAATAATGAAAAGATTCCCGAGGTGAAAATAGTCAAAGTAAAAGACAAGTATTATGTTACCAGTGAAGTTTTTGATTTAAAAAACAGTATTTCTACTAAACCAGAAAAATATGGTTTTCCGGTTCATGAGTCAAAATAAAAATTGCAAACAAAAAGCTGTCGATTAAGACAGCTTTTTGTTTTATATCAAAACTAATAAAAAGCACACCCTATGATTGGGTAAGATTTCCAACAAAAATTCAAACCTAAAAGTAAAAAATCACGTATATAAGATATGATGCCGTTTAATGGCAGAAACCATACATGATGCTTTACAAAAATATATTATTGATTGATGATGATCAGGACGATGCTGAAATATTTACCGATGCAATCCAATCACTGGAAAGAGGTATTTTAGTACAATCGTTATTTAATTCGGTATTGGCATTTGAAGAATTAAGAAATAAAGAGCTGCTGCCAGATCTTATTCTTTTAGATTACAATATGCCGGCTTTAAACGGATACGAATTTTTGCAGAAAATGAAAACAAATGAGCGTCTTCAAAATATTCCTGTCATAATGATATCTACACCAACAGACGAATTCATACTTCAGGCTATAAAAACCGATGGTCTCTGTCGTTACTTTAGCAAACCAAACAGTTACAACGAATTGGTGAGTATTCTAAGCGGTATTCTGTAATTTTTTTTCTGTAATTTTTTTAGTTGATATAAGCCGTTTGTCCCTGAAACGGCCGCATTTAATTTTCCATTTCTTAGATTTAAAGAAAAAAGTTATATATTTGATTATCAGATGTAAAATTGTTTTTGAGTAAGATTTTATACGAAGGATTTAAAATCTGGAAATAGAAATTTTTCGATTGCTACTAATAATCGGAATCTATATTAACTAAAAAATAGTATTATGAAATCAAAAATGTTTTTATTCTTTACAATCGTATTGACTAGTTTATCTGTTTTTTCACAATCCAATTTGGTGTCTGCGTCCGAATTCCAAAAAAGCGTTGGTAAATGGAAAGGGACCTTAATTTATTTGGATTATAAGACAAGTAAACCCTATGAAATGCCAGCCGATTTGGAAGTAATTCAAAGCAATGAGTTGAATCAATTTAAATTTAACAACTTTTATCCCAATGAAACTTCGGCAAATTCTTCCCATACGATCGCAATAACAGATGATGGAAAAAAATTGAACGACGAGCTTGTAAAATCCAATAAGAAATTGTCAGACGGAAGCCTGGAAATAATTACAGAAATACTGGGTAAAGACGGGAACGACAATGCATCGGCATTAATTAGACATACTTATTTAATTGGAGCTAAAACATTTGAAATTAAAAAAGAAGTGCAGTTTACCGGAACAAAAATCTGGCTGCTGAGACATACTTATAAATATTCTAAAGTTTAACCATTTTCAAAATTTCCTGTCAAATTCATTTTAGCTTTTATAAAATTAGGTCATGCTTTTTTTAAGCATTCACGATCATATACCTCTTTTCGCAGTCCACTGCTGGAGAAACGATGATTACGTTTATTATAGATCAATTTTATTTCCATATTTTCACAATATTCGCGTCCGGTAAAATTTTTGTCTTTGTACTCATCGCCCAATATTCTAACATCTATAGGAAACGCCTGCAAGATGTCCTGTAAATCCAGTTCTGTTGCATAAGGAATAATTTCGTCGACATATTTACACGCTCTGAGCTGAATGTAGCGCTCTACCACAGACTGTGTTGGTTTATTTTTCTCCGGTCTGTCGAGTGTAGGGTCTGTTTGTAATCCTACAATTAAATAATCACAGTACAATTTTGCCTCTTCAAGCATTTTTACGTGACCTGCGTGCAGTAAATCAAAAGCACTAAAAGTAATTCCGGTTATTGTTTTTGTTAATTCCATCTTCTAATTTTTCATTAAATGTTTATTTAAAAAAATTAATTACCTGATTAAGGATATTATTTTTTCTCTTAAAATCTGTTTGTGCCTTGATTACGGCTTGAATATATTCCTGATGCGGAATCCGATTTTTATTTTCGTCTAAATCCCAGATCCCGCATTCGCAGTATTTTGTTAAATCGTCCCAATCAGGTCTGTCTGTTACAGGATAAATGCAGATTCCTTTTATGTCTACACCCAGATCTTTTGCTTTAATGCATTCGGCTGTAATTTCTTCAAGCCATTCGACACGGCCAATACCAAAATGTCCTGTTTCAGAAATAATTACAGGTTTTTTATACCGTTCGTAGGCAGACTGTAATAGTTCAGAAAATGGTGTTCGTTTCTGTTCTGTATCGGGCCAGTCGAGCGTTTCGCCGCTGCCTTTCCATTGACAGTTCCAATAATAATTGAATCCAAGAATCTCCAGAAAATCTTCAGAACCTCCCAATTCGGGACAGATTCTTCCCGCGATGATGTCCATCGCCTGAAACTGATATTCATTTAACTGCCATACATCCTGCTGAGGTTCTGTTGGATGAATTTTTACTAAAGGTTCTACCAAAACAATTTTACAATCGGGGTCGGTAATTTTGAGCATTTTTATTCCCAAAATGGCTGCTTTGCACAAATGGTATTTAATATCCCAGCCCGAGTTTACAGCAAATGGCACAGTACCGCGCACATCGCCCGAATGCCAGGACAAAAAGCTGATTTCATTTATCGGAACTACAAACAAAGGCTGTTTTGAATTGGCTTTGTAAAAAAGGGCAAAAGCTTCACATAATTGCTCAAATCTATTACAAAACAAAGGATGAGTGGGGAAGATGCCATCTGGATAACCAAAATGAATCAAATCCCAAATCTGCTGAATCCCAAGTTTTTCTGCCGATTTCATTAATTTTAAAACTTCAGAAAAATCAAAAATTCCCGGAGCTTTTTCTACTTCACTCCAGCAGATTCCTTCCCGAACCGTTTTGATTCCGATTGCCGACAAAGCTTCATAATCCTGATGAAACCGAATATCATGTTCGGTTTCTTTTAAAAGATTGATCCTCTTACCAGATCGGTTGATGTGATCTGCACATTCAAAACCGCCCATAAAAAAGCTGTTAAAAAGTTTCATTAAACGGCTGTTTTAAGTGGTTTCGTGCTTATTTCCAAATGTTCAAACAAATCGAGTGCATTTTTAAATGCCTGATCCATGTTGAAATATTTATAATTGGCTAGCCTTCCCACAAAATGTACATCTGGTAAATTTTCTGCTTCTGCTTTATACTTTGTGTATATTTCCTGATTTCGAGGATTTGGAACTGGATAATAAGGCTCCCCTTCATCTACAGTAAATTCTTTGACAACAGTAGTTTTTTCAGAAGTTTGATTGCCAAAGTGCTTGTACTCAATAATACGGGTAAAATCAACTTCCATTCCCGGATAATTAACAACCGAGTTTTCCTGAAAGAATTCCGCGTCAACCGTTTCGCTTACAAAATTAATCGAGCGGTATTCCAGTTTTTCAATCAAACTGTGTTTAAATTCAAAAAAGCGATCAATAGGCCCAGTGTAAAATAGTTTTTCAAAATTCTTATACTGATCTTTTACATCAAAATAATCCGTTTCCAAAAGGACTTCGATATTTGGATGATTTAAGATATTTTCAAACAATTGTGTATAACCGCCTTTTGGCAGTGCCTGCCATTTATCAGAAAAATAGCGGTCATCGTAATTGGTTCTAACCGGAATTCTCTCCAATACAGAAGCATCTAATTCAACCGGATATTTGTCCCATTGTTTTTTAGTGTAATACTTAAACATTTTTTCATACAAAATCGGACCAACACGATTTAAAACCGCCTCTTCACCGTTCTCAGGTTTCTTAAAAGGCATTCTATGATCTTCCAGCCAGTTTATCATCTCTTCTTCAGACGAAATATTAATGTCGTATATTTCGTTTACCGTAGTAATATTTACCGGAATCGGAACTGTTTTTTCTCCAACTCTTGCAATCACTTTATGTTCCCAGCGATACCAGTTAGAAAAGCTGTTAACGTATTTCCAAACCGATTCTTCATTGGTATGAAATAAATGTGCTCCGTATTTCGAAACTAAAATTCCGTTGTCGTCTGTATAATCATAACAGTTTCCTGCAATGTGATTTCTTTTTTCAATAATCAGAACCTTTTTTCCAATCGACGCATATCGTTCTGCCAGAACAGCTCCAGAAATTCCTGCGCCTATAATTAAAATGTCTATGTGTTTCATTTGGCAAAAGATTTAAGGATTGATTTCATTTTTTCTGTCGTAGCATCCCAAGATGTTTTTTTGAGGATTTTTTGATATTCAATATTCATAGATTGAATATCAGACTGATCGAGTAAAAAAGATATCTCTTCTGCAAACTCATCTGCTGTTTCGATCAAGCTTACGCAAATGCTGTAATCTCGTACCACATCAATAATTTTGGTAGATATGATCGGTTTTTTAGCCGCCATATATTCTAAAGTTTTAGTTGGGCTGATGTATTTTGTTGCGTCATTTAATGCAAAAGGCATCATAGCGATGTCAAAAGCTTTAAGGTAATTTGGAAGTTCATTGTAAGACTTCATTCCCAAATAATAAATATTTGATTCCTGAGGCAGATCTGCCTCTTCGATTTTAGCCAGCGGGCCAATCATAACAAAAGAAACGTTAGGCAGCTTTTTTGCAGTCTCCTGTAATAGATCCAGATCAATTCGCTCATCGATTACACCATAATATCCCACTATAGGACCTTGAATATCAATATCGGCAGGAACAGAAAGAGCGCTGAGAGCTTGTCCAAAATGTTTCTCGTCTACAGAACTTGGAAAACAATGTACATTGCTGTGCAATTGATTTTTTGATTCAAACAATGATTTTCCGCCTGTAAAAATAACATCGGCATTTGCCATTAAATATTTTTCCTGATCGATCAAGTGTGCCGGAGCACCTTTAAATAAAGATAATTCATCCATGCAGTCATAGACAATTGTATCAAATTCCAGTGTTTCTAATAAAGGACAAAATGAAGCAGAATAAAACCATCCGACTGCTATACTTTTGTTTTTTACATAAGAAGGAATAATTGCTGCAATCGATTCAATATTGGTAACATTGGGCTGTAAGACATGAAGATTTTCATTAATCACGATTAATTTGCCTGAACTTTCATTTTGCGGATCAAACCAAGGTTCCTCAATAAATAAAACTTTCATAGTTTCTGCCATTCGGCTGATGAGGTGCTGCGGACGCTGATAAACAAACTGCCATCTCAAATGACAAAAAACAATCATATCGTAATGTTGTGCCTGCTCGTCTACTTTAGAAACGGTTTTTCCTGAGCTAATCTTAGTCTCTTTTAAATTATTTGTCATAATAATGATTTTGAATTATTCGAATTTGTTGGGGGTATTCCAGAAGGAATCAATCTCTAAAAGATCTGAAGTAAAAGTATTGGCGCAGGAGGGACTCTTTTTACAAATAAAGCGCTGAGTGTTACATAATTTACAGTCAGCTCTTATAATTTAAATAAAGAAGAAATACATGGAATTAACCATAAAACAAAAAAAATCTTATTCTTAGTTTTTAAACAGATTAGATTTAAAAACTAAAAATAAGATGATATTAAGAAAAGCGGAAATTGAAGATTTCTACAGCATTATCAAGAACAATCGCTGCAAACACCAATCAAGACACAATTCATTCGCTGTACATTGTATTTTTTTTCCAACGAAAATTCGACAGGAGCAGGAAGGCATTCTATAGTTTCGCATTTTATGCATCGAAAATGAAAGTGATTGTCCGGCAGTAATTTTTCATCACATTTTACACAAACGGCAAAATATTGTTTCCCATCATCTGCCACTATTTTATGCAAAATTTCATCTTCGCAAAAGCGGTTTAATATTCTGTAAACGGTGGCTCTGTCAATGCTTTGATCTATTTGTTTTGCAATTGCATCCTGACTCATTGCTTTTCGCGAGTTGGTCAGCACCTGTAAAACAGCTTCTTTGGATATCGTATTTCTTCTTTTCATGCTCTTGCAAAGATACATAAAAAAATTAATGCGACTTAATCGCAATAATTTAATGCGATTAAGTTGCATTAATATGATTTTTGCCTATTTTTGTTGAAAGTTTTATAGACATGATAAAAGAAAATATCCTAAATGAAATTTCTCAAGAATCACTTGTAGAAGTGTTTACGACAAATATTCAATGCAAAGTACAGGCAGAAACTACTTTAAAAAAGCTTCAAACTGCTTTTCCAGAATCTAAAATTAATTTTGATATAAATGAAACTGAACTGCCATATCCTGCAGGTCATACCATTTTAAGAGTTGAAAATCATACCATAAATGCCGAAGAAATAATAAGAATAGTAAATCTCTCAGGATTTAGGTGCGACATATTAGAAGATAAAAAACGATGTACAGATAATTAAAATTCAATTTTATGACAGATAATAAAAAATTCGAGATAATCATTATTGGAGGGAGTTATGCGGGACTTTCTGCAGCAATGTCTTTGGGGCGTGCTCTGCGAAGTGTTTTAATCATAGACAGCGGATTTCCCTGCAACCGCCAAACACCTCATTCGCACAATTTTATTACGCAGGACGGAGAGAAACCCGATCTAATTGCAGCTAAAGCCAAAGCGCAGGTGTTGAAATATAAAACAGTGCAATTTCATTCCGGATTTGCCATTTTGGGAAAGAAAACCGAAAACGGTTTTACAATCACAACAGAAGCAGGAGAAGAATTTACAGCTCAAAAACTGATTTTTGCAACTGGTGTCAAAGACATTATGCCCGAAATAAAGGGATTTTCTGAATGCTGGGGAATATCTGTAATTCATTGTCCATATTGCCACGGCTACGAAGTAAAAAACGAAAAAACCGGAATTTTGGCCAATGGGAATTTTGCTTTTCACTATGCCCAGCTTATTCGTAATTGGACAAAAGATTTAACGATTTTCACCAACGGAAAATCAACTTTGACTCAGGAAGAAACCGATAAAATTACGAAGTATAACATTCCAATAATAGAAAAAGAAATTGCTGAGGTAAAGCACAAAAATGGGAATGTAGAACAAATCGTTTTTAATGATAATTCCGTTTTTGACTTAAAAGCAATATATTCTCGTCCGTCTTTTGAGCAGCATTGCAAAATACCAGAAATGCTGGGCTGTGAATTGACAGAGCAAGGATATATGAAAGTTGATGCATTTCAGAAAACAAACATACCAGATGTTTTTGCCTGCGGCGATAATGCTTCTCCAATGCGTTCTGTAGCTGGTGCAGTGGCGTCAGGAAGTATGGCGGGCGCGGTATTAAATAATTTAATGACCGAAGAGGAATTTCAATAATAAAATCACAACATCTTTCTTAAAAACTCTGATTTTTATGCTTAGTACCCAATTGTTATATTTTCAGGAACTAAGCACTTCTAAATTTTATGTCTTTAAAAAATCACCAAAAAATTTTGATTACTAAAACGTTTTAGTATATTTGCTTATCTGATCATGTTTTTGCATATAACTAATTATATTTTGATTTTTGTTTTTAATAATTCTTTCAATTGTTAAAATAATAATTTTATTGTAGTTAATAGGTTAATATTTGATTGATTGGATATCTTGTTTCTAAGCCGAAAAGGCGCTGTAAATTCAATCAAATTAAGACTGTTTTTGATACATTTCTAAGTTCTTTCTTTCTGTAAATTTTGTCTTTTAGCAAGATTGGTCTCAATTCCAGATTTGATTTGACCAAGGAGAATAGTATTGTTGTTTGACAATATAGTATTGAATGGTAAAATTGTTTCTTTTTAGGTTTGAAAATTAATAAGAGTATCGAAAATTTAATTGATCATAAGTAAAAAATAATAAAATGAATACTAAATGTCAATAACAATAGGAGTAGATGTTGGAGGTAGTCACATTAGCAGTGCTGCTGTAAATAGCGAAGATTTTGTGATAATTCCGGGAACATATTTTAGCGGTTCTGTAGATAGTAAAGCATCTAAAGAAGTCATCATAAAAAAATGGGCTGAAATAATTAATCAAACAATTCAAATTGTCCAGAAAACATATTCTTTGACAGAAACAATCGGAATTGCTTTTTCGATGCCAGGTCCATTTCAATATGAAACCGGAATAGCAATGTTTAAAGGAAATGATAAATACGAGTCCTTATATAATGTTTCGATTTCAGAAGAACTTACAAAATACATAAGTGCCAAAAATGTGAGCTTTAGGTTTCTAAATGATGCGAGCTGTTTTGGAGTTGGAGGTTCGCTAAAACCAGAATCGGTACTTTACAGTAAAGTTATTGCCATTACTTTGGGAACTGGTTTTGGCGCCGCATTTTTAGATAACAAATTACCTCTTACACAAGGAGATACAATACCGCATAATGGCTGTCTATGGGATAAACCTTTTAAGGAAGGAATTGCAGACAACTATTTTTCTACACGCTGGTTTTCTAACCAATACGAAAACAGTACAGGAAATAAATTGACAGATGGCGTAAAGGAAATAGCAGGAATCGAAAATAGTGAGACAGCCAGAATATTCGATGATTTTGCCTGTAATCTGACTGAGTTTTTAGCCCCGTGTATAGTAAAATTTGATGCAGATCTGCTTATTATCGGCGGTAATATTGCCAAGTCAAATCATTTATTTCTATCTAAACTGCAGCAAAATTTAAAAAATAAAAATATAGATATTTCAATCTCTATAATAGAAAACACAGAGCAGACCAGTATTTTAGGTTCAAGTTATTTATACAATGAATCTTTTTGGGAAAGAATTAAAGCAGAACTTCCTTATTTTTAGAAAAAGGAATGCTGTAATTTAAACATTAAATAGTTAGATTTCTATGTTAATTTACATCAATAATAACTTTACTATATTTGATCAAATTTTGATTTTAAATTAATATGAAGAAAAAACCTGTCTCTATTAGGAATATTGCAGATGAATTGAAGATATCTGTAACTACAGTATCTTTTGTTTTGAATGGTAAAGCAAAAGAAAAACACATTTCTAAGGAGCTTACAAAAAAGGTTTTAGATTATGCAAAATTAATAAATTACAGGCCTAACCAAATTGCTCAAAGTCTTCGAACCGGGAAATCTAAAATTTTGGTTTTTATGGTAGAGGATATTTCAAACAACTTCTTCTCTAAATTGGCCAGAATTTTTGAGGATATCGCCTATGAAAAAGGATATAAAGTTATTTTCTGCAGTAACGAGAACGACGATGAAAAATCGAATGAGTTAATTACCTTATTTAATTTCAGACAAGTAGATGGTTTTATTATAGTGCCTTCTCCCGGAATTAAAGAAACGATCGAAAACTTAATAAAAGATAACATTCCTGTAGTTTTACTAGACAGGATTTTTGATGGTTTAGAGTGCAGCAGTGTCGTTATTGATAATGAACAAGCATCTTTTGATGCCACACAGCACTTAATTGAAAGCAAGTTTAAAAATATTGGTTTTATTACAACCGCTTCAGACCAGAGCCAGATGCACGGGCGTTTGGTAGGATATGAAAAAGCAGCAATAAAAAATGGTCTAAAACCCAATACGCTTCAAATTCCTTTTAATGAGATTGTAAAAGGAAAAGGGAAGGAGTATATTAAAAACTTCGTAGACCAGCACCACGATTTAGATGCCGTATTTTTTTCAACTAATTATCTTGCACAAAGCGGACTCGAAGTTTTAAAAGAAAAAAATCCGCAGTTGATTAAGGATTTAGGAATCATTGCATTTGATGATAATGATATGTTTAAAATTTACGATCCAATGATTACGTCTGTTGCGCAGCCAATGATAGAAATTAGTACTAAATTAATGGAAGTGCTGCTCCCGCTTTTAAAAAAGAAAGATGCATCAGAAATCCATCAAAAAGTCGTTTTAAAGACAGAATTAATAATTAGGGAATCTTCGCTGGCAAAATAATTTCCTGCCTTACTTTTTAAGAAAAAAAACAAAACTTTACTTCTGAAAAATCTGAGTGTCAATTGTATAAATTGATTCTCAGATTTTTTTTTGTCTTTTTTAGTCCAAAAAAGAACTTTTCTGTAGTTATTAATTTTTAGATTTTTTTATGATTTTTTAATTTAGGTCGAAAATATAACGTTTTCGTAGAATTTTATTGAGTATAATTTAATAATTGATCTCAAATAAATGCATTTCTTATAAAATTAACATTAAAATTACATTAAGTAAAATAAATTTTTTTTTACTAAAACGTTTTAGTA
>NZ_MUHF01000014.1 GCF_002217435.1 Flavobacterium reichenbachii
AACTTAGCTTCACTGCCAGCTGTTACGGCACAATGTAGCTTAGCGAATATCACAGCACCAGAGGCGACGGATAATTGTTTGGGAACTGTAACGGGAACTACAACGACAACTTTCCCCATTACAGCATCGACAACAGTGGTTTGGACTTATAGTGACGGTGCAAATACATCCACCCAAAATCAAACCGTAACGATAGCTGATACTATGGCACCAGTTGCTAACTTGGCTTCACTGCCAGCCGTTACGGCGCAATGCAGCGTAGCGAGTATTACAGCTCCAGCGGCGACGGATAATTGTTTGGGAACTGTAACGGGAACCACAACCACAACTTTCCCTATTACAGCATCGACAACAGTGGTTTGGACTTACAGTGACGGTGTAAATACATCCACCCAAAATCAAACCGTAACAATTGCTGATACTATGGCACCAGTTATCACTTGCATTGGAGATCAGACCTTATCTTGTGGAGAAACGACAATTCCTGATTACAGAACCTTAATTTCTGTATTAGACAATTGTGATACATCACCAACATTTAACCAAACTCCAGCGGCCGGAACTGCATTTTCAGCTCAAACAGTTGTAGAAATTACTGCAAAGGATAAGAGTGGTAATAGTTCGAAATGTAATTTTAAAGTATTTGAAAAAATAGTTTTGGCAGATGCCGGAAATGATGTCTATATAAAAGAAGGAGAAACGGTTCAGCTTGACGCAATAGCAGCTGAAACAGGCAGTTTTAAATGGAATGCAGCTGCCGGACTGAGTAATTTACTTGTAGCAAATCCTGTTGCAAGTCCTTTAGAAACTACCACATTTACAGTAGTTTTTAAAAGTTTAGAGGGGTGTCTGTCTGAAGACAGTATTACTGTATTTGTTGAGCAAGATCTAAAAGACGATACAAAATACGGTTTTTCTCCAAATGATGATGGAATAAATGATTTTTGGGAGATTGATACTTTAGAGAAATATCCTGATAACGAAGTTTACATATACAACCGTTGGGGAGATCTGGTTTTTTATATTAAAAATTATGATAATGCCACAAATGTTTTTAGTGGAATCGCAAACAATAAAAGAAGTCTTGGCGCTGATGTTCTTCCAGAGGGAACTTATTTTTTTGACATTAAAATAAAAGGCACGCATCATCTTAAAAAAAACAAGGGATTCCTTGTATTAAAACGATAAATAATGACTAATAAATATTTTACGCCGGCATTTGTAGTTATATTCACCATGCAAATCAGTTTAATTTTTGCACAACAGACCCCAGTATTTGCTAATTATAGTTATAATACCGTAGTCATTAATCCTGCACATGCGGGTTACTATGAAAATACGGATCTAACTTTCGTTAATTCAGGTTTTTTTAATGCTGTTGAAGGAAGTCCCAAAAGCATGGGGTTGACGGTAAATGCACCGCTTCGTTCGAAACATATGGGATTAGCAGGTGGAGTTTCAACAGATGAAATAGGGGTTACAACAGCGGCAAGTTTTTTTGGAGCCTATTCTTATAAGATTTTTTTTGATTCGGAATACGGGCAGGGAAGATGGTGGGCTTATGATCCAAATATTATATCTTTTGGTATAAGTGCAGGCGGAACATTGTATAACGAAGATTTATTGAGTTTGGGAATCGAAAATGATCCTGAATTTCAAAGTAATATTAATGCTTTTGTGCCTGCCATAGGTGTTGGTATTTTGTATAATAGAGATCGGCTTTACTGGGGGATTTCTGCTCCCAATTTTTTAGGAAATTCATTGTCATCAGAAAGAAATATAAATTTCAAAAATCCATTTTACAGTTATTTTGGCTATCGTTTTTTTACCAATCAATTCGAGGAAGTATTGATTAATCCCAGCATGCTGATCAAATACGTTTCCGGAGCCCCACTTCAGGCTGATTTTAATTTAATGATAAATTACCTAAATAAGGTAGAATTTGGAGCAGGATATCGTACTAGCGAAACAATTAATTTAGTGGCGGGACTTCATCTAGGGGCTAATTTTAAAATATTATATAATTATAGTTATGCGTTAAAAGAATATAATAATATCAATACTCATGGTATTATACTTAATTATCGTTTCGGTAAGGGGTTTTAAAAAAAAAAGTTGCCTTTTTCGCGTCTTTTAATATTTTTAAGGAACATTATATATGAATCTAGATTCCATGGTCTCTATCGATATTGAATTTCTTGTTTGAAATTTCAATTCTGTAGAAGTGAAATTAACTTTTGGTTGTATAATTAACATTACTTAAAATGTTATTCAGTTGCAGATTTGAGCCTAAACTTCTTAGGGCTTGATTTAGCAAAACTTTTAGTTGTTGAAAATACCGAATACCACGATTTGCTACAAAATTTGTTCTATTGAAATATTCGATAAAACCGCCTTAACTATTTGTTGTAAAATTGGAGGCAACTCCAGTTTGAGAATTAATAGAATCTAACATTGCAAAAAAGTCGCATATCCAGTTTACAGCCTAAACAAATTAATAATGGTTCTGTCGCATCTTGGAATAACTTTTATCTTTAGAATTTAAACCGATCAAAAAATGAATACTAAAGGTCATTGTTACCCAAAACAAATAATTCTTCAGGCAGTATATTTCAAACTAAGATTTACACTTAGTTATCGGGATGTTGAAGAGATCATGAAAATGCGCGGAGTTCATGTTGATCATGCTACTATTCAACGCTGGGTCTATAAGTTTACACCTTTGCTTGAGACAGAGATGAAGAAGAGAAAAGGCAGAGTGGGGACGAGCTGGAGATTGGATGAGACATATATCAAAGTAAAAGGAATTTGGTGTTATTTATATCGAGCGGTAGATAAATTAGGCAATACGGTTGATTTTCTTTTGACCAGAAAAAGACAAAGAATGAGCGCTCAGTCTTTTCTAATTAAAGCAATTGGTAATAATTCCCGTCCAAGAGTAATAAATATTGATAAAAGCGGTTCTAATACTGCCGCTATCAAAGTATATAACAAACGTTCATTCTCAAAGATTAAGATCCGACAGTGTAAATATCTCAACAATATTGTAGAACAGGACCATCGTTTTATCAAGTGGCGCATACAAAACGGATTAGGTTTTAAAAGTTTTGAATCGGCCAGACGAACATTGAGTGGAATTGAAGTTGTGCATATGCTTAGAAAGAATCAGATGATTGGACCAGGGATATCTATGTTTAAATCATTCTGTAAATTGGCGGGCTAAATTTTAAATTATTTAAATTCTTATATTTGATTCTGAAAGATGCGACAGAACCTTATTTACAGGTAATGCATACAATACCGGTTTGGTTGATGCCGATAGTGTTTTTACAACAGCGGTTGGCAATGTCTATTTCGAGCCTGGTGCAAGAAGCAACTGGCACAGTCATCCCGCGGGTCAAATCCTGATTATTACCGATGGTGTTGGTTATCATCAGATTGAGGGCAGGCCTGTTGAAATTATCAAAAAAGGTGACGTCATAAAATGTCCGCCAAATGTAAGGCATTGGCACGGTGCTAGCGCTGATGTGGGTTTGCAGCAATTGTACATCGTTCCCAACACCGAAAAAGGAATTGTAAACTGGAACGAAGCGGTAACCGATAAGTTGTATAAAAGTGTTCAATAGTTTTTCAAAAAGAATTGAAATTAAATATAATTAATTATGGAAAATAATATCAAAGATAAAGTAGTAATCATTACAGGAGCGAGCAGCGGGATGGGAGAGGCTGCTGCCAGGCATCTGGCAGAACTTGGCGCTGTAGTGGTACTTGGTGCAAGAAGAGCTGACAGAATTGAAAAGCTGGCAAAAGATATTCAGCAAACGGGCGCGCATGCCCTTGCTGTAGAAGTGGACGTGACAGATATGGAGCAGGTAAAAAACCTGGTTGATTCAGCAGTCCGGCAATTTGGACGTGTAGATGTTATACTCAATAATGCAGGGGTCATGCCTTTGTCCCCAATGGACCGAGTGAATGTAGAGGAGTGGAACACCATGATAGACGTGAATATCAAAGGCGTTCTTAATGGCATTGCCGCTGTTCTGCCTTATATGAAAGAGCAAAAGTCTGGCCAGATTATCAACACTTCTTCTGTGGCAGGCCATAAGGTATTTTACGGCTCTGCAGTTTATTCGGCTACCAAATATGCGGTTCGCGCCTTAACGGAAGGCTTGCGTATGGAACTGAAACCCTATAATATCCGTACCACCATTGTATGTCCGGGTGCTGTTAAAACAGAGCTGCTGGAACATATTTCAGAGGCAGATATCCAGCAGGCCAACAAGGATTATGTAGGCGAAGTAGGAATTAGCGCGGACAGTTTTGCCCGTGTAGTGGCTTTTGCAATTAGCCAGCCTTCGGATGTAGACATTAACGAAATTATCTTTCGCCCAACAGCGCAGGAGCTTTAATAGACTTCTGATCCAAATATAGAAAATATAGTAAATTAAAAAAAATCCATAACTCAGGAGTGGTATTTAAGCATTAAAAATTAATTCAAACATAAAATGAAAAAAGCATTGGCAATCACAATATTGTTTCTGATCACAGGGCAATTATTTGCACAAAAAATAAAATTAAATTCAGAAAAAATGAACACATCAAAAGAAAATTATACATTCCAATTAAGCGATAAGGTAACCCGTCAAAAAGTGAGCTTCAAAAACCGTTATGGTATTACTTTAAGCGGAGATTTATACTTTCCTAAAAATGCTGGAACTGAAAAATTGTCTGCATTAGCCATCAGCGGGCCTTTTGGAGCGGTGAAACAGCAATCGTCTGGATTATATGCCAATCAAATGGCTGAACGCGGGTTTATTGCTTTGGCTTTCGACCCGGCTTATACAGGGGAGAGTAGTGGCGAGCCAAGAAATCTGGCCTCTCCGGAAATCAATACCGAAGATTTTAGCGCTGCGGTTGATTTTTTGGGATTGCAGAAAAATGTTGACAGAAATAAAATTGGGATCATCGGGATTTGTGGTTTTGGCGGCTTTGCTTTAAATGCAACTGCTGTTGATAAAAGGGTTAAAGCCGTTGCTGTGACTAGTTTATATGATATGACCAGAGTAATGTCGAAAGGCTACAATGATTCAGTTACTCTCGAACAAAGAACAAAAACATTGGAGAATTTAGGTGAGCAGCGTTGGAAAGATGCTGAAAAAGGAAAACCGGCAGATGGTCCAAGAAATTTACCGGAAGCATTGAAAGGTGATGAACCGCAATTTATAAAAGAATATTTTGATTATTACAGAACCCCGCGTGGTTTTCAAGTTAATTCTGTGAACTCAAACGGGGCATGGCTTGCAACCAATCCAATATCTTTTATGAATATGCCGATACTCTCTTATGTAAGGGAAATTGCGCCACGACCAATGTTATTGATCGCAGGGGAAAAGGCGCATTCAAGATATTTTAGTGAAGATGTTTTTAAACAGGCCAATGAGCCAAAAGAATTAATCATTATACCAAATGCAGTTCACGTTGATCTGTATGACAAAGTGGATGTGATTCCTTTTGATACATTAGGGCATTTCTTTAATGATAATCTGAAATAAGATATCGCGCGGTTTTTATCAAATATCAATTAGCCCCATCTCCTAACGCTCACGCTAATTAAACCTGCAAAGTCATTTGATTTTGGAGGTTTTTTTTGTAAGTTTATAATATGCAGAAGCCATAATGACGATACATGGAAGACTGCCACAATATAATCAGTAAATAATTTTTGAGAAACTAAATTTTAAATGGCGAGAATATTTATCACCGGCTCGGCAGATGGTCTTGGGCTGTTGGCAGCTGGCGCATTAATCGCCCAAGGTCATCAGGTAGTCCTTCATGCGAGAAATAAAGAACGAGGCAGAGAGGCACTGGCTAAAGCGCCTGATGCACAAACAGTTCTTATAGGAGACCTGGCTAATATAGAGGATACAATACAGCTGGCAGAAAAAGTGAATGCTTTAGGAAGCTTTGATGCTGTTATTCACAATGCGGGTGTTTATTATTACCCGGCGCCTGAGCTTCTTGCAGTAAATACCCTTGCCCCATATATTTTAACCTGCCTGATCAAAAAGCCTAAAAAGCTAATTTATATAAGCTCTGACATGCATGAAAGCGGGCATGCAAAACTTGAATATTTTGACAAAGTAATAGGCAAAATAACTTATTCCGATACAAAATTACATGTTCTGCTACTTTGCAAGGCAGTTGCCAGAAAATGGCCGGATGTTTATGTCAATGCTTTGAATCCGGGTTGGGTTCCGACCAAAATGGGTGGCAGAGGTGCGCCTGAGGATTTAAATAAGGGATATGAAACTCAGGTATGGCTTGCAGGAAGCAGTGATGAAAAAGTGAAGGTAAGCGGAAATTATTTTTATCATAAAAAGCCGGTAAGTTACAATCCGCAGGCTGATGATGTTTTATTGCAAGAGCGCTTTTTGTCCACTTGCGACAAGATTACTGGCATCTCGTTTTCATAAAAGATACTTTTTTTTAGAATCCTAGCATTCATTTAGAATTAGCAGAGCAGGAAAATGCCAGCAAATCTGTCGGTACCTTTTTTATTTTTTTTCAGGATCAATACATTAAAATTTTCGCTGGGAAGGTTTAATAATGCCAGGTGATTTCATCTTCTTTAAGCTCCTGGTTGCCAACGTTCCCAATTTCGAATTCCTTCTTTACGGGATTATCCTTTTCGGGTGCTATGGTTTCAAAGGAATCATTTTCAGCCTCGCTCTTGTGGGCATTCCTATCCGTTTGAGACCCCTTTGAAGGGCCATTCTCTATAAGGTCCTTTTTTATGTCCTTCCCCGTTATGTCTTTGGGGCCGCTTTGGGGTTCCTTATAAGGGTGCTGCGGGTCATAGGGGCTGGGTATTTTTGGCTGCGTGTTTTGGGTCCTTGATCGGGTTTTGGGAATTACGGTGGTGCTTGTGGTAATTTTTGGTTGTATGGGAGTTTGTTGTTTTATTTTTTGGATTAGATTATTGGTGTTGTTTTTTTAGGTTTAATCTTATTTTTTTGGAGCTTTTTCCCGCTATCCGTTGCAATCTTTTGTGCCGAACACCGGCACAAAAGGATTTGCACTGCTATCGGGGCTAGGGAAGTACCCCCGTTTTTTACTGGATGCCATTTAAATTAAGGGTGTTTTCTTCTTCGAGTCTTTTGTTTCTCTCTTTCTTTTGGGAAATATAAATTCGGAAACTAACGAGAGATACTATTAAAATGAGTATGCCAAAAAATAACGCTCCATTTCCGTTAATGGATCCGGAATTCATGCTGGTTCCTAAACGGGTTTTGTAGGATTGACCATTTGATAAAATATTATTGAATTTCATGTAAGTACCAACTGCAAGAAGCAGCAGACCTATAAAGAAACATAAACCGGAAAATATCTTGGTTGAATACATCGAAATTGTTTTGGAAATACTTTATTGATTTTGATTGCGTACACAGCAAGATGCGCTCTGGCCTGGGAATAACTCAATTGCACAAATATGTTGCAGTGATTGTTAGCAGATATATTATTGGTGATTTTGATTATAGTTATCAGCAATATCAGTCCAATCATTTTTCCAGGTTTTGTAAAAATATAAATCAGCCATATGCCAATCTTCTTGATCCCAATCCTCTCTTTCATCCACTAATTTCAAACTTTCATTTTTAATGGATGCTATTAAAAATAGTAAAAAATCATTAAAACTATCAGCTATTACAGAAATTGGCTCGGGTTCTCCTTGCGGTAAATATATTATCTGGCCTGTTTTACCACTAAAGTTAGGTATGTAATCTATGCATAAAAAATTCCCCGAACCATCGTGGGCAAACGGAATTCTTTTATCTGAAAATAACAAAGGGGTTATTTTATGCTTCTGGAAAATTTTCTCAGGTCTGTTATTTTGCTCTTCATTATTAAAAGAATCCCAATTAATTTTAACCTGTTCAATATTTGAAAAACCAAATCCCGCCATGCAACAAAGAATATGCTTTTCTCCATTGTAATTTTTTAATAATTCAATGTACTCTGAAGGCAAGTCCTGTTTTACATATTTTTGAAAGTCATCTATTTCAAAATCTTTTAGGCCTTTATTCATTAAGGTTTCGAAAATATCCAGTTTGTTTTTAAATGTTGCAATTACTTTGTTTACAGTCATGTTCCTTTTTTTGTTTTGTTTTAAATATATCCGCTACGTTTGGCCGCTTGGCAATATGGTGGAGTAGGTAAGCAGTAAGTTTTGGTTAATGACTAATTTTTCAAGTACAAAATCAGCTTTCCATTAAGACTATTGCCTAAATCCGTTGTATTTGTTAGCAGTAGCCCTTATTTCATTTGCTTTTTTTCGGAATGTTTGATAGGGTCGATAAATTCTAAATCAAGAAAATTGAGTTGATCGTTGATGTTGGAAAGTAGGAGGTTTATTTTGGGATTCAATTTTTTATATTTGGTTTATCTATTGAAACAATAAAATTGTATTTTATAGATTAATTGAAGGATTGCCGAAACTTCAAAGGGCATATTCCGCTTTTGCTTTTGAATAACCTACTGAAACTCTGCGAATGCTCAAAACCCAATTCATATGCTATTTCTGAAATAGATAAATTGGTAGTAGATAATTTCTCTTTTGCTTTTTCAATAAGTTTGATTTGAATGTGTTGCTGTGCGTTTTGTCCTGTTATTGAACGCAACATATCACTCAAATAACTGGACGACATATTCAGTTTATCAGCCAATAATTGCACTGTTGGAATGCCTTGTTGTATTGAGCTTGAGTTGTTAAAATAATTGTCTAAAATTTCTTCCAATTTTTGTAATAAGTCATTGTTTATTGCTTTTCGGGTAATAAATTGCCTTTTGTAAAAACGGTTGCAATAGTTAAGTAACAATTCAATTTGAGCTATTATTACATCTTGGCTAAAATCGTCTATTCTGCTTTTTAATTCTTCGTCAATTATATTGAAAATGGATAAAATGGTTTCTTTCTCTTTGTCCGATAAATGCAGAGCTTCATTGACAGCATACGAAAAGAAGCCATATTCCTTTATTTTCTTTGCCAATGAATATGTCAAAAAGAAATCAGGATGAATAAGTAACAAGAAACCGCTTGCAGAATTTCCGCTTGGGCTTTCAAAAATTTGATTGGGCGAAGTAAACACCAAACCTCCTTCGCCAAAATCATAATAATTTTGTCCGTATTTTGCTTGACCGCAAAGTCCTGTTTTATAAGAAATCTTATAAAAATTCATTACCATCGCTTTTGGAAAATCTTCTGGCAGTTTTTTTATTTCATTAATATCAATAAAACTAACCATCGGGTGTAAGGGCTTTTGTAGCCCAAATACCTGATGAAAGTCGCTTAATGATTCAAATTTATACAATGAATTTTCTTCTTTTTTCATTTTTCAAATTTACAAAATTTATAAGTAATAGGTTTTTACCAAGGACAATCCCCCGTTTCTGGATTGTGTTCTTCACTAATAAATTTTCCAGTTGGTCCATTTTCATCAATCATTGCATATTTTGCTATTCTTGTACCTGCTTCTTGAACGGTTCCAGTGCCACGATGTCCATTAAAATCGGTAGCAACAAATCCAGGACAAACGGCATTTACTTTAAATGGAGTATCTCGTAATTCATAAGCCAAATTGATAGTGTACATATTCAATGCTGCTTTTGATGCTGGATAAACTGCCGCCTTATGTGTATAATATTTCCAAGTAGGATCGCAATGTAAAGTAAGTGAACATCCACTTGATGATACATTTACTATACGTGGTTGTGAAGATTTATGCAACATATCGATAAAGGCTTGTGTAACTCTTACTACACCATATAAATTGGTTTCAAATACCAGTTTGAATTGGTCAATACTAGCTTCCAAAGCAGCTTGAGGCCATCCACCGTTAATACCTGCATTGTTGATAAGCACATCTAAAATTTCCGTTTTTTTACCAATTTCAATTCTTGCCGATTTTACTGAATCATCATTTGTAACATCCAATTGTATTATTTCAACATGTATTAAACCATCGGCTTTAAGTTTTTCAACTGCTGTCAAGCCATTTTCTAAATTTCGACTGCCTAAAAAAACATAATAGCCATTTTGTAATAGTTGTCTTGCTGTTTCGAAGCCAATGCTTTTGTTGGCTCCTGTTATTAATACTGTCCTCATTTTATGTGTCTTTAACTGTTATATGCCAATGCAAAATCTTTAGCAAAATCTGTAAATTTTATTTTACCCATTATTGGTTTGTTGCGATAAAAGTCTTCAAACAACAAACCACTACGCTGACTTGCTTGCATTTCTACCATTCCTTCGGCAATTTTCGTATTTACTCCCATATCCAGCATTCCTTTTAACATTTCTTCATCTGAAATTTCAATCCACTTCAAATCAGGGCTTCCGATAGCTTCTCCCAAAATTTTCACTAGTTCGTTGGGTGAAACTTCATCACTTGCTATATAACGCACTGTTCTTCCTTCAAAAGGCAATTCCATTTCTTCGGCAATGGCATCAGCAATATCAAATGGCGACACCCAAGGTTCTTTTTTATTACCACCGTGATTTGAAATAATTGCACCTTTTTCTTTTATAGATTGCATCGACCTGAATAAATTGTTGTAAAAACCTGTTGGTCGCATAAATTTGATAGAAACATCATTTGGAATTTGTTGTAAAATGTTTTCCACATCATAATGAGCAGAAAGCGATCCATAGCCACTAGCACTGTGAGCCCCCACACTACTTAAATGCACGATTTTTTTTACTCCAGAATTTTCAATGGCTTGTTTGTAATTGTTACCTATAAGATGAAATCCAGCTAAAAAATCGACTTCTTTATCAAAAATATTGCCGATTCCTTCCCAAGCTTCCATCAAGTAAACTATATCAGCACCTTTGAAAGTTTCGGTTAGAAAACCGACATCATTCATAGTGCCAATAGCCGGTTTTGCACCCAATACTTCAATGTCATTTTGTCTTTCGGCTTTACTACTGATGACTGTTACTGAATGTCCATTTTGCACCAAAATTGGTGTAAGTGATTTTCCTATGTTCCCCAAAGAACCTGTAATTACTATTTTCATATTTCTGTTTTATTTTGTTGATACAAAGGTCAGCAACAAGTAAAAAAGAGAAGTAACCTAATTGGGGAATTTCGTAACTGAAATGAGGATGTTGTCGAAATTGTCGAGTTTGCTGGGTGTGTCGTACCATTACCGCTAACGTTGAAGCATTGGCGTTGTGGCGGAAATAGAATTCCGTCAGCCGAATATAGTACAAAAGCTAAATAGTAGTACAAATGTTGAGCCTATATTCTTCAGCCGCCATAATGCCAATGCAATGTTAGTGGCTGCCCGATTTTCTGTCACAAATGTTCAATAACTTCCGTCAGCCCCGACTTATCAAAGTTTTTGTTAGCGGTTCGGGCTTTTGTCCTCTGTTTCATATTTTAGTAGTTCAGTATAAGGATCGCCTGTCAATTCAAGTGCTATTGCAAATGCAGGTTCTGTCTTATGTCCTTGTCGTTTGAGTTCAATAATCTGCTGCCTGAATTTCTCTCCGTATTTGTTAAGTAAATAATTCTCAACTATTAAGTGTCTGTATGCAAATTGTTGTCTTGTTGGAGTGCTTTGTCCAAAAATTTCAATTTCAAAATTATCTACAAAAAAGTTGGCTACAATAGAAAAATCAGATATGCTTTTTTGCTCCCTGATTGTAAAATTACCTTCGTTTCTAAAACTGTCGGTGATTGTTATTATAAATTCTTGTTTGTGGGCAAAACAGCATACAATATCAAGGTCGCTACTTTCAATGTCAATATCAATTGGTATTGTCCCGACAAGAATAGGGTCAAAATATTTGAGTTTTACTAAAATTTGATTGTTGGTCAAGGTAGAATACGCTTGTTGCTGTCGGTTGTTGCCACGTTGCAAATATTCTATGTTGTCAAAATTCATATCCAATTACACTTTTTTTTCATTTCTCAATTTGTTTATCTCCCCAATCTTTAAGATAACTGATAAAAGGAATAAGTTCTTGCCCTACTTCTGTCAATTTGTATTCTACTTTTGGAGGTACTTCGTGATATACTTTTCTGTTAATCAAGTTATCGCTTTCCAATTCTTTTAGAGTTTGTGTCAGCATTTTGGTGGTAATATCTGGCATTGTTCTACTTAATTCCCCATAACGCAAGATGGTATGCTCGTGTAAATACCACAAAATTCTGCCTTTGTATTTGCCTCCAATACGTTTAAAAGCGAAATCAACTGAACAAGTTGTTTCTTCTGGACAAATTTTTTCCTTCTTTTTCATTTTTTAATTAATTGATAATCAGTAATACATTATTTTTGGTACGTATCATACATTAAAGTACATACTTGCCACAAAGATATATATAATTTAATTTTGCTGCTCACTATAATAACAAATAAAAATGAATTCAAGTTTAGAAATAAAAAAAGACAGACCTACTGTTATGAAAGCAGTTAGGCAACATGAATATGGCACACCTGAAGTACTTCGTTATGAAGATGCACCGATTCCTAAAGTAAAAAAAGGAGAAGTATTAGTAAAAGTAAAAGCCATAGGACTAAATCCGCCTGACTGGTATTTACGAGATGGCTATAAAATGTTACCTCCTGAATGGCAACCTATAGTAGCATTTCCTATTATTCTTGGTACAGATATTTCGGGAGTAATTGTTGAAGTCGGTGAAGATGTAAATCAATTTTATATCGGTGATGAAGTGTATGCAATGGTTCGGTTTCCAAGCTATGGACCGAGTCAAGCGTATGCTGAATATGTGAATGTGGCGGTTAATGAAATAGCTATTAAACCCAAAAATATTGATTTTATTCAAGCTGCTGCTGCACCAATGTCATTACTTACTGCTTGGCAATTTATGATTGACCTTGGGCATAACGAACCAAATCCCTTACAACCTAACAAACACGAACCAGTTTCTCTCTCTGGAAAGAGAATTCTTGTAAATGGCGCAGGTGGAGGTGTAGGTCATTTTGCAGTACAATTGGCAAAATGGAAAGGAGCTTATGTTATTGCAGTAGCATCAGGTAAACAAGAAAAATTATTACGTGAGCTTGGTGCTGATGAATTTATCGACTACACTAAAGATGCAGCTGAAAACATAGTTTCTGATATTGATTTAGTAGTCGATTCTGTTGGAGGCTCAACTACAGGTCGCTTCTTAAAAACACTTAAAAAAGGAGGTGCCTTATTTCCAATTTTTCCTTTGGGTTTTTCTGGTGCAGATGAAGCCGAAAAATTAGGTGTTACCGTATCTGCAACGCAAGTAAGGTCAAGCGGCTCACAGCTTTCAGAACTTGCTGATTTGCTAGATAATGGCACAATTAAAGTTGTTATTGATAGTGTCTTTCCGTTAGCAGAAGCTCGTAAAGCACACGAAAGAGCCGCAAAAGGACATATTCAAGGAAAAATAGCACTTACTGTTTAAGTAAAATATTTAGATATGAATATAAAAAATTTAGAAGACAGAATTGCTCTAAAAGAACTTGTTGATAAAATTTCAATTCTTGGAGATAAAAAAGATTTTAAAAATCAAGTGCAATTATTTTCAGAAAATGCCATTTCCGAAACCATAGAGGCAGGAAAAACAATTTTAAAACTGGAGGGAAGAAAAGAAATGGTACAAGCATTTGAGAATTTTCTTCAAAATATTGAAACTGTTTATCATTTCAATGGTCAGCAGGTAGTTACAATAGATGGAGATAACGCTGTAGGGAAATGCTATTGTTTAATTACACTAATAGGAAATGAGAATGAAAAAAAAATAAAAACTACTATCGGTGCAACCTACGAAGATGAGTACATTCGTAAAAATAATAAATGGTTGGTTGCGAAAAGAGTAGGTTATTTTGAATGGCAGAATAAGATTGAAATCAATTGATAAGATGTGAATACATACCATAAGTGCTGTCGAATATAGATAGCACTTATTTTTATGCAGAGTCAATAGTATCCTGCTACATTGCCTTTTGTGATTTTAGCATAACAGCTCATCCAAAGCCTGCATTAATTTCCCGACATTTTGATCGTGAATTTATTGTATAGTGTTAACTGTTTCATGGAAGGGCCAATTCGTACTTAATTTAAGTCATTGGCCCTTTTTTTATTGCCCTGTGCGCTTTGATGCGACTCATTTCTGGCCAGTTCAGATTCTTTTAGTTCCTCACGGTCAAGCTGCCCAATTTCGAATTCCTTCCTTACAGCATTATCCTCTTCGGGCGCTATGGTTTGAAATTTGCCACTTTTATCCTCATGTTCTTTAGTATCAATATCCGTATGAGACCCCTTTGAAGGGTCATTCTCTATAAGGTCCTTTTCTATGTCCTTCCCGGTTATGTCTTTGGGGCCGCTTTGGGGTTCCTTATAAGGGTTCTGCGGGTCATAGGGGTTTGCTGTTTTTGGCTGCGGGTTTTGGGTCTTTGGTTTGGTTTTGGGAATTACGGTGGTGCTTGTCGTAATTTTTTGTTGTATCGGAATTTTCCATTTTATTTTTTTAATTAAATTATTGCTGTTGTTTTTTTTAAAGGGGTGTGGTGGTATAGGCTGGGTAGTATGGGTGTGCTTGTCCTGCGTTTGTGCTTTGTGATTTATTATCAGGCTTGTATGTAATATAATTTTTAGGGTTTATATAATTTTTTGGAGCTTTTTCCCGCTATCCGTTCCAATCTTTTGTGCCGAACCCCGGCACAAAAGGATTTCCACTGCTATCGGGGCTAAAAAGCTGAATCCATGTTTTATGTTTCGGCGTAGTTTTTCAATAATAATTTCATAAGCCGCTGACAAAACTTTTATCTTTAATCCTTTCCCTTTTTATAATTTCTTGAACGAAATTATTTTGGCCAGTCTTTGGCAAATTTTATCGATGCTTTTTTAGATATAATATGTTAAAATAAATTTCAACACTACAAATACAGAATTTCTTCAGATTTCATCTTCAACTTTGCCTTATAATTAATCTTTAAGATAAAAACCTATCACTTAATTTAATCTGTTTTCTATGGGGAAAAACTACGTTTATTTTTTATTTCAACAGGCGTAATTAGTAATTTCTAATCTTTTCTAAAATGTTAAAAACCTTCCTCTTATTCCTTTTTGGTATGACTTCGATTTATGCACAAAACACAATAAGTGATACAATTGCTGTACAAGATACCCTGCCCAATTTAAAATTTAATTACAAACAATTAATCATTCCCGGGGTTCTTTTGGGATATGGATTTATTGGTTTGGAAAGTGATCAGCTTAAGAGTTATAATTCAGAAATTAAGGAAGAAGTAAATGAGGATATTGATCATAAAGTTTCAATTGATGATTTTTCTCAGTGGGCACCTGCAGCTTCTGTTTATGCACTTAATGCTTTTGGCTTAAAAGGGAAAAATAACCTAAAAGACCGCTCTATTATTTTGGCCAGTTCTTATTTGATGATGAGCGTGTCGGTATTTGCCCTGAAAAATATTACTAAAGTTGAAAGACCGGACGGATCTTCTAATAATTCATTTCCATCAGGGCACACGGCCACTGCTTTTGCGGGAGCCGAATTTATGTATCAGGAATACAAGGACCAATCCATTTGGTACGGAATTGCAGGATACGCAGTAGCTACAGGAACGGGACTTTTTAGAATGTATAATGACAGGCACTGGCTTACAGATGTAGTGGCGGGCGCAGGTATAGGAATATTAAGCACAAAAGCTGCGTATTGGATTTATCCTTATCTGCAGAATAAGGTCTTTAAATCCTCAAAAGAAAATAAAACCACATCGATGATTATGCCTTTTTATAACGGAAAAGAACTGGGATGCAGTTTCGTAAGGCAATTTTAAAGCAGTAAATAATTTAGGAACTACAAAATTAATTTCCATAGACAGATTATGTAAGTCTCTCTATGGAATTTATGTTTTTATAAAACAAGAACCTGCAAAGCGCCCGGAAGTATGCTTACTTTTATTTTATTTGTTTTTAAATTATACCTTTCTCCGTCAATTTGGGCATCAATGAAGATTTTGGAAGGCATTTCGATTTGAATATTCTTTACTAAAAAGTGTCTTGCCTTTTCAAATTTTTCAATTGAATTTCGAAGCACATGATAACCCAGCATAATTTTTTCTGGAAAGGACAATTTCGGTATAATAATCATATCAAGTAATCCGTCGTGAAGACTTGCTTTTGGGGTTAGGCTCATATTATAACCCATTTCGTTTGAGTTGGATATGAATAACATCAAAGGATCTGTTTCCACAATCTGATCGTTATAATGTACAATGGTTTTTTGGGGTTTAAATTCTAAGCTGGAAGATAATGCAGCCTTGATATAAGCGGGAAGTGTTCTTTTTCCTGCTCTCTCATATTTCTTGATAATCATGGCATCAATACCAATGCCCATATTGCTGAAAAAGTATTTGTGATTCAATTGCCCAACATCCATGGCTGTTGAATTTCCTTTTTTTATAATAGCAATCGCTTTGTCAAAATTTCTGGGAATATTCAAGTTAGAGGCGAGTCCGTTTCCTGAACCTACGGGAATAATCCCTAACTTAATTGAAGTTCCCACAAGGCATGAAGCTACTTCATTGATGGTTCCGTCCCCACCGCAAGCAATTATATAATCGGGATTTCTAGTAATAGCAGCTTTTGTGAGTACTATGGCATGCTTTTTCTGGTTGGTGTAATCAACTTGAATTTTATACTCCTCTTTTGAAAATTGACTTAAAATATAGGAAGCAGAAAGGTTGTGTTTGCCGCTTCCCGATATTGGATTGATTATAAAATGAATATAAATCATTATTTTAAAAGTTTATTGGTAAAAAGAAAATCGGCAGTCTGGTACCACGAAATTGTTTCTTCTAAAAATGACTCGTCGATAGTAAGAGCTTTAAGGCTGTTATCTTTTTTGTTCCAGGAGTAAAAGGCCTGCTTTTTCTGGTCTGATAAAATCATTACTTTATCTTTTTTCATCAAAACCAGTTTGCGATAAGTTCCCATAACAGCACGTTGTTCAAAACGGTTATCCAAAACATTTTTTCCAAAAAAATCAGATTCATAGTTCCAGTGAAACAAAGAAAAAAGGGTAGGCCACAAGTCTATTTGCGAACATTGCGTGGCTATTTTTTGATTCTGATTTTCATCTAAATTTACAATAAAAGCGGGAATATGGTAATTGGCAACATCTATTTCGTCCTTTCCGGCACTGCTGGCACAATGGTCAGCAATGATAACAAAGACAGTATTCTTGAACCAGGGTTTTGTTTTGGCTTTTTTGAATAGTTCCTTCAGGGCAAAATCGGTATATTTTACCGCTCCTTGTCGGCTTGTTCCCGATGGAATATCAATTTTTCCTGACGGATAAGTAAAAGGCCTGTGATTGGATGTTGTCATAACAAAATTGAAAAATGGCTTTCCGGCTTTGTATTGCGCGTCTGCCACTTTTAGCATTTTATTGAAAATGTCCTCGTCACAAATTCCCCATGCATTTTCAAACGTTACTTCGCTATCATTGATATTATTTCGGATCGTTTTAATTTCGTCGCTCAAAACGCTTCCCCGTCCACGATCGTAAATCGTAAATCCGTTGCCTCCAAAATAGGCGTTCATATTATCAAAGTAACCGTCTCCGCCATAGAAAAAATTACAATCGTATTTTCTGGATTTAAAAACATTAGAAACCGTATAAAGATTGTGATTATTAGGTCTTTTTACAATGCTCTGGCCCGGCGTGGGAGGTATGCATAAAGTAACGGCTTCCATACCTCTGACGGTCCTGGTTCCAGTGGCATATAAATCCTCAAAAAAGATACTTTTCTGGGCAAGACTATCCAGAAACGGAGTTATGTTTTCTTTGTTTCCGAACTCCTTAAGAAAACTTCCGCTAAGGCTTTCCACTAAAATAAAGACGACATTTTTATTTTCAGGGGAAGCAGCGCTGTCTGTTATTTTTCTGTGAATGGAAGAACCACTTTTAAAATAAACAGCATTATCAGCGGCCAGTTTTTTTCTTATAACACCAAAAGCTCTGTCGTTATCAATTGAAGTATAGAAGTCCACATATTTCATCTGGTTATTCCTAAAAGCAGCAAAAAAGGAATAAATTCCGGACTTTGAAATTTCAGAATTATAGCGGTTGGAAGACCATTCCGCCTGATTATTGGTAATAAAAAAAACAAAAAACAGAGCGACAATTATAGCTGAAGACAAAACTGAAAGCCTGGTTTTAAAAGTCGCTTTAGACGTAAAGGTCGTTGTAAAGGCTCCTCTTTGATAAAAAAGAAACAGAAATGCTGCACTTAACAGTAAAACCCCGCCAATTAGCAAAGGAAGCGGATAAGACTGTTTAATATTGGCTACAACTTCATGTGTATAGATAAGATAATCAACGGCTATAAAATTAAATCGGGTTTTGAATTCATCCCAAAATGTCAATTCGGCAAAAAAAGTAAATACAAGAATAAAGACCACCAGTGATGTGAAAAAATAAATAAGGATTTTATCTAATATCGAGCCAATCCATTTATTGGGCATTAGACTATAATAAAATATACTGCAGAGTGAAATGAAAGTAACAGTACCAAAATCAAAAAACAAACCTGTAAAGAATGTTCTTAAAATGGAAATTAAACTCCAAGAAACTTCGTCATATTGCCATATAAAAAAAGCAATTCTCAGCAACAGTGAAAGGGTTAAAAACCAGATAATGAAATGAAACAACAGCGAATATCTGCCGTATTTTGAAGATAATTTATTCATATATTTTTAGTATTGAAAAGCAAATTTTATAATCCAATTCTGAATTTATTTTGAATTTTGGTTTTTATTGGGAAATCAGAATTTATAACTGTAGCCAAAGCGAACTACTTGTGTCTCATAGTAATCCTTGCTGGTGTAGCGGAAACCCTCACCCTGGATTTCTTTTTTTATTACCAGTGTATTGAAGATGTCGGTGGCATTTAAAAATACTTCGCCTTTTCCTTTTTGCACCATCTTTTTTACACCGAGATCTGTAGAAAAGCGTGAATCAATTTTTCCTTGTGGAATAATATCGGGTGCCAGGTAAACCATTGAAACCTGCCCCGAAAGTGTTGTGCTCAATTGAAAAGTATTGTTCCATTTTACATTTCCCGAAGTTGCTTCCTGCAGACTTGCGTTATAGGTTGACGGAACGGGATATAAATTGGTTACCGTAAAAGCGTCAATAGTATTTTTATATAAATTACCATTCAGATTAAAAGAATACCACGAGGTGAGTTCTTTGGCAAAGACAAGCTCAATGCCAAAAGAAGAACTTTCCATGGCATTTTGGAATACATTATAAATGATTGGGCTGCCCGGAACCGTTGTTGCAATTCGGGTAATGGTACCGTTTACCACCCTGTAATAAAGTGAACCTAAAAAATAGCCTTTCTTAAAATCGGTTTTATAACCCAGTTCAAAGGCACTTGTGTACTGCGGACGAAGGGCAGGATTTCCTACTTTAATAATTTCAGCATCATCGTATTTTGGAAAAATACGAATATCGACTTCATTAGGCCTGTCGACACGGCGGTTGTAAAAAGCGGTAATTTTATTTTTATCGTCTATTTTGTAAGCGAGTTTAACACTCGGAAAAGGTTCTGTATAATTGTAACCGTCACTTTTATAAACAGGATGATTGGGGGTTACCTCATACTTTAGCTGTACATATTCATAACGCAGTCCGAGCTCCGCTTCAATTCTTTCTGTTTCATAAATATAGCTGCCATAAACAGCAGGTATGATTTCTTTATAGGTGGCCCATCCTCCGGCATTGGCATCGATAGGGGAGTTTTCGCCGGGAAAAAACTGCATATTGGTTGGAATTTGGCGGTTTCTAAATTTTAGGCCCGTTTCAAAACGACCGTATTTTAAAGGCTGGATATAATCTAAATTCAGATCGATTACTTTTTCATCTGAGAGTAACTTAAAAGCATCTTTTCCTGTAGAAGCTGGCAGATTATTATCAAAGAAATACTTTTCATCTTCCTGATGATACGTGTAATTAATTCCCGCGTTTAATTTTCGTCCTGCCTGTCTGAATTTATGCTGATAGGAAGCGCTTGCCATCACAGTTGTCTTAAGCTCATCTTCTAGAAATTGCCAGAGACGCAAACGCTCAGAATAATCGGCATTAAAAAAAGGCTCATCACCGTGATCGATAATTTTTTCGCTTCCAAATAATCCGGAAAATGAAAAAGTATTCTGGTCGTTATAATTCCAGTCGATTCCGGTTTTAATGGTGGTAAAATGCGTGTCGCGATTTCGCTTGGTTTGCTGGTTGATTATGGTGCCGTCATCGTAGGTTCTGGTTACAAACTCATTTTTGTTCAGGGTTTCTGTATACAGATAATCAGCTTGTAAATAGGTATTTACTTTATTTTTTCTGTAATTTAAAGACAGGCTCGGATTGATTTTAGGGGTCATGTGATATTGATCCCTGATAGTGGGAAGATTTGACTTGCGCTCCCACAACGCGCCATAACCCGAACTAATTCCTATTTTACCATTGAGGCCATCCTGCTTATTTTTTTTATAAATGATATTGATGATTCCGGCATTTCCGTTTGCATCATATTTAGAAGATGGATTATTGATAATTTCAATTTTTTCGATGGCTGAAGCCGGGATATTATCCAATCCGGACTGGCTTCCAAATCCTGTGAGCGCGGTTTGTTTGCCGTCAATTAAGATGGTTACTTTATCATTTCCCCTTAACTGCACTTTTCCATTCTGAACCGTAACGCCGGGCAAACTCTGCATAGACTGCAGAACTGAACCTCCGCTTTGGGTAATATTATCAGCGACTGCAAACACTTTTTTATCCATTGTAACAGGATTTTTTTGGGTGTCTGATCTCACAATTACTTCAGATAAAGTATTGATGTCTTCTTCCATTTCGATAGCTGCAAGATCCAGGTAATCAGAAAGGCTGCCAACAAATACGGCTTGGGATTTGGTTTTAAAACCAATTGAAGTGACCTCTAGGGTATAATTTCCTGAATTTACTCCTGTTATTGTAAAGCGCCCATCTTCGGTGCTAACAGTTCCGAAGAAAATTTTAGGATCTTTTGAAGATTTTAAAACAACATTGGCGTAAGGTATCGCAACTTTGGATTTACTATCGGTAATAATTCCCGAAAGAATTACAGATTTTTTCTGGGCAGATAATTGCATTACGGCTATCAGCAGAAAAGAGAAGAGCAGTAGTGTTTTTGATTTCATTTGTACTATTTAAAAAAGAATAGTACAAAGCTCATAGGTGATTCTGTAGGAAGTTTGAATTTTCTAAAAAATCACCTCAAAAGTATGCAGATTATCGGTAAAGGAATAACGGATATCCCAATGGTTAATTTCGCAGATTTTTTTGATAATTGCAAGTCCCAGCCCATTTCCCTGCGATGACGGATTTATTTTTGAAAAACGATTAAAGATACTCTGCGCTCCGAGTGGCGTTTGCTGACCCGTATTGACAAATTTTAGTGAATTGTTTTCTATGATAATATCAATGACGCCATTTTTTATATTGTGGCGAATGGCATTCAGGAATAAATTATTAAGCAGCACTTCTGTCAGGGCAGTATTTCCTTTTGTTCTTAGAATATTTTTAAAATGCGTATTGATTTTTACATTTTTGGCTTGTGCCTGTTCAATAAAAAAGCCGAGGTGTTTATCAATATATTCGCTCAGAACAATAGTATCGCGATCCAGATAACTTTCATTATCAATTTTAGAAAGTAATAAAAGGTTTTTATTGAGTCTGTTAAGCCTTGAAACATCCTTGTTAAGAGATCCTACTAAGGCAGATTGTTCTCTGGTTAAGTCCAATTGCTGGAGCGTGTCAATTTTAGTCTGAAATAAAGCCAATGGGGTCTGAAGTTCATGAGCTGCATTTTCTACAAATTCTCTTTGGCTTTTATAAATAACAGTGTTTTTTTCAATTAACCGTTCAAGACTTTTATTAAGCCTGTCAAATTCGTCGATATCTGTTGCAATAAATTCAGGCGGACTATTTTTATCAATTTCAAACTCCTCAATCTGGCCCAGAGTATTGTAGAAGGGTTTCCAGATTTGTGCAGCCGATTTTTTGGATATCCAGATAATCCCAATAAGCAGGATAATGATGATAAAAAGGAACATGAAAGCAACGCTGATCACCATTCCTTCCATTTCTACCAGATTACGCTTTTCTATATAAGTATATTTTTTTCCGTTTATTTCTACCGGGGCATACAGTATGCGAAATGGCTCTTTTTCATTGGCCATGGCTTCAAAAATCATCTCACCGACGATGGAGTCTTTGTTCACGCCCATATCGGGCACAATAGTAACATTATGATTGTATTTGTTCCATGCTGCAATGTCATTGGCGGTATAATTGCTATGGCTTTCCTTTACAAAAGCCCCTTTATGAAAAAGCAGTACTTCGTCTGTTTCATAAATGTAGAGCCACTGGCAGGTATAATAAAATACCGGCGCCGCTACTAAAAGTATAATAACAGCGTAAATAAGAAAACTGTTGGTTGTTTTAAGAAGTAATTTTTTATTGCTCATTTTCCCATTTATATCCTAAGCCGTACACCGTTTTTATATAATCTCCGCTGCCGGCCTGAGTTAGTTTCTTTTTAAGATTTTTGATATGGGCATATATAAAATCATGATTGTCCAGCATATCGGCCATATCCCCGGAAAGATGCTCTGCAATAGCCGATTTTGAAAGCACTTTATTCTCGTTGCCAATTAAAAACAAAAGTAAATCTAATTCTTTTTTGGTAAGATCGAGTTTTATATCGTTTACAGTTACTGTTTTGGAGAAAATTTCGACCGTAATTTCATTAAAGACAACACTATTGCTTCCTTTAAAATTTTTACGACGTATAAGCGCCTGCATGCGGACTAAAAGTTCAGCCAGATGAAAAGGTTTAGTCAAATAATCGTCAGCGCCCAGATTAAATCCCTCCAAACGCGTTTCAAGGTTTTCTTTGGCTGAGATAATAATTACGCCTTCGGTTTTATTTTTGGCTTTTAACTCTTTTAAGATATCAAAACCATCACCATCCGGCAGCATAAGATCCAGCAGGATACAATCATAATCATAGCTGTCAATTTTGGTGCGTGCCAAATTATAGTTTTCGGCGGTTTCGCATTGAATGCCGTTTGTTTTAAAATAGTCTTTGATGCTCTGCGCAATTTCGCGCTCATCTTCAATAATCAAAATTTTCATGCTGCAATTTACAAATGAATTCTGAAGAAAATCTGAATAAAAGGACTCTTTATTGAAATTAAATCAGCCTAAAATGTTTTAAAATAGCAGATTGTAAAATTCTTTCCATCGTATGACGGGGCTATAAAGGATGTCGATTTATTTTGTTCACCATGAAATAATTTCCTTGTAATATAGGGATTCATCCAGTAGGCAATTTTGGTGCTCAGAATTCCAATTCCGGCGCCTGCCGCTACATCTGTAAGCCAGTGCCTGTTGTTGTACATTCGAAATATGCCGGTACCTGCAGCCACCGCATAACCCGCCACACCATACCATATGGATTTGTCCTTGTATTCCTGATATAAAAATTCAGCGCCTGCAAAAGCGATAGCGGTATGGCCGGAAGGAAATGAATTATTGGAAGATCCATCGGGGCGTTCTACATTAGTAACTGATTTTAAGGCAAAAACAGTTCCCACGGTTATAATGGTTGAAGTTGCCAGAATTACAGAACGGTCGCGCATATTATTTTTTCCCTTGACCCCAAAAGCATTAAGCGCATAAACAGAAACTGCAGGAACATATCGTGAAAAATCATCTATTGTAACTTTTTTATCAATGTCTTCTGTAAATTCATCACGGATTTGAAAGTTAAAACTTTTAATCTGCCCGCTTTCAGCTCCCCAAAAACCATATCCTATCAAAACTCCCGGAATGATAAGCTGTTTGTAATTGAAGGTGATGTTTTTAACCGTGTCATTTACTATAGAATCCTTTTGAACTGTATTTTGCCCTATGGTAAAGCACGCAAAAAGTAAGGAAACAACTGAGAGAATAAATTTTTCCATCAAATTTTTTTTAGTATATATCTTTAATAAAGTTACTACAATTTTAGATTATAAATATTCACTCCCGATGATGCTATAAAAAAACATTAGTGGTAACGATTTTTTTATAGCATCAAATCCAGATGCATTAAAATTTTCTCTGGGTAGGTTAATTATTTGCACCACCACCGGTGTGATCCCTTGCGCGTTCATCTTCCTGAAGCTACTTCTGGCCAAGCTGCCCGATATCGAATTCCCTCTGCACCGAATTGTCCATCTCGGGCTCAATGGTTTCTAAGGAATCATTTTCATCCTCATCGCTCCTCTGGTTATCCATATCAGTTTCAAACCCCTTTGGATGGGTCATTCTCTATAAGGTCCTTTTCTATGTCCTTCCCCCTTATGTCTTTGGGGCCGCTTTGGGGTTCCTTATAAGGGTTCTGCGGTCATAGGGGCTGGTTGTTTTTGGCTGCGTGTTTTGGGGCTTTGATCGGGTTTTGGGAATTACGGTGGTGCTTGTGGTAATTTTTGGTTGTATGGGAAGTTGTAATTTTATTTTTTGAATTAAATTATTGCAGTGGTTTTTTTAAAGGGGTGTCTCGGGGTGCTTTCTTGTCCGGGTTTGTACTGTACTTTGTTTGTACTTTGTACTTAGTGAATTGTATATAGTTTTATTTTTTGGAGCTTTTTCCCGCTATCCGTTGCAATCTTTTGTGCCGAACACCGGCACAAAAGGATTTCCACTGCTATCGGGGCTAGGGCAGGATATAAATAAGCACAACCACTTATTATTTATTATTAGCTGTGATACTTCCCTTGCACATTAATGGCGCTCTATCTTAGGTGCCCTTTTAGTCCGTTTGGATTGAGAATTAACTTTTATTAATGTGATGTATTTAAAAGGGGTATTTTTGCGTGTATACCATATTTTTTTTAATAGTAGATTTGTGATTGCGCTATAATTTTACTGTTATTATATTTTGGATTATTTCATCTGAATGATTTTCGACTACTGAAATAACCTGTTTAAATAGGATTGAACACTTTAATAATATTTTATGAAAGAAGGTACTACTGAAGAAACATTATTTGATATCGATCATACTTATAGCTTTCCTCAGCATCCCTTTGAGTCAATTGGATTTGCTCTATCAGGAGGCGGTTTTCGTGCTGCAGCGTACGGCCTAGGGGTTTTGAGTGTTTTTGATGCTCTTAAAATCAATAACTCGGCAGAGCAGACCTTGCGTCTTCTTGATAAGGTTGAATTCATTTCATCAGCATCAGGAGGAACCATTACCTTACTGATGTACACGGCCTCACTTCGAAAGGGGAAGTCATTCAGAGATTTTTTTGGTCATTTAAATAAGAAACTTACTGGAGAAATTTTATTACATCAGGCATTGGATATTTTAAAAGAAGATAGTCATTGGGAAGATGGAGAAAAAAGACGTAATCCAATAAATGCTTTTGCGAGGGCTTATCATATTTCGCTGCTCGATTTTTTAAATGAAGAGGAAAAATGCTTTGATTTTATTATGGACGACGATAAAGGTGAACAGATCACTCATTTAAAGGAATTTTGTTTTAATGCTACAGAATTTTACACAGGGTTGTCTTTTCGTTTTCAGGGTGGTGAAAAAAACTGGGAGCAATTTAAGGGTGGAAAGTTGGGAAATCGAAACATCGGCATTAATTGGAAAGCCTCTGAAAAATCTTTTAAAACTTTAAGACAGATCCGTTTGGGCGATATTCTGGCGTCTTCTTCCTGTTTTCCACTAGGATTTGAACCGATTATCTTTCCCCGAGATTTTTCTTATCCCAATGGACCGCAAATAAGTGATTTAAAAGAGGCTGTTGTTTTAAGAACCAATAGCTGGAGAGAAGGACAGCAGTATGAAATTACCAATTCTAAAAGCAGCAGGGCTTTGGATGAAAAAAAATTTGTAGATAAGGGTGAATTTGGTTTGATGGATGGAGGGATCTGTGATAATCAAGGACTGCTTAGTTTATTGCTTGCCAATGAAAGAAAAACTTTAAATGCGACAAAAGACGAAAAGACTTTTAAGAGTCGGTTTGATTTGATGATGGTAAGTGATGTTGCCAGTTTTTATATGAAGCCCTTTGGTGAACCTGTAGTAAAAGGGGAAAAGTGGAATCAACAGAGCATTCAAAATTATTGGAATGCTTTAAAAATATACCAAAGGAACACAAAAAAATGGTTCTCAATAACGTTTTACGGAGTTATTGTGCTCAATATTGCTTCCTTATTAATTCTTTTATTTGAAAGCATTTCTTTCGGATCAGTTTTGTGTGAAGTTGTATTGCTACTTCTTTTGGCCGCAATGGTATATCTAAAATCTAAAATTAGGGACTTAATTACAGCAAGGCCTTCATTTGCAGAGGCCTTAAAGAAAAATACCTTGGAGGATCTTTATGTACATTATTTCCCGGAACCTACTTTTAGAAATCAAACGATTTTAAAAATGATTGCCTATTTAAAAGGGATTAAAACAGAGGATATCCTCAATATGATATATACAAGGTTAGAATCAGCACAGACCATGATCAGCGATGTTTTTTTAAAACAGGTGCGTCGTCTAATTTACGATCAGTTTTTTGCCAACGAGCATTATAAGTACCGACGTTTGAATAATCCGATCTATAGGCTCTCTTATACCAATGATAAAAATGGCAGAGCTGCTACTTTTGAAAGTATTGAGCAAGATGAGGATGAAGAAAAATATGCCAAACGAAAGCAAGACTTTGAAAATGATATCCGCACTTCTTGCAAATTAACTAGTCAAATGCAAGATTTGGCGGAGATTGCCTATAACGCGCCCACAGCATTGTGGTTTTCGGCTGAAGAAGAAACAGCGGGCAGTGAAAATGTACGCAAGGCCATTATTGCCACAGGACAGTTCAGCACCTGCACAAGTCTGCTTCGCTATACTTTATCATTGAGGCATAGTAGAAATTTTTCTGCATTAAGCGACGAATCCAAGCAGCGTATCCAAATGGTTTTGGAGCAATTACGAGCGATGATGATAAGTTTTGAAAGGGATCCGATGTTTTTATATGATGCTCTTACCGATCCAAAAAACAATTAAATTCTGTAAAAAAAACAATTAAATTATGGCATTATATTTTAATAGCCCGCGCCAAGAACCCTCCACTCATATAATGATTATAGGTGTAGGTGCCTACCCTTATTTACAAGGAGGAGCCAATGCTATACAACAGAGTTTTGACGGCGCTCAGCTCATGGGACAATTAGGATCCCCGGCTGTTTCAGCTGAGGCATTTTACAATTGTGTTGTGGATTTGGAAAACAGTAACTCCTGGATAACACCTTTAGGCAGCGTTGAAGTGCTTGTCTCTGCACCTGCAGGCTCTTCCCAAGTATTTGCTGGCAGGCAACATGATGCAGCTACACTTAGAAACATTAAAACGGCTTATAGGAATTGGAAGAATCGCTGCAATGAGCATGAAGAGAATACAGCTATTTTCTTTTTTTGCGGACATGGTTTAGATAACGGAGAGCAGTACCTTCTTACCGAGGATTTTGGGGAGTACCCTGATAATCCCTGGGAAGGATCTTTTGCGTTTGATATGACACGCCGTGCTTTTTCGTCTTGTCAGGCGCAAACGCAGATATTTTTGATTGATTCCTGTAGACAACTGACTCCTGATATGTTGGCTACCGAGCTTCCCAGAAATCCGATTGAACCGCCAAATCGTTTCAATCGGGAATGCAGATACAGTCTGGTGCAAAAGGCAGCCGCACCAAATGAGGCTGCTTATGGGATTACCAATGATGTATCGTTTTATACTAAGGCACTTATTGGTGCTCTTAAAGGAAATGCAGCCGACAATGATGCGGGAGATTTCTGGACGGTTTCCATGGGGAAGCTTTCCTCTAAAATGACGGAATTTCTTCGCGATATAGCCGTTGAGCAAGGTTATGACCAGCGTTGTATGAGTACTACCAGTGATGTTAGGGCTATATTGCGTCTTTCGGGTCCGCCGACAGTCCCGTTGCTTATAACCTGTAATCCTGAACAGGCTTTACTTCATGCATCTTTATCGTATAGGGATTTAAATAATAATACAGGCGATACAAGAGCGCCTGCGATGGAACCGTGGAATGTCAATGTTACAGCGGGAATTTATCAGGTCGGAGCCAGTTTTGAACAGGGAGGCTATGTTGGCAGATCCAAAGCTAAATCTGTAGCACCGCCTTTTTGTAAGGAAGAAATAAATTGTATATAAAATGGATTTAGATATAAAAGTAAAGATTCTTGGAGGGCAAAATACAGAACCTAAGCAGCTTCAGGTACTTGATGCTAATTTTGCTGTTATTGCAGAGCATTGGATCTCACAAAGGAATTACTCTTTTTCTTTGCCGAATCAATTGTATACCATTAGATTAAATTTAGTTTCCGGGAAACGTTATGACCTGATTGCGGCAGCAGATAAAAATAGTACAGCCAAAATAGTTTTTGATTTGCGAGATGAAAAGAGTCTGTTGGAGCAAATCTCGGTTTTGCCTTTAGAGCTGACTCCCGAAGAAAGATTATTACATTCTATTTTTGGAGACAAAGGAATAATAAAAAAATCAAATCCCTTAAATGCAACCTTAGAATTAGGTATTACCGTGGCACGGTTATGGACTAGGCAAAACGGGGTTTGGACTACCAAATTACTGCCTGAAATTAAGCAGGAGAAATTAATCAGTGGCGAATTAACTGTGACTATAAAACCTACAGGGCTATTCCATCTTTTAGAGATCCAAAATCCCAATCGCGTGTCGCAGTTTATCTCGGTACCGAAAGGAAATACGGTTAAATGCATCATACGCAGGACATCAAATCCTTTTATTGCTGCTTTTTATGATGTAACACTGAAGCTTTCCAATAGAAGAGCACAGGCACTACTTTCTTTAATGAATTCAGGCGATATGTCCAGAGCAAAGTCCTTATGGAGCCTTAATGACGCGGAAGATCTTTTACAAGAAAAAATTAGTGATCCTATAGCTGCCGCCATAGGAGGATATTATCTGCTTAAGACAGGCGAATTATTACGGATGCACAACTGGGCAGAGAATTTATCCCGGTGGTTTGAGTGGCTTCCTGACGGGCATATTATATATGCATGGCAGATGATTTTAGAAAATAATAACAAAGAAGCATTTGAAAATAATGATCGTAGGATCAGAAATTCGCTTTTGAGGTCTATGGAGGGCGGAATGCCGATCTTCAGTGAAGGAGTGCGTCTGCTTTATGATGGACTGGTGATGTGCTCTTATACCTTTGAGCAAAGTGATGAGTCAATTGAAAAAGCACTAAAAGATGTGAGAGCATTTTTAGCCAATTCAGACAGTACAAAAGAAACGACGACCTATTTTGGTTCATATCCGGAGCTGCCTGATAAGGAGCCTTTTGGAAATCCAATTCTTCCACCTTTATTTACGGAAAATAGATTAATAGGTAATTCAGTAAGTTATGATATTGTGCAAAAATTAAACGAATCCAGCCATCATGAGTTATAATATTAATTTTTTGCCTGCACGTTATGGTGATTGCATTGTGATTGAGTATGGCCTTACGGAGACTAGCAGCTATATTCTTATAGATGGTGGAACAGGTGGAACAAAAGCAAACATTAAGGAATTTTTCGAAAAACTTCCCAAAGAGCAGCGTGTGATCGAATTATTGGTCATTACGCATATTGACAGGGATCATATAGAAGGTATTCTAAAGCTCTTAGAAGAGGAATCATTGATATGTGAGATAAAGTCTGTGTGGTTTAACGGATGGAAACATCTTCAGCCAAATCCTTCAGTGGAGCCTTTTGGTGCCGTTCAGGGGGAACGTCTTACGGCGGCCATATTAAAGCACAAAATTCCATGGAATTCTCATTTTGACGGCGGTGCGATAATGGTTTCTGAAGAAGGACCTTTGCCAAAGATTAGGCTTGAAGGAGGTATGGAACTTACAATGCTTTCGCCAATGAAAGAAAATTTAATGAATCTTCGAAGGGACTGGGAAAATGAAGTCAGGAAAGCCGGACTTGATCCAGGTTTTGGAGAAATTGCTGTAGATATAAATACAGGAAATGCTGAGGCATTTGGAGTGCCAGACATTCCAGATATCGAAACACTTAAAAATCAAAAGTTCAAAGAGGATACTTCCTCTGCGAATGGGAGCAGTATAGCTTTTATAGCTAGTTATGAAGGAAAAGCGGCTCTTTTTACCGGTGATTCATTTCCAGGAATAATAAGCAGCTCTCTAAGCAGACTTGAAAAAAGTTTAAAATTTGATTTGGTAAAGCTCTCTCATCACGGGAGTAAGAGCAATACAAGTCCCGATTTGATGAAGCAGGTTGACTGTAGAAATTTTGTTATATCTACCAGCGGTACTATGTACCATCACCCTGATGCGGTTACCATTGCAAGACTAATAACTTTAAAACAAAATATAAATATCACGTTTAATTATAAATCTCGAGACAACCGGATATGGGAGTTGTCATCACTTCAGGATAGGTACAACTATACTACAATTTACCCAGAGGAGGAGGGTGTGATTGTAACTTTGTTTGACTAGTTCCGCAATATGTAAGCTATCTGCCTTCAATTAAAATTATAATATATTTTATTTGAATTACATTTTTACTTTTGTGAATTCTTATAGGTAGAATTCTGATACTTATTAAAACGGACATCTATAAAATTTAATGAGTAAACTGAATTGGTTTGGATGGCAAATCCAAAAATATCAGCTAATACAGTTTCAGAACCTATGTAATGTCACAAGGTCGCGGATCAGAATGTTATGAATCAGAATATCGGAAACCGATAGAAATAGAAACTTTAAATTTAAAATATGAAGACTAAAAATATTTTATTGTTCGTGGCTTATCTGGCAATTTACAGCTCTGCCTATTCCCAATCGTCGGAACATCTGGTTTTTAAAGGCGTTCCACTAGACGGGACACTTAGTGAATATGTTTTGAAAATGGAGCAGGAGGAATTTACAAATGCAGGAACAGAAAATGGAACTGCAGTGCTGAGCGGAGAGTTCGCAGGCTACAAAGATTGTATTGTCGCGGTCTCAACGTTGAAGCAGAAAGATCTGGTGTACAAGATAGCCGTTATATTTCCCGAAAAAGATACCTGGTCGACGCTGTCGGGAAATTACTTCGATTTGAAAGATATGCTGGCTGAAAAATACGGCAGACCCTCAGAAGTCGTTGAAAAATTTGATTCTTCCTCGCCGCCCCGGGACGACAGTGCCAAGATGTTCAAAGTTAAGTTTGACAATTGCAAATATTTCTCAGTCTGGAAAACCGATAAGGGAGAAATCCAGTTATCCATCCAGCACGAAAGCGTAACGCGCTGTTATGTCCTATTATCCTATTCAGACAAAATAAACAGCGGTATTGTCAAGACTAAAGCAAAAAGTGACCTGTAGATAGCAATGCCGGTCTCATACCTTCAGCAGACAGTAAGGACTGCAGTCGAAAGATTAAATATACGGGATTAACCGTCAATTTTTTCATTATGATACTCCCTGAGCCATTTTTCCATTTTCAGCAGCAGCTGGATTTCTTTGGGGTCGCCTGTGGGATCTGAAAGTCCTTTGATGGTACGGCTGTAATTGAATTTTTTGTATTAAAAATGACATCTAATTTTGGTGATCAGCTTTGTTACTTGTATTTAATATTATTTTTTAGGAGCTTTTCCCGCTATACGTTCCAATCTTTTTTGCCGAACCCCCGGCACAAAAGGATTTCACTTCTATCGGGGCTAGGGCTGCTGCGGGTCCAATTTGGCCTTCTTAAAGAAGTACTTTCGAGATTTACCGTAATTAAGATATTCATTAAGTTTTCTTAAATTAGCAATATATAAAAATGTGAGTATGAGGTTAAATAAAGCTTTTTCTAAAATTTCTTCATCTATAGACATGGTTGATATAGAAAATATCCAGTATAAGAATCCGACGTTATGGAAAAAAATGAAGAGAAAATTTGATACTGGAAGAAAAATTATTGATATACAAGATTTAAATGGTCTAGACTGGGATAACGAAAAAGATTTACGTTATTATTTGAAAGAGTATGCATATAGATTTCTTAATTATGGTCCGAATTCATTTCCAACATCTTTTAATGTTTTTGAACCATTTTTTGTATTCAATAAACAAAATTCCATTTTGGAATTAGTTGATGAAGAAGAGTCATACGGAGTTTCTTTAATTGACTTTCTAGATTTTGTAACAGATAAGAAATTTGAACTAAATAGTATAGATTTTTATGAAAACATTCCAGAAAAAGTAATTTATCATTTTTCTTTTACGACAGGTTTTGATGAAATAAATTTTTCAAATAATGAAGGTAAAAAGTTCTTTATAGGCGGTCTTTCATTAATAAGGCAAGGAAACGAAGTTTCAATTTTAATGCAAGCCGGTGAAACTTTTGATAAAGAGGAGGCTAAAATATATTTCACTAAACATACTAGAGCTGCAGCTGAAGATTCCATCAGTCGATATAAAAAGTCGTTAGGTATGACTATCGGAAATGAAGGTGAACCAGCTAAAATTGTACAATTTAATGAACGAGATGATCTCTGGTTTCATTCCGTTGGTTTATTATTTGATTTAGAAAATAAATCGATTGATATAAGACGTGTTGCAAGGGATGAAAATATTAGTTTTACAGTTACAACAGATGACTATAATGCAGTTTTTCGCCATGAAAATTCTACAACTTTGGAAGATAGAGAAAAATTTTTTAGAGAAAATGAGGAAAGATTAAAAGAATATGATGCTGTTTTTGATTTTGCAAAATATTGCTTGGCTTTACCTTTTTATGTCTTTGAAAACGAAGCGCGTCTAGTAGATGTTACATATGAGACAAAATTAGCAAGTATAATCAAAGGTCCACTTACTAAAAAGAAATATTCCGACGTTCCAAGTAAATATAAAATATTTGCCAAGCCATTTTACTATTTAGAATCAAATAATTTGGTTGCCTTTAGGAGCACTGAGTTGAATGACGAAAGTTTTTCTATTGAAAAATCTGGATATTGGAAACGTTTGGGGATTGACGAAAATGGACATGATAAAAAGGGAAATATTATAGTTGGTAAAACATGGGTAGAAAGAAACGATGTATATTTCTCGACCCCGAAAGGTATAACAACAGCTCAAGAATTAACTAGGTTTAATAACGAGAATGCAGGATATATTTATATAATGCGTGAGCCAACTCACCAAGACAACATTTTTAAAATAGGCCTTACTAAACGAGATTCAGATACTAGACGTAAAGAACTTTCAAACACAAGTTCGCCAGATAAATTTTTCGTTATAAATACTTATCATACAAAAGATTGTATAATTGCTGAACAATTGATTCATAAAGAGTTAGAATTGTATAGGTTAACTTCTCGTAGGGAGTTTTTTCGATGTGATTTAAGTATTGTTATGCAAGCATGTGAAAAAATTGTAAAATTTGTAAATGAGAATTAGCCTATTTGTTACTCAAGACGACTAATTAAATATCAATTTTTTTTAAAAGATAAAAACGACTTAAGTGTACTTGGTAATTCCACTAAATTCGCAAAATGGCGCAAGACGTGGTTGTAGGATGTTTCTTTATTCATGAAGGCTATTAAAGATTTTCTGAACTCTAAATCTTATAAGTTCGTTATATTTCTCACTTTCCATTTCTATTTCATTAATATATAGTTCAATTTCTGATATATTATCATGTAATAATTTTGAGAAATCTATTCTACCTTTAGTGTTATATTGTATTTGATTTATTATTTTAAACGTTCGTTGCAAAACAGCTAAAAAGAATTCTTTTTGAATAACAAGATTTTTAGAAGTAAAAGAGAGAATTTGGTCATTGCATTTTATTATTCTTATTAATGGATGTGGATGGCTTTGTTTTTTGTAATATATATCAGCCAATTGATTTTTAGAAAATTCTATTATAATATTTGAAATTGAAAAAAGTAAGGTAGTTAGTAGATTAAAAACTAAAATTGTATTGAAAGGATAATTGATGTTTTTAGCATAATCAAGCAATTCAGATGTACACATTGTTATACCAAATAAATCAGCATCCATTTCATAAATATGGTTTTTAATTTCAAACTGATTTTTATTTGAAGTTTCTTCATTTAAATTATAATGATTTTCTGAAGATAAACTTAAAAATTGCAAAATATGCGCAAGTTCATGATGAAATAGATATGAAATACATAAATTAGAAAATAGATTTTTTATTTCTAATTTGTCTGTTTGTGAAAATGTTAACTTAGAAATGTTTTCTAAATAAAAAACTTCGATAGAATCAGATACGATTATTTCTAATCTTTCTATTAACCCTAGATTTAGAAGTATTATTCCATTATTATCTTTAATGATTGCCTTTGCATTGAAATTATAATTATATTCTACTGCAAAGTTTACACTAATTTCTAAATTTCGAGATGCAGTATTACACAATTTAGTACATGAATCTATACATTCAAATGCAAAAGATTCATTTTTAAATAAATGGAATTCGGTTTCGGCAAGCAAATCTAATTGTGGAAAATTAGCCCTTATAAATTTTATATTTTCACTATATGTCATTCCTTAATCTGAGTTGAAATATCATACAACTAATTTATACCAGCCATAAAATGGTGCCAATACGGCTTTTATAGTTGGCTTTGTGTCATTACTATGATTTTAAACAATATAAGAATAAATTACTAAATCTTTTTGACGAAGTAAGTCATCTTAAATACAAAAACCAACTTTCCATTAAGCACTTGCCTAAATCCACTGTAAATTTTACCAGAATTTTCTTACGCTATTTTATCTTTATATTGTATTAAAATCAAAACTAACAAACATAAAAATCCAACTAGAAAAGTTGAAACTTGAATTATAAAATAATTCCAGGTTTGTTTTCCCAAGCCTTTTGATTCCTGTCTATCGTTTTCAATTCCGTCTCTATTTCCAGTTTGTCTTTTTCTTGCTATTTGCGCAGTAATTTTAAAATCATCCAATCGATTAATAATTACTGTAATTCCAAATCCAATTGATACTAAAATCAAAATACAACTGCACCAAAAGAAAATTTTCTGGTAAAAACTTAATACGGTAACGTCTTTTAAAAATGTTATACCAAATCCAAGTAATCCTACAGCTAAAAGGATAATTAAGTTGTTAGCTAAACCTAGTTGTGTTATTAGGATATTTTGCCATCGTGTATGACTGTCATTATCTGTCATCTTAGTATTTTATTTATTCTACTTTATTGTGATCAGCCAAAACTTCAAGTATTTTGATACTGTCGTTATGTTTTATTTTATTATCCCAACCCTTTTTCTCATAAGCCTTTAATTCTTTCATTTCCTCTTCGCTATATTCTGAAAACTTGTAATTTATCTCATGAACGACAATTGAAAAGAGCAAAGCCCTCATTTCGAATTTGTCTCCATAATAATTAGCAAAATAAATTGGAGTTTTTGGATGCCCCCAATATTTCTCAATAGTTCGCTCAAGTAACATTCCATAATCTTTCATATTGTTATTTTTAAAATTGGTTATTTTCTGTGAAATATTTGGGAAAATTGTTGCTAACGTTCTCACGCTACAAGCAGTTTGGGACTAAATTAAGCTCATTATTCGGATTTCCAAAAACAAAACCAATTTCAAATTAAGCCTAATACCCAAATTGCTTGTAGCGTGTATTGTGTGCTGGGTTTTTCACAAGTTTGTTTTGAGGAAAAAATTATCCACGGCTTCTTTAAGTTTTTTATCTTTCATTTGCAAAGTTCGTTTTCTAATATCTGCACCTGAAAAATAAGAAATCTTAAACTTTTTTGCACTTTCTGAAATTGATTTTAAAATATTTTCCGCTTCATTGTCATATCCATTTGTCGACCAATATTCAAACTCTAATTTTTTGTTCTTCCAAGTTTCTTGTTTTTCTGCCCATTTTCGAAATGCAGGTATTTTTTGATTCTTCCATTTTTCAATTTTTTCAACTGATGTAGAAGAATTTGTTGCCTTACATTCTGCAAAAATTATTTTATCGTTATAAACTGCTAATACGTCAATTTCGTGTTTTCCGTTGTTTTCAAATATTTCTCTTCCCAAATCAATACTATTATTACTATCAACGGAATGAATATGACCAATTACAAATTCAAACAATGTTCCTTTTATATTATTTGCAAGACCTTCATTATATTTTTTTAATTCTGAAATTAAGTCTAAATATTTGTCAGGATCATTCTTAAGACTAGCTCCTGCATTATTTAACACGCTTACCAAATTTTTTAATGTATCAGCATATTTTTGACCAAATAATTCTCTTATAAATCCTACTATTATTCCATTTTTTTTCAATAATTCTAATGCTTTTGGCTCGATATCATCAACCAATATAAAAGGTAAAATTTTTGAAGCGTTTTGAAAACTTTGAACGGTTTTGATTTTCTCTATAAAGAAGGTTACATCTTTTTCATAAATTGAATGTCCAAATAAAATGTCTGCAATTAAAAACCCAAATTTATTGTTAGTTTTTAGTGCATTAACAGGGCACACTCCGGTAAAGCACCAATTAAATTTCCCGAATTCTGAAAATTTTTTTCCTGTATTGTAAGATATTAATCCGATATTCTTAACATAATTATGAAAGTTATTTAGAATATCGTCTTTAATCATTTCTATGGTATTATATTGTGTATAATTACTATATGATTGATTAAATTTTGGAGAAATTAGATAATGATCATTGTCGAAAATCAAAATTCCGCTCGATACAAAATTTTGCATAACAATTTTAAAAGGTAAATGACTTTTTAAAGCAATAACTGGATAATTAGTATAACATTCTAAATATTTTTGGCTTATTATCCCACCGTTCATTTTTATAGCATTAATACAATACCAATATTTTTTTCCATTTTCTTCCATTGATTTTAATAATAAATCAAAAAATGAAATATCACTAATATGTTTCTCTAGATAACAAAATGACTGACCACTGCTATAAAAGCCTTTTATTTTTATAATAGAATTGTCTCTCGAAACTTTTTGGCTTGCTGTATTTTTACTGATTTTTTCTGTAGTCTCTAAAATTTCAACGAGTTTGCTTGACATCATTGGACCGTTAGAATCTAATATTTTTTCAATTATTGTCATATGACGCTATATATAAAAAACTCGTTAGAGTTTTTGTTTAACACATTTTTTTTTGAAAATCAATCATTTTTTCAACGGTTTATCTGGCTTCAGTAAATGTTTCACTTTCAAAAAAGTCGTTTTTTCGTGTCATATGGGTTTTCAAGTTTTGATTCTCAACCTAGCACACAACGTCTTGGCCTTGGCGAGGTTGGGGATTAAAGATGCGAGATTTTTCGGTTAAACACAAATTTTCCAAATACAAAAGCAACTTTCCATTAAGCCTAAAACCCCAATCTCGCTAAACGGCTATTATAGGCAGGTTTTTTTTAGAACTTATTAGAATCCTTTTCAGCGTTTTTATTATCCGAGTTTTCATTCTCCGATTTAATTACTTTGCTCGTTAATTCAATATATATTATATAATTATTATCTTCAGGTGAAGATTGATAATATACAGTTCTATTTTTGTGCTCAATTAAATATCCAATTTTGATTTCTTTATATTTTAAGTCCCATTTTGATTTCACAACCTCATAAGGCAATCCAATTATTTTTTTATCATATTTATAAAGAGCACGTTTACCAAAAAAGTCTTCAGCTTTTTCTTTTTCTTCTGGATGCTTAATGTAATAGGTTTTGTTTATATTTTCTCCGTTGCCGTACTTTTTTGAAATTGTTTTTTTTAATTCGTTCAAAACTCTATCTGCTTTTTTTTGTGTAGTAATATTTGATTTGCTTTCAAGCATAAAATAAAATAATCCCTTTCCAGGTTCACTTCCTGAAGATGCCACAGAATAATCGATGTCATTTACAGAATATTTCTTTGAGGTAATTTCACTTTGAATTCCGAAATATAAGTCGTCAAATGCATGCATTTTAACAGAATCAATTTTACCTGATTTTTTTTCAGGCTTACTTTTGTATGTATTTAAAGTGTCAACAATAATTTTTTCTTTTGACTCTTCAGGATTATTTGATTTAGTATTACAGCTTACAGATAATTTTAAACCTAAAAGTAAAATTATGAGCTTCAGAAAATTGTTTTGGAGTATTAATTTCATAGATTTCTATTTTAGCAGGTTTAAAACTTGCCTATAACGTTCCTGTACTACGGCGGGGTTTGGTACTAAATTAAACTCATTCTTCGGATTTGCCAAATCATTCCAAATACAACACCAACTTTCCATTAAGCCAATTGCCCAAATTGCTTGTAGCGTATGTTGTGCGTTCGTATCATTATTCGGTTGGTATTTTCTCAGTTTTTTTCTCAGTTTTATTTTTTAATAGAGAGAATTTTTTATTTGCCTCGTCCCAAATAAAAATAGAATAGTTTTTCGTTATAACATTTGTTTTTGTTATTTCATTTTCTTCGCAAGACCAGGTAAAAGTAATAAACAGGTTGCTGTTTTTTTTGTATAATTTGTTGTCTTCTTCAGAGATTTCGTAGCCACAAAAACCTCTAGTAGAATTCTCTTCTGTTAGAGGCAAATCATAAACATTTCCTGTTTTGTTATCTACCATAGCCCCAATTGTCAAACCTGTACCAGCTCCCCAAAAAATAAAAGAATATTTTCCTGCAAAGTCAATTTTTGACTCATTATATTGATTTGTAATTTCTGTCCTATAACTATTGGCTGTATTACTACTCTTTAAATTTACTTTCACTTTTTGTCCTTTGTAAATTTCTTTCGCAGGGTATTTGTCAAAAGAATAACCTGCAACTTTTTGTGCAAAAGAATGATTTGTCAATATAATTGCTGTTAAGAAGAAAAAAAATACTTTGGTTTTTGTAATTTTCATACGTCGTGTTTTGGTTTATAATTAAAAAATAAGATTTGTTTCTACATAGTGTCTCCCGATTTGCTGAGATATGACGCACAACTAATTTATACCAGCCATAAAATGGCACCAATTCGTCCTTTTTTAGTTGGCTTTGTCCAATTAGTAATCTTCCTTAAGCGAATATAACAATAATATACTAATCTTTTAGTCTTGCAGCAGCCGCTATACATCAGTTATTTAGTTGTCCTGTTACTGTTTTTTAAATATCTGAAGATTAGTTAATTGCGTGTAATATCTCAGTTTGTTCTGCAGAGCTAGGATGCCAGCACCCTAGAACTTGCGGGCCCATCTTTTGGAATTCATCCCCAAGCTGTCTGCTTTTCTTCCTAATGGCTTTTTATCCATAATTACCCCAATTGCTTCCCTTTTAATTTTTATCAAAGACCCTGTATGCTTTTGTTTTATTTCAGGAGCAAAGGTAGTCCGTGTCCTTGAGCAAAAGCAAGGCCGGGGCCTTTCAGGTCTTGGCAAAAAATCTCCACCCCTCCGGGTTGTATTTTTTGCCAGAGCCTTGCTTTTGCCGGACACTCACCTTTTTATGCTCATGAAACAAAACATAGCATACTGCGGCTCTTTAGACGAATAAAAAAAAATGTCAGAAATGAGAATTGAAATATTGAAAAAAACAATGATGAAACAAAACAGCGCCTGCTCTCATTGCCGAATAAAATTTCAAAAAAAAAAAGTAAAAAAAAAGTAAAAAGTAAAAATGCGGGGCGGGAAAAAGAAAGCAACAATTTAAAAACTAGAAATCATGAACATTACAGGAAGATTGACAAAAGATGCGAAAGTAAGCACATTGTCAGACAGCAGACAGGTAGTAAATTTTTCAGTAGCCATCAACGAGAGCTACAAAAACAGAAAAGGCGACAGGGTAGAGCAGACTACCTTTTTCGAATGCGCCTACTGGATAAGCCCAAGGGTTGCCGAGTGGCTGACCAAAGGCACGGTGGTGGAACTCACAGGTATGGTAAGCGCAAGGGCGTGGACAGGGAATGACGGGGAACCTCGCGCGGGGCTGAATTTCAATACTTCGAACATCAAACTGCACGGGGGCGGGAAGAAGTCCGAAGGTGCGCAGGGAGTGAAAACTGAGCAGAATGCGGAACAGGAAAATAAAAAGGTTACAGTAAAAGAGCCTGAGGACGACATCCCGTTTTAACGGCAGGTATTAAAGGGTTCTAAACAATTTTAATTTCAAACTTTTAAAATCAAATATCATGGCACATAATATCAATTACAACAGTCAGACAGGAATGTATTCTTTTTTCAGCGTAAAGGAAAAAGCATGGCACGGGCTCGGGCAGATCGTGGAGCAGTACCCGACAAGCTCAGAAGCCATAAGACATGCAGGGCTTGATTACGAGGTGGCTAAAAGCCCTTTATACACAAAAGCATCGGGCATTATCCAAACTGCGGGCGGTATTGAAGTGGGCAGTACTGAACTGGCAGTCCCTGACTGCTTTGCCACCATTCGCACCGACAGCAATGCCGTTTTGGGTGTGGTCGGGAAAGACTACCAAATCGTGCAGAACCGTGAGGCGTTCAGTTTTTTTGATGCCATTGTAGGCGGGGGCGACGGTATACTGTACGAAACGGCAGGGGCGCTAGGGCAGGGCGAACGCATTTTTATTACCGCCAAACTTCCTGATTATATCCGTGTAGGAAACGGGGACGACGTAACGGAAAAGTATATTTTCCTGACCACTTCGCACGACGGGAGCGGAAGCATCACAGCGGCTTTTACCCCGATCCGCATCGTATGCCAAAATACCCTTAACGCTTCTTTGCGCTCGATGAGCAACGTGGTGCGCATCCGCCATACATCAGGCGCTAAACAGCGCTTAGACGATGCCCATAAAGTAATGGGACTTGCGGACAGACTGAGCAATCAGCTCGAAGGCATTTTCAATGAATGGGCTAAAGTGAAGGTAACAGATACGCAGGTTAAGAAATTGATTCAATTGGCATTATGTCCCAATACCGAAACACTCGCTTTAATCAGAAAAGGAGCAGAGGATGAAGTTTCCACCGTGTTTAAAAATACGGTAGATGATGCTTTTGCGTACGCCATGGCAAGCGAATCTCAGCAGATGGAAACCACTAAAGGCACGCTTTTCGGGGCTTACAATGGAGTTACGGGCTACTATCAGAATGTGCGCAAATACAAAGACAGCGAAGCCAAACTTCAATCCATTGTAATGGGAGGCACAGCGCAAGGAAAAGCCCAAAAGGCATTTGAACTATGTACCGCCTTTCAGGCAGATGGTGCGCAAATCCTTAATCTTAATTAGCTAATCACAGGTGGTCGCCTTCGTGGCGACTGCCTTTAAAATCAATTTTAAACGGTGCAAATAATAGATGAAGATTTGCACAATTGAACAACATAAAAGCGCAGGAATTATGGCAAGGAAGGACAGCAACAATTTTGAGTTTATACTGTATCTCTACAATCAATTTGTCGGCAAACACCGCAGTATAGGCAAGGAAGCACGGGTGTATTGGCATATTTTGGACATGTACGTAGAACTGGGACTTTCAAAAAAAAGCCAGACAGCCGAAAAAAAGTACGCCCAAAAGCTTATAGCCATCATCAGGGAAGCAGTAATGAACTGGAACACCCATCTGCTTATCTTAAAAGGGGAAGAGGGAGAAAAGGAATATCAGGAAAATATGAAAAGCTACATCGAACGCCTCTACAGGTTAGGGCATGATGAGCAGAGCGTCATAGAGTCAATCATTAAAAAATTAAAATTAAATTATGGAAACGACAACTAATTTTTTCAATCAGATAGCGCAGTTGCAGATCATAGGCGACCTGCACATTACCATAGCCAAAGGGGCAGAGAACAGGCTTATCGTACTGGTCATGCTCCAAAATGAGGCGTGCGGGGACAATGCCAAGCACAGCATACCGCCATTAAACCTGCGGGGAACAGCTGAGGAACTCGACAGCGGTTTTTTTGAGAATATCACTACGCCCATGGAGTCCGCTTCGGGTCTTATGGTTGACATGGAAGGTTATATGAAACAGCTTGAAGATACCAAAAAGCAGTCGGCTATGGAGAAGGAGAAAGCCGATAGCAAGAAAAAAGAGCAGGAAGCCAAGGACAAAAAATTCAGCGAAGCTATGGCAAAGGCCGAGGAACTGGAAAAAGAGGGGAAATTCCGTGAGGCATGGATAAAAGTGCCCGAAATACATGAGTTTCCCTTTAAGTCGGAGGAAATACGCAGACGCAAATCCGAACTGTCGGCAAAATTTGCGCCCGATCTGTTCGGCAGTACAACAGAAACTGCAAAGACCGAACCGCCCCGAGAGGCGCTTTTTCCCGAGTATGCTAATGATAATAGTGATGCACAGGGGCATGAAACGGACGAGGAAGAAACGGACGCAGGGGACATGGAAAACTGGGAAGACCCCGAAGAGGAACGATACTAATCTAAAATACAAATCATGTTATTAGCGACACAATTACAGCGGGTTTTTATACTCAAAGACAAAGGGCAGGAAATCAGGCTTTCCGACCCCGAGCCAAGATGGAGCACCGAAGCGGTACTGAATTTTTATGCGCCGACCTATCCGATACTGACCACCGCCAAAATATCCGCCCCTGCAATCAGGGATGATGCGGTCGAGTACCGATTTGAAACGGTAATGGGAACAAAAGGCTGACCAAAATTTAAAGCCATGAATTATGCAACAGACAGTCATATCGGGAACAGTGCAACTGCCCGAGCGAAAAAGACAAAAACAGCTTCATGCACAGCTCGCAGGGTTTATGCATTGGATGCAGAGACCCAAGGACGCCAACGAGGTGCAAAAAGACAAACCAAGGTCAGTGCCTGCGGGGATGCTACCGATGGTTTTCTAAAGGTTTCATTTCTGCCCATATTACTGGAGAATAAAACGCTACAGGCTTGTCAGGATATTTCCAAAATGGAAAGCGATTTTTATGCCTCCCTCGACAGCCTAGCAGGGCATTACCGCATTATGCCGATGGCGACCCGTCATTTTGAATATCCTTTAAATATGGCATTGGCTGTGTGGGATTTGGAAGAGAAGCTCAAAAAAAGTGTAGAGAACTTTTCCGAACTGCGTGTATTGCAGGATAGCCACAGTGCGTATTTGCTCAGCGAGGAAAAATACAGTACAGGCACAACGCTGTATTATATCCCCATAGAACCGATTTATCAAATGCTCAGAGAACCGAAGCACAAACAAAATGCGCACCTGCTTTTATCGGTCTGCTCGTATCTGTATCATATTGCAGATGTACCGTATTTCAGACAGCAGGCAAGTTATCTGTACTGGCTCTATGAAATGCACCGAGATTGGACAGAAGAGGAGCAGGACAGAGAGGAAAACGAGCGGTATATTCGGGAGTTTGACAAGGCAGAATTTATCGGGGACTGTATCGAAAAGAAGATTTTCAACCGCATGAATTTAGAAGTGTTCGAAGGGCGTTTAAAAGGTTTTAAAAGCCTTGATGCCTTTGATAAGCAGTGTTTGGATATAGCGAAAAAAGCTTTTGCATTATTTACCGATTATCCTAATGAGAGCATTTTTCGAAATGCACCAACACATGACGAGGAGCAAGACGAAGAAACGGAAAGTGAGAGCATCGGAATGGAAAAGTACATTTCCTTTATTTCCGATACCAAAGGATGGCTGTATGAAAGCATTGAAGAAGGTATCAACAATGAATTTAACGAGTACGGGGCAATGGACGAACCGACCATTATAAAATGCTTTGACGGAAGGGAACTGACAGAGAACAGCCTTGATTTTGAAAGCCGTCTGTTTAACCTTTTGGACGATATGTGCGCTTTACTGTATAACTATAAACAGAACGAAAATGAATAATGCAATGGATAGAACAGAGGATTTTGGGACGCTTTACCACCCGAAATCCGCCCTTGTTTTCTATGAAAGTAAAGGTTTAGATAAAGATATGTATGTAGAGCATTTCGATATGGATAAAAACGGTACGCCTATTAATGCGCACCCACTTACTGAGCGTGAAGCAGGAGTGCTCGCAAAAGCCCTTACGACTGAAAAGCAGAAGCAGTCTGCTTTTTTAAAACCCGTCGGGATTCTGCCAACAAATATACTGCATATCAATCCAAGCAGGGACAAAGGCGCTGTGATATGGTACACCAAATCACAAAAAAGACCGCTTTATTTTATAGAGGGTCTAGGGATTCCGAGCGGTCAGGGGTTTGTGCCTGCTATGGTCTGGCAGGCTACCAAAAATAGCCTGCGGGTATTTGCCCTTTTAAGTAACAGAAGACCTACGGAAAAAACACTACTGTACTATGCGCCATTTTTTAATATCTATGAGGATGGCAGGGTATGTATGGGTTCAGTCAGTATCGATATTAAAAACTCTGCATCGGTGGAGGAATTTACAAGGGCGTGGGAGGATTATTTCTTTAACAGCTACTTCAGTCACCTGATGGGAGAAAACAGCCCTGTAAAGGGCAACTGTGTAACCCTGTGGAAAGACCTTGTTACATCGGACAGGACCTTTCCGACAGCATTATTGAAAAGCAGTAACAAAACACTTAAAAATTTATTGTCATGAAAACAAGCAAAACCAAAATGCATTTTACAGACCCATATTTCATAAGCCCGACCAATCCCATTGCCGTTAACCTGATAGGGGCGGGAGGTACAGGCTCAAAAGTGCTGACCGCTCTTATGGAAATGAACCACAGCCTCACGGCTCTAGGACATGCAGGATTGTCGGTACGCCTTTGGGATGATGATACTATCACAAATGCCAACCTTGGCAGACAGCGTTTTGCGCCCAGTGAGGTCGGACTGAACAAATCCGTGGCACTTATCAACAGAGCGAATCGTTTTACGGGTACAAATTGGAAAGCGGAAACCGTAAAATTTGAGACGGACAGTTTCGGCAAACTGCCCGCCAATGCGAAGGCTAAAATTTATATAACCTGCACAGACAGTGCAAAGTCCCGTTTTGACATAGCCCATATTTTAAAAAACAGTAACCAAAGACATCACAGGGACGACCCCAAATACTGGATGGATTTTGGCAACAGCCAGTATACAGGACAGGTTGTATTATCGACTATTGGGGAAATCCCACAGCCCAAGTCCGAAAAATTTGAAACCGTGGAGCGCCTGCCATTTGTGACAGAGGAATTTGGGGAGCTTTTACAGGAATCTGAAACGAAGGACGACACGCCGAGCTGTTCGCTTGCCGAGGCACTAGAGAAACAGGATTTGTTTATTAATTCCGCTTTGGCGCAGATGGGATGCTCGCTTTTGTGGAACTTGTTTCGTGAGGGCATGACAGCAAACAGGGGATTTTTCCTGAATTTAAAAGATTTTCGATCACAGCCCATTCCAATATAAGCCCGAAATCGGGCGGCAAAAAGATACTCCTTCCTTTCGGGCGGAGCGTCTTTTTGCGTTTAAAACGGTGGAGCGCTTTTGTCAAAATGCAGTGCCCGCTATTTTACCAAACCCGCTGCGTTTTTTTTAAGGGATGCTTATCATCCCTTTTGCTGTTTTTGGACGGACTTCTTTTCTTTCCGAGGCGGCCAAAGAAAAGAAGCAAAAGAAGGCCGCCTTGTTATAGTGGCTTTTATTTTAATTGTACAATAGGCTCTGTTTTCCAACGGGAAAAGCCTTTGAAAAGATAGGCTATGTTTTCAAATTCTATAAAGGCAATAAACTCTGCCTTGCACTTCATCTTAAATCCCCTGAAATGTTGAAAATCCTTCAGCGGTATATCGGCAAGATCTCCAATAGTTCTGATTTCTAAAGTTTCAAGTACACCTTGCAGTCTTCTGCTGAAAGGAAATTCGCTGTTGTAAAGCAGTTTCTGCCGGTCTTTTTCTGCTTTTTCTTTTCTGATTTGAGCGGGACTTGGATTCAATTCGTGTTTTAACTCCTGCAGTTTTGCTATGTAATGGTCAATTTCTAAAAACAGTTCGGTCACCGCTTTTACTTTGTTATATGTTATCTCGTAAAGCTCGTTTACATATTCGGATGTAACCCCATAATTTTCCGCCACCTCGCTCAGGGACATCTTTTCTATCAAGAGTTTCTCAAGTACATCGTATTCCTTTTCAGAAAGTACTTTTCTGGACATTTCGAGATAAAAGCTGTTGGTGCGGTCGATAACATTTTGCATAACAGTACAAGTTAGATCCTTGTTGTTAAATAGGTTTTGGTTCTTTTGTTTTAATGCTAAGATACTAACGTTAATTGAGTTATGCAATGTATTTGCAGGAAAGGCTTAAGCTCAGGAAACAAAACAGCCCAAAGCAATGCTTCGGGCTGTAATACTTTTTCATTTCTAATTTTTTAATAGTTATTAAAATTTAAGGTGCATACTGTTTATTACCTTGGCTTTTACCAGATCTGAATTTTTAATCTTAAGTGTCTGGTGTCTCCCTCCGTTTTTCTCAAAAATCTCAATTAGCAGCAGTTTGTCATCCGCTATTGTAAACTGGTCAAAGAGAAACACATTCTGATCTGTGGCTTTTCCGGGAATCTCATCAAGGGTTTTGTAAATGCGGAGCGGCACAATCGGCCTTTGCTGCGAGGCAGTTCGTCTGGCTGTTTTTTTATCTATCGCCTTGAAACTCATAAAGTCAATGCTGAAAGGTACATTGGTTTGGTTTTCAAGCTGCGTATGGAAATAATACTTGCCGTTGTGGATATAGATGCCCTTTAAGCTGAACTGAATGCCAAAACTCTCCGATGCAATGTGCTTTACGATTCGCTTGTTGTTTTTGTAAATAGTTTCCAGGATCAAATCTGCCAGTGAGGGCGGTGTTTTTCCAAGCTCCTCAAAAAGAACATCGCTTGCACTGACTTTGTCGAAGTTCTTCTGCATCGCCATAAGATCATAGCTGAGGGTAGGCGGGTTGGCGCTGTACTGCACGTTAAAATTGTAAAAACGGCCGTCATCTGTAATCACCGAAAAGTTGGTTTCCTCTTCAAAAGTCTTGACCGATGCCTTGACGCGAAGGACGTTTTCAGCATCCTCGGCCTTTGAGGCGATCAGGTATTCACTTCCAAGATCCACGTATCGGATAGCGGACGGGAAAATAAGGTGGGAAGTTTTGTCATAAGTAACCTGCATATGGTAGGGCGGTATCGTTCCTAAATCAAGGCTCGTGGCTTCGTTTTCCTGCGCAGATGCGGCTAATGAATATGTTATTAAAAGGGCTGTTGCCCAAAATAGTTTAAATTGATTTTTCATAATTAATTTATTTTAGATTGCTGTTATTTTTTGGAAACCAGATACACCTGATGTCCTGCTTTTAGGGTAACCTTAGGCGTCCTCACTTTTTTTGCGAAATAGCCCGAGATGCCCTGAACCACCCCGCGGCTCAGGTCAGCGGCCACCTGCTGTCCTGCAGATTGTGTCATCATAAGGCTCGTGCCGGACTGCTGGCTCATGTTGCCCGCCATTTCAGTTAGGGCACTTCTTTCGGCAGAATAGGGAACTGGCACTCCCTGCTTGCCGTCAAGGTCATAAATAGTAATGTCTACAGGAATGATGGAGCCCTCCAGTTCGATGGAAGTGACTTTCAACTGCAGGCGGCCTGCCTGTATCTTCGCATTTGCCGTCACTATTGTGCCCGCTGCTATGATACGACCTGAAATCCTTGCAGGTTCTACAAGACGAAGGGAAACGCCTGCCTCGCCAATAATAGCTTGTGTTTGGTGCACGCAGGCCTTGACGCTGTTTTTTGGCTGAAGCGTTTCTTGCATTGAGCCTGCTGAATTAAACCCTCTGCCCGTGTTCCATTCTGCAATAAAAGTGCTGTCTGACGCACGTTGATACAGCGAGGAGACTTTGCTTTTTTTTGCAGGGACCAGTGCCGAAAAATTCTTCTCTTCTGATTCCGCCTTTGTTACTGCAGTGTTTTTTCCTGCAGTCTCGACAGAACCGGAGCCTGAGGGAAGGTATTTGGCGGCCATCTGATAGGATTTTTCCATAAGTGCCAGCTGGTCATCAACCGTGGCAGCTTTGGGAATTTCCTTTTGCGCGAGTTCCTGTTTCAGTTCATCGAGCTGTCGGCGAAGTTCATTTGTTTCTCCGTTATCCTGCTGATAGAATGAGCCCAGCGTGCTTTGGGCAGTACGGTAAGTGTTCAGCGCCGGATTGTTAGTTCCTTCCGCGTCATCGGGCAGTGATTGTTTCTGCTCAGCGTTGCCCTCATTCCAGTAATCGGACAGCGTGGTTAAAGTGTTCTTTTTTTGCTCTTCTTTGTCTTCGAGTATTTCCTGCTCATACGCTTTCTGTTTGTCTGCCTGCAGTACAGATCCGCTTGCCTGTGGTACGCTGTCGTTCAGACCAATGCTTTCGATCTGCTTTTTATCCTTCGACGGCTTAAAGATCAAATACATACAGCCGATACATACAATTCCCATCAGTGTGAAAATCAACGGTTTTTTAATGCGCTCGACAGTTGTCTTTTTTTCATCAGGCAGAAACGAGGAAGTGTCTTGGCGAGCCTCTTCTGAGAGAAGGCTGACCTTTTTTTTATTTTCTTTCATAATCCTATTTTTTTAATTGGCTTCAGGGAGTCCTGTAGGGACGCCGGACTTTCTTTCCCTGCCGAGGCAGGGTTTTCGATATGTTCTACAGCCATATTGTTTCTCGCGTATGCCGTATCGCGGCATACGTTAAAAATGACAACTGCGGTCAGCAGCACGTACGCCGCAAAAAAGTACAGTATCACCTGATGTTGCCTTTTTATTGGCATTGCTTCCCAATTCTTGTCAAGCCCTTCCAGCCACTGGTCTATATTTGCTCTTAATTTATTCATAACCTTGTTATTTTTGTTTTTAAAGCTTAAAACGCTTTGGACATTTATCTGTTTTTTGGTGCTGCTCATCATTGACCAAGGCGACTGCCTGAGACGCGCTGGGCGCAGATATAACAGACAGTTTTGTCAGTTCCGCTTTTTTCAGCAGCTGTCCAAATTGGTCTTTCCTTGCCACCTCCATTCTGTTGAGAGAAAATTTACCTTTCAGGTATTTTACCAGCATATTGCATCGTACAATGGGCTTGTCTTCACCCGACCATTGCAGGTAGCCTGTCAGCAGCAAGTCCTCTTTAGGCAAACTGTCTTTTCCATTTTTGCAGTTTTCAAGGTATTCGCTGATGCTGTCTTTTAACTTTCCAGCATGCGCACCCTGCGTATGGAAATAGCCGTTAAATCCTTTTTCAGTCAGGATTCTCGCAAATGTGTCTAAATCTAATAATGCTTCCATAAGATTTTTTTTAGCGTTCGATGACTTCTATATCCCTGTTTTCAACCACCGCAAACTTTTCAATATTAAAGCCCTGCGGATTATTGTCCGAGCGCACCGAGTTTACCAGAAGGCAGGATGTAACCAGACTGCGCCGGGTTACATTACTCGAGCGTATGATAATTTGCCTTGCATAACTCCGCACCACATAAGGATATGTCTCGAAATTGCAGGCCACGCTGTCCATTTCGATACGCTGCTGCACATTGCCCGATATGATCCGGTTGTAATAGCCTTTCTCCAAAAGATCCTTGTAGTAGTTAAAGGCACTTTTATCGGCAAGGCTAAATGCCCTTTTCATATTGCTTTCAATGGCATTTTTGTCGGGCGCCAGGGTAAAGAACAGCTCGTGAAAACGCCTAACGTGCTCTCGGGCTTCCACAGGACGGTTGATTGAGGCGTCCTGAGCGAGTGCTAGCATGAGCGATTTGCCATTGTCCAACACGTAAATTTTCTGGCGCTGCTGCTCGGCGAAACCATACGATCTCCAAAGCGCGTATACGGTCACTACTGCACATAGCACGGCAAATACAATGGCATACAGCCTGATTTGCTGAAAACTGTTTTCTATATTTCTGAGTGTTTTAAATTCCATTTAAATGAATGTTTATTGATTACTTATTGACCAGCCTTCCGGCAATGTTGCCTGCGGCCGAACCAGCGCCTGCGCCTGCTATATTTCCGGATTTCATGGCAGTCTGGTGGATGTTGCGTGAAAAATTCCCTGCGCCGCCTGCCTGGATAATCCAGCCTGTCACAGTTGGAATGGTAAAATATCCCACGATGCCGATAATCATAAAAATGATATATACGGTGTTTGAGGTGTCGGGAAGGAAAGTGGGATCAGTAAGCATTTCTATGTCCCTTTCAATGATAAGGGACTGGATCCTGGCCAGCATCGAGCTGAACAGGTCCGCTACGGGAAGCCACAGATAAACGCTGACATACCGTGTAATCCACTGCGTGAGAGTTGACTGGAATCCGTCCCAGACTGATATGGCAAATGCGATAGGCCCCAGGATGGACAGCACTATGAGAAAGAAAGTGCGTATGGTGTCGATCACCAGCGCTGCAGCCTGAAATAGTATTTCGAGCAGGTTGCGAAACCACTCTTTTATTATTTTCTCTATCTCATAGGTCTGCCTGTCCATATACATTCCGGCCATAGTCCCGATGTCCGAAGGCGACCAGCCCAGCTCGTCCAGTTTCTTGTCGAACTCAGCGTCCGATACCATATAGGCGGTTTCGGGATTGCGGATCATCGCTTCATGCTCCAACAGGTCTTTTTTTGCCTGCAGATCGTTCAGGTCCAATACCTGATCTTCCAGAATGCTATGTGTTCCCTGAACTATCGGGCTTAATACGGCATTGATTGTACCCAGCACGATCGTCGGAAAAAACATGATGCAGAGACCCAGTGCAAAAGGGCGCAGAAGCGGATAGACATCAATAGGTTCAGCCCGGCTGAGTGCCTGCCAGACTTTCAAGGCCATAAAAAACAGCGCCCCGAGTCCTGCCAGTCCTTTGGCCACCGCCGCCATATCGGCGGACAATGGCAGCATCTCATCATACAGCGAGCGAAGGACCTCATGAAGATTATTGAATTCCATATTACCAGTATTTTTGGTTTGGGGTGCCGTAAAGCTCAAGAACCCTTTTGGTGCTATTCTGCTTTTTAGCTCGCAGGATACTAACCGAAATATTTTTATTGGTGTAGTAGCGCACCAAGCTGTGGTATTCTTTTACCTCTTTGTATACACGGTCGATGATGTCCATTCGTTCCTTATCACTGAGTGACAGGCTCGAGGAGGTTACAATCTGCTTGAGTTCTTTCAAAAGCTCGGTACTCTCTCCCAGCAGCGCCGAATATCCCTTGGCAATGGCGGTGAGTTCCCTTGCTGAAAAGTTTGGATCATTGAGCATCCTACCGAAATTCTGCACATACATTTCCGATACATCGCCCACCAAAAGGACGGTCTGCTGTACCTTGCGGGCGTCTTTTACCAGATTGTTAATCGCCTGAAGCTTGTCATAATATTCTTTGCCCTGCTTGTATACCTTTTCTACTTCCTTGAAATTTTTGACCACATTGCTAACAGTTGAGGAAGTCTGTATGATCTCGTTGGCGCTGTTGAGAATCCCCGAGGCAAGATTGGCCGGATCGGTAACCACAAACTGGGCTTTTGCTGATGGCGCCGAGGCAAGCATAATTGCCGCAGACACCATAAATAGTATTTTTTTCATTGTTATCGGTTTTTAAATTGTTATTGATTACTGATTTTCCTGTTCGCGACGCCTACTGGCGATATGCTTGATGGCGATCTCTACATTGCCGCCAAGTTCAGCGGCAAGCTGCATCACCTCCATTTTTTCTGTTTCTTCTGTCGTGTACGCGAGATATTCCTCAGCGGACACTTCTGTGGCATAGACAGCCGAATGCGTCCCTCCAAGCCCGATCCATACTTCTTTGTAAAGACGTGATGCATCGTTGTTCATATTAATGGATAACACCTGCGCTTTTTCCTTGTCTGTTAGTCCGAGCATGGCCTGTATTTCATCAAACTTGTTCATGTATTTGCGCTGATCGAGAAGTATCTTGCAGTCCGAATTATTGATGATGCTTTCCTTAACAATAGGGGATTGGATAATGTCATCAACTTCTTGGGTCACCACAATGGCCTCGCCAAAGAACTTACGAACAGTCTTAAATAAATACTTTATATAATTTGCCGATACGTAATGTAATTTATGAAGATCATTCAGCAAAGACTTTTAACAGGCCGCAATGGAAAAAATTTCTTGCTGATGTAAAAAAAAATAAAAATAAAATTAACCTGGTTCTTTTTATGAAGTGGGATAGGTTCAGCCGCAATGCGGGTGATGCTTACCAAATGATAAATGTTTTAAGGAAACTGGGTGTAGAGCCGCAGGCTATTGAACAGCCACTTGATTTGAGTGTTCCAGAGAACAAAATGATGCTGGCTTTTTATTTGGCTGCACCTGAGGTTGAAAATGACAGAAGGGCACTAAATACATTTCAAGGGCTTAGACGTGGAAAGAAAGAGGGTAGGCATATGGGAATGGCTCCTTATGGATACGCTAATAAAATAACGGAGGATGGGAAAAAGTATATTGCCATTGTACCGGATAAAGCTGTAAAAGTTATTTGGGTTTTTGAACAGATTGCGAAAAATATTTTTAGCACTGAATCTATTTATCAAATGGCCAAAGAAAAAGGTTTTGCCATTTCTAAGAATAACTTGTGGCTTATTATAAGAAATCCACTTTATTGCGGAAAGATAGTTGTTCCTAAGTATAGAGATGAAGAGGAGAGGTGGGTCAATGGTCAGCATGAGCCAATAATCAGTGAGGGATTATTTTATCGGGTACAGGATGTTCTTGATAGTAAAGCGCGAACTTATAGACCAAAAATTAAGACTATTGAGAATTTTCCTTTGCGAGGTTTTTTTCTTTGTCCAAATTGCGGTCAGAAGTTAACAGGGAGTAAATGTAAAGGAAGGAATAAATATTACTACTATTATCACTGTGATAAAGTTTGTAAATGGAGAGTGAATTCCGAAATAGCTAACAAGGTCTTTAAAGAGCATTTAAATAAATTTAAACCTTTACCGGAGGTGAAGAAACTATATTCAGCAGTTCTGCTTGAAGGATACAGAGAACATACTGGATTAGTCGCTAATGAAAAAAAGAAGTCACTGGAGCAAATTGAAACTTACGAAAAGAAATTATCGGTTGCCAGAAATCTGTTAGTAAGTGAGAAAATTGATCCTGAGGATTATAATCTTATGAAAATTGAATACAATGCTGTTATCAGTAATCTGGAAAAAGAGATAGGAAATGTAGAGGACGACAGAACCACTATAGAGCACTTAACGACAACTGGATTGGAAAACCTTTTAAAGTTAGGTGAAGCCTTTGATGGTGGTACTTTAGCAGATTCTAGGGAGATAATTGGTTTAATTTTCCCTGAAAATTTTACATTTTCAGAAAACAAAATCCGCACCGCTAGAGTGAACGAAATCATTAACTGTATTTACCTGGTAAACAACAGGTTACGGGCAAAAAAAAACGGGACAAAAGATGATATTTCTCTTTTGTCCCGAGTAGTGACCTCGACTGGATTCAAACCAGTAACCTCTTGAGCCGTAATCAAGTGCGCTATTCAGTTGCGCCACGAGGCCTTTTTGTTATCAATTAGCTAATTTTTCGTAGCTTTGTTGATTGCTTATTGCGGGTGCAAAGATAGACATAAATACGAGATATACAAGCATAAAATAACATAAAAATAAAAAAAAATGAAGATTGAAAATTATGTACGTGATATTCAGGGTTTTCCTAAAGAAGGAATTTTATTTAAAGATATCACCCCGCTGCTAAATGACGTTGAAGCAAGACAAGAATGCTTGTCAATTTTGCTAAATTCTCTAAAAGATCAGAAAATTGATAAAGTTGTAGGAGCAGAAAGTCGTGGGTTTTTCTTCGGAATGCTGCTGGCGCAAGAATTAAATGCCGGATTTATTCCCGTTCGTAAGCCTAATAAGCTTCCTTATGAGACCATTTCAGCATCGTACGAACTTGAGTATGGTTTTGATAGTTTAGAGATGCATACAGACGCTATAAAAGCGGGAGATCGTGTTCTAATTCATGATGATGTTTTGGCAACCGGCGGAACGGCAGGTGCAGTTTGTGAATTGGTAGAAAAACTTGGAGGTACAATTGTACAATGTAATTTTTTAATGGAACTAACATTTTTAAACGGAAGAGATAAAATAAAGGAGTATCCAATATTTGCAGCCATATCATATTAAAATAAGAAAACCCGATTCAATTAAGAATCGGGTTTCTTTATACTGCAGTTGAATCAAATTATCTTAAAGTCGCTCCAAGTTCAGTCTCAAATGTTTGTTGCAATTTAGACATAATCTTGTCAATTTGAGAATCTGTAAGCGTCTTGGTATTGTCTTGAATTGTGAAACTCAAAGCATATGATTTCTTTCCTTCGGGAAGATTTTTACCTTCGTAAACATCAAACAAATTAACATCTTTTAAAAGTGCTTTTTCAGTTTGTTTTGCTAAGTTGTAAATACTTTCGTAAGTAGTTTTCTGATCAATTAATAAAGCTAAATCTCTGCGAACTTCTGGATATTTTGGAATTTCAGAATACTTAATTTTTCCTGTAATTATTTTTAAAATTAAATCCCAGTTAAAATCAGCGAAATAAACATCTTGCTTGATTCCGAAATGCTTTAAAATTGATTTTTTAACAACCCCCATTTCAACCAATGTGTCATTGTTATAACAAATTGAGGTTCCTTCAGAGAATATATCGGACTGCACGGGAGCATTTGATATTTTATCAATTCCTAAACGAGACAATATCGCTTTTACATAACCTTTCAATAAGAAGAAATCGGTAGTTTTTTGCGGATTTGTCCAGCTTTCTCTATTGCGATCTCCAGAAATAGATAATGTTAAATGTTTATGCTCTTCGTAACCATTTAGATATTTATGATATGTTTTTCCGAATTCAAACAATTTTAAATCCGAATTTCTTCTGTTTATATTGTACGATAAAGCTTCTAAGGCAGAAAATAATAACGACTGACGCATTGTTGCCAAATCACCGCTTAAAGGATTAAGCATTGTTACATTATGCTCTTCTTTAAGCACAGTAGACAATTTTGCATAAGCTGCAGTGGTCAGAGAATTTGCCATCATTTCATGAAAACCTTGTGAGTTTAACTGAGAAGCAATGATATTCTGTACTTTATAATCTTCTGTTCTTGGAGAATTAGAAACTGTCGCGTTAAATTTCTTCGAAAATTCGATATTATTATAACCGTAAACTCTTAAAATTTCTTCGATTACATCTATTTCACGCTGTACATCAACACGGTAAGCAGGTATCGTTAATCCTAATCCAGAATCAGAAACGCTGTTTACTTTAATGTCTAAAGAAACTAATATTTTTTTGATAGTATCTTTTGGAATTTCCTGCCCAATAATTTTTGAAACATGACTGAAGTTTAACAGCACAGAAAAATCTTCTACTTTTTTAGGATATACTTCAACAACATCAGATGTTATTTTTCCTCCTGCAACTTCCTGAATAAGAAGCGCAGCACGTTTTAATGCATATTCCGTAATAGTAGGATCAATTCCTCTTTCAAATCTAAAAGAAGCATCTGTGTTCAATTGATGTCTTTTTGCAGTTTTACGAACGCTTACAGCATCAAAATAAGCACTTTCTAGGAATATTGCAGTTGTTCCGTCACTTACTCCAGATTTTTTCCCTCCAAAAACACCTGCGATACAAAGAGGTCCTTTTTCATCACAAATCATTAGATCTTCTGCATGCAAAGTTCTTTCAACATCATCCAGGGTTACAAATTTGGTTCCTTCTGGTAAAGTTTTTACAATTACTTTTCCGTTTATTTTAGAAGCATCAAAAGCATGCAATGGCTGTCCTAGTTCGTGTAAAACATAATTAGTTACGTCTACAATATTGTTTTTAGGAGTTAACCCTATAGCTTTTAATCGATCCTGCAGCCATGCTGGTGATTCTCCAACAGAAATCCCCGAAATTGTTAAACCGCAATATCTGGGAGCCAAAGCTGGTTCCTCAACACTTACGTCAATTTTTAAGGTACGCATGTCTACTCTAAAATTACTAACAGACGGAGTGATTAACTCTACGTTTACACCACGCTGCAGCATTCCTGCTCTCAAATCGCGTGCAGTACCAAAATGGCTCATGGCATCGGCACGATTAGGAGTTAATCCAATTTCAAAAACTTCATCATCTGCAATTTGAAAAACAGTTGAAGCAGGAGTTCCCGGAATTAAATCCTCAGCAAGCACCATAATACCTTCATGACTTGTTCCTAAGCCTAGTTCATCTTCTGCACAGATCATTCCGTGGCTTTCTTGTCCGCGAATTTTTCCTTTTTTTATTGTAAATTCCGCACCATCTTTATCATATAAAACCGTTCCGATTGTAGCAACCGGCACTTTTTGTCCTGCGGCCACATTAGCAGCGCCGCAAACAATTTGTACAGGGGCTTCAAGACCAATATTTACGGTTGTAACATTCAATCTGTCTGCGTCAGGATGTTTTTCACAAGTCAGTACATGTCCTACAACAACTCCTTGTAAACCGCCTTTTATCGATTGGTATTTTTCTACAACTTCAACTTCAAGACCTAAATCTGTTAGTAATTCTGAAGTTTGCTCAGACGTCCAATCTGTTTTGATAAATTGTTTTAACCAGTTGTAAGATATTTTCATATTAATTATTCTTGTATAAGGATACAAATATAAGGATTGCGCGTTGTAGTAAGAAAGAAATTATTTGGTTTTTTTAAACTGCTTCATATTCAAATAAAATCTTTTAAAAATGAGTATTTTGTAATTTAGGTGCTAATATTTTATTAATTTAATATTAAAAATTAGTTATAAAAACGAATGTGTATTATTTGTGCTATTACATGACTGAAAAATGCTATTCTTAGTCAGTTTATGAAAGTAAATTTGAAATGAATCAAAAAAACATATTATGAGCACAACAGCACAAAGACCTGAATTTAAGGCACAATATGACAATTATATTAACGGAAAATTTACAGCGCCCGTAAGTGGAGAATACTTTGATGTTATTTCGCCTATAGACGGAAAAGTATTTACAAAGGCTGCACATTCCGGAAAACAAGATTTAGAATTAGCGGTTGATGCAGCTTATGAAGCATTTAAGACATGGGGAAAAACTTCGGCTACAGAAAGGAGTATTTTACTCAATAAGATTGCGCAGAAAATAGAAGATAATTTAGAATATATAGCAACTGTCGAAACTACCGATAACGGTAAACCAATTCGCGAAACACTGGCAGCAGATATTCCGCTGGCAATTGATCATTTTAGATATTTTGCATCAGTAATTCGTGCAGAAGAAAGTTCTATAGCAGAACTTGATTCTCAAATCGTTTCTATCGCTTTGAGCGAACCATTAGGAGTTGTGGCACAAATTATTCCGTGGAACTTTCCAATTTTAATGGCAGTCTGGAAAATTGCACCAGCACTTGCGGCAGGTAATACGATAGTTTTAAAACCAGCTGAAAGTACTCCAATTTCGATTTTGGTTTTAATGGAGTTAATTGGAGATATTCTGCCTGCCGGAGTTTTAAATATTGTAAACGGATTTGGTGCTGAATTAGGGCGCCCTTTAGTTACAAATAAAAAAGTAGCTAAAGCCGCGTTTACAGGCTCTACAACAACCGGACGTTTGGTAATGCAGTATGCAACCGAAAATATTATTCCGGTTACGTTAGAATTAGGAGGAAAATCTCCAAATATTTTCTTTCCGTCTGTAGCAGATCATGATGATGATTTCTTTGATAAAGCCGTTGAAGGAGCAGTTTTATTTGCTTTAAATCAAGGTGAAATATGTACTTGCCCTTCGAGATTGTTGATTCACGAAGATATTTACGAGAAATTTATCGCAAAAGTTATCGAAAGAACTGAAGCGATCATTGCCGGAAATCCTTTAGATAAATCCACAATGATTGGTGCTCAGACTTCATTAGTACAAAAGGAAAAAATTATGTCTTATATTAAATTAGGAAAAGAAGAAGGTGCAGAATTGCTGACAGGAGGTGATGAAAACCATTTGGGCGGAGATCTTGAAGGCGGTTATTACATTAAGCCAACTTTATTTAAAGGGAATAACAAAATGAGAATTTTTCAGGAAGAAATTTTTGGACCTGTTCTGGCAGTTACAACTTTTAAAACTACAGAGGAAGCAATTGAAATTGCAAATGATACAATGTACGGATTGGGAGCAGGCGTGTGGACACGTGATGCGCATGAAATTTATCAGGTTCCTAGAGCAATTCAGTCTGGTCGTGTCTGGATAAATCAGTATCATTCTTATCCTGCAGGAGCACCATTTGGAGGGTATAAACAATCTGGAATTGGTCGTGAAAACCACAAAATGATGCTTGGACAATACCGTCAGACAAAAAATATGCTTATTTCTTATGATAAAAAGAAATTAGGTTTCTTTTAAATACTTATTATGCTGGTTCAAAAAGGTAAGTTGCTGACTTACCTTTTTTTGTAAATTTAATTTAAATAATAAAGTCATGATAAAGAGAATTGATGCCACAGAAAAAGCTATAGAATTAATAAAGGTTCTCAAAGAAAAACATGGTGATTTAATGTTTTATCAAGCTGGAGGATGTTGTGAAGGTACACAGCCTCAATGTTTTGAGAAAGGAGGATATTATCAGCGAATGGGTGATGTTTGCATTGGTACTGTAGAAGAAACAGAATTTTGGGTCGATAAGGATTTATTCGAATATTGGAAACATGCACATTTTACTTTAACTGTAATTGATGCTTTTGGTGTAGGAGGATTTTCTTTAGAAACACCGTTAAAAAAGACTTTTCAAATTGAATATCGAATTTTTACAGAAGAAGAGGAGAAAGATTTGGAGCCGGTTGTTTTTATAGAATAGGTTCAGAGTTTTAAAGGAACAAAGGTTTTTCTGTAGAGGCGCACGGCAGTGCGTCTTTTTTTTGCGCAAAGGCTATACATATTTTTGAAGAACTAGGAACGATATATTTTGCAGCAACGGATTTTAATCCGTTGATTTTTGTGTTTTGCTGTTAGAAATCTTTGTCAAAGTTTTAAACTTTGACAAAGAGACACACATAGTAAATCTGACAGGTTTATATTTAAGGGTATGAAAAACCTTAGAGCCTTAGCAATTCAGAACCTCAGTCCCTTCAATTAACATATAAAAGCTGATACTGCTTCGGAGTAATTCCTTCGTGTTTTTTAAACAATCTTATAAAATAATTAGCATCTTCAAAACCAGAAAGATAGCAGACTTCGTTAATTTGAATACCTGGATTTCTGAGTAATTTTTTAGCATGTTTTATCTTCTCGTTCAAAACATATTCAATCGGACTCATACCTAATTCTCGTTTAAAAAAACGATAGAATGATGCCGTGCTCATACACGCTTTATCGCTCAGACTTTTAAGATTTATGTTTTCTTTTAAATTCAGTCTAATAAATTCGGTAACCTCAAAAATAGGATTATTTGTATGTGTAGAAATCCTTTCGTCAATTGATTTGACGGTTTGCGTTTGAATGATTCTGATTAATAATTCCTGCAAAGTAAGGTCGGCAAGTGCATCTTTGGTTATCGAAGTGCTCATGCATTCTTTAATCAGTTTATTAATTGTTGCCGCAAGATCTACATTATTGTAAAAAAAGTAATTCTGATAATCCAACTGCCAATATACATCGCTTCCTTCTTTGGGATAACGTTCGTTTAAAAAATTTAAAGTATCAGTTATTTTAGATTTATCAATTGCTAAGGCAAGACATTGAGTTGGATTTTCTCTAGATGCTTCGGGAAAATCAATTTTCATTTCGATGTTTGACGGAATCACAACCGTTTCTCCGGGTAGATAATCAAACCCGGGATCATCAAAAAGATGCATGATTTTTTTTCCTCTCAGCATACTGGTCACCACAAAATCGTTGAATTTAAGCGGCACCAGTTTGGAGGATTCGTAAGTTTCAAAAATATTTAATTCACAATGATTAAGCGTATAAACGCTCCTGTTTTCAACCAGCGTTTTTAATGATTTTTCGCTTGATAAATGAGGCGGCTGAATTAAAAAACGTTGATTACTCATTAGAATTAAATTTTAAGTGCAAGGACTAAATTTAATGAAAAATAAGCTTAGTAATTCCAGATTTAACGTTTTCTTAGATTACTTCTTCGACGTGTTTTTTAATATTGTCAGAAATTTTTTTGGTCGGCAGATCATTTTCGTCATCACCAAAAGGATCTTCAATTTCTTCGGCAATAAGTTCTAAACTTGCCAATACATAAAAAATGAAAACTACAACCGGAGCAACATAATATCCTAAACTTACTGAATATCCAAAAGGAAGAGTCATAGTATAAAAGAAAATGAATTTTTTTATAAAAGCACTGTAAGAGTAGGGTATAGGGGTGTTTTTTATTCGCTCGCAAGCGCCGCAGATATCTGTAAAAGATTGCAGCTCTTCATTAATAGTTATTAGCTGATCTCCCGTAATCTTTTTTGCATCGTACAAATCATTGATTTTATGATACATCATTCTCATAACCTGATTTGGTTTGTGTTTATGATGATCAATTTCAAGATCAACATCTTCAAAAAGCTGCTTGCTGGTATCGTCGTCTTTTAAATGTTTATGCAAAATAGAAGCGTACATCGGAATAAATTTTCTAAAAAATTTCCTGTCGTTTTCTTCTTTTAGAATTGCAGAAAGTTTAATCGCCAGATTTCGGCTGTTATTTACTAAACCTCCCCATAATTTACGCCCTTCCCACCAGCGGTCGTATGCAGTATTGGTTCTAAAAACAAGTAATAATGAAATAACAAAACCAAGCATTCCGTGCATAATAGGAATGTTATGAATATAATCGTTTTTACTTACTTTAAAATATTCAACTTCAATATATCCTACAACGGCAGAATATATTCCGATAGTGAGCAGAATTGGAAACAATTTTCTAACGGTATCCGACTTATGAAAATGAAAAATAAAAGTAAACCAGTCTTTGGTATTGTATGAGATCATTTAAGTTTGTTTTGAAACAAATTTAAATTAAAAATTAATATTTCCCGCTAATTCTTTTAAGGCAATTTCAGATAATTTAGCTTCATATTGTGCATTGCTGTAACGCACTTTTGCATTTACATAATTGAGCTGAGCAGTTCTAAAATCAATAGTTGTGATCGTACCAATTCTAAATTTATCTAAAGTGATTTCTAAATTTTGTTTGGCTATTGCTTCGTTATCTTCTTCTAAATCAATTAATTCTAAATTGGTTAAATAAGTTTGAAAAGCAGTGCTTAATTGTGTGTTTAAAATTAAATTCTGCTGTTCAATTGCAATTTCAGTATTCTGAATCTGAAGTTTTGCCACTTTTTCATTTCTATGCTGGTTAAAACCGTCAAAAATGTTTAGCGTAGCATTAAAACCATAGTTTAAACCTTTTGAAGAAGTGGAACTGGTAAAACCTAAACTCGATTCGCTTTCTGCAAAATTATAACCAGAAGTTAATCTTAAAGTTGGATAACGATTTGCTCTTACTTGTTTTAACTGTAATTCGGCAATGCGTTTGTTTATAATTTGAGATTCTAAAACAGGGTTTTGTTTTTGAGCCAGATTTGTTAGATCGGCCAGAACCAATTTATTGTCAACTGTAACAAAATCGGTTACTTTAAAATCAATTTTTGGATCACGAGCTAAATATTGATTTAATAAAATTTTCGCATTCGCATAAGATTCCTTTTGTCTTAATAAGGCAACCTGATCAGAATTTAAATCTACCTGCGCATTTAAAACTTCTAATTTTGATGCTTTACCAATGCTGAAACGATTTTTTGCCAAAGTTAATCTTTGATTGGAGATTACAATGGTAGTGTCTAATGCAGACAATTGCTGCTGTTGCTGCACTAAATCGTAATAAGCAGCATTTACCTGTCCGATTTTAACTAAAATAGTGCTTTTTAACTCGGCATCTCCTAATTTTTGAAGTTCTTTTAATTGATCTAATCTTGCGAACATTCTCATTCCGTCAAAAACCGTCCATCCTAAACTTACGCCATAATTTAAACTGTTGTTTTTAGCATTGTTTAATGAAGTAGAAGTTCCATCCTGACGTGTTTGCGAAGAGTTCTGAATGCTGTTGTTGTCTGTTACAGAAGCTGTTGCTGTTGGCAGCATGCCCGCGTTTCCAATCGTAACATTCGTTTCGCTTATAACAGAATTATTTTTGGCAATCTTAATTTCAAAGTTATTTTCCAAGGCTATTTTCATAGCTTCTTCAATAGTTAAGACTTCTTGCGCCTGCATACTTGTCAAGCAGAAGAAGCATAATATTAAACTATGGAATAAAATTTTAGTATTCATATTTTTTTTCTTTTACCTGAAATTCTGAAAAGCAATTCAGAATTTCAGGCTAATAAATTATTTACTTTCTTTTTCGTACTCGTCAATATGATCAAATTCAGGATAATGTTTTCTGGCTTTAGACCACATAAAATAAATTGCCGGAATAACAAAAAGCGTTAAAGCCAAGGAGAAAATAGTTCCTCCCACAATTACAACTCCCATACCAATTCTACTTGTAGAAGCAGCTCCAAGTGACATTGCAATTGGCAATGCTCCTAAAGCAATCGCGAGACTGGTCATCAAAATCGGACGAAGACGCGCTTCTGAAGCTTCTAAAATTGCTTCTAATTTTGGTTTTCCCTGCTCACGCAGCTGATTCGCAAATTCTACAATCAAAATACCATTTTTAGTTACCAGACCAATTAACATTACAGTTCCAATCTGGCTGAATATATTCCACGTTTGGTTAAATAACCATAATGAAAATAAAGCTCCCGCAACAGCCATTGGCACAGTTAAGATTATAATAAAAGGATCTATAAAACTTTCAAATTGTGCAGCAAGTATTAAAAAGATTAACAATAAAGCCAGTCCAAAAGCAAAAGAAGTATTAGAACTGCTTTCTACAAAATCTCGGGATTCTCCACTTAAATCTGTTGTAAAACTTTCGTCTAAAACTTTAGCTTTTATCTGATCCATTGCTTCAATACCGTCACTGATGCTTTTTCCTGGCGCTAAACCAGCAGAAACTGTAGCCGACATATAACGATTGTTGTGGTATAACTGCGGTGGATTACTTTGTTCTTCTACGTTTACAACATTATCCATTTGGATTAACTCGCCACTTTTATTTTTAACAAACATAGAAGTTAAATCCAAAGGTTTAGATCGGTCTTTTTGATCAAACTGTCCGATTACCTGATATTGTTTTCCGTTTTTAATAAAATAACCAAAACGCTGTCCGCTTAACGAAAGCTGTAAAGTCTGTGCAATATCAATAATAGAAATTCCTAAACTCTCTGCTTTTGCACGATCAATACTTACGTTAATTTCAGGTTTATTAAATTTTAAGTTCACATCGGTAATAGAGAATACATCACTTTTACCAACTTCATCCATAAAAACTGGAATTTTTTCTCTTAATTTTTCAAAATTTGGCGCTTGAATGATATACTGAATCGGTAAACCTCCACGTCTGTTTACTGAAATTGTAGGCTGCTGAATTACCGATGTTTTTGCATCTGGATATTTTTTTGTCCATTTGGATAATTGATCTGCAATATCTTTCTGAGATCTCTTTCTTTCATCGGGCTGTTTTAACGAAAGTCTGATAAAACCAGAATTTGCTGCCGAGCCTCCAGATCCTGGTGCCGTAATAACTAAACTTACTTTTTTCTCCGGAATAGAATCATCAACCAATTGTGACATTTCCTGCATAAAGCGGTTGGTATATTCATAAGAAGAACCTTCTGGAGTAGTCATACGCATCGTTACAGAACTACGGTCGTCATAAGGAGCTGTTTCCTTTGGAAGGATTGTAAAAAACAAATAAATCAATCCGAAACAAGCGATCAAAATCGGGAAACTAATCCATTTTTTATTCATGAATCGAGCTAAAGAATCTGCATAACCGCTGTTTAATTTTTCAAAAAACGGTTCTGTTTTAATGTAGAATTTTGATTTTTTCTGTTCGCCGCCTTTCATTAGATAAGCATTTAGCATTGGCGTTAAAGTCAGGGAAACAAAGGCAGAAATCAATACGGCTGCTCCAATTACGACCCCAAACTCTCGGAAGAGTCGTCCGACAAAACCTTCCAGGAATATCACAGGCAAAAATACGGCAGCTAATGTTACGGAAATTGAAATTACAGCGTAGAAAATTTCGTTAGAACCCTTAATCGCAGCTTCAATCGGCGACATTCCTTCTTCTACTTTTTTAAAGATGTTTTCGGTGACCACAATTCCGTCATCCACCACTAAACCTGTTGCCAGTACAATAGCTAAAAGTGTTAATACATTTATTGAGAATCCAAAAAGCCACATGATGAAAAAAGTGGCAATTAATGAAACTGGAATATCAATTAAAGGTCTAAACGCAATTCCCCAGTCTCTAAAAAATAAATAAATGATGATAACAACCAATACAATAGAGATTCCCAAAGTTTCTGCTACTTCATGAACTGATTTTTTTACAAAAAGAGTATTATCTAAGGCAATATTAAGTTTAATATCTTTAGGTAAGTCTTTTTTTAATGCTTCGTATTTTTTGTAAAATTCCGACGAAATATCTAAATAATTTGCTCCCGGCATTGGTACAATTGCCAGACCAATCATAGGCATTCCGGAAGAAGTAAGCCCGGTTTCAATATTTTCCGGACCCAATTCGGCACCGCCGATATCACTCAATCTTACGATTTTGTCTCCGTTTGTACGGATGATAATATTGTTAAATTCTTCTGGTTTCGAAAGATTTCCGATTGTTTTTACGGTTAATTCGGTATTGTTACCCGTTAATTTACCCGATGGCAGTTCTACGTTTTGTGCATTTAAGGCATCTCTAACATCAGAAACTGTACAGTTGTAGGCATTTAATTTTACAGGATCAATCCACAAACGCATGGCATAGCGTTTTTGCCCCCATATTTGAACGCCGCTGACACCTGGAATAGTTTCCAGTCGCTGCGAAATAACATTTTCTGCATAATCACTTAATTCTAATGAGCTTCGAGTATCACTCTGTACGGTCATCGAAATGATCGATTCGCTGTCTGCATCTGCTTTAGAAACTACTGGCGGCGCATCGATATCCTGAGGTAAGCTTCTAATGGCCTGCGAGACTTTATCACGAACATCATTTGCTGCTTCCTCTAAGTCTTTATCTAAATTAAATTCGATAGTAATACTGCTGCTTCCCTGATTACTCGAAGAAGTTATATTTCTGATTCCGTCAATAGCATTTACTGCTTTTTCTAAGGGTTCTGTTATTTGCGATTCTATAATATCAGAATTGGCACCAGTGTAATTAGTTCTAATAGAAACTTGTGCCGGATCTATAGAAGGAAATTCTCGAACACCTAAAAAAGTATAACCAATGAAACCGAATAAAATAATTAAAAGATTCAGTACAATGGTTAAAACAGGTCTTCTTATACTTGTAGTTGATAAACTCATGCGAGATTTAGATTTTAATCCTGATCCCAAAATTTCGGGACGGGATAAATTTTAGTTTTCTAATTTTTAACTTTAAGACTTTCGACTTTATGACTATTTTACTTTAACTTTTATAGGCGCATCATTTTTTAATGACATCACACCACTTGTAATCAAAGTATCTCCAGCTTTTAATCCCGATAAAATTAAGATAGAAGCATCTGTTCTCGTTGTTGCATCTACCATAACTTCTTTGGCTTTTCCCATATTAGCAATGTAAACTTTTTTACCGCTCTGAACCGGCACAATAGCCTCTGAAGGAACTACAATAGCATCTTTAATGGTGTTTAATGGAAGTTTTACATCTGCAAAAGTTCCAGGAAAAAGTTTGCCATCAGTATTGTCTGCAATTGCACGAATCTGTAGTGTACGAGTTGCAACAGCCACTTCTGGTTCAATTGCGTAGATTTTTGCGTTGTAATTTTTATTAGATCCGGAAACGTTAAACTCAATTGTTGAGCCTGATTTTACCTCAGAAGCATATTTTTCAGGAATAGAAAATGTTATTTTGAGTTTTGAAGTATTCACCAATTTTGCTACAAGTACTGTAGGTGTAATATAAGTTCCAGGAGAAATAGAGCGAAGACCAACTTTTCCTGAGAAGGGAGCTCTTACAGAAGTTTTTCCTATTTGAGCTCTAATTAATTGACTTTGTGCCTGAGCCGAAGCGTAGTCTGCGTTTGCAACATCAAATTCTTCCTGACTTATAGCTTCCTTTTGAAGCAGTAATTTTGCTCTTCTTTCATTTTCGCCGGCTAAACTTTCTTTGGTTGCAGCCTGTCTCAATTGAGCTCTTAATTCTATATCATTAACTTTAAAAAGTACTTGACCTTTGGTTACATTAGTGCCTTCATTAAAATAAATTCCTTCAACAATTCCTGAAACTTCACTATGAATTTCTATTTGTTCATTGGCTTCAATAGAACCGGATAAAGATAAATTATTGTCAAAAGTTGTAGTTTTTACTACAATACCGCTTACAGTTGTAGGCGAGTTTTTATCGCCAGATTTTTTAGAGTCATCGTTTTTACTTTTGTTAGATACAACTCTGTAGGCAATAAATCCTCCAATTCCTATAATTAGAAGGGCGTAAACTAGGTTTTTTACTTTCATAAAATTGAGGTAAATGTAATTTTGGTATATGTTTTAGTAAGCTTGCAAATTTAACTTTTTGAACTGAATACTAAATACGTTAGCGTTTATTTAACATTTGTATGTACAAATCTTCACATTGAATTTAATTGAATGATAATCAATTAATTGTGTTTATTGTAATTGTGTTTTGATACAATAAAGATGTGATTTTAATAATTTGTAAGAGATTGTTCATTATATAAAAAATGTTAAAGACTTAGAGGTTTAGACATCAATTTTAAGATTTGGTTTAATCTCAAAGTCATTTTTTTTGATAAAATTTTAATATTCTTAAAAATCAA
>NZ_MUHF01000015.1:0-2029 GCF_002217435.1 Flavobacterium reichenbachii
CAGAGATGTTAAAACAAAAGAATAAGAGTAATGGAATCGAGAGATTTTAAAAGAACCGATAGATATCATCGCAATATAATATTAAAATATACGATGAAGAGTTTGATCCTGGCTCAGGATGAACGCTAGCGGCAGGCTTAACACATGCAAGTCGAGGGGTAGAAGTCTTCGGACTTTGAGACCGGCGCACGGGTGCGTAACGCGTATGCAATCTGCCTTTCACAGAGGGATAGCCCAGAGAAATTTGGATTAATACCTCATAGTATAACACAACCGCATGGTTGAGTTATTAAAGTCACAACGGTGAAAGATGAGCATGCGTCCCATTAGCTAGTTGGTAAGGTAACGGCTTACCAAGGCAACGATGGGTAGGGGTCCTGAGAGGGAGATCCCCCACACTGGTACTGAGACACGGACCAGACTCCTACGGGAGGCAGCAGTGAGGAATATTGGACAATGGGCGCAAGCCTGATCCAGCCATGCCGCGTGCAGGATGACGGTCCTATGGATTGTAAACTGCTTTTGCACAGGAAGAAACAGCTCTACGTGTAGAGTCTTGACGGTACTGTGAGAATAAGGATCGGCTAACTCCGTGCCAGCAGCCGCGGTAATACGGAGGATCCAAGCGTTATCCGGAATCATTGGGTTTAAAGGGTCCGTAGGCGGTTTAGTAAGTCAGTGGTGAAAGCCCATCGCTCAACGGTGGAACGGCCATTGATACTGCTGAACTTGAATTATTAGGAAGTAACTAGAATATGTAGTGTAGCGGTGAAATGCTTAGAGATTACATGGAATACCAATTGCGAAGGCAGGTTACTACTAATGGATTGACGCTGATGGACGAAAGCGTGGGTAGCGAACAGGATTAGATACCCTGGTAGTCCACGCCGTAAACGATGGATACTAGCTGTTGGAAGCAATTTCAGTGGCTAAGCGAAAGTGATAAGTATCCCACCTGGGGAGTACGTTCGCAAGAATGAAACTCAAAGGAATTGACGGGGGCCCGCACAAGCGGTGGAGCATGTGGTTTAATTCGATGATACGCGAGGAACCTTACCAAGGCTTAAATGTAGATTGACCGTTTTGGAAACAGAACTTTCGCAAGACAATTTACAAGGTGCTGCATGGTTGTCGTCAGCTCGTGCCGTGAGGTGTCAGGTTAAGTCCTATAACGAGCGCAACCCCTGTTGTTAGTTGCCAGCGAGTCATGTCGGGAACTCTAACAAGACTGCCAGTGCAAACTGTGAGGAAGGTGGGGATGACGTCAAATCATCACGGCCCTTACGCCTTGGGCTACACACGTGCTACAATGGCCGGTACAGAGAGCAGCCACTGGGCGACCAGGAGCGAATCTATAAAACCGGTCACAGTTCGGATCGGAGTCTGCAACTCGACTCCGTGAAGCTGGAATCGCTAGTAATCGGATATCAGCCATGATCCGGTGAATACGTTCCCGGGCCTTGTACACACCGCCCGTCAAGCCATGGAAGCTGGGGGTGCCTGAAGTCGGTGACCGCAAGGAGCTGCCTAGGGTAAAACTGGTAACTAGGGCTAAGTCGTAACAAGGTAGCCGTACCGGAAGGTGCGGCTGGAACACCTCCTTTCTAGAGCCCTATGTGTTAGTGGAAACACACGCTGGGGAAAAAAGATGATCATTTACCGTTTCTGAATTGAAAGGTTCAATTACTCTTGCTGTTAATTTAAAAAATAATGAAAATTAAGTAAAACAGAGTCTCGTAGCTCAGCTGGTTAGAGTACTACACTGATAATGTAGGGGTCGGCAGTTCGAGTCTGCCCGGGACTACTTTTTAAGAATTGTGAATTGATAATTTTAAATTGTGAATTCAAACAATAGAAAAAAAAGACTGTACGCTTAAAAATAAGGAAATTCTAGAGTTGAGGCGTTATGAATAATAATTCATACTTCATAATTCACAATTCATAATTAGATTGGGGGATTAGCTCAGCTGGCTAGAGCGCCTGCCTTGCACGCAGGAGGTCAACGGTTCGACTCCGTTATTCTCCACGA
>NZ_MUHF01000015.1:2055-5282 GCF_002217435.1 Flavobacterium reichenbachii
AAAAAAAACGGTCTTGATTGATTTCAAGATTGGTACAATAAGCAAAATAAGGGCGTATGGGGGATGCCTAGGCTCTCAGAGGCGATGAAAGGCGTGATAAGCTGCGAAAAGCTGCGGGGACGGGCACACACCGATTGATCCGCAGATACCTGAATGGGGCAACCCACTATGTTGAAGACATAGTACACCGATAGGTGGGCAAACCCGCTGAACTGAAACATCTAAGTAGGCGGAGGAGAAGAAAACAAAAGTGATTCCGTAAGTAGTGGCGAGCGAACGCGGATTAGCCCAAACCAGTGCTGTTACGGCAGTGCTGGGGTTGTAGGACCGCGATATTTTATGCACAAGGAACCGGAAGTTTCTGGAAAGGAACGCCGCAGAGGGTGACAGCCCCGTATGGGTAACAAGTGTAATAGATAGCGGTATCCTGAGTAGGGCGGGGCACGTGAAACCCTGTCTGAATTTGGCGGGACCATCCGCTAAGGCTAAATACTCCTGAGAGACCGATAGTGAACCAGTACCGTGAGGGAAAGGTGAAAAGAACCGTGAATAACGGAGTGAAATAGATCCTGAAACCATACGCTTACAAGCGGTCGGAGCCCTTTCGTGGGGTGACGGCGTGCCTTTTGCATAATGAGCCTACGAGTTAACGTTGCTGGCGAGGTTAAGCGGTTAAGCCGCGGATCCGCAGCGAAAGCGAGTCTGAATAGGGCGCTTTAGTCAGTAGTGTTAGACGCGAAACCGTGTGATCTACCCATGGGCAGGATGAAGCTGTGGTAACACACAGTGGAGGTCCGAACCGGTTGACGTTGAAAAGTCTTCGGATGACCTGTGGGTAGGGGTGAAAGGCCAATCAAACTCGGAAATAGCTCGTACTCCCCGAAATGCATTTAGGTGCAGCGCTGAATTAAGTTATACAGAGGTAGAGCTACTGATTGGATGCGGGGGCTTCACCGCCTACCAATTCCTGACAAACTCCGAATGCTGTATAATGTTTCTCAGCAGTGAGGGCTTGGGTGCTAAGGTCCAAGTCCGAGAGGGAAAGAACCCAGACCATCAGCTAAGGTCCCCAAATATATGTTAAGTTGAAAGAACGAGGTTTGTCTGCCCAGACAGCTAGGATGTTGGCTTGGAAGCAGCCATTCATTTAAAGAGTGCGTAACAGCTCACTAGTCGAGCGGACGAGCATGGATAATAATCGGGCATAAACATATTACCGAAGCTATGGATTTACAGTTTACTGTAAGTGGTAGGGGAGCATTCTGACAGGGCTGAAGGTGTATCGTAAGGTATGCTGGACCGGTCAGAAAAGAAAATGTAGGCATAAGTAACGATAATGCGGGCGAGAAACCCGCACACCGAAAAACTAAGGTTTCCACAGCTATGCTAATCAGCTGTGGGTTAGTCTGGTCCTAAGGCGAACCCGAAAGGGACAGTCGATGGCCAACGGGTTAATATTCCCGTACTACTAATTACTGTGATGGGGTGACGGAGTGATGAAAGCGCCGCGAACTGACGGAATAGTTCGTTGAAGTACCTAGCTATATTCTCTATAGGCAAATCCGTAGAGAATGGTGAAATACGATAGTACTCGGAGTCTTCGGACAAAGAGATAGTGCGCCTAAGGGCTTCCAAGAAAAACCTCTAAACTTCAGGTAATTAGTACCAGTACCGTAAACCGACACAGGTAGTTGAGGAGAGAATCCTAAGGTGCTCGAGAGATTCATGGCTAAGGAATTAGGCAAAATAGACCTGTAACTTCGGGAGAAAGGTCGCCAGCGCAAGCTGGCCGCAGTGAAGAGGTCCAGGCGACTGTTTATCAAAAACACAGGGCTCTGCAAAATCGTAAGATGAAGTATAGGGCCTGACACCTGCCCGGTGCTGGAAGGTTAAGAGGAGATGTTATCTTCGGAGAAGCATTGAATTGAAGCCCCAGTAAACGGCGGCCGTAACTATAACGGTCCTAAGGTAGCGAAATTCCTTGTCGGGTAAGTTCCGACCTGCACGAATGGTGTAACGATCTGGACACTGTCTCAGCCATGAGCTCGGTGAAATTGTAGTAACGGTGAAGATGCCGTTTACCCGCAGTGGGACGAAAAGACCCTGTGCACCTTTACTATAGCTTAGTATTGACCTTGGATAAATGATGTGTAGGATAGGTTGGAGACTATGAAGCGGCGTCGCCAGGCGTTGTGGAGTCATTGTTGAAATACAACCCTTTGTTTATCTGAGGCCTAACCCCGTATTGCGGGGGACAGTGCTTGGTGGGTAGTTTGACTGGGGTGGTCGCCTCCAAAAGAGTAACGGAGGCTTCTAAAGGTTCCCTCAGTACGCTTGGTAACCGTGCGTAGAGTGCAATGGCATAAGGGAGCTTGACTGAGAGACATACAGGTCGATCAGGTACGAAAGTAGAGCATAGTGATCCGGTGGTTCCGCATGGAAGGGCCATCGCTCAAAGGATAAAAGGTACGCCGGGGATAACAGGCTGATCTCCCCCAAGAGCTCATATCGACGGGGGGGTTTGGCACCTCGATGTCGGCTCGTCACATCCTGGGGCTGGAGAAGGTCCCAAGGGTTGGGCTGTTCGCCCATTAAAGTGGCACGCGAGCTGGGTTCAGAACGTCGTGAGACAGTTCGGTCTCTATCTACTGTGGGCGTTAGAAATTTGAGTGGATCTGATTCTAGTACGAGAGGACCGAATTGGACAAACCTCTAGTGTATCTGTTGTCCCGCCAGGGGCACCGCAGAGTAGCTACGTTTGGAAGGGATAAGCGCTGAAAGCATATAAGCGCGAAACCCACCACAAGATGAGATTTCTTTTAAGGATCGTGGAAGATGACCACGTTGATAGGCTATAGATGTAAAGGCAGTAATGTCATAGTCGAGTAGTACTAATAATCCGTAAGCTTATGTACACCCTTTTCCCCCGATGCAAGTCGGGGGGAGAAACTTTCTAAAAAAATACTTTTTTCTTTATCTCAGTATGTTAAAATATTTGCTCGCGCAAGAGCAGTAACTAGTAAAAAGTAACTAGTAAAGAGTCTAAGGACTAATTACTAAGCACTAAGGACTAATTACTAACAACCTTAAGGTGGTTATTGCGGCGGGGCTCACCTCTTCCCATCCCGAACAGAGTAGTTAAGCCCGCCTGCGCAGATGGTACTGCAGTTATGTGGGAGAGTATGTCGTCGCCTTTCTTTTTAAAAACACCCTGTTTCTTCTGAAAC
>NZ_MUHF01000016.1:0-140632 GCF_002217435.1 Flavobacterium reichenbachii
ATCAATTATTTTACTTCTTTTATATGATCTATCATCTTTTAGAAAATCATTAAAAATAAGCTTTAATTTAAAGTTTAGTCCTCGTTTTACTTCACTTTAGGGCTTATTAACATTGAATTGTTTATAACCTTAAAAAGTCTTTTAAAAATCTGAAATCTAATGTTGCTTTAATATAAAATTTAAGTTTTACACCTAAATTTGAGTATCAGTATAAATATCAACATGAAGTATTGAAAATAACTTTTCTATTGTTTTTAATTATTATATATAAAAACTATTCTAATTTTTATATTAATAAAATTTTTATATTAAAAATGACTTGCATAAAGTTATTTTAAGACTTGTTTTTAATTCGGTCGATACAATATTCGTTTTTTGAATAATTGTTTAAATATGACCTTTATTTTAGTTTTTACTGTTATTTTTGTTAGTTTAACGGGTTATTAACATACAATTGTTTATAAAGTTGGTATTTTTATAGCATACCAAAAATCAGTTATGATTTTATAAAAATTAAAATTTCCGTGCAGATTCTAAATTGGTTTTCTAAAATTTAATTGATTATGATTTTAATTTTAGATTTTCCTTAATTGAATTCTCGAGAAGACAAATTTATGTTCCAATTTTTATTATGAAATAACTTTGATAATATTTCGCGTAAAAGGTATTTTTCAAATTGTTTCGTAATTGTGAAATTCCATAGCATTCGTTTTAGGTAAATTAAGTTTTTATATTTCTTTCTGTAAGAGTATATTTTTTAAAAACTTAAATTTAATTATCATGAGAGTATTATATTTTACGCTAGCATTCTTATTTGCAAATATTGCAATTTCACAAACACATCAAATTACAAAACACAGCGGTGAACAGCTTGATGTTAATTTCATTAAACATGAAAAAGATTTAATTCATTATTCTGTAAACGGAAATTCTGAAGAAATCAAAATCAGCAAACACGCAGTTTCACATTTAACGAATAAGCAGACCAAACAAACTCAAAAAATTTCAGATAAAGTAATAGTTAATTCAAAAGACGATTATAAAATGGTAACTGTTTTACCTCAGGAAAAGACAATTGGCTTAAAACAGGCTGCTAATTTTTCTGGAGTCTCGACAAGGACAAAAGGTGAACCGCCAATTGCAAACCAAAATCAAACTGCGATGAGAATTAAAACACAATCTGCATCAAATGGTTATCCTTTTGTGAGTATAGTAGAAAAGGCTGATGGAAAATATGAAGCTGTTGCTTATGTGTATTGATCTTTTTTAAAATGCAAAAAATACAGATATTCAACTATTTGTAGTTTTAAAAAAGAGTACCTTTAGTAATCAATTAAAATATTATATTATGTCTAAGAATTTAAATACAGTAGCAGCAATATTAGCGGCTGCGGCAGCAGGAGCAGCGATCGGAATTTTATTTGCTCCGGACAAAGGCTCTAAAACTAGAGCTAAATTGAAAGAAGGAATTGATGACGCAAAACATAATCTTAAAGATTCTTTTGATGCAAGTTCTGAAGTACTACGTGAAAAATTTACCAGTGCAACTCAAAATCTTGACGGAACTTTAGATGATTTATTATCAAATGTAAGTCATAAAACAGAAGAAGTAATCACTTTTTTAGAATCTAAATTGGCTGATTTGAAAGCACAAAACGCTAAACTTCAAAAATAATACTTGTACAAAAAGCACATAACTTTCTTATTTTTATAAGACAGTTTTGTGCTTTTTTATTTTAAAAAATAAATTATGGCGTTTGAAGAGTTAAAAGAAAATACTGAAAAAATTCAGGAACAAACTAAGGTTTACATTGACAGCCATTTAGCGTACTATAAATTATGGGGCTTTAAAGTTGCAATGAAATCAACAACTTTAATTTTTAAGTTTACCCTTATATTATTGTGTTTTAGTATGGTTTTGCTTTTTGGATCTTTTGCGGCAGCATATGCTTTCGGATCTTTATTTGGGAGTACTGCTTTGGGATTTTTAGCAGTAGGAGGGATCTATCTTTTGTTTACAATACTGCTTTTCTTTATAAAAGATAAGTTTGTGGAAGGTCCGATTTTAGAAAAATTTTCAGAAATCTTTTTTAATGATTAATTTATGGGACCAAAGAAATACTCATCGTATGCAGAGATCGAAAGAGATCTTGAAATTTTAAAATTAGAAAAAGATATTAATTATCAGAAATTAGTTTTAAGTTTTCAGAAAACTAAAGAAAGCATAACACCACAAAATATAGCCGGAGGAATAATTTCTTCTTATAGAGATTATTTGTCAAAATCATATCCAAAAATCATACAGGGTATTATACCGCTTATAATCAATTGGTTTATAAATAAAAAAAGAGGCAGTTAAGCCTCTTTTTTTTTATTATTATTGTTGTGTTTCTGGTTGAATATCATCTTCGTAACCAGATTGACGCTGAATTGGTTTTGGTTTTTCAACTTTTTTATTGGTTTTTTTCATCATTTCACCGACTTGATTTGAAGCCGTAAATGAAGCAACCATATTATTCAGCATGTCGCTTCCTGCTTGCGGCGAATTTGGAAGTAAAATTAAATTAGAATTTGCATCAGCTCCAATTGCCTGCAGTGTATCATAATGCTGTGTCACAACAATTAGGGCAGAAGCTTCCTGAGAATTGATTCCCACATTATTCAATACTTCAACACTTTCTACTAATCCTCTTGCAATTTCGCGACGTTGATCTGCAATACCTTGACCTTGTAAACGTTTACTTTCAGCTTCAGCTTTTGCTTTTGCCACAATTCTGATTCTTGAACTTTCTGCTTCAAATTCTGCTGCAGTTTTTTCTCTATCAGCAGCATTAATTCTGTTCATGGCATTTTTTACCTGGATATCCGGATCAATATCGGTAACCAAAGTATTGATAATGTCATATCCATAAGTAGTCATGGCTTCATTCAATTCTCTTTTTACTGCAATTGCAATATCATCTTTTCTCTCAAAAACATCATCCAGTTTTAGTTTAGGAACTTCGGCACGAACTACATCAAATACATAAGCTGTAATCTGATCGTGCGGATATTCTAATTTGTAAAATGCGTCGTAGACTTTATCCTGAATTACTTTAAACTGAACCGAAACTTTCATTTTAATAAAAACGTTGTCTTTGGTTTTAGTTTCGATGATAACATCTAATTGTTGGATTTTAAGATTGACACGTCCGGCCAAGCGATCCACGATTGGAATTTTTAATTGTAATCCAGAATTTCTGACACTGTGAAATTTTCCAAATCTTTCTATTACAACAGAACTTTGTTGTTTTACGGTAAAGAAAGAGGACATGAAAATAAAGAATGCCAGTACTAGAATGATAATAATTGCTGTACTCATGATAATATAGATTTAGTTTTTATGATCTGGTAAATTACGAATATTCTGCTAATTTCAATTTTTTTAAACATAAAAAAAACGCTAACAACATTTTAGTAATGTTTATTAGCGTTTGATTTAAAATTTAAAATATTTTATTTATAAAGTTGCTATCGCTTTCTGAATTCTCGATATAGTTTCTTCTTTTCCGATGATTTCTACAATGTCAAATAGGTGAGGACCTTTGAGTGCTCCAACTAAACTCAAGCGGAAAGGCTGCATTACTTTACCCATTCCAATTTCGTTTTTGGTTAACCAATCTTTGACAACTGCTTCAATATTTGCCGAATCAAAACCATCAATATATTCCAGAGTCGAAATCAATTCCTGCATTAAAGCTGGAGTTTCTTCCTTCCAGTTTTTGCTTGCTTTTTCATCATAAGAAGTTGGTGCCTGGAAAAAGAAATCTGTTAAATCCCAAATATCAGTTGTTAGAACCAAACGTTCTTTAACTAATGACATTATTTTTTCAATTGTATTTTTACTAATTTGAATCCCTTTTGATTGTAAAACCGGTTCAAATAAATCTGCTAAAAATGAATCATTTTTATTAGACAGATAGTAATGATTTACAGATTTTGCTTTTTCAATATCAAATCTTGCGCCAGCTTTATGTACTCTGCTTAGATCAAAAACCTGGCTAAGTTCTTCTAATGAAAAATGTTCTTTTTCGGTTCCGTCATTCCAACCAATCATAGCAAGGAAATTTACTAAAGATTCTGGTAAATGACCTTCTTCTCTAAATCCTTTTAAGCCATTCCATTCTAATGGGAAAACAGGAAATCCGCCAATTTCTCCATCACGTTTTGATAATTTTCCTTTTCCGCTAGGTTTTAAAATCAATGGTAAATGTGCAAATTCCGGAGCATCCCAGCCAAAAGCTCTATATAATAAAACGTGAAGAGGCATAGAAGGAAGCCATTCTTCACCACGAATTACGTGTGAAGTTTCCATCAAATGGTCATCAACAATATTCGCCAAATGATAAGTTGGCATTCCGTCACTTTTAAAAAGGACTTTATCATCAAGTAAGCTAGTTTCAAATTTTACATCACCGCGAATAATATCTTTTAAATGTAAAGTTTCATCAACCGGAGTTTTAAAACGAATTACATAATGTTCTCCATTTGCAATTCTTTTAGCAGTTTCTTCAGCAGAAATTACCAAAGAGGTATCCAATATTTCACGATTTGTATGATTGTATATAAATGTTTTTCCTTGTGCTTCTTGTTCATTTCGTAATGAAGTTAGAGTTTCTGGAGTATCAAAAGCAAAATATGCCCAGCCAGAATTGATCAATTGATCTGCATAAATTTTATATAAATCTTTACGCTCGCTTTGTCTGTAAGGACCAAATTTTTCATTCTTTCCAACAGTTTCATCAGGAGAAATTCCTAACCATTCTAATGCTTCCATTATATAAGCTTCTGCTCCGGGAACAAAACGCGTCTGATCTGTATCTTCAATTCTCAGATAAAAAACACCATTATGTTTTTTTGCAAATAAATAATTAAATAGGGCAGTACGAACACCACCAATATGTAATGCTCCTGTTGGACTTGGTGCGAAACGCACACGAACTTGCTTTGACATTTGTTTAAAATTTTGATGTAAAGATACAACTCTAATTAGAAAATTAGAAAATGAGTTTAATGAGATAATATCTTGTTCACAGCCTTAATTGGCTAATTTTCTAATTGACTATTATCTAATTAAAATTATTACTTTTAGGGGTTATAATTAAAAGAGATTTTATTTTGAAAACATCATCTGCAATATATCAGAAATTAGAAGGATTTATAAAGAAATATTATACCAATGAATTAATAAAAGGAACACTTCTTTTTATTGGTTTCGGACTTTTATATTTTCTGTTTACACTTTTTATTGAGTATTTCCTTTGGTTAAAACCATTAGGAAGAACAGTTCTATTCTGGATGTTTATTGCAGTAGAAGTTTTTCTGTTGTTTCGATTTATATTATTTCCAATTTTTAAGTTATTCAAACTTCAAAAAGGAATCGATTATAATCAGGCATCGGCAATTATTGGAAATCATTTTACAGAGGTAAGTGATAAACTAACGAACTTTCTACAACTTTCGGCTTCTGAGAATGCAGCAGAAAGTTCTGAATTGATGTTAGCTTCAATAGAACAAAAAGCAAATTCATTACAGCCAATTCCATTTAGCAATGCTGTCAATTTTAAGTCAAACAAAAAGTATCTGCCATTGGCTTTGATTCCTGTTTTGCTTTTTGCGGTGTTTTTTGTTTCAGGAAATAGCAATATTATTTCTCAAAGTTTAAATAGAGTAGTACATTTTAATGCTTCTTTTTTGCCTCCGGCTCCTTTCAAATTTGTAGTTCTTAATCAAAATCTGCAAACAGAACAGAATAAAGATTTTGTTGTAAAAATGGAATCTGTTGGAAACATCGTTCCCGAAAATGTAATGATTCATATTGGTAATGAAAGTTATTTTATGGAATCTTCTCAACCGGGTAAGTTCGAATTTAAGATTGAAAAACCTGTTGAGAATGTCTCCTTTTCTTTTGAAGGAAATTCAGTTTCATCTCAGGAATATGAATTGAAAGTAATCACAGTTCCCTCCATTGCCAATTTCGAAATGGTTTTGAATTTCCCATCTTACTTAAAAAAGAAATCAGAAACTATTCAGGGAACTGGAAATGCAATTGTTCCAGAAGGTACTTTGGTAACTTGGAAAATGAATACTCAGGCAACTCAGGAGATCGTTTGGAAGGATGAAAATTCAACTTTTAGATTTAATAAAGCCGAAAATGAGTTTAAATTGAGTAAAAATATAGGTCAAAACACAGAATATCAAATTCTTACTTCTAATAATAAGGTCAAAAACTACGAAAAACTAGATTATCAGTTGTCTGTTATCAAAGATCAGCATCCAACAATTACTGTTGCGCCTGCACCAGACAGTTTGAAACTAGATAAAAATTATGTTTTAGGAAGATTGGGAGATGACTATGGTTTGTCAAAATTGCAGATTGTTTATTACGAACGTAACAAACCTCAGTCGGCAAAACGTGGAACTATTCCGGTGAAGCAATCTGTTTTTGATCAATTCGTTTTTTCTTTTCCAAGTAATTTGGCTGTAGAAGAAGGAGTGTCTTACGAATATTATTTTGAGGTTTTTGATAACGATGCACCGCACGGATTTAAAAGTACAAAGTCTTCTACGTTTTCAGATCGAGTTTCTACAACAGATGAAGTTCATGATTTAGAATTGCAACAGCAAAATCAAAACATTAATAGTTTGTCAAAATCGCTGAAGAATCAAACTAAGCAATTTTCTGAAATGGATAAGATTCAAAACACAGGAAAAGAAAAAGATAATTTGGAGTTTAAAGATCAGCAAAAGATCAATGAGTTTATCAAACGTCAGAAACAACAAGACGAACAGATGAAACAGTTTGCAGAGAAAATGAATAAGAATTTAGATAAATTCAAAGAAGACAAGAAAGACAAAACTGCCGAAGATTTACAAAAGCGTTTAGATAATGCAGATAAAGATTTAGAGAAGAATCAGAAATTATTAGATGAATTGAAGAATCTAAATGATAAATTAAACAGCGAAGAACTGTATGATAAAATGGAAAAGTTTAAGCAAATCAGTAAAAACCAATCCAGAAATTTAGAACAATTAGTCGAGCTGACCAAACGATTTTATGTAGAAAAGAAAGCAGGACAAGTTGCAGAGAAACTAGATAAACTTGCAGAGAAGCAAGAACAGCTTTCTAATAAAGACAAAGAAAACACTTCAGAAAAACAAGAAGAGATTAATAAAGCTTTTGAGAAGATACAAGAAGATTTAAAAGATTTGAAAGAAGAAAACAAAACCTTAAAATCTCCGCTTGATATTCCTTCTGATGCATCTAAAGAAAAAGATGTTAAAGATGATTTGCAAAAAGCATCTGAAGAACTGAATAAAAAGAATACTTCTTCGGCTAAGCCAAAACAGAAAAGTGCCTCTAAGAAAATGAAGAGTATGGCACAGCAAATGGATTCTAGTATGGAAGGAGGAGAGCAGGAACAATTAGAAGAAGATGTTGCAATGCTTCGTCAGATTCTGGATAATCTTCTGGCGTATTCATTATCTCAGGAAGATGTTATGAAACAATTTAAATCTATGAAACTGGGTTCTTCTATATATACGAAGAATATAAAAGTACAGCAAAACCTGAAACAACAATTCAAACATGTCGATGATAGTTTGTTTGCTTTATCATTACGTAATCCTAAAGTAGCCGAAGATGTAACCAAGGAAATTGGAAATGTACAATACAATGTAGACAAAGCCATCGAATCGTTGACAGAAGTTCAGGTTCCAAAAGGAGTATCTCACCAGCAATATGCAGTTTCTTCTGCAAATAAATTGGCTGATTTTTTAAGTGATTTATTAAATAACATGCAGATGTCTATGTCTAAACCGGGAGCAGGAAAACCAAAACCGGGAGATGGACAAGGAATGCAGCTTCCAGATATTATTCAAAAACAAAAAGGACTTGCTGATAAAATGAAAGAAGGAATGAAGCCTGGAGATAAACCGGGAAACAATCCTGGAGAAAAACCTGGACAAGGACAAGAAGGAAAATCTGGTCAGGGAGAAAGTCAGGGCAAACAAGGACAAGGAAAAAGTGGTGATAAAGGTTCTTCTGGTAAAGATGGTAAAAACGGAAAAGGAGAGAAAGACGGTAAAGACGGAGAAGATGGAGAAGGAGATGCCGAAGCAATAATGGAAATTTACAAAGAGCAGGTTAAACTTCGCGAAGCCTTGCAAAAAGAGTTAGCTAAAAAAGGTTTAGATTCTCAAGGAAGATCTGTAATAGATCAAATGAAACAATCTGAAAAGCAACTTTTGAATAAAGGATTTAAGAATGAGAACTTACAAAGAATCTTAAATATTCAGCAAGAATTATTAAAATTAAATAATGCAGTGCAACAACAAGGGCAAGATACCAAGCGTCAATCTGAAACAAATAAGGCTGAATTTTCAAATAAGTCAAATGTGTTGCCAAGCTCATTATTGGATTATTTAAACAGTGTAGAGATTTTAAATAGACAATCACTACCTTTGCGCTCAAATTTTAACCAAATGGTTCAAGAATATTTTAATACAAAATGATCAATTTTAATTACGAAACAGATTTTAATTTAGATAACGAACAAGCCTTTTCTGATTGGTTGAGTGCTGTAATTGTTTCTGAAAAGAAAAACGAAGGAGAGATAAATTATATATTTTGTGATGATGAGTATCTTCATAAAATTAATGTAGAATATCTGGATCACGATACATTAACAGATATTATTAGTTTTGATTATTCTGTTGGTAATGAATTAAACGGAGATATTTTTGTTTCTGTTGAAAGAGTAGAAGATAACGCGAAAGATTTTAATGTTTCTTTTGAAGAAGAATTAAAACGTGTTCTTGCTCATGGTATATTACATTACTGCGGATATAAAGATAAAACAGATACAGACGCTGAAATTATGCGATCTAAAGAAGACGAAAAGATCGCGATGTTTCACGTGGAACAGTAGGTTGTTTGTTTGAGGTTTCAGGTTTTAGGTTCAAAGTTTTAAGTTTCAAGTTTCAGGCACGCACATAAATTATAAAGTTGTTCCACGTGAAACACTCTCTAAAAAAGACATTGTAAATCAAAAGTGTTTCACGTGGAACATATAAATTGATTTAAAGTTAATTGGAGTTTCGGATATGTTTCACGTGGAACACGTAAATTTAAACATGAAATTCAGATTTGTTGTTTGTATAATGTTTCACGTGAAACATTATGTAATACGTTTAAGATTTGAGAAAAAGTGTCGAGTGTTCCACCTGGAACTTTTAAGTTTGTTTTTGAAATCTGAAATCTGAAACTTGAGACTTGAAACAAAGAAAACCCGAAACAAAGAAAACCTGAAACAAAACAAAACCGTTCCACGTGGAACAAAAAGAGTATAAAGTTAATTCTGAGAACCGCCTTAATCGGTTTCCAGAGAATAATAAAACAAAATGTTTTTAGAAGAATACGATGTTATTGTAGTTGGTGCAGGTCATGCAGGATCCGAAGCCGCGGCAGCGGCCGCAAATCTAGGATCCAAAACTTTATTGGTTACAATGAGTTTGCAGAACATTGCCCAGATGTCTTGCAATCCTGCGATGGGTGGAATTGCAAAAGGACAAATCGTTCGTGAGATTGATGCGCTTGGAGGTTACTCCGGAATTGTTTCAGACAGAACAGCAATTCAATTCAAGATGTTGAACAAATCAAAAGGACCCGCAATGTGGTCGCCAAGAGTTCAAAGTGATCGAATGCGATTTGCCGAAGAGTGGAGAATGATGTTGGAGGGAACTCCAAATCTTGATTTCTACCAAGAGATGGTAAAAGGTTTGATTATTGAGAAAGGAAAGATAAAAGGAATCAGAACTTCTCTGGGAGTTGAGATTCGTTCGAAATCTGTAGTGTTGACAAACGGAACTTTTCTGAATGGATTGATCCATATTGGAGATAAACAATTTGGTGGAGGAAGAGCAGGCGAGAGCGCTGCTTTTGGAATTACCGAAGATTTGGTTGCAGTAGGTTTTGAGTCTGGAAGAATGAAAACAGGAACGCCTCCAAGAGTAGATGGTCGTTCTTTGGATTATTCTAAAATGAATGAAGAAAAAGGAGACGCAAAGCCAGATAAGTTTTCTTATTCAGATTTGACAGTTCCATTGACAGAACAAAGATCTTGTCACATGACGTATACGTCGTTGGATGTTCATGATATTTTGAGATCAGGATTTGATCGTTCTCCAATGTTTAACGGAAGAATCAAAAGTATCGGTCCGAGATATTGTCCTTCGATAGAAGATAAAATAAATCGTTTTGCAGATAAAGAAAGACATCAATTATTTGTGGAGCCAGAAGGATGGAAAACTTGCGAGGTTTATGTAAACGGATTTTCGACTTCGCTTCCAGAAGATATTCAATTTAAAGCGCTTCGTTCTGTTGCAGGTTTTGAGAAGGTGAAATTCCTTCGTCCTGGTTATGCAATCGAATATGATTATTTTCCGCCGACACAATTGAAACATACTTTGGAAACCAAATTGGTTGAAGGATTATATTTTGCCGGACAGATAAACGGAACGACCGGATATGAAGAAGCTGCATCGCAAGGTTTGATGGCGGGAATAAATGCACATTTGAAAGTGCATGAAAAAGCGCCATTAATTTTGAAACGTGATGAAGCTTATATTGGAGTTTTGATTGATGACTTAATTACGAAAGGAACAGAAGAACCTTATCGTATGTTTACATCAAGAGCAGAGTATAGAACATTGTTGCGTCAAGATAATGCTGATTTTAGATTAACACCAATGTCTCACGAAATTGGTCTTGCTTCTGAGAAACGTTTGCGAAGAATGGAACAGAAACTAAACGAGTCCGAAAAGATGGTTGCCTTCTTTAAAGAAACCAGTGTTTCGGTTGCAGAAACAAATCCGATTCTTGAAGCAAAAGAAACGGCTCCGATTACGCAAGGTGATAAAATGTTTAAAGTGTTCTCTCGTCCTCAGATTGATTTAGAAGATATGATGAAATTCGAAAAAGTAAAAGCTTATGTCGAAGAGAATAATTTGGATCAGGAAATTTTAGAGCAGGCAGAAATTCAAGTTAAATATTCTGGCTATATCGAAAAGGAAAGAAATAATGCCGATAAATTGACAAGACTCGAGGAAGTAAAAATCCCCGAGAATTTTGATTATAATAAAATCAAATCAATGTCTATTGAAGCAAAACAAAAGTTAAGTAAAATTCGTCCAGTAACAATTTCTCAGGCATCAAGAATTAGCGGAGTTTCACCTAGTGATATTTCCGTGCTTTTGATTTATATGGGGAGGTAAATTTTGTTTCACGTTTCACGTTTTAAGTTTTAAGTTTTCGTAACGTGAAACCTGAAACCTGAAACCTGAAACAAATAAAAAATGTTCCACGTGAAACTATTCGTCTTGTTTTCTAAGTTAGGTTGAGTTATTACAAGATTCTAAAATTTTGAATTATGAAGATTATTGAAAAGGAAAACTTATCTGTCGAAGAAAAAGAAGCTTTGCGTGAACTTTGGAATGATGAATATCCTTTGAGATTGAATTGTAAAACTACCGCTGATTTTGAATTCTATTTAAACAGTCTTTCCAATACAAAACATTATTTACTGTTTAACGATGCAGATAAAATTAACGGATGGGCCTTTACTTTTTTGAGAGATCAAGAAAATTGGTTTGCCATAATTTTAGATCACAAAACGCAAGGAAAAGGAAACGGCTCTCTTTTGATTAACGAATTAAAAAAGAATAATAATAGTTTGAATGGTTGGGTGATCGATCAGGAAAATGAAGTAAAACAGAATAAAGAATTTTATATATCTCCGATGCCGTTTTATATTAAAAACGATTTTACTGTTTTAAAAGAAGTAAGAATTGAAAACGAAAAAATGTCGGGTGTAAAAATAAACTGGACAAACGAAATCAAATAAATAAAAAATTCTAAAATTCTAATTTTAAACTTTTAGGATTTACTATAAAATTAAACCAAAATACCTTTAATTAAAAAATGGACGTTTTAAACAAAAAACATTTTCTTACCGTAAAAGACCATTCTGTTTCAAAAGAAATTTTTGAATTGTACTATGATGAAAATCTGGATATGCTGATTACCTCTCCGCAGCCAGATTTAGAAAATCTTGGAAGATATTATGAAAGCGAAGATTATATTTCGCACACAGATAACAAACGTTCCTTATTTGAAAAAGCATATCATTTTGTAAAAAATATTGCGCTTAAAAATAAACTGAATTTAATTAACGCGCAGCAATCTCAAAAAGGAAAAATTTTAGACATTGGTGCCGGAACCGGAGATTTTTTATTAACTGCAAAAAATGACGGCTGGCAAACGGTTGGAGTAGAACCAAGCGAAAGAGCAAAAGAAATTGCAAAGAAAAAAGGAATTTCATTTGTAGAAGAAATCAGCGAGCTCGAAAATAATACTTTTGATGTAATTACAATGTGGCACGTTTTGGAACACGTCCCAAATTTAGAATTACAAATTCAGGAATTAAAGCGATTGCTAAAGCCAACTGGAACATTAATTGTTGCGGTTCCAAATTTTAAATCTTACGACGCAAAATATTATAATGAATTTTGGGCAGCTTATGATGTGCCAATTCATTTTTGGCATTTTTCAAAAAAAGCCATTCAGTCCCTTTTTGAAAAAGTAGAAATGAAATTAGAAAAAGTGCTTCCGATGAAATTTGATTCTTTTTATGTGAGCTTATTATCGGAAAAATATAAAACGGGAAAAATGAATTACATCTCCGCATTTTTAGTGGGATTACGATCAAACTTAAAAGCAAAGCGTACGTTAGAGTATTCATCGCACATTTATGTCTTAAAAAACAAGTAAAACGCAATTTAAGCGTATTTAAGCCAATATTTCACCCTGATTGAGGAGAAATATTGGCTTTTTTTTGAAATCGTCTCTAAAACGAGCTATTAAAGCCGGTTTTAATAGGGTTTAATTATGATAGTTTTTTATACCATAAGTAAAAGTAATATCATAAAATTAGCCCATTTTTTAAAGTTTATGTTGATGCTATTTATTTTTTTATATTTTTGTCTTCAATACATTAAAAAAATAGAAATTTAAAAAATGAAAAAAGCATTAGTAATTATCGCGCTTTCAATTTTGGTTGTTTCATGCAATAAAACAGCAGAAGTTAAGGAAGTAAAAACAGCTTACGTTGATACTTCAGTTTTAATGAAAGAGTACACTGAAGCAAAAGATCTTGAGGCAAAATATAAAGCTCAGGCAGAAGAAAAAGGAAGACAGCTACAAGCAGAAATTACTCGTTTTAGACAAGACGCTGCTAATTTTCAAAGTCAAGCACAAGCAAATGGCCAAGCTTGGGCACAGCAAAGAGGAGCTGAATTGCAAAAAAGAGAACAACAATTGGGTTATGCTCAACAACAATTATCGCAGCAATTGCAACAAGAAAGCGGTGTAGAAATGGACTCACTTGTAAGCGGAGTTAAAAAATTCATCAAAACTTACGGTAAAGAAAAAGGTTATTCTTATATCTACGGTACAGGAGACGCAGCTTCTATTTTGTATGCAGAAGAGAAGTATGATATTACAAAAGAAGTTATTAAGGCATTAAATGATAAGTATAAAGCAACTCCAAAAACTGAGGCTGCTAAGCCAGAAGTAAAAGCAGAAGCTAAGAAATAATACCAAACTAACTAACTAAAAGAAAAAACCTAAATCTAATGCAGATTTAGGTTTTTTCTTTTATAAAAATGCGATACTTTTAGAATTCAATTTACGCAATGCAAAACGTTTCAGAAGCAGCAGCTTACACTTTACAATTTATCAATCAGACGCAGAAGTCAATCTTTTTAACGGGTAAGGCCGGAACAGGAAAAACTACGCTTTTACGCGAAATTATCGCTACAACACACAAAAACACGGTCGTGGTAGCACCAACCGGAATTGCGGCGCTAAATGCCGGCGGTGTTACTATTCATTCGATGTTTCAACTGCCTTTTTCTGCTTTTATTCCGTCTTACGAGGCCAATTCTCAATTTACAGAAACCGTAAAATTTGAGAATAAAGAAACATTACGCAGGCATTTCAAAATGAATAATGTAAAGCGTAATGTGATCAAAAACATGGAGTTGCTGATTATTGATGAAGTTAGTATGCTGCGAGCAGATCTGCTGGATGCAATAGACTTTATGATGCAGACCGTTCGCAGAAATTCCTATGCTTTTGGTGGTGTTCAGGTGCTTTTTATCGGCGATTTACTGCAGTTGCCGCCTGTTATTCGGGACGAAGAATGGCGTACTTTGCGAAATTATTACAAAGGAAAATTCTTTTTTCACTCGCATGTAATGCAGCAAAATCCGCCGTTATATATCGAATTGTCTAAGATTTACCGCCAAACTGATGATGATTTTATTTCTGTTTTGAATAATCTGCGAAACAATCAGATTTCACAGCAGGATGTGCAGTTTTTAAACCAATATGTACAACCCGATTTTGATCTCAAATCTAATGAAGGTTACATTACATTAACCACTCACAATGCCAAAGCAGATGCTATTAACGAGCAGTCTATAAACGATTTAGCTGGAAACGAATACACTTATCTACCCTTTATTGTAAGCGATTTTCCGGAGAAAATTTTTCCTGTAGAGGAAAACTTAAAACTCAAAATAGGGGCACAGGTAATGTTTATAAAAAACGATTTATCTTTTGAAAAGCGCTATTTTAATGGTAAAATGGGGATTATTAAGTCACTTTCACCAGAAGAAATTTTTGTTCATTTTCCGGAAGAAAATAAAACCATAGAAGTTGAAAAATACGAATGGAAAAACATTCGTTACAAAGTAAATGAGCTTACAAAAGAGATAGAAGAAGAGGTTTTAGGCACATTTGCACATTATCCGATCAAGTTGGCCTGGGCAATAACGGTCCATAAAAGTCAGGGTTTAACTTTTGATAAAGCCGCGCTTGATGTATCGCAGGTTTTTCTTCCCGGACAAGCATATGTAGCATTGTCGCGTTTACGTTCCTTAAAAGGGCTTATTTTGCTTTCTCCGATGCAGATGAATGGTATTTCTAACGATCAGGATGTAATGGATTATGCTTTGAATAAAGCAACAGATGATATTCTTGAAAAATCACTGCATTTTGAAACTAAAAATTTTATTCATAACTACTTGATTAACAGTTTTAATTGGACCGATTTGGCGCAAGAATGGCGAAATCACCGTTTTAGTTATAATGAAAATGCTGCCTCCTCAGAAAAATCAAAACATTCGGTTTGGGCACACAAACGTTTAGATACAATAGAACAGCTTATAGATCCTTCGCAGAAATTCATCAATCAGCTTAATAAAATTTTTAATAAAGAAACAGTCGACTTATTCTTTGTTCAGGAAAGGGTAGAAGCGGCTTATGACTATTTCTTTAAGCCAATGGACAAATTGGTGACCGATCTTCTTCAGAAAATGGCTGAAATTCAGAAATTTAAAAAAGTAAAAGAATTTTATGAAGAATTAGCTTTTTTGGATGATCTGCAGACAAATGCTGTTTTGCGTTTAATGAAAGCCAAATTATTAATCGAAATTGTTGTGGCCGGTGAACCCATAAGCAAAGACAAGCTGACGTCGCCTGCTATTAAAAATTTCAAATTAAATAAGCTGGAAAAAATCCGAGAAGAATACAAAATGACCAATACCGACATTTTTAAAGCAGATGAACCGGTGGTGCGTTATACTTCTAAAAAATTGGACAAAAGTGAGCCCAAAACGGCTAAGAAAACAACGGTAGAAGAAACATACGATTTGTGGGTAGAAAAAAATTCAATTCAGGATATAGCCCGAATTCGAAAGCTAACCGCACAAACTATTGAAATGCATTTAGTTAAATTAATACAATCTAAGAAAATAGAAATTTCTGATGTTCTTCCGTATGATAAAATATTAGCATTGAGAGAAGCGTTTCAGTTTTATCAGGAAGAATCACTAAATGGCCTGAAAGAAAAACATGGCGACGAATTTACCTGGGATGAACTTAAAATGTTTAAAGCGAGCATAAATTAATTATCTTTAATATTCGTTGTTCCACGTAAAACATTGATTAATATCAAATTATTTAAGATGAAATTAAAACTCGTATATCTGGTTCTATCTGTTTTTTCAATTCAAATTGTCTGCAGCCAGGAATTAAAAAAAGAATATCAAAAAGGAATTATCTATTTTATTGACTGTGTAAAAAACAATAAAAAAGAAGCGGTTGCCGCAGTGGTTAAATATCCGTTTAAAAGAGATTATCCAATTCCGCCCATTAACAACAAAGCAGAATTTGTAAAAAGATATGATGAAGTTTTTGATACTGCATTGAAAACCAAAATTATAAAATCAAATCCGGCAACAGATTGGTCTCAAGTCGGCTGGCGTGGGATTATGCTTGATCGCGGTGACATTTGGATAGACGAAAACGGACGATTGATAAGTATAACGCATCAGTCAAAATTTGAAGAAGATCTTAAAAAGAAGCTGATCTCAAAAGATAAAAAAACTCTTCATCCTTCACTAGCTGTTTTTAAAGAACCGAATTATATACTGCTGACTTCTAAATTTAAGATCAGAATTGATGACTTGGGGAATGATAAATACAGATATGCATCATGGTCGCCAAAACAAAAAATGAGCGAAAAACCGGATTTGGTTATTACCAACGGAAAATTTTTTGCTGATGGAACTGGCGGAAACCATTATTATGATTTTAAAAAAGGAAACTATTTATACAGATGTTATATCATAGTTTTGGGACAAAGTGATTCTCCAGATGCGACTTTGGAGGTTTCTCAAAACGGAAAAGAAATTGTTTCACAAGCCGCCAAAATTATTGTAGAATAATTATTTGAAATAAAAAAATCCTATTCATGTGAATAGGATTTTAAATTACAATTCTTTTTTAAACTTTGATAATTAATTACTTGGATTGTAATAGTTTATCAAGATCTTTCTGTTGCTGAGTCAGCTTGGTTTGAAGTTTCAGGATATCGATTTCTTGTTCTTTCAATTTAATTTCATTTTTTTGAAGCTTTTCTTCAGAGACTGCACGAGTGTTTATTTCGTTTTTCAGTTTCTGATTTTGATCCTGTTTTTTAGCTATGTCTTTCTTGGTTTTTTCAACGTTATTTTGTGCTTTTTCAATTGAAGATTTTCTTTTCTCTACTTTTTTCTGCTCTTCCTTCAGCTGCTTTTGCTGCTGTTCTATTTTTTTATTGCTGTTTTTTAAATCTCTTTGCTCTTTTTCTAATCTTTGCTGTTCGATTAAAGAATTATCTTTTCTAATTGCAATTTCCTGACTATCATTGTTTAATGATATTTGCTGAGCATAGAATACCTGTGATGAAATTAAAAGGCCAATCAATAATACTAATTTTTGTGTGCGTTTCATGGTAATAAATATTTTTTTGTTTTTGAAACAACAGCAAATATCATTCCGTTCCGTAGTATAAATATTACAATATTATTATCCTTAACTTTTAGGCTTAAATCTTATTTGTAAAATGAGTTTCATTACAGCCTAAAGCTTCATTTTTAAAGCTTTTAAGAGAAGCAAACATAAATAAGCTATTTCGGGTCATTTCACGTTCAAAAATCTTTTAAAATTGACTTTATTAAACGCATTTGAAAATTAATAAATTTTAACAGCGTTTTTACTATAAATCAATGCATCTAATTTTTTTTGAAGAAATAAAAAAATCCTTTTCTCAAAAAGATGAAAAAAGGATTAAGTGTATTTTGAAAAGATAATTTTTATAAAGCTTCAACCAAAATCCAGGCATCTGGATTTTCGCCTTTCTGAATTTCTTTTTGCGCTTTTTCAGCTTCAGCCATTGTCGCATAACTTCCGTATAAAACTGGGAATAAACCGTGTTTGTTTTCGCCAAGCATGCGTGCCTGATAACCATCTTTAATTAATTGATCGTATGCTTTTTTTGCATTTTGCTGGCTTCTAAATGCTCCGGCCATAATGTGATAAGGCATAGTTTTGATTACCGCAGTTTCTTCTACCTTTGATGAATCTACAGAAAGTGTTACAGCAGGCAGAGGATTCTGAATCATAAATGTTGCTTCCTGAATTTTGTTCTGAACTTTTTTCTGTACCGAACTTTCTACAACAAGTGTTTGAGAATCAATCTGATTTTGATATAAAGGATAACCAATACTTCCTGTAATTCCAAGACCTAAAACAAAAATAGCTGCATATCTCAACAATGAACCCGATGATTTTACTTCTTCATCATCTTCATATAGATTTACAGTTTGCTTCTCTGAAATTTTCTCGATTTTTTTCTCAAAAACTTCTTTCTTAACCAAAGGCGATACAAACGGACTTAATCCGAATGATGTTGTCAAGAAATTAGTATTATCAGTTGGTGTAAAAATGATATTTCCTTCAGCATTAAGGCGTAAGTCCCCTATGTTTTTAAGGCTGATGGTGTCATTTTGTTCCAAATTCTGCTTCCAGCTTAAAACTTCATGCGAAATGGCACTTACAGCAAATCCATAAGATGTGCTTTCTGCCTGAGCGATATGATTGGCTAATAAACCATCGTTATTTTTTAAATGGCTGTTGAATGAGATCGTTTTTTTAGGTGGAAAAAACGAATTTGTACTTTCATTCAGATGTGCTGAATGAATTTCGGTTAAAAAAGCTCCGAACCCAGGCACCGTTACACACTGATAACGATACAATAACTGTGAGATGTAATTTTCGATTTTCATAGGAACAAAGTTAGCGAACCAATATAGTTATCAAAATTTTATTCACAATTTTTATTAACAATTAGGATTATTTTATAGACAATTAAAAACCAATAAGTTAAATATTTTGTTGTTCCATGATATAACGTTCTTCGGCTATTATTTTTTAATATTATTAAGAAATTACTTTATTTTATGGATATTTGCGCTTTGAAAAATTTAATTTTAGTTTTTCTATTTTACATAATATTATTAAGAAATGACAGATCAGGAATTATTTTACTTGTTAGCGCTGCTAAAAGTAGATGGAGTCGGGGATATTATGGCTAAAAAACTGCTTACACACTTTGGCAGTGCCGAAGAAATTTTTAAAGCCAAAAAAAATCAAATTTCTTCTATCGATGGAGTAGGAACTGTTCTTCTAAAAAACTTGAACGATAAATCTATTTTTGAAAAAGCAGCTAAAGAGCTTGAATTCATTAAATCGGATTCAGTCAACGTATCTTTTTTTCAGGATGAAAGTTATCCGGAACGTCTTAAACACTGTATCGATTCTCCGGTTTTAATCTTTACATCCGGTAATATTGATCTAAAAAACAAGAAAATAATAAGTATCGTAGGCACACGCCAGATTACATCATATGGTACTGAATTTTGTAAAAAACTTATTGAAGATATTGCCCCTCTCGATCCTGTAATTGTAAGTGGTTTTGCGTACGGCGTTGATATTGTGGCCCACCAGATTGCGATGGATAATAACCTGCAGACTATTGGGGTTCTCGCGCACGGTTTAAATCAAATTTATCCCAAAACGCATAAAAAATATATGGCCGGAATGGAAAAAAACGGCGGTTTTATTACAGAGTTTTGGAGTTCATCAAACCCTGATAAAGAAAAATTTGTACGCAGAAATAGAATTGTTGCAGGAATGACAGAAGCCACAATTGTAATAGAATCGGCCGACAAAGGAGGTTCTTTAATCACAGCAAATATGGCAAACGAATACAACCGCGATGTTTTTGCAGTTCCCGGCCGCGTAACCGATCGCTACAGCCAAGGTTGTAATAATCTGATAAAGACCCAAAAAGCAAATGTTTTAACAGATGCCGCAGATCTTATTTATATGCTGAATTGGGACATTGAAAATAAAACTAAAACGATTCAAAAACAGCTTTTTATAGATTTAGAAATTGATGAGCAGAAAGTATATGATTTCCTTTTGAAAAACGGAAAAGAATTGCTGGACATTATTGCACTCCGATGCGATTTTCCAATTTATAAAATGTCCGGTGTTCTTTTAAACATGGAACTTAAAGGCGTAATTCGGCCTTTGCCCGGCAAATTGTTTGAAGCAATTTAAAATAAAATCCCGGCAGTTTATCTAATCTGTCGGGATTGTAATAGTGCTCTTTTACTCAATGACTTGGCAAGCTTTGGCGTTTTAGTATTATTCATTTTGCTCATAATTCCAAAAAGCTTCAGCTGCACCTGTACCATCAAGCAGACTAAAAGCAGCATAAGATATGTCGCTAAGCCAGTCATCGATTTGTGAAGTCTGTTTTTGACTAATTAAATGATTACTCTGCAGCATACCTTCAGGATGAATTGCCCACATTTTACCTAAATGACAAATTCCCCAAACACACGCAATTATTCTTCGATCAATCAATTCTTTTTCAAATTCTGGAGCCAGTACTTTTAAGGCTTGCATAATCAAATGATAGTTTTTTTCATTCAAAGTACCTTTAAAAGGTCGTAACTGTCCTAGAAAACCACTTTCCCATCTCTCACTTTCTATATTTTCATGATTCCCACTCTGGTACATTAATTCTTCAATTGCATCTTCTTTTGTCATGATTCTATAGATTTATTTACGCATAGCTTAAAACAAAAAAGCTATAAAATTAATTATAGCTTTAAATTTTTATGTAGTTTTTTTATTTCCCAAACCCAAGAACTTCACGAACTTTTGCCAAAACTCCGTCGGCGATAACAGAAGCTTTTGAAGCTCCTTTTTTCAACAACGTATCTACTTCTTCCAGATTGTTGATGTAGTAATTGTATTTTTCTCTTTCGGTTTTGAATTTTTCTGTAATCAATTCAAAAAGAGCCTGTTTTGCATGACCGTAACCATAATTTCCGCCGAGGTAATTTGCTCGCATTGCTGCAATTTGATTTTCATCTGCAAGTAATGAGTAAATAGCAAAAGCATTGCAAGTATCAGGATTTTTAGGTTCTTCAAGCGGCGTGCTGTCCGTTTCTATGCTCATTACTTGTTTGCGCAAAGTTTTATCGTCAAGAAAAATATTGATAATATTATTGGCAGACTTACTCATTTTGCCTCCATTTGTACCAGGAATCAACATGCTGTCTTCTTGAATTTTAGCTTCTGGAATTACAAAAGTTTCTCCCATTTGGTGATTAAAACGAGAAGCGATATCACGTGTAATTTCTAAATGCTGTAATTGATCTTTTCCAACCGGAACAAATTCTGCATCGTACAATAAAATATCTGCAGCCATTAACATCGGATAAGTAAAAAGACCGGCATTTACATCATCAAGACGATCTGCTTTATCTTTAAAAGAATGTGCCAGCGTTAAACGCTGAAAAGGAAAAAAGCAGCTTAAATACCAGGTTAATTCTGTAGTTTGTACCACGTCAGATTGTCTGTAAAATGTTACTTTATCAGGATTAAGTCCGCAGGCAAGCCAGGCAGCAGCAGTGCTGTAGGTGTTTTCTCTTAATGTTTTACCATCTTTAATCTGCGTAATCGAATGTAAATCTGCAATAAACAAAAAAGATTCATTTGCTGGATTATTCGATAATTCGATTGCGGGAATAATTGCTCCCAATAAGTTGCCTAAGTGCGGTGTTCCTGTACTCTGAACACCAGTAAGTATTTTTGCCATTCTAGTTTTTTTCTTAACTGCAAAGGTCGTGATGTTTTTTTTAACCGCAAAGCCCGCAAAGATTTTCGCAAATTTTGTTGAACATTCTGAATGTTTTATAGTTTGATATCTCCACTTAAGTCTAATATTCTAAAAGTCTAATGATCTAAATTAACTTCTGTTTTATTACATTTGAAACCATGAAAGGATTAAAAATTATTTTTTGGGTATTGTGGAGAATTTGGTTCTATATTTTAATGGCCATTCCCATATTGATTATGCTGCCGTTTTTGTTGATTTCTATTATATCCGAAAGTGGTTATCCGTATTTTTTTAAAATGGCTCGCATATGGGCCCGATTCATCCTCTTCGGGATGGGATTTTATTATAAAATCGAGCGTCAGGAAAAGCTGCTTAAGAATAAAAGTTATATGATTGTTGCCAATCATACTTCTATGACAGACATCATGTTAATGCTCGTGATTATTAAAAATCCGTTTGTTTTTGTTGGAAAACAAGAATTAGTAAAAATTCCGTTGTTTGGTTTTTTCTATAAAAGAACCTGTATTTTGGTTGATAGAAATTCGTCAAAAAGTAAAAATGAAGTTTTTGCGAGAGCTCAAAGTCGTCTAAATCAAGGATTAAGTATTTGTATTTTCCCAGAAGGAGGAGTTCCTGACGACGAAAGTGTTTTGCTGGACGAATTTAAAGACGGAGCTTTTAGATTGGCAATTGAACATCAAATTCCGATTGTTCCAATTGTTTTTGCAGACAATAAAAAACGTTTTTCTTATACTTTTTTGAGTGGAAGTCCTGGAATTATGCGCGGTAAAATTTTACCATTTATCGACACTTTAGGATTAACAATTGAGCGGAGAAAAGACCTTCGGGATCAAGTTAGACAAGTGATTTATAAAGGTTTACTCGAATTTAAAAAAGAAGATTTAAAAGAATAATTTCTAAAATATTAAAACCCGGCAGCTGCTCAAACTGCCGGGTTTTCTTTTGAACTAAAAACCCCTTTTTATATTCAAAAATTTATCTGTGAATTATTTTCTCTGAAATAAAACGTAATACTTTTTTAAATTTTAATTTGGTTTTTCTTCGGTTTTTATTCAACAACACTTCTAATTTCTCTTTCATGGCTAAATACAATAAAGGTTGATAATAAAGAGTTTAAGCTTTAAACTCAAGTTAAGGTTACATTTATATAGATAGCAAAACACAAAAAAGGTTGCGTCAAAAAGAAGAAAATTCTTTAAAGGATAAATAAAAACCCGCCGGTGGTAAGTTTCCAGCGGATTTTTATTGAATCTAAACAACCAAATTTATTCTAAAAAGTCTCGATAGGGATATTATGGCAGATATCTGCAAATCGAGCGTACTCTTAATTAAGATGATACTTTTATAAAATGGTTGCGTTGTTTTTTTTTATTTTTTTCGAAATAAGAAGAAATTATTTTTAAGAATTTAAAAATCAAGTAATTAATATATGAAGTAAACTATTGATTGTCTTGATAAAAAACGTATTGTGTAAAAAATTTGTCAAAAAAAAAGTCTGCAATTTGCAGACTTTTTTTTTATGCGTTGGCTAATTCTTTTATATGAGCTTTAATTTTCTCTTCTAATTCGTCAGCTAATTCAGGATTATCTTTAATCAAAGCTTTAACAGCATCACGTCCCTGGCCTAATTTTGTGTCTCCATAACTAAACCAAGATCCAGCTTTTTTAACAACTTCAAATTCAACTGCTAAATCAAGAATTTCTCCAGTTTTAGAAACTCCTTCTCCATACATAATGTCAAATTCGGCAGTTTTAAACGGCGGAGCAACTTTATTTTTAACGATCTTAACTTTAGTTCTGTTTCCGATTACGTTTTCTCCATCTTTAATTTGAGAAGAACGACGAATATCGATACGTACAGAAGCATAAAATTTCAAGGCATTACCACCGGTTGTAGTTTCAGGATTTCCGAACATAACACCAATTTTCTCACGCAGCTGGTTGATAAAGAAAACCGTACAATTTGTTTTGCTGATAGTTCCGGTTAACTTTCTCAAAGCCTGAGACATTAAACGAGCGTGAAGCCCCATTTTAGAATCTCCCATTTCGCCTTCAATTTCACTTTTTGGAGTCAATGCGGCAACCGAGTCAATTACCACAATATCTATTGCGCCAGAGCGAATTAAGTTTTCAGCAATTTCTAACGCCTGCTCTCCATTATCTGGCTGCGAAATGATTAAGTTTTCAATATCTACACCTAACTTTTCAGCATAATTTCTATCAAAAGCGTGCTCAGCATCGATAAAAGCAGCGATTCCGCCCGCTTTTTGAGCTTCTGCAATAGCGTGTAATGTTAATGTAGTCTTACCAGAAGATTCTGGACCGTATATTTCAATTATTCTTCCTTTTGGATATCCATTTACTCCTAGAGCCAAATCAACCCCAAGGGAGCCAGAAGAAATCGTTTCTACCTCTACAATGGCTTTGTCGCCCATTTTCATTACGGTACCTTTTCCGTAAGTTTTATCTAATTTGTCAAGCGTTAACTGCAGCGCTTTTAATTTGGCATCTTTTTCTGAACTCATGTTTTCTTTTTCTTTTTCTTTTTCTTTCATGTAAATTTTTATAATTTTTTCATTTTCAAAAACAAATCAGAAATTTGATAACTTGCTGATTAAGATTTGATCCAGGCTTGTAAGGTTGTAAAAATACTTCTTTTTTTTGATGTACCGCTACCTCAAATTGTTCCAAATTGTCACAAATTTCATTATAAAAACAGAGCCTTTAATTCTGTGGCATCAGAAGGTTTTATTTTTCCGGCCAGCAGTAAACTTAATTGCTTACGGCGCAGAGCAGCATCAAAACGTTGTATTTCTAATTCGGTTTCCGGCTGTATAGGCGGTACTTCTACTGGTCTTCCTGTATCATCAACGGCAACAAATGTATAGATAGCTTCATTGGCTTTGGTTCTGTTTCCAGATTCACGGTCTTCTACCCAGACATCTATAAAAACTTCCATAGAACTTTTAAAAGATCTTGAAACTTTTGCTTCGACCGTTACAACGCTTCCCAGCGAAATGGCTCTATTAAAAGCAACGTGATTTACAGAAGCAGTAACTACAATTCGGCGTGAATGTCTGCGTGCTGCAATACTCGCCGCACGATCCATACGGGCTAATAATTCGCCGCCAAATAGATTATTTAAAGGATTTGTTTCACTCGGCAAAACTAAATCAGTTAAGATTGTTAAGGATTCTGATGGGTGTTTTGGGTTCATTTCTTTTATGTAAAAATTTAAGATAATTTGTGGTCGATTAATTCAACCAATAGACAGCCATAACAGCTGGAATAAAATAAATAACAATGGTTCTCGCACCATCGTAGTCTTTGGCTAATCTTTGTCCGAAAAGCATCATTAATAAACATATACATGAAAATATTGCGCCGTAAAAACCATATTCACGACCGCTGTTTGTTAACAATTGAATTGCTCCCACTACACATAAAACTCCAGAAATTAATTCTAAAATTAAGAGATGAAGTAAAGCAAGCGGCACCTGATTTCTTAATGGTGTTTTGGCAAAATGTCCTTTAAGCCATTCGACATTGTCTTTCCAGTAAAAAATCTTTTCATAGCCTGATTGTAAAAACGTTAAAGCTAAAAAAGCTAATAATAAAATTGAGGCAACATTATTCATTTGAAAACTATTTTTTATGAATTAAACGTGTAAGCTTTATAGATAAATCGGTCAAAATTATTTTCGCATTTCCGTTTCTTTCTATATGATACATTGCATCAGAAAGCTCTTTGAAAATCTCATGAATGTTATTTCCGTTTACAAATGGAGCAAAATTTTCGAGTTTAAATTTATCTACTTTTGGTTCTATGTAGACCAAAGTTGGCGCCTGATAATTTAGCAAAAGTGCCTGTCTGAACATTTCGATACAAAACTGAATAAATTTTTTCTGGCTTTCTCGACCTAGCGAGGCAATTTCTTCACTCCAAGAAATAAGATCCTGAATTGCCGCGGCATTTCCTTTTGCTCTAAAAGCCGCACGAACCCAGTTGACAAACCATTGCTCAAACGGATATTCTGAATCATCCTCTTTTAACAAATGCAGTGCTTTATTAAAATTTCCCTGTGCCTGATGTGCAATTTTTTTTGCCAGATTAGAGTCTATATTTTCTTGTGAAACCAAAGCTTCTGCAATTACTTTTTCCGGAAGTCCGTTAAAGTGAATTACCTGACAGCGAGAACGTATGGTTTGAATAATATCTTCTTCATTTTCAGAAATCAGAATAAAAATGGTTTTATCCGAAGGTTCTTCCAGAAGTTTTAATAGTTTGTTGGATGCTGCAATATTCATTTTATCGGCCATCCAGATAATCATGATTTTATAACCGCCTTCGTAAGATTTAAGTGCAAGCGATTTTAAAACTTCCTGTGCATCTTCGACCCTGATTTCTCCTTGTTTGTTCTGAACGCCTAGAATTTTATACCAATCAAATAAACCGCCGTATGGCATTTCCTGAATAAAAGAACGCCAATCCTGAATGAAATCTAAACTTTTGGGTTTTGTTTTTACATCTTCGGTGGTTACTGTGGGATAAATAAAATGCAGATCGGGATGCGAAATGTTTTCAAACTTAAGATTGCAGGAATCATTTCCGTTTGAGTTTTCTGTACCGGTATTACTGCATAATATATATTGCGCGTAGGCAATGGCTGCTGATAATGTGCCGCTTCCTTCTGGCCCAACGAATAATTGAGCGTGCGGAATTCTGCCAGAAGCCGCACTTTTTATCAGGTGGCTTTTGATGTAATCTTGACCTAAAATTTGAGAAAATTGCATGAAGCAAAGATAGAAGAAAATGATGGAGTCAAAAATATTCGGCAAAAAGATTCTTGAGAGGCTGTAAATTTTTTTTGGAAAATGTTTTTAACTAATTTTTTTTCGTTTTTTGAGTCAGCTTTTGTTAATAACAGGCTTAAAGTGAACAGATATCAGCTGTTTTTTGTTAATATTTTTTCGGGAAAAACGACGAACGTAAGTTTTTTTTTATTATTTAAAGTAAAAATTTCGAATTTTTTATAGCGATTTTCTTATCGTTTAAGTTTTATTAAATTTAACATAAAGCGCGTTAAAACGCACATTTTCTCGACATAAGGGGTTTTTTTAAGTTTTTTTTAAGATTTTTTTTTGAAAAAAAAATTCAATAAAGTTGTAGTTTAAGTTAATTTATATATTTTTGTTTTTATCAACAACCAATTATAAAATAGAATATATGAAAGGGAAAATTATTTTATTTAGTGCATTTTTTATCTTAACTGCTGCAGCGGCTTCTGCCCAAGCAAAAAATGCGCCAAGAAGTATTATTAGTACAACAGCTCTTATCCGCAAGTACCACGATCAAAAAGAATTGAGTGGAATGCAAAAAGGAGAACTTTTGGAATTGTACATTGAGCGTATTAAAGTATTAGTTAAAACGCTCCCTTACATCGCGTTGGTTACAAAACCTGGCGTTACGATGGCGGACTTAGGTATTCCAGACGACAGTGAGCACAAAAAAGTTTTAGATAACCAAGCTGTTGGTACGTCTGCATTCTTGGATACTACTGTAGAATTTCAAAGAAAAATGATGCCTTACTCTGATAAAGGTAACTTGATCGCTGCAATTTTATTTTACGAAAGTACATTGAAATCATTACACGAGTTCAACGACTTGAACGAAATGTAATAAAAAATATTTTTTTTTAAACCTTTTTTGAATTGTTTACGTAGATGGATTAGATTTCAAAAACGTGGATGATTAAAAAAGAAATAAAAACAATAACTCATTCTCGGTGTTCTGAATCCATCAGAACTCGAGAAGAGTTATTATAGTATTACGCATACGCATCCCAAATTTATTATTAACCTAATACACCTTTGTCATGAAAAAAATCACTCAAATGATCTGTGTTCTTTTGACAGTTACAAGTATGACTGCTCAACAAGAAAAAGGAATTATGGGCTACAACAATTGGTTAAATAACTGGACTGAGTTTAAGCCAAACAAAGTAGACTATGGAGAAGCAAACCAAATTTTAGCAGGAAACATTTCTACTAATACTAAATTGCTAAAAAAGAACATTTATGTTCTACAAGGTAACGTTTATGTTACAAACAATGCTGTTTTAACTATTGAACCAGGTACTTTAATTATCGGTGATTTCGAAACAAAAGGAACATTGGTAGTTACAAAAGGTGCACAGCTTGTTGCTGACGGTTTAGAAACAGATCCAATTGTATTTACTTCAAACAGAAGCCAGAAAAAAGCTGGAGACTGGGGTGGAGTTGTTATTCTTGGAGATGCACCAATCAACAAATTTGGAAATGTTGGTTCTTACAACTTAGATCTTGATCCTTCTTTAACTACTTACGGTGGTGATAAAGTGGAATCAAACTCTGGTATCTTAAGATTTGTTAGAATCGAATTTGCAGGTAAAAAAGTTAAAGGTGTTGATACTTTTAATGGTTTGACTGTTGCAGGTGTTGGAAACAAAACAATTTTTGACAATGTAATGGTAAGCTACTCTGGTGGTGATTCATTTGCCTTTTTTGGAGGTGATATCAACGCTACTAAATTAGTATCTTACAAATCTATAAACGATGACTTCAAATTTACACAAGGTGTACAATGTCGTTTATTTAACTCATTAGCAGTTAGATCTTCTTACTTATCTAGTAACAAAGACGGATCTCGTTGTTTAGAGGTAAAATCATTCGAAAAGAAAAGCGAAACAGATTTTACTAAAAAACAAACTTTTGTTGCAGCTACAAACATCACGTTACTTAACGACAGCGAAAACATTAAAGCTGATATCCAATCAGGTTTAGTAAAAGAAGCTGTATATGTTGCTGAAACTGCTTCTCTAGAAATGAAACGCAGTGTGATCTCTGGATTTAATCCTGCAGTTTTATTAGACAGCAAAACGGAAATCAATGATGCCAACCTTAAGAAAATCAAATTTGAAGAAATGTACTTCAACCTTTGTAATGGAAACATTTTTACAGAGTACAATTCTAACAATGAAGATTTAGAGAGCTGGTACGGAAACAGTGTGTTTTTCAACGTTTATTCTCAAAGTAATAACAGAGAAACATTCATTGACATTTTCAACCCTAAAAAGCCAGATTTTAGACTTCAATTAGGAAAAATCACAGCATCTAGCGGCAATAGATAAATAGATTTCGATTTTTATTTCACAGAGCGTAAATTTTATTAATAAAGTCCGTCCCCAGACACAATTTAATCGTCTCACTGGACCCAAATAAAGATCAAGACATAATGGCTATATCTACGAGAAAGTATTTATTATATACAATATTTTTGGTTTCGCCTATTTCGTTAAGTCTATTTGCACAAACAACAGCAGAAAAACCTACGTTTACTGCTGCGGGTAAGTGCGCCTTGACTGCGAGTAGCTTGCTTAATCAAACAAATGATAATGCTGGTTCTGAAATCAGCAAATTAGATAATTGTCATCAGTTTATAGCAAAGTTGTCCACCCCCAAGGACAGCTTTGCTATTGCAGCTGAGACCGATAATTCATCTACAGAGTGCCAGGAAAACGCCGTAATTAGTGCTACTTCAATACTTGCAAAAGATATTATTGAAAACTACAAATATGACTTTTCTGAAACATTTATCGATATTTTATTTTTTGAACGTATAGATTTATCACGAACACGTAATATATGATTCAAAAAACTACTTTATTTTTTACAAAATTACTTATTTTATTTAGTATAATTCTTTGTGCTGAATCAAACATGTATGCCCAAACAATTGTCCCGCAACAACTTGGTTATCCAAGAATATGTGCGGGTCTTATTGTTGCGGGAAAGCCTTTTAATGAATACAATGCAACTTTTAGTTATGTTGATTTTCCGGCTGGTACTGTTTTCGAAGTAGAGCTTTCAAATGAAGTAGGAAATTTTACAACAACACATGCAACTACAACGGTTAAAGTTGTAGATAATCCCGGTTTACAACAACAGACGATCACCTTTGCAATTCCGACCGATTTAAAAGGTTCAGATACATACAGTCTTCGTGTAAAAGCCCTTACCAGTACACCCTCTTACAGTATTAAGTTTAAAAACTCTCAGGATTTAAACATTTTCCCAATCTATTACAGAACTTTTGTCGATTCGTTTTTTATAAATAACAAAAGTGCTACAGCTTCTTTTTGTGCCGGCGGCAGTATGACCCTTGCTATAGATGCTGCAACTGCAGAGACCCCGTCTTCACCTTTAGCTTTTACAAATCTAAAATATAAATGGTTCAAAGACGACGTATTAATTGCAGGACAAAGCGGTACAACGTTAGTGGTTAATACAGCAGGTGTTTATTTTGCTCAAATTGATTATGGAGGATGTCTTGATGAAAACTTCAGTTCGAACCGTGTTACAGTTTCCTCCTCTGCCGGAGGTTCTGCTGTTACTATTACTTCCAGTTTAGGAAACCCTTTTTGTGCCGGTGGTACAGGAACAGTTCTAACGGCTACATCTGGTAACAAGTACCAATGGAAAAAAGACGGAGTAGTAATTGCAGGAGCGACAAACAGAACATATTCTACAAATGAATCTGGTGTTTACAGCGTAGATATAGATTTTGGAGGATGTAATGCTACAGGAAGTATTAATTTAAGCAGTAATGGATTTGATGCCAGTATTGATGTTGCAGATAGTTATCAATTAAAAGAAGGAGAAACCTTAAACGTTTCTGTTACTACAGATGCGTCGGCTCCTACATTTGAATGGTTTTTAAATGGAAATCTAATTTCTGGGGCTTCGTCTTCTAGTTATTCAATTTCTGTTAGAGGTCAATATAAAGTTAAAATTTCACAGGCTTCTGGTTGTGTAGCTACAAAAGAATTTAGTTTTAGAATTACTTCAGAAACAGATTCAAAAACAAGCGTTATTCCAAATGTTGTAAAATTAGGCGGTATGTATCCTTACTGGAATCTGCCTGATGAATATAAAACAGATGCAACCAAAATAATAATTTTGAGTTCCAATGGAGATGTCATTTATGATGATATTGGAAGTAATTACGATCCTGAACTCAACTCATTTATTAAAGATTATAAAAATGTCAATCCCGTATATTACTATGTCATTAAATCTGACAGTGGTGAAAAAAAAGGATCAATAACTGTCATAAAATAATATGAAGAAAATTTTACTATTCATCACTTTATTTTACAGTTTTTCAACTTTACTCTATTCTCAGGAGACGGCTTCTAAGGATGGAGTTGTTTCGTTTTCGTTACCCATTAGAAATTCTTTAAAGTTTAATAGATATTTAATAAACCCAGCTTTCAGTTTTGTTAGAGAACAGAATGCCTACATCAGTTTCTATAACAAGAGACAGTGGACACAGTTCGAAAACTCTCCAAACAGTTACTTGTTTGGTTATTCTGGACGTTTTAGAGAGAATGAAGCTTTTGCTTTTGGTTTGTTTCAGCAAAATTATGGTTTAATGACTGTCTTTGGCGGTGTTGCCAATTTTGCGCACAATATTGTCTTAGCTCAGGACAGTAATCTAACCTTTGGTTTAAATGTTGGTGCTTACTCGAGTGCTTTAGACAAAGGGAAAATTATTTCAGATGATACTTCAATCTCTGGAGGAGAGTATCCATCAAACACTTTGCTTACTGTTAATCCTGGTATTAACTACGGAAATGCTTTTCTGGATTTCGGAGTTTCGGTAAACAATTTAGTACTTTACAATTTTGGATCAGGAATGATAAAAGACGATCCGGAAAGAGCAATTGTACTGCATGGAATGTACACAGGCTATATTGATAGCTACGGTTTTTTTGACAGAAGTAAATTTTCTGGAATAGTAAAGACCGAACTTAAAATGGATAAAACAGTTATTTCCGGACTTGCCATGATTGCCGTTCCAAAAGGAGTTTGGGCACAGGCTGGATATAATACACTATATGGAGTTTCTGCTGGTTTAGGTTTCAATATTTCACCAAGTATCGCAATCGAATACAATTACGAGAGAGGAATGGGGAATTTTGCTAATCTAGGAGGCTCACATGAATTTGCTATTGCATATAAATTCAAAAACAAAAATTACTATTACGGAGATGATGAAGAGGGCGCACTTATAGATCCTTCCAGAGCAAAACCAGTAATGGCAAAACCGTCAGCAGCTACAACAGCAGCAAGAGAAAGCGGTGCAGAAAAAGCAAGATTGGCTGCAGAAGCTAAAGCAAAAGCAGATGCCGAAGCTAAACAAGTACGACTAGCTGCCGCTGAAAAAGCAAAAGCAGATGCAGCAGCTGCCACAGCCGCAAGACTAGCCGCAGCCGATAAAGTGAAAGCCGATGCTGCCGCAGCCGCAGCCGCGAGACTAGCCGCAGCAGAAAAAGTAAAAGCAGATGCCACAGCCGCCGCTGCCGCAAAACTAGCCGCAGACAATAAATCAAAAGCAGATGCTGAAGCTGTTAAAATAAAATTAGCTGCCGATGCTAAAGCAAAAGCCGATGCTGCTGCCGCTGCAAGAGCACAAACAGCAACTGCAAACAGAGCAGTAGCTGCAACACAAAAAACACAAGCACAATTAGCCGCTGATAAAGTTAGAGCCGATGCTGAAGAACGCAGATTAAAATTAGCTGCAGACAATAAAGCAAAAGTTGATGCTGCTGCTGCTGCGAGAGCTCAAGCAATTGCAAACAAACCAAATGCTACAGCAGAGCAAAAAACAGCTGCACAATTGGCTGCTGATAAATCTAAAGCCGATGCTGAGGCAATGAGAATAAAATTAGCCGCGGATGCTAAAGCAAAAGCCGATGCAGAATCTCAGGCTAAACAAACAGCTGCCGCTGCACAAAAAACACCAGCTCAATTAGCTGCTGATCAATCTAAAGCAGATGCAGAAGCATTAAGAATAAAATTAGCAGCAGATGCTAAAGCAAAAGCCGATGCAGAATCGCAGGCTAAACAAACAGCCGCTCCGGCAACGCCTGCTGCTGCACAAAAAACAGCTGCAGAATTAGCCGCTGATAAAGCAAAAGCAGATGCAGAAGCAGCTGCTAAAGCAAGACTTGTCGCTGCTGAAAAAGCAAAAGCCGATGCAGAAGCACTTCAGGCAAAACTTGCTGCAGACAATAAAGCAAAAGCAGACGCCGCAGAAGCAAAACGTAAAGCCGATGCAAAAGCTAAAGCAGAAGCTGCAGATTTACAATCTATTTTGGCTGCAGATGCAAAAGCTAAAGCAGATTCTGATGCACTTCAAGCTAGATTAGCTGCAGAAGCAAAAGCAAAAGCTGCTGCCACTGCTAAAACTAAAACAAACATTGATGCTGCAAATAAAGCCGCTGCTGCCGCTGCATTAAAAGAGAAAGCTGCAGAAGAAGCTGCGCTTAAAGAGAAATTAGCTGCCGATGCAAAAGCAAAAGCAGATGCAGAAGCAAGACAAGCGCTTATAGCTGCAGAAGCAAAAGCAAAAGCTGATGCAGAAGCATTAAAAATAAAACAAGCTGCTGATGCAAAAGCAAAAGCAGAATCGGATGCGCAACAAGCAAAACTTGCTGCGGAAGCTAAAGCAAAAGCAGATGCTGATGCGATTCAGGCGAAATTAGCTGCAGACGCAAAATCTAAGGCTGATGCTGAAGCATTAAAAATAAAATTAGCTGCAGATGCAAAAGCGAAAGCCGATGCAGAAGCGCAACAAGCAAAATTAGCTGCCGATGCAAAAGCAAAAGCAGATGCTGACGCGGTTCAGGCAAAATTAGCTGCGGATGCAAAATCTAAAGCAGATGCAGAAGCGTTAAAAGTAAAAGAAGCTGCAGATGCAAAAGCAAAAGCAGACGCTGATGCACTTCAGGCTAAATTGGCTGCAGATGCGAAAGCTAAGGCTGATGCAGAAGCACAAGCAAAACTAGCTGCAGACGCAAAAGCAAAAGCAGACATGCAGGCTTTACAAGCGCAACTTTTAGCTGATGCCAGAGTTAAGGCTGATGCAGAAGCAACTGCAAAAGCAAAAGCTGACGCAGAAGCACAAAAATTACAAGTTGCTGAAGAAGCACGTCAGGCGAAATTAGCTGCCGATGCAAAAGCAAAAGCTGATGCAGAAGCTCAACAAGCTAAATTGGCTGCAGATGCAAAAGCTAAGGCTGATGCAGAAGCATTAAAAGTGAAACAAGCTGCTGAAGAAAAAGCTAAAGCTGCAGAAGAAGCACGTCAGGCGAAATTAGCTGCTGATGCAAAAACAAAAGCTGATGCAGAAGCACAACAAGCAAAATTAGCTGCTGATGCAAAAGCAAAAGCGGATGCAGAAGCACTTCAAGCAAAACTGGCTGCTGATGTAAAAGCTAAGGCTGATGCAGAAGCATTAAAAGTAAAACAAGCTGCTGAAGAAAAAGCTAAAGCTGCAGAAGAAGTACGTCAGGCGAAATTGGCTGCTGATGCAAAAACAAAAGCTGATGCAGAAGCACAACAAGCTAAATTGGCTGCAGATGCAAAAGCAAAAGCGGATGCAGAAGCACTTCAAGCGAAACTTGCTGCAGATGTAAAAGCTAAGGCTGATGCAGAAGCACTTCAAGTAAAACAAGCTGCTGAAGAAAAAGCTAAAGCTGCTGAAGAAGTACGTCAGGCTAAATTGGCCGCAGATGCAAAAGCAAAAGCAGATGCAGAAGCACTTGAGGTGAAACTGGCTGCCGATGCAAAAGCAAAAGCTGACGCAGAAGCACTTCAAGCAAAACTGGCTGCTGATGTAAAAGCTAAGGCTGATGCAGAAGCATTAAAAGTAAAACAAGCTGCTGAAGAAAAAGCTAAAGCTGCAGAAGAAGCACGTCAGGCTAAATTGGCTGCAGACGCAAAAGCAAAAGCAGATGCAGAAGCGCAACAAGCAAAATTAGCTGCAGATGCAAAAGCAAAAGCTGACGCAGAAGCGCAGCAAGCAAAATTAGCTGCTGATGCAAAAGCTAAGGCTGATGCAGAACAAAAAGCTAAAGTTGCAGAAGAAGCTCGTCAGGCTAAATTGGCCGCAGACGCAAAAGCAAAAGCTGATGCAGAAGCACTTCAAGCTAAATTGGCTGCAGATGCAAAAGCAAAAGCTGATGCAGAAGCATTAAAAGTACAACAAGCTGCTGAAGAGAAAGCAAGAGTTGCAGAAGAAACACGTCAGGCTAAACTGGCTGCCGATGCTAAAGCGAAAGCCGATGCAGAAGCACAGCAAGCTAAATTGGCTGCAGATGCAAAAGCAAAAGCTGATGCACAAGCATTAAAAGTACAACAAGCTGCTGAAGAGAAAGCAAGAGTTGCAGAAGAAGCACGTCAGGCTAAGTTAGCTGCAGATGCAAAAGCAAAAGCCGATGCAGAAGCGCAGCAAGCAAAAGCAGCGGCTGATGCAAAAGCAAAAGCGGATATGGCGGCAGCTCAAGCTAAATTATTAGCGGATCAAAAAGCAAAAGCTGATGCAGAAGCGTCAGAAAAAATAAGAGCTGAGGAAGAAAGCAGACAATTAAAATTAGCAGAAGAAGCACGTCAGGCAAAATTAGCTGCCGATGCTAAATTAGCTGCTGATGCAGCTGCGGCTGCTGCAAAAGCTGCTTCAACACCAAGTGATGAAACAGGAAAAGCAATTGAGAGTTTGACTCAGTCTATAGAAAGTTCAAGTAAAACACAAAACGATTTGCTGGCTAAGTTTAATACAACAGTGGCCAATAAACAAAAAGACTTGAATGACTTAAAAGAAGAGAATGATTTAAGTGAAAAAGGAATTTATAAAGAGCCAAAACCTTTCAAAAGTGTAGCTGCTGAGAACAGTCAGATTGAAGCATTGAAATTAGAACTTGCTGAAGCTAACAGAGCACAGAATGCTGAAATCGCTAAACTGACTAATTTGTATAATGAAAGAGTTAAAAAGTTCCCGAAAACGGATCCTTTGAACAAGGCTTATCTTGAGAAAATTAACCAGCTGAAAGCAGCTCAGTTAAAAATGGAACAAGATGGTGCAGCGTTACTTGCAGAGCTAGAACGTATCAAGGCTGAAATCGAAATTGAGAAAAAACGTAGAATTAAGCAGGCAGCATACGAGAATGATCAGGGAAGATATGCGCAGGACGTTGCCGCTCTTAAACGTATAAAAGAGAATACTAAAGTAAGCAGTACACCTCTAACGGCAAGTGATTTTGATTTTGGTGAAGACCAGTCGAATATGCAGATTATTAAGAATATTAAAAATTCTGAAAGCGGTTATTATATGATTATTGCAGTTCATAACAGTGTTCAAAAAAGAGATGAATTCTTAACAAAAGCAGTTGCTGCGGGCCGTTCAGATGTTAATTTCTTTTACAATATAGCAACAAGTAAATATTATATTTATTACGAGAAATTTGAAGGTTTATCTGAAGCGACCAAGGCGCTGGAGGCAAAAGGAAATAAACCTTATAATGGAAAAATGGCCATTGTAAAAGTGGAAAATTAGTAAGAGGATCAAATACAAATCAATATAAGTTACGTGCTTCTTAAACAGGTTAAGAAGCATTTGAAATAAGAGTTTTAAAGCGCAGAAATTTTATTATCTGATGCCCCTCAGAAAATGAGACAAAGCCCAATAAAAGTAAAGATTATGAAAAAACCTACTATTCTAAAAATTGCGTTATTACTACTGTTCTTTTTACAAGGAGATATAGTGTTTTCGCAAAACTTGAAACCTTTCACCAGAGAGTACAATAAACAGCTCAAAGGAGATATTCTTGTTATTGGAAATAACATTCTTAACAGACGTACAACCGATAGATTTGGTAATGTTACGGCGGTTCCGAATACCGCGTATACGGGAACCGGTTACAATGGAGATTTTGATATGCGATATATCAATATCGACAATGGAGCTACTGCTGGTATTTTTAGTTCTAGTAGTGCCAATTTAACGGTGCCTAATAATAGGGCTCCGGCAGATCCGTGTTACAGAGTTGCGTATGCTGCTTTATATTGGTCGGCTACTTTAAAATCACCTGCAAACAGGTCAAATATTAATAAAGTAAAAATTAAGGTTCCAAATACAGCGAATAATGCTTATCAGGATGTAACTGGAACATTGATTCACGACATCGTAAATAGCGCTGATGGTATTAACCCTGATAATACACAGGCCTATGCTTGTTTTGCAGATATTACAAGTTTACTAAGTACTACAAATCCTAACGGAACCTATACTGTTGCAAACGTAATTTCGAGCGAAGGATCAAACGGAGGAACTGGTTTGTCTGCGGGATGGTCTCTTTTTATTGTTTATGAAGATTCAAGTCTTCCTTCAAAAGCAATTTCTACCTTTAATGGTTTTACAGCAAGAGCACAAGGAGGAGGTCCAAATAACACTACTATTAGTGGTTTTACAACTATTCCTACTGGTCCGGTACACGCGAGGTTTGCTTTTGCGGCTCTTGAAGGGGATTATGGTTATAAAGGTGATTATCTTCAGATCAATAGTACAACTATTACACCTCCAACACGACCAAGAGAAAGTAATCAAAATAACTTTTTTAATAGTTCTATTAATAGTTTAGGGGCGTCTTTTACAGACAGAGTTCCTAATAGTACTAATACTTTAGGTTTTGATACGGGTGTAATCGATATTGACCCTTCGTCTAATATTATTAAAAATAATGATACTTCTGCGATAATTACCTTAGGTACAAACAGTGATATCTTTATTTATTATTTTACGGCATTTTCGGTTGACATCATTGCGCCAAAAGTTGTAGTAACAAAAGGCGTACAGGATATCGCTGGAAATGATGCGAGTAATAAAAATGTTACTTTAGGCGAGCAGCTTACTTATACATTAAAATTTAAAAACGAAGGAAATGACAATGCTACATCATTTACTATCGAGGATAAATTACCAATAAATACTGATTTTAATTTTCCAGGCGATATTATAGAAATGCCTGTTGGATTACCAATACCAACAACTTCTGCAGGTAATCAATATGTAAAATATAATGCTGCAACGAGAACATTAACATTTACTATTCCAAACTCGTACGTTACGTTTAATCCAAAAACGCCTGAATCTACTATTAAATTCAAAGTAAAAGTTGTAGATGATTGTTCTAAACTAACGGATGCCTGTTCTAACTTAATTCAAAATACAGCAGAATCGCATTATTTTGGTGACTTAGGAGGTAATGCTACAGATTTTGGTGATAAAAGTTATTCTTCTTTAGCAGGTTGTAACCTTATACCTCAATCGACTAACTTTTTAGTTGGATTAGATGCTTGTAAAGCGAGAAGCTTATACATCTGTACGGCAAGCCGTACTATTTCTGCATCTGGAGGTTACAAATCTTATTCTTGGTCTAGAAATCAATCTGGAACACCAGTAATTGGAACAAATCAAACGCTTACTGTTACACAACCGGGAGTTTATTATGTTTACAATACGGCTAATCCGCCTTGTGTTGACTTACAAGAAACGATTACAGTACTTGATGGTCTTGCAAGAGTGAATCCGATTTTGGAATATGCAGATAATAAAGTAAATGGTGTTGTACCGGGTTGTCTTATTGATGGAAAACCACTGCCAAAAATTTATTTATGCGGTACCAATGACGTAAGAGTTATTAATACACATATTAGCGGTGCTACTATAGTTTGGGAAAAAACCGATTGTGTGCGTCCACAAAGTTTGTCTGAATTATGTGCTGATGAAAGAAGTGAATGTAACTGGGTTTCTGCAGGTGCAAACGGACCAATTTTTAATGCAGACACCGCCGGTTATTATAGAGTAACCATAAATTCGGGAGGTTGTATTAATACGTATTACTTTAACGTTTATAAAAGTATAGTTTCTGCTACCATTGCCAAAACAGACATGAAATGTTATGGAAAAGGTACCGTGACTGTACAGAAACTGGACGGATACGAATATAAATTAAGAAACCTTTCTAATAATACTGAAACAGGTTTTCAAGACAGTAATACTTTTGATGTTTATCAGGCAGGAACTTACATTGCTACCTATAGATTGAAAAATGTTCCTGGTACTTGTGAATACAAAACGGAGCAAGTTGTAGTCAATCATTTATTGATGGATACAAAAATTGAAGATCCTAATGTACAGCCATTATGTTTTGGTACAAACGGAACTATTACCGCTAGTGCTTCTGCAGGTTTCACAAATTATTATTTTGAACTTAAAAATAATGCAGGACAACTGCTTGAAAAAATAGGACCGGTTACAGATCGTATCCATGCTTTCTCAGTTGCTCCGGGTGATTATTATACAGTCGAAATTTATTCATTGAATGAGGATGGTACAAAATTATGTCCTGCAACTGCTGGAAAATATATTAATAATCCATCATCTCAAATTATTCCAACTGTAAACACTATCGAACCTTTAACGGCTTGTAGTGACGGTAAATATAGGGTAAGTGCAACTGGAGGTCAGGGTAAATATTCGTATTTCGTAGACGGATCAACAACTCCTCAGGCTTATTCTGAAAATGATAATACTGAAAATAACAATATAATTATTGTAGCGACTACAGCAAAAACATATACTGTACTTGTTAGAGATGATAATAATTGTGAAAAATCAATTCAGTTCACAGTTCCAAACGCTGCAAAACCAACTTATAATGTAACTCATACTAACAGTGTTTGTTACAATGATAATTCTGAGATTAGAATTACAAACATTGTTCCTAACGGATACACAATGTCTTATAGTATTAATAATGGAGGAACTTTCCAAACTAATCCGTTATTCTCAAATTTACAGCCAGGTACTTATAGTGTAGTGGTTCGATACGGAATTTCTTACACACCGCAATGGCAGTCACAACCTGTAACTAAATATTGTACAGATCCGGCACAGCAGGTAATTATCTCAGGACCAACTTCTGCAGTTACTGCATCTGGAGGTGTTGCTGAATTGGCAGGATGTACACTATCTCAATTGGGAGGTAAATTACGTATTAACAATGCTCAAGGAGGAACTGCTCCTTATCAATATAGCTTTGATAATGGTCAAACATGGCAGGCTTCTAACGAAAAAGATGTTTTACCAGGAAGTTATATACTTGTAATTAGAGATAATGTTGGTTGTCAATATAAGATTCCATATGACATTATTCTAGATCAAAAACCATCTGAGCCAACAATTACAGTTGGAGATCCGGTTTTCAATTGTAACGGAACTGCAACAAGTACTGTAACAGTTACTAATGGTTCTTCTGCAAATTATAGTTATGAATATTATTTAGACAATGTTGCAAATACTCCAATAACTAATAATGTATTTACAAACGTACCTTCTGGTTCTCATACTGTTTCTGTAAAATATAATGTAACAACAGTATCTACTTATAGTAACTTATTACAGGAAGATTTTGGAAAAGGAGGTTATACAACTACTCCGGGTATTAATCCTGCATATTGTTTTGAAGATGAATCGACTCCACACCCTGTAGGTTATCCTTGTGGTGGTTTTGATGATTATCAAATTAATGACGGAAAATATGCTGTAGCTAGTTCTATTAAAACGAACTTCGGAAATTCATGGATTTTTGCAAAAGATCATACGCTTCCGTCTGATCCTTTAGGAAGATTTTTATGTGTGAATGTTGGAGGTTCTGCAGGTATTGGTGGAATTTTATACAGTAAACCAATTAAAGATGTTATTGTAAATCAACCTGTAATTATATCATTATGGGCAGAAAATCTTATTGTAAAAACATCAACATCGCATGCTGATCCTAAATTAACGATTCAGTTAGTTAACAATTTAAATGGAGTTGGTGGTACAGAGACTATTGTTGCAACCACAGATACAACAAATCCATGGGTAGTTCCTAAAACTGAAAAATGGGAATACAAAGAATTATCATTAAATCCTGGAGCATACAATAACTTAAGTTTTGTTATTAGATCTTACAGTAATGAATTTAATGGTAATGACGTTCTTTTAGATGATATTTGGGTTCGCCAAATACCTAAATCATGTATTGCTACCAAAGATTTCCCAATTGTTATTGATAGCAATAAAGCATTTACTGCTTCAATTACGGGTGTTAAAGATCTTACTTGTGCAGGAGTTGATAATGGAGAAATTACAATTTCGGCTCAAAACTTTAATCTTCCTTACGGATTTGATTATTCGTTAGATAATGGAGTAACTTGGGTAAACTCTAAAGTATCTCCAGTTACTGCAACAGGATTAACAAGTAAAACGTATTCTATAAGAGTTCGTTTTGATGCTTCTGCATCGAGCTGTGTTATTCCTTTATCGCAGCAAGTTAAATCACCGACAGCATTAACAGTAACAGCTCAGGTAACGACTCAGCCAACCTGTACAACAGGAGCTTCTATTACAGCTACAGCAAATGGCGGTACTCCAAGTTACCAATATGAATTAAGACAATCTAACGGAACAACAGTTGTTACTGCATTCCAGTCAAGTAATGTATTTACAAATGTACCTACAGGATCTTATACAGTAGTGGCCAGAGATGCTAACTCTTGTGGATCTCCTGCTTCTGTTCGTGTAGATATCAGCGTGCCAACAGCGCCTACGGCAACATTGGCAGCGACATCAGATTTATGCTATGATACTACAAATAGATCTACATTGGTAGTTACAGCAACTGGTACAGGAACTTTGACTTATAGTTTAGACGGTGCGCCGGCTCAAAATTCTAATACATTTACAAATGTTGGTCCTGGTATTCACAATATCTTAGTAACAGATAGTAACAATTGTACTGCATCAGTTAGTAATATTGTTATTGCAGATCAATTAGTAGGTAGTGCTACAATTTCTAAAACTTTAGATTGTTCTAGTGCTTCACCAGATGCTACTATTACTGTAGACATTGTAGGAGGTACTGCTGGATTTACTTATAAAGTAAAAAGAGGTACTGGAGCTTACGGTTCAAGTAATCCTGTAACTGGAACATCTTTCATATATCCTGCAAGTACTGCAGCTTTATATACTTTCGAAATAACAGATTCTAAAGGTTGTGTTACTACTGTAAGTGCAACAATAAGCCCAACAGTAAACCCAACAGTAACAGCTACTAAAGTTGATGCAACATGTAATGGTGCTTCAACAGGATCTGTAAAACTAGTTGGTGCAGGCGGATCGGGAACTTATACGTATTTATTCTACAATAGTACAGTAACTCCAGCTCCTACAACATATACAGCGCAATTTGATTATACAGGTTTAGCTGCCGGAACTTATTCTTATAGAGTAAAAGACAGTAAAGGATGTATATCTGCTTTAGGAAGTGTAATTATTGCACAACCAACGACATTAACGGCTACTGCAAGTGCTAATACATTTACATGTAATACATCAAATGTAAAACAAGCAGCAACAGTAACGATTGCGGTTCCTACAACAGGAACGGCACCATATCAATATAGTTTTGATGGTGGTACAATTTTTACAAACACCAATACATTATCTGTTACAGATAATGGTACAAACCAAACGATTTCTTATGTAGTTGTTGATGCAAAAGGTTGTAAAACTCCAGTGCAGACTATCACAATTAACAGATTAAATCCTCCAACGAATTTAACATTCACGGCGGCTAATGTTACTTGTACAGCTACAACAACAACGGTTAATGTTACAGCGGTAAATGGCGTTGGAACTATTACCTATTCGATTACATCACCTACAGCATCTGCAGCTACAAATACAACGGGTGCATTTTCTGGATTAGCAGCTGGAACTTATAATTTCAGAGCAACAGATGCAAACGGATGTTATTTTGACAAACCATACACCATCAATGCTGTTACACCAATTTCTATTGTTGGTAACAAAGTAAATGATGCATTGTGTAAAGGCGGCGCAACTGGTAAAGGAACATTCGAAGTATCAGGAAATGCAACAGTAGGAGCTTATACTTATACTGTAACTCCTGCAACAGCTTCAATTACTAAAGCTGGAAACATTTTGACATTAAATAATGCAGCAGCTGGATCGTATACTGTTCAGGTTACAGATAATGCTACAGGTTGTACTAACAGTGCTACAGTTATTATCAGCGAGCCAACAAATGCATTAACTTTTACATCTACTGCAACAAAAATAAACTGTAATAATGATAACGCTCAAATTACAGTAACGGCAAATGGAGGTACTATTAATTATACTTACGCAGTAGTTAAATCAGGAGCAACAGCTCCGATAGCATCTGCATACCAAGGAAGTAATACTCTTTCAGTAGATACAAATACTGGAGCAGATATGGCTTGGGATGTTTATGTAAAAGATGCCAACGGATGTATTACTACAAACACGGTTACTATTACAAGTGATGCTTTACCAACAGTTACAGCTTCACTAGGTAACCAATGTGGAGGTTCAGGATCTACGTTTACAGTTACTGCAACAGGAACAGGAATTGCTCCTTTAAGTTACAGTGTTGACGGAACTTCTTTCCAAACAAGTAACGTATTTAATTTACCTGCAGGTACTTATACAGTAACTGTAAAAGACGGAAATTCTTGTATAGCTACTGCTGCAACAACATTAACAATATTCCCTCAATTGACTGCTTTGGCATCGGTTACAAAAGAATTAAATTGTACAGCTACACCAAATGCAACGATAACTGTTGAAGTTTCCGGAGGTAGAGCTCCATTTACTTACACTGTAAGAAAAGGAACTGGCACTACAAGTGCGCCAAGTGCCCCTTTCTCAACAGCATCGTTTACTTACCCAGTTACAAGTGCTAATGCAGACAGCTATACTTTTGTAGTTACTGATGCAAATGGATGTGCAAGTACAACGAACACAACTGTAAATCCGATTTCAAATCCAGCTCTTGCAGAAACGCACATTAATCCATCATGTGATGGAGGAAGTAATGGTTCTGTAGAATTAACTGGTTCTGGTGGTGCTGGAGGATATACTTATAGTAGAGATAATATAACGTATACACCAAATGCTACATTTACAGGATTAGCAGCAGGAACTTATACTTTCTATGTAAAAGACGGAAAAGAATGTGTAGGAACAATCAGCATTATTTTAACAGCTCCAGCACAATTGGCTGCAACTGTTACAGAGGTTCCTTTTTCTTGTAACACAACTAATGGAAAAGTAGCGGGTTCAGTAACTATCAATGTTACAACTGGTACAGGAACTTTACCATATCAATATAGTTTTAACGGAGGAGGTTTTGGAACTGCCAATACTTTCACATTAAACGATACAGGTGTAGATCAGCCTTATAACTATGCAGTAAAAGATGGTCAAGGCTGTACGATTACTGGATCTGGTACTTTAGCGAGATTAAACCCTCCAAAAATTGCTACAATCACAGCATCTACCGTGACTTGTACTGCAACAACAAGTACTGTTACAGTAAATGTAACTGCAGGAACTGGTGTAGGAACATTACAATATGAAACTATTGCACCATCTCCATCAATTGTAGCTAAACAAACTTCAAATTCATTTGCAGGATTATTGCCAGGAACTTACATGTTTAAAGTTACTGATGCTAATGGATGTTATGCTACACAATCATTTACAATTAATCCTGTAATAAACATTACAGTTGCAGGAGTTAAAATTAGTGATGCAAAATGTTTTGGAGAAAGCACAGGTTCAATCCAATTTACAACAGAAAATTATTCTGGAACATATTCTCATACATTGACAAACTCTTTAGGAACTGTTATTACAGCAACTGAAGTGATTACAAATGGAGGAAAAACAATTACAATTTCAGGTTTACCAAAAGAAACCTATACTTATAACATTGTTGATAATGCAACAGGTTGTACAGCTACAGCTTCTGTTGTAGTTGGTGAGCCAACAGCAGCATTAACAATTACAACTGCAACAGCAACTAATATTTATTGTTCAAACGATAATTCTAAAATTACCGTTGTTGCTGCAGGAGGAACAATTAATTACAGTTATGCTGTAGTACAACATCTAGCAACTGCCCCTATTGCATCAGCATATCAGGCAAGTAATGTACTTACTGTAGATACAAATTCTGGAGCTATTATGGCTTGGGATGTTTACGTAAAAGATGCTAATGGCTGTACTGTAAATACTCAGGTTAATATCCTTAGTGATGCGGTTCCAACAGTTACAGCTACTGTTAATCAGTGCGTGCCTAATGCTAGTGTGTTTACTATCACTGCTTCAGGAACTGGAGTTGCTCCTTTAACGTACAGTATTGACGGAGTTAATTTTAAAACTGCAAACACGTTTGATGTTGCACCTGGTACTTATACTGTAACAGTTAAAGACAAAAATAATTGTATCGCTACAACTATCATTGATGTTTATCAGGCTATTACAGCATCGGCTGTTCTAACGAAAGATTTAACTTGTTCTACTCCTCAAGAAGGAACAATCACGATTACAGTTGGCGGAGGTAAAGGGCCATATACGCTTCAGACTAAAATAGGTGCTGGTGCTTTTGCAGGATCAACTTCTTTTGCGGGACCTACATTCACTTATAATGTTACTTCTTTAGTTGGAAATACTTACCAGTTTTTAATCACAGATTCAAACACTCCAACGGCTTGTAGTATTCAAACAAATGTTATAACAACTCATACTGCAACTAGCCCTGTTGCGAGTACAAGTTTTGTTAACCCAACTTGTAATGGTTATGCAGACGGTTCTATTTCATTGAGTGCAACCGGAGGTCTTTTACCATATCAATTTAGTATTGATAATGGAGGAACATTTGTAAATACAGGTAATTTTGGTGGTCTGGCATCTGGATCATATCAATATGTTATTAGAGATAAAAATGGTTGTGATGCTACAGGAACAATTAATTTAGCAAATCCTCCTGCTATTACACCTACTATTGGTATCAATGGTATTAAATGTAACTCTGTTACATTAGGTAGTTTTGATGTTAGAGTAAATATCGGAACAGGTGTTGCGCCATTTACATACAGATTATATGACAATTCATTAAATCAAATCGCTTCTTATATAGAAACTGCTTCAACGGCTTCTGCTAATACTCCAGTTCATAGTTTTACTGGATTAGATTTTGGTGATTATTATATTACTATAGTAGATTCTAAAGGATGTGAATATAAAAGCTCTAAATTAAGAATTGAGCCTACTCCATATTTATTCTTTAATGCTGTAGTTTCATCAGTTTCTTGTGCAACAGGTATATCAATTAGAGTAAATGTTACAGATGGAGTTGCTCCTTACACTTATTCTATTGTAGGTAGTACTGTACCACCAGTTACAACGGCTTCTACTACACATGTATTTACTGGTTTAGATCAAAATACGAGATATATACTTAAAGTAGAAGATGTGAACGGATGTCCTTCTTATTTGGATTATCTTACACCAACAATTTCTCCTATTGTTGTTACTCCAGTTACTAAAAATGTAACTTGTTTCGGAAGTAATAATGGTGAAGTTGACTTTACAGTATCAAATTATGATGCAAGCGTTACAGCTCTTTATTATGAGGTTAGAGATAATTTAACGAATGTTGCTATTGCTCCTGCTAAAAACGGAACAGCAACTGGTTTATCTGGAGCTGCTTACTCAAATACTATAACAGGTTTAAGACCAGGTAACTATACATTATATGTTAGAGAAACAAATGGAACGTTATGTTCTGCTGCTGCTTATTTCGAAATCAGACAGCCAGCACAAGCGCTTTCATCTACTATAACAAATACAAAAAATGCAAATTGTAATAATCCTGCTCAAGTTACTTTAGTAACGATTGGAGGAACAGGACCTTACAAATATGCTATCGGTGCTCCTGGATTTACTCCAGCTCCTGGTGATTTTGTATTAAATAAAAATGTATTAGATTTAGATTATACAATAAGAACAAATTGGGATATTGTAGTTCACGATGCAAACGAATGTGAGGTACGTATCAATAGATCAATAGTATTAGATCCGTCTCCTGTAATTGCAATTGCAGCAGTGGACAATTGTGAGACTGAAGGTAATTTCGAAATTGAAGTTACTTTAACTTCTCCTGGAGTTAGTCCTTACAGTTTAAGTGTAGATGGTGGAGTTTTCTTCCCTGCTACATTGCCATATACAGTAACTGGATTAAATTCTGGTACACATACTGTTCAAATTCAGGATTCTAATGCTTGTACTAACGTAGCACCTCAAAGCATTATCTTGTACAAAAAACTGGATATTAACCCGGTTGTTACAAAAGAATTAGATTGTACAGGTTCTCCTGATGCTGTTATTACATTGAATGTTTTAGATGGTAGAGGTCCATTTACATACGAAGTAAATATTAATGGTGGAGGATTTAGTGCTCCGTCTGCTCCTTTTGCTGCTCCAAATACTCTTGTTACTGCGGCAGTTGCCGGAACATACCAATTTAGAGTTACAGATAGTAATTTATGTTCGGTAACTAAAACGGTTACAGTTGATCCTAAAGTTAAACCTGACTTTACATTTACTCAAACACCAGAAACTTGTATCTCATCAAATGATGGAACAGTAACAATTACTGCTACTGCTGGAGTTTCTGATTTTATGTATAGTATTAATAATGGTGGAGCTTACCAGACAAGCAATGTATTTACAGGATTAAGTGCAGGTACTGCTTACACTATTCTTGTTAGAGATTCTAAAATGTGCGTTTCAGATCCTCAAAATTTAATTATCACTGAGCCTGCATTAGTAACAGGTACTCCAGTTTTAACAACAGCTCTAAGCTGTGGTGCTGGAAATGCTGCACAACAAGCACTTGTTACCGTAACAGGAGCTGGTGGAGTAGGAACTTATACTTATAGTTTTGATGGTGGATTAAATTATACTACTACAAACACATATACTACATATACAGCAGGAAATGTTACTGCTTATGTTAAAGATGCAAACGGATGTATCAGCGGACCAATTACTATAAATGTACCGGCATTAAACCCGCCAAAAGACATGGTAATTGCAAGTACACCAATTTATTGTGTACAACAAGGCGCTGGTGATACAACAAGTACTGCTACAATTACTTCTGTTACAGATGGTGTTGGAACATTAACTTATACGATGCTTCCATCAGTTCCTGCAGGAGTAACTCAAACAGGAAATTCATTTGCAGGATTACAGCCGGGAACTTATATATTCCAGGTAACAGATTCAAACGGATGTATTTATTCTGAGTCATTGACGATAGATGATGTTACAAAAATTACCGTTGCGGGCCAATTAGTAAGCAACGTTACTTGTAACGCAGGAACTAATGGAGCGGTTAGATTTACTGCATCAAACTTTACAGGGACATATTCTGCTTCTGTAACTCCAGCAATCGGTAATGTAGCACAATCAGGAAACATTGTAAATGTGACTGATTTAACACCGGGAACATATACAGTTGTAATTACTGATGATGTTACAGGTTGTACAGCTACAACTTTTGTAGATGTTATACAGCCAACAGCAGTTGATTTAAGCGTAACTAAAAATGTAAACGCAAATTGTAATTACGGTGCGATAGTATCAGTTGCTGCAACGGGCGGAACACCTGGTTACAGATATGCTTTCGTTAGAAGCGGTGTAACTCCAGTTGCTGGAAACTATGATACAGTATCAACTGCAGTTCTTAATCCAGCTGTAGATACAGCTTGGGATGTTTATGTATTAGACGCTAATGATTGTCGTGATGTTGAACACATAACAATTGCTACAGACGCTCTTCCAACAATTGGTACCTCTACGCTTCCATATTGTTATAAAGGTGGTCCAGTTGCTATTACAATCACTGGTACTTATGTTGGTACGCCAATGTACAGTATCGGTAACGGATACAAATCTAGCCCTGATTTTGTGTTGAATGCGCCAGGAAACTACACATTCTATATCAAAGATGGTAATGGTTGTATCGTTTCAAGACCATACACATTAAACCAAGAATTATTGCTTAAAGCGACATTAACACAAGATTACACTTGTGCTGGTGATGCAAGTATAGATTTATTGGCAACTCAAGGTACATTAACTTATAGCAATTTTGAAGTAAGTTTTAACGGTGGTGTTTATACAGCAGTTACATTGCCATTGCCTTATACTACAAATATTCCTGGAACTTATACTTTCAGAGTAACAGATAGTCAAGGATGTCAGGCAGTTTCTGTTTCGGTAGAAGTTACACCGCAAACAACACCACAAGCAACATTTACTACAAATAATGTTAGTTGTCCTGGTGGTGCAGATGGTAGTATCGTAATTACTCCTTCAAATGGTGTAGCTCCTTATGAGTACAGTATTAACGGAGGAACTTTCCAACCGTCTAATATCTTTGTTAATCTAGGAGCTGGTACATATGATATCGTAGTTAGAGATGCTAAAGTATGTCCGTCAACAATGGTTTTACAAGCGGTTATTTCACAGCCTGCGCCATTAGCGGCTACAGCTGTATTAACGCAAAACTTAACTTGTGGTACTGGAAATGCAACACAGCCGGCAACAGTTACAATCAATGTAACTACTGGTACTGGAACGCAGCCATATCAATATAGTTTTAATAATGGAGTTAGTTATGGACAATCAAATACATACACTACTTCTGCTTCAGGTACAGTTACTGCTTATGTAAAAGATGCTAATAATTGTGTGATCGCAGTTCCAGTAAGCGTAGTGGTTCCGGCATTAAACCCGCCTACAATTACTACTGTAACGGGAACACCAATTTGGTGTGCACCTGCAGCAAACACAACTAGTACTGTAACTTTAAATGTTACTAACGGTGTTGGTACTTTAGATTATGAGATTATTTCTCCTGCAGCTTCGGCTTCAAATACAACTGGAGCAGCAAACGGAATATTCACAGGATTAGCAGCCGGAACTTATATATTTAAAGTTACTGATGATAATGGCTGTACAGATCAAGCTACTTATACAGTAGATCAATTAATTAACATTACAATCGCGGGTCAGTTAGTAAACAATGTTGTTTGTAACGGAGAATCTAATGGTTCAGTGAAATTTAATGTTGATAATTTCGGAGGTACATATTCAGTTGCACAAACAGCTGGTCCAACAACCGGAACAATCACAACAGTTGGTAAAGAGGTAACTTTGACTAATTTACCAGTTGGTACTTATACAATTCAAGTTACTGATGATATTACAAATTGTACTGCTTTTGCTACGGTAATTGTAGGACAGCCTGCCGTATTATCATTAACAGAAACAAGAAATATTAACGCAAATTGTAATTCTGGTGCTCAGGTAACTGTAGTAGGAGCAGGAGGTACTCCAGATTATAAATATGCATTTGTTTTAGGAACGGGTACTCCAGCAGCAACAGATTATTCTAATATTAATACTGCTGTTTTAAATCCTGCACTAGGAACAAACTGGAGAGCTTATGTTATCGATTCTAAAAATTGTGAAACATTTATTCCTATTACAATTGCTACAGACCCATTGCCAGGTACAATAACAGCAAACGTTGCAAGCCAATGTCCTTCTGCAACTGGTGAATATACAATTACAGTGAATGTAGGAACTGGTGTTGCTCCTTACGAATATAATATTGGAAACGGTTTCCAATCTAGTAATGTATTTACGGTAAACAAACCAGGTACTTATAATGTAATCGTAAAAGATGCTAACCAATGTGAAGTAACAGTAAACGCTGCTGTAACAATACAACCAGTATTACAACTAGATGCAACGATTACTACTCTTCCTGGTTGTACAATTACAAACAATGGTGTTATTACAGCTTCTGCAACTGGTGGTTCAGGAACTGCAAATTATAACTATACGTTAGATGGTGGTTTTATAATTACTACAACTCCAGCCGTATTTAATAATGTTACTCCTGGAAACCATATTGTAAGAGTTAGAGACATTGCAACAACATGTACTTTTGAAGTTACAGTATTTGTAGCTCCGGCTACAGATATTACAGGATTTACAATTGTTGGTACACCAGTAACTTGTTTCGGTGGTAACAACGGTACAATCACGGCAAGCTTAACAGCAAATGCACCTGGTGTAAACGATAATCCTGTTTACGAATATAGATTATCAGGAACTACAGCTTTAGGTGTTCCGGTAAATATAGGAAAACAAACTAGTCCTGTTTTCGAAAACTTAGAAGCGGGAGATTATACAGTAACAGTTAATTCTGGACGTGGATGTGAAGATTCTGAAGACGTAAGAATCAGCCAGCCAGGTTTAATCACTGTAGCAGTTCCGACAATTGTACAATACGGTTGTACAGCTGGAACAAACGCTCCAAATTATGCAACTGTAACAGTTGGTACAGTAAGTGGTGGTTCTGGAGTTTATACTTACGAATTTATCAGAAACGGTGTTGCGGTACAAAAAGGACCAAATACGGTTTATATAGAATCTGATCTATTAGGTGGAGATTACTCTGTAAATGTTACAGACAGCAATGGATGTACAGGTGCAAATGTGATCACTAGAAGAGTGAATCCTTTTATCAGCTTAGATGCTGTTAATGTTGCGGTAACTGCTATAACATGTAATTCTCCTGAAGACATTAACATTACAGTTACAACTACAGGAGGAACTCCTGCTCTGTTAAACTATACTGTTGCAGGTACAGATAATGCTTATAACCAAACTAAAACTAATGGAAGTTTCACTGGTTTAACAATTGGAAATTATATCATTACAGTTACAAACCCAGCAACAGGCTGCAGCATACAAAAAGCGCATTACGTAGCTGATCCAAATACATTCGAGATCAAAGCAGTAGCAGTTAATGCAAAACTTTGTTTTGGAGCTTCAAACGGAAGCGTAGATTTAACTTTTGTTGACAATCAATTAAATCCAACAAATGATGCAGGTATATTCAATTATACCATTACAGGTCCAGTACCAAGTTCTGGAACTTCGACAAATGCAGGTCCTGTAAGAATTGATAATCTAACAGCAGGTCAGTACACAGTTCAGGCTACATTAGTAGGAAGTCCTTTCTGTACAGTATCGACTATCTTTACAATTTCTCAGCCAGCTGCGGCATTAACTGTAACTGCTCAGAAAGATGATATTACTTGTGTAACAGGTAATAATGATGGAGTTATTTACGCTGCTGCAACAGGAGGATGGGATTTAGATTACCAATACCAATTGGTATTAAATGGAAACATATTAGTTCCTTACTCAACACAGTCTAAGTTTACTGATTTATCAGCAGGTACTTATACAGTTTTAGTAAAAGACGGTCAGGGTTGTGAGGCTTCGGCAGCAGTTCAATTAGTTGTTCCGGCTCCAATAACATTCACTGCAGCTGCAGATGCTCCAATGTTGTTATGTTTTGATGACAATGGAGGAGTGATTAGAGCTTCACTTCCAACTGGAGGACAAGGAAGTAATTACCTTTATACTTTAAATGTAATTTCAGACAATCCGGTTAGTATTGTAGGACCGCAGACAGATCCGGTATTTACAGGATTAAGAGCAGGAAGATACATTGTAACTGTTACTGATGGATTTAGCTGTGAGGCTTCTTCTGGAGAAATAGTGATAAGCGAACCAACTTTAGTTAAGCCTACATTAACAGTGTCAAGACAACAAACTTGTACAACACTTACACAGCTTACATTAAGTGCGGTTGGCGGTACAGCTCCTTATACTTATAGTACAGATGGAATTAACACAATAGGATCTTTTGCTTCATCAATTTCATTTGATGTGCCAGTAGGAGTTTACAGCTACTACGTAAAAGATGCTAACGGTTGTATTTCGTTTGTTACTGAAGAAAGAAATGTTGAGCCATTACAAAAATTAGATCTTAAGATAGATGTTTCTGCAGCAGTAGTTAAATGTAAAGATGATGCAACAGCTTCTATATTTGCTGACGCAGTTGGCGGATTAGGAAACTATGTTTATACTTTATTAAACAATGCAGGCGGTACTGTTCGTCCAGATCAGACAAACGGAAGATTTGAAGATCTTGCAGCAGGAATATACAGAGTAAAAGTTGTAAGTGGTGATTGTGAATTCACAAGTGCTCCAATCGAAATCTTGCAACCAAACACTCCTGTATCAGCAGAATTTAGAGTAACAAACGTTACTTGTTTTGGAGCAAATAATGGTAAGTTAGAAATTGTAGCTTCTGGAGGAACTGGAAAAATTCAATACGCAATTTCACCAGACTTAGATAAATACGATTCAGTATTCTTATTCGAAAAATTAGCTCCGGGAGAATATACTGCTGTAGCAATGGATGAGAACGGATGTTATGAAATTCATACTTTCACAATTACACAGCCAGGAATTCTAAAAGCAACAGAATTAGTTGACATGATGGTTCCACAATATTGTGTAGGTGATACAACAGGTACTATCGTTATTAAAGTTGATGAAACAAGCGGAACTGCTCCTTTCACAGCAAGTATTGATAATGAAGACGGACCATTTATTAATCCAAATTTACCTAACAGTACATTTAGTTTTACTGGAATTAACGGAGGACAGCATATTGTTTATATAAAAGATGCCAACAATTGTGTGATATCATTTACAAGTAACTCTATGCCACAACCGATAACATTAAATCCGTTAGCAGAAGAAACTTATACATGTGAAAACGATCTGCCAGTTGTTGATATTACAGTTACTATCGATGAAAGTATTGATGACGTTAGAAAAGCTAAAGTTGTTTATACATTATTATTAGATGGAGTTACCCCGGTAGTTTCTCAAACAGGTAACCCTGTATTTAGAATTACTGCTTCTGGTGATTACACTGTAAGAGCTGAACTAGAAGGTTGTGCACAAGTATCAAACATGGTAACGATAATTCTAAAAGATCCATTAACGCTTGTAAACAATACTAACGTTAACAAAGATCTAAACACTATCGAAGTAATAGCTTCAGGAGGTGTACCAGCTTATCAATACAGTTTCAACGGAGAACCATTTACATCTTCTAATACTTATAGAATCTATAAAACAGGTGAATATGAGGTTATTGTTAGAGACCAAAATGGTTGTGAGGCGAAAATAATAGTACCAGCAACATTCTATGATTTCTGTTTACCAAACTACTTCACTCCAAATGGTGATGGACAAAATGACGGAATCGGTCCTGATTGTGGTGCATTAGCATACAAAAACCTTACTTTCGATATTTTCGACAGATACGGTAGAGTAGTAGCCAAGTATCATGTAGGAGAAAAATGGGACGGTCGTTACAATGGTGCAGAATTACCTACCGGAGATTACTGGTATGTTCTTAAACTAAATGACGAGAAAGATGCAAGAGAGTTTGTTGGACATTTCACATTATACAGATAACAAAATAAAGGCCCCGAATGATGTTATCTAAAAAAATTATTACAATGAAAAAATTATTTTTATCCCTAGTACTCATGGCTGTAACAACAAGTTACAGCCAAGAGTTAAACCTACCAGTGTTTACCCAGTATTTGGCAGACAATCCATTTATCCTTTCACCAGCGTATGCCGGTATTGGTGATAACCTTAGAATTCGTGCCAATGGTTTAACACAGTGGGTCGGAATTAAGGACGCACCAGACAACCAGTCATTGTATGCAGATTTTCGAATTCTGGATCGTTCAGGAGTAGGTTTGTCATTGTACAATGACAGTAACGGTAACACCAGACAAACTGGTGCCAAAGTTTCGTTTGCGCATCACCTTATCTTAGATTATTATTCAAAACAATATCTATCATTTGGTATTTCGTATAACTTTAATACTTTTCGAATCCTGACAGGAAACTTCGATAATAATGGTGCTCCGGTAACGTTGGATCCTGCAATTATGGGTGATCGAAATAATTCAAACAACAACTTCGACCTTAGTGCTTTGTATCGTAATAAAAGCTTCTATTTTAGTTTTAATGCAAACAACGTTTTAAAGAAAAATACAGATAAGTACAGAGGAGTTGAGCCAGACCTGCTTTCAAACTATCAGGTTTATACCGGTTATACATTCAAAGACGGTGAAAACAGCCGTATAGAATACGAACCGTCTATTTTCTATCAGTTTTTTGCAAGTGATCAACGTTCAACAACCGATTTCAACTTTAAGTACAGACGTTATAATCGTTACGAAGATTACTACTGGTTAGGAGTTTCATATCGTTTCTTAAACGACCAGTTTCCAAAACCATTATCAGTCGGGCCAATGGCTGGTTTTATGAAATCTAAATTTTACTTTGCTTATTCGTATCAGATTATGTTCAATGATCTTGGCAGTTATAATACGGGTACGCACTCTATAACAATCGGATTCGATTTCTTAGGATCAATTAGTAATTGTCCTTGTACACAGAGTCCGGTTCACGATTAAAAACCTAACAAAAAACTTACTGCGTTTGTTATGCAGTAAGTTTTTTTGTTTTAAGAACATATCAAAGATTTTTATCTTTTCTAAAAGTTAATTTGTGTATTTTCATAAATTACAACGTTTTCGTTTTTATTGATGTGTTTTTTTTAGTTTTTTGAAATTTAATACTACTCTAAAAGTTCTATATTTGTTATTCTTTCAAAAAATTAAAAAATTTACAAATGAAAACTTTAAACGATTTCGACTTTAAAAATAAAAAAGCCATTATCCGCGTTGACTTCAATGTACCGTTGGATGAAAATTTTAATGTAACTGATGCAACACGTATTGAAGCTGCAAAACCAACCATTGATGCTATTCTGGCTCAAGGCGGAAGTGTAATTTTAATGTCGCATTTAGGAAGACCAAAAGGTGTTGAAGAAAAGTATTCTTTAAAACACATTTTAAAAACTGCTTCAGAAATTTTAGGAGTAGAAGTAAAATTTGCTTCAAACTGTATTGGCGAAGAAGCACAAACTGCTGCAAAAGACCTAAAACCTGGCGAAGTATTGTTATTAGAGAATTTACGTTTTCATAACGAAGAAGAAGCTGGAGATGTTAATTTTGCAAAAGAATTAGCTTCACTTGGAGATATCTATGTAAATGATGCTTTCGGAACTGCACACAGAGCGCATGCTTCGACAACCATCATCGCTCAGTTTTTTCCAACTGAAAAATGTTTCGGAACATTATTAGCAAAAGAAATTGAAAGCTTAAATAAAGTTTTAAAAAATAGTGAAAAACCAGTAACTGCTGTTCTTGGAGGTTCTAAAGTATCTTCAAAAATTACAGTTATCGAAAACATCTTAGACAAAGTAGATCACATGATCATCGGAGGCGGAATGACATTTACATTCATAAAAGCTCAAGGTGGTAAAATTGGAGAATCTATCTGTGAAGATGATAAACAAGAACTAGCTCTTGAGATTTTAAGATTGGCTAAAGAAAAAGGAGTTCAGATTCATATTCCTGTTGATGTTGTGGCTGCAGATGATTTCTCAAATACAGCAAATACTCAGATTGTAGATGTAACCGCAATTCCTGATGGATGGCAGGGTCTTGATGCAGGTCCAAAATCTTTAGAAAACTTTAAAAAAGTGATTCTAGACTCTAAAACAATTTTATGGAATGGTCCATTAGGCGTTTTTGAGATGGAAACCTTCTCTAAAGGAACGATCGCTTTAGGAGATTTTATTGCAGAATCTACCCAAAATGGAGCATTTTCTTTAGTTGGAGGAGGTGATTCTGTTGCAGCTGTAAAACAGTTTGGTTTAGAAGATAAAATGAGCTACGTTTCCACTGGCGGCGGGGCAATGCTGGAAATGTTAGAAGGAAAAATTTTACCTGGAATCGCAGCGATTTTAGACTAAAAAATAACAATTAACATTTTTTTGCGTTTTTTTATTCAATAAAGGCCTTAGATTTGCAAAAGTACAAGTCTAGTAATTATTTGATTTATAGAATTTTAAAAAAATGTTATATGATTGTAAGAAAACTATCTTTAGCGGTTACAGCTCTTTTTTCAATGTCGATGTTTGCACAGGAAATTCCAGCAGCAAAACTTGAAGTTAAGTCCGATATTAAACTTTCGTATTTAGATTCAATCAAAAGCACATTCAAAAAAGACGATATCGCATCTAAGGTTGACAGTCTTTGGATGAATGAATTGGTGAGTATGGATATTTATGATGATCTTACTAAAGATATTCAGACAATAAACAAAGATGTTACTGTTGATCAGGAACTCCCGACAGAATTGCTAAAAGAGCGTCTGCAGGCGATGAATGAAAAATCACCTTTTGAAATAGAATACAATCAAGGTTTAGAAAATGTAATAAAGTCATTTCTTAAGAATCGTAAAAAATCGTTTTCTCGATTAATGGCTTTATCAGAATATTACTTTCCAATTTTTGAAGAAAGCTTTGCACAAAACAAAGTTCCTTTAGAAATTAAATATTTAGCCGTTGTAGAATCTGCTTTAAATCCTAAAGCAGTTTCTGGAATGGGCGCTACGGGTCTTTGGCAGTTTATGTACGGAACCGGTAAACAATACGCCTTAAAAATCGACTCTTATATCGACGAAAGAAGCGACCCTCTTAAAGCTACTGCAGCAGCATCTGATTATATGACAAAAATGTTTAACATTTTTGGAGATTGGGAACTTGTTCTCGCTTCTTATAACTCAGGTCCGGGAAATGTTACTAAAGCAATCCGCCGTTCTGGAGGAAAAACAAAATACTGGGACATTCGTAATTATCTTCCAAAAGAGACTCAAGGTTATGTTCCCGCATTTTTGGCAACAATGTATCTTTTTGAATATCATAAAGAACACGGAATCAATCCTGAAAGAGCAGTGGTTAAAAACTTCGAAACAGATACCGTTTGCATAAAAAACCAGATGACTTTTAAGCAGATTGCAGATTTGTTAGATATGCCTCAATCGCAGATTCAGCTTTTAAATCCTTCTTATAAATTAAATGTAGTGCCTTACTACAAAGGAGAACAACATTTCTTGCGTCTTCCTAAAGATAAAATTGCAACTTTTGTTTCTAATGAATCTCAAATTTATGCTTATGTACAACATCAGTCTGAGTTTAGAACTATTCCTGCAAGATTGGCTTTAAAAATTGCACCAAAAGGAAAACAAACAACAAGAACATACAATACTGAACTATCTAAAGATTTTGAATTTTACAAAGTTAAAAAAGGGGATAACTTAGGAGTTATAGCATCAAAGTACAACGTAAATGTTGTTGATTTAAAGAAATGGAATAACCTAAAATCAAATTCTGTTGCTTTAGGAAAAACTTTAAAAATAAAATCTGAGGCTGATTCTAAAATTTCTAAAGAAATAAAATCTGTTCCGGTAATAGACAAAAAACCAGAAGAAGCACTTGCTTCTGCTGATAATAAAGACAAAAATCCTGCTGCTTCTCAAGAGTACACTGTAGCTGCCGGAGATAATTTAGGAAGCATTGCCAAAAAATTCGGTACGACTATTGCGGAGTTAAAAGAACTTAATAATCTAACTTCAAATAATATTGGATTAGGAAAAACGCTTATGGTTTCTAAAGCAGTTTTAGAAGTAGAAGAACCAATGACAATTGCTGTAGCTTCTAACTCTATTGATTCTTTCAAGAAAAGAGCGCCGTCATTAAAAAACAGTGAAGATTATTATGTAAAAAAAGGAGATTCATTGTATAGCATTTCTAAAAAATATCCTGGAGTAACAATTTCAGATATTAAAAAATGGAATGATATTAAAGATGAAGATATTAAACCCGGAATGAAACTGAAAATAAACGGATAATAAAAAATCTTATTTAAATTTGGGTTTTATTTCATAACATAAGAAAATGAATAAAACCCATTTTTTATTTCTAATACTTCCGTTTTTACTAATTTCCTGCTTCCGAAACGAAAAGCAGCTTGAACCCGTATCCGGAAGACCTAATACAATTTCGATAATCATAGACGATCAGTTGTGGTATGGAGAAGTTGGAGACAGTATCCGAAATAAATTTGCTTCTCCCGTTCTTGGTCTTACCCAGGAAGAACCTTTATTTACCATTAATCAATATCCAGCCCGATTGCTTGAAGGTTTTGTTACCGACAGCCGCAGTATTATTGTGGTCAAAAAAGCAGCAACCGATAAGTTTGAAATTACAAAAAGCAAAACCCTCCCACACAATACCTTCCGAATTTACGGAAAATCTATAGACGATATCATTTGCAATATCGAACTTAATTCTGCAGAGATTATAAAAGTAATCCGTGATTCTGAAATCCAAAAAATACAAGAAGACAACAGTAAAGCGCTATTGAGTCCCGCAATAATCAAAAACAAATTTCATATCGATCTGCAGATTCCGATTGGTTATGAATATATGCTGCACAAAAAGAATTTTATCTGGCTCAAAAAAGATATTATCAGCGGCAGTACCAGTCTCTTAGTCTATCAAATTCCACTTCATAATTTCAAGAATAACAATAATGTTATCGGTAACATAATTAAAATGCGTGATTCTGTAGGCCGCTATATTAAAGGCCGTGAAGCAAATACACCAATGATTACCGGCGAAGCATATGCACCCTATTTTTTTACTACAACTCTCGATGGTAAAAAAACCTACGAAACCAAAGGAGCATGGGAATTGAAGAACGATTTTATGGCGGGTCCATTTATAAATTATGCTGTAGTAGACAAAACCTACAACCGTATTTTGGTTATAGAAGGTTTCTGCTATTCGCCTTCAAATCAGGAACGTGATTTAATGCTGGATCTGGAAGCAATCATAAAATCGGTAAAAATTGATAAACGTTAAATTTATTATTTTCATACATTTGTTTTAAAAAACTTTAAATCAAGTAATTATGAAAAATTTTATGATCACATTGTCAGTGTTAGTATTTTGTTTTTCATCTTGTAAAAAAGAGATAAAAGCAGAAACAGAGAACACTATAACTGCAGATGGTGTAAAAGTAGAAGAACCAATCGCAGAAAAACCTATAGATTCTGCTGCCGAAATGAAAGCCTGGGCAGAATATGCCGCTCCGGGAAATCCTCATAAAATGATGGCTGATGAAACAGGTACTTGGAATTGTGAGATGACTTTTTGGATGACTCCCAATGGCAAACCTGAAAAAGCTGCTTCTACAGCAGAGATTAAAATGATTCTCGGCGGTCGATACCAAGAAGCTAATTACAAAGGAACTATGATGGGACAGCCATTTGAAGGAAAAAGTACATTGGCCTACAATAACGCCAGTAGAGAATATACCACAACATTTATAGACAATATGGGAACTGGTATGATGGTAGCCATGGGTAAATATGACGAGAAAACAAAAAGCATGGAATTAAAAGGAGAAGTAGTAAATCCTGTCAATGGTAAAAAAACGCCTTACAGAGAGATTTATACTATTGTTGATGGCAAAACCCGTAAAATGGAAATGTTTGATGTTAAAAATGGCGAGGAATATAAAAGTATGGAAATTGTGATGAGCAAGAAATAACAAGTTAGATTCTTCAACGTAAATTAATGATAAATCCCGATCTCAAATGAAATCGGGATTTTTATTTTGTATTATTTGATGTAATTTTGTCTTTTGCTAAACTTTAGTAGAATAATAAAATAGCCAATATGGAATTAGAATGGAAAATAAAGCCTTTTGAGGCATTAAATGTAACTGAACTATATGATTTGCTTAAATTAAGAAGTGAGATCTTTGTACTAGAACAAAATTGCGTCTATTTGGACCTTGATGGTAAAGACAAGAAAGCATTACACTTAATTGGTGAATACGACGGCAAAATTGTTGCGTACGCACGCTTATTCGATTCTGGAATTAGTTTTGAAAATGCTTCGATAGGAAGAGTAGTTGTAGACGCCAATTACAGAGATAAAAAGTGGGGACACAATTTAATGCAAGAAGCTATTGCGGCAATAAAATCGTATTTCAATAAAGAAAAGATCACTATTGGAGCCCAGTTATATCTTAAAAAATTCTACGAAAGCCATGGTTTTATACAAACAAGCGAAATGTATCTTGAAGATGACATTCCGCATATTGAGATGATCAGAGGTTAAACCCGCTTATTACATTTTCAAGATTGTTTTATATTCTGCCGTGTTGTTTAATACATTCACGGCTTTTTTAATTTCCGAATTGTTTTTGATGTAATATTGATATAAACCTTCCTGATATTGGTATCTTTTTATAAGTTCCTCTGTAATCAGGTTTTTTATTTCTTTTTGGTTTTTATCTAATAAAGTGGTTTCACTTTTTTCAAGTGCAGCCAATAGCTGCTGGTATTCCGGTGCAATAGTTTCGTCTATTTTTTCATTTTTTGCTGCTGCCAAAGTGTTTTTCAACGCTACTTCGGTTTCAGTATCAAAACTGATTTTGTTCGTTTTTAAATATTGTTTAAAGCTTGCATAATCTGCCTCTGTCAGTGTTGGAATTTTATCACCCAAATTTGGATTTTTGTAATAATAACTTGTTGCATAATCAAAAATACCATCATTTTTAAGCAAAGCAGTAGTAATAGGACTCATTTTGGTTTCATCCAATTCTATATCCGGTAAAACGCCGCCCCCGTCATAAACAGTTCTTCCTTTTCTGGTTTTAAAAGCATTAAAGTTTTTCGCATCTGTTTTTTGTGCTACACCATTTTTGTCTTTATGCGCGTAATCAAGAGCTTGTATACAACGGCCAGATGGTGTGTAATATCTTGATATTGTAACTTTTAGCTGAGTACCATAAGTCAAATCAACAGAGCGTTGTACCAGACCTTTTCCAAAACTGCGGCTTCCAAGAACTACGGCACGATCCAGATCCTGCAACGCACCAGATACAATTTCAGAGGCAGAAGCACTTCTTCCATTTACTAAAATAGCAAGCGGAATCTCTGTGTCAACTGGTTCTTTTTGAGTTTTATAAGTATTGTTGTGTTTTTCTATGCGAGATTTTGTAGTAACAATTACTTCATTCTTCGGAACAAATAAATTACAAATATCAATTGCTTCATTTAATAAACCTCCTGGATTTCCTCTCAAATCAAGCACGATTTGTGTTGCTCCATCTGCTTTTAGTTTTTCTAATGCCTCTTTTACTTCATTTGAAGCTTTTCTGCTAAAATGTGCCAAAACAATATATCCTGTTTTGTCGTCAATTTTTCCGTAAAAAGGTACAGACTTAATATCCACTTCGTCTAAAACAAGAACTGTGGTATTCATTTTTCCCTGACGTAGGTATTTAATGGTGATTTTTGTGTTTTTTATTCCCTTTAACAATTGCGAAGCATCGTCTTTAAAATCAGCAATTAAAACATCGCCAATTTGAATAATCTCATCTCCAGCTTTTAATCCTGCTTTATCTGCAGGATAATTTTTATACGGTTCGCGAACAATAAGGCGGTCTTTCTTTCTAGAAATCAAAGCGCCAATTCCGGTATATTCTCCGGTATTGTTGATTTTAAAATTTACAACATCCTGTTCATTAAAATAAACGGTATAAGGATCTAAACTTCCGAGCATGCTTTTTATCGCCTTGTCCATCAAATCTCCCGGATTAGTGTCATCAACATAATTCGTATTTACAGCTTTGAACAAAGTCGTAAAGATTTCGATTTGCTTGGCTATTTCAAAAAAATCGTCTTTAAAACTAGTTCCGATAAATAAAAATCCAGCTGCAACTGCAGGGATAACAAACTTCTTTTTGAAAAAATCAGCCATTTTGTAATGATATGTAGATAAATAATGTACTAAAATAAGAATAAATCGTCAATGTCGATAATTCGCTTCTCCGAATCTTAAGTAATAACTTTTACGCCAGCTATAGAAAAGTATATTTAAGATTCTAAAGTGGTTTCAGAATTTTTTGATTTCTCTGTTTGCTGGAGAAACTTCTCAAACAATTGAATTGTTTTGGTATTAATTTCTTCAAAAGTTAATCTGTCTTTGGTCTGATAAAAAAACATTATAGAATAAGGCTCTTGCAGATTATCCCACAGCAAATGTTTGTTTAGTCGGTAGGTTTCTCTCAGCACACGCTTAAAATAATTTCGGTCAACAGCCTTTTTAAAATATTTCTTAGAAACCGAAACACCCATTTTAATTTTTTCTTCACTTGATGCTTCGGCTGCGCAATAAACCAAGCGTAAAGGATATTTAGACACCGATTTTCCTTCAGAAAAAAGTAAACCAATTGTTGTTTTACTTTTAAGTCTTTCGTTTTTTGGGTAAGTAAAGTTCATTTAATTCAGAAAAAAGTTGCAAATTTATAGGACAAAGGTACAATTAAACCAGAAAAACGGTTATTGTTTTTAATTATAATAGGGCTAAAGATATATTTATTACTTTTGGCCTTTAATTTTTCAAGCATGCAAAAGATAATTTCATATCCGATATCTGTAATTTACTATTTATGTTTTGGATTTTGTTTGGCGATTTTTCACCCTATTCAATGGGTCTGCCTAAATCTTTTTGGTTATCAGGCTCACAAAAAGAGTGTTGACTATTTAAATTTTTTTCTTTTAAGATGTACTAATCTTGTCGGAACAACTTACAAAATAGAAAACCGGGAAACTATTCCTGTCGGAGTTCCCTTGATTTTTGTTTCTAATCATCAAAGTATGTACGATATCATAGCAATGATTTGGTACTTTAGACGTTTTCATTGTAAATTTGTAAGTAAGAAAGAGTTAGGAAGCGGTATTCCAAGTGTTTCTTTCAATTTGAGACATGGAGGATCAGTGCTTATTGACCGTAAAGATCCAAAACAAGCTATTCCAGTAATCAAAGGCTTATCTGAATATATTGAAAAGAATACCAGATCTGCGGTGATTTTTCCAGAAGGAACCAGAAGTAAAACTGGTAAACCAAAAGAATTTGCTCAAAGCGGTTTAAAAATTTTATGCAAATATGCGCCAAGTGCGTACATTGTGCCGGTGAGTATTAATAATTCCTGGAAAATGGTGAGATACGGAATGTTTCCTGTTGGCTTGGGCAATCGCCTTAGCTTTACAGTTCATAAAGCTTTGGCTGTAAAAGATTATGATTTTGTCGAATTAATGGCAATTACAGAAAAAGCAATTGTAGAAGGAGTAAATGAATATAAATAGATTTTTGTTTTTAGCAGCGCTAATCACTAAAGTCCCAAATCTAAAATGAATAATGTCTATAAAAAACATTAGATTAGAAGTAATGCAGTTTTTGGAAAAAAACGTGGATACCTTCGTTGAACAGTATTTAATTCCAGTAGAGAAAATTTGGCAGCCTACAGATTTTTTACCTAATTCTCAAGGAGAGAATTTCTTTGAAGAGGTAAAAGAATTAAGAGAAATTGCCAAAGAATTACCATATGATTTCTGGGTTACGCTTGTAGGTGATACCATTACCGAAGAAGCTTTGCCAACCTATGAATCTTGGTTAATGGATGTAGAAGGTGTAAATCAGGTAGAAGATGGTGGAAACGGTTGGTCTAAATGGATTCGTCAATGGACAGGTGAAGAAAACCGCCACGGAGATTTACTAAATAAATACTTGTATTTGTCTGGTCGTGTAAATATGCGTGAAGTCGAAATGACAACACAGCATTTGATTAACGACGGTTTTGATATTGGAACTGGATCTGATCCATACAAAAATTTTGTATATACCAGTTTTCAGGAATTAGCAACTTACGTTTCGCACAATAGAGTAGCTCAGATCGCAAAGAAATTTGGTGATAATAAGTTGTCTAAAATGTGTAAAATGATTGCGGGTGACGAAATGCGCCACCACCATGCTTACAGCGAATTTGTAACTAGAATTTTTCAGGTTGATCCAAGCGAAATGATGTTGGCTTTTCAATATATGATGAAACAGAAAATCGTTATGCCGGCTCATTTCCTAAGAGAATCTGGTCAAAAAATAAGTACTGCATTTGAACAATTTTCTGATTCAGCACAGCGTATAGGAGTTTATACAGCCAACGATTATGTAGACATTATGCAGAAATTGATGGATAAATGGGAAATTGATAAAATTTCTAATTTGACAGACGAAGCCGAAAAAGCGCGTGATTATTTAATGAAATTGCCAGCTCGTATGGCAAGAATTTCTGAGCGTTTGGTTATTCCTCAAGAATCTCACATTTTCAAATGGGTTGAACCTGCAAGATTATAATTAGTAGAAAAAACGATAAACGCAACAAAACTGCGTTTAAGTTTTAAAAAATAAATGTTGATTGAAAAAGCTGATAAATCTTTGACAATCAACATTTTTATTTTTATCAAATTTTAACAATTTTGTTAATGCAACTTTGTTCTGCTCTAATTTTTGATTTAAAATTGAAGTACTTTTAGAAAATTTAAGAAAGATTTTGTTTTAAAATCTGTTCCAAATAAAAAATATTTAATGAATAATACAGAATTAATAAACGCTGCAATTGCTTTTGTAAAAGAAAAACTAAATGATGCTGAAGGCGGACACGATTGGTTTCATATTGAACGTGTGTACAAAAATTCACTTTTAATTGCCAAGGATACCGATTGTGATTTAACAGTGGTACAATTAGGCGCATTGCTTCATGATATTGCAGACAGCAAATTTCATAACGGAGATGAAACGATAGGGCCAAAAACTGCTCGTTTATTTCTGGAATCCAAAAATGTCTCAGAAGATATTATTGATCATGTAATAAAGATTATCGAGAATATATCTTATAAAGGAGGCAATTTTGAGAAAAAGTTTACTTCTTTAGAATTAGATATTGTTCAGGACGCCGATCGTTTAGATGCGATTGGAGCAATTGGCGTTGCAAGAGCTTTTAATTACGGAGGTTTTAAAAACCGCTCTTTATATAATCCTGAAATTGCTCCAGTCACTACAATGACAAAAGAAGAGTACAAAAGCAATAATGCCCCAACGATAAATCATTTTTATGAAAAACTTTTGCTTTTAAAAGACAAAATGAATACCGAAACTGGAAAACAAATTGCAGCAGAAAGACATCGCTTTATGGAATCTTTTCTCGCGCAGTTTTACGCAGAGTGGGAAGGGATTAAGTAGAAACACTTCAGTATTCGGATTGATGATTGTTATCAATCCGAATAGTGAAGTGTTCTAAAATATATTACTCGTTAAGCTTGTTGTTTACAGCAGTTATGATTTTTAGTTTGTCAACTATTAAAAGTAAAACAAAGATTAACGTAGAAAGAAACAGCGAAGTAATTACAAGTATCGCAAAATATTTTATGGTCCATTCAAACGCGACTTTTGTTCTGTGAATAAAACTTATGCTTTTTTCTGTGGCTCCTTCATACATAGAAAACCGTACAGTACAGAATTCATTTTCGGTGTTAAAATTTCCAAGTTCAACTCCCAATCCCTGCAATTGTTCTTCAACTTCTAAAATTTTGTTATTCAGCGAAATAAAATCAGCAATCTGCCCTCCTTTAGATTTTAGTTCGATGAGAGACTGAAGCATTTTTTCTATCGAAATCTTTTTAGCATTCAGTTGACGGTATTCGTTTGTTTTGTCAACTTTTGTAATTTCAGTGTCCTTAAGCATTCCAATTTTTTGGAGTTCAAGATAGAAATTCTCAAATTTTGCAGGATTTATTCCAATCAGCAGATGAATCTGTCTGTTGCCTTTTTGTCCCAGGTTTTGTTCGTACTGAATAATAGCGTTGTACGATTTTGTTTTTGCCTTGATAAGATTTTCATCTTTATCAAATTCAGATGTCTTTGATTTGATTGAAGCGGTTTTTTCAAATTTTTGACTCGATGCCATGTTTGATGCAGCCTGAATATCTCCTTTGACTGCGATTTTTTCTGACGCATAATTTTTTCGTAAATTGTCTATACTTCCAAAAAAATTATCACTGTAATCGTTACGCGAAGATGCATCGGCTGCGACATAACCATAAAGAATTCTGAATGCAAATAATAAAATAAAAAGTCCCGCAGACCATTTACTTAATTTCCAAAATCGTGATCTGAAGTTTTTTGCCATTTGTGTAAGTTATTAGATTTAGTTGTTTTTTGAATCGCATCGAAAATAGCTAATTTTAAACTCATACAAGTAATTATGCATAAAAAAAATAACAGAGTTTTTACTACTAAATCAAAACAGATTAGTATTGAAGTGGAAATGTTTTTTTTAATATTATAAAAGAAAAAATTTCTTTAAATATAAAAACAAACTTAAGGAAATCGTTTATGGAAACGTTTCTTTCTCAATTTTGCTAAGATTAGAAGGGAGTGAAATATAGACAGTTTAATTGTAAAGATTTCCTTTTGTTTATTGATGTTGTTTCAAAGAAAAGTAAACAATTATAGTTGCACACATAAAGCCTAAAAAAAACCATAGTAGTCTGGCAACTCTATTGTCTCTAATTATCTCTGTTCTTTCTGAGTTTTTCATGTCTTTAGCTTTAGAAATTAATGGCTTAAAATTATAGACATAATCGCACTGAAAGTTCCTGTATAGGTTTTTTTTATGTTAGAATAAGGCAATTAACTGCATCCGCAATCTCCGTCGCCGCAGTTTTTTTTCTTTTTAGATTTCCAAAAGAATTTTTTGATCAAAAAACCTATGGCAAACGCTAAAATAGCAAAGGCGGTAATTTCTTGTATCATAATAGTTTTATTTTAAAATTTGGAAAGCGATTAGTGCCGCAAAATAGGCAAGGGCGCTCATGAAAACTAACTGCATTGCAGGCCATTTCCAGGAATTGGTTTCTTTTTTGGTAATAGCAAGCGTACTGGCGCACTGCATGGCAAAAGCATAAAATAAAAGCAGCGAAATTCCAGAAGCAAAATTAAAAATCTTTTCGCCTGTTGCCGGATTAACTTCCTGCTTCATTTTGCTTTTTATCGTGGCTTCATTGTCGCTGTCTCCCACGCTGTAAATTGTCGCCAATGTTCCAACAAAAACCTCACGTGCAGCAAACGAACTAATTAATGCAATTCCTATTTTCCAGTCATAACCTAAAGGTTCGATTGCGGGTTCGATTGCTCTTCCCATTAATCCGATATACGAATTTTCTAATTTTTGAGAATTTACCTCATTTTCAAAATCAATTTCGTTTAAGGGCTTTTCTGCTGTTCTTTCTTTTACGATGGCTTCTGCTTCGTTAAAATCCTTTCCGGGTCCGTAAGAAGCCAAAAACCATAAAATAACAGATATTGCCAGAATGATTTTACCAGCTCCCACAACAAATGCTTTGGTTTTTTCAACAACATTGATTCCAACGTTTTTAAAAAGCGGTAATTTATAACTTGGCATTTCGACAACAAAATACGTTTTGGTATTTAATTTTAGAACTTTATTTAAAACGTAAGCAGAAATAATCGCCGCAACAAATCCTAAAACATACAAAAACATTAACGTTAAGCCTTGAAGATTTAAGATTCCGAAGATTCTTTTGCTCGGAATTACCAGCGAAATAATAATCGCATAAACAGGTAATCTGGCAGAACAAGTAGTAAAAGGTGTTACAAGAATAGTAATGAGACGTTCTTTCCAATTTTCGATATTTCGAGTGGCCATAATAGCCGGGATTGCACAAGCAGTTCCAGAGATCAGAGGTACAACGCTTTTTCCTGAAAGTCCGAATCTGCGCATGATTTTATCCATTAAAAATACCACACGGCTCATATAACCGCTTTCTTCCAGGATAGAAATAAACAAAAACAGGAATGCGATCTGCGGAATAAAGATTATAACCCCGCCAATTCCCGGAATTATTCCCTGTGAAATTAAATCTGTTAAAATCCCGCTCGGAAGCGCAGAGGATGCCCAGCTGCTTAAAGATGCAAATGTGCTGTCAATAAAGTCCATTGGTATTGTAGACCAAGAAAATATGGACTGAAAAATGATAAACAAAATCGCAAAGAATATTACATAACCCCAGACTTTATGAGTTAAAACACGATCTATTTTTGCTCTAACGTCTTTCGCCATTGAGGCATCTACTTTTAAGCCTCCTTTTAGAACCTCATTAATAAATTGATAACGCTTTATGGTTTCTTGCTGCTGCAGTCGTTTTAGTTCTGAATGTGATTTTGTGAAAGTGCTTCGAATTTCATTTCGATCCAGATTAGAAAAATTAACATCCTGCGTGATTACAAGCCATAATTTATACAACAATTGATTCGGAAAAGCATGCTGCAGTTTTTCAAAATATTCAGAATCGATTACAGATGCATTTAAGCAAGATTCATTAGGAACAGTTTTATAAGAAACGATTAGTTCTTTTAATTCTTCAATTCCATGACCTTTTCGAGAACTTACCAGCGCTATTTTAGTTTTAAGTTTTTCTTCAAGATAAGGAATATCAATTGTAATTCCTTTACTTTCCATACGGTCCGCCATATTAATGACTAATATCGTTGGTATTTCAAGGTCTTTTATTTGAGTGTAAATCAGTAAATTCCTTTTCAGGTTTTCAACATCCGTTACCACAACAGCAACATCCGGATATAATTTATCGTTTTTATTTAGCAAAAGTTCGATAACCACACTTTCATCCATAGAACTGGCATTTAAGCTGTATGTTCCGGGTAAATCTAAAATGTTTGCTTTTATGTTGTGCGGTAATTTACAGAACCCGATTTTTTTCTCAACCGTAATTCCGGGATAATTCCCCACTTGCTGATTAAGTCCTGTAAGCTGATTAAAAACAGAAGTTTTTCCGGTATTTGGATTCCCGATAAGGGCAACATTGATATTCTGAAGGCTCATTACAAATTGTTTTTGATAAGTTCAACTTCAATTTCACGAGCGGTTTCTATTCTAATAGCAACATGAGAACCATTAATATCTAAATACAAAGGATCCCCAAAAGGAGCAATTTGCAGTAATTCTACCTCGTTGCCCGGCAAACAACCCATTTCTAATAACTTGAGAGGAATAAGATCGATATCAAAATCTTTGATAATGGCTTTATCGCCTTTTTTTAGAGTATGGATAGTATTTTGCAAAGCTTATTTAGATTGAATTTAGATTGCAAAAATAGGTAATTATTCTATATATAATGGCATATAATACGACAGCAAATGCTAAATGTTTCTAAAAATAAGGCTTTTATTCTTGAGATAAGAAATCAATGTCTTCCAGAAGACGTTTGATTTCGTCTTTATTAGTGCCGTCATAAAATCCTCTAACACGTCTTTTTTGATCGACCAAAACAAAATTTTCGGTATGAACCATATCATAAAGCTGATCTGGGCTTCCCAATTTTACAGCCAGATAAGATTTTCTGGCCATAGTGTAAATCTGTTTTTTATCGCCGGTAACCAAATTCCATTTACTGTCTACAACTCCATATTTTACTGCATAAGCTTTTAAAACAGAAACACTGTCTACTTCTGGAAAAACCGTGTGAGAAAGCAGCAGAACTTTTGGATTATTTAAAACTGCCTTTTGAACCTCAGACAGATTGGTTGACATTTTTGGACAGATCGAACCGCAGGTAGTAAAGAAAAAATCTGCCACATAAATTTTCCCTTCGTAATTTTTCTGAGTAATTGTATCTCCATTTTGATTTACAAATGAAAAATCTGCAATCGTATGATATTTACTTTTATATTGAATTGTACTGTCTACCAATTCTGGATTTACATCGGCTGGATTGTAAATTGGCAGTGTTTTTTGTGGTTTTAAAGCAGCATAAAATAAAGAGATAGTGACTGCCGAAAATATAATTAAAACAATAAAAAATTTGCGGTATTTGTAAAGTAACGATTTCATAAACAAAATTTGGCGCAAAAATACAAAAACCACTTTTTAAAATCTTGTTTACACATTTATTTAACGATCATTACCTTGAATCTAAATTTCAATAGGATCAAATTCAATAATAATTTTCTTATTTGTTGTTTTTGAAAGAAAATATTGATAATTTATTGTTAAATATTGTCGAAATTTTAACACAAAATTAGAAATAATAACAATATGTTTGTCTTTTACCTAAAACAATAAACTATTATGAAAAGACAGCTTGTAAAACCTGTGTTTTGTGTTGTTTCTGCAATGTTCTCTTTTGCAACACTGCAGGCTCAAAATGCCTCACCAAAGGAACCAGGTATCAATGTTTCAAACATGAATACTAAGATTAGTCCAAAAGAAGATTTCTTTAAGTATGTTAACGGAACATGGTTAGACAAAACTGAAATTCCAAGTGACAGAAATGCTTGGGGAAGTTTTAATGAATTGAGACAAAAGACAGACGAAAATTCGCTTGCGATCTTAAAAGAAGCATCTAAAAATCCAAAATATAAATCAAATACAGATCAAGGAAAAGCAATTGCTTTATTCAATACGATCTTAGATACAGTTGGAAGAAATAAAAAAGGAGTTACACCGCTGCAGCCTTATTTGAAGAAAATCGACGCAATTAAAAATGTTGCAGATCTGCAAAACTATATTACAGAAATGCAGCTTACAGGTGGTTCAGGTTTCTTTGGCGTTTACGTAAGTGCTGATGCTAAAAACAGTAACAAAAATTCTGTAAGCTTAACGCCAGGTACTTTAGGATTGTCTGACAAGGATTATTACAATTCTGATGATAAAGATTCTAAAGAGAAACGTGAAAAATACGAAGAGCACGTTGCTCGAATGATGCAGTTTATTGGAGAATCTCCTGCTAAAGCAAAAGAAAGCGCGAAACAAATTTTAGCTTTAGAAGTTGAAATGTCTGCACCAAGACTGGATCGTGTTGAAAGAAGAGACAGAAGAAAACAATACAATCCAACTGCTGTTGCTGATTTGAAAAAAAATACGCCATCTATTCAATGGGAGAAATATTTCACCGGAATTGGAATGGCTAAATTAGATACTGTAAATGTGGCACAGCCTCGTTACATGATCGCTTTAGAAAAAACTTTTACCGAAAAGAAAGTAGAAGCATGGAAAGAGTATTTGAAATGGTCTTTATTAAACAGAGCAGCTTCGACTTTAAGTACAGATATCGAAAATGCTAACTTTGATTTCTACGGAAAAACGTTAACAGGAGCTCTAAAACAACGTCCGCGTGAAGAAGTTGCTTTGCAGGTAATTAACGGAGTAACTGGTGAAGCTTTAGGAAAACTTTATGTAGAGAAATTATTCCCTGCTGAAGCAAAAGCAAAAGCAAAAGACATGATTGCAAACGTTATGTTAGCGTACGAAAACAGAATTAATGCTTTACCTTGGATGTCAAAAGAAACTAAAGTTAAAGCAATTGAGAAATTGAAAAAACTAACAGTTAAAATTGGATATCCTGATAAATGGAAAGACTATTCAGCTTTAGTTGTGAAAAACGTTAATGAAGGAGGTACTTATTTTGATAATATGAAAAATATTTCAAAATGGGGATATGCAGAAAACCTTGATAAATTAGGCAAACCAGTTGATAAATCAGAATGGGGAATGTCTCCACAAACCGTTAACGCATATTTCAATCCATCTTACAACGAGATTGTTTTCCCTGCAGCAATTTTACAACCGCCTTTCTACAATTACCAAGCTGACGAAGCAGTAAATTATGGTGGAATTGGAGCTGTTATTGGTCACGAAATTTCTCATGGTTTTGATGATTCAGGAGCACGTTACAACGCAGATGGAAATCTTGTTGACTGGTGGACAGCTGACGATTTAAAACAATTTACAGCTCTTGGAGGAGAACTTGCAGCGCAATACAGTGCTTTAGAGCCATTGCCTGGAATTCACGTAGATGGTAAATTTACTTTAGGAGAAAATATTGGTGATTTAGGAGGAACAAATGCTGCTTATGATGGTTTGCAATTGTATCTAAAAGCTAAAGGAAATCCTGGATTAATTGACGGATTTACGCCAGAACAGCGTTTCTTTATTTCTTGGGCTACAGTTTGGAGAACAAAAGCAAGAGACGAAGCAATTAAAAGTCAGGTAAAAACAGATCCGCACTCTCCAGGAATGTACAGAGCGGTAGTGCCGATTCAGAATTTGGATACTTTTTATGAAGCTTTCGGAATCAAAAAAGGTGATAAAATGTATATTGAACCAGAGAAAAGAGTTAAAATCTGGTAATAGTATAAAAAGTAAAACGGCGCTTATTAAGCGCCGTTTTTATTTCTATTTAACACTAATATAAATCTCTACTTCTGCATTTTCGGGATTTTGCGCCTTTGCACCATATACTTCAAAATCGCTATTGTAGGCTCTTTCTAGATTTGATTCCCATATTTTTAGCCATTCGCTATAAACAATTCCATCTGCAAGATTTCCTTTGGCAACGAATTTTTCATATTGTTGAGCTTCCATTGTCTTGCCTGTCATTTCTGGTGGAATTGACTCTAAATTTTCTACCACGCATCCCAAAATGGTTGTATAAGGTTTTGTGTGATCTTTTTCATAATCGGTGTAAATCGAAATAATGTCGTTGTTTATCTTATTCGGAATCTTTTCAGCAATACCTTCCGTTATAAATTTGTTCCAAAGTGCCGGAATGTCTTTTGCAGATTGCCCGTTTTCATTTGTTGTTCTTACCGAAATCCCAATTATGCTGAATTTTTGATTATACATTTTTTTAGATTTATTTATTAATACAACAAAAGTAAAGTGCGCTTATGACAACAGTATGTCAGCAACACTAATTAATTTTCTGAAAAATTTGTGCAAGAAAAACGGCGCTTTAAAGGCGCCGTTTTTTATTTAATAAGAAGTCACAAAATTATTTCAGGTGACTGTAAATGTAAGTTTCTATTGCTTTCAATTCGTCTTCAGACATTGCCTGTGTTACCGGAAAATTGGTTTTCATTACAGAAAACTGACTCGGATCGACAATCGGATCTGAATTTCCTTTTAAGAATTTCACAATATCCCCATTTTTGTCTTTATAGATTTTTGCAATTTCTTTGATACTTGGTCCTATAATTTTTTGATCCGGCTGATGGCATGAAGCGCAATTACCGCTGCCTTCAAAAATTTCTCTGCCTAATTCTTCCGGGTTTTTGGCTTTCGCCGATTCTCCTTCAGAATACGATTCTGTGGTGTTTTGAACTCGATCTTCTGTTGTTTCCTTTTTGCAAGATGCCAAAGCTAAAACAGCAGTTAAATAAATTAATTTCTGCATTGCTTATCTGTTTAAAAGAATTGCAGCTTCTTTAGCAAAATATGTAGAGATTAAGCTTGCACCGGCACGTTTAATACACATTAGCTGTTCCATCATGATTTTGTCGTTGTCCAGCCAGCCTCTTTCGGCTGCAGCTTTTATCATAGCATATTCTCCAGAAACATGGTAAACCGTAACAGGAACATGTACAGCATTTTTTACTTCACGAACAATATCCAGATAAGCAATTCCGGGTTTAACCATTACCATATCTGCGCCTTCTTCTACATCAGACAAAGCTTCTTTTATTGCTTCAATACGGTTAGCATAATCCATTTGATACGTTTTTTTATCTTTAGGAATATCGGTAGTGTCAACAGGTGCAGAATCTAAAGCATCTCTAAAAGGGCCATAAAATGCCGAAGCATATTTAGCAGAATAACTCATAATCCCGACATTATGAAAACCAGCAGCATCTAAACCTTCGCGAAGGCGTAAAACTCTTCCGTCCATCATATCGCTCGGTGCTACAAAATCTGCTCCAGCCTGAGCATGAGATACCGCCATTTTTACTAAAGCTTCAACGGTGCTGTCGTTTTCTACATCACCATTTGCAATAATTCCATCATGGCCATAAATAGAATAAGGGTCTAAAGCCACATCTGGCATAACAATCATTTCCGGACAAGCAGTTTTGATAGCACGAATGGCTTGCTGCATTAATCCGTCTTTGTTCCAGGCTTCTTTGCCGGTATTGTCTTTCAGGTTTTCGCTTACTTTTACATAAATGTTAACCGCACGAATTCCCAAAGCAAAAATTTCTTTTACTTCTTCTACAGTTAAATCTATTGATCTGCGAAAAATTCCGGGCATTGAAGGAATTTCTACTTTTACATTTTCGCCTTCAGCAACAAACATTGGAAACATAAAATCCGACGGACTTAAAGTTGTTTCGCGTACTAAAGAACGGATGGATTCATTTACTCTTAATCTTCTGCCTCTGTGTAATGGGAACATAATAATTATAGATTATTAGATTTTAGATTTCAGATTTAGACTTTTGAATGGATAAGTCGTCGATCTTTTTCTTAAATCATGTTGATGTTTTATTTTAATATTCTAAATCCACTCAATTGGAGTTTCAAGGACTTTTAATAACTTTTCTTCTTCGCTTCCCGCTTCCGGATGATGGTCGTAAACCCACTGCACATGCGGAGGCAGACTCATCAAAATACTCTCGATTCTTCCGTTGGTTTTTAAACCGAATAAAGTGCCTTTATCATGAACCAAATTGAATTCGACATAACGGCCGCGACGAATTTCCTGCCAGTTTCTTTGTTCTGGAGTATAAGGAAGATTTTTTCTTCTTTCTACAATTGGTACATACGCTTCCAGAAAACTATTTCCGACTTCAGTTACAAAATCAAACCAATTTTCCATTGACATTTGTTCGTTTGCTTTACAATAATCAAAGAATAAACCTCCAAGACCACGCGCTTCGTTTCGGTGCGCGTTCCAAAAATACGAGTCGCATTGTTTTTTATATTTTGGATAAAATTCAGGGTTGTGCTTATCGCAGGCAGTTTTACAAGTTTGATGAAAGTGTTTTCCATCTTCCTCAAACAAATAATAAGGCGTTAAATCCTGTCCGCCGCCAAACCATTGTTCGATCACATTTCCTTTTTCATCATACATTTCAAAATAACGCCAATTAGCATGAACAGTGGGAACCATTGGACTTTTTGGGTGAATTACCAAACTCAGTCCGCAGGCAAAGAAATCTGCTTCGCCAACGCCAAACATTTTTTGCATCGCTTCCGGTAATGTTCCATGAACGGCTGAAATGTTTACACCGCCTTTTTCGAAAACTGAACCGTTTTCTATAACGCGCGTTCTTCCGCCACCGCCTTCAGGACGTTTCCAAAGATCTTCACGGAATTTTGCCGTTCCGTCAACAGCTTCTAATCCGGCACAGATCTGGTCTTGTAAATTTTGTATGTAAGCGTAAAATTTATCTTTCATTTTAGATTAATTTTTGTATTCTATTTTCTTTCCACTTTCTTGAATTTCAATTTTTGAAATGTCATTGAATGGAATTTTTGTAATCATCTTTGGAAAAAATCTTGATTTATGTCCAATCAAAGTATCGTTTTGAAGTTTCATGCTATCAAAGTAAAAAACTTTTCGATTTCTATTATTTAAAGTAACACGCATTTCCAGAGATGGTTTATTTTCTAAAATCTCTTTTTTTTCATTTTTATCTATTACAATGAATTTTTTGATTTGATAGCCGTTATAATAAATTGAACCTATAATACTTTTAGATGTGGATAAGTCATATTCAATATTTCCAAATTGTTCTTTAAAGCTTTCAGGACTAATAGTGTAGGTTTTACAAGAAAACAAACTGAAACAAATTAATAATATAAGAAATTTATTCATTTTGATTATATTCTGATTTAAGCAATCCGAAATAAACAGAGTTTTGCAGTTCGCCGTCTCCATTTCTAAATTCGTTTCTTAAAATTCCTTCTTGTTTAAAATTATGTTTTAATGCAACTCGCTGACTAGCAATATTAACTTCTGAAGTGCAAATGAATACTTTATTCAGCATCAATTCATTGAAACAGAAATCAAGAGCATCAGAAACCATTTTCGAGGTAATTCCTTTTCCTTGATAATCCTTGTCAGAAAAATAGCCAAACTCACATTTAGAGATGCGGTAGTTTATCGTTTTTACACACAAATACCCAATCAAATTATTGGTTAATACATCTCGTGCATAAAAGTGAAAACCTTCTTTGGTTTTTTCTTTTTCAATACTTTCTTTAATAAAATTTTGAGCTTTTTCTAAAGAGTCAGAGTTTGCCAGCGTTACCGGAAAAGTTTTACCAATATGATTTTTATTCCTGTCAATTAGTTTATAAAACTCTTCGGGAAGAATGTCTTCAATTCGATCTGTTTTCCAATCTGTAAAACTCATGTTTATTTGTTTTTTAGAGAAGCGATTTTTGTATTTATTCCGAAGGAAAAAACTTTGCTTTCCTGCTGAATATATTGATAAACGGCAAGTGCTTTTTCTTCGAAATTATAATTTTCAACTTTAGAGAAATCCATTAAAAAATCTGCAAATTGTTCTAATTGGTTGAAATCTAAATGAAGACGACATAATAATAAAATTAATTCATCATTTTGATAACTTATTAATGTTTCGATATTTAAAGCCAATTCTTTTAACTGATTTTCGATATCGAATTTCGTATCGTCTGTTAAGGGTTGAGGTACAAAGTCAAGAGATCGCAATGTTTTGAGGACATTGTCAATTCTGATTGCTTCGTTGTCTCTTAGGCCTTTGTTTAACATATTTATCAGTTATTATTATTCGAAATACACTCGATTATCAACAGTTGCTAAATTATAAAAGTAACAAACTAAAAGAATTAAGGATGGGAGCCAGGCTAATCCAATGAGTTTAAAATATAGTGACTGATTTTTAATTTTATTGTAATCGATATGAGCTAAAATATAAAAAGTATATAATAATGGTAAACCAAATGAACCAATGGTATAAATGAATATTTCAAACATTTGCTTTTCGCCTGATAAATAATAATTACAAAAAAAAAATGCACTAATTACATTATACCACCAAATGATAAAAATGAAAAGTAATAAAGCGTTAAAGCCAATGAAATTAACACTCACTTCCTCAATTTCAGTACTAACATTCTTTTGGTTCATACTTATCAAATGGTTTAGTTTTAATCACAGTTTTCAGTTTCAAAGAGAGAATGAAAACTGCGACTGAAAAACTATATACTAATTTCCGTATTCCTTAACCGCATCAATAAACGCTTTTGCGTGATCTACAGGAATATTTGGTAAAATTCCGTGACCTAAGTTTACGATATATTTATCTTTTCCGAATTCGTCGATCATTTCGTGAACCATTTTCTTGATGGTTGGAATTGGAGAAAGCAATCTTGACGGATCAAAATTTCCTTGTAAAGTAATGTTTCCACCAGACAAATAACGTGCATTTCTAGCCGAACAAGTCCAGTCAACTCCTAATGCAGAAGCGCGGCTTTTTCCCATTTCGCCAAGAGCAAACCAACATCCTTTTCCGAAAACAATAACCGGAGCGTGATCAGCCAAAGCTTCAACGATTTGGTTGATGTATTTCCATGAAAACTCCTGATAATCAACAGGAGAAAGCATTCCACCCCAAGAATCAAAAATCTGAACGGCGTCAACTCCCGCTTTTACTTTTTCTTTTAAATATAAAATTGTCGTATCGGTGATTTTTTGCAATAAAGTATGCGCTGCAGCAGGGTTTGAAAAACAGAAACCTTTTGCCGTATCAAAACTTTTGGAACCTTTTCCCTCGACAGCATAACAGAAAATTGTCCAAGGCGAACCAGCGAAACCAATTAACGGCACTTCGTCGTTCAGCATTTCTTTAGTCAATTTAATAGCATCCATAACATATCCTAAACTTTCCTGAATGTCCGGAACGTAAACTCTGTGAACATCTGCTAAAGAACGAATTGGGTTTGGTAAAAACGGACCAAAATTTTCTTTCATTAAAACTTCGATTCCCATTGCCTGAGGTACAACCAAAATATCGGAGAATAAAATCGCAGCATCCGGTGCAATTCTGCGAATTGGCTGAACTGTAATCTCAGCAGCTAATTCTGGAGTCTGGCAGCGTGTGAAGAAATCGTATTTATCACGCAAAGCGATAAATTCAGGTAAATATCTTCCTGCTTGACGCATCATCCATACCGGCGGACGTTGAACAGTTTCTCCTTTAAGTGCTTTTAAAAATAGGTCGTTTTTTAACATGTTTTTTATTTTAGGTGCAAAGTCACAAAGCGACAAAGTTGCAAAGGTTTTTATTTATATTCTTGTAAAACATCTTCAAGCACATCTTCAACCGTTGGCTGATCTGCGATGATGATATTTTTGGTAATTTTATGTAAAGCTTCGGCGGTGGTTTCTCCAATGCAAAAGCACTTTTCTTTCTTAATTGTATTGTCTTTTAAATAACTTTCAACGCCAGACGGACTAAAAAATAAAATTCCGTCAACTTGATTTTTTATTTTTTGAGGCGTTAATGAAGTATCATAAACCTGAATTTCGTTGAATTTTACTTCAGCATCTTTCAACGCTTTTGGTAAAGTTTCTCGTCTCATGTTTCCACTAAAAAAAGTAAAGCTTTCGTTACGGTAAATTAAAGTAATAATTTCAGCTAAATCAGAAGCATAACCGGTGTAAGCCACCACATTAAAACCACTTTCAGACAAAAGAATCTTCGTTTTTAGTCCGACGCAATACACATTTTTGTTTTTTAGCTCTTCCGATTTTGGATTCGATAAAACGCTGTGAACGGCATTCTGACTTGTAAAAATCAGACTTTCGTTGAGGTCTTTTAGTTCGAACGGTTTATTTTGGGTTTGAATAAAATCAGCTTCAATAACTTCGATATTGGCTTGCACCAACTCTTGTTTTTGTTCGCCTGATAGCTTTTTTGTGGATAATATTTGAATTGATTTTGCCATTATTTTTTTAAAGATTCTTTAATAGATGCCATCAATTCCGTTCCGCCGTTGTTTAAAATTTCCTGAGCAGAATGAAAACCTAATTTTTTCCACTCTGAAATGTCAACCTTTTTGTCGATTTCCAATTTTTGTTTTCCATCAACAGAAAGCAAAACACCTTGAAAATGCAGCGTGTCTTCGTCTTCGTTATACGTTACCAAAGCACCGATTGGCGCGGTACAACCGCCTTCGAGCGTTCTTAAAAACTGACGTTCGATATAAGTACAGATTTCAGTTTCAATATGATTCAGCTGCGAAAGTGCGTCTAAAGTATAATTGTCATTTTCCATCGCCACAACAAGCATTGCACCTTGTGCCGGTGCGGGAATCATCCAGTCTAAATTGATATAATTTTCTGGTTTTATGTTGATGCGCTCCAAACCTGCAGCAGCAAAAACAGCTCCATCCCAATCGTTGTCTTGTAATTTTTGCATGCGTGTGTTTACGTTGCCGCGTAAATCAACTACAGTATGATTCGGATATTTGTTAAACCAAAGTGCCTGACGACGTAAACTTCCGGTTGCAATTGTACTTGGATTTGTAAAATCAGTATTGCCTTTGTGCACTAAAATGTCTAAAACATTGGCTCTTTCTAAAACCGCTGCCTGAACAATTCCTTTTGGCAAAGCCGTTGGAACATCTTTCATAGAATGCACTGCAATATCAATATCGCCGTTTATCATCGCAATGTCTAAGGTTTTAGTAAAAATTCCGGTAATGCCAAGTTCATAAAGAGGCTTGTCCAGAATAATATCGCCTTGAGATTTTACTGCAACAATTGAGGTTTTATAACCTAAGTCATTTAGTTTTTTCTCGACATTATGTGCCTGCCAAAGTGCTAATTCGCTGTCGCGAGTTCCAATTCTGATTGTTTTTTCAGCCATTTTGTTGAATTGCACCATATAAGTTATAAGATAATTTAAGCAGTTTACTTTTAAATGAGCTTATATAACTTATATGGTTAAAATTTATTTAAGATGCTTTTATTTTGAATACTTTTTCGATCCATTCGATGCTTTCATCGACCATGGTGTCGTCGTCTTTTAAGTGATTCGCAAAATGAGTAGTGATTTTCTGAATGATTCTGTTGCTGATGATTTCAGCTTGTGCTTCATTAAAATCGGTGATTTTTCTGCTTTGAAAATCTAATTCCGAATTTTTAATGGCATTCAGTTTTTCTTTTAAAGCATTTATGGTTGGAGCAAATTTGCGTCCTTTCATCCAGGTTACAAATTCTTCTTTAATTTCTTCGATAATCGCTTCTGCAGCAGGAATATGTAACTTTCTGTTTTCTAAAGTTTCGTCTGTCAGCTGAGATAAATAATCCATGTGGATCAAAGTGACACCTTCTAAATCCTCTACATTTTCATGAACGTTTTTTGGAATCGATAAATCTAAAATCAATAAAGGTTTTTTAAGATTTAAAATCGCTTTGTCAACCGTTGGGTTTTGTGCGCCCGTTGCCACAACGACAACATCGGCTTTTTGAAGTTCAAGGTGTAATTCAGAATAATCTTTAACAATCAAATTTAGTTTTCCAGCTAATTTTTCTGCTTTGTCTTTTGTACGGTTGATTAAAGTAATATGTTCGTTTTTAGTGTGTTTAACTAAATTCTCACAAGTATTTCTTCCAATTTTTCCTGTACCAAAAAGCAAAATATTTTTATTGCTGATGTCTTCTACATTTTTAAGAATGTATTGTACCGATGCAAAAGAAACCGAAGTGGCGCCAGAGCTAATCTCCGTTTCATTTTTAATTCTTTTACTCGCCTGAATTACCGCATTTACCAATCTTTCCATAAAAGTATTGGCTAAACCATAAGATTTTGAGTGGATAAAACTGGTTTTTATTTGAGATATAATTTCAAAATCGCCGAGAATCTGACTGTCTAAACCAGTTCCAACGCGAAAAAGATGATTAATAGCTTCCTGATTTTTATAAACAAAACCCACTTTCTGAAAAGCATCAACAGAACCGTTGCTGTTATCACAAATAAGTTTTATTAATTGAAAAGGGTGTTCAGCAAAACCGTAGATCTCGGTTCTGTTGCATGTCGAAGTGACAAGTAAACTTTCTATTCCTTCAGCTTTAGCTTGTTCCAGCAAACGCGTTTTGGCGATTGTATCCAAACTAAATTGACCTCTTACCTCAGCATCAGCTTTTTTGTAACTCAGACCAACTGAGTAAAAATAAAGGTGTTTCGGTACGTTATTGTTTTCCATAAATTCACTTTCATAAAAGTGCAACAAAATTATTACTATAGCATTGATAAAAATAACGCTGCAGGTGCTTTTTATGTCGCTGTATGATTTTTTGAACCTAAATAGGTGTTTTTGAGTAAAAAGAAGTATTTTTGTAGCAAAATCAATTGGTTACAAAGGGTTTGTTTAGAGTGATTCTAAATAACATTTCGCTTTTGATCCGATTTTAGTTTTAAAAAAATATCGCTATGAGTTCTCAAGAAATTATAAAAATTGAAGACGACTTTACGCTTATCCGTTTTCAAAACGATAGTTTAGAACCCTTTTCTGCACAGCATGAAATAGGTACTGGGCTGATACAGTTTCACTTTGGAATAAAAGGGAATGCAAAATTTTTGTTCAATCAAGGCAGTTATGCTCTAGAATTGAAAGAAGAAAAATCGCTGCTTTTATACAATCCGCAAAAAGAATTACCGCTCAATTTAGAACTCGCTCCAAATTCCTGGGTGATTTCGGTTATTGTATCGATCAAAAAATTTCACGCGTTATTTTCTGCGGAAGCGGATTATATTACTTTTTTAAGTCCTGATAATAAGGATAAAAAGTATTATAACGAAGGAAATATAAGTCCGTCCATGGCCATTGTTTTGAGTCAGTTGTTTCATTATAACCTTCATCCATCGATAAAAAACCTTTATTATAAAGGAAAAGGATATGAATTACTGAGTTTGTATTTTAACAGAACCGAAGATCCAAATGCAGAACAATGTCCGTTTTTGATTGATGAAGACAATGTTTTGAAAATCAGAAAAGCCAAAGAAATCATCATCGCCAATATGGCCGAACCGCCGGGATTACAAGAACTGGCAGATGAAATTGGTTTGAATTTGAAGAAACTCAAAATGGGTTTCAAACAAATTTACGGCGATACAGTTTATGGTTTTCTATTCGATTACAAAATGGATTTCGCCCGAAAACTTCTCGACAGCGGATCATATAATGTAAACGAAGTTGGACTGAAAATTGGCTACAGCACCGGAAGCCACTTTATAGCGGCGTTCAAGAAAAAGTTTGCCACAACTCCAAAAAAGTATTTGATGTCGATTAATACGAATGTTTAAGTTTTCTTTCGCCACTAATTTCACAAATTAGCACGAATTTAAAATCTGCTGAATCTGCGAGAAAATTTTAAAAAAATATATTGATAGCAAATTGATTTTCTATATTCAACAATAAATAAAAAATAACATTTATCATATTTCCAAAAAGTTGTACAAACTACTTTTGACGAAAATTTAAACAAAAACAAAAAGCTTAAAGCCTAAAGCTTAAAGCCTAAAGCAAAAAAAACAATAATGAAAGGCGTATTATTAGTAAACTTAGGATCTCCAGAAAGTCCAACACCAAAAGATGTAAAACCGTATTTAGACGAATTTTTAATGGATAAATACGTAATTGATGTTCCATTTTTGTTGAGAGCCTTTTTAGTTCGCGGAATTATTTTAAGAAAAAGACCAGAAGAATCTGCGCATGCTTATGCAAAAATTTGGTGGGAAGAAGGCTCGCCTTTAGTAGTGCTGTCTGAAAGAATGCAGAAAAAAGTACAGCCTTTGGTAAATGTTCCTGTAGCTTTGGCAATGCGTTACGGAAGTATGACGATCGAAAAAGGACTTCAGGAATTACATGAAAAAGGAGTTACAGAAGTAATGCTTTTTCCGTTATATCCGCAATATGCGATGGCTTCGACTTTGACTATTTTAGTAAAAGCGGAGGAAATTCGTAAGAAGAAATTTCCGCACATGACTTTTACCGATGTTCCGGCATTTTATAACAAACCAGATTATATCAAGAATTTAGCAGATTCAATTCAGAAACATTTAGTTGGTTATGATTACGATCATTTGTTGTTTTCATATCACGGAATTCCGGAGCGCCATATTCGTAAAACTGATGTAACCAAATCACATTGTAAAATTGACGGTTCTTGCTGCAACACACCTTCAGCGGCGCATGATTTTTGTTACCGTCATCAATGCTACGAGACCACAAAACAAGTCGTTAAATTATTAGGACTTCCGGAAGATAAATACAGCCTGACTTTTCAATCTCGTTTGGCGGGAGACAAATGGTTAGAACCTTATACCGACATTGAAATAGATAAAATGCCGGCAAAAGGAATTAAAAAGTTAGCCGTTGTAACGCCTGCTTTCGTTTCGGATTGTCTTGAAACTCTTGAAGAAATCGCTATGCGCGCCAAAGAAGATTTTGAAGCGAATGGAGGAGAGGAGTTCCTTGCAATTCCGTGTTTGAATGATGACGACGAATGGTGTCAAACTGTTGGGAATTGGATTAATGATTGGGCTAAGTAGAAGCAAGAAGATAGAAGCAAGAAGATAGAAGAAAGAAGATAGAAAAAGATTAAACATTATTTTATGCGTTTTGAAATCCCATTTAATGAGAAAATTTCAAGAGAACAATCGGTATTTCTTTTTAATATGCATTGGAAAGAAGCACTAAAAAAAAACAAAAACTCACTCTACATTGGTGTTGCAATTACTTTATTGGGAGCCTTAATAATTTATGGAAAAAATAATATAGGTTTTCTTTTTATTGGGATCGGAGCTTATTTACTGCTTAATTTCATTAATCATAGGCGCTTTTATAATCAGAATAAAAAGATATACTTTAAAACAGTTGACGATAATATTAGTGGACGTCTTTCTCAAAAATCTTTTGCTGTATGGGAGTTTCTGGAGGATAACTTTTGTTATTCCAATTATAAATTTGATTTGAAAATTAAATGGGAAACTATCAAGACTTTTAAAGTTATTAATGACTATATAATCTTAGAATTAAGAGATAGTATTGCTTGTAATTTTATTCTTGAAAAAGAGGAAGTTGGAATAGAAGACTTTGAAAAAATTATTGTTTTTATGGAATCAAAAATTAAAAAGAATGGAGTATTATAATTATCTAAAATCATTACACATAATCTTCGTACTAACTTGGTTTGTAGGCTTATTTAATATAGTACGCTTATTTGTGTATCAAATTGAAGCTAACGGTAAACCATCTCCGGAAAAGGAAATTTTGCAGGCGCAATTCAAAATAATGAGTTATCGTTTATGGTATATTATTACTTGGCCATCTGCTATTTTAGCAAGCATTTTTGCTTTTTGGATGTTGTTTTTTACCGATTTAGGAAATGCCTGGCTCAAAATGCCTTGGATGCATATAAAATTAGGTTTCGTTTTTCTTTTGTATTTGTATCATTTAAGATGCCATCAGATTTTCAGGCAATTGCAAAATGATGAAGTAAAATATTCGAGTAACTATATGCGTTTATGGAATGAAGGCGCAACGATTATATTGTTTGCAATTGTTTTTTTAGTAGTTTTAAAAAGTGCCTTCAATTGGATTTTCGGAGTGGTCGGAATCATTTTATTTTCAGTTTTACTGATGCTTGGTTTTAAATTTTACAAAAGAATTAGAGAGAAAAAATAGTTTTTTGTTTCAGGTTTCAAGTTTCAGGTTACAAATCGCAACGGAACATGAAACTTTAAACCTGAAACAAAAGAAAACAAACAATAATGCAAAACAACATAAAAATGTCAATGCTTTCCCTTCGTACCAGGATTTTCCTGTCGATGATTGTATTGATTGTTGTGGCATCATTTTTATTGGCTTCGATTTCGATTATTCAGTTTAAAACCGAAGCCAAAGAATATCATCAGGAACGGTTAGAACGAAAAGAAAATGCGGTAAAAGAACACATTAATTATGTGCTTTCAACCACAACTTATCCGCTGAAAACCGGAAATCTAGATTTAATCTTCAAAGATAAAATTCACGAGTTAGCGCAGATTCATAAAATCGAAATCAACATTTACAGCCTTGACGGAAAACTGCTCAAATCCTCTAAAGAATCTTTTGCAGTTGATAAAGTCGCGCCTCCTATTCCGGTTTATATTCTAAAATTAGTTCGTTCGTCTATAGAAAAACGTTTTGTCGATATTAAAACAATAGATGGAGTTAAGAACAGATCATCTTACAGCTTAATAAAAGACGAAAAATTTAAACCTCTTGGAGTTTTAAACCTGCCTTACTTAGAAGATGACGGTTATTATGACAACGAGTTAAATACTTTCCTGATTCGGTTAAGCCAGGTATATTCTTTTATGCTTATAGTGGCTTTTGCATTGGCTTATTTCCTTTCAACTTATATTACAAAATCGCTTAAAACTATTTCTGATAAACTTGAAGAAACGAATCTGGATCAGAAAAACGAAAAAATTGTACTTGAAGCAAACAGCAAAGAAGTCAACTTCCTGATAAAAGCTTACAACGGAATGGTTGACAAACTCGAAACCAGTGCTGTAAAACTGGCGCAAAGTGAGCGTGAAGAGGCGTGGCGTGAAATGGCAAAACAAGTAGCGCATGAAATCAAAAATCCGCTTACGCCAATGCGTTTAACTGTGCAGAGTTTTCAGCGAAAGTTTGATCCAACAGATCCAGACGTAAAGCAAAAAATGAATGATTATTCAGAAACTTTGATTCAGCAGATTGATACCATGACTGCTGTAGCTTCTGCTTTTTCAAACTTTGCATCGATGCCTGCGCAGCAAAACGAAACGTTGAATGTTGTTGAGGTTGTCGAATTGGCTTTGGATATTTTTAATGAGGATTACATTTCCTTTGAAAGCGATGAAGATGAAATTATTTCTAAAATGGACAGAACACAGTTGATTCGTGTGATTACCAATTTGGTTAAAAATGCAACACAGGCAATTCCTGAAAGCCAATTTAATAAATCGATTGTCGTTACAGTTAAACGAAGAAATAATAATGTTGAGATTGCTGTAAAGGATAACGGAATCGGAATTCAAAAAATGGATATCGGAAGAATTTTTGAACCAAAATTTACAACTAAAACCAGCGGAATGGGACTTGGTTTGGGAATTATCAAAAACATTATCGAAAATTACAAAGGAACAATTATCTTTGAATCAACTTACGGAAAAGGAACCACTTTTATAGTTTCTCTGCCTATCACAAACTCCTAAAAAAAGTATCATGAATTACGAAAATCTTTTAATTTCTATTGAAGAAAACATTGCTGTTGTTACTATTAATCGTCCAACAAAACTTAATGCTTTAAATAAAGAAACCATAAGTGACTTAAGTAAAGCACTAAAAGTATTGGGAAAAAACAATGATGTTCGAGTAATTATAATTACAGGAATTGGAGAAAAAGCGTTTGTGGCCGGAGCAGATATCTCTGAGTTTGCTAATTATACTATAATAGAAGGAGCGCAGTTAGCTGCCGAAGGTCAGGAATCACTGTTTGATTATATTGAAAATTTAAAAAAACCGGTTATCGCAGCAGTCAATGGTTTTGCTCTTGGAGGCGGTTTAGAACTTGCAATGGCATGTCATTTTAGAATTGCATCTGATAATGCCAAAATGGGACTTCCGGAAGTAAGTTTAGGTTTGATTCCGGGTTACGGAGGAACACAGCGTTTACCGCAATTAGTAGGTAAAGGCCGTGCAATGGAAATGATTATGACTGCCGGAATGATAACTGCAGAAGAAGCAATACAGTACGGTTTGGTAAATCATGTAGTATCGCAGACAGAGCTATTGTCTTTTACAAAAACTATTGCTCAAAAAATTATTAAAAATGCGCCTTTTGCAATCGGCAAAGCGATTAAAGCAATCAATGCTAATTTTGCAGACGGAAAAAACGGTTTTGACACTGAAATTAAATCATTCGGAAAATGTTTCGGAACTCAGGATTTTAAAGAAGGTACAACAGCATTTTTAGAAAAACGTAAAGCTGAATTTACAGGAAAATAAAGTTTTAACCGCAAAGTCGCTAAGATTTACGCAAGGTTCACAAAGTTTAAATTTCTTGTGTCCTTTGCGAAAAACTTTGCGACCTTTGCGGTTAAATAATTAAATAAAGGTTTTAAAAACTTAGAACCTTAGTATCTCAGAACCTTAGAACCTTAAAAAAAATGTACGAACCAATATTTGCCCTTTTTTGTGAACGCGTTAAAGAAAGTATTCAAGCTGGAACTTTCGCTAAACTAACTTTGGCAAAAACAATAGGCGATACCGAGATCAAAAATATTTACTTCCGTTTGGTTTTAAATGAAGATAATACCTTTTCAATATCATTAACAACTCGTTATAAAACAGAAGAAATCGAAAGCATTCATACTCTCGATGAAGCGTTATTGGTTTTGGGAACTTATATTAAGAATCCGTTTTTAACGGCACTCTTATTTACTACAGACAATGATGTGACTTTTAAAGTAAACAAGAAAAACGCAGGAAGCATTATCGAGCAGGAACCTACTTTTAAAAATGCTTCGCCAGTAATGCTGGAAATGATTGAAAAAGGAATTGTTTAAAATAAAATATTGCGTGCAACGGATTATCCCGAAATTTCGGGACGTTGCCCAAAACGTTTGTGCATCTCTTTGAATCCTCTTCTAAACCAGCTTTACAAACAGATTAGAAGCGATTTTATTCGAAATAGATAATTCGCGTCCGTCAACTTTTATTTTTACCGATAAGTCGAAAGATTCTTTAGATAAAAATTCGATTTTAGAACCCAATGCAATTTCCTGCTTGTCCAGATATTTCAAAAATTCTGATGAGGTATCTTTTACTCCCACACAAACTCCGATTTGTTTTTCTTCTAATTCAGATAAAAGCTGTTTTTCGATTTTAATGATTCTTCCGTTTGCATCCGGAATCGGATCTCCGTGTGGATCTTCAGTCGGATTTCCAAGGAAATCATCCAAACGGTTAATTAACTGCTCAGACTTAATGTGTTCCAATTGTTCGGCAATATCATGAACCTCATCCCAGCTGAAATTAAGTTTTTCAACCAAAAACACTTCCCACAAACGATGTTTTCTAACGATCATTTTGGCAGCCAACTTTCCGTTTTCTGTTAACGAAACACCTTGATATTTTTTATAATTAACCAAATCTTTGTCTGCCAGCTTTTTAAGCATATCAGTCACAGAAGAAGCTTTCGTTTCCATTATTTCGGCAATGGCATTGGTGCTGACTTCAGTTTCTAACGAAGCAGTTAAGTGATATATAGATTTTAGATAATTTTCTTCTGAAAAGGTCATTTTTTATTTTTAGAGGTTCAAAGTGGCAGAGGTACAAAGGTTCAGAGTTTAAAACCTTTGTCGCTTTGAACCTCTGAACCTTTGTTCCTTTTAGCGGAACTATTTTTTAACAATCAACAAAGGTATCGAAATTTTATGTCTCAATTTATCTACTGTTGTACCAAAAAGAATATCTTTCAAACCAGTGTGACCATGAGTTCCCATGACTAAGATGTCAAAATTTCCTTCATTTATGATTTTTGGGATTACCTTGTTTGGTTTTCCGAAACCTAGTTCAGTTTTTATGTTAAAACCTTTTTCAGAAAGCATTTCTTTGTACTCCAATAATAATTTTTCGTCAATAGTAGTTTCATGATCATGTACGTTAACACCATACATAAGTGCGCCAACTGTTTCTACAATATGAATTAAAGTATAGTTTGCTGCTGTACCGCCCAACTCAAAAGCTCTGTTTAAAGCTGCTTCATCAGCATTCGAAAAATCTACAGAAATAGCTATATTTTTTACGCTCTGACTTTCCTTGGGTGTAAACTTTAGCTGCAAGTTATGAGGAGAATGATTTACGATAGATTTTGTTTTGGTAATGAAAGGTTTAAAAACAATATAAAGCAGTAAAGTCAAGAATCCGAAAGCAAGCGGCACGACAGTCAGCCATAAAATGATTGGATGATTGGAACTCTCAAGCCATGAAGTGATTTCGTCATAAACCAATTTAGCATTTAAAGACACAATTATCGCTGCAATAATCCAGGAAACAACCTGCGTAGTTTTTGAGATATGAAAACCGTTCATTTTAGATTTGTCACTCACAAAATGGATCAGCGGAATAATGGCAAATCCCAATTGCAGACTCAAAATGACCTGACTTAAAATTAACAGCTTTCCTGTTACGCCTTCGCCATAAATTAGAATTACAATAACAGCAGGTATAATGGCAATTAATCGGGTAACAATACGTCTTACCCAAGGCTGAATTCTAAAGTGCAGATAACCTTCCATAACAATTTGCCCGGCAAGTGTTCCGGTTACCGTCGAACTTTGTCCTGCTGCAATTAGAGCAACTGCAAATAAAACAGGAGCCCATTTTGTTCCTAATAATGGTTCTAAGAATTGATGTGCATCCTGAATCTCTGCCACTTCAAACATTCCGTTTTTATGGAAAGTCGCTGCTGCTAAAATTAAAATCGCTGCGTTGACAAAAAATGCAAGATTCAGTGCAATTGTAGAATCTATAAAATTGTATTTTAAAGCTTGTTTGATTCCGGCAGGAGTTCGGTCAAATTTTCTGGTCTGTACCAGCGAAGAGTGTAAGTAAAGATTATGCGGCATTACCGTTGCACCAATAATTCCGATTGCGATGTACAAAGCGGCAGAATTTGGAATAGAAGGAATAAGTCCCTCTAAAACTTTATGCATTTCGGGTTCTGCAAAAATCATTTCGAATATAAATGAAAAACCAATTATAGCAACTAAGGCAATAATGAAAGCTTCCATTTTTCGAATTCCTTTATTGATTAGGAAAAGCAATAAAAAGGTGTCTAAAACAGTAATTAATACAGCTTCGAGCAGCGGAATCCCAAATAAGAGATTAATACCAATTGCCATTCCGAGAACTTCGGCAAGATCACAGGCTGCAATAGCGATTTCAGCCAGAAAGTATAAAATGTAATTAATATATTTTGAATACGTTTCTCTCGAAGCTTGGGCAAGGTCGCGCTGTGTTACAATTCCCAGACGCGCACTTAAACTCTGCAATAGCAAAGCCATTAAATTACTCATCAATAAAACCCAGACTAAAGTGTAACCAAACTGACTGCCGCCAGCAATATCGGTTGCCCAATTTCCGGGATCCATATAGCCTACGCTTACTAAATATGCCGGGCCTAAGAAGGCTAATATTTTTCTAAATCCCTTTTTTTTATGTTCGGTAGGGACCGATTGGTTAACTTCTTCTAAAGATTTGGTCATTGCTAAAGTATTGATTCTCCAAATATATGGAAAAATTAAATTAGCACAACAATATTTTTAGACAAGTCTAAAAGTTAAATGTTAGAATTTAAACATTTTGGACATATTCCAGAAAGTGTAAAATTAATTTCATTTACTTTATAATTGTGAGGCATAATATAACTTGGCTTAACATTTTCAAGACAGGTAATCTCATTGCAGTTTTCACAACTGAAATGTGCATGATTATGTATATGTACTTTTTGGTGCGAATGATTGCATTTTGCATATTTTACAGTTCCGTCCAAGTTCGAAATTTTATGAACTATATCATCATTTATTAAGCGATCCAGAATTCTATATATTGTGACGCGATCGCACACATCATGCAATTCTTTGTAAATTTCAGTATGTGATAGTGCTGTTGTAGATTTCTCAAAAATCTCCAAAACGGCCGTCTTTGCTGTAGTGTTACGGGTGGTTTTCATTTTATTTCAATTAAAAAACATTATAGCAACAATGTTGCGTTTTATAAAAATTGTATATATTTGCAACAATATTGCATTAATAAAAAGTAAGGATTATGAAGAAAACAATTTCATCCAGTTATGATTTTTTAGGTATTTCTAGCGCGGCTCTTTGTTTAGTGCATTGCTTGATTTTTCCAATTTTAACGATCCTCCCTTTAGGATTTATTCATAACCCAATTATAGATTTAATGTTTGCTTCTATTGGTCTATTTGCAATTTTCAAAATTATGAAAAAAACCTCTCTTTTGGTTTCTTCAATTTTGATTGTTTCAATGAGTCTGATTTGGATTAGTATTTTAAGCGAACTTTTCTATGAAAATCATCTTGACCTAATTCTTTTTGGAGGCATAGGAATGATTATCGGACATGTATTGAATTACAATCTACATAAAATTCGTAAATAATTTGACACGAGATAAATATTATTGGCAATCTATTGAAAGCAAGTTTTAAAAACAGCAATAAAAATCAATTAATTCTTTATTTTAAATTTTAACGGATTAAAATTGAATTGTTTGAAAAATGTATTTGTTTGTCGAATTTAATTTTTAGATTTGTCTAAATTTAATTTTAATATAATGAAATATTTATTTTTGACGATATTAATAATTTCAACTACAAGTATGATCTCGCAAAACATTTCGGGAAGAGTGAATACAGTAATTCCTCCAGAGAACGAAATTTCTATCAGCCTGTTAAATACAAACTTCAAAACTCAAACAGACTCACTTGGACTTTACAAACTCGAGAATATACCGAATGGTATTTACAAGTTGGCTGTTGTGTCAAAGGGATTTAAAACAATAATTCAAAAAATTTCAGTATTCGAAAATCAAAATTTAAACTTTGACTTTGATTTGGATGAAGATCAAAACGAACTTAATGAAGTAGTGGTTTCAGGAACTTTAAAACCTGTAAAACGATTAGAAAGTGCCGTTCCGGTTGAGGTTTATTCGCCCGCATTCTTCAAAAAAAATCCAACAGCGAGTATTTACGATGCGCTTCAAAATATTAATGGCGTTCGGCCACAGCTCAATTGCGGGGTTTGCAATACCGGGGATATTCATATTAATGGATTGGAAGGCCCGTATACTTTGGTTTTGATTGACGGAATGCCAATTGTAAGCAGTCTTTCTACAGTTTACGGTTTGTCGGGAATTCCGAATTCTTTGGTGGAACGAATTGAGATTGTAAAAGGCCCGGCTTCGTCTCTTTACGGAAGTGAAGCGGTTGGCGGTTTGATCAATATTATCACTAAAAACCCAATGAATGCTCCGATTTTTTCTGCGGATTATTTTACAACCACTTATTTTGAAAGTAATCTTGATTTGGGAATGAAGTTTAATGCTGGAAAAAAAGCGACCTCAATTTTAGGTGTTAACTATTTTAATTACGATCAGGTTATAGACAAAGACAAAGATAATTTTACCGATGTAACGCTTTCTGAACGCGTTTCGGTTTTTAATAAATGGAGCTTTCAGCGCAATAATAATCGACTTTTTACAATTGCAGCGCGTGGTATGTATGAAGACCGCTGGGGAGGCGATGTGCGTTGGGAGAAAAAATTCCGCGGAGGCGACGAAATTTACGGCGAAAGCATTTATACCAAAAGGGCAGAGTTAATTGGAAGTTATCAATTGCCCTTTGAAGAAAAACTGATGCTTTCTTTCTCCGGAAATGTTCATTATCAAGACAGTCGTTATGGAACAACATCTTATATCGCCAATCAAAAAATTGGTTTCCTGCAATTGACCTGGGATAAAAAGATTGGCAGAAATGATTTCCTTGCCGGAATTGCCAGTCGATATACCTATTACGACGACAATACTACGGCCACAAAAGAAGCGGAAAGTACTTGGTTACCAGGGATTTTTGTTCAGGACGAAATCACGATTTCTCCAAAAAGTCAGATTTTGCTAGGAACACGCTATGATTACAATTCTATTCACGGTTCGATTTTTACGCCAAGATTGGCTTACAGGCTAAAGGCAAATGAAAACACGATTTTCAGATTGAACGCCGGAACAGGATTTAGGGTTGTGAATTTGTTTACAGAAGATCACGCAGCGCTGACAGGCTCACGCGATGTTGTGATTGCAAATAATTTGAATCCGGAACAATCTGTAAATGTCAATTTGAATTACATTCAGAAAATTAATTTCGAAAACGGAACTTTTATGGGGATTGAAACAACGGCTTTTTATACCAGATTCAGCAATAAAATCATTTCAGATTATGAAACAGATCCGAATAAGATTATTTATGACAATATCGATGGATATGCTATCAGTCAGGGAATCAGCACCAACGTAGATTTGAATTTCACAAACGGATTAAAATTTATTCTTGGTGCAACAGTTTTAGATAACAAAAATGTAGAAAACGGAATTTCGCAGCAGCCATTTCTAACCGAAAATTTCACCGGAACCTGGAGTGTTTCGTATAAAATTGAACCGTGGAATTTATCAATGGATTATACGGGAAATGTTTATAGTCCGATGAAGTTGCCTTTGCTGAACGAATACGACCCGAGAAATCCGAAATCGCCTTGGTATAGCATTCAGAACATTCAGTTTACTTATTCCGGATGGAAGAATTTTGAGGTTTATGCCGGCATCAAAAACCTTTTGAACTTTACTCCAAAACAAAATAATCCGTTTTTGATTTCGAGAAGTAACGATCCTTTTGATAAAAATGTGCAATACGATTCGGCCGGAAAAGTGATGGTAACTCCAGATAATCCTTATGGTTTGACTTTTGATACAACTTATGTTTACGGACAAAATCAGACGATTCGTGGGTTTTTTGGTTTGCGATATAATTTGAGGTAGATTTTAATGCTACAGATTAAAAGGATTATTTCCATCACAAATTACGCAAATTTCCACAAATTAGATTCGTGGAAATTCATGTAATTTGTGGCAACTCTTTTTCAAAAATCCTTTAAATCTGTGACAAAAAACAAAATAAAATGAAAAAACTATTTCTGATAATCTTCTTTTTTGGAATTACTTCAACAGGATTCTGTCAGCTTAAAAGCAGCAGGTTTGAAGAAATTGATAGTTTACAGCAAATTCAAAAGCGAAAAACAATTGTTTTCATACATACCGATTGGTGTCAGTTTTGCCAGCGAATGAAATCGACGACTTTTAAAAATCAGGAAATCATTAATACTTTAAATTCAGATTTCTATTTTATTGATTTTAATGCCGAGGAAAAACGCGATATTTCTTTTAATAATCAGAGGTTTAAATATAGACCTTCAGGAAATAATGTCGGTGTTCATGAACTGGCTTTGCAGCTCGGAACTATCAGCAATCAGATTACATATCCTGTTTTGTGTGTTTTGAATGAGAAGAATGAAATTATTTTTCAATATAATTTCTATTTAAGTACAAGCGATTTTAAAATTCTTTTAGGAAAACTGAAAGAATAAAATGTAGCCTACAGCTGTAACTCTTAATACTAGAATCATAGACTTTGTAAACTTCAGAGACGCATTTCACTTGTATTAACAAATATAGCTGTATGGGGGAAATTAGGTTCTTTTTGTGCTCTTTTTTTACGAATTACAATCAATGGGTTTAAAATCATTATTTTTGAGAATGAATTCTTCGCAAATCAAACACTTCGATTACATTTTTACAGGAACTGGTCTGGCTTCTTTGATGACCGTTTACAAAATGGCTTTGTCTGAGAAATTTTCTGAGAAATCTATCTTATTATTAGATCAGGATTCAAAAAAAGTAAACGACAGAACCTGGTGTTTTTGGGATAAAAAGGAAAGTATTTGGGATTCGGTTATTTCCAAAAAATGGGATTCGGCGTTATTTGCTAAAGATTTCAAACGTGATTTAGATCTTAAACCGTATCAATACAATAAAATCAACGGAATAGATTTTTACAATTTTGTTTTTGAAACACTTTCGAAGCAATCGAATATTACATTTTCAAACGAAAAAGTAACCGATATCAATGAACTCGAAACGCATGTTTTTGTTGGAACAGAAGAAAATCGATATACAGGAAATTATCTTTTCAATAGTATTTATACTAAGGCTTTCGCCGAAAGTCAGACAAAATATCCTGTTTTGCAACAGCATTTTGTGGGTTGGTGTGTAAAATCTGAATTTGAAATCTTTCATTCCGAACAAGCGACTTTCATGGATTTTTCGGTAGAGCAAAGAGGGAATACCAGATTTATGTATGTTTTACCCACTTCTAAAACCGAAGCTTTGGTTGAATATACGTTGTTTTCGGAAAAATTGCTTGCTAAGGAAGAATATGAAAATGAGATTCAAATCTATTTAAGAAATTTAGGAATTGATCAATACGAAATTCTCGAAAAGGAGCAGGGAAGTATCCCGATGACGTGTTTTCCTTTTTGGAAGAAAAATACCAAAAGAGTTTTAAACATCGGAACTGCAGGTGGCTGGACAAAAGCAAGTACGGGATATACTTTTAAAAATTCAGATAAAAAATCTTCGGAATTGGTTGAGTTTCTTCAAAATAAAAAATCTTCGGAAGAACTAAAAATGGCATCATTTTATAAAAAAAATAAATTTTGGTTTTATGATTTATTGCTTCTGGATATTCTGTATCGTCATAATGAATTGGGAAGTGCTATTTTTTCTTCTTTATTTAAAAAAGGAAATCCTGCTTTGATTTTTAAGTTTCTGGACGAAGAAACCAATTTCATCGAAGATCTTAAAGTGATTATGAAATGCCCAAAAGTTCCGTTTGTAAAGGCTTTGTTTCGAGTATTACTTAGATAAGAATCAGGTGTTTTGAGGTTTTGTTTTTACTTTCGAATTTATAATTTTAAACCTTTTGACTTTACTAATTCAACTATAACAAAACTTTATACTTCAAATTAAGTAGTTGCGAGTAAACTTTGTAACTTTGCAGTTCAAAAGTAAAATTTAAAAGATAATAATATGTATCCAGAAGAAATGGTAAAACCAATGCAGGCTGAATTGACAGCTGCAGGTTTTCAAGATTTACATAGTGCTGACGCTGTAGATAATGCTATCAAAGCTGAAGGTACCACTTTAGTAGTTGTAAACTCTGTTTGTGGTTGTGCTGCAAGAAATGCACGTCCGGGAGCAAAAATGAGTTTAGAAGGTGCTAAAAAACCAGATCACTTAATTACCGTTTTTGCAGGTGTTGACAAAGAAGCTGTTGATGCTGCAAGACAGCATATGTTTCCTTTTCCTCCATCATCGCCATCTATGGCTTTGTTTAAAAACGGAGAATTGGTTCACATGTTAGAGCGTCACCACATCGAAGGTCGTCCAGCTGAACTAATTGCTGAGAATTTGCAAGATGCGTTTAACGAGTTTTGTTAATTAGAGGTTCAAAGTAGCAAAGGTACAGAGGTACAAAGATTTAAAAAGCACTATAGAAATATAGTGCTTTTTTTGTGTTTAAGTTTCTAAAACCTTTGCAACTTTGAGCCTTTGCGACTTTGTACCTAAGAAAACCTTTGCAACTTAGAACCTTTTTTCTACCTTTGCACCTCAAAAAATAATTTCTAAACTTAAAACTGTTTATAGCATGCAACTGTACAACACTTTGAGCGCAGAAGAAAGAGCCATCATGATCGATGATGCCGGTAAACAACGACTAACGTTGTCTTTCTATGCGTATGCCAAAATTCAAGATCCCAAAAAATTTCGCGATGATTTATTTGTAGCCTGGAATGCACTCGATGCTTTAGGCCGAATTTACGTTGCCACTGAAGGAATAAATGCTCAAATGAGTATTCCTGAGGAAAACTTGGAAGCTTTTAGAGCTACTCTGGAAGTATATGATTTTATGAAAGGCATTCGTTTGAACGAAGCGGTAGAACATGATGATCATTCCTTTTTAAAATTGACCATTAAAGTTCGCGATAAAATCGTTGCTGACGGTTTGAACGACGAAACTTTTGATGTTACTGATATTGGCGTTCACTTGAAAGCCAAAGAATTCAACGAAATTCTAGATGATCCAAATACAATTGTTGTAGATTTTAGAAATCACTACGAAAGTGAAGTCGGACATTTTAAAAATGCTATTACTCCAGATGTAGAGACCTTTAGAGAAAGTCTGCCCATAATCAACGAACAACTTCAAAATCACAAGGAAGATAAAAACCTGGTCATGTATTGTACAGGCGGAATTCGTTGTGAAAAAGCGAGTGCTTATTTTAAACACCAAGGTTTTAAAAATGTATATCAATTAGAAGGCGGAATTATTAATTACGCCAAACAAATTGAGGCAGAAGGTTTGGAAAGTAAATTCATCGGAAAAAACTTTGTGTTTGATAATCGTCTGGGCGAAAGAATTACTGAAGATATTATTTCACAATGTCACCAGTGCGGAAAACCTTGCGACAATCACACCAATTGCGAAAACGATGGCTGCCATTTATTGTTTATTCAATGTGATGAATGTAAGGCTGCAATGGAAAACTGCTGTTCTACAGAATGTTTAGAGGTTATTCATATGCCATTGGTTGATCAGGTTCGTTTGAGAACCGGAAAACAAGTTGGAAACAAAGTCTTTAGAAAAGGAAAATCCGAGAATCTAAAATTCAAACATTCAGGTGAACTTCCAAATGATGCTTTGGCCGCAATAGAAAAGCCTGTTGATATTCGTCAGAAAATAAAAGTCAAAAAAGTACTTCTTGGAAAAGCAGAGCATTACTACGTAAAAGCACAAGTCGGACTTTTTACTATTGAAAACAACGAATTAAATATTGGCGACAAAATCTTAATCTCCGGCCCAACCACAGGGAATCAGGAATTGATTTTGGAAAAAATGATTGTTAATGAAGTTACTGCTTCAACTGCAAAAATTGGCGATAAGGTTACTTTTGAGGTTCCTTTTCGTATTCGTTTGTCAGATAAATTGTATAAAATTGTAAATTAGCGAAAATTTTATGCTAATTTATGTATGTCACAATCCTTTACCAAATTATGGATTCATGCAATTTGGGCCACCAAAAATCGTCAGGAGTTAATTGATGATTCAATTGAGAAAAACTTGTTTGATTACATCCGTGAGGAGCTTATCGAACTTGGATGCCCAGTTAGAATCATAAATGGAATGCCTGATCATATACTTGTTTTATTTTTACAAAATCCACAAAAAACAATTTGAGACATTGTAAAACAAATAAAAGGAAGTTCTTCTCATTTTATAAATAGAGAAGAACTTATCCTTAAAAAGTTTGCATGGCAAACGGCTTTGGAGCTTTCTCGGTAAGTGAATCTCAAATAGCTGCTGTTTACAATTACATTAAAAATCAAAAACAACATCATCTTAAGAAAACTGGACAAGATGAGTTTGATGAGTTTGTAAAATTGCATGGTTTGGATAAATGAATCCTATTCAATAAGTCTCCCGTGGTTGAAACCAAGGGCTATGTTGAAAAACGGGCGAAAACATAGCCTGTGGTTTCAACCGCAGGGATACAACGAATGTCGACAATAATAACAGGCTCAGCAATACGTCTCCCGTGGTTGAAACCACGGGCTACATTGAAATACCACACAAAGGAAAAACATAGCCTGCGGTTTCAACCGCAGGGATACAACGAGTATCGACAATAATATAGGCTTCAGCAATATGTCTCCCGTGGTTGAAACCACGGCCTATCGTGAAAACGGGCCAAAACATAGCCTGCGGTTTCAACCGCAGCCTCCCGTATTTGAAACCACGGCCTATCGTGAAAACGAACAAAAAATAAAAACATAGCCTACGGTTTCAACCGCAGGAATACAACGAATATCCACAACAATAATACATCTCTCAGGAGACCCAATACAAATAAAAATGACACTTAATAACAAAATTGAACTGATGGCTCCCGCTGGAAATTTTGAGTCGCTTCAGGCTGCTTTAGATAATGGCTGTGATTCTGTTTACTTTGGTGTTGAACAGCTTAATATGCGTGCAAGATCAACAGTGAATTTTACAATGGAAGATTTACAGGAAATCGCCAGTCGCTGTGAAGCCAAAAACGTTCGCAGCTATCTTACTTTAAATACCATAATTTACGATCACGATTTATCTGTCGTTAAAACATTATTGAACAAAGCCAAAGATGCCGGCATTACGGCTGTAATTGCATCAGATCAAGCCGTAATTGCTATGGCTAGATCAATTGGAATGGAAGTTCATATCTCGACGCAGTTGAATGTCACAAATATCGAAACTATAAAATTCTACTGTCTTTTTGCAGATACGATGGTTTTAAGTCGTGAATTGAGTTTGCGACAGGTAAAGAGTATTACAGCTCAGATAGAAAAAGAACAGATAAAAGGTCCAAATGGGAATTTAGTAGAAATCGAAATTTTTGGTCACGGAGCCTTGTGTATGGCGGTTTCGGGAAAATGTTATTTGAGTCTGCATTCGAATAATTCATCAGCAAATCGTGGCGCATGCAAACAAAACTGTCGAAAAAAATATACTGTTATCGATCAGGAAACGGGTTTTGAAATCGAACTGGATAACGAATACATGATGTCACCAAAAGACTTGTGTACGCTGGATTTCTTAGATCAGGTTATTGATTCCGGAATTCAGGTTTTAAAAATTGAAGGAAGAGGCCGTGCGCCTGAATATGTAGCAACGGTTATTAAAACTTATCGTGAAGCTATCGATGCTTATTACGAAGGAACTTTCTCCAAAGAAAAAACGGGAGCTTGGATGCAGGCTCTGGAAACCGTTTACAATCGTGGTTTTTGGTCAGGTTATTATCTGGGTAAGGAATTGGGCGAGTGGAGTGCTATTCCGGGTTCTGGAGCAACGCAGAAAAAGGTTTATGTTGGAAAAGGAACACATTATTTTCCGAAAGCTAATGTTGGACAATTCAAAATTGAAGCTTACGATATTAAAATTGGCGATAAAATTCTGGTTACAGGTCCAAGTACTGGAGCCCAGGAAATGATTATCGACGAAATGTTTGTAAATGATCTTGAAGCCGAAAAAGCCACAAAAGGTGACGATTGTACTTTTAAACTTCCATTCAGAATCAGAATATCGGACAAATTATACAAAATTGTTGAAGCCTAATGGTAATCGTAACTTTGCAAAGAGATAAATGTATCGGCTGTAATTATTGCGTCGAAATGGATCCTGTTCATTTTCAAATGTCAAAAAAAGACGGAAAATCTGTTTTGATTCATTCACAGAATGCAAAAGGATTTTTTACATTAAAATCGAATAATCATACCCTTGTCGAAAGTTTTGAATTGGCTGCAAAAGCCTGTCCGGTAAAGATTATTACGGTTAAGGAGACTTAGGAGAATTTTACATTATCAAAGAGCCGCAAATTTGCGGCTCTTTGATTTATTTGCAAACTTTGCGATACTTTAAAAGCAGCTCTTTATTAAAAGAAATGGGTAATAAAGTGTCTTCTGCAGTATTGTATTCATACAGTTCATTTTTCGACGGATCAAATGTATACCGTGCGATAGTAGGCATTCGGTCTGGATACGTTTCATGAAGACTTAAAACATAATTTTCGGAATAATCAAGAGCTTTATCTCTTTCCGGATTAGGACTTCCTTCTACGGTAATTCCAAAAGAAGTTCCGCCATTTTTTACAACCGCTTCATATAAACCTTTTGTTCCTTCTGCATAAGAAGGAGCAGTTGTCAAAATTTCTAGAACAACATCAATACAGGCTATAGTATCACTACTATTCTTGTTTTGTGCTGGTTTGATTGTATCTTTTACAATAGCTTTTTTAGTGGTGGTTTCAACTTTAGTGTTTGATGTTTCGGTTTTATGACAAGAAAACAGAATAATAGTTAGAGATAATAGGAATATGTTTTTTTTCATTTAATAATTTTTTTCAATCGTATCTATAAAACCAGCATTTCTGCCTTACTTTTCATTATATAATGCTTGATGGTCAAGTGCGTAAAAAATCCTGCTGCGTTATCAACATTGATATTATTGGATTCAATCAATGTTACCAAATCTTCCACCAAGGCTTATCTTTTACTTTCGAATTCTCTATTAAACCAAGAAGCCACATTTTATCTTCAAGTTCTGTCAATGCAAAAGCTAATTCATCATTTTTATTTATTCCGAAATTTTGATGCGGCTGTACCATTAAATGGCATATTCCTGTATGATTTGAGGATGTATATTTTTCAATACGACCCCAAACTAACTCGGGTCTACTATCCTCATCATCTTGAATTAATAATATCTGAATATCATCTGGAAAACCTGGAGCTCTAAAAGAATCAAGAATTTCATCATTTCTAAAGTTTGTCAGATCGTCCCTGTCGTAACTTTCCAGATGCGAAGGTTTCATTAATTCGAAGTCTCCAAAAGAATCAGCTTTTACAACCTGATATGAAGTTTCTGAAAATTGAGCATGACGTATAATAACTCTTAATTCCTTATCACGCAGCGTATCTGTAAATTCTATTTTATTGTCATTTCTGTTGAATAGTTTTATAATATCTAAAGTTAATCCTGCAGCGTGATCAATGTAGACATATCCTAAAATGTGATCACCTGTTAGATCTGTTAAACTATTTGCTAATGCAGGATAATTTTTAAAATTTTCAATTGTTATCCATTGTCCTGCAATTTCTCTATCATTTTCTGGTTTGCTCATGTAGTTGGTTTAAAATGTTCTTTTGAATATGGTTTTATGATTAGTAAATTAGAAATCCTTTAATAAGAGTGGTATTCTGAAAACAAAAATAGGATTAAAAGCTGTCGTTCATTTTTTATTATTCATCGAAAAAACGAAGTTCATCAAAATCTTTAATTTCAGACAATTTAATTAATTTGTTTCTACTAATTTTGGTTTCCGTCTTTTCAAAAACTTCTTCACCGTCATAGGTGTTTTCATTGATGTTGTGGTTTACAATCTGTTTTCGCGTCAGAAAATTGATGCTTGTTTCTGTAAGGACAATTGGGCCGTTGTTGCTGCTTGAATCGTAACCGATAAGTGCTAAATCATTGTCCTGAGGTCTGAACATATACTGCCAGTAACCATATCTTCCGTGGCGATAGCTTATAAATAATTTTCCTTTATTTATTTCAACATCAAGCTCTGGCGCATAATAAACACCGCCTTCTTCATTTTCAGAAGAAAAACAATCGTAATTTTTTACTGCCAGCTCATAACCTTCTTTTTTATTTAAAAGAACAATAATTCCTCTGCGATTACGATCCAATTTTCCACGAGATTCATCTGTAACAAATTTGCTTTTATCTGTTCCTTTGATAATTAGGGTACAGTCTTCCAAGCCGTCTTTGTTGAGATCGCCATAAATTGTGTCGAAACAGACATAGTTTTTTGGAATAAAATCAGCAGGTGTTTTTTTAGTTTCAACTGTAGATTCGTCAACTTCTGGAATTTCTTTTAATTCCCGACTTTCTACAGATTGCGAAGAGTCATTTTTTGTTTTAGAATCATTGCATCCAAACATTAAAATTGTGAGTATAAAGAATAAGTATTGTTTATTCATAGTGTAAATTGGGTTAGGTTATTTTAAGATTAATTGTCTTGTTTCTTTTTTGATTTTAATTTCCATTTGCCTTTTTCGCCAATATAGTAATAATCATACATTCGTTTTCCCGTTCGATCCTGAAAATGCTTTTTTATCGGTGTAACGGTCAGACCATTTAATTTATAAGAGCTCTCTTCTGATTCTCCAAAAGCACTTCCGTAAAGTTCGGTATTAATAATGTTGGTTTTTTTATCAAATCGAGGACTGTCCCATATATCGGTTTTGTCTGCTGTATTATAAAGCCTGACTAGTTTTTGCTGTTTTTGATCGTTGATAAAAATAACAGTCCATTCGTTTCCGTTTATGTTAGAATATACCCAGCACACTAAATCCTCATCTCCATCATTGTCAAAGTCGGTTATTTTAAAATTAGAATAAAGTAAATGATCTTCTAAATGCCATAAATAAGGCTGGTAATTTAAGGTTTCCTGCAAATGAAATTTGTTATTTTTAAAATGATGTAGAGTTGCTGTAGAATCACTTTCTAAATGAAAAGAATATTTTAAAGGAATTTTGCCTTTCAAAGTAAATTCGCATTTGGGTTTTTCTTTAGTAAAATCAATATCTTCTATGTCCAGAGGATTTGCTGGATAATTAACTTCAAAGGAAAGCATTTTTGAAGAATGTGTTTTAATTTGAGAAAAAGTGAAGTTGTAGGTAAATAGGAAAACTAAAAGCGAATATTTCATTGATGGAGTAGGAGTTTTAAGTTTTTAACGACAGTTTAGATTTTATCAAACGGAACTTCTTTATATCGATTAATATAAATGTTTTCATTCATTATTTCTCCGTTTACCATTCTTTGCACTATTTCCTGCTGCGATTTAATTTCTTGTTCAAGCAATTTGTTCCAATACTTGGGATTGTCTGAGAAATTTTCGTAATAATCCAGAATATCAATGATCAATAAAAAGTTAGAAATAGCTGTTTGTGGTTTTTCAGAGCTGTAAAGGCAATTTTCAAGTCCGCTTAGAATATTTATTTCCATTGGTTCCAGTTCAATAAAATCTTCTGAGTACGAATCTGTTTCGGCATCATATTTTTGTAATGCATCTTTGAAATATTGGAGATTATCATTTCTTAAATCAGCAATAAACTGCTCTTCCGAGACTTTAATTTTCAAATGTTCTTCTAAACATTCGGATACATTCGGCAGTAAAAAATAGAATTTGGCAAAAGAAAGCCCAATATTTTTTCTTTGATTGAGTTCAATCAATTTAAGATTGTTTTCTAAAAAAAAGGTATGTGTGGATAATATTTTTAAAATGTCAAACATTTTATAGCTTTTAGGTTGATAAGAATGTATTTTACTTTTTGCTGATGCAATTTTCAAGCTGCTCAATGATTTCTGCTATATCAGAAAGCGCTTCTTCTCTTTCTTCGGCACTGCACATTTCAAACAATACAAATTTTTCAGCATTACCATAAATATAGGCTAAAGCATTTTTTAGATGTATTAATTCTGGTTTGCCGATTTCAAATGATAGTATTTTAGAACCGTATGCGTTTTTAAGATCGGCACTTCCGTTTAACTCGCACTCAACAACAATCGCAGTTAATGCAATAACAGCATCTTCATAATGTACAAACTGTTCAAAATCTGGATTTTCAAGTTGTACATTATGATCTGTGCTTTGATTTAATAGAATTGGATTGTCAAAATATTTTTTAAGGTCACAATGCTTATAAATTTCAGATAAAGTCAATTTCCCAGATCCCATTCCTTCCAGAAAGTCTTTAAAATCGCCTCCGTAGTCACTTCCAAACACAGTGTCTTTCCATTTTTCTATAAGCATAATTCTTATTTTTATTTATTTCTCCTCTTATGAATCAACATAATTCATAAGAGAAGAAATAGATTATTTAAATACCAAATTTAGCATTGATTTTATGTTTTTCCGAATATCCTTTTGCCACAGTCATTAATTTTGTAAACTTACTATCAATTTCGTTTTGGGTTGACGCGTCAAAATCGGTAATCGCTTTTTCTATTTGTTCTGGAGAAGCTTTTTCGTCTTTCATTTTAGCTATTGGCAGATAGCCTTCTTTTTCTTTAGCAATCGCATACCCGAATAGGTCTTTTGATGCCTTAAGAAGTTCTCTGTTGTCATCGTCTTCACTTATTTCTGTAATTCTTTTATATTGAGTTTCTAAATTGGATATTTCAAATTTAAAATAACCGTAATAAGAAGATGGAATCATTTTCTTTTGAGTTTCATCGTAAACCTGAGGCTCAGATTCTAATTTAAAATTGATGTCTTTACTGCCAAAGCGCGATAACAAATTCGAATTTAAAGCGGCTAATTCAAAAGTTTTTTCTGGCGAAAGGTTGGTGCAAGAAGTAGAAAACATACTTGCTGCGATTAATACTAATACTATGATCGAATTATTTATTCTATTTTTCATTTTTTAATTATTTATTATTTATCCTTTCAAAATTTTGGTTTTTTCCGCATCAAATTCTTCGGAAGTCAAAATTCCGGCATCCAAAAGTTCCTTTAAATCCAGTAACGCTTTCTTTTTGGCTTCCATAGAATTTGATGAATCCGTTTTTTGAGGTTCTTCTTTCTGAATTAGTGTTACCACTGTTCCGGAAGGCGCATATTTTAGAATCAATTCTGTAATTTCATTGAATCCTTTAACATTCGAATAATCAATTGCTTTTTGCTCTTTTACATTTACAATAGAGGCGTCGGCTTTATTATCAAGCAAGTATTTCACCACATCTTTCTTTCCGTTTGCGGCACTGTAGTGTAAAGGCGTATTTCCGGATTCGTCTTGTATATTGATATTTGCTCCAGCTTCGATCAGCAATTTCACCATGCTCAGATTGCCTTTTTTGGTTGCAACATGCAAGAGACTTTCTCCTCCATAAGTATAAGAACTGTTTAATGTAAAACTAGATTCATTAGAAATATTAGTCGCACTTACAACCCAGTCCAGATAATCATTCATCGATGAGGTGTCTTCGGCTAGTGGTTTACTATAGTTTACATCAACTCCATTTTCTAAAAACAACGCCACAATTTCCTTTTGATTATTAGAACAAGCGTACCAGATTGGTGAATATCCGTTATTGTTTGAGGTGAAAACATCTGCGCCTCTTTCTACCAATAATTTAGCGAGCATTCTGTTGGTTTCGTAACAGGCTGTCAAAAGTGCATTTTCGCCAGAATGATTTACATGATTTATAGCCGCGCCATTGTCAAGCAATAAGGTTACCATCGGAATAGATTTGGTATGACAAGCATAAAGTAATGGTGTATTTCCTTGTTTATCCGTCACGTTAATATCAGCACCTTTGTCTAAAAGAAGTTGAATTATTTCTCTGTTTAGTTTTGCTGAAGCCAATAAAAGTGGAGTTTCTCCATTGTTATTCAGAAGATTAACGTCGGCCCCAGCTTCAAGCAACTTTGTTGCAATTTCAATTTGGGCAGTCTGAACGACCAAATGTAAAAGGCTGTTTCCGTATTTGTCATTCTTGCTAATTTCTGCTCCATTTTCTAAAAGATACAGCGCCGTTTGTTTTTGTTTTTGCAGACAGGCAAAATACAAAGGAGTTTCTCCTTGATGATCTTCGTAATTGATATCAGCACCGTCTTCGGCCAATATTTTTACTATATCCAAGTAACCTCTGTGTGATGCGTAATGCAGGGCAGTTCTTCCTCTTTCATCCGTATATTTTACATCAACTTCTTTATTTTGAAGCAATAATTCGGCTATTTTTCTGTTGCCGTTTTCACAGGCAATTATAAATGACATTGACATGTATATAATATTTTAAAGTAAGTTTTTCGTTTTATTGTTTCATTAAAAGTTCTACCGTTTTGATTTTCAAGTTATCTCCCGATGCCAGCATTAAAGCAGTTTCATCTTTGTCATTTGTAATCGAAATATCAACACCTTGATCTAGTAATATTTTTACTTTTCTATAAGTTTCTTTTGCCGTTTCAGCATCATAATTGACATTGTAGGCACAAACTTTATGCAAAATAGTGTTTCCCTGATTGTCTTGTTCATTTACATCCAAAGAAATAGTTTCTAATACTGATTTTAAAACTTCTGATTTTTTTTCGACAATAAAATCAATACCAGATTTGGGTTGTCCGTAATATTGAGCGCAGAAATTAACATCGGCGCCATCAGATAATAATCTTTCTAAAAACGGTATGTTGGTCGTAGAACCAGAACTGACGAAAGTTGTAAATAATGTTCGGCCGTCTTTATTCACAATATTAAAATCTGGTGTAGAAACAGAAGCCAAAGCATCGTACATTTCATAAGAAAACTGTTCGGCGGCGGCATAATAAAAAGCAGTATTGTTGAGATTATCTGTTTCATTAGGATCTGCACCGTTTTCAAGTAAAAAGGACAAAAGATCTTTTCTGTTTCTCTTAACGGCACACATTAGCGGGGTTGTTCCAACAATATTTTTTTCGTTAATGTCTACGCCATTTTCCAGAAGTAAAGAAATGTAAGCTTTTACTTTTTCTGTATCTAAACCATAAGAGTTCAGTGTTTTATAAATGAAATTTTCACCAGCGTTATTTTTAAACTGAGCATTAACTCCAAAATCATCAATAAGAGTTTTAATGATTTTTGGCGAAGTGCCTTTTTCAAGAAAATATCCCAATAACGTTTGATCACTGATTTCGTCATTTAAATTGTCAATTTTCGACATCACTTCTTTGAAAAAAGAAATGGAATCATCATCGTCTTTTGAATACATAGCCAGCGGACTAAAAATCGACTTATCAAAGCTATCCAGTTCGTAAATATCAGTTTCGATAAAGCCTGCTTTGATCAGTTTTTCAATGAAATCAATTTCTTTGGCATCAATGATTTTGGCTGCAATTTGAGAAAAATTGTTTTTAAGGTATTGTTCATTAAATGTTTCCCCGTTTTTTAAACATTCTCTGGCGTCGTCAAATTTTCCCTGAAAAAGAAAACTCTCAATTTGATTTTGTGTCTGCATTTGAAAAAAAAGTATAATTATATCGAAAGATAAAGGTTAATTTCTAGTTGTGAATTATGAAAAGATTAAACATTAGTAATAAAGAAACATAAAACTGATAAATATATTTTAAAAAGAAATTAAAAATTACCCATAAAAAGTATAATATAGATAGAATAGGTCTTTTTTGGCAAGTTTTTAGGGTAATTGTGGCTTTTATAAAAGAAATATCTGAGGTAAAACCCAAAAGCTTTTACATTTAACAACCCTTTAGAACTAATCCATAAAAAGCAAAATAAAAAAAATACTATCTTTACCGATCAAACGTTTATGAACTTAAGCTGCTTTTTTGCGGCACTACATATATATTATGGCATGTACAAGTTGTTCAACCTCAGATGGCGGCGCACCAAAAGGTTGTAAAAATAATGGGACTTGCGGCACCGATAGCTGCAATAAATTGACGGTTTTTGACTGGCTCGCAAACATGAGTCCATCAAATGGAGAAGCAATTTTTGACTGCGTTGAGGTTCGTTTCAAAAACGGACGTAAAGAATTTTTTAGAAATTCAGAGAAATTAACCCTAAGTATTGGTGATATTGTTGCAACTGTAGCTTCGCCAGGACATGATATCGGAATTGTTACTTTGACAGGAGAATTGGTAAAAATTCAAATGAAGAAAAAAGGTGCAAACCATGAAAGTAACGAAATTCCAAAAATCTATAGAAAAGCTTCTCAAAAAGACATTGATATTTGGTCTGTAGCGCGTGATCGCGAAGAACCAATGAAAGTTCGCGCGCGAGAATTGGCAATTCAGCATAAACTGGAAATGAAAATTTCTGATATCGAATTCCAAGGTGACGGATCAAAAGCAACTTTTTATTATACAGCAAACGACAGAGTCGATTTTAGACTTTTAATTAAAGATTTTGCCAAAGAATTCAGCACAAGAGTTGAGATGAAACAAGTTGGTTTTCGTCAGGAAGCAGCACGTTTGGGCGGCGTTGGTTCTTGCGGAAGAGAACTTTGCTGTTCTACATGGCTTACAGATTTTAGAAGTGTCAATACATCGGCAGCACGTTATCAGCAGTTATCTTTAAATCCACAAAAATTAGCCGGACAATGCGGTAAATTAAAGTGTTGTTTAAATTATGAGCTTGATACTTACATGGATGCGTTAAAAGATTTTCCGGATTATGACACTAAATTAGTGACAGAAAAAGGAGATGCTATCTGCCAGAAACAAGATATTTTTAAAGGATTAATGTGGTTTGCTTACACCAACAATTTTGCAAACTGGCATGTTTTGAAAATCGATCAGGTAAAAGAAATTATTGCCGAAAACAAGCAGAAAAACAAGGTTTCTTCTTTAGAAGACTTTGCTATAGAAGTAACAGCAGAGCCTGAAAAAGATTTTAATAATGCAATGGGTCAGGAAAGTTTAACTCGTTTTGATCAGCCTAAGAGAAAGAAAAAACCAAGTCGTAAACGCAAACCAAATGCTGAAAATGCGATTGTGGCAACTCCGGCCAAACCACAGCAGGGAAATAATACTAATAGCAGCAACAACAATAATAAGCCGGCAGGCGCAAATCCTAATAAACCGAATAAGCCAAATCATAAGAACAGCAATTCGAACAAAGGAAATAAACCTAATGAGAATAAACCTGCTGAACCAAGAAAACCTATAATTATTACTAAAAATGAGAATAAAAAGTAGCGGTATTCTTCTTTTGGGAGCAATACTTCTTTTTTCCTGTGATAAAAAAAGAGTATTTGACGAGTATAAATCTGTTGGAAGTGCCTGGCACAAAGACAGCGTTGTATCTTTTGATCTGCCCGTTTTAGATTCTACCAAAAAGTACAACTTATTTGTAAATTTGAGAGACAACAACAATTATCCGTTTAATAATTTGTTTTTAATTGTGGCTATAGAAACCCCTAGCGGTTTTACCAAAGTAGATACTTTAGAGTACCAAATGGCAAATCCCGACGGAACATTATTAGGAAACGGTTTTACTGATATTAAAGAAAGTAAACTGTTTTACAAAGAAGATGTAAAATTTAAAGGCAAATATAAAATACACATCAAACAAGCAGTTCGCGAATCAGGAAAAATCCCTGGAGTGGAAGCTTTAGAAGGAATTACAGACGTAGGTTTTAGAATAGAACAAAAAGATTAATAAATAGTTATGGCTGCTAAGAAAAACAATCAATCAAATAGCGTTAAAGATATTAATTACTACAAAAAGAAATTCTGGAGAATTTTTGCTTATTCCTTGTTAGGAGTTCTTGCTTTCTTTTTGTTTGCATCATGGGGATTATTCGGCTCAATGCCCTCTTTTGAAGATTTAGAGAATCCGGATTCAAATCTGGCTACAGAAATTATTTCTTCTGATGGTGTAATTATCGGTAAATACTTTAAAACCAATAGATCTCAACTTAAATATTCAGATTTACCTAAAAACCTGGTAGATGCTTTGGTTGCTACCGAAGATGCCCGTTTTTATGAACATTCAGGAATTGATGGTCGTGGTACTTTACGTGCCGCTTTTTCTTTGGGAACCAATGGAGGAGCTAGTACTCTAACACAACAGTTAGCAAAACAGTTATTTCATCGTGGAGGATCCAGCTTTTTGCCTTTTAGAATAGTACAAAAGATAAAAGAATGGATTATCGCCATTCGTCTGGAAAGACAATATACCAAAAATGAGATTTTAGCGATGTACTGCAACGTTTATGATTTCGGAAATTATGCAGTTGGAGTAAGTTCGGCAGCTCAAACTTATTTTTCAAAAGACCCTAAAGATTTAACGATAGACGAATCGGCAATATTGGTTGGAATGTTTAATAATTCCTCTCTTTATAATCCGTTGCGAAATCCTGTTGGTGTTAAAAACCGTCGTGATGTAGTGCTTGGTCAAATGGTAAAAGCAAAGATGATTACAGAGTCTGAAAAAGAGAAGTACAAAGCACTGCCAATTGCTTTAAAATTTAAACTAGAAAGCCACCGAGAAGGAACTGCAACTTATTTTAGAGAATACCTTCGCGATTATATGAAAAAATGGATGGCTGAGAATAAAAAACCAGACGGTTCTGATTATGATATTTATAAAGACGGTTTAAAAATCTACACTACAATCGATTCAAGAATGCAGTCTTATGCAGAGGAAGCAGTTTCTGAGCACATGAAGAATCTGCAGCAGCAGTTTTTTATTGATATGAAAAACAATAAAAACGCCCCTTTCGTAAATATTACTCAAGCTGAGACAGATCGAATCATCATGCAGGCAATGAAGAATTCTGTTCGCTGGGCTCAGATGAAAGAAATGGATAAAAGCGAAGATGATATTATCGCTTCATTCAAAGTAAAAACCAAAATGCGAATTTTTACCTGGAAAGGAGAACGTGATACAACCATGACTCCTATAGATTCTATTCGTTATTACAAACACTTTTTGCAGTCTGGGTTAATGGCAATGGAGCCGCAAACCGGAGCGATTAAAGCTTGGGTTGGAGGTATTAATTACAAATATTTCCAATACGATCACGTAGGTCAGGGCGCTAGACAAGTAGGTTCTACTTTTAAACCGTTTGTTTACGCAACTGCAATAGAACAATTGAATATGTCTCCTTGTGACTCTATTCTTGACGGACCTTTTATGATTCATAAAGGACGCCATCACGTTACTGAAGATTGGCAGCCAAAAAACTCAGACAACAGATACCGCGGAATGGTAACTTTAAAACAAGGACTGGCAAACTCTATTAATACAGTTTCGGCAAAGTTAATCGACAGAACAGGTCCGGAAGCAGTTGTTGAACTGACAAAAAAATTAGGAGTTAAAACTGAAATCCCGGTCCAGCCTTCTATCGCATTAGGAGCCGTAGATATTACAGTCGAAGATATGGTTGCGGCTTACAGTACTTTTGCAAATCAGGGAGTTTATGTAAAACCACAGTTTTTAAGCCGAATTGAAAATAAAAGCGGTGAGGTTATTTATGAACCAATTCCTGAATCTCACGACGTTTTAAACAAAGACATTGCATTTGCGGTAATTAAGCTGCTGCAAGGTGTAACCGAAACTGGTTCTGGAGCACGTTTACGTACACAGGGTGGAGGAAGCGGTGACAATCGCTGGACAGGTTATCCATACATGTTCACAAATCCAATTGCTGGTAAAACAGGAACAACACAAAATCAATCTGATGGATGGTTTATGGGAATGGTGCCAAATTTAGTAACAGGTGTCTGGGTTGGATGTGAAGATCGTTCTGCACGTTTCAAAAGTTTAACTTACGGTCAGGGAGCTACAGCGGCATTGCCGGTTTGGGCTTATTTTATGAAATTATGTTATGCCGATAAAAATCTTCAGGTCTCAAAATCTGAATTTGAACGCCCGGCAAATCTTTCTATAAAAGTAGATTGTTACAGTGCTCCAAAAGTAAAAGACACTACTGCCACAGAACAAAGTACAGACGAGTTCGAACTTTAATTACAAGTTCATTCTAATATAAATATCCTTTTGCAGACTTATAAATTCTAAAGTTTGCAAAAGGATATTTTTTTGGATTCAAATGATTTATTTTTTACGAAATCGTTATAATTAAATCAAAAAATCTTATTTTTATCAAAACTATACGATAATAAAGACTTTTGTTATGATAACAAAAAAAGTAAACAATGTTCAGGAAGCTATAAAAGGAATTGAAAACAGCATGACTATTATGTTTGGCGGTTTTGGTTTATGCGGTATTCCTGAAAACACAATTGCAGCATTGGTAAATACATCAATTTCAGATTTAACCTGCATCTCCAATAATGCGGGAGTTGATGATTTTGGATTAGGATTGCTTTTGCAGAAAAAGCAGATCAGAAAAATGATTTCATCTTATGTAGGCGAAAACGCTGAGTTCGAACGTCAGATGCTTTCCGGAGAATTAGAAGTTGAACTTATTCCACAAGGAACTTTAGCAGAACGTTCTCGTGCGGCTCAGGCCGGAATTCCTGCTTTTTTTACTCCTGCGGGTTACGGAACCGAAGTTGCAGAAGGAAAAGAAATACGCGAATTTAATGGTAAAATGCATATTATGGAAGAAGCTTTTAAAGCCGATTTTGCTATTGTAAAAGCATGGAAAGGTGATGAAGCCGGGAATCTCATCTTTAAAGGGACTGCCAGAAACTTTAATGCCTGTATGGCCGGAGCAGGAAAAATTACAATTGCCGAGGTTGAAGAACTGGTTCCTGTTGGAACATTAGATCCAAATCAGATTCACATTCCGGGAATTATGGTGCAGCGCATCTTTCAAGGAGAAAAATTTGAAAAAAGAATCGAGCAAAGAACTGTGAGACAGAAATAATTAGATAATTAGAAAATGTGATAATTAGAAAATGCCCCTGGCGCAAAGAAAAATTATCTAATTATCAAATTGACTAATTGGCACATTAAAAAATTGACACATTAAAAAAATATGCTTACAAAGGAAGACATAGCAAAACGAATTGCAAAAGAAGTTAAAGATAGATACTTTGTTAATCTTGGAATCGGAATTCCTACTCTTGTTGCCAATTATGTTCGCGAGGATATTTCAGTTGAATTTCAAAGTGAAAATGGAGTTCTGGGTATGGGACCGTTTCCTTTTGAAGGAGAAGAAGACGCAGATGTAATCAACGCCGGAAAACAAACAATTACGACACTTCCCGGAGCGAGTTTCTTTGATTCTGCTTTTAGTTTCGGAATGATTCGAAGCCAAAAAGTAGATTTGACTATTCTGGGCGCAATGGAAGTTTCTGAAAATGGAGATATTGCCAACTGGAAAATTCCCGGAAAAATGGTAAAAGGAATGGGTGGCGCGATGGATTTGGTTGCTTCTGCAGAAAATATCATCGTTGCTATGATGCATGTCAACAAAGCAGGCGAATCAAAAATCCTAAAAAAATGCACTTTACCACTAACAGGCGTCGGATGCGTTAAAAAGGTTGTCACAGAGCTTGCGGTTCTGGAAGTAACAGAAAAAGGTTTTAAGCTCTTAGAACGAGCGCCAGGTGTTTCTGTGGAGCACATTATCAATTCAACTGAAGCCGATTTGATAATTGAAGGCGAAATTCCAGAAATGTCAATTTAGGATTTAAAGAATAATGTACACAAAGCATTTTTTCTGAATAAGTGGAGAACAAAGCTTTAGAAAAATAAAAACCGCCCAATGAGGCGGTTTTTCTATATAAATCCTTAGCGTATTTTGCGCTTCAATTTCTGAATTACAAATTGAAAGAAGCTCCTAAACTAAAAGTTACCTGATTGTTCAAGTCGTGAAAAAGATTGTTGCTGCTTCCAAATTTTGCAATAGGAACTCCAATTTCTGTGAAAACTCCAAATCCATCAGTAAAAAAGTAACGACCACCAACATGACCGCCAAAATTATGTGTTCCAATGCTTAATCCTGGGTAAACATCTAATTGTTCAACACCAATAACACTAGATAAATTTGCATTAATTCTTGCTTTTGCATCAAAACGATCTACAAAATCCGGTCTCTCATCAAGATACGCATAAGATCCTCCATTATAAAAACCTGAGTAATTATCTACGCCAATTAAATAGCTTGAAACAAAACCAACAGAGAAATTTTCGCCTAAACCAAAATCAACAGAACCTTGAATACCAGTACCGCCATCCTGAAGATTAGCACCAACATTTACTTTAATGTCTCCTTTTCCTGTAAAAGCCTTTTGTGCATTAATAAAACCAAATGATACTAAGAACAAAAGTGTAATAACCTTTTTCATAAATTTAAATATTAATTATTTTGCGTGGCAAATGTAATTTTTTAATGCTTTAATTCCTACCTTTTTCGTTAAAATACAGTTCATTTAACGGTTCGCTCTGCCAGTACTCTTTGGTATCAATATCCATAATCGTCAGTGGACCTTTAAACGCAGCTCCGGTATCTACATTCCATACACATGCTTTTTGCACGGGAGTTGTTTTTCCTATACGTGTTACGGGAGTATGACCGATAAAAATTTCTTTGTAAACATTAAAACGTTTAGGATAAAGTAAATCATCTGTCTTAAGATCTGGATTTAGAGAAAGTGCAGTTTCCCAAAGCGTTCGGTCCCAATAAAAAAGCTTCGCAAAATATTCCCATTTTACGCCGTTCAAATTGGTAAATCCTGCATGTACAAAAAGTCGGTTTTGATCATCAAGATGATAATCCTGCAAATCCTGTAAAAAAGCAATATGAAGTTTCTTTTTTTCTTCAGAAAGTTTCGAATAACCATCAACCGTTGCTTTTCCGCCATGTTTGTACCACATTTCCTCATCAAAATCGTCATGACGGTTTTCCAGCCAGTCCAATGCCAGCTGATCATGATTTCCTCTAACGCATATACAGTTTTGACTGCTTTTTAAATCAATCAGAAAGTCAATTACTTCTGCAGAGTGGCTCCAGCCGTCTACATAATCGCCTAAAAATATAAGGGTATCTTCTTTAGTAACTTGGGCTCTATTCAACACTTGTTCTAAGGCAAGTAGTCCTCCATGTATGTCGCCTATAACAAATGTTCGCATTTTTTAATTTTTCAGGTAGTATGCAAAAATAAAGAAAATGATTTGTTTGTAATCATATAGTTGATAATCTTTGCGAACCTGAAAAAAGATTTTATATTTAATTCTTTTTTTGATAAAAAAATGCATTTATAACATAACCAAAAACCATTAAACTATGAAAAAGAACCTGATTGTTTTATTTTTGATGCTTACGATTGCGGGATATTCACAGCAGTTGACATACAAAAGCGGAGGGAGAGTTTACAATTCTGAAAATAAAAAAGTAAGTTCGAATGAAGTTCGATTACTATTGGCAGATAATCCTGAAGCTTTGAAACTTTATAACTCTGGAAGAACCAAAAAAACTTTTGGCAATGTCTTTTTTTATGGCGGTTTGGGTCTTGTTGCAGCAAATGTGATTACCGGAATGAACTCTGATAATATTTCGGCCACATATTCGGGCAACGGATATGTATCTGCAAACTCGGAACGTACTAATATGACCGCAGCTATTATTGGAGGTGCGTTGATTATTGCATCGATACCGATCAAGATTGGATATCCTAAAAGAATTAAATCGGCGGTAGAAAAATATAACAGCGGTTTGGCCGACAATTATAAAACAGCGCCGCGAACTACTTTAATCGCCAGTACGAATCAAATTGGTTTTAGAGTAGAGTTTTAAAATATGGAATAGAAAGAAAAGAAAGCTATAGTTTAACTATAGCTTTTTTTATGATTTTTTTGATGTCATTATCTGGCTTTCCTAGCTAAATTTGCAACATGTCTGAAACACCTCTTACATACCGAAAAATTATTCATATAGATATGGATGCTTTTTATGCATCTGTAGAGCAAATGGATAATCCGGAGTTGAGAGGAAAACCTTTGGCTGTGGGCGGATCTGAGAATAGGGGGGTAGTGGCCGCGGCAAGTTATGAAGCTCGAAAATTTGGAGTACGCAGTGCCATCAGTGGTGTATTGGCCAAGAAATATTGTCCGGATATAATTTTTGTTCGCCCTCGTTTTGATCGCTACAAAGAAATATCAACTAAAATTCATAAAATTTTTCACGAATACACTGATTTGGTCGAACCGCTTTCGCTTGACGAGGCCTATCTTGATGTTACACAAAATAAAAAAGGAAATCCAAGTGCCAGTCTTCTTGCACAGGAAATCAGACTGAGAATTTTGAACGAAGTGGGACTCACGGCTTCTGCCGGTATTTCGATTAATAAATTTGTAGCTAAAATTGCGAGTGATTATAATAAACCAAACGGGCAGAAAACCGTTAATCCAGATGAAGTTCTGCCTTTTTTAGAAGAATTGCCTATTCGAAAATTTTATGGTGTGGGAAAAGTCACCACAGAAAAAATGTATCAATTAGGAATTTTTACCGGACTTGATCTTAAAAGTAAATCATTGGAATTTTTAGAAAAACATTTCGGAAAATCCGGCGCTTTCTATTATACAGTTGTCCGCGGTATTCATAATAGTGAAGTAAAATCTTCGCGCATAACAAAATCAGTTGCAGCAGAACATACGTTTGATGTTAATTTATCTTCGGAAGTTTTCATGTTAGAACAGCTCGAACACATCGCAGTTTCGTTAGAAAAGCGTCTGAAAAGACACACTATTTCTGGAAAAACAGTTACCTTAAAAATAAAATACAGCGATTTTACACAACAGACCAGAAGTAAAACACTGCCATATTTTATTTCTGATAAAAGTTTGATTATAGAAACCGTAAAAGAGCTGTTGTATCAGGAAAGAATGAAAGATTCTGTCCGGCTGCTTGGAATTTCTTTAAGTAATTTGAACACAGAAGAAAAAAAGGCAGTTATCGTCCAGCTAAAATTTGCATTTTAAATAAAAAAAAATATCTATAAATGAGGAATACCGTAAATAAGTTATTGAATTTCAGGTTATCTTTGAGTAAAAGAGTGTTCATCTTCTAAATTATTTCATATGAAAAACATCAGCTTTGAAGAGATTTCGAATCGAAATTCAGTTCCCATTTTATCTTGGGATTTTCATTATGAATATGTAAATGAGTTGAAAGCAATCTATACTGATTTAAAAAAAGTCACGCAGATTTCGAATAAATTTACATGGAACGATAAAAACCTCGAAATTACGGAACGAATTAAAGAAGAAGTAATTTTGATTACGGATTTAGATTTAAAAATCGTTTTTGCTTCCAACGGCATTAAAAGAATGACGGGTTATAGAGAAGAGGAAATTCTGGGTAAAACACCAAAAATGTTTCAAGGTGAAGATACTTCGAGTGATGATCTAAAAGAAATCAGTGATGCCATAAAATTGCAGATTCCGTTTGAAAAAACGATTACAAACTATAAAAAAAATGGCGATTCCTATCGATGTAGAATTAATGCTTTTCCTGTTTTCAATTTAAAAGGCACTATTTCTCATTTTATTGCCTTCGAAAAGCAAGATATAAGCGCATAGTAGACATAGAAAAACCGCCTTATGGCGGTTTTTATTTATCTTAAAGTTTAACTTTATAAGTTCTCAAAAAAATCATTTCCTTTATCGTCAGTAATAATAAACGCAGGGAAATCTTTAACCGTAATTTTTCGAACAGCTTCCATTCCTAATTCTTCAAAATCAACAATTTCAACTTTTAGGATATTATCTTGTGCCAAAATAGCAGCAGGACCTCCAATAGAACCTAAATAAAATCCGCCGTATTTATTGCAGGCATCTGTAACTTGTTTAGTTCGGTTTCCTTTAGCCAGCATCACCATACTTCCTCCATTTTTTTGAAATTCATCAACATAGACATCCATACGTCCCGCTGTTGTTGGTCCAAAACTTCCCGAAGCCATTCCGTCTGGAGTTTTTGCAGGACCTGCATAATACACAGGGTGATTTTTAAAGTATTCCGGCATTGGTTGTCCGGCATCTAATAATTCTTTGATTTTTGCGTGAGCAATATCTCGGGCAACAATAACAGTTCCGTTAAGTTTTAAACGCGTTTTAATAGGATATTGAGATAATTTAGCCAGAATATCTGCCATTGGCTGATCTAAATCTATTTCTACCGGCGCTTCTAAATGCGGTGCAGTTTCTGGTAAAAACTGTTTTGGATTTACTTCCAACTGCTCAACATATATTCCGTCTTTGGTGATTTTTCCTTTTATATTTCTATCCGCAGAACAAGAAACACCTAATCCAACTGGGCAGGAAGCAGCGTGGCGCGGCAGACGAATAACACGAACATCATGTGTGAAATATTTGCCTCCAAACTGTGCACCGATTTCACTTTCCTGACAGATTTTCTGAACTCGTTCTTCCCATTCTAAATCACGAAAAGCCTGTCCAGCCATATTTCCCGTAGTTGGCAAATGGTCGTAATATCCAGCAGAAGCTTTTTTAACCGCTCCTAAATTGGCTTCCGCCGAAGTTCCTCCAATTACAAGAGCTAAATGATAGGGAGGGCATGCCGAAGTTCCTAAATCTTTGATTTTTGCACGAATGAAAGCATCCATAGATTTATCGTTCAATAACGATTTAGTCTGTTGATACAAATAGGTTTTGTTGGCAGATCCGCCGCCTTTTGCCATAAATAAGAAATCGTACGAATTTCCTTTTTTAGCATATATATCAATTTGTGCCGGAAGATTCGATCCTGAATTTTTTTCTTCAAACATCGAAATCGGAACAATCTGTGAGTAACGTAAATTACGTTTTTGGTAGGTGTTGAATATTCCTCTGCTCAGCCATTCTGCATCATCAACACCCGTAAAAATGCTTTCGCCTTTTTTTGCCATCACAATTGCAGTTCCCGTATCCTGACAGCTTGGGAGTTGTCCTTCGGCAGCAACAGAAGCGTTTTGTAATAAATTGTAAGCCACAAACCGATCGTTATCTGTCGCCTCAGGGTCATCAAGAATTTTTCTTAATTTTTGTAAATGCGTCGTTCTAAGCATGAACGAAACATCGGTTAAAGCTTCTTCAGCCAACAATTCTAAACCTTTTGGGTCAACGGTTAAAACTTCACGCTCTCCAAACTGCTCTACTTTTACAAAATCTGAGGTGATCTTTCTGTATTGCGTGTCATCCTTTAATATCGGATAAGGATCCTGGTATATAAAATCAATCATTGCTTTTTTATTTTTTACAAAGTTAAAAATTATTTACCTAAGAAAGAATTTGAATTAGGGGGCTGAAGTGTTTTATTGTTGATGAAATTCATCAAAACTCATTTTCTTCTCAAAGTAGTTTTTGTCTTTAACGGAAAGTAATTGACTTTTCCAGCGATTTCCGATTAAACGAAAACCAATTGAATCTGAATGAGTAACGATTCCCATGTTTTCGTCATTATCATCAGGTTCAAAAGCAACTGTTTTGCAATAAAAAGATTCAGGATTGGCTTTTGTCGGGTTTTCAAATTCAACCCAGCTTCCCCAACCACTGTCAGACATGGTATACCATTCGTAGACTAGTTGCAAGTTGTTGTTGTTTAAATAATACAAATAGTGGTTTTGGTTGTATCCACAAGCAGGATATCCAAAACTAATCTGAATAAAAGGAGAGTCTTTGGCACCTTCTGTTCCTAATCCAAAAATTGCGCTCCATTCTGAGCCTTTTTGGATTGTTTCAATTGTAATTTTTGATGATGTAGTTTTAATTTTATTCAGATAAAAATCAAGCTGATATTTTCCAGTTACAATGCTGTCTTTATCCGCTTTTTGATCTAAAAGATACGCCAGAATATAATTGTCTTTTGATGTTTCGCCATTATCAGAAATAGAAATTGTATCTATTTTTAGAAAATTTTCTTTTGTTCCAACTGCTTCAGTTTTGGTTTCTGACAACCCATTAAAAGGAATAGGATAAAAAGGTATTGTGGTTTCATGTTTTAAATTGTTGACAATTTGAACGAATTATATTTTTATTTGTTAAATGAATAAAGAAAAAGAAGATGAATGCGACAATTATAAATCCAATAATTTCATTGTCTTCTTTTGCAACTTCAGTCATTGATTTTTTTCCTCCATAATATACCCATTTAACACTATTTCCGATAAAAAGGCATATTAATTTTGATATTCTCCACATAGTTTAAAAAAACCAGCTCGCCACAAAAATTGCTGTAATGACACATATTACATCGACAAGAAGCATTGTTCCTAAGGCATAACGTGTGTTTTTAATGTTTACCGAACCAAAATAAACGGCAATAACATAAAAAGTACTTTCGGCACTGCACTGAAAAATACTGCTTAGTCTTCCGGTAAGAGAATCTGCTCCAAAAGTACTCATAGAATCTATTAAGAATCCTCTTGACCCAGCAGAACTAAAAGGACGAAGCATGGCTACAGGCAAAGCATTCGTAATCTCTTGACTAACGCCTAAATTCAAAAAGACAAACCCAATTCCGTCGCTGATAATTTCGAATAAACCACTGTTTCTGAATAACGAAATAGCAACCAGCATTCCTAAAACGTAAGGAAAAATTGTAACTCCGGTTTTTACCCCGTTGTTTGCTCCAACCACAAAAGTGTCGAAAACGGTAGTTTCTGCCTCTCTAAATTTTTTCTCATTTATGAAAGAAAAGATCAAGGTAAAAGCAATAATAGCAATCAATATTAAACCCGAAAGGTTAGCAGTAAAGTAGTTTTTACCTATCAGATCCAAATGATTTACGTACATCAATAAACCAACAATAGCGGCAATTAGTACCATTAAAGCGATAAGCAATGAGGCACTTTTGAAATTGATTTTTTGTTTGATTCCAACAATAAGAAACGCAGCAATTGTTCCTATAAACGAAGTTATAATACACGGCAGCATAACATCGGCAGGATTGCTGGCATTTGCGGCTGCACGATAACCAATAATCGATGTTGCGATAAGGGTAAGTCCCGAAGCATGAAGACACATAAACATAATCTGTGCATCGCTGGCTTTATCTTTTTCGGGATTGATTTCCTGTAAACTTTCCATGGCTTTAAGGCCAAAAGGTGTTGCAGCCGAATCTAACCCAAGGAAATTAGCGGCAAAGTTTAAAGTCATATAGGAAATCGAAGGGTGATTTTTAGGAATACTAGGAAACACTTTTACAAAAACCGGACTTAAAGCTTTTGCTAATTTTCCAGATGCACCAGAAATGATTAAAAGCTCCATCAATCCACAGAAAAATGCCAGATAAGCAATAAGCGGCAGGATAATATCAACCAAAGTGGTTTTACAAGTTGGCAGTAAACCATCAGATTTTTGAATACCGCTGTAAATTTTTACAGTTTTGTTTTTGTAAACGTAAGTCGTGTCGGCATTCAGCGTATCACGATTAATAATCATAGTCTGATTCGGCGCGTTTTTAATACTGTCTTTGATAAAGGCAGGAAGCTGCTCTGCATATTTCTCTGAAACCAGAATCGGATCATCTTTCTTTCCATTCAAAACATAATCAATCGTATATGTGTTGGCTGTAAATAAACTGATTACAATAAAAACAATCGACGAGATAAAAATCGCTAACCAAAATCTGCTTAATACCATAATTGTAATTTTTTGTAAATGTAATTATTTAGGCATAATAAGCACAAAGATTTTATCTGTGAAACGTGAAGTACTTCTTCTAAAGTATCATTTTTTAGTTAAAATCGAATTTATTCGATAACAATTTTGGTTTCCAGATACTTTTCAAAAGATTTGATTCCTTCAAACAAAACCTCTTTTTTATGATTTTCAGTTTCATTAAAAAATTGTGTTTCTATTTTGACATAATCTTTTTTGACGATTTTTTTCCAGATACCAATCACTTTACTGTTTTCTAGAATTATCGGTTTAAAAATGCCATTGCTGGTAAAAGCCAGAGATTGATGTTGAGGTAAAATGGAAGCTTCTCTTGTTTTATACGAAATTAAAATCTCATCAAAAGCGGAAAGAAAATGTACGCTTTCGCGAAAGTCCTTTCCAACAGAAAAATCAGTTCCAAACCAATAAAATTGCCCTTCAATTTCGATTGAATTCAATTGCAGTTTAATTGCATTAACAGCCTGCTTGCAAATGGTTGGGGAAAAACCAGACCACCAAGAAAAGTCAAGAAGCGTAGCAGGGCCGTGGCTTTCGAAGTATCTTAGAGCTAATTTTGCAAGGCTTTCTTCTTTAGTTAATTTGGTTTGAGGCTTCTTAACTCGTTCTTCCAGTAAAGCATAAGTGTTCTTTTTGCCTTTCATTTTTCCGCTGCAGATCAAACCTTCTAACTCTGCATACATCATGATAAGGACAGGACTTAAATGATATTCTCCAGAAACCTGTTTAATATTAAGTTCCTGTATAATTTCGTCCCGAGTTAAATGATTATTTCCGGCTAATATTTTTTCGATATTCGAATTGATTTTGCCAAATTCCTTTTCATCATAACCATGTTTTTTAGTATCAGAAAGAATAATACGTTTGACTTGTGGTCCTGAAAGATCCAGCATCCAGTAAATATCTTCTGCAGCAACCAAATGCCAGGTTGGGCGTAAAATATGAGTTCGAATTATTTTGCCTGAGTTTACAGCTTCTTCGATTTCCTTCTCAGTTGCATTACAGCGCGAACCAATTGCCCATTTTGACATTGCATAATCCTGAGCCTGCATTGCGCCTAAATGTTGCACAATTTCTTGAGGCGAACTTTCACTTGTTTTATATAACTTTTGAGAAATAAGACGATAATGTGAGATTTCAGAATGAATCATTTTCAGATTTTTTTTATTAAACCATTTAAGTGATGTAAGCTCATTTAACCTTTGTGCTTCTGAACCTTTGTCGCTTTATACATCTAGAAAAAATTATACATGAATAATTTCTTCGTCAATCAATAAGTCTTCTCTTCGCAGGCGCAGAAAAATCTGTGCGACAGCAATGGTATCTTTTTCGCAATAGGTTATAATTCGGTCGATATCTTTTTCGACATAAAAAACCTGAGCAACCTGACTTCCGTCAATATCTCCTTTTGGAGAAGGAACTCCTAAGATTTTTGTCAATAATTTTAAAGAAGTAAAATGTTTATAATCACCAAACTTCCATAGTTCTAAAGTGTCTAAATGCGGAATTTCCCAAGGTTTTTTGCCAAATAAATTCAGCTTGTCCGGAATCGCGATTTGATTGATAATCATTCGGCGGGCCAAAAACGGAATATCAAATTCCTTAACATTATGTCCGCATAAAAGATGTTGCGGCTGATTGAAATGATTGCTGAGCAGATTGTTAAAGTCTTTTAAAATCTTCTTTTCTTCTCCAAAAAAAGAAGTCACCCTAAAATTTCTAACATCTCCTTTAATCGTAAAATAACCAACAGAAATGCAGATTATCTTTCCGAATTCTGCCCAAATTCCGGCACGATCGTAAAATTCTTCTGGTGTAAAATCGTCTTTTCGCTGATATTGTGTTTTTAAATCCCAAAGCGACTGCATTTCCGCGTCAAGCGAATTGAAGTTTTCTTCTTCCGGAACGGTTTCTATATCAAGAAATAAAATGTTATTTAGGTTTATTTTTTCAATCATTATTTAGACATCTTAGATGTTAGATTTTTAGACTTCTTAGATTTATGGCAAGAATATCACGATTTTCGCTAATTCCTTATACTGCTATAAATGTACACAAAATTGAGTTTTTATAAATAATCAAACCATCTTAATGAATGAATTTTCTTAGTTATAAAAAATAAGTATTTATTGGCAAAATCTCAATAGAAGAAAATTCGTGAACATTCGTGAAATTGCTTCGCATGTTTGCCATCGCTCGAGTCGTGGCAAAAAACTAAAACAAACTTTGCTGTGTAGAAGGATTTTCATGTTCAAGCAGCCATTTCTTGCGGGATAATCCGCCGGCGTAACCAGTTAAAGAACCATTTGTGCCAATAACACGATGACAGGGAATCACAATCCAAAGCGGATTTTTGCCATTTGCAGATGCTACAGCACGAATCGCTTTTATATCGCCTAGCTTTTTGGTTTGGTCCATATAACTAACGGTTTTTCCGTAAGGAATTTCCAGTAATGCTTTCCAGACTTTTTGCTGAAATTCGGTGCCTTTTGGGTTTATTTTTAAATCAAAGTCGGTTCTTTTCCCTTCAAAATACTCTTCAAGCTGTAAAACGGCTTCTTTTAAAACTTCTGGAATTTCTGCTGAAACTTCATTTGTGCCGACATCAGAAACCGAAATTACAGCAATACCATCTGCATCTCCAACTATTTTGGTGATTCCTAAAGGCGAATTGATGTAAACTGTTTCCATATTTTTTAACCGTAAAGTTCGAAAAGTTTTTGTTTTTCACCATATAAGTGATGTAAGTAAATTTAAGTTTTTACTTGATCATAGTACTTAAATAAACTTTGCGTAAAGTTTAGCTAGGCTGATTTAAATGAACTTATATCACTTACATGGTTTAATAATTCTCCATCTTAAACTTATAGTTTAAAATGTTTTCAATTTTTTCGCTTGAAATTATCTTTTTGATATTCGATTTTTCAGCACTGAATTTCGGTAAAATCAAGTTGTGTTCTTTTGCTTTTTGAGTGTAATATTCCTGTCTGCTTGGGTGAAAAGGCGCAACGGCGTTGAAAAATTCATTCCATTTTGATTGATGAATGATTGCTTCAATAATTTCAATACAATCATTTTGATGAATTAAGTTTACGGGCGCGTCTGGATTTTCGAGATTTTCCTTTCCGGCTAGAAATTTTACAGGATGACGATCCTCGCCAATCAATCCGCCGAAACGTAGAATTGTAGTTTCAAAATTTTGATTTTTTTGAAGCAGTGCTTCTGCCAAAAGCAATTGCTTACCGCTTTCGGTTTCTGGATTAGGAATTGTTTCTTCTGTAATTATTCCGTTTTCATCTCCATAAACAGACGTTGAGCTTACAAAAAGCAGTTTCTGGATATTCGATTTTTCTATAAACGGAATCAGATTTTCTATTTTCTCTACAAAAATCTTTTGGGTAGAATTGGCATCATCGGCATTCTTTCCTCTTAATTTTGGTGGAATATCGATAATTAAGATTTCGCTTTCTGCTAAAAATTCTTTGATACTTTCAGAAACACCTTCACTTTCAAGTGTAACTAAAAAAGGATTTATTTCCGCTTCTTCTAAAATCGGAAGTTTGTTTTCTGAAGTTGTCGATCCGTTTATCGAATTTCCTCTTTCGATCAGCTTTTTTGCCAAAGGAAATCCAAGCCAGCCACAGCCTAATATACTTATTTGTTTCATTTTTTCTTTAAGGTACAAAGTTACAAAGGTTCATTCCCGAATCTTTGGCTGCAATGTTTTTACATTAGGCAAATTAATATTTGCAGATAAAAGCACAAAAATCTGGGTGAAATAAAAAACGCTTTACAAATTTAGCGTAAATCGAACTTTGTCTTTTCCTTTTGCACCAATTCTGTTATAAAATTTAATGGCCCTTGTATTAAATTGAGGTGTCTGCCACTGGATATTGACACAATTATTTTCGGCTGCTTTTTCTTTTAGTTTTTCAATTAAAACTTCGCCAATTCCAAAGCTTCTAGCTTCTTCTTCGAGAAAGAGGCAATCCATGTAGAGAAAAGCAGCCGCATCCCAAGTTGAAAAATCATAGGTATAAGAAACATACCCTACAATTGTTTCTTTTGTGGCGACAACCAAGCAGAATAATTTTGGATGTTCATTAAAAAGAGCTTTTTTCAAACCTTCTTCCTTTTCTTCCGGATAAAAAACTGCTTTTTCAAATGCAGCGTGTTTTTGACAGAGAATGACCAATTTTGGTAAATCGGTTATCTGGCAGTTTCTTATTATATATTCCATTGCAAATTGATCTCAGATTGTAAAAAATTAATAAAATGATTGAAATAATCCGGATAATCTTCATTGGCCCGTATTGCAATAAAATGCTTTCTTTTTAAACCATTTTTTCCAACTTTTACAGCTTTGACCGTATTCGATTTTAAATAAGGCTGCAACGCCCATTTTGCCATTGACATAATGCCCATGTCTGCTTTTACCATTTCTAGAGAAGCCTCTGTTAAAGGCATTGGAGTTATTTTCTTCGGTGTGATTTTGGCCGGAGCCAAAAAGAACTGATGAATCGTAACGGTTTCCATTGGAAGAGAATGAATGATCAAATGTTCATGTGCAAAATCTTCTGCGATCACATATTTTTTATCTGCCCAACTGTGATTTTCTGAAACAACCATTACAACTTCGTCCTGAAAAAGTTCGGTATATTTTATAGAACTGTCCTTGATCTGATCACTTACAATGGCAATATCAATCGTATTGTCTAAAAGTTTTTGGAGTGGCATATGGGTTGCTTCAATTACAATTTTCAATTCGACATTTGGATATAAAAGGTGAAATTGCTTTAAAACCGAGGGAAGCCAATGGTAACTGGAGAAACATTCGGTACTGATTCGGATCTCGCCGTGTTCGCCAAAAATCATTTGTTTGATCTGAGTTTCGGTTTCTGTGAGTTTATTTAGGATTTCGTTGGCGAGTTCGTAAATTTTTTCACCCGCTTTTGTCAAAACCAGTTTTTTGTTGATTCTAAGAAAAATTGCCGTACCCAATTGATATTCTGCTTCTTTGAGCTGATGACTCAAAGCAGATTGTGTCAAATGAAGTTTGTCGATAGCTTTTGTGATGCTTCCTTCTTCGACAATTGCTTTTATCAATTTTAAATGACGTATTTCCATTTTTTAGCTTATTTACACAAAGAAACAAAATTTTAAACTTGCTTTTGCATGAAAAAAAGTAATACGTTTGATGAATTCTTTTCGCTTTTATGCGATGAATTCTTGTAGTATTTTTGAAAAAACAAAATCACTAAAACATATTATAATGGAAGAGCAAATTAAATTTTATGAGCATAAACTGGCTTTCGAAATGGATCCATCGGATTTGTTTGATGCTTTGAATAACAGTGAAAAGGTAATTGCACTTGATGCCAGAAAATCTTTTGGTTTTGATGCAGAACATATTCCAAATGCCATTAATATTCCGCATCGCGAAATGTCGGCAGAAACTACAAAGCATTTAGATAAGGAGGTACTATATGTAACCTACTGCGACGGAATTGGCTGTAACGCCTCTACAAAAGGGGCTTTAAACATGACCAAATTAGGATTTAAAGTAAAAGAATTAATTGGAGGAATAGAGTGGTGGAAGTTTGATGGATATGCAACCGAAGGCGAAAAGGGAAATAAAGGCGGATTGAAAATTGAATGTGCCTGCTGAAAAATTAAAAAAGCAGACTCTGATTAGAAAGTCTGCTTTTTTTGATTTCTTATGATTCAACAACAGTTTTGAGAGCCTGAAGAATTGGATTTTCTTCGTCTTGAGGTTTTTCCTGAACCGCTCCCGGACGATTGTCTTCCTGAATAATTTCGAGTTTTGTTTTCTGATTTTCTTCAGATAAAAGATAACTCATAATGAAATAATTTTCAGGTTTGTCTTCTAATCCAGGTCTCGGAAAAAACAAAGAATATTTGATTTTCTGATTCGGAATAACTTCTAAAACGGTTCCCCATTGCTCAAAAACCTGACCTTCCCATTCATTCCTAAACCTAATTTCATGATCAATTTTCCAATCGGTAAGTAATTCACTTCCGTATTGCCATTGTTTGACTAATTCAGGCTGCGTTAAGGCATTCCATACTTTTTGAACTGGAGCATTCAGAACGATTGTAGAAATATTTGTTGCCATAAAATAGGGTTTACTCTGGTTTAATAACTGGTTTTAAGCTGTCTTTTACAATAGTTAAGCTATCTACTGCAGGAGCAGTTTGAATTGGTGCACTTACAGGTTCAGTATATCTTTTTATTTTTTGCTGAATCATTACGGCATCATTCAATACAAATGGTGTCGGCATCATCCAGTCGCTTCTTGGTTTAACTTTAAGTAACGGATTTGTCATTAAATCAAAAGAACTTTCTATTAAATCCATGTCAAACACGGATGATTTATTGATGTAAAAATCCATGATAAGCGGCTCATTGCCTACAACATAATAACATAAAATTTTACTGTCTTTTCGTTGTAAACGATTTCCTTTTTCGCCCGAAGTTGAAACACCATTTGCTTTGAAATTATAAAAAGTCATTTTTGGGTTTGCATAGATATCGTAACGATTTACTTTTCTGTTTGGAGTAATTTTGATTTTTAAATATCGGTTATTGCCGATAACGCTGTCTCTCAGAAATGCAATTGTTGGTTTTGGAACTTCTACAACCGGGGCAATAGCACTGTGTGTAAAAGTTGTATTGTATTTGCTTGAAATCGGGAAACTATTTAATCCCGGAGCTTTTTGGCTGGTCTGGCCAAGATAGCTTTTCGTCCATTCATCAAGATTTACATCATAAGTTGCCCATACAGCCGAGTTTGTATTGGCGTTATAAATGTATAACAAACTATTTGATTTTGCTTTTCCGGATTCATAATCAGAATGATATCCCGCATATATAAAAAAGCAGATAGATGCCGTAAAGAATACCATTATCCAGGCACCTTTTCGAACAAATGTATTAAATATAGGAAGTAATAGCGCGAAAAGAAGAACAGTTAAAATAGCGCTTCCAAAAAGTATTTTCAATCCTAAACCTACAGGAAACATTACAATAAACGGAGCAATAATAGCTAAAGCAGGGATGCTGAAAAGTAAATTGAGACCTAAGCTGTAATGCTGTGTAAGAACAAAAATTCCAAATAAAAGAATTCCGAAATAAACAGGAATGATTAAGAATCCTGCACCAGTTAGGCTATTTGCTAAAAATCCGTTTATTATAATCCAAAGCAGTAAAGGCGATGCAAAATGGTTCATCGTTATTTTCGAATCTGAAAAATGATGATAAAAAGCAAAACATATTGCAATACTCAATGTTACAAACGCGCCAATGTAAGCATGACCATTATAAGTAAATCCATTTAGTAAATCAGAATATTGAGGGTAGATTTCTAAAATAATTTTCCAGCCTAAAAATGTCACCAGTCCAGCTGTAATAATTGATCCTAAAAGTGGTATAAAACCTTTGAATATTTCTCTTATCGAAATCATTCTTTTGGCTTTTCCAATAAACAAGAAAAGCACCAATAAGCCAAAAGCAATTAAGGTCATTGGCATAACCCATGAAAAAGGATAACTTATAAAAGAAAACGGAGCACTGAAATAAACATAATCTTCTGAAGAAGTAGTCTGATTTAAATCTGCATTTGCAAAGTATTTTAATAACGGCATTAAGTAAGAACCTTGATGTGCCAGAGTAGTTTTGTTTAAATGCTGAACGTCATCTTGTTGTGTATGATAATTGTAATGCCCGTCTATAAATGCAAAATTAAAACCCTGAATATTTCCTTGTTCTCTAAAAACCGTTAAGTCGGTGTCGTTTGGCAGCATTTTGTAAATACTGTACATTAATGAATTGGAAACAGGATAAGCAGCCTTTGCGTTTGTAAATTCTTTTACCAATGCCTGATTTCCCTGATTGGTTTCCATCAGCATATAACTTGGGCCAGAGCTTCCTCTTGCTTCAAAATTTAATACCAAACCAACATCTTTTGCCCAAGGGTGCTGATTTACAAAAAGTGCCGCACCATTCAGCCCTAATTCTTCTGCATCGGAAAAAAGAATAATAATATCATTCTTTTGAGGTTCTTTAGCATATAAGAATGCTCGGATTCCTTCTAAAATTGTGGCAACTCCAGAGGCATCATCACTTGCTCCTTTAGAAAAAGAATGCGGTGCACTGTCGTAATGAGAAAGCAGTAAAAGCGCTTTTGTATTGGCTGTACCCTTTATTCTGGCTAAAATGTTTTTAGATTTTACCAATAATCCTTTATCGTTTAGTGTAAAACCTTCCTGAACACTAGTTTCCAGCCCAATTCTATTTAGTTCTAATTTTAAATAATTGGCAACTAATTCATGATTGGCAGAACCTACATAATGAGGTTTCTGAGCAATAATTTCAACCTGATTGAGGGCTCTTTCGGTTGAAAATTCTGCAAGCGCTTCATCTTCTTTAGAAATTAACTGAGGCATCATCGTTGCATAGATGATCCCAAGAATTGCCAAAATAGATACTACGGCCAGAAGTGAGATTGGGTTTTTTTTCATAATAAGGCTATACTAAATTTCTTTTTTTACGAGCATATAATAATCATTGTCCAGAGAACGGTATCCTTGGTCGTACAAGAAATAGTAGGTATTTCCTGTTTTGGTTTGCAAAATATTTGTAAAGAACTCAAAATCAAAACCTTTGTTTACCATCTTGTCTCGTGTTGCTTTTGATTTTCCTTCTGTATTTAACTCAGACAAAATACGATAATTTTTGCGTAATTTGTTGTTTACATTTCGCATAAAATTTGTACTGTCTTTATTTATTTTATTGTTAAAGGCATTTCTGCAGCTGTCGGAGCAAAATTTCTTGTCTTCCCGGCCTACAATTTTTTCAGAGCATTCGAGACATGTTCTCATTGATTTAATTTTTTAATTTCATATAAATCATTTCTTCTGTCTTTTAGAATACGTACACTTCCATGTTCATGAAGGTGTTTTAGTAAATTCAAATCGACATCAACAATCAAAGTCATTTCTGTATTTGGTGTCGCTTCTGCTTTTACACCGTTGCTTGGAAAAGCAAAATCAGATGGTGTAAATACAGAAGCTTGTGCATATTGTATATCCATATTGTTTACTTTCGGCAGATTACCTACGCATCCGGCAATAGCAACATAGCATTCGTTTTCGATTGCACGTGCCTGCGAACAATGTTTTACACGTGTGTATGCATTTTGGGTATCAGTTAAAAACGGTACAAATAGAATATTCATTCCTTCATTTGCCATAATTCTCGATAGTTCTGGAAATTCGACATCATAGCAAATTAAAATTCCAATCTTACCGCAGTCGGTATCAAAAGTTTTAAACTCAGATCCGCCTTTCATTCCCCAATGCTGTACTTCATTGGGAGTAACATGAATCTTGGTGTACATTTCAGAAGTTCCGTCTCTTTTGCATAAAAATCCAACATTATATAAATTATTATTTTCCAGATAAGGCATACTTCCCGTAATAATATTGATGTTGTACGAAATAGCAAATTCCTGAAAACGTTTTCTAATTGGTTCCGAATATCGTGCAAGTTCACGAATAGCTTCGGCTTCTGACAGATGATTGTAATCGGCCATTAACGGGGCGATAAAAAGTTCGGGAAACAATGCAAAATCGCTTCCATAACCTGAAACAACATCGATAAAAAACTCCGCCTGTTCAAACAAAGCTTCGATATTGTTGAGCTGACGCATCTGCCACTGAATCAATCCTAAACGAATTACACTTTTCTGATTAATAAGTTTTGGACTTTCTTCATAATAAACATTGTTCCATTCTAAAAGAACCGCAAATTCTTTAGACTCTTCATCGCCTTCCAAATAATTTTTAATGATTCGCAAAACGTGAAAATCATTACTCAGCTGAAACGAAAGCACCGGATCATGCAACTCCTTGTGTTTTACCTTGTCGATGTACGTTTTTGGAGTAATTCGTTTTGCATGCTGCGAATAATTGGGAATTCTGCCAGCAAATACAATTGCTTTAAGATTTAATTGTTCGCAAAGTTCTTTTCGGGCATCATATAAACGGCGTCCGAGTCTTAAACCACGATAATGAGGATGAATGAATACATCAATTCCGTATAGTATTTCTCCGTTTGGATTATGTGTTGAGAAGGTATAATTGCCAACAACCTGATTGTAATTGTGTCTTTTGTCAACAAATTTTTCATCGACTATTAAGGATAAGGCTGATCCTACGACTATACCGTCCACTAGAATAACAAATTGTCCTTCAGGAAATGTAGTAAGTAATTTTTTTATATCGTTGGATCTCCAATACGAATTGGCCATTTCAGGATACGATTCAACCATCGAGTTTTTTAATTGTTTGTAATCGTCAAATTCTAAATTTCGCAATTCAACCTTGTTGATTTGTGTCTGCATCTTGTAAGTTTTATCTTCGAATATACGAAAAAAAATCCATTTACAAACGCTTACAAACAATTACAACCGAAAGTAAGCAATTTACAACCGAATGTCATTTGGTAATCGTCGCATCTTTGCAATGTCGAATTTGATAAACGAATTCATTTACAGAAAAATTTAAATAGTATAAGCCATGAAAAACAGAGTACAATTAATCGGGAATGTAGGAAATGATCCAGAAGTGAGAACATTAGAAAACGGAAACAAACTTGCACATATAACGATAGCCACAAACGAAAGTTATAAAAATGAAAAGGGAGAAAAGGTTGAGCAAACCGAATGGCATCGTGTAACCGCTTGGGGTAAAACCGCAGAAATTATCGAAAAGTATGTAGTGAAAGGGAAAGAAGTAGCAATTGAAGGCAAATTATCACACAGAAGTTATGAGGATAAAAACGGTGAGAAAAAATATATTACAGAAGTGGTTGTAAACGAAATTTTATTTCTTTAGTAAATAAGGTTTTAGTAAATTAAAAAGTCCGACAGGTTCTAAATCTGTCGGACTTTTTGTTGTTTTATAGTGTCGAAGCACCATTTACATCTGTTGTAAGTATTTCACTCATGTAGTCGAAAAACGGTCTCATATTTTGAAAAGTCTCTAAGGCCTGATTTAGAAAAAGAGGACTCAATATTTCTTCGTCAGTAAAACGTTTCATGATCAAAAACTGTTTGTAGCGAAGTAATTCTATAGCGGGGTGATTTACATCATAACCTTTCGGAGCAGTTTTAAGTTGTTCGCCCTGCAAACTTCCAAAAGTGCTGACAAAAGATTTTGAAGTCAATATTTTTTGCATTGATTCAGGATCTTGTGCAAATTCACTTCGTATGCGTTTTATATCTGAGGCATTCGGACCCCAAAATCCTCCGGCAAGAAAACTATTTCCTTTTTCAATATGAAAATAATATCCACCTCGTCTTGCTGCAGTTGCTCGGGTGAAACTTCCGCCCCAAAAAGTTTTAAAAGGAGTTTTATCTTTAGAAAAACGAATATCGCGATAAATTCGGTATACGCTTTTTTTGCCAGAATAGGTCTCAAGAACATCTGTTTTGGATAATTCGTGAAGTAATGCTCCTGCAAAATTTTCAATATGATTTAATTCAATTAAATATTTAGGCTTATTTGCTTCGAACCAGGGTTTATTATTATTTGTTTTAAGCTGATGTAAAAAATCAAGACTAGATTCGGGTATAATAGTATTTTCCATAATTTAAATTCAACACTTTTTATAATTAAAAGAGAATCAGTGTAAAATAAAAACCCACCGGGAATGGTGGGTTTTTAAATATATTTTTAAGCAGTTTTCTTTAGTAAATCAAACATAGGACAACGCGTACAACGTTTCTTTTCGCTTTTTTTGAATTTCTCACAACAGCTGGATTTGCAGTTTTCGATTTTCTTAAGCTTATCAAGGATTTCTTTCTTTTTCTTCTTATCCTTTTTTTTGTCCTTGTCTTTAACTTTATCTTTCTTGCACACTTTTCATCTCAATTATAAACTGAGACAAATATATACTAAAAATGTTATTTTTATATATTCTAAATAAACTTTAACTTTTTTATTTAGGATTGATTGCAATTGAACTTGTAACTGTTAATTGCTGAATATCACGGTCAAATAAATAAAGTCCGCCTTTGTCATCACCAATTAAGTTGATTTTATCCAGAATTGATTTAGCTGTTGCTTCTTCTTCAATTTGTTCTGATACATACCATTGTAAGAAATTATGTGTTGCATAATCTTTCTCTTCAAAAGTAATATGTACTAATTCGTTAATAGATTCTGATACAAAAATTTCATGATTGTAAAGTGCCTCAAACATTTCTTTAAAAGTGGTATAAGATGTTTTTGGCGCTTTTAGATCTGTAATTTGAGCGTGTCCTCCGCGTTCGTTTACATACTTTACTAACTTTAACATGTGCGCGCGTTCCTCATCAGACTGCGTGTACATAAACTGAGCAATTCCTTCTAAACCATGTACTTCAGCCCAGCAAGCCATTGACAAGTAAGTTTGAGAAGACTCTGCTTCAATACGGATTTGTTTGTTTAGTGCTGTTTCTATATTTTTTGATAACATAATCGTGATTTTTTGTAAAGTTAAAAAATTTTAAGCAATTAAGAACCTTAATTGAACGATTGAAAACAATTCAGATTCAGACTAAATACAATAAAACCCTGATTTTTTGTCTTAAATTCATTTGTAACAACATGTAAAACAAAAAAAGCCCTGAAATTATTTCAGGGCTTTTGATACTAATTCGAGATTAATTATCTCAATATAAAGGTCACTCTTCGTGCTAATCTTCTAGCTTCTTCAGAATCTTTTGCGAATGTTGTATCTGCTCCTTTCGGATCAACACTAATTCTTGAAGATGCAATACCAGCTTTTTCTAAAATGGTTTTTACATTGTTTGCTCTCGCAAGAGATAATCTTTCGTTGTAATCTGATTTACCAACTTGATCAGCATATCCTAATAATGTAACATTTGCAGATGGATTATTTTTAAGATAAGTCAACACAACATCTAATGCAGCTGTTGAGGTTTCTGCTGGAGTCGCTTTATTAAAATCAAAATAAACACTAAAATATTTATCGTTGATCATGTTTTTAATAAGATCTTTGTCTGGTGCAGCGGCTGCTGGTGCACTTATTTGTTTTTCTATAACAGTTGGTTTTTGTTCAGAAATAGTTTTAACCTGAGCTTTAAGCTCCGCCACTTTGTTTTCTAAATCACTAACATCTGCATTGTTGCTTATAACAGTCCAGTCAGCATGTTTTTCATGTTTTCCTAAATACACATTTAGTCCGATAGTTCCGTTAAAAAGAACTCCTTTAAATCCGTTACTGTTAGTTATAGCCTGACCATCAAATGTTGCGTCTTGACTAGCATTAAGAATAGTAGAGAAATCACCTGTTAAGGCTACTCTGTTTGACAATCTGATTTGTCCTGTAATTCCGCCAATAAAATTACCTACTCGGTCCTTGCCTACTAAGTTATCACTTTCTAAGCGCCCTAATCCAACACCTGCATGACCTAATAAACCGAATGTATTGGTCCAGGTTTCAAAGTTCATTATTCTTCCCAAGTTGGCTACAGCCTGCAAATCTACTCTGTAATACTTTGAGTCAAAATCTTTAGAGCCGTCTCCATTACCTTTAAAACTGTTATATCCAAAATCAGCTTTCAAACCAAATTTGTTGTTAAACATGTATCTAACGCCTAGGTCAGTTGTAAATGGACTGATGTTTTTAGTGTAGTAACCTTCTGTGAGAGGACGTTCTGGTTTGTTAAAACCACCGCCCAGTTCTACAGACCATTTATTGTACTGGTCAGCTTGTCTTTCTGTTTTTTCCTGTGCTTGTAAGGCTGTAAAACCTACTGTAAGTGCTAGAAAAGCTACAACTTTTTTCATTGTTATTTGAGATTAAAATTTTTCCAAATAAACAACTTAACCGTAGTGGTGATGGTCTCCTAAAAGTTATAAATACAACAGAATAAGACATTTTTATAGGTTAAATCTTATTTTAATTGTAGCCGTCAATGAACTTACGCATTACATATTGCTTTGCTAAAGAATCATAATAACTTAAAATATAGTAGTTTTTAAATTTTAAAATACTTTCAAAATTTACTTCTTCATGATTATCAATGAAGTAGTAGATTTTATCTTTGGCAAGTGGCTGCTGCAGTTCTGTTGTAGTTTCAAATTTCTTATTTAGGATGCTTTCAAAAAACACACTTTCGCTGTGGACATTTCCGCCATCAATGTCGGGATAAAAATTACCAAACTCATCGGCCGAATTATAACTCCATGTATTATAATACTCATTAATGCCGCCAATAGTTATATATAGGTTCTTTTTATTTTTAAAAACAGACAAGCCAATGTTTGAAACTGCTAACTGTTGTAGAAAGCGGGCTGTATTTTTTAACTCTTTTGGTTTAGCATTATCTTTTTGATAAAGCAATGGCGAGTTTTTAAAACGAATAGTATCTTTTTTAGAAACTCTCATACTTTTTACCGTTTCACCAGAAGTAAGATTTTTTATATCAAACAAAAATTCGTTTTGATTTGCACTGACTTGAAAAAGGGTATTGTCCTGATAAAATGAATTGGATGATTTTACTGCTTTTTCTGAGGCTGGCTGTGTATAGTTTTTTTCCTGAATATCAAGAGTCGCTAAATTGATATCAAATAATTGTGTTTTTCTGGGATTATGATCCAGAGTTAAAATAATTCGATCTTTTAAAGGATATATCTTAGTTTTAGAACTGACTTTGTAGAGCGGATTATATTCGCCCATATCCATTTTTTCAATTTGGTTGTCCCTTAAGATTTGACTGAATGTTTCCTGCTGTGTTTTTTTATCACGAAAGACAAAAGGACTAAAATCAAATATTTTTTGTTCTGCCGCTCCATTTTTAAAAACGTACAAAATAAGTTTTGGTTCAGAAACATCCTGCGCCAGCAGGTTAAAGGAATTATTGTTCTGATATTCTGCTCTGATTGTCTGCAGTGTGGAGGGAAAACTAAATTGAAGCGCTTTAGAGGATTTATCTTCAAAATAATATTTTATTATAATAATGCTTTCGCCTCTTTGAGAAGACCAATATAAAGTCGGATTGCCATCGTCGCTAAAACTAAATCCGGTTAAGGTTCTATCTTCGGTATATTTATTTGAAACACTCATTTCATCGGTTAGAAACAATGCGCTGTTGTATCTCAAAATTTTAAAATTTTCTGCAGACCGAATAAAAGCAAAAACATCATGCGTCACTTCATTTTCTGCAGTTAGTATCGTATTAGCTTCTGAGTTTTTAGTTAAACTTAAAGGGTAAGAAGTTAATATCGTTTGACTTAGCAAAACAGTACTGAAAAATATATTAAATAAAAGAAAGATTTGTTTCATATATTTTTACGGTCAAAAAGTATTCCACTTTTTGTTTAATGATTCATCAATTCCTGAAAGTAATCTACAAACTGTCCTAAATGCAAGCCATCCATTAGTCCGTGATGTACATAAACTGCCATTGGCATTGTCTTTTTTCCGGTTTCAGAAGTTGTCATTCTGCCGAAAGAAATTTTAGGGCAGCTGTCTGGATATGTAAAACTGCGTGCGTGCGTGAGCGATGTGAAATTTAACCATGGAATTGCAGAAAAATGAATCACATTATCGTCATCAAATGATCTCGTAAATAACCCGGTTGTATTCTGAATACGTTCGATTTCTTTTAAGGTTGTTTCTTCAAAAACTTTAAAATCGGTATTGTATTCAATTAACGAAAATCCAAAAGTACCGTCTTCACGTCCTATTGTTGCAGAAGCATCAACACGGTCATTAATGTATATTTTGTCTTCAGAAATTCTGTATTTAAAGTTTTCAATCGAATTTACAGCTGTTAATGTTTTATGTAAATAATAGATAAAGAAAGAAACCTTTAATTCTTTGGCAGTTTGATAAGCTTTGGTACAATCGATTTCGACTGTTGCACCAAAAAAGGGCTCCTCCATTTGTTTGAAGTGCGCAAAATGCTCTTTTCTATTCCAATTTTCTAAATCTAATACTGTTTTCATTATAATAAATTATTTACCACTTGAGTGATTTTTTCAAAAGAACTAAAATGTTCGTGTTCTACTTTATGGTTGATTTTTTCGTGTTCCCAAGTGGTATGAAAGGGAATATGAACGGCATAACCGCCAATTCCTAAAACTGGCAGTACATCTGATTTTAAAGAATTTCCAATCATTAAAAATTCGTTTGGCTGAATATCTAAACGACCCAAGAGTTTTTCGTAATCAATTTCTTGTTTGTCAGACATCACTTCGATATGATGAAAATAATGTCCTAAACCAGAACGGTGCAATTTACTGTGCTGATCTTTTAAATCGCCTTTTGTAGCCACAACCAATTTGTATTTTCCGTGCAAAGACTGCAAAGTTTCTTCTATTCCGTCCAGAAGTTCGATTGGTTTTTCCAGAAGTTCTTTTCCGTACTGAATAATTTTTGCAATTACTTCAATCGGAATTGTATTGTTCGAAATATTCATTGCGGCTTCTATCATCGAAAGAATATAACCTTTGATTCCGTATCCGTACAAAGGGAGATTTGCAATTTCTATTTTAAATAATTCCTGTGAAATGCCTTGATGCGAAAGATAATCTTCCATCAGAGCACAAAATTTATGTTCGGTTTCCTGAAAATAAGGTTCGTTTACAAATAAAGTATCATCGGCATCAAATGCAATTACTTTTAGATTTGGAATTTTGTGTTTATCTAACATGATGTTTTTTGTTTCAAGTTTGTTTTGTTTCAGGTTTCAGGTTTTTTGCCACGAATTACACGAATTGTCACGAATTTTTTTGCCACAGATTAAAAGGATATTAAAATCTGTTTAAGCGTCATCCGCGTTTCAATTCTCAATCCTTTATTACTTTGAAAATAGCTTTTTTAAAGAAATCGTCTTATCGTAAAAAGTAATTCGGATTCCAAAAAGTAAAATAATACCGCCGAAAACCATTTGTAAAGTTATTTTTTCTTCCAAAAATAACCAAGCTAATATAGAAGTAATTACAGCCTGACTTAATAAACTTAATGAAATTCTAGTCGCGCGCATGTGTTGAGTTGCATAGCTAATAGAAAGCCAAGCACACAATTGGCAGATTACAGCCTGCAAAACCAGTACAAACCAACCGGTATCTGAAAAGCCTGTAAAAGGTTGGTTTAAGCTGTAACACAAAATTCCAAGATAAACACTTGAAGCCAATAGACTGATAGTCATAAAAGAAAGAACATCAACTTGAGAAAGTACATTTTTGCTGACCAAAAGGTAAATCGAATACAGAATTCCGGATAAAACTGCAAACAGAAATGCCTGATTGAAATTCAATTCCATAAAAAAACTAAAACCAACCAAAGTCACCATTCCGAATAAAGACACAATAGTTCCGATCCAGAAATTTGCTGCAGGTTTTGATTTTAAAAACAAGAAAGAACAAATACCAACCCAAACCGGTGATAAATTGGTCAACAGCGAAGCCTGTGTCGCGCTTGAATCTTGAATGGCAATATTCCAAACGGCAACATCTGATGAAAATAAAACACCGCAAAGCATCGCCAAAAGTGTAAACTTTAAACTCGGAAGTTTAAAATTTTTGCTCAAAAGGACATAAGGCAAAAGTAGTGTCACTGCAAAAAACATTCGGTAAAAAGCAGAAATCAATCCTGGAGTTAAACGTAATTTTACCAATATCGGAAAAATCGATATGCAAAGTATACCGCAGATTAAGGCTAATCTTGGTTTGGTGAGTTTCATTTTATGTTTTTAATGATAAAGAAATATTTTTTAGGTTTGTAACAATAGATGTTCTTTGCTTAAAATATAATGCAGTCATCGGTTGCTTGAATAATGTTGTATTTTCCATATTCCTCTTTTATATATATATCATTACTTGAAAGTAAAAGAAATTTATCTTTGAGAATATTGTTTTTTTCAAAAGGTAAATCCTTATCACTGTGATATTTAATGTCATATAGTATTTCATCTGGAAATTTGTATTTGTGTGCATTATAAATATCATTTTTGTATTTATTAGCAACAATTAATATCTCCAAGTAATATTGCGTTTCTTGTTTGGTTTCTCCCTTAGTATTGAAAGTAATGGTAACTCCTGAGGAAATCTCAATTTGAATTGTTCTATCTGAAAGAACCCATTCATAAGCACATTGATCAAATTCTTTATCAACAAAAAAAGAGTGGGTGGGACTTCCGAGTTTTGTTTTTATTTCTTCTAATTTTTTCTTTCTATCTCCTGTTTTTCTAAATTTTGTTTGACCCAAGAATGCTATTGGTTTTTTGTCAATGTTAGTGAGTAAAGAAAGCGAATTAAAAGAAATACTTTTAAATTTTGCAATACTATCAAGTTCTGGACTTCTATAGAGAAATCCAAAATCCTTGGGAGTTTCAATCTCCATATATTTAGTAGTTGTATTGCTGATTTTATATTGAAGCATTTCATCTGTTAATTTGCCATCTCGCTCAGCATAATACTGTACGTCATCTGATTTTATAATGTTTTCAGCATAAAGTTTAGATGGATTCTCTCTAAAAGTGATTGCTCCTAAATCAAATACACTATTCTTGCAAAGAAATGTGGCTTGTTTTTTAGCAACTATTGCAGGAGTGTCTTGCTTTGAATTGCAAGATTGTAGTAACGAAGCGACTATGATATATTGTAATAATTTTACCATTTATATTTTTTAACTAATATCTTATTATTTTATTAAGAAAAAAAGAAAATTTAAAAAACATAAATTCCCTCGCGAAATAAAGAGAGGGAATTTATGTTTTTTATTATCAATAAAAGGTTAGGATTGAATCTGTTTTAGTGTGGTATTAGGCATTCATGATTTTCCTGCTCCTTCACCATAACAAGGGTTCGCTTATGTTAACTTTGAATAAGTTTTATTTAAAGTCAGATATTTAGTCGAAACAAATGTACAACTAAAAACCAAAAAAAGTAAGAAAATACATATTTTTTTATTCCTGCAAGGTTTTTTCAAC